>CAVQVV010000027.1:0-70681 GCA_963717245.1 uncultured Actinomycetota bacterium | reverse complement strand
GGCGGTGGCGCTGCCTCGTTCACCGGAGCTGGTGGTGTGCATCTTGGCGGTGCTCAAGGCCGGAGCTGCTTACTTGCCGGTGGACCCGGACTACCCGCCCGCGCGGATCAGCTTCATGCTCCACGACGCACAACCAGCGTTGCTGCTGACTAACATCCAGACTAAAGTCGGTCTGCCTGACACCGATCTGACTGCCCACCTGGTACTCGACGACCCCGACACCACCGACCTGCCGGCGGGCTACGGCGACGCCGATCCCACTGACGCAGACCGCACCACTCCCCTTATCCTCGCCCATCCGGCGTATGTGATCTATACCTCGGGCTCCACAGGCCGACCCAAAAGGCGTTGTGGTCTGCCATCGGGGCGTGTTCAGTCTTGCCACAGCTCAGATCGAACGCTTCGACGTCAGCGCGCACAGTCGGGTACTGCAGTTCGCCTCACCCAACTTCGATGCGTCGTTCTCGGAACTGTGCATGGGGCTGCTGTCCGGCGCCGCGCTGGTAGTAGCCCCGCCAGAAGAGCTGATGCCCGGGCAGCGTTGTGTGCGCTCGTCGACCGGCAGCAGGTGACACATCTGACATTCCCCCCTCGGCGCTGGCGGTGCTGCCAGCGAGGGACGGCTTGCCGACGGTGGTCACGTTAGCCGTGGCGGGTGAGGCGTGCCCGGCGGAGCTAGTAACGACCTGGTCATCGGGTCGGCGGATGATCAACGCATACGGTCCCACCGAGGTCACCGTGTGCGCCACCATGAGCGGCCCGCTGTCGCAGGCAACTCAGACACCTCCGCCGATTGGTCGGCCAATCGCCAACGTGCGGGTGTATGTATTGGACGTTGGTATGCAGCTGGTGCCTGCGGGTATGGCGGGTGAATTGTATGTGGCGGGATGGGGATTGGCCCGCGGTTATCTGCATCAACCCAGTCTGACCGCGGCGCGGTTTGTGGCGAATCCGTTCGGTCCGGCCGGGACTCGCCTGTACCGCACGGGGGATCTGGTCCGCTGGCGCGCAGAGGGGGATTCAGAGTACCTCGGCCGGGTCGATGAGCAGGTCAAGTTACGGGGGTACCGGATTGAGCCAGGCGAGATCGAAGCAGTCCTGACCGCCCACCCCCAGGTAGCCCAGACCGTCGTCATCGCCCGCGCGGACCGACCCGGAGACCAGCGGTTGGTCGCCTACGTGGTCGCCGAGCACGTCGCTGGCGATCCCGTGACGACGAGGTGGGCTGTGGACGGACAACCCCACGGCGGATCGTTGCACTGGCCCGCTGATCGGCGGCCTGCGGGAGTTTGTGCGGGCGCGCTTGCCGGAGTACATGGTGCCTGCGGTGGTGGTGCTTGAGCGTTTGCCGTTGACGCCGAATGGCAAATTGGACCGTGCCGCGTTGCCCGCTCCAGAGCTTCGGACGGTCGACGGTGGTCGGGCACCCAGAACACCACAAGAACAACTGTTGTGCGAGTTGTTCGCTGACGTGTTAGGTCTGGCCGGTGTCAATATTGATGACGACTTTTTTGATTTAGGTGGGCATTCGTTGTTGGCGACCCGGTTAGTCAGCCGGGTGCGAGCCACCCTGGGTATCGAACTGGGACTGCGTACCCTGTTCGAGGCCTCGACGGTGGCCGGGCTGGCCGCACGGTTAGACCATGCGAAGCCGGCTCGGTTGGTACTGACACGCCAGCAGCGCCCGGATCTGCTGCCGTTGTCGTTCGCACAACGCCGGCTTTGGTTTTTGCACCAGATGGAGGGTTCCAGCTCGACGTACAACATGCCGTTGGCATTGCGGCTGTCCGGACGGTTGGACCGCCCAGCGTTGCAGGCTGCGTTGGGCGACGTGGTGGCCCGTCACGAGAGCTTGCGCACGATCTTCCCTCAGATCGACGGCATCCCCTATCAGCAAGTTCTCGACGATGAAGCAGCCTGTCCTGAACTGCTCGGGACCACCGCCAGCCACGCCGAGCTGTCCGACGCGTTGACGGTTGCAGCTCGGTACAGGTTCGACATTACTGCGCAGCCGCCGGTGCGTACTCAGTTGTTCGAGCTGGACATAAATGATCATGTGTTGCTGATGGTGATCCACCATATTGCCGGTGACGGCTGGTCGATGGCGCCGTTGTCGCACGACTTGGCCGTCGCATACAGCGCTCGTTGCCAAGGCCAGGCACCGGGTTGGGTGCCGTTGGCGGTGCAGTACGCCGATTACACGCTGTGGCAGCACCGCCTGCTCGGTGACCAGGCTGATCCGGACAGTCTGTTTGCCATCCAGGTGAGATATTGGACCCGAGCCTTGGCGGGGCTGCCAGCGCAGCTCGTGCTGCCCACCGACCACCCGCGCCCAGCCGTCGCCTCCTATCGTGGCGGCCGGGTGACTGTCCGGTTGGCCGCGGCGTTGCACCAGGGACTGGTAGGTGTGGCCCGCCGCGGCGGGGCGAGTGTGTTCATGGTGCTGCAGGCCGGGCTGGCCGCGTTGTTGTCCCGGCTCGGTGCAGGCAGCGACATCGCGGTGGGCACCCCGATCGCCGGGCGTACCGATCAGGCGCTGGACGAGCTGGTCGGATTTTTCGTCAACACGCTGGTATTGCGTACCGACACCTCCGGTGACCCCGCGTTTACGCAGCTCCTGGCGCGGGTGCGGGAGGCCGCGCTGGCGGCCTGGGCCCACCCGGATGTGCCGTTCGATCATCTCGTCGAGGTCCTCAACCCGACCCGGTCATTGGCGCACCACCCGCTGTTCCAGGTGATGCTCACGGTAGAGAATGCGCCCAAAGCTGACTTCAGACTGCCCGGATTGCGGGCGTCCGCCGTGCCGACGTCGACCGGGACGGCCAAGTTCGACTTGGACTTCAGTCTGTCTGAACAGCACGGCCCCGACGGTGCCCCGGAGGGCATCGACGGGATCGTCGATTACGCCAGTGACCTGTTCGACCCCGCTACCGTCGAAGCGCTCCTCGCACGGTGGGTGCGCTTGCTGGAGACGGTGGTGGCCGATCCGGACCGGCCGATCAGCCGGATCGAGATCCTCACCACTGAGGAACGCCAGCGGTTGCTGATCGACTACAACGACACCACCCGCCCGATCTCCCCGCTAGCCTGCCTGTGTTGTTCCAAACTCAGGTGCAGGCCACACCGCGGGCCGTCGCAGTGGTGTTCGAGGACACTTCATTGACCTACGCGCAGCTCAACGCGAAAGCGAACCGGCTCGCGCATGCGTTGATCGTCCGGGGTGTGGGTCCTGAGCAGATCGTGGCGTTGGCCTTGCCCCGCTGCTCTGAGCTGGTGGTGGCGATCCTGGCGGTGCTCAAGGCCGGCGCTGCCTATCTGCCCGTGGACCCGGACTATCCGGCCGCGCGGATCGCCTTCCTGCTCCACGACGCCCACCCAACGTTACTGCTGACCACCAATCAGACGAGGGGGTGTGTCGCCGAGGACATCGCCACGCCGCGGCTGGTGCTGGATGACCCGGACACGGTACGGATGCTGGCCGGGTGCCCGGACACCGATCCCACCGACACCGACCGCACCGCCTGCCTTGCGCCTGGGCATCCAGCGTATGTGATCTATACCTCGGGCACCACCGGCACCCCAAAAGGTGTCGTGGTCTGCCAGCACAGTGTGGTGAATCTGTTTTCAAGCCATCGTGACAGGGTGTTCTCGCCGTCGGTGGCCAAAGCGGGAGGGCGTCGGCTGCGGGTTGTGCAGACGACGCCGTTCTCGTTCGATGCGTCCTGGGATCAGCTGTTGTGGATGTTCGCCGGACATGAGTTGCATGTCGTCGACGAGGTCATGCGGAGCGATCCGGATTGGTTGGTAACCTACGTCGCCCGGGCGCACATCGACTATGTCGATGCCACGCCGTCGTATGTGCAGCTGCTGGTGTCGAAGGGGTTGTTGGACAGCGGTCGGTGGCGGCCGGTGGGGATTGCGGTGGGCGGAGAAGCTGTTTCAGCGCAATTGTGGGACCACCTACGGTCGGTGGGCGGGGTTGAGGGGTTCAACTTTTATGGGCCGACCGAATGCACAGTCGATGCGCTCATGGCGCGGGTAGGCCACTCGCCGCATCCGGTGGTGGGGCGGCCGATCAGCAATACCCGAGTGTATGTGCTTGATGGGCAATTGCAACCGGTACCGCATGGGGTGAGGGGCGAATTGTATGTGACTGGGGTGGGATTGGCACGGGGATATTTGCGTCGGCCCGGGTTGACGGCGCAGCGGTTTGTGGCGTGTCCGTTTGGTGAGCCGGGCGCTCGGATGTACCGGACGGGGGACATGGTCTGCTGGCGCACCGACGGGGAGTTGCAGTTCGTCGGCCGGGTAGACGACCAGGTCAAGATCCGCGGTTTCCGCGTCGAACCAGGCGAGATCGAGACCGTACTTGCCGCGCACCCAGATGTCGCGCAGGCCGCGGTGGTTGCCCGGGAAGACCGGCCCGACGACAAGCGGCTGGTCGCCTATGTCGTGCCCACCACAGGCCGCGCCCCCCGCCCGGAGGTGCTGCGCGAGTATCTGCGGGCGCGGTTGCCTGCCTACCTGGTGCCTGCGGCGTTTGTGGCGCTGGACGGGTTGCCGTTGACACCGAATGGGAAGTTGGATGCCACCGCGTTGCCTGCCCCCGACTATGGCGCGACCGGGGGTGGGCGAAGGCCACGCAGCCCGCAGGAGCAACTGCTGTGCGAAGTGTTCGCCGACGTGCTTGGCCTGCCTACGGTCGGCGTCGAGGACGATTTTTTCGAGGTGGGCGGGCATTCACTGCTCGCGACTCAGGTGGTCAGCCGAGTGCGGGCAGTGTTGGGCGTGGAATTGGCGGTGCGGGCTCTGTTCGAGGCACCGACGGTCGCCGGGTTGGCTGTGCGCCTGGACGACGCCGGACGTGCCAGGCTGGCGTTGACGGCGGGCCGGCGTCCGGCGGTGGTGCCGTTGTCGTTCGCGCAGCGGCGGGTGTGGTTCCTGCAACAACTGGAAGGCCCCAGCTCCACCTACAACATGCCATTGACGTTGCGCCTGACCGGTGCCTTGGACCGCCAAGCGCTGCAGGCCGCGCTGGGCGATGTGGTCACCCGGCATGAGAGCCTGCGCACGGCCTTTCCCGAGGTCGACGGCGTGCCCCACCAGCAGGTCCGAGAGGCCGATGTGGCCTGTCCGCAACTGTTGGTCACCGAGACCAGTGGGCGCGAGCTGTCTGAGATGCTGGACGAGGCGGCCCGGTACGAGTTCGATCTTGCTGCCGAGCCGCCCATACGGACCACGTTGTTCGCGTTGGCACCAGATGATCATGTGCTGTTGATCCTGATGCACCATATCGCCGGTGATGGCTGGTCCATGGACTTGCTGTTGGTCGACCTGGCTACCGCGTATGCGGCGCGCAATCAAGGTCAGCAACCGAACTGGGCGCCGCTGGCGGCGCAGTACGCCGACTACACGTTGTGGCAGCACCGGCTGCTGGGCGACCATGCCGATCCGGACAGCCTGTTCGCCGGGCAGGTTGCCTATTGGACCGACACCCTGGCGGGGCTGCCCGAACTTCTGGCGCTGCCCACCGACCGTCTCCGTCCGGCCGTCGCCTCCTTTCACGGCGATTGTGTGAGCGGCCGGTTGGATCCCCTGCTGCATCAGGGGTTGACGGGCCTGGCCCGCCGCACCGGGACCAGCCTGTTCATGGTGCTGCAGGCCGGGTTGGCCGCGTTGCTGTCCCGGCTGGGCGCGGGCACCGACATCCCGATCGGTAGTGCGATCGCGGGACGCACCGACCAAGCGTTGGACGATCTGGTCGGGCTTTTCCTGAACTTGCTGGTGCTACGCACGGACATTTCTGGGGATCCCACCTTCACACAGCTGCTCGCCCAGGTGCGAGAGACCGCGCTAGCCGCCTACGCCCACCAGGACGTGCCCTTCGACTACTTAGTCGAGGCCCTCAACCCCACTCGGTCACTGGCTCGCCAACCACTGTTCCAGATCGGATTCGGGTTACAAAACACCCCGCAAAACGATTTTGACCTGCCTGGACTGCGCACCAGTCTCGTGCCGGTGCCGACCGGGACCGCCAAGCGTGACCTGAACTTCTTTCTCTTCGAGCAACGCGGCCCAGACGGCGACCTACAAGGCATCGAGGGCGCCGTCGAGTACGCCACTGATCTATTCGACCCCGCTACGATCGAGGCGCTCTTCGCCCGCTGGGTGCGCCTGCTTCGAGGCAGTGGTCGCTGATCCGGACCGACCAATCAGCGGGATCGACATCCTCACCCCAACCGAACGGCACCGTCTGCTGGTCGACTACAACAATTCCTCCCACCCGGTGGCCCAGCGCAGTCTGCCGGTATTGTTCGAAATTCAGGCGCAAGCCACCCCACAGGCGGTGGCAGTGGTGTTCGAGGACACCACTTTGACCTACCACCAGCTCAACACCAAAGCCAACCAGCTGGCACGAGCGCTCATCGGCCGGGGTGTGCGCCCTGAGCAGATCGTCGCGTTGGCCCTGCCCCGCTCACCTGAACTCGTGGTGGCGATCTTGGCGGTACTCAAAGCCGGCGCCGCCTACCTGCCGATGCCGGAGCCGGATCACCCCGCCGACCACCTGGCATTTATGCTTCACGATGCCAAAGCAGCCTGCCTGATCACCGTCTCTATAGCATCAGACCAGCTACCTGAGACCGGTGAGTTGGCCCGGTTGGTGCTGGATGACACGTCCACCACCGAGGAACTCGCGAGCCTGCCCCAGCACGATGTGTGCGACGAGGACCGTGCGTTGCCGCTGCTCCCGGACCATCCCGCTTATGTGATCTACACCACCGGATCGACCGAGCAGCCTCAACACGGCGTGGTGATCCCCCACCGAGCGACGGTCAACTACCTGCAATGGATGCACATGACGGTGCCACTAAGGGCCTGCGACACGGTGCTGCACAGCACGTCATTCAGTCTCGACGCCTCGGTCTGGGAACTATTCGCACCACTTATCGCGGGGGCGCGGCTACTGCTGACACCCCCTAGCGCCCAGCACGACATCGGTGCGATCGCCCGACTGGTGGTGCACCACGGCGTCACCGTGGCACAGATCGTGCCCTCCCTGCTCCCGCCGCTGCTCCAGCAACTGGCTCTCGAGCAAGGGCACGCCCTGCGGTGGCTGTTCTGCCACGGCGAGGCCTTCACCAGACACCTCGGGGAACAATGCCATGAGCACCTGGGATCAACCATTATCTACAATCTCTACGGCACCACCGAAACCTGCATCAATGCCACCTTTCACACCTACCGAGACACCGATACCGTCACCACCGTTCCCCTCGGTCGGCCGATCGCTAACACTCATGTGTATGTGCTGGACATTGGTTTGCAGCCAGTACCCCCAGGAGTGGCGGGCGAACTGTATATCAGTGGGTCAGGGTTGGCGCGGGGTTACCTGGGTCGACCTGGATTGACCGCCACCCGGTTCACGGCGGACCCCTACGGGCCGCCAGGTGGACGAATGTACCGGACGGGGGATATGGTCCGTTGGCGCGCTGACGGGGATCTGGACTTCGTCAGCCGCGCGAACGACCAGATCGAGATCCGCGGATTCCGTATCGAGCCGCGAGAGATCGAAGTCGTGCTGACGGCACACCCGGACGTCACACAAGCCACCGTCATCGCACGCGCCAAGCGACTAGTAGCCTATGTCGTGGCTGCCAACGGCAACGATTGTCAATCGGACTCGCTTCGCGAGTATCTGCGCCAACGCCTGCCCAATTACCTGATCCCTGACGCGCTGATTATGCTGGACGCCTTGCCGGTGACACCCCACGGCAAACTTGACCACGAGGCACTGCCCGCGCCCAAGCCTGACTCAACCAGCAGCGGCCGGGCGCCCAGAACACCACAAGAACAGCTGTTGTGCGATCTGTTCGCCAAGATATTAGGTCGACCCACGGTCAGCATCGACGACGACTTCTTCGAACTAGGCGGCCACTCATTATTGGCGACCCGGTTAGCTGCCCAGATACGAGCCACATTCAGTATAAAGTTAACCCTTCGGACCCTGTTCGAGGCGCCGACAGTCGCCAACCTGACACACCGGCTCCACATGAATGCTAAGTAGTGTAGTCGATCCACTCGCGACCGTAGGAGCAGCGGACCCGGCACACATCGTGCTGGCGCGGCTGTTAATGTTACGTTATGGTATGAGTAACGGACAAGTGGGTCTGGATGATTTTCCACCGATCGCCATCGTTTCGATAGACCTCGGTACAGTTCCATCTGGAAGACGTAGTGATACGTGAGAACTGCGGCTTTCCCGATAGTCTGCACCTTGGGATCGATCAGTTCGTAGGTTTCCCGGATCTTACCGCGCAGTGGTTCGTAGTGACGGGTGAGTTCCTCTAACTTATCAATTCTCCGATCTAAGTATGGATCGAAGTACGTGACGTCTGTCGCGGAGATTACAAGAAACCCCGAGGGTCTGCGTTGCTCCATCTGTCGACCGCAGCGCGCTCCATGGCGATGAGAATATCGGCAGCTTTTTGTTCGTTTTTTGCATTCATTTCCAAACTTCCCGAATGTCGTGACCGTAGCTTTCTCTAGCGCTCGACTCTAGGCAAAACGAATGTAAGACAAAGCCCGCTATCAATCTGCTGGTACTTCGAAGAGAACGTGCGGCTCGCCTACCGGAGCGATCGACGATGCGCAGGACATAGTGCCGTGCGCCCTGCCTGTGGTCCGACTGCTGATGAGCCACAACTGACACTCGCAGACCTTCATCTTCGTATCCTGGCGAGTGAGTGCTCGGCGATGGCCTGTGTCACGTCACCGCCGCGCCCGCAAGCAACGCGCGGCTTCAGGAAGTAACACGCGACCCGGTAAATATTCAATCCCCTGGTCGGGTCTGGCTGTAGCGGCTCCGTGATGGGGGCGTGTCGATCACTGTGTGATCCGGGAGCCTTGATCATTCACGGGAGTCATCGTATGTTGATCTTTGGTTGGTATGTTGATGATGTTGTCAAGGTGCGGTCAGGATCGGGGCCCGGTTGTCGCATCGGGTGGGCACCGGATTCCAGGGGTCCGGATAGTTTCTCGGGCCGGGTCAAGGACGCATCACCCCGGTCCTGTGGCTCGCCCAGCCCGACGGCAGGCGAGAATCAGATCGCGGTCACTCGCCATAGTCAGCGCGCGAGCGATGGCCGCTGGCGTGGTTAATAGACGACGGGTAAGGATACGAGGCCGCGTAGGCGGGAGTTCGGTCGCCACTGGACGGTGTCGGTGTCAAGCCGCAGGCCGGGCAGGCGACGCATGAGCGTCCCGATGGCGACACTGCCTTCGAGGCGAGCCAGCGGTGCGCCTAGGCAGAAGTGCGGCCCGTTGGCGAAGCTAATGTGCCGGTTGTCAGCGCGGGCGAGGTTAAGCCGGTCCGGGTCCGGGAATTGCGCCGGATCCCGGTTGGCGGCCCCGAGGACTGGGAATACGACGTCGCCATCACGCAGCGTCTGCCCCGCGATCTCCGTCGTTCCCACGACGAAGCAGACGGTTATCTGAATGGAGCTGTCGTAGCGCAGTAATTCCTCGATCGCGCTACTGATCAGGGCAGGATCGTTGTGTAGCTGCCGTACCTGATCGGGATGACGCAGCAGCGCGAGTGTGCCGTTGCCGATCAAGTTGACAGTCGTCTCGTGGCCGGCGACGAGCAGCAGAAAGCAAGTGCCCAGCAGCTCGTCCTCAGTGAGGCGGTCGCCGCCGTGCTGCATCGTAACGAGCGCGCTGATCAGGTCGTCACGTGGATGCGCGCGGCGGACGCGGACGAGTTTTCTCAGGTAGTCCTCGAACGCACGAAGTACCTGAGTGTAGCTCTGGAGGGCGTCTCGGGTGGGGGCGTAACTTGACTGGTCTATGAACTGCCGGCTCCATTCCCCGATCTGGTGGTGGTCGGCCTCAGGCACGCCCAGCAGCTCACAGATGACGATCACCGGCAGCGGTTTGGCCAGCGCTGCCATGAGGTCCATGGACGGCCCCGCCGCCACAGCTGTGTCTAACAGGTGGTCCGCGATCGTCTCGATTCGTGGACGCAAAGCTTCCACCCGCCGTGCAGTGAACGCCTTGTTGACGAGCTTGCGTAGCCGGGTGTGGGCGGGCGGGTCGGTATTCAGCATCGACTGGCTGAGCGGCTGCTGCAGCCCGCTGTCCTCTTCGGTGAGCCCCAGCTGTGCTTGCCAGCGCACGAAGCGTTCCCGGTCCCTCGACATGTGTTGATTGCGCAGGACGCCGTCGACGTCGGCGTAGCGGGTGAGATACCAGGCCCCCTGCGAGCTGCGGTAGACCGGACGCTCACGGCGTAGTCGCTCGTACAATGCGTAAGGGTTCTGGCGGAACTCCGGAGTCGCCATCGCCTGTGTGATGTCATCGAACCCGCTGTCGTACTTGGTCGCTGTTGTCTGCTGGGTAATTTTCGGCATCGGGGCCCCCGAGGGATCGCGTGAATCTCAACCTGCAAGTTTGGACCAAACAAAATAATAGTTTTCTGCGGCATTTGAGCCATCCGCCCATTGGACACCCGCCTGTTCGATCATTGGCTTGGCATCGAAACTATCTACCCATTTCAAGCCCGCCTGTTCGATCATTGGTTTGAAATCTGATGGGTTGGAGTACCGGGCGTCCTCGACAATGAGGACGGATGCTTCCGGGCGTAAGAATCTTGATACTTGGGAATAGAACCGATGATGGACGGACCAATCTCTATCAAAATAGATTCTCGAAGGCAGATCGGGCATGACTTTGTCCACCTGCGAATGTGGAGGATTCGCCACTACTAAGTCCCATGACTCGCGTGAGGGAATATCGTCTAGGCAGTCGGACCTGTATACGCTCACGGCACGGGTGAGGCCGTTTACGTGAACGCTCGCCATGGCCGCCGCAACGGCGGTTTGTTCCTTGTCTGCAAGGGTCAGTGAGTTACATAGACTGTGCGCAAGAAGCGAGAATCCTATGAACCCCGGTCCCGCACACCACTCGAAAACATGGTCCACTTTGCCGAAATTGTCCTTTACGAAGGGAACCAAGCCCTGGCCGAACGATGTTCCCCCGCCGATCAGATCCCTCGTGAAGGCAACCAATATTTTCCCGTAGCTAGTCCACTCGTACTCCCCAAACTTAACAACATTGAACTCGGTCATTGATTCTCCCGGTAAGTGTATGGCGCGAAGTATACCTACGACTCATTTCCCTGCCGGTGGGCCTGTAACTCAGGTACATGTAGGACGGTCGTGAACTCAACGCTTGATCCGCTTCGCCCGTGATAGAATGAACAACCGATATGGCATCGGTTCGCAAAAGCGCACATTTTCCCCGCTGGGCCAGCGTACTCCGACAATCACTGCTTTCGCAGTCAATAGCATACATTTTATGATCACGAGTGTCAATGATCGAGACATCAGGACTTTACGTGCATCTCCGAGAGTCAGGACAAAGTGATCGAAGGTGGTGCGGCCTCGTAGCTTCCGGACGCGGCCGACCAGCGCGGACAGCGCCAAGGTGGCCGGTAGCCACGTTGGGTCGAAGTCGCACGGCGCCGCCGTGTACAGCTGATCGGTCAGTTCCGTGGTGCACCCGGCTTCGGCTAGGGTCAGGATGCGTCCGGCATGAATGAGCACCCGGTTGTCTGCGGCCGCTGCACTGGTCCTGCTAGTCGGATCTTGCCTAGTGAGGGGATGGAGGCGCTGATCAGGTGGGTAGCATCGTGGAGTGGAATGCCGCGTACTTCGACAACCGCCTGTCACCCGGAGCTGCGGCCGCCCTCGAGCCCTTGAACGAGGCCGGTGCCGACGCGCAAGCGGTCGCCGACCGTGCGTTTCGGCAGATGCGGGTCGCTCGATTCGACCCCGCAGACTTGTCGGCTCTCACCGCATGGTCGTTCGGGTTCGTGGTACCGAAGGTGCTGCCGAGTGCGTGGGGTGGCGTAATACCACCGGTCACCATGGCGGGTCGACATTGCAAGCTCGATGATTACATTGCTGCTAACCCGTGGTACCAACCCACGATCGGGCCGGTGCTCATTGAGATGGGCTGTGGGTTCCCCCCTCTACAGTCGTCGACAGCGCGGCCGCGCTCAGTGGGTGGCGGGTCATCGGTGTCGACCCCTTATTAGACCAACGATACCTACTCCATGACGACCAAGGCGACTACGCCTGCTTCAGCGACGAGGAACACCTGAGCTACTACCAGACCCGCCTCCTAGAAGCGGACCCAGACCCCGCCGCGAGGCAAGCGCGTTACCGCCGTCTGCTGCATCGCCTGCTGCCGCTCCTGGCCGACGACAACAACGGCGAGCTGGCTGAAGTAGAGCAAGACGGAGTGCGATTGGTGCGCAATCCACTCCGCCGATACGAGAGCGACAACGTGATGCTGACCGCAGGCGAGATCGGCTCGTTCGACATCGAGGGCGGTGTTGACGTTATCCGGTGCTTGAATGTGCTCATGTTTTTTGACCACGCATTTCGTGAGCGCACGCTGCTGTGGGCCAGTAGGCTACTACGCCCGGGCGGTTTGCTCATCTGCGGGATGAACTGGGCTCGCTCGACCATTTCGCGCTACACCGTCTACCAGGAGAGAACGGTGAACTCGTGCCCCGGGAATTCGCGTTCAGCATCGACAACGTGCGTCCGACCGCATCGACCGCATGGTATGCATTGCACGACGATTATTACGACAACCTGTGCCGAGACGAGGCAGTGGGAATCATCCGCAGTGACGACGGCTTCCAGCGCCGATTCGATGAGCGGCTCGACGCGCTGCTTGCCCAGACCGGTATGCGTCGCGGGGCTGACGGGTACCTGGACAGCGCTAACGTGGACCCGTTTCAGGCTGGTCTCGATGAGATCAGCGCGGCGGCGGTCGAGCAGCTCGACCGTGAGGGCTTCGTCGACGACGCAGCCACCGTGCTGCGCTACGCCGGCCGAGATGCCTGGCGTAACGCCGTCGGCCACCTCGCGATGCGACCGGTGCCGCCACGTCCGCTCGAGGCATCGGTGCTCGGGTGTGGATGATCCGGCGGCGCAACGACTCGCCACGGCGCGTGAATGTACAGGCCACGAACGCGTTGCACAATTCTTGTGACGTCCGCACGGCGGCCCGACTCACCCGGAGCGTGGTGAGCGTCGCGCAGTCGGTTCTCACAGACACCCACGGTAATCTCCGCGCCATGGTCAACCGAGTAGAACTGCGGCACCGATATCCGGAGCCGCCAGAGCGGATCCGGGAAGTGCCACCGACGCCGACTACCTGCGCGACAAGCTGCGCGCGGTGGGTGGCCCTGGAGCCGAACTGGTGTGGCGCGAGCAGGATGAGAGTGGCGTCATCGTCGTGCTGCACCACGCTATACCCGGCGAGGCGTTACCATCCTCTCTCCGCTCGGTGCGTCCCGAGGGTTTGACAATCCGCCGTACCGAGACCTGGACCAGCTTCGGTGGCAGCGTGCACGCGGTAGTCGACGGGATGCCAGCAACGATCACCGTTGTGATGACCCTGGAACCCGACCCCTCTGGATGTGTGCTCGGCGCCCAGCTCACGGGTGCAGGCTCCTGTTGCCGCTATTCAGCGGCAAGGTGGAGCAGATGATCATCGACAAGGTCGCCGAGCTGATGGCGACCGAGTACGAGTTCACCCTCGATTGGCTGCGCGACTCTGCAGCCCCTTGACCTGATATCCGTCGCTCCGCCTGCACGGAACCTGGGGCGCCAACATGATCGCCTCTGGCGGAAAGCGGAGTCCCACGCGATCCGCCTCGACGGCCGTTTCTGGGCACGCTGGCCCCGTGGGTACCGTCGTAGGCCTGCATGATGGATCCGAGACGGCGCCTGTCCAGTGTGCGGTGATATTCCGTTAAACGCGAACAGGTACCGCTGCGCGTGGCCGGCGAGGTGAAACGTTTCAGCGTCCGCTCACAGATATCGAGGGCTGGAGGTGGGTGAGCGAGCGGAAGACCTCTCGGTGCGCGCCACCGTAATTGTGTAGCTTGTCGGTGATCACGAGCCTAGGAAGGAGATCAACGGGCCACTCTCCGGCTCAACATCAGCGCATTTCTCTGCAGAAATCAGGACGCATGTTAACGCTACAGAATTTGCTGGGTGGACCAATTGACAAAACTCGCCTAGCGTGTCGTGGTTTGGCCGGTGCGGATGTGTCGGTAGATTGTCGTCGGGCTGACCGCGCAGGATTGGGCGATTTCGGCCATGGCGAAGCGTCGTGAGTCATACATCCGTTGGGCCTTCTCGACCAGTTCGGGGGTCATCTTTGATTTGCGGCGCCCGGACAGGCCGCGCACTTGGGCCGCGGCGAGTCTGGCTTGCGCCTGCTGCCGCGCCACCCTGATCTGGTCTAGCTCCGCGGCTCGGTCGGCGTTGGCTTTCTCAGTTACGGCTGGGGTCACGACAGTCGCGTAGTCGAGTTCGCCACGCATCCTCTTGACCAGTTGCTCGGCCTCGACCCTAGCGGCCTCGACCTGGCTCTGTAAGGCCTTGATCTGCGCTCGGGCGTCGGCCCTTGCCCGGTCAATTTGCTGACGCATGTCGGCGGTGCGTTCAGCGAGAATGCGGTCCCTGTCGACGATGGCCTTCTGGGTGGTCGCTTCGGCTGCTTCCTGTGCGTCGATGACCGCCTTCGCGGCCGCGCCACGGACTCTTTTCAGTTCGGTGTGGACCTGTTCGGTGGCGGCTCGGTGGGCCGCCAGCTGCGCGGCGCTCTGGGCCCGCACGCGGTCCAGCTCGACCAGCGCTTCGGCGAAGGCGTCATCGGCTTGAGCCTTGGCCGCGAGCGCGGCCGCGGCCTTCCTGCGGGCAGCGGTGGCCCTCTCGGCGTCGGCTTGCGCGGTCTGCGCCTGAGCGAGGGCGAATAGGATGGCGGCGGCGATGACAAGCATGATAGCCTCCTTAGTCGGCCGGCGGCGCGCTAGCAGGACAGCGCGCTTCCGTACAGCTACGGTTGGTGTGCAATACACACACCTGACGAGGCAGGTGGCGTCGACCCCTACGGTCCGAGAGTACCGGCCCTGATCAACACACTTCTGCGCTCAGCCAGGCATGGATGTGTTCCTGTTTCGGTTTCTTCGCTCCGACATTCTTGTGGAGCGCCTCGATCGCGTCATGGCATTCGCCTAGCATCCACGGCCCAGTTGAAACCGTACTGCTCAAGATTCAGCCGCGCTGTCCATTCCGGTTCCAGTGTTACGCACCCGTTGCTATGGATGCGGTCAACATAGTTGCACTCCGAGTGGATCCTTTCCGCCTTGCGGCTTGAAGATCCGTTGTCGTGTCGTTGCACTCAGAGGTCTGGTGACGCCAGCCGGCCGCTACCTACTTGATCAGGTCTTTCGGTCCGTTCGACACGTCGTCGTCCGCATGATCGACGAGCTTGACGTTGAGCCGAACCAGCGCCGCGACTGCTGGTGCCCATCCACCAAACGGCCGCAGCAACACCTCGTTAGGGTCGAGGAAGTGCTCGTGGGACTACTTAAAGTAGCAGACGAATCCCATAAGTGGTCATGGCATCGTGTTGTCTTCCCGCAGGCCTTGATTCCCGGAAGCTGTCGGACTACAGTTGACATTCAAAGCTATGGTCTATAGTAGCCCGCAGACTTGCATGCACCCATTTTATGTCCGAACACCTACTCGTCAGAGGGGGAACCGAGGATGGCTGTTTTAGCTCCATACTTGATTGGTGTTGTGACTGCTCCGTTAGTCGTGAAGATTATCAAACCGCTAGTGCGGGGTACCGTTAAAGCGTCGGTGGGACTTGCGTTGGAGGTGAAGAAGGCAGCCGCGGAGGCGGGTGAGGAGTTTCAGGGCATTGCCGCCCAGGTGAGTTCCGATAAAGCCGCCGAGACCATTATGAGCGCCGACGTGGCTGCTAAAGCCGCGCGGTCTCGACCTGCTGGTGGGGCCGGCTTAGTGAACTGATGAGGTTTGCAGGTGCGCGGAGGCCCCGGTCAACCGAGCCTGGCGCCAGCTGAGTTCAACCGCCATCCCGATCCCGGGCTAGCGTACCAGTCTGCGCGTCGGGTCGGGTTCGGTGGCCACGGTGGCATGATCGCCAGCGTGCGTCCCCGGGCCGCATCATCCACCATGCGAGTCGCTCACCGGCTAGTCGAGGAGTCTTGGGCCACGTCTGCGCAAGAAGAACGATAGCTGTTTGAGATCAACCCACAGTGTCGATCGCGGACTCGGCTCCGAGCCCTGCGATCAAGGCGGGATAGCGCGACAGTTCCCGTTGATCTGACAGGCGGCGCCCCCGACTCTAACCTCGTGGGTGCGATGAACTACCACCCCAGCTGGCCACGGTGTCAATGACCTGTAACGCTGCCTGAGTTGTCACGACGAAGCTTCTGACCAGCCAGAAGAGCACGAGCCCTCCTGCAACAATAGAGAGGATGTTCATTTCGCGCCTCACTTTTTCCGAACCGTACGCGCCAGATTATCACATAACGTATGATCGAATTTCGTTCGTTTGAGCTTCCGTGATGCGCTCAGAAGCTCACCCCCAAAGGTTGTCCCAGTCCCTGTGGACTTCAGTGGCGGTCCCCTGCCCGACAGCTGTATCGCGGTATGAGGTGGGCGATCGCCAAGTCGACCCACTGACGGGGGACCCGTCAGAAGCAGACATCGATCGTGACGCTCGTGTACCTTGCCGTGTTGCAGACGATGTTGGAGGCTGAAATCACCGAGATGGCCGGACCGAAGGGCAAGCACCAAGGGCTCAGCTGCCATCGCGGGCGCCGAGTGCAGGTCCAGGGGCCATGAGCCCCGCACGACCGCCGACAGGGTACGACGTGGTGCTGGACATCTTCGTGCCCCTCGCCACCGACAACGTGTTCTCGCAGCTGGTGCTCGAGCAGATGCTCGCCGGTGTCGCGACTGATGGTCCCCCGTCTGTGGGTCGACTTGGCGATCGCCCACCTCATAGCGCGATACAGATGTCGGGCAGGGGACCGCCACTCAAGCTCTACAAGGACCGGGACAACCTCCGCACGTTGATGCGTTACATACCTCCAGGCCACTCGAAGCCGCCAACGTGAGCGGAACCGGGGCATTGCTCTCGCTTGCGGCAACAACATGGTGCGAGCCGCTGCGCTTTGGCTCGACCAACTCAGTCGTGGGTTACCATCCTGCGGCCTCGGGTAACGATCTCGGCGATCTGGAAAACATATGGCTAACAGAACAGCTCGTTGCCGAGGCGCACACGCCAACCCTGCTCCAATATAGGTTTGATTTGTTCGATGCCGATCTGGCTGTGATACTCCACGAATCGCCAGCGAGACATCACTATCTAAGTCAGGAGAACACAACCATGACCAACCCTTTCGAGGACCCCAACGGCACCTATTTCGCTCTGATCAACGACGAGGGCCAGTATTCCCTATGGCCGACTTTCGTCGAAGTACCAGCCGGCTGGACCATCGTGCATCCCCAAGACACCCGCCAGGCCTGTCTGGACTACATCAACCAACACTGGACCGACATGCGACCCCAAAGCCTCATCAATGCTATGAACAGTCAGCAGCAGGGTGGGCACCGGAATGACACGATATCGCTATCTGGCGATGAATAGCTTAGCGGACGTCGGCACCACCCATGCGAGAGCGGATGTACTGTGAGAAGTCTGCGACCATGGCGGCTGGACGTCACCACACCGCTCATAAGTGCGCATGGTCCCCCCGATCGTGGACAGGTGTCCCGGGATTTCGTCACAGCGTGTGGTTAGGAGTACGACCGCTTCGCTTACGAGTGAAAGATCGCGGTTAGATCTACCGGAACCCAGGATCCAGGAATAAGCTTCCCGCGTCGAGTCCGAATCACAGGATGCTCAATGTAAAATCCGCATCGACGGGCCAAATGTACGTGGACTCGAATTTTTACCTGAAGTCGCTTCGTGATTCCTGTTAAATGTGAAACTCGCAGAAACTCAGGAGCCTTTCATGCATACAACAACAGACATGGAGATCAATGAAATATGAACCTACCCTACAAGATGGCACTCAAAATTGTCCTATCGTACTTGATTGGTACCGTAACGGCCCCGCTAGTGGGGACGATGGTTACGCCGTTACTGCGGGGCACCGTCAAAGCGACGATTGGTATTGGTTTGCAGGTGAGGAAGTTAGCTGCGGAGGCAGCTGAGGACTTGCAGGATCTCGTTGCCGAGGCGAGCGTCGATCTTGTCGCGGCCGAGGCGAAATCTGCCGTCTCTGTCACTGCATCTAGTGCCGGGACGCCGTCTGGTGTCTCTGCCACTGCGCCCAAGAAAGTTTAGACCATTAGGTACCGCTGATAGTTCCGTCGCTTTGGCACTGCTCCCGTCACTACTCGCGTTGGTCGAGCAGCAGCTTGGTTTATCGATGAGTTGGGGGTTCCGGTCGCGGAGCGGAAGCGCCGGCCGGGTCGTAACCCACGGAACTGTTCGCAGCCACCTTGATATTGCTGCAGGTCAAGGATCCGGACCAGGTCATCGGTCATGTCCCCGGTAGCTCGGTGTTCACCCACACTGCCCACGCCTTGAACAACGTTGAGAAGCTGATCAAAGCGCTGATCACGCACGCACCTCCTCCACCGACACGCTCACCGCCTATCACCTGCAGCCCTCTCGCGGGTTGGTCGCGGTCGCCGAACTTCCAGGAGTTCGCGAACACGATCTTCGATGTCAGGCAGTTCACCCACGATCCGGAGCTCGGACCTAGTGCCTGCGGTGATCGGCGAGGACTCGCCGAGTTTGTGTCTGATCTCGATGAGAAGTCGCGGGAGCGGCTGGCAGCTCAGGGTCGATCCCCGGTCCACGGGGCCCGTCCTCACGCCCACCCCTTCGCCGCGTCCGACCCGAAGAACGTGCTCGCTGACAGACATGCCGGCCGTAGCAGATCTGGACCATGTCGGTGTCGAAGGCATGAGATCGCTCCGGTCATACGACCCCCGGTAGCGAGGCCACCCCGAGCTAAGCTGACCGTAATACAGCGCTCAATACAATACGGGCCGCGGTCGAACACGTTATCGTGCATTTCGCGACATAACAGGTAACCAGCGAAGTCGACAGGCGACGGTCCCGAACACCCATCGAAACACCAAAACATACCACCAGCTATCAGTGGACTCTTCTTCGCAATTTGTGCATGAACTCGTGTATTTCCTGCACTCTTTCGGCATATCCCTCTCCGTTCTGGAGCGGAAATTACTGGTCCGCTTTCACGATGTGGGATGCGAGCCAGGCTAGCCCCGGTAGGAACTCTTGGTGTTATCGGGGGCGGACCAGCCGCCCCGGCCACCCCGCTTCCCGTGAGCGTCGGCAGGGTCACCAGACATCCCCATACCGCAACATCTTTGATCTGCGACTTGTCGAGCCCTGGATGTGGCTGATCTGCCAGCGTTGGATACGGTCGCACATCGCGGCGAGCCCATGCTGGCTGCGTCGGAACATGACCCTCGGGGGAGATGGGCTATGGCTTCGGAGTCAGCGGGTCCACCAGCTGGTACCACAAGCATGGTACGGCCGGGTTCGGGCACGTGCTCGGTTGTACGGCCGAGGATCTCGGGATCGTGGCCCGGCTGTGCCTGGTCAGTGGTTCGTTGGTGTCTACGTTTCGCCGGCTCCCCTCCAGGCTTGGCTGAGCTCGGAGACGTGGCGACAGTGCGGGCTAAGAGAGTTCGCGCCGTTACTGGCCGCGGTGCAGATGGTGGCAGGGATGATGACGGCCAGCAAGGAACTGTAATTTGATCACACCGATCGTGATGCTGGCATCTGGTTCAGGTATTGGATACTGATAGTCTTTCCACTGCATTGTAAGAGGTTTTTGAATGACTTTAATAAGCATTTATTATATCAACAATGATTGGCTGTCATGTCGTCGATAACGAGTTCGACCGTGGAGCGCAAACCGCAGGCACTCAGGGTGCGTGCGCGGTCTGTCATTCGCGGGCGGCAACGCTGGGACATCGGGATTCTGCTGGCTAGTCCGCGTGTCGCCGAGTTTTTGGAGGGTAAACTCCGACAAGCACGAGGAGTTGAGGCGGTACGCGCAAATCCGATTACCGGTCGGCTACTCCTGCACCACGACACGGCGTTGATCAGCCAGGACGTCGAACAGCTCGTCCGGGAAGCCACTGAGCTGGCCGTCCAGCATGTAGTAGAGCTCACACGATCGTCAAGACCCACATCCAGTGCGGTGCCGACACAGGTACAACATCGACGTCCCGCGGCTCCATCGCTAGCCCTTGCCGGTGGCGCGGTTCTTGCCTTGACCCTACCCCTGAGCAAGCTGATTTGGCGGTCCCCACTGGCGCGCCTCGGGTCTATTCTGGTGGGGACCGTGGTGATCGTCCAGCGAGCATGGCGAAGATCTGTCCGTGCTCAACAGGACTCGAACTCATCCTTCAGACCAATGCGACGTCCGCTGCTGGAAATTGTAGGGTCGTATAAGAACAAGCTTCATCTGGCTACGTTTCTTTCGATTTGCAGTCAGATCTCAGAAGGGGCAATCGCCATATTCGTTGGCTGGATCGTCGCGGTGCCAGTCATCGGTCAGAGCACGATCCTCACGGGCTTGGGACTGGCGAGCACGGTCTCTCAGATGTGGTTTTTGATCGGAGCAGCCACTGTCACGGGTATCCTCGACGCGGCTGTGTCATTCCGTGCGGAAGCACTCTGGCGTACTCTCGGCCAGTCCGTTCAGCATCATTGGCGCACCAAGATGTATGCGCATGTTCAGCGAGTCGAACTTCAGCACTTGGAGGGCGAACGGGCTACCAAACTGTCCCGGGTGTTGACTGATGACATTAACCAGTTAGGTCAGTTCTTTGCAAACTCAGCACACAATCTGATAAAACTTTGCAGTAGTTTCGCCCTCCTTATTCCAATATTTTTGTACTTCTGTTCAAGCATCGCCTGGGCCAGCATCTTGTCGGTCCCGATAATTACCTGGCTCTCGTTCTTCTATCAAGAGCATATGGCGCCAGATTACGCGGCCAACAGCGCGGACGGCTCACTTTTGAACAGTCAACTGATCAATAATCTCGAGGGGAGCACGACCATCAGGAGCTTCTGCTCCGAAGAGTACGAGATCGATCGCATTCACCGTCTCAGTGAAAATTATCGTCAAAGTAATCATCGAGTCGATACGTGGACTTCAGCGTACACTCCGATCGTAAAGGCGTGCGCCACGGCGTCTTTCCTGGGATTCGTCGGGTTGGGCGGCCTCGAGGTGCTTGCTGGGACGTTGTCATTTGCGGTCTTCGACGTTCTCGTCGGTATGCCCATGCTGATTCTATGGAAACTGCCGGGACTCGGGAATGCTGTCGATCAGTACCAGCGGACAGTAGCGGCCCTGAGACGGGTGCTTGATCTGGGTCGACTGCCGGTCGAGTCCGATGAAATCGGCCGACGCCTGGACATGTCGGAGATCCAGGGCGACGTGGTGTTTGACCGAGTGACGTTTGCCTATCCAGGTCGCGCGCCTGTTCTGGAGAACATGTCCCTTCGTCTGGCCTCTAGAAAGACCACCGGTATCGTCGGCGTCACAGGGGCGGGCAAGACGACGATCGCCAAGCTTCTGATGCGCTTCGAGGAGGTCGAATCCGGGCGAATCCTTCTCGATGGCCAGGACATACGTGACGTGAAGCTCTATGACTTGCGGAAAGCAATTGGCTTTTTAGGGCAGGATCCTTTCTTGTTCGATGGAACCGTGGCGGACAACATCAGTTATGGCAGTTTCGACGTTGGCATTGAGAGTGTAGTCAGCGGCGCACGTTTGGCTGAGGTTGACAGTTTTGTGCAAGCCCTTCCTGCGCGATACGACACGATGGTCGGGGAGCGTGGCGCTACCTTGTCGGGTGGCCAGAAACAGCGCATCACATTGGCCCGAGCGATCGTAAAGAGCGCTCCTATCCTCATACTCGACGAGGCGACATCGGCTCTCGACAACGAGACAGAGGCGGCTATACAACGCGCCCTAAAAGACTTCGTCAGGGACCGCACACTAGTTGTTATTGCACATCGCCTGTCGACGATCCGTCATGCCGATTGGATCTATGTGATCGGCCGCCGGGGAGTGATCATCGAGGGAGGAACACACCTCGATTTACTGGAGCGTGGGGGCATGTACGCGTCCTTGTGGCGCCTGCAGACCGGCGAGACGAACTCATGATTCCGGATTGTCTCTCTGCTCGCTACCACCGTTGCGAGCAGTCGGCTTTCCGGCTTCGTAGCAGGCGCGAACCAGCACGTGACTAGGCCAGACCGACCTCGGGCGATGCGGTCGGGCGGGATTCTTCCGGGTACAGGGCGGCCCGCACGCATAGCGCGCCGCCTTCCAACCGCCCGCGCGGGCGCAACCCGGCGCGGCGCAACACCCGGGTCAGCGCGCCGTTGCCCGCTCGGGATACCGCGGTGAACTCGGTGAGCTGACCGGTTCGGGCCAGCTCCACAAGGTTGCGGGCCAGCGCGGTTCCTACTCCCCGGCCCTGCCAGAGGTCCTCCACCAGCAGCGCGACCTCGGCCGTACCGGATCCGGTGCCGACCAGATTCGCCAGCCCGACCGCGGCGCCACCATCGATGGTCATCGCGAGCACGCTGGTAGAGCCATCGGCACCGATCAGTTGCTGCAATACGGCAGTGGTCAGCACCGGTCTGCTGGGCAGTGATCGCAATGCCCGGGTGTGCGGGGAACAGCGTGCGTGCAGCGCGGCGACCAGCGGCGCATCGGCCGCCGTCGCCGCCCGCAAGACCACCTCGGCGCCGTCGGTCAGTTGCACGCTCACTCGTGGTGGCGCAAGCCCCGTCGATACACGGTTCGGGTCGAACGCCGCGCCGAGCTCGAGCAGCGCCGAAGCCTGGGAGATCTCGGTGGCGGTGAACGGCCAGCCGCGTCGCAGCCGCACTCGCGTCGCTCCAACGCCGATCTCAACCTGACGGCCGGCCGGTGGCGCGCCGGTAACAATCAGCTCAGCTCGCAGCAGAGCCGCCACCGCCCGGTCGGCGCTGGACGGGTCGACCGCTATACAGCGCGCGAGCGCCAACGCGGTGGTCACCGGTTCGGCCAGCGCATGGGCGTCGGCCTGCACCACCACCGTCACCGGAAAGCCAGCCGACTCGACGGCTTCGACCAGTGCCGGCACCGCGAGCTTCGCTGGCAGCCTGACGAGCAGCTCGTCGGTCACCGCGCCGTCTTCGGCCGGTTCGCCGACCACGTGCAAGGAGACGATGTTGGCCCCGCACCCACCGACGGCTGCGGCGAGCGCACCCAGCCGGCCGGGTTGATCAGCCACGTTAACGTGGAGTCGCCACAGGGCCACGGTGACCACCTCCTGGCTCAGCTTCCGATGTTGTCGTTACCCCTGTGTTGACGAACGGTCAACTTTGGCGCAGGACCTCACGGACGAACGCGACCTCGACGGCGGCGTGACGGAGGTTCTCGGCCACCACCAATGATCCGTGTCCCGCGTCATAACGGTAACTCTGGTACGGCTTGCCGAGCTCAGCCAGCCGGGCGAGGTAGTTGTCGATCTGACGGATAGGGCATCGCGGATCGTTGTCCCCGGCGAGCACCAGTACCGGGGCGCACAGCTCGGTGACGTAGCTGATCGGTGAGGACTTCCGGTAGAGCTCGGGCAGCTCCTCCGGGGAGCCGCTGAACAACGCTCGGTCAAACGCGCGCAGCGGCTCCGCCTCATCGGCGTAGGCGGCAGCGTAGTCGGCGATCGGGATGCCGGCGACACCGGCGGCCCAGCGCTGCGGCTGGGTGCCCAGCGCGAGCAGGGTCAGGTAGCCGCCCCAGGACCAGCCTTCGACCACGCACCCCGCCGGGTCGGCGATCCCGCTAGACACCGCCCAGTCGTGCACCGCCGCGACGTCCGCCAGCTCGGTCAGCCCTGGCCGGCCCTCGATCGAGTCCCGCCAGGCCGAGCCGTAGCCGGTCGAGCCGCGGTAGTTGACGTGTACAACAGCGAATCCCGCGTCCAGCCAGAGCGCTCGGTCTGCGGAGAAGCGGTCCCCATCGGCCTCATGCGGCCCTCCGTGGAGCGCGAATACGGTGGGCAGGGGGCCTTCCGGGGCATTGGCGGGCCTGGCGACCAGGGCGTGCACCGTGCCGTCCGGGGTTGCGACGAACTGATCCGCCAGAGATTGCGAGCCAGGCGCGGGCTCGGCGTGGGGCTCGAGCAGCGTGCGGTGGGTGCCGTCGGCGTGTAGTGCCCGGATGGTGGGCGGTTGCGCGGCGCAGGACCAGTCGTACTCGACGGTGCCGTCCGGCCGGACGGCCGCATCGCTGATGGTGCCGGCGGGAATGTCCAACGCGGTCAACTCACCGGTGGCCAAGTGGTAGCGGTGCAGCGTGGAGCGCGCCGCGTGCTCATGCACGACCAGCAGCGCGGTGCCGTCGGGATACCAGTCGGCGGTCAGTTCGCCGGGCAGCTGCACGGTGATCTCTGTCTCGGTGTCAGCGGTGACATCCCAGATCAACAGTTCTTGGCGGCCGCGTCGCTCGTGGGTGAGTAGGAGGCGGGAGTCACCGTCGAGCGGAGCGAAGCCGAGCACATCCAGACCCTTTCCGGGCCCGTCCCACTTCTCGGCCATCGTTTCGCCGGGTGCGGTCGCCTCGGTGCTGAGCACGCGGACAGCGGGGTGGCGGGAGTCGCCGTGCTCGGAGTGCACGATCGCGAGCAACTGCTCGTCCCGGGATAGCGCGCCCACCCCGGCGTCCTGCTCGCTGTGGTAGACGACCTGCGCGGCGCCGTTCCGGGAGATCCACACCGTGGTGCCTTCATCGGTGGCGGCGCCGATCGCCATGGTGTGCCGACCGAGGTCCAGCCCGGCCGGGTACCCGGGCGCGGTGCCGGGCACGGCCGGGTAGGGCTGCTCATCTGTGAGCCGGCCGGCGAACGGCTCGGCCACCCAGCTGCCGAATTCGTCACCGTCGGTGTCGGCGAACCACCACACCTGCTCACCGTCGGGTGTCACGGTGGCGCTGTGGGTGCCGTGCGGCCGGTCGGTGACCTGCCGGTGCGTGTCGGTGGCGCGATCCCAGGCGTAGGCCTCCCAGGTACCCGAGGCGTTGGAGGTGTACAGGCAGCGATCCGGGGCATCTCGGGCCCAGTCCGGCAGGCTGACCCGCGGTGCGCTGAACCGGGCCCGCCAGCGGGCCTCCGCCTTCGGGTCGTCGAACAGGCTGTCAGGGACTGTCGCTACATGCGTCACGCGCTGATACTGCCCTATCGCAGCCACCCAGCGGCGCTGCCCGTGAACTCGGTGCTGTCGAGTTCACGGCGCCCTGGCTAGCGGGCGAGACGCCGCGCGGTGTCCTTGATGACTTCGGTGAGGACCCGTTGAGCGGCCGATCCCATGGTTCGCAACACTGCCTGCAGGCGGCGGGCCGTGTCCGGGTCGATCTTGCCGATCATCTGTGCGGCCGTACCGGTGACGGCCAGCACAACGCGGCGAAGGTCCTCGGGATCCGGCGTGCGGCGGACCAGTCCGGCCTTGGCGAGCCGATTGACCATCGCGCTGGTGGCTGGCGGCCGGGTACCCAACGCGTCGGACAGCGCCATCAGCGTCATCGGAGCCCTCGCGCTGATGACGTGCAGCGCAATCAGCTGAGACAGGGTCATGTCGGTGCCGGCCCAAGCAGCCGGGCGGGTGGACATCATCTTCCGCAGATAGCCGGCCAGCCAGCGGGCGTCCTCTGGCGTCACCATCGGGTGTTCCGCCGTTCGCTCTGTCGCCGTGTCTCAACCATGCGAATCTGCAACCCCGAACCTTTCTTGCACACGATCCCTCATCGAACCAACGAACGCACTCGAGCGCAAGAACCCGCAGGTGGGACGGGGTGAGTAATCCGGGACAGGGCTGGTGACTGTCTGACACCTGGCGATGTACCTCCGCGAGGAACGTACCTGCCGGAGTCTCGCTGGTCGTCACTGACCGGGGCCGGCCTGTCGCGGATGGTGCCCAAGACTGAGCAGCTCAGCGCGATCATCAACGGGTGCCCTACCTCACCGGCTGGCCACGGCGGCGGCACACCTGGGATCCACCGCGTCGTCGCCGTCCTGACTATCGCGCCATGTGTTCCACGTGGAACGTCATCGGCGACGACCCGGCGGCATCGGCGGCACGACTGGCGGCCGCCGGGAATGCAGTTGCTTTTCACGGAAATCTCTTACCCGAAACTGTCGGTGCCGGGTGCGACAATGGTGATGTGATAGAGACGCAGCTGGATCCGAGGCAGGCGATGACCGCCAGCCTCGACCAGTGGCGTCACGCCATTATCGACCACGATGATAGGAGATTGCAGGATCAGCTCCGGGATATTGAATCGGTGTCGCGGATGCTGTATTCCGTGATGCTGGATACGCTCGCGGAGCTGGATTCTCGTGACGTCGCCGGAACGGCCGGGTTCCGCGGTAGTAAACAACTTCTCGCCGGAATGCTGAACCTCTCGCCCGCCGAGGCCGGCGCGAGAGTCGCGCACGCCGGGCAACTCGCCCCGCGTCGCGCGCTCGGTGGTGCGGTGCTGGCCCCGTCGCTGCCCAACACCGCCACTGCCCTGGCCGCCGGAGAGATCGGCCCGGCACACGTGCGGGTGATCACCGACACGATGGCCGCGATCCCCGCCACCGTGCCCGCCGCCGACCGCGACGCCGCCGAAGCCGAACTCACTGGCTACGCCCGGTCGTTTAACCCCACGTCGCTGCACACGATCGCCCGGCACATCGTCGCGCACCTTGATCCCGATGGTCCGGAGCCCCGTGAGCAGCCGGAATCCGACCCGGGCGCTGGGGAATTGCGGTTGCGTAACCGCCGCGACGGGCGACTGGGTTTGGAAGGGTTTCTCGAACCTGAGCATGGTGCGGCGTTCCGGTCGTTGATCGACCAACTCGCCGGACCCGGCCCCGCCACCGCCGGCATCCCCGACCCGCGCACCGGTCCGCAACGCAACGCCGACGCCCTGCTGGAGGTCTGTGGGCTGGCCCGCGCCGCCCACGACTGCCCCAGCACCGCTGGGGAACCCGCGCACCTCACCGTCACCATCGACTGGGAAGCACTGCGCACCAGCCTCGGTGTCGCGACCCTGGACTACGGCACACATATCAGCGCCGCCGAGGCCCGCCGGTGGGCCTGCGACGCCAAAATCATACCCGTTGTCCCGGGTGGGAAATCCGAACCACTCGACGTCGGACGGGCCACGCGGACCGTCTCGCTAGCCATCCGCCGGGCCCTTGTCGCCCGCGACCGTGGATGTGCGTTCCCGGCCTGCGATCGGCCACCGGGACTGTGCCAAGCGCACCACGCGCGCCACTGGCTCGACGGCGGCGAAAGCAGCGTCGAAAATTGCGTCCTCTTGTGCGAAGCGCATCACCGGCACGTCCACCGCACCGGCTGGGAAGTCCTCATCCACCCCAGCCACGTCGAATTCATCCCACCAGCGATCATCGACCCGACCCGCACCCCACTACGCAACCCACTCCGCTGCTGATCAGTGACTTACTCACGGCCCTCGCGGTGCCTTCGGTCATGTCGAAGTCGCGCTTGATGTTCACCAAAGAGCTGTGGCCGCAGGCTGTAGACAAGCATCATCGCCGCCCCGTCGAAGCCGATGAAGGCTGGGCGTCGAGCCGAGCCGTCCCACCGTGACCGCTTATGTGGGAAACGAGACAACCACGCCTACGCCTGTTATTCCCCTGACGATCGGCCGGGACGCGCCGACTGGCGACCGTGGTGGGCCAATTCCTCGATCTGAGATTCCGCCACCGTGAGATCCGCCTTGCATCGCGCCAAGTACGCGGAGACCCGGGCGACCTGGCGGCTCTCATTCTCCAATGCCGCGGTCAGCTCAGCGCGCTCGATGTCCCATTCCTTCAGCACTGCTTGGAACCTGGACTGCATCTTGTCGAGCTCCTCGCGTACTGCCTTCTCCCCGCCCTGAAGCGTGGCGATGTATTGGTTAGCTGACGTGAGCGCCGTTGACCCCGATGTCGCGTCCAGGCTGCGTAGCTCACTGCGCCGCTTGAGGAGGAAAATGCCCATCTGCACGCTACCGCCGCCGAGCGCGATAGCAACGACTTGGAGGACGAATCGGAGCGTGTCAGGACTCACTTGCGCGATCTACTTCCCGGGCGGCCGCAGCGAGAGTGATGACCCGCCGGATCGTGCCCGCTGCAATGGCGAGGAACCCGCTGCCGGCTACCGCGCCGTGCAAGCCGAGTCCGAGGATGACTCCGAGACCGTAGATCGCGCACCCGATTGCGGTGACCGTGAGGCCTAGCGTCTCGGTCAGTGCCCGGTTACGCGCGACGCCCAGGAGGGTGAGTATCGAACCCACCACGAGCAGGGTCCCCATAAGGCGGGAGATGCTGCCGGCGGCGATGTTGCTCAGCGCTTGGGATACATCGTCGCCGTAAGCAATCGCCAGTACGCCGGGAAACAGCAGCACGACCGCGAGTACAACGGTATAAGGGCGGTGTACCCACGCCGATTGAAGCCGTCGGATCGCTGGTGCCCACACTCGAGGAGCAGCGCCGCGATGACCGAGGACCGCTTCTTCTCGGGCAGGCCGAACAGCTTGGGATAGCCGGCCTTCACGGCCGTCAGCTGATCGGACAGGCCGGTCGTGGTCGTCGGCCATGGCGTACTCCTATTCGTTGGGTAATATAATGTTACGCACAGTAGGCCCCAAAGGCAAAGCGCTCCGGTGCTGCGGTGTGACGAAGCCAGCGCACGGTGGTGTCCGGACCCGGCGACGTAAGGTGAGCTACGGGAAGTGGTTACTACGTGCGGCCTTCAGGCCAGGCATCCCGCTCCGAGGAGCCCTGATTTGCACCTCCCGGGCGGGCAGTCGGTGGCGGCGACGATCCCGCAGCGTGTTCGGCGAGTAGTCCGCGATCCATCCGCGGCTTGTAGCAGTAGCCGAGGCGCTCGCGCGGCGAACAGCGGCTTGAGCTTCGCAGCGCCGTCCAACATGGCGTACTCGGTGTGCGCAGGCAGGTGGACGAAGTCCGGGAAGGACACCCTCCCGGCAGGGGGCGGGTGCACAGACCGGCCGGTACAGCGTGTCGCCATTACGCAAAGTAACGACTCGTCCATTAATGATCTAAGCCCTTGCTCGGCCTTCCCCTCTTCGGCGTGGCGCGGTCGCAAGAACCCGAAAAACCGAAGTCCTGGTCTTATGCTGCCCAAACCTCGTAGGCGTAGTACCGCCTGTCTGATCCGATCTGACTGGAGGTATTTCGGACCGCTTTTGCCGCAGTCTGCATCCAGACTGCACTTTCGGACGGACAGGGACCGACGGAGGTGAGTGGTGGCTGATTCGGAAGTCAGACGTAGGGTCAGTAGATCGACAGCGGTCATCGCGCTGCTGCCCGTGCGGCGGTGTCTGACCGCGCTCACCGCGGCCGCCGCTCGAAGTGCCGTCACCGCGAATGCGTTGATTGGGCTGTGGCGAAACCGCGCGCATGCCACCGGCTCGGTGGTTCAGCTGGGCGTAGCCCAGGCTCCCGATGTCGTCGCCGCCGCTGTCAAGTCGACCCTGCCTGCCGCGGCTGCCGCGGCTCAACTGGACAACCTCGGCGTGCGGCTGTCGAGCTTGGGCCGGTGGGAGGACGCCCTGGCCGCCACTGCCGAAGCCGTCCAGACCTACCGCCGGCTGGCGCCTGCCAATCCCGCGTTCGAGCCCGAACTCGCTCGGACGCTCGCCAACCTCGGCGTCCGGCTGTCGACCGTGGGCCGGTGGGAGGAAGCCGTGATGGCGACCACGGAAGCCGTCCAGGTCACCCGCCGGCTGGCGGCGGTCGACTGCACTGCGTTCGAGCCCGACCTCGCCGGGTCGCTCACCAACCTCAGCGTGATGCTGGCGGACTTGGGGCTGCAGCGCGAGGCCCTCACCGCCAGCACCCAAGCGGTGGAAATTCGCCGCCGGCTGGTGGCCATCAACCGCACCGCGTTCGAACCGGGCCTCGCCATGGCGCTGAACAATCTGTCGGTGGTGTTGTCGAACCTGGGTCGGCGGGTGGACGCCCTGGCCGCCAGCACCCAAGCCGTCGAGGTGTACCAGGGTCTGGCGGCGGGCGATCCTGCCGCATTCGAGCCCTGTCTCGCCCGGTCGCTCACCAATCTCGGCGCCGACCTGTCGGATCTCGGTCGACTGCACGACGCTCTCACCGCTACCACCCAAGCTGTGGACATTCGCCGCCGGCTTGCGGCCGCCGGCACCGCCGCGTTCGAACCCGACCTCGCCCGCGGATTGTGGGTCTTTGCGCGGGTGCGAGCTGCCGGGCGGGTGGAGTTACCGCAGGCGTTAACCGCGGGGCAGGAGTCGGTCGTCCTGTTCGAGCGGTTGTTCCAGCAGTGGCCGCGGGCGTTCTCCGGCGATCTGCGGGGCGCGCGGGCCACCGTGGCCGAACTCCACCATCTTTATCAACACGATGAACTCTAAGTCGTGGCGTTCGGGACTCCGAGACGTTCGTTCCCATAGGGAAACGGAGCTCGTTCGCCATTCGGTTTGTAGCCAAGTTTGTCGTACCAAGTGATAATGTCGCTCCTCATGTGGAGGACCTGCATGCAGATCTCCGTTGCTTCGAATTCGTCGCGGCAGACACGTTCTGCCTCGCGAATGATCGCACCACCAATGCCTCGGCCTTGTAGTTCGGGCCACACTGCGAGCATCCCCAGCCCCGCGCGGTTGCCCTGCTTCGTCAGCTCGACACAACCCGCAAGCTCGCCGTCGATTTCGGCCAGCATTATCATGCGCCCGGGTGCGGCCAGGACTTCATCGACGCCCTCGGCGTCTGTTCGCCGCACGCCAACAAGATGAGCCTCGGTTGTCCACCCTCCGAGATCTTCGCCACGGTAGGCCGCATCGGTCAACGACAGGATGCTTGCAACGTCAGCACGCGTGGCCCGACGAAATCGAATCACCTACCGGCGCGGGCCAGCCGCACTCCCGCGAGCACGGCCTGCTTGGCGGCGTTGTAACACTTCGCTTCGGCAGCCGCCGTGGGAAATCTCTCGAAATAGTAGGCGTGCACGGGAACCTCCCGCGCTCCAAAAGTACTCTTAAATCTCTTCAGCTCCTCAGTCTGGTGCAGGCCGAAGTCATAGCTCTGTCGTTCATCCGCGCAGGCTTCCTCGATGGCGCAACGGTGGAGGAGCTCGTTCGCGCCGGTGCCACGCGCCCGTTCCTTATTCATCGCCCCTCGCCAGTAGGTAACCCGCGGGCCTCTCGTGAGCACGACAATGCCAGCGAGAGGTTCACCCTCCCGCCACGCTATCCACACGGTGCAACGCTCGCCCATCTTCTGTGTCACGGTCGCAAACTTGCTCCGCGGCTCGTTTCGCTGCGCACGCCAGCGCATTAAGGATAACGGACGACCTCGCTGCTGAGCCCATCTGTCGACAGAGTTCCGATACAGTTCGTCGAATACCGGGATGAGCCGTCCGGTGTTGTCAGACTCCACGTCAACGCCCCGTCGCTCTGCTTTCCGAGCATTGGATCGCACCTTACTCGTGAATCGCTGCGTCCATACGGTGGAAAAACCGCCGCGAAGATCGAGCACCTGTGCGGTCAAGGACGTCGAGTATGTCGTGCCCGGCACCACTGATTCCCATTCCGCCGCGTCGTCGCCACCCACCATGACGCGGGTGCGCAGACCGGGATGGCGCCGGATCTCCTGGATCAGCGCACGCATCTGGCTGGCCGACGCTGGACCTCCTTCGCTGAGCACGCCACTGGCATCAGCACCGAGCCCCCATCCCGGCGGCGGCGATTCGTACAGTCCCGGGATGGAGGGGCTTCCGGTTTTCCGCAGGCGAGGCAGGATCAGTCGCCGTCCGTCTTCTCCCCGGAACAGCAGCGTTGCGTCGGTGAACGGACTGCAACTGCATATGCAGTCCGCCCACTCGGGAGTCTTCGACAGCGCAATGCTCTCGTCCTGTGCCGATAGCTCTTCCCAAGCGGCACGAGCAGCTACACCCGCCGCTTCAATGGACAGGCGATACGCGTGCGAAAGCACCATGTGGCTGACCCCCTCGATACGTCAACCTGCACTGGTCCGCCGCGTCAGGGTGGCCCGGAGCACCAGTGCATAGACCCCGAGCGCTGCGATCCCGCCTACGGTCAGAACTGCGAGGGTGCTGAGCTGGCTGCCGCTGTGCACATGCTGGATCCACCACACCGCGGCAGTCACCGGCACCATCGCGACCGTGGCCACCAGCGCGCTGACGACGGTTCGGGGTTCGACGAACCGCTCGGGCCGGATCACCTGGCGTAGCCGGGTCAGCACCATGCCGGCGGCGGCGAGCTCCCCGGCCAGGATGGCCACTACCAGCCAGACGAGGCGTGGCCCATCGGGCGGCACGAGCAGCGCCGCGGCGGCGACCACCACTGTCACGCCGAACGCCACCTCGCTGGCTCGCCGCGGAATGCGGTCGTCCAGCCGCGCGTACAGCGCCTGGCTACCGAGGTCGGACACCCCGCCGACCAGCTGGGCTAGCGCCACCACCGCCAGGCAGGTGGCGAGTGGACCGATCAGGGTCGCGTGGCGCAACTCACCGTTGGCGAGAATGTTCGCGGTGGGCCCGGAGAGTATCGCGAGCAACACCAGCAGCGGCAAGCTGGCGATCACGGCGTAGGACAGTCCTTGGCGCCATGCGGAGCCGAACGTGGCACCGTCCTCCCGATGGGCGGCGTGCGCCAGGCCTGGCAGCGCGGCCATCGACACCGCCCGGCCACTGAGGTAGGACAGGGAGAACAACACCGCGTAGGACAGTTGCACGACGAACACGCCACCGGGCACCGAACCGGCCAGCGCGAGCAGCACGTACATCGCCGCTGCCGGGCAGGCCGCCACGCCGACTGAGCGCGCCAACCTGCGGGTCACCGCGACTGCCTCGGGGTCCTTCCGCCAATGCCTCGACGGGCGGGTCAGCAGACCCACCCGCGCGGCACCGAACAGCTGCAACGCTGCGTGCAGCGCAACACCTGACGTACTGCCCACTCCGAGCACGAGCACCAGACCGACCGGCACGTGATCGATATCCAGGCCCGTCCCGTAATACCAGCCCGCCAGCACCACCGTCAGGATCAAGACGACGTTTTCCACGGCCGGCGCGGCGGACGCGAGCGCGAAGCGGCCACGCGCCCGTTGGGCGACCATCCCCAGATACGCCAGGGAGTTCAGCAGCACCTGCGGTGCGACCAGCAGGACCAGCAGCGTGGTCAGCCACAGACCCCGTTCCCGTTGCGCGGGATCGGGAATCCCGAGGCTCAGCGTCCAGGCCACCACCGGGGCGGTGATCACCAACAATGCGACGACCGCGGCCGAGACCGCCAGCAGCCACCCGGCCACCCGGCCGAGTACATCCCGGGCCCGGGGCTGACCCCCCGCGCCGATGGCGCGGACCACGGCGGGTACCAGCACCATCGCCAGTACCGGCCCGGCGATCAAGGTGAACACGATGCTCGGCACGACGTAGCCGGCCTGGAAGCAGTTGGCGAAATAGGTGGGTCCCAGCACCGCGCCGATCACGACCACCCGCAGCAACCCGGTGGCCCTGCTGATCAGCGTCCAGCAGGCAACCGTGGCCGAGTTCCGCGCCGTGGTGGTGGGTGTCTCGCCCTCAAGCGCAGTCACTCAATCCACCAACCCGAAACGGTGGACCGGATGTGCACCATGCGAACGCACGGTAGCGGTCGCGGCGCGAGCATCCAAGAGCGGGCACGCTGGCTTACCTACCCGTGTGCGCAAGCCGCATCACGCCTCGGACAGCCTCTTTGGCAGCCGCGTAACACTTGGCTTCAGCAGCTGCCATAGGAAGCCTTTCGAAGTAGTAGGCGTGCACGGGCACTTCGCCTGCTCCGAAAGTGCATTTGAATTTTTTGAGGTCTGCAGTTTGGGATAGGCCGAAATCATAGCTCAGCCGTTCACCGGCGCATGCGGTCTCGATCGCGCAACGATGAAGCAGTTCGTTCGCGCCGGTGCCACGTGCAAGCTCTTTGTCCATCGCGCCCCGCCAGTAGGTGACTCGCGGACCCATCGTCAAATTGATGATGCCGGCGATAGGCTCGTTCTGGCGCCACGCTATCGAGACAGTGCAACGCTCGCCCAACGTGCGCGCTACTGTTGCGAACTTGTTCTGCGGGTGCTGGCGCCGCGCAAGCCAACGCATTAACGTTAACGGATAACCCCTGTCCTGAGCCCATCTGTCGACGGAGCTCCGGTACAGCACGTCGAAGACAGGGATCAGCCGCCCAGTGTTGTCCGACTCCACAATGACGCCCCGCCGCTCTGCTTTCCGGGAATTGGATCGTACCTTGCTCGCGAACCGGTTCGACCAGACTGTGGGAAAACCGCCACGGAGATCGAGTACCTGCGCGGTCCGGGCAATGGAGTAGACGGTGCTTGGCACCGCTGTTGCCCAGGTCGGGGCGTCGTCCCTACCCACCACGATTCGGGTACGCAGACCGGAATGACGTTGGATTTCCTGAATCAGCGCGATGACCTCTCTGCGCGAAACCGGCCCCCCTTCGCTGAGGAAACCGCTCGAATCAGCGCCCAGATTCCAATGGCGCGGAGGTGACGCGAATATCCCCGGGACGGAAGGGTTCCGTAGACGAGGCAGGATCACGCGACGCCCATCTTCTCCTCGAAACAGCAACGTTGCGTCTGAAAAATGATCGGACCTGCATATGCAGTCGGCCCACAGCGGTGTTTTCGAGAGTGCGACGCTCTGGTCTTGATCGACCAGGTCTTGCCAGGCGCGACGGGCATTCATACCCGCTGCTTCGATAGACACGCGGTAGGCTTGCGGAATCACGATGTGGCGTCTCTCTCGATGCGTCGACTGTGAGGTCCGGTCCTGTGGAAGGGTGAAATTCGCTCGGCTAGCACCTCCGCGAATCCGGCTGCAGAGCGAAGTTGCCGCGCTACTGTCTGCAACGTTGCCGAGCATGCTCTGTAATCGTGGTACTCGCTGTTGATGTTACTCAACGGACCCGACCACCGGCGCGTCCTCGAGCACGCGCGGTCCGGCGGGTGTCGCGCCGAGCCGCCTCGGGAGCCGCTCACGCGGTGGGGGCGAGGCTCGATGGTCCGACGCCGGCGTGCGATGAGTGCAGCGGCGAATGATCATCCCTCAATCACTGGGCGCACCTAGACTGCGCCGGCCTACGTGCACGTCGCAGCCTCGCTTTGGCCACCATGATCTGGCACCGCGACTACATACCTGATGGAACGAACGGAACGGACTCGCGCCGTGACATCCACTGCGACCCCATTCATCAGCCTGCCCTTTCCCGCACGCCAGCATCCTGAATTGGCACTGATCGAGTGCTATCCCGACGCGCCGCTGCCCGAGGCGGAACTGGCGGCCGGTTGGTTCGCCTGGCTGTTCTTCGCCGACGACCACCACGAAGAAGGACGCGACGGCTCCGTCCAGAAGCGGACCGACGTCACCGAAGCCGTCCGGAGGCTGCTCGAGCAGGGGCTGCCGGCCGGCCCGCTCGCCGACGCCACTGATACGGGCACTCGCCGACCTCTCCCGCCGCTTCGACCCGCGGTCCTCGGGCGCCTGGAAGGAGCGCTTCAATCGGCACCTGATGGAGTTCATGGCAGCCTGCACGATATCCCAATCAGTGGCATGCCCACAGCACCCGCCGTTATCAAAACCGCTTCAGACCACTGACGGGGGTGTTCACGCTGGTGGATGACGTGTAATTGGCTGGAGCCAGGACCGTCGGGTGAGCTGCTTCGGCCTCGGAGATGCCCATGGTGGCCTGTATGCTGACCCTCGTGTCCAGTTCCGCAGTAGACCATGTGGCTGATGAGCAACCATCGCGTCTCACCAAGAGTGATGAGAGCTCGCAGGTAAGTCGCCCACCTTTGGGCGAGTTACAGGTTTTGCTCTGTACTGCTAACCTCAGCGTTATTAGAAACTTCCGAACAGCTGTTTCCTAAGATGTCGACCTAAATTTTTGATCGGTGGACATTATTTCCCAGCTCGAATATCCACCTGAGGCGTCGGCAATTTATTTAAGGTGCCGGCCGGGCGGCCGGTACGTTAAGTTCCACACGACTGTCGAGGCGTGACGATGGCCAGCGCTGCCAGCTCATTTTGCTATGTGGACAGCAATCGGCGTCTCGTTCCTGGACGCGTCCGGGAACTCGCTGTGTTGCGAGCTGAACAACAGCGCAGCACGCTCGGTGAGTTGCGAGTGGCCTTGGTACTCGGCGACGCGGGGCTGGGCAAAACGCGGCTCGCGGCCGAACTGATACCTCATGCCAATGAGCTCGCCGTCGGGCTGATCGCGGACAATTGCCTCTTCAACGGTATGCCGCCGCTGGGTCCCTGGGCCGACGCTCTTCATCTGCATGCGGCTGGCCTGGGCCCTGATCGAGTCTGCCGGGTATGCGGGAGCGGGCTTGGTGGCCTTCCAGCGCTCGTTCGCCGTGCCGATGTCGCACACGACGCGGTTTCGTGCGCGCAAGCTCTTCGCTACCACTTCGTCGAGTGGCTCCCCGGCATGCTCGCCACCGCTAGTACAGACCGGCCCATCGTCGTGATCCTCGACGACGCGCACCGCAGCGACGATGCAGTGTGGGAGATGCTGCTGCGGCTTGCGCGGGACTGTGCACGCAGCCGCCTGTTCGTACTCGCCACGGCCCGGCCGGCGGAGCTGGCCGGCAACCGGACGGCCCTTGCGGTGCTGCATGCCCTGGAGCAGGACGCACGGTTACAGCGCGTTGCGCTCGCGCCGCTTACCCGGCAGGACATCCGGGAGTTGACCGCAGACACCCTTCGGCAAGACCGGGTGTCGCCAGCGCTGGCGGACTGGTTGACGTCTCGTGCGCAGGGCAACCCCCGGTTCGCCGTGGGCCTGCTGGATGGATTGATCGGGTGCGACGCGGACGTCCAGGCGCCGCCCTTGGGCCGGATTCCAGAGAGACTGGCCCAATGGATACGCAGCGAGCTGGCGCAACTCGACCCGTCGGCCCGGACCCTCCTTGAACTGCTCGCAGTGGCCGGCGGCCCGGTGGATCCAGACGACCTCGCGCGGATCTCCAGGTCGCCGATCGAGCACGTCGCGGCGGCTCTGGAGCAGCTCTCACGTGCCGGCACGGTGGTCGAGCAGCAGCGTGCGGGGTCCCTTGGCTACACGCTCGCCCATGTGCTCACCCGGGAGGTGCTGTACTGCGGCATCGGTGCCGCCAGGCGGCGGGTGATACACCGGCGGGTGGCGGCGACGCTGCTGGAGTCCGGACGGATGGAGGCTGCGGCATCGCACTACATGCGCGCGGCGCAGGCAGGTGACGGCGAGGCGATCGTCGCGCTGATCGAGATGGTCCGTCGAGCCCACCAGCGCGGGCTGAGTTCACTGGAGTGGCAGACCGTGTCGACGTTGCAGGATCTCCTGCCGACTGACGATGAGCGCTGGTGCGAGGTGTTCAGTGCGTTGGGCCTGCGGATGAATTGGGGCATCGTCGATCGGACCGAGCACTATGTGACCGATGTCGGCGCAGTGCAGCGGATACGGCAGCTGCTTCCTTGGGTGGGCGACCTGCGACGGCAAGCCGACATCCGGTTGTGGCTCGCGGGTTTGTTCGCCTATGGGGCGGGTGACGTCGACGCGGGCGCACGGGAGTGCCAGCAGGCCCTCGTCCTATGCCACCAGGCTGGCCGGCACATCGCGGCTCGATCAGCTGGGATCGAGCTGGCCAAAATTCGCGGATGGGCCGGTGACCTGCGTGCCGAAGAGGGGGCGGCGCGACAGCTGTTGAGCGAGGCAGAGCGCGACCGTGATCAACGAGGGATCGCGGAGGCACTCGGGGCGTTGGGGCACGCTCTTGGCTGGCAAGGGCATTTCGACGCGGCCGAGAACGTGCTCCTGCGTAGCGTCGAGAGGGCCACCGCAGCGGGGCACTTCTCGTGGATGTCGCAGAGCCTGGCGCTGCTCGCCTCCCTGGATGCTTGCCGGGGCCACCTGGTCTCCGCACGCACGCGGTGTGCTCAGGCCGCTGCGTTCAGCGCACCTGATGACCCGATGATCGGGCGCTGCAGCGAGTTCATCGAGCTGCTTGCCGGGGATCTGACCATGGCACAAGCGCATGCGCGGCAGGCAGAACGCCACGAGCCGGCGGATCGATCCCGTGTGCCGGTCCGGCTGGCGGCCCGGGCGGCGATGGCGGCAGCGGAGCACGGCGATTCCGCCGAAGCTCGCCGGCACCTCAACGGCATGACGTGTATCGACACCGGAGCCCTCGGAATCATTGAGCCGTTGTACTGGTGGGCCCAAGGTGTGGTGGCCAGGGCTGAGGGGCGGTTGACCGCTGCGGCCGTCGCGCTCCACCGTGCGGTCGACCGCTACTCGGCGATGGGCGCCTATGCCCTGCGAGGGTTTGTTCTCGCGGATCTGGCTGAGGTCACCGTGATCGTCGGCGATGGCGACGCTGCGGCCAACGTCGCGCGATGGGCCGCGGACAACGCCCGCTGCACCGGCGCGCCCATCCACCAGATGCTGCATCTGCTGGCCACGGCGTCGGCACTGATTGGGCGGGGTCACCAGGCGCCGGCGGCGCGAGCCGCGTTGCGGGCGGTCGAGGGATTCAGCGGTCGAGGATATGTGCTCCTGGCGGCGCGTGCCCGCGTCACTTACGCAGAAGCGATCCAACGATCTGATCGCGGCGCGGCAGAGGAAGCATTGCGCGAGGCAGCCGACGCATTCGACACGTGCGGCGCCATCGTGCGGCACCAGCAGGCGTGCTCGCAGCTCCAGCAACTCGGATCAGACGGGCGGTGCACCGCCAAGGCCGGATCCGGCCCAGGGTCGCTCACCAGACGCGAGCGCCAGGTCGCCGAGCTGGCCGCGGATGGCTACACGGCCTCGCAGATCGCTACCCGGCTGTACATCGGTGTGCGGACCGTCGAAACCCACCTCGCCCGCGGCTACCGCAAACTCGGCGTCACCTGCAAGCAACAGCTGGTGCGCCGCGCCGCGGAGTTCGGGTTCACGCCGGGTCCGTAGTTTCTACGGACCCGGCGATACGGCCGAACAGGTTTTCGCCGACCGGGTGCCGTATTCAGGTCCGTAGTTTCTACGGATGTCGCCTTGCGTGGTGATTCCTAGAGTATGTCATGACCATGACACTAAATGACTGTCAATGACGACCCCGCTGTGGGTATCGATACGGATAGAGATCGGTGGTGTGTGGCGTGACTGAGTCGACGCAGGTGGAGTCGGGTGTGAACGGTCAGCGATCGCAGAATGGTCAACGTCCGCAGTTGAGTTTGGCTACGGATGCCGCCCGCAATCTGGCGACGACGACCAAGTCTCAGCCGCAGATGCAAGCGATCACGTCGCGCTGGTTGCTACGGGTGCTGCCATGGGTGGAGGCCGCAGGCGGAACTTTCCGGGTGAACCGCCGGGCGAACTACACGGTCGGCGATGGTCGGATAGAGTTCGTGATGGACGGTGACGAATCGATCCACGTCATCCCCGCTGAACTGCGCGAGCTACCGATGCTGCGGAATTTCACTGATTATCCGGGCGTACTGGAGGAGATAGCAAACCAGTTCGAGCTACAAGACGTCCCGCCGGGCGGCGTAGTCGTGCAGGAGGGTGACAACGCTAACCAGCTGTTCCTCATCGCTCACGGAAAGCTCAGCAAGATCGGTCCTGGCAAGTACGGTGAACCGACAGTGTTGGAGACCCTCTCCGACGGCGGCTACTTCGGCGACAGGGAGCTGGTCATCGAGGGCAACGACACCTGGACCTACACAGTCAAAGCCGTCACGTCGTGCAAGGTGCTGGCGCTGTCCGAGCAGGCATTCCAACGAGTGTGCGATCAAAATGATCCCTTGCGGGAAAGCATCAACCGGTACCGGGCCACTATCGACCAGCCCCAGAATGAACATGGCGAGGCTCTCATCAAGCTGGCCGCGGGGCATCCGCAGGAACACCCGATGGATGGCACGTTCGTCGATTACGATCTTCACCCCAGGGAGTATCAGCTCAGCGTGGCCCAGGCCCCACTTCGGGTGCACAGCCGGGTGGCGGATCTGTTCAACAACCCGATGAACCAGGTCGAGGAGCAGCTGCGGCTGACCATCGAGGCGCTACGGGAAACCCAAGAAGACCAGTTGATGAACAACACAGATTTCGGGCTGCTACACCAGACCGAGTTCTCGCAGCGGATCAGCACCCGTACCGGGCCGCCCACACCCGACGATCTCGACGAGCTGCTGGCCACGGTATGGAAGGACCCGGACGTCTTCCTGGCTCATCCCCGAACCATCGCCGCATTCGGTCGGGAATGTAACCACCGGGGTATCTACCCGCACAGCATCGACATCAACGGTCACATGATGCCGGCCTGGCGGGGTATCCCACTTCTCCCCTGCAGCAAGATCCCCGTCACCGGCTACCAGACCAGCTCCATTTTGCTGATGCGCACCGGCTTGGAGAAGCAGGGCGTGATCGGTCTGCACCAGACAGGTCTTCCCGACGAGGTCCAGCCCGGACTGAACGTCCGCTTCATGGGTATCGATGACAAGGCCATCATATCCTACCTGGTCAGCGCCTACTATTCAGCGGCCATCATGGTTCCCGATGCGATCGGCATCCTCGAAAACGTCGAGATATCGCGTTTCGACGACGTGCCGGCACCGGTCACTCCGCAGCCGTCTGCGTCTACGGAGTCGGCGAAACCCGCTACTGAGCCGTCGCCACCCTCGGGATCGTCGAAAAAATCCAAATAGCGCACTCAATTCGGACGTCAAACTGAGGGCAAGTTATGCAACCCTATGAGCTGCCGGACTTCTACCTGCCGCACCCGGCGCGGTTGAACCCTCACCTGGACATGGCCCGCGTGCACACCAAGGCATGGGCGCGGGAGATGGGAATGCTGAACGCCCCAAGAAACAGTACGGGAAAAAACGTCGCAGGGGAGCCCGGAGCAGATATCTGGGACGAGGCCAAGTTCGACTCCATGGACTTCGCCTTACTCTGCGCGTATACCCATCCTGACGCGCCGACCGACGAGCTCGATCTGGTGACCGACTGGTACGTTTGGGTATTTTACTTCGACGATCATTTCCTAGAAGTCTACAAACGCAGTCGTGATCAAGCCGGCGCGAAGGAATACCTTGATGGGTTGCCCGCGTTCATGCCGATCGATCTCACCAACTGCCCACCGGAGCCGACCAATCCGGTGGAGCGTGGACTGATCGATCTGTGGGCGCGTACCGTCCCCATGAGGTCGATGGAATGGCGACGGAGGTTCTTCGAGAGCACGAGGAATCTCCTGTACGAGTCGACGTGGGAGCTCTCGAATATCAGCGGGAGCCGGCTCCCGAACCCGATTGAATACATCGAGATGCGCCGCAAGGTCGGTGGCGCTCCATGGTCTGCCGACCTCGTGGAGCACGCCACGTTCGTCGAGGTCCCGGCCAGGATCGCGAACAGCCGGCCGATGCGTGTCCTGAAGGACAGCTTCGCCGACGGCGTGCACCTGCGCAACGACCTCTTCTCCTACCAGCGGGAAACCCAGGAAGAAGACGAGATCAACAATTGCGTCCTGGTACTCGAGCGATTTTTCAACGTCAGCCCGCAGCGCGCCGCTGACCTGACCAACGATATCCTGACTTCCCGCCTGCAACAGTTCGAAAACACGGCGCTGACCGAGCTACCCGCTCTGTTCGAGGAGTTCGGCCTGAGCCTGCCGGAACGGGAGAGCGCCCTGCTGTATGTGAAGGGTCTGCAGGATTGGCAATCGGGCGGTCATGAGTGGCACATGTGCTCAAGCCGCTATATGAACGAAACGGCGAATCGTGAACCATCGATGTGGGAGCGACTGCTCGGCGGGCCCACCGGTTTGGGCACCTCGGCGGCACATATCAAGCTCTCGCCTGGCTCCTTGGGTCTACAGCGACTCAAAAACTACGCACATGTGCCGTATGAAAGGGTGGGACCTACGATCCTGCCCGAATTCTACATGCCGTACACCGCCCGGGTTAACCCCAACCTCGAGCGATCGCGTCAGCATTGCATCGACTGGGCGCGCCAGATGGGGATGCTGGAGTCGCTCCCCGGCGGCATCGGAATCTGGGATGAAGAAAATCTCGCGTTGTTTGATTTCGCTGTCTGCGCGGCGCGGATTCATCCGGACGCATCGGGACCTGAGCTCGATCTGTCCTCAGTGTGGCTGACTTGGGGAACGTACGGGGACGACTACGTGCCGGCGGTCTTTGGGACGACCCGGGACATGACCGGCGCGAAGGTATTCAACGCGAGGTTGTCGATGTTCATGCCACTGGATTGCGCCGCGACGCCACCCCCGGCCAACCCGGTTGAAACAGGCCTGGCCGACCTGTGGGTCCGCACCGCGTCGCCGATGACCATCGGTCAGCGGCGGCAATTCAGGCAAGGTGTCGAGGTCATGACGACAAGCTGGCTGTGGGAGCTCGCAAACCACATCCAGCATCGGATCCCCGATCCGGTCGACTACGTCGAGATGCGGCGCCAGACCTTCGGCTCCGATATGACGATGAGCCTGGCGCGTATCACCCGGGCCGGGGGGATTCCGCCGGAGATCTTCCACACCCGGCCGATGCGTGGGCTGGAGAACTCGGCCAGTGACTACGCCTGCTTTACCAACGATATCTTCTCCTACCAGAAGGAAATCGAGTTCGAAGGCGAGGTTCACAACTGCGTACTGGTCGTGCAGAAGTTTCTCGACATAGATCGCGAGCGGGCAGTCTCGGTCGTCAACGAGCTGATGACGGCGCGCATGTTGCAGTTCGAGCGCATCATCGCAACCGAATTGCCCGGCCTGGTCGACGAGTTCAACCTGGCCGTGGATGCTCGCGAGGCCCTGGACGGCTACGTCGTGGGACTGCAGGACTGGATGGCCGGAATCCTCGACTGGCACATGTTGACCGGACGGTATGGCGAATCAGCATTGAGACGCCGCTATCAGCTGCCACCACAGCGGTTCGGTGGGCCGAGCGGGCTGGGCACGTCCGCGACCTTCATCGGCGAGTTGCTGCGCGCATGAATGAGTCCAGCTCGGGTTTCACCCACCACTAATGAAGGAGGACCGGTGTCCCTGCTGTCTCGTGTGTCCGCGCCCGCGGGCGCCCATGATGTTGCGGGCGTGGTGGTCGCCCTGTTCGCCGAGCCGGAACGGGCTGCCCCGCGGGACCTTCCTGAATTCACCGGGGATCAACCACCCGGGGATGAGATGCAGACCGCCGCGTCGGTGGTGGGCCGACTCCTCAGCGGCCCCACGGGGCTGGGTACGTCGGCGGCCCGGATCCCTTGGCGAGGCACCGCCCCGGGTAAGACAAGGGCGGCAACTGACCAAGTTTCCGCCGGGGCGGCCGCTGACGGTGGGTCAGGTCCAGCGCTGTACTGCCCGCCGGCGGTTCGTGACGACGTAACCCTCGGCGAGGAGGTCAACGAACGCCTGGTCGACTGGGCCGAACAGGTCAAGATCTACCCCGGACAGCTCGACCGCGTGTGGACAGCCAATTTTGGACGTCTGATGATGCTCACCCATCCGGCTACGGATGACCCGGACCGGCTGCTAGCGGCATCGAAGTGCGTACTCGCGGAATGGGCCACCGACGACCACTTCCTCGACGAGGAGTCCATGGGTGCCGACGCGAAGGTGATCGCCTCGCGGCTCGGGATCACCTACGCTGCGGTGGACCCGGTTGATCTCCCACTCAGGTACGCGCCTCAACTTGACCAGGCTTTATCGCAGGAGCCCGTCGCGGTCGCCTACCGCTCGGCGTTCGAGCACCTGGCCCGGTACGCCACCGCGACGCAGGTCGCCCGGCTCCGCCACGAGCTGGCGGTCATGTTCATGGCCTACAACCATGAGGCGAACTGGCGCGCTACAGGACGGATCCCGCCGGTCTGGGAATACCTGACGCACCGGCATGAGAACAGCTTCTTGCCGCCGATGGTGTTGGTCGATCCAATTGCTGGTTACGAGCTTCCCGCCTTCGAGTTCGCCGATCGCCGGGTGCGCCGGGTGTTTTGCTTGGCTGGCAGTGCGAGCGTGATCCTGAACGATCTGTATTCGATGGGTAAGGAAGCGGATGAGGACTTCGACCTACCCAAGCTGATCGCTAACGAGGAAAGATGCTCTCGGCCGGAAGCCATCGAGCGCACTGTACAGCTCCATAACGAGCTGATGCACACCTTCGTCGAGGAAGCGGCCGTCCTTAGCCAGGTGGGCTCGCTTGCGCTGCGGCGTTTCCTGGCCGACATATGGGCGTGGCTCGGCGGTAACCGCGAATGGCACAGCACCACCGGCCGATACCACAGCTCGAGCAACGCGTAAGCGCCCCGGAAACATCAACACGACAAGCAGAAGGAGGTCCACCATGACCACGACTACCGTCGCCAACGTCCTGCGCAGCGACTACCAGAAATCTGTTGCGTCGTACTGGAACAACGAGAAGGACCCGGTCAACCTGCTGCTCGGTGATGTCGACGGCCTGTACCACCATCACTACGGGATCGGCAACTATGCCCCGTCGGTGTTGGAAGGTCCCGAGGACACCCGCGACGACCGAATCATCACCGAGATGCACCGGTTGGAGACCGCGCAGGCCAAGATTCCTACTCGATCATTTCGGCGACATATCGCCTGCACCGACCGCATGCTGGATGCCGGGTGCGGCCGCGGCGGCACCAGCTTCATGGCCCACCAACGCTTCGGCTGTCAGATGGACGGAGTGTCGGATCTCGGAGCAACAGGTTGAGTTCGCCAACGACCAGGCCAGGCAGCGAGGACGTGGCCGACGAGGTGAGGTTCCACTTCCGCAACATGCTGGACACCGGTTTCGAGACGGGTCGCACCGAGGGAATCTGGAACAACGAAAGCACCATGTACGTGGACCTGTTCCAGCTATTCGCCGAGTTCTCCCGCCTGCTGGAGTATGGCGGCCGCTACGTCTGCATCACCGGTTGCTACAACGACGTGACGGGTGGGCGATCCAAAGCGGTCAGCCGGATCGACGACACTACATCTGCAATATTCATCCTAGGAGCGACGTACTTCAAGGCACTGGCGGCCAACAACCTCGTCCCGATCGACGTCATCGATCTCACCTCCCCACCATCCCCTACTGGGAGCTGCGGGCGAAGTCCTCGGTGGCCACCGGGATCGAGGATCCGTTCCTGACGGCGTACCGCGAGGGCAGCTTCCATTACCTGCTCATCGCCGCCGATCGGGTCTGACCGAGAGTATCGAGATGGGTGAGGTGCATGGTGACCGTGACGGATCAGAGCGTTGATGTTGCCGAACAGCCACCATCGAGGCATCCGCAGTTGAGCTTCCCTCAATTAAGTCTCAGCACCGCCGCGGCGGCCAATCTGGCGACGACGACGAAGTCTGTCCCGCAGATGCAGGAGATCACGTCTCGCTGGCTGCTGCGGATGCTGCCGTGGGTGGAGGCCTCGGGCGGTACTTTCCGGGTGAACCGCCGGTTGACTTACACGGTGGGCGATGGCCAGGTAACGTTCGACACGTCGGGCGCCGGAGTGCGGATTGTTCCCGGAGAACTGCGCGAGTTGCCGGTGCTGCGGGGTTTCGATGACCCTGAGGTGCTCCGTGGGTTAGCCGATCAATGTGAGCAACGGGAGTTCGAGCCCGGTAGTGCGCTGGTAGAGATAGGCCAACCGGCCGATCAGGTATTCTTCATTGCCCACGGCAAGGTTACCAAGGTCGGTCCGGGTAAGTACGGCGAACAGACGGTCCTGGGCACCCTCGCCGACGGTGACTACTTCGGTGATCGGGAATTGGTCGAGTCCCAAGACGGCTGGACATTTACCATCACGGCAGCGACCGCGTGCACCGTACTGACCTTACCTCAGCAAGCATTCGAGGAGATGGTCGGCAGCTCTGCGGCATTGCAGGCGCACGTTGAGCGGTTCCAAGCCCGGATCAGTCGACCACAGAATAAGCGCGGTGAGGCAGCCATCGCGCTGAGCGCGGGACACACGGGGGAACCGGAACTGATAGGCACGTTCGTCGACTACGAGACCAACCCCCGCGAGTACGAACTCAGCGTGGCCCAAACTGTCCTGCGAGTGCACACTCGGGTGGCGGACCTGTACAGCCAGCCGATGGACCAGACCGAACAGCAGCTGAGATTGACCATCGAAGCACTGCGGGAGAAACAGGAAGACGAGCTGATCAACAATCCGGGATTCGGGTTGCTGCACAACGTGGATTCCCAGCATCGAATACATGCCCGCACCGGGCCACCGACCCCGAACGATATGGATGCGCTACTCGCCCGCCGGCGAAAGACGCGGTTCTTCCTGGCGCATCCGCACACGATCGCCGCGATCGGCCGGGAATGTAACCGCCGGGGTATCTACCCGCCGAGCGTCGATGTCGATGGTCGCCAAGTGAGGGCATGGCGCGGGGTACCAATCCTTCCCTCTAACAAGATTCCCATCACCAAGCACCGGACCAGCTCAATTCTGGCGATGCGCATCGGCCTGGACGACGAAGGCGTCATCGGGCTACACCAGACCGGGATTCCCGATGAAGTCGACCCTGGGCTCAACGTCCGATTCATGGGTATCGATGACAAAGCGATCATTTCCTATCTGGTGAGCGCGTACTACTCAGCGGCGGTCCTGGTTCCCGATGCGCTGGGCGTCCTGGACAACGTCGAGATCGGCCGCTAGGAGGAAGGTGAGGTAACCGTGACCACCGTGGACGTGATGACCGCAGGCCGGTCGGCGCGCGAGGTGCTCGCATGGAGCCGCGACCTCGTCGAACCCGCGCTGCGTTCGGCGGTCGACACACTGCCTTCCTCGATGCTGCACATCGCCGGTTACCACTTCGGCTGGTGGGACGAACACGGCCACCCGGTACGGGTGAGCGGGGGCAAGGTGATCCGACCGACGCTCGCCTTGCTCAGCGCCCAGGCCGTCGGCGGTACAGCGGCTGCGGCACTGCCTGCTGCGGCTGCGGTGGAGTTGGTGCACAACCACTCGCTGCTACACGACGATGTGATGGACGGCGGCCTGACCCGTCGCCACCGCCCCACGGCGTGGAGCGTGTTCGGGGTCAGTGCGGCGATTCTGGCCGGGAACGCGCTGCTGGTCCTGGCCTTGGATCTGCTCGCTGCCAGCGGCCACCCGGCTGCGCTGGACGGGACCCGGATGCTCAGCGCCGCGGTGCAGGACCTGTTGGACGGCCAGAGCGCGGACTTGTCCTTCGAGAAACGCGTGGAAGTCGAGCTGGCCGAGTGCGTGCGGATGGCCGAGCGAAAGACCGCAGCCCTGCTGGGATGCGCGTGCGCAGTGGGTGCCGCATTCGGAGGCGGGCGCCCGGAGCAGGTTGCGCAGCTGCGGGGCTTCGGAATGCACCTGGGTTTGGCGTTTCAGCACAGGGATGATCTCCAGGGTATCTGGGGCGACCCGGCCCTGACCGGTAAGCCCGTCCATTCGGACCTGCGCAGCCAGAAAAAGTCCCTCCCGGTGGTAGCCGCCTTGGCCTCTGAGACCCCAGCCGGGCGCGAACTGACCACGCTCTACCGCCGAGACCAGCCGCTGTCCGAAATCGACGCGGCCCACGCCGCGGAGCTGGTCAACCTCGCGGGCGGGCGCACCTGGAGCCAGACCCAGGCTGACCATCTGCTGGCGCAGGAGTTGCAGGCAGCCAGTCCAACGCCTCGAGCCACCGCAGAGCTGGGTGCGCTGGCCCGGCTGGCCACCCACCGTGACCACTGAGCCCCGGCCCGGAGCGCTGCGGGTCTGATTCCCCACGCTACGCGGCCCGGCGTCCGACGCATCTGTAATGCCACGACCAATCGGCAGGACGCGCTGCGGGCGATCGCTGAGGAGGCGAATCTGGTGCTCGTGGTCGGCTCTGACGAACTCGTCGAACTCCGTGCGGCTGGGGGAGCTCGCGCGCCGATGCGCGGTGACATCTGCCCGGCGTCACCATCGCATCCCTGGCGCGGCTGAGCCTGAGTACCGGCTCAGCCGGTGTCGACCGGATCACTGTGGTCGAGGGCGAGACCGCTGGCGAACCTTCCCCTTCACCTTGCCCCGGTCATTCATGGCGGATCTGCAGGTCAATGCGCGCTGTAGCCATGCAGCTGATCGCCCTGTGACCCGTGGATGCTGGCATTGAACGAAAGGATGATGCGCTCCTGTTCGCCGGCATAGGGCAGGGCCTGATGCGCGAGCCAGGACGGAAACAGCAGCAGTTGCCCGGGCACCGGCTCGATGTCCTGGTGCGGCGGTTGCAGGTACGCGTTGCCGACGTCGACGAAGGCGCCGCCCAGAGTGGTGAAAGGCGGGCCGTAGAGCCGGGTCACCCCGTTCGTCGGACCATAGACCGGATGTGACACACGCCGTGCTGGTTCGTCGATCTGGACGATGTACACGCCCGACCACGAGCAGTTACCGTGCGTGTGCACATCGTGGAACGCTCCGTCGCGGCTGCACTGGAACCACATACCCTCGATGTCGACACTCAGGTCGAGCGTCTGCCCGGCCCAGGCTTGCCGGTTCGCCTGCTTCGCGGTCTCGCCGAGACTGGACACAATGAAGCTGACGAAGTCCTTCCATTCGGCGAGCTTCACGCGGTGCAGCAGGTCGTCGTCGCTGGCGAAAAACGGCCCAGGCTTCTCGCCTCGCTGGCGCTGCTGCACCGCCCGCCCTTCCCCGAACGCGCTGACCAGCAGGGGATTGAGACTGGCGGCCTCAGCATAGCGGTGCAGCCCGATTGGGGTCGGCCACAACCAGTGCACTCCGGTAGCCATTGTCATCCCTGCGTTCGTGTCGTCGACTGTAGGGCGATCGTATCGCCCCGGTGCCTGACGGCCGGTGCCGCCCCAAGGCCATAGTCACGCAATTAGTCACCCTGCGGCTCAGGGCCCCGCCAGTCTCGTCGCTGTACTTCGGTGCTGTACAGCTAAGGGCGTGTGCGCCAGTCCGGGCTAGCTGGCTCAATATCAAAAGTCAACCACTCATTTATCCCATGTAACTGGGACTTCCTTAGGCATAGATATTGAACCTGGCATCCATTTTAAGTGGCTATATGGTTTTATTAAACGTAGGCCCGGTAGAGTGGTAAAAAGTCGTTCAAGACCAACCTGTAGCCACTGGCGGGATAATGCTGCACCTGGACAGAAATGCGGACCTGCCCCAAAGACAATGTTACATCGAGCCTGGTCTCTATGTGTATCAAATACGTTCGGATTTGTGAACGATGCCGAATCAGTAACTGCTGCATGCAATGATGGCAGCACTACTTGACCCGCAAGGATTGTTACATGTCCCAGTGTGACATCTTCGGTTGCAACTCGCGGTAAAAAGAAATTGAAATGCGCTTTATAACGCATGAGCTCGTCGACAGTCCGCTCCCATAGCCTCGGCTCTTTCTGGCAAGCTTCCACGACGTCAGGATGCCGAAACAGTTCAACTGCGGATACGCTCAAAATCCCGAAGGGAGTATAGAAGCCAGCAAGGATAGTACCAGATGCTGCTACTATCTCGTCGTCATTTAAATGAGCGTTCTCAAATTCAGCGAAAACCTTAGCGAGTAATCTACCATCAGGATTGTTGAGCTTTTCCTTAATAAGATCGCTACCGTAGTCGTATAATTCACGCCAGGCGCTACAAATCCTAGCTCGGTCCTCAGGCGCTTCTACACGAACCAACACCCTGTTAGAGAAACCATACAATGTCTCACTTTCGACTTCGGTGATACCTGCAGACAGGGCAACGGCTTGAACGACGAACGGTTCGAAGTATCGTTTATTCAAGTCGGGGGGTTGGTGTCCATCTGACAGCTTGTTTATTAAGTCATCCGCGACTTCCTCAACTTCCTTTCGCCACGGCGCAATGCTTTGCTCAGAGAATAGCGATATGATCCTGCGGCGAATGCGTCTAATATGTGGAACGTCCTGCCGTAACATACCACTGGGTGATTGATACCCGGTACCGGTGACGGTATCCTCGCTTGGATCCAATCCAGCTAAGCTGAATCTTGAGTCAGCCATCATAAGGCGTACCGTTTTTGCATCTCTTACAACGTAGACTTTTTTTCCTGAGGCGGGCAACGTTACTGGATACAAGCCGTCTGGACTGAAATCGAAATAGTGTTGCGGTTGTCCATCTATTTGGGGTTGAAATGACAACCTTTCAAATGTAGGCGCGCTTGTCATGTCGGGTCGCCCCGGCGCGGAGTGCGGTGAGCTTGCTGATGGCGCGCTCGACGGTGTGACGCTGCATGCCCATGCAGCCCCGGCGGAGGTGGTTGATTTATTGGCCAGCCGGCTCGGGGACCGTGGTTTTGATCCGCCGTCGGCGCAGGTCGTCACCGCCTCGACCCGGGGCCTACCAGCCGACAAGAGTCGCCCGTCGTGCGAGCCACGTGGTGAGGCCAGCTTGGCTTCGCAGCAGATGGTGACTGTTTGTATCCATACGCAATCAGCTCCTTTAATTGTCGCGAACGATGGCCTGTTCGTGCGGCTAGGCGTTGACAGAAGACCCGGCGTGGCGATTCCCTGAGGTGAGGTGGTGATGTCTCATTGGTCGCCATTCCGAGCCCGGGTTGCGTCTATCGCGATCCGGGTAAACATTTCAACGCCGACAGCGATCGCCCGTTCATCGACGTCAAAGTGACCGGAATGCAGATCCACCTGAGTTGTACTGCCTGGAGTCCGAACCCCTAGACGGAACATTGCGCCCGGAAGATCCTGCAGATACCAAGAAAAATCTTCGCCGCCGAAGCTCTGGGGGGGTTCATACACATTCTCCCTCCCGACAACAGACAGCGCCGCTTGATCGATGACTCCAGTTGCCTTCGGATCATTCACAACGGCAGGGCAAACCCGCACATAGTCGACATCACAATCGAGCACGAACGGTTCGACGATGTTTCCAATCGTGGCTTTGATCAAGTTCGGCACTCGACGCCACACAGCAGCATCAGGGATGCGGACCGTACCGCGAGCTTCTGCGTATGACGGTATCGCATTCTGAGCGCCATTCGATGATATCGTGCCGAAACCGATCAGCATGCGTTCATGTTCAGGAAGTTGCGCGTTGACCATGTCGGAGAGCGAGGTGACTACAGTACAAACAGCAGAAATTGGGTTTGGGGTCAAATGAGGTCGTCCAGAGTGGCCCCCAGCACCCTTGATCTTGACTACCATGTGATCCGTAGCGGATGTGATCGGACCGATTCGAGTTCCGACGGTTCCAACCTGTGCGCTGGGATCACAATGCAACGCAAAAATTTGATCGACTCCGTCCAATGCGCCTGCTGCGATCATATCGAGCGAACCGCTTACGGACGACTCTTCTGCAGGCTGGAAGATACACCGCACGCGACCGAAGTTAGCCAGGTCAGACCGTGCTAGTTCAATCGCCGCGCCGACGAGAATCGCAGTGTGCACATCATGACCGCACGCGTGGCAGACGCTAGGGACCCGTGAACGGTACGGTACGTCTTTGTCGTCCTGAATCGATAGGGCGTCAAGGTCGGCGCGCAAACCAATCAGTGGACCAGACTCGGCGCCGATGTCGACTATAAGGCCAGTTCCAGAAGGCAGTACCCGGCCCACCAAACCAGCCTCTGCAAGAGCAGCCGATACAACAGAAGTAGTTCGAAGCTCTTGGCGCGCCAACTCTGGATGCATATGGATGTCTCGGCGAAGCAAAATGAGTCTGTCCATTGATATCTAGCTCCGGATGACTTGGTGATCAGCTTGACTCGACACCTCGGGCCCCGTCGGGAAACGTCAGCCCGCCTCTCCCGACCCGTCGAGCCCCGCTCTCAGCGCCGCCGCTGGATCATCAGCCCAGCCCGACCTTGCGCACCAACCTCCTCGTCCGCCGTGCCGCTCCCTTGAGCACACGCCGAATGCTGCATCTGCCCCTCACGTTCGCCGATCTGCTTACCCCAGCGACCGGACCTCGATCTTCCCGTCGCTGATCCGAGTCTGGTAGGCAGGCTGAGGTATCGAGGCAGGGCCTCGCACAATGCTACCGTCGGTGAGCCGGAAGGTGCTGGCATGCCACGGACAGACCACACAGCCGTCGACGAGCTCGCCTTCATCCAGTGGACCGCCAGCGTGGCTGCAGGTGTTGGCCAGCGCATAGAGCTGGCCCCTGTCACGGACCAGCAGCACCGAGGCCCCCCCGGCGGAGACCCTGCGATGCTCACCCTCGCCCAGCTCCGCGTCGGCAAGCACCGGGGTCCACTCCTGCGGGCGGTGCTCGAAGGTGGTGTGGTTGACGTTGATCCCCCTGGCAAACGACAGATGCCCACCGAGATACCCACCGGCCATCAGTACCCCGAGTCCGGCAAAGCCCAGTAACTTGCCGCGGCCGCGCCGGCCGCCGCGACGGGCAAGCAGTGATGCGAGGTACAGGCCCAGCGCAGCCACATTCGCGCCGGCGTGCACCACCCCGATGCGCCTGTCCGCACCGATAGTGTCCGACCAGTCGTTGAGCCCGGTCATAGCCGTGGGAACCGCGCTGAGGATGCCCACGCCGAGGAGCAGGTCCGCCGCAGGTTCGGCGTTGGTGCCACCGACGGTGTCCAACAACGCAGACATGCTCCAAGCGCCAATCGGCAGATCAGTCAGCATGGGATGGACAGGATGGCCCAGCTTCGTCCCGCTTAACAGGTTACGGACCCGACGAGGCCGCACAACTTTGCCGGCCAAGCCGGCCAGCGGCCTGGCAACCTTGTCCAGGGGGCTGAAACGTTCAATGCGGCGCACCAGCTCATGGGGAAAGGCCATTACTGGAAATCCTTTCATAGCAGGTCAAGGAGCGTTGAGTGGTCGGCCCGCGCGGACGGCACCCTCGTCGTGCGGTGAATCGATGCACCCCGAACGACTTCCGACCAGCGGTATCGATGCATGTCTACGCGGAAATCTTGGCGCTCGCCCGGGGCACTCCTGGCTGTGTGGGACTGGGTGGCAGGATGGGTTTTGCGCGCCAAAGAGCTTGCCGGGAGTCGCGCTATGCAGTGGCGGCTTGGCGACCGTTCAACATGAAGGGCCCGTGAGATCCCGCCGACCACATGGATGCTGCCGGCGATCATGGGAAAGCTCTGTTCGAAAGCCCTAGGCGCCCTCCCGCTCTGGACCACCAGTACCGACATCGGCAGCGGAGGATCTGGTGGCCGGTGCACCAGGTGCACTCCGGGGCTCACCGCCGTGTGGGGTAGCTGAAGGGGGAACCGCTGACATCAACACGACCTCTCGTTCACCGCCGGTCTCCATCGCCGCCAAGCTCCCTTGTAACGCCATAGCGTGCTGACTTTAGAAGATCTACGGCCGTTCGTCAACGAGAGTTGTTTCTAGAATGACAGCAGGGGAGGAGTCCAGAAAAGCGCGGATCTCCGCGGTCGCCGCACTCGACGAGCCGACCCGTCGCCATCTGTACGACCCCGTCGTGCACCAACCTCACCGATCAGTCGCTCCCAAGCAACCTGACTCCCGCGATCAACGACCCCGTCGGTGGCGAGCGGGCCGAGCCGGGCTTGGCGCTGGGTCGGCCATCCCGGCGACATCCTGCCCGCCCCACGCGAGCACATCTGGGTGGCGCTGCGCAGGTAACGCGGTTGGAGGACACCGCTGGCGCTGTCGCGGGAGCTGGCTGATCGCCGTTGGCGCTGGGGGTCCTCGACACACTGAGCAGGTCTGTTGTCCGGGTGCCGCTCGGCAAAGCGACGTGAGTCACGTGCCGACGGCTGGGCGCGGCGTTTTTACGGTGGGAGGAAGAGCTGCGCCCACCCGGTGAACACCGTCACGATTGGGGTTCAGATCGAACCTTCTGTCGGTGGGGCCCGAAAGGACAGTCATGACGTCATCGTGATTATCCGTTTCGGTGGCAGACCTCGTTGGCCTGCTGTCGAGGCCGCAGGGTTGGCGATGGGGCACCTGGTCGGCGGGTTAACGGCGCCGGTCGCGTCGCCGTTCCTCGCAGTGGGTGCGTCGTCCTAGAAACAGAAGTTCCTGGGGAAAAATAGTAAGGAGTGGTGTATGAAGATCGCGGAAATTTTCTCACATGGTGGTTACGGCGGTCGCGGTCACGGCGGCGGTGATTCCGAACGCCACAATCGTCGTGGGGATTATTACTGGAGTTCCGACCGTGACCACAATGAAGAGCACTACGATCGCCATCGCGGCGGCGGACTTTTAGGGATCCTTGGGGGATACTAAACCCGCAGTGATTGATGGGTGGCCTTCACTCCGTCAGAGTGGGGGCCACCTGCTTTCGTGGCGCGCCAGCGACGTGGAACCGCGCATGGCTTCTGGAGGGTGGAGAAGCAGCGTTTGGGGGCCGCGGACCCGGTGGGCCCCAGCTCGACGCACTTTCTTCCCAGCAGAGGCGGCTCGGTAGGGGGAGCCGCCCCTGCTGGGAAGTCATCGCGCACTACCACGTCTCGCTGTCCTGGAGCATCACGGAGCCGAGGGCCGCCGAGTCGTGGCGGCCTGTCGGCTTCTGCGGGCTACGGTGAGCGACTAACCTGCAAACGACACGTCGGAGCCGGCGCCACCGGCTACCAGTACGGCGGAGGGACCTTATGGCTGAGGGACCTTCCGACGCTGAACTTGTGCGACGAGTCAGGGATGCCGACGGGGCGGCACTGTCCCAACTCTATCAGCGCTTCGTCCGGCCCTGCTACTCGCTGGCCCGCCGGATCTGTGCCGACGATGGGCTGGCCGAAGATGTGGTGCAGGAGGTATTCCTGACGTTGTGGCGTGACCCGGCCCGGTTCGATCCAGCGCGGGGCGGATTCGCCACCTGGCTGCTCACGGTGACCCACCATAGGGCGGTCGACGCGGTGCGCAAGGAGAGCGCCATCCGTCGGCGGGTCGTGACGGTGCCCGAAGCAGGCGAGGATTGGTCGCCGACCCCGGTACCGGGCGCCGACCAGGCGGCGCTGGCGCGTGTGGCTGCCAGCCAGGTGCGCGCGGCGCTGCATCGCCTACCCGTCGCGCAGCGGCAGGTGCTCGCCCTGGCTTATTTCGGTGGGCACACTCAGAGTGAGATTGCAGTTGAGACCGGTGTCCCGCTGAGCACGGTGAAGTCCCGCATGTTCACCGCGGTGCAGCGGCTCCGGGCGCTGCTGACCGATCAGTTGGGACCAGACACCCTGATCGCCGAGGCCCGCATAGTGAGGGGTGAACAGTGAACGACCTGCACCGTGATGCCACCTGCCCGCACCGCGAGTTGGCAGTCGGGTGGGCGTTGCACACCCTGGAACCCGCCGAGGAATCGCCGGTCGCCGCGCACCTGCCCGACTGTCCGACATGCACCAGTACCGCTGCGGAGACCGAGGAGGTCGGCGCCACGTTAGGGCTGTCCGTCCCGCAGGCGAACCCCAGCACCTTGCTGGAACAGCGGGTGCTCAGCGTCACTGGTGCCAAGTGGGAATCGCCGGTTGTGGTGCTGGCGCCTTCGACACGGCCACCACGACACATCACCAGGCGATTCTGGCTCCGCGCCGGGAGTTGGCTGCGGCCACGACGGTGATCCAGGTAGCCGCTGCAGGTGCTCGGCCTGCGATCATCGGACGGGCTCGCCGGAAAGCGGATACCGGGCACGGTTGCGATCGGCGTATGTTCAGAGGAGGCGGCGCTGCGCTGAGCACGGGCCGGGTGCCGCCGACGACGGGTAGGAGGGTGTTGTGAGCTTCGCGGATAAGTTGAAGGACAAGGCTCAAGTATTGCGTGGCCGCATGAAGCGAAACACTGGCGAGGTCACCGGTGACAGGCGTCTTCAGGCCGAGGGCAGGGCCGATGAAGTGATGGGCAACCTGAAGCAGGCAGGCGAGAAGGTTAAGGACGCATTCCGCGGGCGGGGTACTCACCGTCGGTAGTAGTCCGCTGCTCTGCCCAGTCAGCAAGTTTCCGGACCAGATCGCCCCCGCACCGTGCGTGTCATGTCGGTTGCTGACCTTTCTCACGTCCGCCGAGAGTGCGTCGGGGTCAGGGTGGTGGGATTCGAACCCACCGCCTCCAGGCACAGTGATGCCCGATCGCACCAGGCACCCCATGCCCAGCGGGTGAAGACGCTGGGTGAAGACGCTGGGACGGGCCCAGACGGCCGGAACAGCATCGAGGTGGCCACCACGAGCAGACAGAACCGACAGGGGCGCGGTTCTGCTCAGCCGGTGTACACGCCAGATCAGGCAACGGCAGAAACGCTTGAGAACGCCTCGTACTTAGTTCCTCCTGTGCCGCCACTGCCGGGCTGTAATCAGGATCCAGTCCCGGAGAAACCAACACCAGCACAACGCCGCGACACCCAGCAGAACTCGCCTTGCGACCCGCACAGCAACCCCCTGCCAGCGATCTACCACCCGGTATTAGGACAGTGAGAGTCTATGTGATTCCTTAACTATGACGTCGAAACCCGCCGCGCCGTGCCGCCGGAGGGTGGCGGCGGCCGTCGCTGGTTTGCGCCAGCCTGCTGGGGAAGCTCGTCGAGGTCGGCGAGCACAAACTCATGCGCACTGGTAGGACGGCACGGGTGGCGAGTGGTCAAAGGAGTTCACCGCGCGGCACGCGATCGAGCACATTGTCAGGTACGCCCACGGTGGGCTCAGATTTCATGATCTCCGCCACTTGTACGCCACCTGGCTGGCTCAGCAGGCATGTCGATCAACGACGTTCCCGTCATGGGACACGAGCAAACCTCGACAACGCTGGACCGATACACCCCACCCGCAGGCGCCGATCACCGACCAGCCGCAAATGGCACACCGAGACCGTCTACGCGATCACCGACCTGACCTGGAACCAGATCCGCGCCGATCACCTCGCCGAGACGATCCGCGGGCACTGGAGCATCGAGAACCGCCTGCACGGGATCCGCGACGTCGTCTTCGCCGAGGACCACTCCCAGGTCCGCACCCGGGGCTCGGCCACGACCGGTTCACTGGCCTCCCGCCAGCGGTGTGAGACCGCTGGCCGGCCGGGTTCGAATCCAGCGTTACCAACGCGACGACAACGTCTTCCAGTCGGGCCGATGACCCGGACGTCGCGCTGTTCATCGTCGCGGAGGGCCAACTGTATTAACCGATCAGCACCCCGTCGGGGCGACTAGTCAGATCCGTAGTCGCAGGCAGCGCCTCGCCAGTATCTGCAAATTGTCCGTGGTTGGACCAACTTGGCAGCGCCCAGGCGGGGCCTCCGCCGCCAGTTAGCCTCGGGTTTCCCAGCGGGTGGTGCGCAGAGTGCACAGCGCGTACCACCGAACGGTGAGGGTGAGTGCGAGGTGAATGAAACCGTAGGCGAGGAGCAGGAAGAACCGTAGGTCCTTGGTTCGTGTGGCCCCGTACCCGCAGTGCAGCGCGCCTACGGCTAGCACGCTGACCGGGTACCACAGACCCGGCGGCCGGCCGGTGAGTGTGCTGGCCGTCGCGCACAGCGTTGAGACCGCGAACAGGAACGGGACGATCGTCTGGGCGAGCGCGTCGAAAGCTAGGTATGGGTGCCGCCGGTAAAGGTAGGGCGCGATCCTGGCCGTTTCCATATAACAACTACGGCTCCACCGCAGTTGTTGACGAAAGTACGGACACAACCGTGGCGGAACCACGGTCCGCGCGCGAGCGTGGGGGGTGTAAACGGTGCGACAGCCCAGCCGCAGGATCAGACCGGTCAAGTCCCGGTCTTCTCCGGCGCCCAGCGTGCGGTGCTTGTCCCCAATCCCGAGGTAGTCGTCGAGCACTTCGTTCAGCGCGGTGCGCCGGTACACCGACACGGGTCCGGTACAGCACAGCACGGCGCCGAAATAGGACTGCGCGGCGCGTTCCTGATGGCACGCCAACCAGTAGCGGCGATGGATCAAAGCGGTCAGCCAGGTTTCGCTGCTGTTCGCGGCGCGTACCTCACCCATGGCCGCCCCGACACCCGGACCGGCCATGGCCGCGACGAGAGCACTGACCGCTGTGGGGTCAAGAACCGTATCCGAATCGACGCCGATGACCAGCTCACCACTGCTGATGCTGATCGCCGCGGCCTGAGCGTGCCGTTTGCCGACATTGCGGTCGAGCGCGACGAGGTGGAATTCCCTGCGGTGGGCGAACCGGGCATAGACCTCACGAACGGCGTCGCGATTGGCGGACCCGTCGTCGACAAGCCACACCGTCAGCGACCCGCTGTAGTCCTGGGCGGCCAGCGACTGCAAACACGCCGCGAGCGTGATGGGCGGCTCGTTAAAGCACGGGACGATGAGATCCACAGGCGGCGTCGGCCCCTCTCCGCCCGGTCGCTGCCCAAGAGCACCTCTGTAGGCGAAGAGCAGCTGCAGCACCACCTGGGGAACAGCCATGGCCAGGTAAGCAAGCAGAGTGACCGAGGCCGTGCTATGCAGCACCCCGGGGATACCATCAATGTGCACCCGTTCAACTCACCGGGTCGGCGCCGGACCGGCTGCATCGACCACCAGCACAGGACTCATCGTGGCCGTTCGAGAGAGCGGAGATCTGTCAGACCGGCCCACCTCGACGATCTTCCCCACAGTCCCACATGCGAGCTCAAGGGCATTACACCGGTCGCTTGTCGTGACGAATAGTCACAAGCTATCTCGATCTTGCGAACTTTCCCACGCCGGCAACTTGCGCGATAGCGCGTTTCACCATCGCCCGACGAAGGGATCGACGGGATGACCACGGATACGTCGGTCACCGGGAACCCTCGATCCGGACGAAGCACACCCCACGCGGAGTAGGCAGATACAACGGCGGCGGCAGAGTCCCAGCGGCGACCAACCGGTCGAGGTACCCGCGAACCACATGCTGGGGACCCGTGTCGTGCCACCCGGCGACAGCCCGGCAGGACAGATACGGTAAATACCGCAAATACTCCTCATGCCGCTGGTCGATCAGCGAGTCGAACCACGCGAAGTCCACCGGGCCATCGGGTGTGTAGTCGAGACTCGACATCTCCAGCACTGTCACCGGCAGCCCCCCGCAGCGGTTTCGAGAGAAGTCGACTCGCGCAGAGTCGGTCTCGATGGTCACCAGCCGGCCGTGACCGTTCGCGGCCAGCGCGTGGCCGATGGCTTCTGCAGTCTGGCCGAACGCGGTGCCGGTCTCAATGACCAGTTCAGGCTGTAACGCAACCACGAACGCCGCGACCAAGGCAGTGACCTCGCATTCAGTGGAGTCGACATCAGTCGAGGTCCACCACTCAGGGTGCGGGCAATCGGGGCGCGGCGGCGTAAACCGCGCCTCACTCCCAGCAGTCATCGAAATAACACTTCTTCACATCGTCTCGGTTATCCGCAGCAGTCCCGGCCAGGGTGCATCGTCTCAGTTGGACCATGCTGGACGAGCGCACACGGCACGCAATTGCAACCCTGTGTGCACCACTCGAACTGGATGTGCACGAGCTGTCTTACTGCAACGCGTCAATCTGTAGTCGGTCAGTATCGACAACGGTACCTCTCCCTTCCAAGTCCCGGGCGGACCGTGTGCCGCAGTGTGCACATGGCGGCCACCTCGGAGGACGTAATGTAGGCAGCCTGCCGTCGTGTTGGGGTCGTTGCTACACGGCTGCTACACGGCGGGGGCTCTGCCAGCGGCTGCCGGCCCGCACCGACGCCGCGACGACCAAGAAGTGCGGCCGTGATCCAATGACCTCACGATGAACAACCTGGGGCTCCTGCCCGACCTCAACCGCTGGGTCGGCGTGGTGCTATCGGTTTGTCGGCTCCGTAGTCGTGGCCCCGAGCGGCGCTGTTCTGCTCTGGCATCGACGACGGACTTGGTTGCTCGGTCGGCTACCCCGTCGAGCATCCCTTCCCGCACCCCGATCCGCTACAGTCTCCACGCTCTGCATTCGAGATGGCGGGGAGTCTGAACAGCTAGGGCATTAGCTGTCTGTGTGGGGTTAGTTGTAATCCGAGCGGCCTGGCGGTCACCAGGGGAACACAGTGTCTGCTCGTGCGGAGTTTCCATGACGTCGTGCACGAGGGGAGTCGGTTGATGGGGTTTGGATTGCGTCGTCTCGTTACGGTCGCGGTGGGTCTGATCGCCGTGGTTGCCGCAAGTGTCGCACCAGCTGCCTTGGCACCGGATGTCGCCTCTGCCGCGTCGGGCGATTTCTACCAGGCGCCATCACCGTTTCCCCCGGGCCAGTCCGGCGCGATCATCCGTACCCAGCCGGCGACGGTCGCGGCGACCGCGCTGACGGCGACCACCACGACGGTGATGTACCAGTCACTCGACGCCCAGGACCACGACATCGCGGTGACCGGCACCGTGTTCAGCCCGTTGGCTCCGTGGTTGGGTTCTGGTCCCCGGCCGTGGGTGGACCTGGCTGTGGGCACGCAGGGTCTGGGTCAGCAATGTGCGCCGTCCAAGCAGTTCGTTGCGACGACCGAGCAAGAGCTTGAACCGGTCCAAGCGCTGCTGGCCCACGTCTGGGGTGTGGTCGTCAGCGACTACGAGGGCTACACCACCGGCGCGACCCCCACCTACGTTGCCGGCGTGTCCGAAGCGCACACGGTATTAGACATGGCCCGGGCTGCGGGCGCCGTGCCCGGCACCCTGATCACCTCAGCCACGCCATGGGCCACGATGGGCTATTCCCAAGGCGGTGGCGGGTCAGGCTGGGCGGCTTCACTGGCCCCCTCCTACGCCCCGGAGATCAAGCTGATCACCGATGTGTCCGGCGGTGTCCCCGCCGACGTGCGCACCGTCGCCGAATTCCTCGACGGCAGCGCCGTCGGCGCAGGCCTCCAGCTCTACGCCCTGATCGGCCTCCAGCAAGCCTACCCAGGCCAGTTTCCGTTAGACGACGCGCTTAGCACGACCGGCAAAGCCACCGAGGCCTCACTGAAAACCCAATGCGTCGTGCAAACCCTGCTCAGCTACCCGTTTAAACGCTTCAGCGACTTCTCCACCGGCCAAACCATCCAACAGCTCGACGCCCAACCCACCGTCGCCGCCGTCTACGCTCAAGATAACCTCATCACCCGGCCCGCACCAACCGTGCCGGTGTTCCAATACCACGCCGCAACCGACGAGATCATCCCCATCGGCCAGGCACGGGCACTCAATCAGGCCTGGTGCGCGCAAGGCGTACGCACCGTCTTTTCCATCGTGCCCGGCGACCACGTCGCTGGCGAAACCGCTGGACTGCTGCCCTCAATAGCCTGGCTCGCCGACCGATTCGCCGGCCACCCGACACCCAGCACCTGCTGAGCCAAACCGACTCATGTCGACGACATAGTCAAGATCCGTGGGCACGACCGTCGACTAACTAGACCACAACTGTCGGCGGCAAGGTTTCATGGAGTCGAACTCGCCGTTCGATGGTTCCCGTAAGGGGTCGTTGCTATACGGTCGACCGGGACATGGGGTAAGTTGCCGCACCAATCAGTGGACTACCTCGGGCTGGACTCACCACTTGCGCAGAATCAGGTGGACGCGAGTGTCTCGCGCCTCGCGTCCTTGGGCTGCTCGCTTCCACCGCGGGTCGCCGCGTTGGAACCCTCGCCAGTTGGGGGCGCCAGCGAGGGGTGGGTGAGTGGGATACCGTCTGAGATGACGACAACACCGTGGGTTGTCGTCCGCCGATCTGGGGACGGTCCGGGCGTCGGGTCGCAAGACGAGGGGACGAGGTGTGGTGGAGCTCAACGAGTTTCTGGAGCGCAAGCTGGTCCGGCGGTTTCAGACGTTTGACTTCGATGGCGACGGCCAGATCGAGCGATCGGATTTCGAGACCTCGGCTGAGCGGGTGGCCGATGAGTTCGGCCACAGCGCGGACTCTCCGGCGCGGCAGCGGCTACTCAAGCTGAGTCTAGGGTTGTGGGATCATCTGGTGTCCGTGACCGACTCCGACCAGGACGGCACCATTAGTCTTGATGAGTACAAAAAGGCGTTTGCCAACGGCATGCTGGAGACCGAAGCGTCGTTCGAACAGAGCTACCGGCCATTCCTGAATGCACTCATGGCTGTCGTCGACACCGACGGCAACGGGATGCTCGATGTCGACGAGTATGTGGGTTGGACAGGTGCGTTGATGCGTCTTCCGGAGGCTGACGCACGCGAAATCCACCGGCGCCTCGACACCGATAGTGATGGTTTCGTCACCACACGGGAGCTCCTACAGGCAATCCACGATTTCTACTTCGACGATAATCCCGATGGAGTCGGCAGCTGGTTGCTGGGTCAACTGCCCGATTGACGCGTCGCCCTGTCAGAGTCGGTGCATAAGACTCGCCACTGTAGGCACAGGCGGGACGACATTGCTGATGTTGTTACTTTTCCCCGCCGGTGACACTTGATCCCAGAACCCAAGATTCAAGATCGCTTGGTTCGATCGCTAGCCGTACACACGACCACCGCCTTGAGGACTTCGACCGGCGGCTCAAGCCCTGGGTGGCACCGCCTGCTCGATGCGCCGGACCACATTGTCGGCGTCCTCGCAGGTGACAACGATGCGGTCGAAGTGGGCACCCTCAAGGTCCACCACGACAGCGGGGCCGCCTCGGTAGACGGCTGCGAAGTCGACGACCCCTGATCCCCGGCGAGTACACAGCGAGATGATTCCCGGGAAGCCGGTGCCGGGCGCCCGGATGCCCCGAAGCTCCGACCAGGGCCGGGCGCTAACCCGAGCCGATCTCACGGCAGCCAGGGGGACGTGGACGTCACCGCGCAGCGCACCCAGCTTCTCCAGCGGGGAGAGCCCGACCACCAGCTCGTCACCGTGCACCTTCAGCTGGGCCACGTCCGGTATCCTTGTCTGTCGGCCAATTGCTCCTGTAGGCCTCCCCGTGAGATTTCTGGGGAACACAACGATCTGAGCGGACACCGCACTTGGCAGGCTGCGCACTGGCGTAGGGCACTGCCACGAGGCGAGGTGTCGGCCGGGAACTGATCAAGCGTATTCAGAGGTGTTTGTGCTGGTGGCGAGGCTGGGATCGACCTCTTGGGGGTGAACTGTCGGCAATGGGGTTTGCTGGAGCCATTCACGCACGTCGAGCGGTCTCGTGGAGGGTACTGTGGTCCGCTGAGTGGGCCACGGTTGCTGTAGTTCGCTGCTGTACAGCTATGGACCGCCGCTGGCGGCAGCTTGCCGCGCGCCGTCTGCGGGGACCAGGCGCAGAACCTTGGTGTCGTGCTGGATGAAAGGGAAGCATTGCGTCAGAACGCGTAGCTTCGGGCAGACGGGGGCCTGTCATCCGTCGCAGTCTCTACGCAGCGACGGTGACGGTGATCGCTTGGGGGACGACTTTCTCCTCGGGGATGGGCTCGCCCGAGTCGTGCAGGTCGTCGAGGTAGAGGCGGATCGCCTCCTCGGCGTTCTGGATGCACTCGACCACGGTCTCCCCTTCGGTAACGCACCCAGGCAGGGCGGGCACCGTGACGGTGTAGCCGCCGTCGTCGGGATCGGGGTCGAGCAGGATCGTGTAGGTCGCCATCCCACTCATTACAACAGATTACAACAGACCCTGAAGCTCATCGCCAGCGATCTCTGCGGACTTGAGGATTGCCGCGAGCGTCTTCGGCTTGAGAATCCGCCCGGCGTGCACCGGGACCACGACTCGTGTTCCAGCCCGCTGGGGGTGAACCAGGATCACGTGGGAACCGGATTGACGGCTCGTGGTCCACCCCGCGCGGTGCAGCGCGCGGAGCAGATCAGCGCTGGTGATGCGGGGCGCTCGGGGCATGTGGGCGCACGGTACTGAACCGCCGGGGTGTCTCGCCGCCCGGACCGCCCGAGTGTGGCAACTGCGGGCCGCGACGCCGGCTCAGTCGCGAATTGGCGCTACGCCGCCGCGGAAGAGATCCCTTCAATCGCACAACCAATGAGGTGACCTTCGATGTCGGCCCGGGCCGCTAGGTGTTGGGGAGGCCGAGGTAGGGGAACTCGTTGAGCAGGTCGTCGTGGGGCTTGAGGCCGGTCGGGGGGATTTTGCCGTGGCTGAGCCAGGCGAAGCGCATGCTGTAGACGTCGTCGGTGGGGATGCGGCCGTTGGGGTAGGCGGCGGGTCTGGTGCGGTCATAACGCAGGATGTCGGGCAGCACCGTGAGAGCTGCCTGTCTGGCCTCTTCGGGTGGGTAGCCGCCGTTTTCTAGGATTTTGGACCACGGTGCCAGGTAGTTGGCCACGTCGTCGGCCGGCTGGCGGGAGTTGTAGAGGTCTTTTTCGCCGTCGGGGTTGATGAACGGGTTGATGGTCGGGTTGCCGCCGCGGTCCATCTGCGTGAGCGTGTCGTCGTGGCGCAGGCTGATCGAGGCCCAGATGCCGATTACCGGGCTGGCGCCGAGCATGTCGTCGGGCACCTCCAGCGCGATCGTCAGGACGTTGTTGCCGGCGAAGTCGTCGTGGCCGGTCCAGGCGAATCTGTGCAGGGCTCCCTCGATATCGGCGAAGAACGGTTCGCTGCGCGCCCCGGCGAACAGCCGGATCTCCCCGACCTGGACGGGCTGGGCCATCGCGTCGAAGCGGACCGGGAGGGACGAGGTGAGCACCTGGCCGACCGGCCCGGGCTCGCGGGCCTGGGCGCCGGTGGCGTAGTAGACGGTCCCGGTTTGCGCGCCGTTGTCGAGCTCGGAGAACGTGAACGTGAACGCAACGTCGGCTTGTGCGTCGCCGTCGTCGTCGACGTTGATCCGGTAGACCGCGCCGGGATGAAAATCCCGGCTGGTGATGACCGTCGAGGGCAACTCGATGGGGGGCCGGACCGTCGGGTTCGAGTCGATGATCAGCACCGTCTTGCCCGGATCCTCCGTTGACCTGAATGCGTACACGTCGGTGAGGTCCAGCCGCGTGTCGTCGCCGGGAAACCTGAGATGGTCGGCGCTGAAATGGTTCGACATGGTGACTCCTTTGCTGGTGATTGCGAGGATCGGTGGTATTGCGCCCGAATCGGCGTGGGCAGGGTCCGGGCTGTGATGGGATGACGTGGGCGGCGCGCTTGACCGCCCGACTCGATGGTGGTTGGCCTTGCTTGGTGTCGTCGCCGTCAGCCGGCTGGACGTCCGATGCCCGGGTCGCTTGGGTGTGGCGTGAACGGCGTGATCGTGACGGTCATCCACGCGTGCAGCGGCATTGAGGCGAGCACCTGGCGCAACTCGTCCTCGTCGGTGGTGTTGAACAGGCCGAAGGTGCGCCATTCGCCCGGCGCCTCCGGTGGCTTCCACAGCCGCAGCAGGTGGCCTTGCGCGGCGAGTTCCTTAGTCCGCGCGGCCTCGCGTCGTTTGGTGTCCTCGACGGTCTCGCCGGAGGTCCCTTCGGGGACGGTGGTCACCATGTCAACAAGGAATTCCATGGCCGTGCTCCTGTTCAGCTGTGAACGCTGTGGTTGCCGTCTGAGTCGCCGAGCCGGGACACCTGGTATTGGTTGATGAGCCAGGTCTCACCGGTGCGGCGCAGGATGACGCTGAGATATACGGTCAGCGTCGGCCGGTCGGTGAAGCCGAAGCCGACGCTGAGGTAGCCGAGGACCAGATCGTCGGCGAGTCGCCGGGTCTGCAGGACGGTGTAGTCCGCGGTCATGCCGATGGGCTGGCTGTCGTAGTACGCGGCCACACTGTCCGGGCCGACGCTGTACGGGTGCAGGCCCTGGAAGATCGCGTCGTCGGTGAAGTACGTCGCAACGCGCTTCGGATCGTGCGCGTCGACCGCCGATTTCCACTGGTCGAGCACGGTCGTGAGGACGTCGGTCTGGGTGCTTGTCATGATGGTTTCCTTTGTCTGTGGCAGCTGGGACGGCTATGGATGTTCAGTGGCCCGCGCTCTGGCCGCCGTCGACGTGCAAGATCTCGCCGGTGACGAACGGAGCATTTTCCAGGTAGACGATCGCCTCGACGATGTCGCTGATGTCACCCATCCGGCCGAGCGGGTGCAGACCCGCGAGCGTGTCGTGCGTTTCGGCCGGGTGCATGGGTGTGCGGATGACGCCGAGAGACACGGCGTTGACCCTGATGCCGCGCGCCGCGTACTCGATCGCCAGCGACTTCGTGACCGCGTTGAGGCCGCCTTTAGTCAGTGCCGCCAGGGCGGACGGCACGGCGGAGTTGGCGTGGTCGACCAAGCTGGTCGAGATATTGACGACGTGCCCGCCTTGCCCGTCGAGCATCGCGGCAATGGCCCGTTTCGAGACCTCGAAAAAGCCACGCAGGTTCACCCCGGTCACCACGTCGTAATCGGCGTCGGTGTAGTCGGTGAACGGCTTCGCCACGAAGACACCCGCATTGTTGATCAGCGCGTCGACGCGGCCGAAAGTGGCCAGCGCCTGCTCGATCACGCGGGCGCCGACCGCCGGGTCGGCGATGTCGCCCGCGACGGCCAGGATGTCGGGATCCCCGGACGGGGTAATGGAGCGCGAATTCGCGACCACGGCGTAGCCGAGCTTGCGGTAGGCGACGACCAGAGCCGCGCCGATGCCCTGCGAAGCGCCGGTGATGACGGCAACCTTCGGGGTCTTCATGACAGTAGGTCTCCTGGTCTTGTAGGCGTGCGGCATCCACACCGCGGTGCGCGGTGCTGGCTTGGGGTGTGAGTTCCGGTTAGACGGTGGCCGTGTCGCCGGCCGCGAGGACCCGCAACCGGTCACTGCGTCCGTGCCGGGCAACGCGGCCCGGACGTCGTTGATGCACGAGCGGCATCCGCTCCAGCAAGCCGGGATCGTCGCTGTGCTGGTCGTGGGACAGCAGCACCACGTCGAACGGGCCGGGCTGGTCGAATGTCGGGTCGGTCAGCAGCCGCAGTCCCCCGGCCTCGATCACCAAGGTGGAGCCACCGACCAGCCGTACCGTTGCGCTTGCCATATCCCGATAGTGAGCCGGGTGCGGGCTCGTTCGCCACGACCGGCTTGCTCTTTGGTGGTAGGCGCAGCCTCCTACCGGACTAAGCTCGGGACATGGAGCTACGCCAGCTTCGCTACTTTGTCGCCGTCGCCGAGGAGCTGAACTTCGGTCGGGCGGCGAGTCGGCTGCTCATCGCCAGTCCCTCCCTGTCCCAGCAGATCAAGGCGCTGGAACGGGATCTGGGTGTGCGCCTGTTCGACCGCGACCGCCGGTCGGTCGTCCTCACCGAGTGCGGGGCGGCGTTGCTGCCGAAGACCCGTGCGCTGCTGGCGCAGGCGGACGAGTTGCGCCGGTCGGCGTCGGGGATGGCCGCGAGCGAGCCGGTGCGGCTCGGTTACGTCAACTGGCGTCCCGCCGACCTGCTCGCGCGCACGTCGGGTGTGGCGCAGCTACACGTGGACACCTGGGTCCTGCCCTCGCACGCTCAGGCGCGCCGGGTCGCCGACCACAGCATCGACCTGGCGATCTGCCGGGTACGGACCGGCGACCTGGCGCGCCACGGCCTGCAAGCGCGGCTGATCGGCGCCGACCGGCTCTACACGATCAGTGTCGGAGCCGACACCGTCGAGGTTCACGCGAGGGACACCCTCGTGCTCGTCGACGCCGACACCGTCAGCTGGGAATCCTGGAACGTATTCGCCGAGGAGTTCGCCCGGGACACCGGCGCACATGTCGTCCGCATCGACGACGGTGGCATCACCGGCCCGGCGTTCTTCGACCACGTGCGCAGACTGCGCCATCCGGTGATCAACTCGCCGAAGGGCCAGACCACACCGGTGCCACCAGACCTGACGCAGCGCCCGGTAGTGCACCCGTCGCCGTTCTGGACCTGGTCATTGGTCTCGCGGCAAAACGAGACCCGTACCGTGGTCCGAGCCGCTCTCGACGCGCTCAGCCGCGGCGTCGGCCCACTCGGCCTGGACGCCGCCACCACATGGCTTCCGGCCGACGATCCACACCGTCCCGCTGGAACAGCCAACCAGGATCACTCGGGGCCTGGAGCCGCGACGCCGTGATGGCATTGAGTACGTGATCGTCACGACCCGGGCCGGACTGCCGCCTATGGGCCTACCGAGTGTCGAGGGCTGGCTCGGCAGTCCGCGCCCGGCGCCCGCCGCCTAGCCCTCGTTCTCGCGCTGGGCCTCCGGAAGGGTGAGGTGCTCGGGCTGGTGTGGGAAGACATCAACCTCGATGCCGACGAGCTCACCATGGGACGCCAACTCCAACGAGTCCGACACCAGCTACTTCACCGCGAACCGAAAACCGCCACCTCCGACTATGTCGTGCTCCCGCTCGTTGATCTATCCACGCTGCGTTACGGCAGCGCCGAGTCCAACAGACCTCAGCGCGAGAGACCGCAGGGACATATGGCAGGGCGGTAGGTGGGTGTTCAGTACCAAGTGGGGTACCCCCATCGAACCTCTTCGCAGCTGTACGGGCCGATCCTGACGCGGAGATCGATCATGAAGCCATACGGCGCAAGCCGCTGACCTCGTACTTCAGACTGTCGGGGTGGCGGGATTCGAACCCACGGCCTCTTCGTCCCGAACGCGCGTAGAGCGTGATGAGCCGTACCAACGGGTGCCGTCACGTGCTCGTGGGTCGCCGCGTCAGGTCCTCTGGTGATATCCCGTGACGGTCGGTTGCTGACTTTCTGCTGACTCCGATCAGCTTGGCGCCTTGCCAAGCTTTCACCAACTGGAACTGCTGTGCTCTGGCTAAAGACGGTACCGGGATTGCGGACTAGTTGCGGAGGGGCGGCGCAGACCAGGCGCGGGACCTGGTCCGGCACCGGATAAGCAAGTGAGATCAGGGGGCGCACCCGCCCTCTGACGAGGCGGCCGAGGGCTGGTGCGGCGAACACCGACCCCCGGCCTTGATCGCCAACCCTGTAGAGAGGGTGGAGACCCGATGCGAGACCCTATGCAATTCGATCCAGACCGACTCCGGGTGGTGCTGGACCAGGGTGAGGTAGTGGAGCTAGACGGCGGCACACTCGTCCTGGACGGCCAGGAATCCCCGAGCGTGGTGCTCCGGCTTGCGCCTTGGCGTGCGCGGTCAGTCGCCCATGTGCTGCAAGAGTGGTCGTCAGTGTCGCGGATCTTCCACCATCCGACTCGACTGCACCTGGATGAGTTGGACCTGTCGCGGACGCTGGAGTTGGCCGCTACGGCGCTCGGCGATCATGACGAGCCGATCATGCGGTCTCCTCGCGGCTCACGCGTTATCCCCAACCGGCAGCGCTTGGGTGCCGTCGCAGTTCTTGGCGAGCGTGAGCTGCACCTGTCTGCTTTACAGCCCCTCGCTCTGGTCGATGCTGCTGCGTGGTGGCTCTCGGAGCCGAATGGCGGTGAGCAATTTGCCTACGCACTGCTTGCTGTGAGTTGTGGCGCGGAGGTCGCCACAGAACACGCTTACCTTGCCTTGATTGCTCCATCCGACAGATCAGACGATGACCGGTAGGTCAGCGGGGTAGGCTTCGCTGAACGCCTCCCACTTTCGAACTTCGAATGTCCGCCGCTCGCGTTACCGCAAACCAGATTGGAGATGCCATGGCTCGGGCCGACGTTCCCTCTATGGGCGAGTTCCTTGAAGATTCCCCGTCCAATTGGGGCAAGTGGGGACCGGACGACGAGATCGGCTCGCTTAACTACCTCACCCCCGCTGAGGTGATGCGGGGTATTCGACACGTTAAGCAAGGCAAAGTCATTACGCTGCAGCGACTGATTAACCACCCTCAGGGTGATCCGGTCTCACAAGGTCGGACCCAGGCCCGTATATCCATGCTTACCGATGAGAGTAGCTGGGATAAGCAAGGCGCCCCGCGGCTTCCTGGCGGCGTGCATTACGCGGACGACTATATCGAGACTTTCCTCCACGGTTGCGGCCACTACGATGGACTTGGCCATGTCTGGTATGACGGCAAGATCTGGAACGGCTACGACGCTAGGACCACGGTCGGAGGAATGAGAAAGGCTGGGGTGCTACCGATCGCTGAAAGAGGCGTGGTCGGCCGCGGTGTCTTGCTCGACATGGCCCGTTATCGAGGCAAAGCGGCGTTGGAAAAAGGCGAGACGTTTACTCATGAAGACCTCGAGGCGTGTGCCGCGAGCCAGGGTGTCAAGATCGAGAATCGTGATATCCTGCTGGTCCGCACCGGCTTTCTTAATGCCTTCTATGAGATGGGCCGCGAAAAATTTTATGAAGGATTCAACGAGTCCGGCCTTACTTACTCGACGGAACTGGTCCGGTGGTTCCAGGGCATGGAGATCCCCAACCTGGTTACCGACACCATCTCCAACGAAGTGACTTTCGAGCCTAATAGTGGTGTCGTGCTGGTGCTGCATTGCGCACTGATGCGTAATCTCGGCGTGGTTCTGGCCGAGATTATCGATTTGAACAGGTTGGCCGAAGACTGCGCGGCGGATAACCAGTGGACGTTCCTCTACGTGGCAGCGCCGCTTAAGATTGCTCAAGGTACTGGCTCGCCGGTGAACCCGGTCGTAATCAAGTAAGAAGCATCAAGTCGAAGATGTTCGCGTCAATCTAAAATGCAGTTGCTGGATTGACCTTGATCGTGGGCGGGAGCGGTGTGCGCCGCGCTACGGGGTCGATGGTGGTCGGCTCGCGAGTACATGTGCAATGCCTGCACAGAAAGCCACTACAACAGCCATGGCGTTGCTGGCCCAGGCCACGAAAACGGCCTTAGTATCGAAGAGGGTAACCCCGTCGCAACCAAGTTGCCCTGGCCCGTTTCGGCTCAACCGGAAGAGATCTCCTCGGCAACCGAGGGATCAGGTCAAGCCCCCTGTCTCCCATCGCTACGGTTCGTTCAGTTTTGACCGTTCGGTCAGTCGTGACGGTACGGCGCGTTC
>CAVQVV010000026.1:0-27950 GCA_963717245.1 uncultured Actinomycetota bacterium | reverse complement strand
GGACCAGTACCTTGACGCCGTCATTGATCATACTGTCGGCGATCGCAGCGAACTGTGTCGCGTCGCCCTCACTGTTCTCAACGTCCGCCTGCAACCCCTGCGCCTTCATGGCCTCTTCCAACAGTGGCTGGTCGACCTGCTCCCACCGCGCTGAGTTCGCGGGATCCGACACAATGACGCCGACCTTAATTCCGGGGCCGCTGGCATCCAGCATTCCTGGGCGGTTGGAATCCGCGCCGCTGCCGGTGCATCCGGTGATGGTGAGCACAGTCTCGATCGTCGCGGCGAGCGCGGACCGGGTGGTCCTCGAACCCATCGTCGATCCTCATTCTACCGCGTCGAATACGTCTCACCGGAGCCGAACCGCGTTGATCGTACTGGTGGTGGCTGACAGAGGCGTCACCCCCGTCGTCAATAGTCCCGTCGGCACTGCTAGATTCTAGCCCGGACGTTGGGGGATACTATCGGGGAAACGGTGAGCCGAGTGACGCTGGGCGGGGTCAAACCCGTTTTGCGACAACGCAGCATGGCCGTCGTTCTTCTCGGTTTATTTCTTGTCAGTGGATGTACGTCATCTAGCGGCGCGAAAGAATTTCGCACGCTTCCGGTGGGTGCCGCGCTGCCCTCGGTCAGGATGCGCCGCAAGAGTGCAACGTGGCCAGCAGGACCGCGGCCGGAGAACATCTCAGCCAACCATGTCGTTTCCGGTCGGGTGTTGATGCCGATCTGGGATGACTTCACCGAGCAGGCCAACCGCCAGCTGGTGCCCCGCATCGACGGCGATTTCACCGGCACCACCGGTGAGATCCTCACTTGGGGTGCCGGCAAGTGGGGCCTCGACGCCGACATTCTGGGGGCGGTCGCGGTGCAAGAGAGTCACTGGCGACAGAACACCCTCGGCGACAAGTCTGACGACGTCAAAGACTGTGTTGGGGGTGCCACGCCCCCCTGCCCGACGAGCTTCGGGATCATGCAGCTCAAATACACCTACTTGGTTGGCTCCTACCCGCTGTCGCAGCGAAGCACCGCATTCAACGTCGACTACTACGGCGCTCGCACTCGCCTGCTACGAGGGGTGGGTCACCTACCTGGGCAACGGCTACGGCCCCGGCGACATCTGGCACTGCGTGGGCTGGCACTGGTCCGGTCAATGGAAAGACGCCGGCGCGCAGCGCTACATCCAGCGAGTACGTCGCTACCTCGAGGCAAACCCTGGCTGGACTGGACCGGCAACCCTGCCTAGTCGGTTGCCGGTTCCCGCGGGATGCCTCATGGGCCGGTCAGGAACTCGGTGACGGCTGCGCGGCCCGCCGGGCCGTTGCCGTTGTTCTGGGTGATGTGTCCCGAGCCGGGGATGACGACGAGGCGACCGTGAGGGGCGTGGGCGGCCTCGTGCTGGGTCCACGCTAGGGGGGTGATCAAGTCATGGTCGCCGGCGAGTAGCAGCGTCGGCACCGGCGGCAGGTCGCCCCGGACGGGAACGCCACCACCGGGGTTTGCGGCCACTGCTCACACGTCACCACAGCTCCGGTGCCGGCCGCAGTGGCCCGGTCGTAGGGGAACACCGCCGCGTCCGGCAGCGCGGCGACCGCCTTCCCGGTAGCGCCGGCCCTACCGGGCACCGGGGTATCGGCATCGCCCCACGGCCAGACCCAATCCTCGCACACGGTGGTCGCGTGCAAGCCCTGGCTGAACTGCTCGACTGAGGCAGCCTGCTTGCGAATTTCCGCAACGATGATCGTGTTCAGTGCGGTGTCGTCACCCCCCACCGCCTCGTGCAGCGCGGCTGGTATGCCGGTCAGCCTTGGTGCGCCACCGGTCAGCCCACTGAGGATATCGAGACTGGGGGCCGTCGTGGCGGATCCGAATCACGTCAGAGAGGTCCTGTACCGGATCGGTGCCACACCGGGTTTCCGCACACACCATCTGCAGCACGTGCGCGGTGCGGTTGAGGGCGGCGATCTCCAGCGGATCGAACGTGTCATGCGGTACGACCGAGTCCAGCACCAACCGCGCGACCCGGTCGGGATGGCTGATCGCGTAGTGTTCGGCGACGAATGTCCCGTAGGAGGCGCCGACGAGGGTGAGCGTGTTCACCCGCAACGCTTGGGCCAGCGTATCCAGGTCAGCGACGGTGTCGGCGGTGGTGTAAAACCGCCGGTGAGTCCCCGATGGATTGGGCGCACGCTTGCACGGCGGCGCTCGGGGGCACGGTCTGATCCGAGTTTCCCATCACCTGCTGTAGTTGCGGGCAGTGCAGCGCGCCAGCGCCGGTGCCGCGCGAGGAGATCATCACCAGCCGGTAGTCGCGCAGCACCGCCGGATCGAACTGGCGGGCGATCACAGCGGTCAACCCCACCCCCGGTTCACCCGGGCCGCCGACCAGCCACATCAGTACCCCGCGCGGCGCGCGGCGTTGTCGGCCACCGCGACCTGCAGCGTGAGCTGCCCGGGCTGCTGGGGAGCCGCACGTAACCCAGGATGATCCAACGGCACAGACAGCGTCGCGCAGCTGAACGTGACACCCCCAGGACCCCGGAACTGACCGCCCGCACCGGTAACACCCAGAGCAACCGGGTCGCAGGGGTGGACGCCGGCCAGCCCCGGGGCCGGCTCCGACATCGGTCCTCGAGGCTGGGCGCCGCAGCCGCCCACACCGGCACTGATCAGCACGGCTACCACCGCCACAGCGCGCCGGCCCGCGGTGCTCCTGATCTTGTTACTCAACCGCATCCCCACCTCTTACTTTACTTAACCGACCAGGGCTGGACGAATCTGAGTGCCAGCGCGACTGCCGCAACGAGGAGCAGCCCGGCGGAGAGTACTAGCAGACCTCGATACCACGACAGGCTGAGCCGGTGCCGGGACGCGCTGAGCAGGGCGGCCAAGGCGACTTTGCTGCCGACCAGCAGGGCGTAGAAACCGAGCAGGAAGGCCCCGCCGGATAGGGCGCCGTGTCGCCATGCGGTGATCAGTAGCGGGCCTCCGACGCTCAACCAGAAGAGCCACGGGTGTGGGCTGAGCAGGTTGACCACTACGCCGTGGCGAAGTGAGTGTGTTGCTGCACCGTCCTTGGCGGCCGGCAGTTCTGCGCGGCGGGCGTGGCGCAGTGTCGTGATCCCGAGTTTGAGCACTACTGCTGCCCCGACCGTCCCGACTGCGGCGACAGCCCGCCCCGGCACCGCGCCAAGGACGGTGAGGGCCAAGATGATGATCGGCAGGTCGGTCACCAACGGCGAGGCTGCTACCTGGAAGCCGGCCACGCGGCCGTGGCGCAGGCTCGTTGTGACCACGAGAGCGAGCAGCGGCCCGGAACGACGCCCGCGCCGAAGCCGATGGTGAGGCCGAGGAGCAGTTCGCGCATCGACGTCATCTTCTCGTCTGCCGCAGGGTCTTGCTCGCCGAAAATTAACTCTACCATCTGCAGGGATGGTGCTAAGATGTTTGTTGGATGGTGGAGGGATGGTGGATGGCTGAGGTAGACAAGAGCGAGAAGATCACCATCAACATCGGGTTGGTCGACCTCGGTCAGATCGATCTGCTCGTCGATGAGGGTTTCTACGCCAACCGCACCGACTTCATTCGCACCGCGATCCGGCGCCAGCTCGAGAGCCGAGCAGCCGCGGTGAACGACACGGTGGCGCGGCGGACGCTGACACTGGGCACCCAGCACCTCAGCCGTCGGGAGCTGGAGGAACTCCGTGACGCGGGGCAGACGGTCGAACTGCGCGTCCTCGGGCTGGCCACCGTTGCCGACGACGTCAGCCCGGAACTCGCGCTGGCCACGATCGCCTCGGTCGAGGTCCTCGGCGCCTTCCGGGCGCCGCGGGCGGTCAAGGCTGCCCTCGCCCCCCGCACGACCACCTGAGTAGCTGCGCCGGCCGACCGGTCGACGTCGACGTCACACCCCGAAGGGTGCCCCATGGAACAGCACCGCATGTACGAAGCGCTGCGGCTCACCCGTGCTGGGCAGCTGACCGAGGCGTTCGCGCTGCTGCAACGCACCCTCGGTACCGCACCGCTCGCGACACCCACCGGACCGGGCGACCCGCCCACCGCCGGCCCCAGGCTCGCGCACCCCGGCGCGGCCGCTGCGGCAGCCGCGACCGGCGGCGAGATCCACCACCTGCGCCACACCGAACCGGCCGGCACGCGCAGCTATGACCTCTACCTTCCCACCGGCTACAGCGGTGCGCCGGTGCCTCTGGTCATCATGCTGCACGGCGGCAAGCAGGACGCCGCCGATTTCGCCGCCGGTACCCGGATGAACGACCTCGCCGAGCAACACACGTTCCTCGTCGCTTACCCGCAACAGTCCGGCGCGGCCAACCGCGACGGCTACTGGAACTGGTTCGCCGCCGCCGACCAGCAATCCGGCGCCGGCGAGCCGGCGATCATCGCCGGCATCACCCGCCAGATCATGGCCGACCACTCGGTCGACCCAGCCCGGGTGTACGTCGCCGGCCTGTCCGCCGGCGGCGCGATGGCGGCGGTGATGGCCGCAACCTACCCGGAGCTCTACGCCGGAGTCGGGGTGCACTCCGGGATCGCCTACGGCGCGGCACACGACGTCGCGTCGGCGTTCGCCGCCATGCGAACGGGCGGCTCACCGGCGCCGGCCGGGCGGCTGCCGCTGATCGTCTTCCACGGCGACCGCGACCAGATCGTGGCACCGGTGAACGCCGAGAAGCTCGTCGCCGCCCGGCTGGCCACCGCCGATATCTCGGTGTCGGACACCACGCAGATCGAAGGGCGGATCGGCCATGCCTGCACCCGGACCGTGCACACCGACGTCGGTGGTGCGGTCCTCGTCGAGTCGTGGACGGTGCACGGCGGCGGGCACGCGTGGTACGGAGGCAGCCCGGTGGGGTCCTATACCGACCCGCTGGGTCCCGACGCGTCCGCCGAGATGGTCCGGTTCTTCCTCGCTCAAAGCCGTCGATGCTAAGTAACGGTTCCACCCACTGGTAGAGCCGGTCGAGGTCGAAACCGGCTACGGCGTCGTCCTCGCCGACCGGGTGGCCTGGCTACCATCGACTGCTCGGCGAACACTTCCCAACTCACCGACACGCAATGGGAACGGCTCATCCGCCTGCGTATCAGCAACATGCGCCGGCGGCGATGGGCTGCGGAGCCCAGCCGTGGATGCTGAACGGAACATCACCGCGGTAGGCGGCGATGCCGGCGGCTGGGTAGTCGATCAGTTCCTCCGGGAGCGCGTCGAGGGGAAACCAGGTGACGGTAGAGCACTTGGCCGGTTCGCGGTTGGTTGGTTCGCCCACCCACCGTCGGGTCTCGAAGAAAAGTCCGAGGCGGGGCTCGGGGCCGGAGCCGTTGACGTGCAGGGCGTGTACGTGCTGCAAGTCGGCTGGGTCGATGAGGACGCCGACTTCTTCGTCGGCCTCCCTGGCGGCCGCGTCCAGCACGGACTCGCCGGCGTCGAGCTTGCCCGAGGGCAGGTGCCACCTTCCATCGAAGATCGGATTGGTGTCGCGGCGCCGGGTGAGCAGGACCTGGCCGTCGCGCACCAGCAGGACGTGAACGTCGATCAGGTGGCGATCGGCCATCGGCAAAGGTCCCTCTCGCAAGCGCCGTCAGCGGACGGCCCGAAGCGGCGGCCAGCCCTGTGGTTTGGGCGCGGCGGAGCTTACGCGGTGGCGGGATCACCCTGTGGGAGGCCGGCCAGCTGGGCGATTCGCCCAGCGATCTGTGCGGTGACCTGTTCGATCGGGGTGCGGGTGGTGTCGATCGTCAGCAGTGGCCAGCCGAGTTCGGTCAGGCGAGCCGCGGTGTCGCAGTAGGGGTCGGCTTCGGCGCGGCTGGTGGCGATGCCGGCCTCGAAGCGGCTGTGCGCGCCCCGCCGCTCGATCCGCCGGGTGGTCACGGCGGGGTGGGCGGTGAGGATGACCGCGAGGTCCGGGACCTCAGCGGCGGCGTTGAGCGCTTCGATGAACTCGATCGGCACGGCGTCCATCCGTTGCAGCACGTAGGAGGAGGCGACGTAGCGGTCACACACCACGATCCGGCCGGCCGCGAGGTGCGGGCGGATCTCGGTGGCCAGGTGGTGGTAGCGGTCGGCGGCCACCAGGCAGGCCAGGGTGTGCCCGGTGTAGGTGTCGATCCCGTGGCGGGCGATCTCGCCGAGCGGGTCGGGGGAGGGTTGCGCGGTGACGTGCACGGTGTAGCCGGCCTCGGCGAGGTGCTGATGCAGGTGCCGGGTCGTGGTGGACTTACCGGCCCCGCCCATCCCGTCGAGGGTGACGAACACGCGCCGAGGCCCGGTGGAGGTGCCGGTCATGCCGCGCTGGTCTTGCGGGCGTACTGCTCGCGCGACAGCACGACGAGCTGGGCACGGACGTAGTCGATCGGCGCCTCGGCCAGGGGCAGGCTGACCGAGAAGTTGAACTCGTCGCGTTCGCGCACGGACTCGTCCACGCCCTCTGAGGTGAGGTCGACGGCGCTGTAGTTGAGCAGCTGGTCGGCGGTGTATCGGCCGGTGGCCAGCAGCCGATGCCAGTCCGGGGTGCCCGGATAGGGCCGGTACTCGAACGCCGAGGCCCGAAACCGGCCGGGCAGCGGATCAGTCAACTCCCACAGCTCGTGGACCAAGCGCACGGTGGTGTCAATCTCGTCACGGGTCTCGGTGGGGAACCCGAGGATGAAGTAGCCCTTGACGTTGATCCCCCGCTCGGTCAGCCGCCGCACCACCGTGCGGGTCATGCCGGGGTCGATGCGTTTGTCGATCAGCGTGAGTATCCGCTGGCTGCCCGACTCGATGCCCAGCACGACTTCCCGCAACCCGTTGCACGCCAACACATCCAGCGTGGCGTCGCTGGCCCGGTTGAGCACGTTGATCCGGCCGGTGGCGTCCCAGACGGCCCAGTCGCTGACCCGGTCGGCGCTGAACGCGGCCATCATGGTCTCGATCACCCGGCGGGCGCCGAGGAACAGATCGTCGACGAACCGGAACGCCACCACGCCCGCGTCACGCAGTTGGGACATCTCGGCGAGGATGTTGTGCGGGTCGCGGGTGCGGATGGTGATGTCGGGGTTGGCCGAGACCGCGGCACCGCAGAACGAGCAGTCGTACGGGCAGCCCCGCGCGCCTACGATGTTGGCCTCCCATCGCCCGGCCTCCAGATGCGGGTCTTGGGCCAGGAAACGACGGTCCACGAACGGCAGGGCGTTGATGTCCGGCGCTAGGTGCCCAGCGTTGCCCGGTCGCCCGCCGCTGACCGGGGTGCGCAGGATCGGGTCGATCCACATCACGCCGGGCAGATCGGCGCGGGCACGGTGGTCGGCAAGCAGCGCGGCCACCCGAGTCTCACCCTCACCGAGCACGAGCGCTTCGCAGCGGGCCATGCGCGGGTCGGTCAGGATCTCGGTGGGCATCGCCTTGGCCTGGTGGCCACCGAGCATCACCTTGATAGACGGGTCCAGCGCGGCGGCGATGCGGGCGCTGAGCTCGTAGGTCGGGGCGAGCAGGTTGAACCCGACCCACCGGGGCGCAGGCTGTTGATCAGATCGATGCCAACGCCGAGGCCGAGGCCGTGCGCTTCGGCGTCGAGCACGCCGACGTTGAACCCTTGGGCGGCGGCATAGGTGGCCAGATAGCCCATGCCAAGCACGGGCAAGGTGAAATCGTTGACCCGCGAACGTTGCGTGTAGTCGCGCAGCGGCGCGTTGACGAACAGCGCGTCGAGGCGGCGGGCGTGATCAATGCCGGCGATCAGGGCAGAGGGCGGTGCACAGCGCGCCGGTTGCGGTTGTGCCTGGCATGACGGACGGACCCCCCAAGCAAGCGTGAGCAGTGTCCAGTCGGACAACTGGTCTCCTGCCAACCGCGCCCACGCCTGAGCGAACTCCGGCTCGGTGTCCGGGCCAGCAACGCTGCGGTGCCAGGCGTTTCACCCAGGTGCGGACGGCAAGGTCGGCGAAGGGATGCAAGGCGTAGTCGTTGGTGAGGTCGGCGACGGTCGCCCCAGCGGTCCAGGGACCGACGCGCGGAACGTTCTGCACCTTGCTGGCAAACCCGGCCGAGTCGAGTTCGGCCCACTTCGCACCGAACTCCAGGAAGGCTTCCGCGGCCGCCCGCAACGGGCGGGCCTTAAACGCCATCCCCAACCGAGCGAACTCTGCATCCGGCAACATCAGCACGGTCTCCGGGGTGGGGACCAGCCAGGTGTGGCCGAGCGGCGTGCTGACCGATTCGCCGTAGGCGTGGCTGAACGCACGGTAGAGCTTGCGTGCCTGTCCCGCGCGGATGACCTGCCGCATGATCGCGGTGGCCAGCGCGTCCCACAGATCCGGGTTGCGCCAACGCGCTACCGTCCCGGCCGTGCACAAGCTAGCGACCATCGCGGTCGGCCCGGTCAGCGCGGCGGGGTCGATCACGTCGAGCATCGGCGCATTGCGGGCACCGGAAACACGGTGCGCGTCTGTGCGCCTGACCACCAGCGTCGGTCGGGGTGACAGTCAGAGACCACACGGCGGTGCCGCAGCGCACAGCCCGGTAGGCGGCGCCGTTGTCGGTGGACAACCAGGACGGGTGGTCGGTCATCACCGAGTCGACGATCACGGCGGCATCCCTTCCCTCCGGTGAGCATTGTGGTTGACGCCGGGTCGATCCCGCGCAGTGCCTGACTTCTGGTTTGGTGGCCGGCTGGCCCGGGGAACGTGCAGTCCCTCCGGCGCCGGGTGCTCGACTGTGGGGGCGGCGGAATGCGCCGGGTGCACCAAACCGAGCAAGGCCCGGAGCGCCGGCAGCGGCGGACCCTCATAGGCCCAGACCACGACCTCGGGCGCGAAGATGTCCACCGCGCGGCCCTTCGTCGGCACCCGGGCGGTGATGACCCAATCGAAATCCCGGACAGTCAGCAGATCCATGTGGTGGTCCCACTCGTAGGTAGCGACAAGCGCATTCGGTGCCGCCCTGGGTCCGCAGCAGTACAACACGAACCCATCGGCGACCACCTCGACAAGCAGCTGCTCCACCACGCCGGGCAAACCCGCCCTAGCGCCGGGTGAGAACCCGCCGACTCGAACCGGCTCATGCGCTGCTCCCTGCACTGCCTAAGCGGCCGGCCCCCTGCGGACGGCGGGGCAACGGATGCACCCTCCCCCACGTTCATCTGCCGCTGGTGAACAGTCAACGGTCCTGGCAAGGGATGAACTTGCACACGCCTTGCACATCCGGCTCGGCGAACCTGCACTCAGAGGAGTACGGGGCACCTGTACGTGGAACACTCGGCCTATGGGCAGTGCTGACACTGGTGGCACGCGTGTCGCGGAGGTGCGCAAGGCGCGGGGCGTCACGCAGGCGGCACTGGCGCGCCGGGCCGGGATCTCGGTGAGCCTGTTGTCGAAGATTGAAATTGGAGATCGGACACTTACTCCGGGCATCGCGGCCGTGATCGCCCGATCCCTGCAGCTCTCCCTGGGTGCCTTGTACGGGGAAGCTGAGGTCTCCGTGGACCAGAGCATGCTGCTGGAGGATCTGCGTACCGCGGTCCGCCGCTACGATATTCCCGACCAGGCGCCAGTCCCCGACCCCGCTCAACTCCGCATCGACCTGGATCATGCCATCGCATTCCGGGAACAAGCCGATCTGGCGGGGCTGCTGCGGGTGCTGCCCGGCCTGCTGACCCGAGCTACCACCTACGCGCACGCGGCGAGGAGCCCGCAGGGGTGGGCGCTGCTGGCCGACGTATACAGCGTCGTCTACGCGTTGGGTGCGCGGAATCGATGGATGGATCTGGTGGAGGTCGCTTCGACCCGCCAAACCTGGGCCGTAGCTCAGCTACCCAATCCGCTGGCGACCGCAGTCGCTGCGCGGGACCGCGCCGGCACTTTCCTCAATTGCGGGGACTTTGATGGCGGTTTAACCGTAGTGGACCGGGCCATCGTGGCCGCCGAAGCGGCACTCACCGGCCCGGAGAAGGCTTTTGCTAGGGGCACGCTTCACTTGCGCGGCATGACGCTGGCGGGACGGCGGGGCGACCAAACCGAAGCGCAGCGCCACATCCGCGCGGCGTGGGCCGCAGCCGAAGAATTCCCCGAGGACCTGCAGCTCCATAACCAGATCTTTGGTCCCGCTAACACGGCGACCCACGTACTAGCCACCCAGGGCGATCTCGGCCGTCCCCGCGACGTTGTTCGACTTGCGGATGAGCTGACTAATAACGACACCGGATTACCACCTACTAGGATCGGTCCCGTCCATATCAATACCGCCCGTGCCCGGCTCGACCTGGGTAACCGGGATGGCCCGCAAACCTCACTGGTGCACGCATTCAACGTAGCTCCTCAAATGGCGAAGATTCACCCGATGAGTCGCGAAGTGCTAAGAGTCTTGATTTCCCTGCACCGACGCAGCAACCCCCAGCTCATTAAACTCGCCAAACAAGCAGGGCTCACCGCATAGAGACCGAATCAGAACCGACGTCTCGCTGAGCGTCCACCAGACCGAAAGGTGCACCCTGTTCGGCGCCAACCGCGCCGGCATGACCACGTTGCTGCGCTGTGTGGTCGGCCTGCTCACTCCCAGCACGGCACGATCCGGATGGCCGGCACCAACACCCCCGACCTGTCGGTGCGTGAGCTCGCCCGGCTGGACCAGTAGGGTCCTACACCGACCCGGTGGGTCCCGATGCGTCCGCCGAGATGGTCCGATTCTTCCTCGCTCAAAGATGACGGTGCGCGAACGCCGTTACCAAGACGTTCGATCACGCGTTAGCCACCTGGCAGGGGGAGGAACATGCTCAATCGCCGAGCGAAAACCGGCGCCGTTCTGGGAGTCGTGATCGCGGCCGCCACGGTAACCCTGGCACCGCCGGGCCAGCCGCAACGGTGCCGCAGGGCCAGGCAAGTCGGGTTGCCGGGCTCACCGGTGCTGGATCGATCAACGAAACCCAGGCGCGTTATGACGTGAAAGGCACCGACCTGGGCATCATGTGGGCTGATGAGCGAGGGCAGATCCTGGTCGCCTTCGGCGACACCTTCGGGAGCGGGTGGGCCGGTACCGGTGCCCCGGCACAGGACCCGGCGTCGATCGATTGGCGCTCGAACACGTTGGCCCGCAGCAGCGACCGGAACCCGGCCAACGGCATGGTCTTCGACGACTTCGTCACTGACCGTCCGGGCCATGCCAAGGAGCTGCTGCCCTCGCTCAAGCGCGACGGTGTCGAGATGACCAAGATCCCGACCGGCGGGGTCAACGTCGGCGGCCGCGATTATCTGGCCTACATGTCGGTGCGCCATTTCGGCCAACCTGGTCATTGGATCACGAACTACAGCGGCATCGCGTACTCCGACGACGGTGGGCAGAACTGGGTTGAGTGTCCCCAGCGCGATCGGCCCAACACCCCGGGCCTCGACGAGCAATTCCAGATGATCGCCTATGCCCGGCGGGATGGCTTCGTCTACGCCTTCGGCACGCCGAATGGCCGCTTCGGTGACGCCTATCTTGCCCGGGTGCCCGAGCAGCGGCTGCTGGACAATTCGCCTACGAGTACTGGACCGGGACGCGCTGGCAGCGGGGCGCAGCGCGATCGCGGCCGCGATCGTGCCGGGTCCCGTTGGGGAGCTGTCAGTCCGCTATGACGAGATCCTCAAGAGCTGGGAAATGATGTACCTCGACGAGGCGCGCGGGGCCATCGTGGTCAGGTTGGCCCCAGCGCCGACCGGCCCGTGGGGCGCACCGATGCCGGTCGCGACCTCCAGCGAATACCCGCATCTCTACGGCGGGTTCCTGCACCCGGACTCGACAGGCTCCGACATCTACTTCACGATGACCCAGTACGACCGCTACAACGTCTCGCTGATGCACGCCAGGCTGCCCGTCAACGCAACGCCTCCGATTCCCTGATCCAGGCACAGCCAGCGCAGCGCGGCGCCGACCCGTCGCGACGCGGCGGATTACTCGCATCCGGACGCGTACATGATCGACGACTGACGGTAGTGCGCGGCTGACAGCGGTGGGCCGAACAGCGTGCCGATCGCCCAGTTGGTGCCGATGCGCATCCAGTCTGCGGCCTGTTCGGCGCTGTCCACCGGGGCGACTACGTCGATCCCGGCGGCGCGGACGATCTGCACCAATGCCTGCGCCGCCTGCGACAGGATCCCCGACGGTTCGCCGGAGAGCTGTTGGGACACCGGCTGGGCGATTCGAAGCACGCATACCGAGAGGTCCGCAACGCAGCGCAGCCCGCGGATGCCGCCGCCGAAATCGTAGAGCCCGGCGCGCACTCCCAGGTCGGTGAGCACTCGCAGGTTGTCCTCTGCCTGGCCGCCACCTTCGTCGGCGAGTTCACCGGTGTCGGTGCGGATGGCTCCCACCGGCGCCCGCAGCTTGAGTTCAGCCGGCGCCAGGCCGGTCTCCTTCAGAGCTGCTCTGACCCTCGCCACCAGGTCCGGGTCCTGCGCCTGGGACGGCATGAGATTGACCATTATCGGAACCCGGGGACCAGCGTGTCGGTGCCAGGACACCGCCTGCTCAGCAGCCGTACGCAGCAACCACTGACCGACTTCGTGCACGACGCCGGTCCGTTCCGCGGCCTGCACGCATTGTTCGTTGGAGAGCATGCCGAGCTGCGGGTGCTGCCAGCTCAGCGCTGCCTCGACGCCAACCAGTTGGTTGCCGTCCAGCGTGACCACTGGCTGGTAGGTCACCTGAAGTTCGCCGGTCTCCAAGGCGCCGGGCATCGTCGCGGCCAGCTGGAGCTTGGCCCGGTTCGCGGCATCGACCTCCGGGTCGAACAGGGCCCACTGCCGCTTGCCTCGACCGCGGATGCGGCGCAGCGTGGCGCTGGCGGCGCGCATCAGCTCATCGGCGTTCGCTCCAGCAACCCGACGCTGCACGATGCCGATGGTGGCGGTGACCGCTACGCCGACCCCGTCGATGTAGAAGGGTTCGGCCAGCTCGGTGTTGATGAGCTCGGTGAAGGCACCGATGTCCAGGCCCGGCTCGCCGGGTTCACTATGGCCGGGTTCAATGAGGATGGCGTACTCGTCGGCCCCGAGTCTGGCGACCATCGCCTGCTTGTCGGCGACTACGTACTCCAGCCGCCGGGCTACCACGTCCAGTAGCCGTTCGCCGACGTGATGGCCCAGCCCGTCGTTGATCGCTGAGAAGCCGTCCAGATCCAGGTGCATCAGCGTGACCACGGCCGACCGTTCGAGTTGCCCGAGCACTTGTTCCAGATGGGTGACGAAGTACTGCCGATTCGGCAGACCGGTCTGCACGTCATGCAGCGTCTGGTGTTGTAGCCGCTGCTCGATCAGGCGCAGATCGGTGATGTCATCGATCATCGTCACGATGCAGTGTGGCACCTGCTCGTCGTCGCCCAGCACCGTGGCGTCCAGGTAGATCATCGCAATCTCGCCGTCCGCGAGGCGCAGTGGAAACCGGACTCTGAACCGGGTATCCCGCCCGGTCTCCAGATCGCGGTAATGCTTCGCCACGATGAGTCGGTCCTCTGGTGAGAACAGCTCGGTCAGCTCACGCCCGAGCAGCTCACCCGGTGAGTAGCCGAGCATGTCGTCGAGCGACCGGTTGGTCTGGACGATCCGGCCGTTGGGTTCGCTGATGGCAATCGCCACCGGAGACGAGTGAAACACTCCGCGAAAGCGCGCCTCGCTGGCTGCCAGTTCATGTTCAGCCCGGCGGCGCGCGCGGAGCCCCGCCCGATAGATCGCGTCCTGCTCGTCAAGGCTGCGCTCGCGCAACGCATTGGCGTAACCAGCGGCTATGGCGCCGGTGAGGCGCGCGACTCGGCTCGCGATATCCATTCCTTGCGGCACCTGATCCAACAGGTCGGGCAGTCGCTCGACGAGAAGAGCCACCGTCGCGCCGAGCGTCTCGGTGCCGGTGAAATGCACACCGACCATGTCGACGCCGACCCTGCGCCCGGCCGACGGGTCGAACTCGGTAGCCAGCATCGCTTCAATCAGCTGGTGGGTGAGCCCAAGCAGGTGGGCCACGACCTCGTCACGTCCCAGGGACACGTAGCTCGCGCCGGCGATCTCATCCGCCCAGTGCCGGGCGAATGCCTCTGGATCCGTGCGGCTCATGATCGCCGGCCTACTCTCTACCGCGTCCTCCACTGGTCGTCAGCGGCCCCCCTGCTGGCACGTTGCCGGCCGATCGTACGCCGTGCGTGATGAATCTCACCTCGGCACCCTGCAGCGGGCGCTGGCTGGCGACGGCGAGTAACATGTTAGCTACGCTAACTAAATCTGTGATGGGGTGGCACCATGTGTGGCATTACCGGTTGGGTGGACTACGGCCGTGACCTTCGTGGGCAGGAGCCGGTGCTGGCCCAGATGGTGGCCACGATGGCCTGCCGCGGGCCGGACGCGCAAGGGAGCTGGATCGGGCCACGGGTGGCGCTGGGCCACCGGCGACTGTCGGTGATCGATATCGAGGGTGGGCGCCAGCCGATGAGCGTGGACGCCGAGGGGCGCACGGTCGCGGTGATGACCTACAGCGGCGAGGTCTACAACTACCGGGAGCTGCGCGCCGAGCTGGCCACCGACGGCCACCGGTTTCGCACCGAAAGCGACACCGAAGTGGTGTTGCACGCTTACCTGCAGTGGGGCGAGGACTTCGCCGAACGGCTCAACGGGATGTACGCCTTCGCGCTGTGGGACACCCAGGCCGAGCAGCTCTTGCTGGTGCGCGACCGCATGGGCATCAAACCCCTGTACTACGCCGAAACCGAGCACGGGCTGCTCTTCGGTTCGGAGCCCAAGGCCATCTTCGCCAACCCCTTGATCGAACCGGTGGTCGACGCCAATGGCCTGCGGGAGATCCTGGCGTTCGTCAAGAACCCCGGGCAGGCGGTGTACCGGGATCTACGCGAGCTGCGGCCAGGCAGCGTGGCGCGGGTCAGCCGCGAGGGCATCACCGTTCGCCGGTACTGGAAGCTGGAGGCGCGCGAGCACACCGATGGCCTCGACACGACAGTGGCGACCGTGCGCGGGCTGCTCGACGACATCGTCGGCCGCCAGCTGATCTCCGACGTACCGCTGTGCAGTCTGCTCTCGGGCGGCCTGGACTCCTCCGCGGTCACCGCGCTCGCGGCCGGTCAGCTCGCCGCGAGCGGGCGTGGTCCGGTGCGCTCCTTCGCGGTGGACTTCACCGGCTACGCCGACAACTTCACCGCCGATCCGATGCGCGACACCCCCGACGCGCCGTTCGTGCACGAGCTGGCCCGGCACGTCGGCGCCGATCACAGCGACATCGTGCTGTCCACGTCGGAGCTGATGGACCCGGCGCACCGGGCGGCGGTGGTGCGCGCCAGCGACCTCCCGTTCGGCGGGGACATGTTCACCTCCCTCTATTTGCTGTTCGCCGCGGTCCGGGCCCGCTCGACGGTGGCGCTGTCCGGGGAGTCCGCCGACGAGGTGTTCGGCGGTTACCCGTGGTTTCACGATGCGGCCGCACACGCGGACACCTTCCCGTGGCTGGCCGCGTTCGGGGGCCCCGAAGCCCGACCGCGGGAGCCCCTGTTCACCGATGAGCTGGTGTCAGCGCTGGATATCCCGGGCTACCAGGCCGACAGCTACCGCAGCGCGCTGGCCGAAGTGCCGCATGTCGACACCACTGATCCGCTGGAACGGCGGATGCGGGAGATCTGCTACCTGCACCTGACCCGGTTCGTGCAGTTCCTGCTGGACCGTAAGGACCGGATGAGCATGGCCAGCGGCCTGGAGGTGCGGGTACCGTTCTGCGATCACCGGCTGGTGCAGTACGTATTCAACACGCCCTGGTCGTTGAAGACCTTCGACGGCCGGGAGAAGAGCCTGCTCCGTGCCGCGGTGACCGACGTGCTGCCGGCCTCGATCGCCCAGCGCCGCAAGAGCCCGTACCCGTCCACCCAGGACCCCGCCTACGAGAACGCGCTGCGCGGCCAGCTGGACAAGCTCGTCGCCGACGGCACCTCTCCGGTGCTCGACCTGCTTGACTCCCAGCGGGTGCGCACCTTGCTGGACAGTCCGATCGGCGCGGTCAGCCTCGACGCGCAACGGCGCAGCGCCGAACTGGTCCTCACGCTGCACGACTGGATCACCGACACCGGCGCCCGCCTCGACCTGTCTGCCTGACGAGGCGCTGGTCAGCGGGCGACCGGTTGCGGTGTCGGCGTCGCGTTGGCCGGTTGCGGCTCGACGTAGACGTACTTTCCGCCGCGCAGCCAGGACGCGATCGCGGCCACCACGCAGGCGAGGATGGCGAAACCGAACGCGATGGTCAGCCCGTCGGAGAATGGCCCAGAGATCAACGCGGGGAAGAAGCCGCGTCCAGTCAGGTAGGCCGCGTGCCCGGCGGGCAGCTGGTGCAGCACCTGGGGGCCCAGCAGGGTCTGGACGGGGTTGTACCCGAGGAGGGAAGCGAAGAGCACCGACACCGGGGGCAGGGCCGCCACGTGCATCGCATCCGCGGCGGGTACGCCTTGCGTGATCAGCCCGGCCGACAGCGTCTGGGGCAACGACCGGGCCAACCCGGAGATCATCAAGCTGAAGAATATCCCGATCGACAGCACCATCGCCGCGTTCTGAAACGTGGTGCTCATCCCCGCGCCGACGCCGCGCTGGTTGGGCGGCAGGCTGTTCATGATGCTGGCCCGGTTCGGGGAGGCGAACAGCCCCATTCCCATCCCGTTGAGCAGTAACACAAGCGCGAACTCCGCATAGCTGAAGTTCACCGGTAACAGCATCAGCCACCCGAAACTGACCGCGGCGATGACCATGCCACCAGTGGCGAACGATCGCGCCCCGAACCGGTCGGACAACCACCCCGACACCGGGCCCACGATCAGGAAACCCACGGTGAGGGGAAGCATGTAGATGCCTGCCCACAACGGCGTGGAGGCGAAGCTGTAGCCATGCTGGGGCAGCCAGATACCCTGCAACCAGATGATCAGGATGAACATCAGCCCGCCACGGCCGAGCCCGGCGAGCAAGCTGGCCAGGTTGCCGGCGGTGAACGCCCGGATCCGGAACAACCGCAGCTGGAACATCGGGTCGGCGACCTTGGTCTCGATCACACAGAAGATCGCCAGCACCAGCACGCCGCCGCCCATGGTGGCCAGCACGAACGGATTGGTCCACCCCATCGTGTTGCCGTGATAGGGCTGGATGCCATAGGTGATGCCGACCAGTACCGCGATCAGACCGACCGCGAAGCTGAGGTTGCCCCACCAGTCCGACCTCGCCGGTTGCCGGATTCCGGTGTCCCGCAGTTTCAGGTAGGCCCAGACGGTGCCGAACACCCCCACCGGAACCGAGACCAAAAACACCAGCCGCCAGTCGACCGGGCCGAGCAGGCCACCGATGATCAGGCCGAGGAAGGAGCCGGCGATCCCCGCGACCTGGTTGAGGCCCAGCGCCAGCCCGCGCTGGTCAACCGGAAAGGCGTCGGTGATGATCGCGTTGGAGTTCGCCATCAGCATCGCGCCGCCGACGCCCTGCAAGATCCGCATCACGATCAACCACAGCACCCCGGCGGTGCCGTGCATCCAGGTCACTGACAGCAGCACGGAGAACACGCTGAATACGGCGAACCCCGCGTTGTACATCCGCACCCGACCGAACATGTCGCCCAGCCGACCGAAGGTGACCACCAATACCGCGGTGACCACCAGGTAACCCATGATCAGCCACAGCAGCAGGCTGGTATTGCCCGGTTCCAGCGGGTTGATCCCGACGCCTCGGAAGATGTCCGGCAAGGCGATCAACAGGATTGACGAGTTGATCGTCGCCATCAACACGCCCAACGTCGTGTTCGAGAGCACGATCCACTTGTAGCGGGGACCAGAGGCGCCGTCAGGGGGGCGGCGCCACTTCGTGCGGGCCGATGCGGACGGTGTCGTGGCCATGGGCACCCCACTTTTCCACCGAGCTGAGATAGTTGCTTAGCAAAACTAACACCAGGGCGACAAATCTGCAGCCGTACGCCCGGTGTCATGCCCCACAGCAGGCCGGTCAAACGCCACGCGGCCGCCCTCTGCGCTGCCTCGCGGACGATGACGTGCGGGCGGTATCGATCGGGGGACCACGACAAGAGGTAGCGGCCCGACTCCGTAACGCGACATAATCAGTGGTCCAGTTCTCGTCCAGCTTCTCGCAAGCACCCATCTCGCCGGAGACGGCTATGCACGACGCGACGCCTGCCCCGCGCTCGCAGGACCCGATCGCGGCCGGGATGATCACCCGACCGATCCTGGTGGGCTACGACGGATCCGCGGCCAGCCGGCACGCGCTCGCCTATGCCGCTGGGATGGCTCGGCGGATGGCCCAGCCCCTGGTGCTCGTCCACGTCCGTCCAACCCCGGCCTGCTATTCGATGGACTACGGGTTCACTCCACCGGCGGAGGACCCCGCTGAGTTGCTGGACTGGCTGCGCACTGAACTCGCCGACACCGTCGACACCACCGGATTAACGGTGCACCTGGTGCAACGCTGCGGCAACGCCGCTCGACAGCTCGCCGAGCTGGCCGGAGACACGCGGGCCGATGCGATCGTCCTCGGTGCGCCGCAGCGCTGGATGCACCGCCTCGTGGGATCAGTGCCGACCTGGCTCGGCCGCCACGCCCGTTGCCCAGTCGTCATCGTCCCCTAACCCCTGACCACCCCAGGGGCGCGTGCACAGGTTGTGCACATCCAACTGTCTCGATCCACAAAATCGTCCCCACGCCGTCCACACCATGTTGATGCCGGCCGCGCGAGCGTGGCCCTACGGTGTCCCTTGTGAGCCAAACGCCTATCTATGACCAGATCCGTGGCGAGCGCATCAACGCCGATCTCCCGGCCGCCGGATCTGAACCTGCACCGGTAGCCCCTTCCGCAGAGCCCCGCTTCCCTGCTGGTGCGGCGGGTCCAGCGGTGTTCACCCGACCACCGGAAGGAGGAGTCGACCGGGCCGCGGACTGGTCGTGGTTCGCGGCGGCCGACCCGGCGGTGCAGGCGGCGGCGAACGCGACGCGGCGGCGGAATTCGTAGTTCGAGGTTTACTCTGTGTTGGCCTGGGGTAACTGGTTGCGACCAACGCTGGTTGCGACCAACGGCCGTGGCTTCCGGAGCGGGCGCCGTTGGCGTTGAGACCACGAGGAAGGGATGGGACCGTTGAGTATCACGTCAAGCGACCTCGTCATGGATCTGCCCGACGGCGTGCAGGACAAGGTGCACTACGCCGAGCAGCAGCTGCACAACGGCGCCGCAATGCTGCAGAACAAGGCGGGCGAGACGACGCGGCAGGCGAAGGATCTGACCAACCAGGCCGTGGCGAATCTCCCCGAGCCGGTGGTCGGGCGCATTACCCGGCTGACGGCGGCGGTGCGGCGACGGCCGGTGCCCGCCGCGGCGGTCGTACTGGCGGTGTTGTTGGTGTTGCGACGTCTACTCCGCAGAAACCGCTGAGAGCCACGCTCACGCACATCAAATCTGACGAAGGAGCACGCGATGGGCATCGGAGACAAGCTCTCGAACAAGGCCGAGGAGCTGATGGGCAAGCTCAAGGAGGCCACTGGCAAGGCCACCGGCAACGAGCACCTTGAGGCCGAGGGCAAGGTCGACCAGGCCGAGGGCAACGTCAAGCAGGTCGGCGAGAAGATCAAGGACGTATTCAAGGGTTGAGCCCTCCCCTGGGCAGCCCGGCCGGGCGGGAACCCCCCACCGTCCGGCCGGGCACCACCATTCAGGGTTTGCGGCCCACCGCTCCGACGATGCAGTGCTGCGCTGGCGTCAGTGGCTGGAGATGCGGGCCGTCCGGCCACCAGTCCACGCAACGGGTCAGGCCAGGATCGATCAGATCGAGACCGGGCAACATGGCCGCGATCTCGGCGCGAGTGCGAAACCACCCGCTGCCCAGTGGGCTGTGCACGAAGATCTGCTCAAGTCTTTTGGCGACTTCGGTGTATTCATTCTCCGGATCACAGAAATGACTGAGTGCCACATAGGATCCCGACGGCAGGGCGTCGATGTATTCGGCCATGATGCTCGCTGGGCTGCGCTCACCATCGTAGTGGTGCAGTGTTCCGAGGTGGAAGAGCGCGATCGGCTGGGAGAAATCGAGATGTTTGCGGACGATCTCGTCGCCCAGGACCTGACGTGGCTCGAAGATGTCGGCCGCGCTGAAGTAGGTTTGGTCGTTCTCGACGAGCAGCGCTCGCCCGTGTGAGAGCACTACCGGATCGTTGTCGACATACACCACGCGCGCTTCCGGCTGCATTCGCTGGGCGACCTGGTGAGTGTTCTCCGCCGTGGGTAATCCCGATCCGCAGTCAAGAAACTGAGTGACGCCGGTGTTGGTAGCGATGAAGCGGGTCACTCGGATCAGAAAATTTCGGTGGTCCCACGTGAACTGACCTATCTCCGGCGCGACCTGCTGCAGCCGCGCGACGACCTCCCGGTCGATCTCGTAGTTCTCCTTACCGTTGAGAGCGGCATCGTAAACTCGGGCGATGCTCGCCTTGGTTGTGTCGATGTATGCTCGTACGGCATCGTCTGACATTGAGGGCCTCGCAAGCATGGCGGTATCGCGGACGCAGCCGAGCGTAAGGGGTAGCCCGGTGCGGTGGCAGGTACGGGTACGTTGGTGACCGTCCGCCATGTCGCGGTACGTTGAGTGATCGGGTCGGATACACCGGAGGTCGAGCGTGGCCATAGTTGATCCCCCTGAGCCATCCGGTACTGGCGATCGTGGTAGTCCCACAGCCCGCCGCATCATGTTGGGCGCTCGGCTACGCCGGCTGCGGGAGGCGGCCGAGATCTCGCGCGCGGAGGCCGGTTTCGCAATCCGTAGTTCCGAGTCGAAGATCAGCCGTATTGAGCTCGGGCGGGTCAGTTTCAAGGTGCGAGATGTGACTGACCTGCTCGCGATGTACGGAGTGACAGATCCCGAGGAGCGCGAGACGTTCCTCGAGATGGTGGCACGGTCCAATGAACCCGGTTGGTGGCACCGGTACGGCGATTTGGTGGCCGACTGGTTCCAGGACTATCTCGGGCTTGAGGAGTCGGCCACCCGGATTCAGACGTGGGAACAACAGTTCGTCCCTGGGCTGCTCCAAATCGAGGAATACGCGACAGCGCTCGCCAGCCACGGTTGGTCCCCCTTAGGCGGACCGGGCGTGCCACGTCAGGTCGCCATTCGCATGCGGCGACAGGCGTTACTCGGCCGGCCGGACGCACCCAAGGTGTGGGCAGTGATCGACGAGTCCGTGCTGCACCGGCCAATAGGCGGCAGGCGGGTGCTGCTGGCGCAGGTCGAGCATCTCCTCGAACTCACCAAGCGTCCGAACATCATCGTGCAGGTGGTGCCGTACCAGTTCAGCGGGTATGCGGCCGAAGGCTCGTTCACCATGCTTCGCTTCGCTGAGCCAGAGCTGCCGGATGTGGTCTACCTCGAGCACCTCACCGGGGCCCTTTACTTGGACAAGCGATCAGATACCGAGCTGTATGGCAGGGTCTTCGATCGACTGACCGTGGACGGCCACACTCCGGATCGCAGCCGGCAATTGCTCATGAAGGCGCGCGCCGAGATGTAGCTGGCACGCCGTTCACGGTTTGCATCCGACCACCTCGCCGGGCGACCGTCGCTACCATCTCGCGCACATGCACATGCACATGCATTGACCTGTGCAGGCGATGTGCGTTAACGTCTCTCTCGTGCACGTGCAGGTGCACCACCGCAGAGAGGAAGACCCTATGGCGCAGTCGGTTCTCAACGGTATGTCGGCCGCGGATCTTGCTGGAGTGACATGGCGTAAGAGCAGGCACAGCGGTCAACTGGGCAACTGCATAGAGGCCGCGGCACTGGACGGTGGCGGCGTTGCGGTACGCAACTCCCGCCACCCGAGTGGTCCGGCGTTGATCTTCACCCAAGATGAGATGGCTGCCTTCCTCGCTGGCGCCAAGGACGGGGAATTCGACGATTTCGCCGGCTGATCCCTCGAGTGCACATCGGGGGAGACCTGGTGAGTGATACCAACCGGCCGGGGGGTCCAGGTGCCGGTGCGGCGGTGGTAGCTGACCAGTCAGTGCTGCTGGTCCGCTACCGGTCCGGTGTGACCGGCGAGGCCGCCCGCACCGTGCACCTGGTCTCGTTGCGGGACGGATGCGAGGCGGGCATGGTCGGCACGCTATGCGGCACGCTCATGAACCCTGAGTTGATCGAGGCTGTCATCCCTGGCCAAGGGATGCCCTGCGGCTCGTGCATCAGGTACTACGTGAGCGTTACTGATCCGGTTGCGGAGCAGGCCCCCGCTGGGCTTGCGGATGGGGCCACCTACGCCGCGTGGAACTGGCCGATAACCCAGCACTGTGACCACATCCGGCTGGATCTGCACCGCGAGGCGTCGGCCATCGCAGTGCCGATCCCGCTCGGCACCGAACTAATCCAGGTCCTCACCGCGCGATATTGCGCTCCGGCGGTGCTGGCTCACCCTGATTTCCCCGAACATCACATCGTGCTCGTCGGGGAAAGGTATGGGCTCCCGCTGCCGTGGCCGTCGGACGTGCACCCGGTGACCGGTGCGCTGCTGCTGCCACCCACCATGACCCCCCGGGGACCGATCACCTGGATCCAGCCGCCGCGCGAGGATTCATTGCGGTTGTCCCGGGAAATCGATGTGTTCGGGGCCTTGCGCGCTGTACTTGGGCGTCAGATCGATCACCGGATCGCGAAGGCGAGCGCCCCACCGATGCATGCCAGGCCGAGCACCATCCAGGTCACGTAGTCGTTGACCACCCCGCTCTGGAACCGCCGGATCGGCTCCACCAGCCCGGCTCCGGGTTCGAAGCCTCGGCGCAGGACGGGCAGGCGTCGCCAGTAGAGGGCCATCAGGGCCAGCACGATACTGGCGGCGGCGGTACCCACGCCGGTCACCACGTCGGTGGTGGTGACGCTGGTGTCCTCTGGCGGCAGCAGAGCCACCGGGTGCGCGATGTGGGCGCCGGTCAGCACGGTGGCGTTGTAGGCGGTCTGGTCCTGGAACCGGACAGCGCCGTCCTGGACCACGCTTCCGAGCTGCGGGAGTAGCCCGACAGCGAGCGCCAGAGCCACCAGCGCGACCGACGGGATGATCATCGACAGGGGTGTGCGGTTCTTGGCTTCGTCGGTCTCCGACGTCTCCTCGGAGGCCTCCTCGGCCATCCTGGGGTCCTCGGAGGGGGGGTCACCGATGCCGTAGAAGACACCGCCGGCGACGCGGAGCACGGCCGCTCCCACCAGGGTCGAGGTGACCATGATCACCGCGGTGATCCAGGGCAACCCGCGGGTATCGCCGCTGTGCCCGATCCAGCCCGCCCCTCGGTACAGCGCGAACGGGGGCAGGTCGGCCAGCGCCAGGGCGGCCAGGACGAACACCACGCCGGTGACCGGTAGCCGCCGGCCCCGGCCGTGCAGAGTGGTCTCGTTGACCGACCCCAGCCGGTGCAAGACGATGCCCACGCACAGGAACAGCGCGGCCTTGACCAGCCCGTGGCCGATGACGTAGACGGCCGCGCCGGTCAACCCGAGCGGGGTGAGCAGGGCGATGCCGATCAGGAACAGGCCGGCGTGGCTGATGGTGGAGAACGCCAGCAGGCGCTTGAGGTGGCGCTGGCGGAAGCAGAACAGCGCACCGACGATGGCCGTGACGGTGCCCAGCGCCAGCAGGACGGCGGTGATGGCGCCCCGGTGGCCGAGGCCGGCACCGAACATCGACCAGTAGACGCGGGCGATGCCGTAGAGACCGAGCTCGACCATCACCCCGGAGAACAGCACGCAGACCGGGGTGGGGGCGACGGCGTGCGCGTCGGCCAGCCAGAAGTGGAAGGGCACGATGGCGGCCTTGGTGAGCAGGCCCATGAGGATCAGCACGAAGGCCACGACCACCAGGCCGTCCGGGCGGTGGCCGGCGATGGTCTGGCCGATCTGGGCCATGTTCAGCGCGCCGGTGCGGCCGTAGATCAGGCCGATGCCGGACAGCGAGAGGTAGGCGCCCACGCTGTTGGTGATGGCGAAGTTGAGCGCTCCCTGGATGGGGCCTTGCTCTTCCGGGCGATAGGCGGTCAGGGCGTAGGCCGCCACCCCCATCAGCTCGAAGAACACGAACAGGTTGAAGATGTCCCCGGTCAGGCAGAAGCCGACCATTCCGGCCAGGAAGACCAGCATCAGGGCGTGGTAGTAGGTGGAGACCCGCTCGAAGTACCGCCAGGAGAACACCAGCGCCGCGGTGACCAGCGTGGCGGCCAGCGCGGCCAGGCCCGAGTTGAGCTGGTCGACGGCGAAGTCGATGCCCAGCGCCACCCCGTGCGAGGGGGTGAAACCGGCGAACCAGTACACCCGCTGGCCGTCGGCGGTGCCGAGCATGATGATCACCAGCAGGCCCGTGACCGCGGCGGCGGTCAGGATGGCCACCGCGTCGAGGACCCGCCGCCGCTTGCCGAACAGCGGGTTCACCGCGGAGATCCCGGCCGCCCCGAGCAGCGGGACGGCCACGGCCAGCGGCAGCAGGGAGTCCATTCTCAGCCTTGGAGCTGCCGGAGCTCTTCGGGATCGAGTGTCCCGAATCGCTTGTGGGCCTGGATCGCGAAGGCCAGCAGCAGGGCCGTCACCGCGGCCTCGACTACCACGTCGGTGAGGGCGAGCGCCTGCACGACCGGGTCCACGGCGGGGGTGTTCAGGGGAATGTCGGAGAAGTAGGGCGCCACCGCCCCGGTCTTGTAGCCGACGCCGAGCAGCAGCATGTAGGTGGAGGACTGGACGACGATCAGGCAGACGATCTGGTGCACCAGATGACGGCTGGTGATGATGCCGTAGAGCCCGACGGCCAGAATCCAGGCCACCACGATGAACGGGAAGATGCTGCATCTACCGTCCCCTTCCCGGATGATGAGAGTCTGCTCGAGGAGCTCGCCGACGATCAGGATGAAGGCCGCGGCCACCTCGATTCCGACGAAGAAGCTGATCAGAGCGATGGTCCCCGCAGGAGTTCGACCGCCCCCGGGGTGCTTCCCAGGGGAAGGACGTCGGCCAGGTAGGCGGCACCCAGCGCCAGCGCGGCGACCCCGACGGCGGCGAAGCCGCCAGCGCCGATCGCTTCGATGGCGTCGGTGAGCGCAACCGGACTGATCCGCTTGAAGACGATGAACTGGCCGCGAGGTAGACCAGCACGAAGGCGGTGGCCAGCACTACGCCGCCTTGAAACCCACCGGAGGGGCTGGTCTGGGCGTGTGAGGCCAGATACCAGCCGACCACCATGGTAGGGCCGATGAAGGCCAGGGCCACCACGGCGACGGCGTCGCTGGTGGCCGGCACGTCCCGGTTCGGCCTCGTCCGCCGGGGAGGTGTCCCGCTCCGCACGCAGGTGGCGAGCACGGTTGCCACCCCGGTGGCGGCGATGAACAGGATGAACTCCTCGCCCAGGGTGTCGAAGGCCCGGTATTCGAAGTTGACCGCCGACACCACGCCGGTGGCATGAGTCTGGGCCACCGCGACGGCGTTGATGACGTCCCCGTAGGGGCCCGGGTAATGCCCGAATCCGGGCAGCCCGATCAGACCCCACAGGTAGAAGGCGAGGAACCCGCTGACGGCCAGGAGGAAGACCCCGCGGCGCAGGTTCGGCGTCATTCTTCTTGCTTCCGGACCTTGGCCAGCGTCAACAGCAACAGCAGTGGCAGCACCACCGCGCCCACGGTGAGCTCGGACAGGGTCACATCCGGGGCTTGGAACGCCATGAACAGGATGGCCAGCAGCAGCCCGTAGATGCTCAGCGACACCACCTGGCGCAGCGGGTCCCGGGTGAGGACCACCGCGGTCGCTCCCGCGGCCACCAGCACCAGGATGGTCACCTGCAGGGCGGTCATCATTCTGTGTTCCCGTGCCAATCACCGGTTTCCCGGATGCGAGCCGCGCGGATGGTGGCATGGGTCAGGAACGGGCCTGCGATGACGAGGACCACTAGCGTCAGCCAGGTCTGCACGGTGTTCTCAGAAAAACCCTGTTTCACCAGAACGGCCGCAGCGACCAAAACCGGCGCGATGAGGCTGATGGGGGTTACGAAGTGGAGTTTCTGGTAGACGTCGCGCATCACCAGTACACCGAGCGACGAGGCCAGCACGAGGACCATGGCGAGCCCAAGCAGCACATCAGCAGCGACGGTCATAGCCAACGCTCCACAGAGCGCACGAAGACCAGGCCGCTGCCGAGCAGAAGCACAGCCAGTAGCACCGGTAACTCGAACTCCGCGGAACGTCCGAAGCCCTGGGGTAGGAGCACCAGAACCAGCACGATGATGGCGCTGATGGCTTCATACGCCACTATCGCTTCCATGACCGTCCCTCGGCAGGCGACGATCCCTAAGGGGATTACCGCCACCAGCATCCCGATGGCGGCGGCCATGAAGCCATTCATTTCGTTGCCGCCGGCAGGCGGTGATCTGGCAACATCAGGTGGTGGACCACCATGACGTCCCGCTCCCGGTCCATACCGAGCACGAACGTATTGGGCGCGACCGAGGTAGCCCCGGTGAGCAGGACCCGCCGGGTCATGCCTACCGGGGACTCATCCCCCCACTCCTTGCGCACATCCAGAAATCCGCTGGCCGGCTCCTCTCCCCGAACCAGCCGCCGCCACAAGGCGGCAAACACAATGACGGTGTCACGGATCACTTGGCCGGGCAATCGGAAAGCCGAGGCCAACCAGCGGATCCGGATACGGAAGTGTGACGCGGTCTGATGCGCGACCAGCTCGCTCGCAGATGCCCCCGCCGCGGCGACCCCAGCACCGACCAACAACTCGGCCAAATCTAGCGAATAATCCAGAGCAATCCAGAATGACATGAGAACGGCCCACCACCCCAGCCACGACCCAGCCCGGCTGGCGAACGCCCGTTCCTGATCCCGCCGCCGGGGACTACCCGCCCCCGCGAGCGGGCCGCTGGGCGAGGTCATGGGCGTCCCCCTTTCGCCTGGTTCGCTATATCTACCCGCCAGCTCGATCCGCCAACCCCTCGCGCACTTGCGGATGCAAGCGGGCAGGCTGTGCGGTGATGACGACAACCGGGGAAGAGCTCCCCAACCGGTGGCGCCGATGCTGGCCACGGCCGGCGAGCCACCGTCGGGCCCGGGCTGGGCTTTCGAGTTCAAGTGGGACGGCGTGCGGGCCCTCGCCGCGACCGCCGGCGACCAGGTGCGGCTACACAGCCGCAATGGCAACGACATCACTGGCGGCTATCCCGAGCTGGTTCTGCTCAGCGGCCTGGTCGGAGGCCGACCGGTGCTGCTCGACGGGGAGATCGTCACCTTGAACGACGCCGGACGCCCCGATTTCGGCCTGCTCCAGCAGCGCATGCACGTCCGCGCCCCGAGCCCATGGCTGGTGGACCGGATCCCGATCTCCTACTACGTGTTCGACCTGCTCGACCTCGACGGCCGTCGCTTGCTGCCGCAGAGCTACCAGCGACGGCGGGAGCTGCTCGCGGAGCTGGATCTGGAGGGCGCCTCGCCGCGGGTCCGGGTGCCGCCGCACTACATCGACGTCGACGGCCGCCAGTTGCTCGAAGTGGCCCGCCAGCACGGTCTGGAAGGAGTGGTCGGCAAACGGCTGAGCTCGCGGTATGAACCCGGTCGCCGCTCACCGGCGTGGACCAAGACCGCGCTGCTGCGCACCCAGGAGGTCGTCGTCTGTGGTTGGACGACCGGGGAGGGACGCCGTGCCGGCACCCTCGGCGCGCTGTTGATGGGCGCCTACGACGACGAGGGACGGCTGCGTTACCTCGGCGATGTCGGCACCGGGTTCACCGACTGGATGCTCGAGGACCTGCTGGTCCGCCTGGCTGCCCTCGAACAGTCCGATAGCCCGTTCGACGAGCCGGTGCCCCGCGAGCACGCCCGGCGGGCACACTGGGTCCGCCCCCAGCTCGTCGGCGAGGTCGAGTACCGGACCGTGACCCTGGACCGCCGGCTGCGCC
>CAVQVV010000025.1:0-105440 GCA_963717245.1 uncultured Actinomycetota bacterium | reverse complement strand
TGTGTCGGAACTAATTTGCAGGTGCAACTGCCTTATACCAGAGGCGTCCGGCGGCGATGGCGATGGCCTCGGCCGTGGGTAAGAGCGGCGGCGCGGTATTACGCGCGGGAGTTGATCTAGGGTCCAGCCGAAATAACCGCTCCGCGGTAGTGACCGATCTCACCCCGAGATGCCTCATAACCCGATATGAGGCCTGTGGGGGCGCTGTTGCGTCACGGAGGGCGGGCCTGGCTGGGCTCTGTGGTTCCGCGATTGATGGCGAGGGCGAGTTCGGCGAAGGCGGCCGGGAGCCGATGCTGTGGGTCCTCCTCCGTGCCGAGTTCGTGGTGGCCACGTCGGAGGTTCTGGACGAAGGCGTGGCCAGCGCTGATCACGGGTCGAGCGCAGTCGTTTAAGGCCACGCATCGTCCGCAGGCGAGACTTCAAGCGCCCATGATCGGCTTCGACGGGGTTGTTGGCATATTGCTCGGTGATATGGCAGGTGGCGGGCAGCAGTTCGTCGAGGACACGGGGGTAGGTCGCGGCCCGGTCAGTGGTCACCTCGCTCGGGCGAATGCCGTGCTCAAGGGCGCGGGTAAAGAACCGATGGGTGGCCGCCAGATCCCGCTTCCCGGCCACCAGCACGTCGATGACCTGGCCGTACTGGTCGATCGCCCGGTAAAGATAGGCCCAGCGCCCGGCGACTTTCACATAGGTTTCGTCGACGAACCAGCGATCACCGGGGACATGCCGGCGGGGTCGGGCGGCGTCGATGAGCAGTGGGGTAAACCGCTGCACCCAGCGATAGATGGTGACGTGATCCACCTCGATGCCCCGCTCGGCCGGCAGCTCCTCGACGTCACGGTAGGAGAGCCCGTAGCGCAAGTACCAGCGCACAGCCACCGTGATCACCTCCGGTAGGAAGCGGAACCCGGCGAAGCTGGACGGCGGCACTGGCAGTCGAAAGTGGCGACGACGCATCAGCACAGCCTGCCCGAGCCCGCCATCGGGTGGACGCAAACAGTGCCGGTACCGGCCGTCAGACAGATTATGTTGACCAGACCGGCGGGACTGTAACAGACAGCGGCGACAACGCCGTCGTTTTCGTAAACGTCGCGGGCGGGGTCGCGGTCTCTCCTCTTGCATGGGGTCAACGGGTCTCATAGGTCTGTTCGATCGATAGGTCTGCGCTGTCGACGATCTTGCGCTGGTTCTGTCTCCGGCCGAGCGCGTGGTCTTCTTGCCGAGTACATCGTCTCGATTCCGCTTCGTGCTCGGTGGCGCCGACGAGTGAGCCGGTGGATGGCTGCCGATGCCAGCGCACTGCGGGATCCTCCGCACCAGCAGCCCGTCGTATCAGTGAACCACGGCAACATCGAGCTGGTCTGGCCCGGTTGGCTACTGACAGTGGCGTGGGTTTAGCCGGTTCGGACAACTGCGCCGAATCTTTCGAGGGGCGTTCGGATCTGCTCGTGAAGGGTCGGCCGGTGTATCAGAGCGCCGGGAGTCCAACTCTGTTGTAGTGCACACACCTGAGCCGAACTTTGGATGGCGACATGTCATGGAACCCACGATCAATGCCCCGGTGGAAGCGGCAGCGGCGGCGCTGGCCACCGCGGCTGCCTTGCCGATGACCGTCACCGGCGAGGAGACCCTGACACTGGTCCGAGACCTGGCTCAGATCGCCCGCCACCTCGGCGAGCTCACCGCGGCCGCCCGGGACCGCTGGGCGGCCTGGGGCACCGTGACACCACACCTGCACCAGGCTGAGGGCCTGGCCACCGACACCACACGATGCCTTAGCCACGCAGCCAGCACCTACGCCTTCAACACCAGCCGGTCCGACACCACCATCGTCCAGCGCGGCTCGACCAGCACCGCGCGGCCGGCGGCCTGAGCGCATGAGGTCACCGGCCGCGCCACCGTCGACTCTCCCTGATTGGCTCCATTGACCACCGGCGACAATCCTTGATCCGCTTGCAGCGGTGCGTGCCCTGCCGGAGCACGGGCAGCGCGGAGGAAACGCTGAGGTCTGCCGCGCCTGACAACGGTTTGAAGATTCAATTGTGCAGGGCCTCGGCGCGGTTGGCGAGCCGGCTGATCGCCGCCACCAGCCTCGGCCAGATCCCACGCGGCAGATCATGCCCATGCCGGGCAGCACGAGCAGCTCAGCATCGGGGAGTGCCGCGGCGGTGGCCTGACCACCGGACAGCTGGATCAGCGGGTCGGCGTCGCCGTGCACCACCAAGGCAGGCGCCGTGACGTGGGCCAACGCCGCGGTGCGATCCCCGGAGGCGTAGATCGCCAACTGCTGGCGGGCCATGCCCGCTGGGTCGAAACCGCGGTCGTAGGACTGACCGGCCAGCTCACGGACCCAGGCCTCATCCAGCGGGTAACCGGGTGATCCTATGATCTTGAACATACTCACGGTCTGCTCCACTGCCTCCGCGCGGCTTGTCGGCGGCGATGCTGGCAAAGCGGCCAGGGTCGCCGGGGTGGCTGACCCGATGCCGATCTCGGGGGTGGACATGATGGAGGTCAGGCTGTGAACCCTGTCGGGGTGCGTGATGGCCATCGTCTGCGCGATCATTCCGCGAGCGAGGCGCCGACCACATGCGCCCGGTCCAGCCCGAGCGCGTCGAGCAACCCGACCGCGTCGTCGGCCATGTCCTCAAGTCGATAGGACGCCGAGGAGAAGTCACCGCCCCTCGCCGCACCCAGGTTCGGCGGCGGCGCGTCGTGCAGGTGAGTGGACAGCCCCACATCACGGTTGTCGAAGCGCACCACGAAGAAATCCTCGGCGGCCAGCGCCACACACAGCTCGGGATGCCAAGCGAGCATCTGGCCGTGCCCAGCCCCATCACGAGCAGCAGCGGGCGATCACCCGGTGCGCCGAAGGTCTCGTAGGCGATCTCGATGCCGTTGCTTTCCACAGTAATGGGCTGCATCCCTGTTGCTTACAGGACCACAGTGGCGAACCGCATCCCTGTTTCTAACAGGACTCCGAACGCGACCGCGCGGATTCCGGCGGACGATGGCGGCTAAGTCATATGATCCATAGTCGCCGGCAGCACCCCGCAACTACCTGCCGTCCAGGGTCGTGTCTCATCTTCCGGTCCAGGTCCGAGGACGTTCAGCATCACACTCACCACGCCGCAGCACCACCTGGTGCACCTTGAGATTGACAAGATTTTCTGGGAGACAATCAGGCCTCCTGCTCCGAGAACGGCGCGGACCAGTGGAAATGCTCGTCGTTGTCGATCAGCGTCGTATCTTGCCGGCGTTATGGAGCGTCGTTTCGCCCGCTGGAGACGGCCTACAGAGGGCCCCGATGCAGACCTGTCCGTGGTCATCGGCGCTTTCAAGCCGGGTATGGACGGGGTTGATGATCTCCGCCGGATACCGGAACCCCCGATATGACGGCGCACCGGTGCCCACCAGCCCAGCCCCCTTAACACCTTGAGTACCAGTCGATCGTCTCAGCCGCAGCCAGCTTGACCGAGTGGACGACGCCGGCGACAGTCCTCGAATCCGCTTGCAGCGGTGCGTGCCCCTGCGGGAGCACGGGCAGCGCGGAGGAAACGCGCTGAGGTCTGCCGCGCCTGACAACGGTTTGGAGATTCATGGGCGCCATTTCCGAAGTTTCCCCACCCCTGACCGTACGCAGGAGCTTGACCCGTCGCTCTATTTCTGTAGGACACCCCGGATGACCAGGTCGGTAACAGCACGACGGCCACGACGGCGTGGGGAGGCAAGTCATGACGCCCACCGAGGCACTGCTGGCCGACGACCCGCTGTGGCTCACCATCCTGAAGGTGGTTGTGATCTTCGTGTTCCTGATGGTCATGACCCTGTTCATGGTCTGGATGGAGCGCCGGGTACTCGGGCGCATGCAGCAGCGCCCGGGCCCCAACCGGGTCGGGCCCTTCGGGCTGCTGCAGTCTCTGGCCGATGGGCTGAAGCTGGCGTTGAAGGAGGACATCCAACCAGCACTGGCCGATCGCTGGGTATACGTCCTGGCCCCGGTTATCTCGACGGTCACGGCGTTCACCGCCTTCTCCGTGATCCCGATCGGCGGTATGGTGTCGATCTTCGGTGAACACACCGTGCTGCAGGTCACTGACCTGCCCGTCGGGGTCCTCGTGGTGCTGGCCTGCTCCTCGCTGGGCGTTTACGGGATCGTGCTGTCCGGCTGGTCATCGGGCTCGCCCTACCCGCTGCTGGGCGCGCTCCGCTCCGCCGCCCAGGTGATCTCCTACGAGATCGCCCTGGGGATGTCGATCGTCGCCGTGGTCCTCTACGCGGATTCGCTGTCCACCGCGGACATCGTGGCCGCGCAGTCGCAGCAGTGGTGGTTTGTGTTCCTGCTGTTTCCCAGCTTCGCGGTGTTCTGCGTGTCGATGGTGGGCGAGACCAACCGCGCACCGTTCGACCTGCCCGAGGCGGAGTCGGAGCTGGTCGGTGGTTTCCACACCGAGTATTCGTCACTGAAGTTCGGGCTGTTCCTCCTCGCCGAGTACGTCAACATGGTCACCGTCTCGGCGATGGCGACCACGCTGTTCCTCGGCGGCTGGCACGCCCCGTGGCCACTGGCCGGCGGAGCGCTGGATCGTGGCTGGTGGGGTCTGTTGTGGTTCATGGGCAAGCTGCTGGTCTTCCTGTTCGTGTTCATCTGGCTACGCGCCACCCTGCCCCGGATGCGGTACGACCAGTTCATGGTGCTGGGCTGGAAGGTGCTGGTGCCGGGCAGCCTGATCTGGATCGTGCTGGTCTCCGGCGTTAGGATGCTGCATAGTGCTGTCGTCACTCCCAGCGAGATCCTCATGGTCGGCGGCATCGTGCTGGTCATGCTGCTGGCCGTCGCTTTCCTCCTACCCCCCAACAACGCGGCGCAGCGCGATTTAGCCGAGCGCCCCCGCGAGGTGCCCACCGCCGGCTCGGACTACCCACTGCCCCCACTGGACCTGGCGATGCCGCCAACACCGCCCCGGCGCGCTGCCGTCAGTGCTGCCGTGTCAGCCAATGGCGGAGGACCATCGACGAGCCAGGAGAACGACCATGGGACTGCTTGATCCGGTCAAGGGTTTCAGAGGTTCACCTTCTCGACAAAGACTCGCAACCGTCGCGTTCCCGGCTGACCGCTGAAGGCCGACGATTGCCTGGGACGGGAGCAACTCGAGACGAAGCGCCGCCGTCCTCGACGCGCAGTCAGAGGGCGGCCCAGTCCGCCGCGTTCCCTGATCGGACCGTCGCCCTGGTTGAGTCGGCCTGGGGCGCGGTGTCGGGATTGCTCCCGGTCCGTTTCCCCAGGCCGCTCGCCGAACCCGCCGTGCCGATCTCTCGGCAACGGGCTCTCCACGGTGTCTGTCGTCAGGCGTGGTTTCCCATGATCCAGGGGTTGGGGATCTTGTTGCCTCGGTACCGGTATCGGGTGATGGGTACTTTGGCGATGTTGAACAGTTCGATCCCGTCCGCCGAGGGTCTGCGCCACCGGCCGGTGTGGTCGGTGAGACGCCGACGGACGTCGGTCCATCTCCAGCGGTGCAGCTTCATCCACCACCGGATGACCCTCCACCATACGAAGGTTTCGAGGGAGTCCATGGTGTGTTTGCAGACCGCGTGTTTGAAGTAGTTGGACCAGCCGCGCATGATCTGGTTGAGCCTGATCAGCGCGACCCTGGGTGGGTGCTGCGATAGCCTGCTCGTTAGGGCACGGATCTTGTCCTTCACCGACCGGATGGGCCGGTCGGCGATGAAGGTGTAGACGTACCACTTGTTCGTGCCTCGCTTGCGGCGCCACTGGATGCGGAACCCGAGGAAGTCGAACGACTCGCTCATGTGCACGATCTGGGTCTTGGCCGCGGACAGTCGAAGGCCCAAGGGTTCGAGCACATCAACGATTTCTTCGCGCAGGGTGTCGGCGTCGTCGCGGGAACCGTGCACGAGTACGACGAAATCGTCGGCATAGCGGACGATCCGCCAGTTCGGCAGGCCCTTTGCTCGACGCCAAGCGCGTCGGCGAGGGGTGCACATGATCCCGCCGGGCCGCCAAGGGCCGTGTGCGTGCTCATCGAGCGCGCTCAAGGCGATGTTGGCCAGCAGCGGGGACAGGATGCCCCCTTGCGGCGTGCCGGCGAGGCTGTCCTCGCGGGTGCCGAGTTCGGTGAGGATCCCGGCTTTGAGGAACGCCTTCACCAGCGCCAGCACGCGCTTGTCCTTGACCCGTGCCCGCACCCGGTCCATCAGGGCGGTGTGTGAGATGGAGTCAAAGCACGCCTCGATGTCCGCGTCCAGCACCCACTGGTAACCCTTGGTGCCGAAACGCTGTATCTCAGCGATCGCGTCGTGCGCACGCCGCTTGGGTCGGAAACCATAGGAGACCGGCAGAAAGTCGGCCTCGAAGATCGGCTCCAACACCAGCTTCAGCGCCGCCTGAACAACCCGGTCAGCGATCACGGGAATCCCGAGCCGCCGAACCTTCCCGCTCCCACCCGGTTTGGGGATCGTGCGTTCCGCACCGGAAGAGGCCCGAACGTGTCCTGCTTGAGCTGGGCGCGCAGGTCATCCAGGAACCCGGGCACACCGATGACGGCCTCGACGTCAGCGACCGTAAGGCCGTCCACGCCGGGGGTATTGGCACCGGTGTTGCCCGCGACCCGGTCAAACGCCACGACCAGCGTCGCCGGGTCATACACGAAGTTGAACAGGTCATCGAACCTGCGGCCAGGATCGGCCGCCGCCCAACGATGAAGCTTGGCCTGCATCTCCGATACCCGAGACCGTGGCCCTTCCGGGATCACCGTGTCCGGTGCGCCGATATTCACCAGCGCGTCTGTCGGCATTACAGCATCCTTCCCTTCTCGATACCGCTGCCGCCCTTCCCCATGTGCACGGGCTTTCCCCGGCTCGGAGTACTACGGCGGCTCCGCCCCGTCCTGGACCGCTCGGCGGTCGGTGCGCCCAGCCTGACCCCCACACCGGATGCGCGGAAATCGGGGGGGACCAGGACGGTTCCCGTGTTCACTGTGATTCGCTCAACGAAGGAGGAGCCCGACTCGGTCCCTGCGGTATCACCACGGCTACCCCGCAGCACTTCACCGTGGTCTCCCGGCGAGCCGTCGAAAGCCAGCCCAGGAGTTCCCACCCCCACATCCGGGGCGAGGACGCACCGCTCCCGGCCCCTATCCACCAGATTTGAGCCGGTCCACGCTTAAGAGACGTAAACGTCGGTTCCTTGCGTACTCCTTTCCGTCTCGCTTGCCGGACCCACGCCATCTGGCAGTACTAGCGCGTCCCGGCTTTGTCAGGGCCGCTTGCCACCCTCACCGTCACCACCCGGATCGGGCTGCCCATAGCTCCACCTCCCCGCTGCGACAGGGCAGGCGGTGAAGGCCTCTCACCTCCACTCGAATCAACAGCGCCTCACGGCGCACTCGACGGCACATGAAAACTGACCCCCGCCCCGGAACCCGCGTGCCGCCAGGGGGTCGGTTTTCGGGTGCCGCTGACAGTCCCCGGAATAGCTAGCGGGCCTTGCGGGTGTCAGGCCAGATTGCAGGCGTGTACGCCGAACTGGCAGCGCAAACCGTGATTGCCGCGGTTTCGGTTGCTTTCCCACGGGCACCTGGAACCGAGCCGGAGCCGATGTGGCTCCGCGGGACTGCTCGGCTTTGGCAGCGTGGTCTGGGATAAGGAAGCAGGTGAAGCATCGGATGGGCTGAACAAGTGGGGCCTCTGTCCCCGGAGGCCAATTCGCAAGCCTCATTAGGTAGTGGGCTTCGGAGAAGCGACGGTTCCTTGGATGGATGTCAGCTTACAATTTCCGCACAATCTGCGAATGGCGAGTGTCATGCTTGAAGGGCAACGGCCCCTGTCGTTTTGTTTCGTTGTCGGTCAAACAGCGAAAGCAAACCGGAGGAGCCGTTGCGGTATGAGGCTATGACAGGACTTAGCGCGGAGCAACTCACCGAGTTGGTGGCCCGAGTGAACACCGCCCGCGGTGGTGGATTGGCCTCGGTTGGCCGCGCATACGCGCTGGGCCTGTTCGGCTCGGTGGCGCTGGTCGTGTGTTTGATGCGCAAGAACGTCACCCAGGCCTTCGCCGGTGCGATCTTCGGTGTCAGCCAGGCCACCGTGAGTCGGCGATGGGACCTGCTGCGCCCGCTGATCGCCCAGGTGCTCGCGGAGTTCATACCCCACCCCAGCGAGGTCGTTGGTGCGGGAACCGTGCTAGTAGACGGCACGATCTGCCCCACCTGGGACTGGCGGCACATCCCCGATCTGTTCTCGGCCAAGGCCGGATATGCGGGGATGAACATCCAGATCGCGGCCACGCTGAGTGGACGTCTGGCCGCGGTGGGCCCGATCCCGGTGCACGGCGCCCGCCACGACGCCCACACCTTCGCCGCCTCTGGCCTCACCGCGGCACTCGCCGATATACCGGCCGCGGCGGACTTGGGTTACCTCGGCGTCGAGGGCATCGAGATCGTCCCGTTCAAGCGAGCGCCCGGTGGCGACCTCGACACCAGCCAAACCGACTTCAACACCGCATTGAGCAAAATCCGCGCCGCTGTCGAGCACGCCATCGCACACCTCAGGACCTGGCGAATGCTCAGCGAGGAAGGCGGCCGGTACCGCGCACCCATACAAAAATATTAAAGCATGCTCGAAGCCGTCACCGGCCTATACTTCTTCGCGGCTTGTGAATAAGCCTCCCGGTCTGCGGTAAATTGTCGACTAGAAGGCTAGGGCCGACGAAGTCGGTTTGATCGAGTCAAGTTTGGTGTCATGCGGCGAATCCGGCCTCCTGGGTGAGTTGGTCGAGGGCGCGTTGGTAGTTGCGTGCGGCGGTGCGCAGGGTGCTGTGCGCGGGTGGGTCGGGGTCGGTGAGCTGGGCCAGACCGGGTTGCAAAACGCGAGTGTGGATGTGGGTGATCAGCATGGCGTGGTGCAGTCCGGTGTCGCTGATGCGGTAGCGGTGGGTTTTGGGGATGCGGGTGATCAGGCCGTGGGCGCGGAGCCGGCGCAGGTCGTAGCTGACCTGGCCGGCGCTGATCTCGTTGGGGTGTTTGCCGAGCAGGCCGGCGAGTAGGCCGCGCAGGTCACGGTTGAGGAATCCGTGAGGCAGCAGCCCGAACACCAATAATGCTTGGAGCAGCGCGTGGGCGCGGCGGTCGCCCAGGCGCAGCCCGGCGATCCGGTGTCCGTCGCTGGTGATGATCGGGTGGTGCACGGCGGTGATGGCTTGCTCGGCGTGGATCGGGTTGTGGCTGAGTCGTTGGACGCCCAGCAGGCGTCGGTTGGCGGAGAAGCCGACCTCCCGCAGCGCGGGCAGGTTAGTCAGCCGTTTCCCGATCCCGAAGTCGCGAGTGTCGTTGATCGTGGTTTCGGTCCGTAGCGCTCGTCCTTCCTTGTGGTACTGCTTGATCGCGGTGTGCTTGTAGTCGATATAGAGGCTGGGGGTGACGCCTTCGGTGATGACCCGGGTGCGGAACCGGCCCGGGGTGCGCCGCGGTCCTTTGGTCATGAGTCGGCGGTCGAAGACCAGCCCGATCCGGTCAGGGCGCCCGGCATCGAGGTTGTCGCGGATGACGTGTTCGAAAAACACCCGCCCCGACACCGGCCGGTCCAGTACCTGAGTCAAGGAGAACTCGGCTTGCAGGATCGAGATGTCGTAGCGGTACCCGGCTTCACGGTCGGCGGGGGTGAACGGGTGCGGCAGGATCGCCAGCCACTTGCGCAGCAGCCCGTCGATCTGCCCCGGGTCCAACCGATCACAGATCGCCGCCAGCGCGGCGGGATCATCGACGGTGGCGAAGCCGTTGTCCAATGCGGTGAAGGCGACCCCGGCCTTGGTGGCTTGGCGTTTGGCCCACTCGTGGCCGTTGAGGCACAGCTTGGCGTTGTAGGGGAAATAGGAGCAGAACTTCAGGAAAAACGGACCGAACTCAGCGTCTACGGCATAGACGTAGAAGTGGTTGACCACGCCGGTGGTCTTGACGATCCACGGGTAGGAATCACCGTGGGCGTCGCGGCGGCGCTCGGTGCGAAACAACGCGGTCTTCTCCTGGGCCCGCCCGATAAACAACACCCCCTCCTCCCGGTCGAAGCCACCCAGATGCTGGTGCATGACGTCGTCTTTGCGCTGGCCCTTCACGAAGTCCACCCACGGCACCCCCTGGTCGCGGGCGAACCGACGCATCGCAGCACTGAACGCGTCGGTGATCTTTCCCAGCGGCGCGGTGGACGCGATCGGCAACCCCAACTGGCGCTGCACATAGCCCAACAAGCCCGCCGCGAACTGCAACTTCGGGACATAAACATTGCAGTACATCCGGTCGATACACTCCACCCCGAACACGACATGATCGGTCAGGACATCAGCGACGGTGCGGGGTAGCGTCATGGCTGGCTCCGGTCAGGCGGGCGGCTCACGAAGCCAACCACCGCCAACGAGCGGTATCAACACGGGTCCAGCAGGGCACCGTCACACCACCCGACCGGAGCCCCAAGACCAACCAAAACCACGACATGCCTCGTCGGGCTGGGGTGCCAACCCCGTTAGTACTGTAACGACAGATTGTTATAGTGGCTCTGGCGTGTCTGCCATAGGCTCGCTCACTGAGGGTGTAGCTGATCATGTATGTGGGACACGGTGGAGGAGTGGTCGGCGGGATTCGCGGCGTTCGCGGGTCGGTTCGCGGGTCGGTTTACCCGGGTGGAGTCGCGTCGGCAGATGGCTGTTTATCTGCGTGGGCTGCTCAGTGAGACGGAGCGGAAGAACGGCTGGACGCTGGCCAGGAAAACTCGACACCAACATGCGTGAATTACACATCAAAAAAGCAACACCCAACACCAACTAGCCAACCTAGACACCGCCCACGACACAGAACGCGAGATCTTCCTCATCGGATTAAACATGCTCGCCAACCCCCGAGGCATCTATGACACCGGCGACGAAGACACCAAAACACTAATCACAAAAACGATCTTCCTCAAACTCTACCTCGACGCCGACCCCTACGGCACCATCACCATAACCGGTCAGCAACTCGCGAACCCTTCACCGACATCCACGCCGCCGCGATCCTCACACTCCAGAACACCCCACCAGCCCCCGGCAAGCCCAGCCTCCACCTAACACCCTGGCAACCACCCACCAGCCCCACACACACTGTTGGGGTCAGCACCCAGGTGAAGGATGCTGACCCCAACAAGCCAACCAAGATCAACAAGACCATCCTCACCACTAGTGCCAGTGGTTCGAATAAGCCCTGCCAGGTCGGGGTGGCGGGATTCGAACCCACGGCCTCTTCGTCCCGAACGCGCGTAGGGCGTGACGACCAGTATCAACAAGTACGGTCACGTGCTCGTGGGTCGCCGCGTTAGGTGCTCTGGTAGCAACCCGTGCCGGTCGGTTGCTGACTTTTTGCTGACTCCGATCAGTTTGGCGCCTTGCCAAGCTTCCACCAGCTGGAGCTGTTGTGCTCTGCCTAAAGACAGTACCGAGACTGCGGACTAGTTGAGGAGGGGCGGCGCGGACCAGGTGCGGGACCTGGTTCGGCGCCGGATAAGCAAGTGAGATCAGGGGGCGCACCCGCCCTCTGATGAGGCGGCCGAGGGCTGGTGCTGGAACACCGACCCCCGGCCTTGATCACCAACCTGTAGAGAGGGTGGAGACCCGATGCCAGACCCTAGGCAATTCGATCCGGACCGGATCCGGGTGGTGCTCGATCACGGTGAGGCTGTGGAGCTAGACGGCGGCACGCTCGTCCTGGACGGCCAGGAATCCCCGAGCGTGGTGCTTCGGCTCGCGCCCTGGCGCGCCCGGTCGGTCGCCCGGGTGCTGCACGAGTGGTCGTCAGTGTCGCGGATCTTCCACCAGCCGACTCGACCGCACCTAGACGAGCTGGATCTGTCACGGACGCTGGAGTTGGCCGCTGCGGTGCTCGGCGCCAGCGACGAGCCAAACGTGCGGTCTCTCCGCGGATCGCGCGTCATTCCCAATCGGCAACGCTTGGCCGCTGTGGCAGTCCTGGGCGAGCGTGAGGCGCACCTCTCGGCCGTGCAGCGCCTTGCCCTGGTCGATGCCGCCGCATGGTGGCTCTCGGAACCCAACGGCGGCGAGGAATTTGCCTACGCACTGCTTGCGGCGAGCTGTGCGGCGGAGATCACCACGGAACACGTTTACCTCGCCTTGATCACTCCATCCGGCGAGTTAGACGAGGATCGCGAGGCTCCGTCGTCTTAGCAGCCGTTGTCGGACCTCTGCCGTGTATAGAAACTGGTGCACAGGGAAAGGGTTACGAATCGCTTTTAGCGGGGTATTTCGGGATGTCCGGTTGTTTGCGGAGATGCCCGGCCGGGCAGGTGGGGTTTGGGTTCCGGGGATCGCGGCAGTGGCTGGGCGGGCTATCAGGATGCCGGGTGATTTGACCTGACGGGTCAGCGGCCTGCGCAGGTGTCCTGGTAGCTGATACCGGGGGCGTACTGCTCCCACGTCGCTTTGTCGAGCGGTCCGCCGGCTCGGAGGCAGGCTTCTCGCACCTCATCTCCTGCGAACCTGTCGAAGCGGGGTAGGTCCCACAATCGGACGGTCTGGTCGAGGCTGGTGGTGGCGAGGGTATGCCCGTCTGGGGCGAACGCTACTCCGCGTACCGCGCTGGTGTGGCCGGTCAGGGGTGGGCCGAGCGGTTGAGGGTGGTCCCGGTCGCTGAGGTCCCACAATCGGACCGTCTTGTCATTGCTGATGGTGGCCAGGATGCGCCCATCCGGGGCGAACGCTACTCCCCGTACCGAGCCGGTGTGGCCGGTCAGGGGTGGGCCGAGCGGCTGGGGGTGGTGCCGGTCGCTGAGGTCCCACAATCGGACGGTCTGGTCGAGGCTGGCGGTGGCGAGGGTGCGTCCGTCTGGGGCGAACGCTATCCCGCGTACCGCGCTGGTGTGGCCGGTTAGGGGTGGGCCGAGTGGTTGGGGGTGGGTCCGGTCGCTGAGGTCCCACAGCCTGGCGGTCTGATCGTCGCTGGAGGTGGCGAAGGTGCGCCCATCCGGGGCGAACGCCACCGCCCACACGGCGCGGGTGTGGTCGGTGAGGGGTGGGCCGAGTGGTTGGGGGTGGTCCCGGTCGCTGAGGTCCCACAACCTGACGGTCTGATCGGTGCTGACCGTGGCGAGGGTGCGGCTGTCCGGGGCGAACGCTATTCCCCGTACCTCGCGGGTGTGGCCGGTGAGGGGTAGGCCGAGTGGCTGGGGGTGGTTCCGGTCGCTGAGGTCCCACAGCCGGACGGTCTGATCGTCGCTGGCGGTGGCCAGGGTGCGCCCATCCGGGGCGAACACCACTCCGTAGATCGCGTTGGTGTGGCCCCTGAGGGGTGGGTCGAGTGGTTGGGGGTGGTCTCGGTCTGTGAGGTCCCACAATCGGACGGTTTTGTCGGTGCTGGTGGTGGCCAGGGTGCGCCCGTCCGGCGAAAACGCTACCGCCAGTGCCGAGCCGGTGTGGCCGATTAGGGGTGGGCCGAGTGGCCGAGGTCGGTCCCGGTTGCTGAGATCCCACAAGATGGCGGTCTGGTCGTCGCTGACCGTGGCCAGGCTGCTCCCATCGGGGGCAAACGCCACTCCGTACACGGCACCGGTGTGGCCGGTCAGGGGTTGACCAAGCTGTCGGGGCCGGTCCCGATCTTTGAGATCCCACAACCGGACGGTCAGATCGGTGCTGGCGGTGGCCAGGGTGCGCCCATCGGGGGCAAACGCCACTGCATACACCGAGCCGGTGTGGCTGGTCAGGGGTGGGCCAAGTTGTCGGGGCCGGTTCAGGTCGCTGAGATCCCACAAAATGGCGGTCTGATCGGCGCTGGCGGTGGCCAGGGTGCGCCCATCGGGGGCAAACGCCACTCCATACACCGAGCCGGTGTGGCCGGTTAGGGGTGGGCCAAGCTGTCGGGGCCGGTTCAGGTCGCTGAGATCCCACAGCCGGACGGTCTGATCGAAGCTGGCGCTGGCCAGGGTGCGCCCATCGGGGGCAAACGCCACTCCGTACACCGCGTTGGTGTGGCCGGTTAGGGGTGGTCCGAGGGGTCGGGGGTGGTCCCGGTCGCTGAGATCCCACAGCCGGACGGTCTGATCGAAGCTGGCGCTGGCCAGGGTGCGCCCGTCCGGGGCAAACGCCACTCCTCGTACTACCCCGGTGTGGCCGGTTAGGGGTGGTCCGAGGGGTCGGGGCCGGTCTCGGTTGCTGAGATCCCACAACTGGACGGTCTGGTCATCGCTGGCGGTGGCCAGGGTGCGCCCGTCTGGGGCAAACGCCACTCCAAACACCGAGCCGGTGTGTCCGGTCAGGGGTGGTCCGAGGGGTCGGGGCCGGTTCTGGTTGCTGAGATCCCATAACTGGACGGTCTGGTCATCGCTGGCGGTGGCCAGGGTGCGCCCGTCAGGGGCAAACGCCACGGCCCACACCGTGGCGGTGTGGCCGCGAAGAGTCCTGAAGTGCAAGGCCGAGGTGAGAGTCTGTTGAAGGTCCGCGTGGGTTTGCGGACTATCGTCGAATTGTCTGGTGGCAACGCCCAGTTGCAGGGCACGCCGGGGATCCTGGTCGCGGACCCTGTCGATCTCGGCGCTCATGCCTCGGGCGATGGCGAGGCGTTGGGCGCTGAGAGCCCCTTGTTGTTCCCAGATCGCGATCCCTGCGGCGATCAGCGCGAGCACCAGCAGGGTCGATAGCACGGTGATGGTACGGGTACGTAGACGCCGTTCGCGCAGCTTGATGGCGTGGATACGCTGGGCGGTGGCATCCAGGAACGCCAGTGCCTCATCGTTGAGCTCGACGACAGCAGCCGCAGAGGGATTACGGTCCGTGCTGTCGCCGGTCATCCCCAGAGTGGTTCGGGTGGCGATAAGCCGCGCGGCGTCCCAAAGGTAGTTCTCCGGCCGGCCAGCACCGTTCCAGTCCGCGGCCGCGTGTTCGACGGTCCGCGCGGTGCGTAGTGCCAGGGTGATGTCGGCGGTGGCGGTGTCCAGTGGTCGCCACTCGGTGAGCAGGGCCTCGTGGGCCACCGTGAGCCACCCCTGGCCGTCGTCGGTGTCGCTGAGCAGCAACCGACGATCGACGAAGATCCCCAATGCAAGCCGCAGCGGTTTGGTGAGGCCGGTGAGCTTGATCCGTCGCCGGGCGCGTCGACCGGTCTCGTCAACAGTGACCAGACGAGTGAGTCCGGCCAACACCTGCGGTTCGGCCAAACCACTAGCCCGAACGGCCGCTGCGAGCGCAAGGTCGGCATGCTGGGTCAGCGCGCCCCGGACACCGCCGAGGTCGCTAGAGCGGGACAAGGTCAACGTGCCTCCGACGGGCAGGCCCTCTGCCAGTTGCCGCAGGGTGAAGGCAAGCAGCGGCAGCGACTCTCCGCTGTCGGTGTCGGCGACTAACTGAGCCGACAGTCCGTTCTCTAGGCGCAACCTGGCCACCTTCGCGGGTCCTTCGATGACCTCCCGCAGCATCTCCCGGTCCAGCGGGGCCAACACATAGGCCTCGATCGGCACCCCGACCAGCGCGGATAGCTCCCGCAGATCATCAAGGAACTCCGACCGCATCACCACGACCACCTGCACCGGACCGGCCACCGCGGCGCCCAACAGCTGCGCGAATCGCTGCCGGGCATCCGGGGTCGTCCAGCTGAACAGCTCTTCGGCCTGGTCGATCGATACAAGCAGCCGCTGGTGCGGGACTGGGCCGGCCGCCAGCAGATCGTCTGCTATCCGTCGTAGGCCATCAGTACCGCCCTCAAGCACGCCACGGACATCGCTCGCTGACCAGCCCATCCCCACACAGTTAGCCGTAGCGGCCAGCGCCCGGGCCAGCTCAGGCAGCGGATCGCTTCCCGGAACCAACCTCAGCGCTACCGTTAACCACGCCGGGTCACCATCAATCAGCGGCACCACCGCAGCGTTCACCAGCGACGACTTCCCACACCCGGACGGTCCAACGATGGCCAGCATCCCGCCGGGACTGGCTATCGCGCGCACCCGGTTGCCGACCTCACGAGCCTCCGCCGCCCGACCGAAAAACACCCGGCTCAACGCCGCGGTGAACGCTTCCAGCCCAGGGAAAGGATTATCGCCCTCCCGCCAGCTACCTCCACCGTCATCCAGCAATCGCACCGCCTGAAGCACCCGCTCGCGAGCTCGCCGAGGATCAGCCTCGTAGTCCGCATACTGCAGGCGCGGCATCAGCGAGTGCACTACACCAGCCTCAGCTCGCAACGGCATGACCCGGCAACCCAGCGCCCTTGCGATCCCCAACTCAGCCGAGCACCAGCTCGACGCCACCAACGACGACGTCACCACCGCGACCACCGCGTCAGCTCGCCGCAGCTCACTGTAGAGACGCTGCTCCCAGTCCTCGCCAACGCCGATCCCATCCCGAAGATCGTCATCGAGGAACGGTTCGTGGCCGGCTGCCCGCAGCCAACTCGATACCTCATCGGCGACGTGCCTGTCCCGGGTGGCATAGCTGATGAAAACCCGGGCCACGCTCACCCCCATCTGGCGTCACCGGTGACGACACGTCCAAATTTCCAGACTGCGCACAAACTCAGACCCTAACTGAACTCCCGTCACGGTCGCGCGGCAAGCGATTAAAGAAATCCCTAGCCATCGGTGGTCACCAAGGAATTGGACTAAACCGCCGATCGTCTGATTCGCAATCGAACCTATTGGTCCGTATCGCATTCTACTCACTGCCCACGAACTGCGGTGTTATCGGACGGGAACGCTCATCAGCGCGGGACATTTGCCGCCGCGTCGCACCGTAACGCGGGGATGAAATAAGGCGCCGATCTTGAGCCGATCGCTACGTGACCCTTCGTCCCGAACTGCGGGCACGGCGGTCGATAAAAGTTGTTTCCGCACGTCGCGGGCCACTGGCGGCCGTTCTGGGACGGTGCTGGTCAGCCTCGTTGCTGTATTGCGCAGCTGTACAGCCAAGGACCGCACGGGGCCGGGACTAGGCCCGTGCGCGCGGCGCGGACCAGGCGCGGGAGCTGGTCTTGCGCCGGATAAGAAAGTGAGATCAGTGGGCGCGCCCGTCCCCTGATGAGGCGGCCGAGGGCTGGGTTGCGAGCACCGGACCACGGCCTTGATCGCCGACCCTGAATAGGAGGGTGGAGACCCGATGCCAGACCCTACACAGTTCGACCCGGACCGGATCCGGGTGGTTCTCAATCACGGTGAGGTGGTGGAGCTCGACGGCGGCACGCTGGTGCTGGACGGCGAGGAATCCCCCAGTGTGGTGCTCCGGCTTGCGCCCTGGCCTGCTCGATCGGTGGCCCGGGTGCTGCAGGAGTGGTCGTCGGTGTCGCGGATCTTTCACCATCCGACTAGGCCGCACCTGGACGAGTTGGATCTGTCGCGGACACTGGAGTTGGCCGCTGGGGCGCTCGGCGATCAGCATGAGCCGATCACGCGGTCCACTCGCGGGTCACGCGTGATCCCCAGCAGGCAACGCTTGGCCGCAGTGGCAGTCCTCGGCGAACGTGAGGCACAGCTATCCGCGGTACAACGCCTCGCTCTGGTCGATGCTGTCGCGTGGTGGTTCTCGGAGCCCAACGGTGGCGAGGAACTCGCGTACGCTCTGCTCTCTGCGGCGTGTTCGGAAACGGTCACGACAGAACATGCCTACCTTGCTCTGATCACTCCCTCTGAAGAACCAGGCGATGACGGGTGAGGTCCTTCCTCATAATTACTGGTCTACGAACCGAACTGCGCACCGAAACCCAACCCTGAGTGGCTAGGACTGTCGGTGCGTAGAATTATCTTCTGTTGGGTGAAGCTTACGCGCCAGCTGTCGTCGTCAGGCTCGAAGACGACGCCGAGACCCCGATTGGCTCGCCGCCTGCGGCAGCTCGGCGATCGCGACCAACGTCTCGGGGCTCAGCTCGCGGTTGCTGTCGTTGGTCATCGCGCGCGGTGTTCTAGCCCATCGGGATAATCATCGTTTGGCAGGCGAGCGTCGGGGTGGCAGTTTGCGCCTTCGTTAACTGCGGAGATCTTAGGCGCCCATTCTGGAGTGGGTGCCGGGCCGCAGCTCCGCCAGCCGTCTGCGCCGCCTGAGCCATGCGAGGCTAGCCGAGATGGCACCGGTGCCGACACCAGCAGAGGGATCGCTGGCCAGCAGCGCGGCCGTGGTGATCACGATCGTTCCGATCACGACAAGACAGGTCGTCAGGTGCGAGAGCAAGAGTTCGGCTCGGCGCGTCCGTTGGTCGTCGTCGAGGACGTGCTTCAGCAGCCCGACCCAGGGCCCGGCACGAGAAGGGAAGGGACTCACCCGAGGCGCCTTCCGTAAGCGGTCCGCCGCGCTGACGTGGCGGTTTCACCCAGCGGCTCCCCATGGGTCGGATGATCTTCGTCCGCCCGTTCGACCGGTTTTCACCATGGTCCGGCAACCGCTGCGTGCTCCTCATGGTCGCGAGCCACGGGCCGGGCGTTCCCGATAGAGCCGAGTAGAGGATACTTGCATCGTTCATCGTCGCCGCCTCTGCCTGCCTCTCGGCCGATCGCACGCGATCCCGTAGGTCGGCGGGAGGCCCGTCCAGGACACCTCCAGGCGCCCGCAGCGGATGGAACACGTGTGCTGCACGTAGTCGAAGTGCCCATCTGCCTCGCCTCCGCCTGATGTGTGAGCGCGTCGGGATCAGGCGACGGGGGCAAGGAGCGGTCCGGCAGGGTCGACCGCACCGCGGCCGTGAGGTCCTTGACGCCGCCGCGCGGCGCACAATGCCACCGGCGGAGCGAAAAGGTGACGGCGAGTTGACATAGGAGCATTCCCGAACGTGCGTAGAGCATGACGACCAATATCAACCAGTTCGTGGCGTGCTTAGGGGCCGCCGCAGCAGATGCCCTGGTACTGACTTGTGTCGGTGGGTTGCTGACTTTTTGCTGACTCCAGCCGCTCACTGGATTGATTACGCAGTAGGTCGGTCCGGAGACGAACCCTCCGTCACTGCAGATGCACCTCCGGCCTCCCAGGACATAGCTCAGCTGGCCAGTGATCGCGCCGTATCGTCAAACGTCGCCAGCGCGGAGATGGTGAGCATCGCGGCGCTGTTCACCGACACCGGGCACTGCCGTGCGATGGGTCCAGGCTCCTGCGGCAAGTCCCAAGGTCGACTCTGGCCTCGGGCCCCGGACGAGAACACGCGAGCTGATCAGCGCATGGCGGTGAGCCTGCGATGCACGGCAGCGTGGGACGGTGGGTGCGTAGCGGCTGATTACACTGTTTGGGTGAATTGCTGGACCCCGTCTCGCAGCTCGTAACACAGCTGTATTTAAGTGATAATTAATCTAAGTGGCCGCGCTTGGCTACTGTATAGTTAGTTATTTCCGAGCGGGCGACCTTACGCGATCGTCTTCATAGACAAGGAGCATTCCATGAGTGGCCTCGATTCGGCCGCCAGTCTAGCCTCGACTCCGGCTAATGTTCCCATGTCCAGGGAAGATCAGGGTCCACGCCGAACCCTCATCATGCGTGGTTGGCCGATTGGTCGCGGGGCGAGGTTGAACTGGCCGACGACGGCCTGGTGACCGACGCTCTAGCTATCGGGTCGCGAAGATGAAGCCCGCGAAGGAGGAACGCAGGTTTCCCTCGGCGCTTACGTCAATTCGTTGGATAGAATGCAGGGTATTCGCCCGCAACAGAACGAGCCTATTAGGTTTGGGCATGATGATTACGGGGTTTCTTGAACTGTCCATGATGTCCTCGTCGCTTACAGTCTCCGATTGCGACTCGGCGTCTACAACCGCCAAGGCGCCACCCCAGAGAGCACTCCATTGCCGATGTACATAAAATATAAAGGCCCCGATCTTATTCGCGCCACTATCTTTATGCCAGTGAAGCTGGGAGCCGCTCGGATAAGCCCAAGGCGTAAAAGTCAAAACAACTTCCCAATTCGATTCCTTTTGAGAAAAGAGATCAAGGTTCTGCCTGATCTGCGAAGCTATGGCCATCTCCCAAGCGCTCGCATCGATGTCTGGCTCAACGAGTCGACGTTGGACGGCATTTCCGCGATAGCTCGGCCCATCGACAACCGAGTGAAAATTGTTCACGCGAGGCATGAGCACCGACTGTGAAAAATCTCTGGCCGCCGACTCGAAGTCATCTTCCGAGAGGAGACTGTCGAATACCATGAACCTATCTCCGCGCGAGTGGAGTGTCGCGATACCGCCCTGCGCCGCCTTTTCAGCCAGATCCATCGCTCTCTCCCTCTGTCATTCGCCGATTTTGCGCTCCGGCACGGTGCAGTACAAGCCCGTAGGCACCCGGGCACCCAAAAGCCTGCATAGAGCTCATCCTGTCTCGATATGGACCGATAAGCGGGGGAGCTAATCCATGGTCCTGCTCTCGGCGCCGCAATATATGAATATATGCTGTATCACCCTTCGGGGCAACGTGGAGGTTCGCCGGGGTCATGCAGGTCTCGGTACACTGTGCGCTTCGCCGAAACCGGTGTCGTCAGTACCTCGGCCTCGGCACGACATGCCTGTCCGCGAATCGGAGCCCAGGGGCAACGACCTTGGCGATGGCGAAGTCTTCAGAGGTGCTGAGGTCTACCATGATCGGCTCCACTCCCGTAAGGGCCTCGATCTTCCGGCTGATCCACGAGACCTCCGCGCCGATGTCCTTGAACTCCGGGGCTCTGACTGCGACAACCTCGCCGAAAGGGGTGAGTTCTCGCGGCACGGCCGGCCTCTCACCGGACCTCCGCTGGACATGCGCGTACATCGGAGGGAGGTCGTCGCGGCTACCACTGATCGCGGTGAGCCGGCTCTGCACGGACTCCGTAATGGCGCGGGACAGAGCGACCCCAACAGACGAGTGCGCACCCGAGCCGACCGAAAACACTGGGAAGTCGTAGCTCCACACGTAGGCGACGAAGCAGGGTATGCCCCACCGATTGGGAACCATGGCGATCTCGAAAATGGCATCCGTATCGTGGATCTTCTCGATCAGCTCTGCGCAGCCGGGTTCGTCCACACTCGCCGGGTTGATGTTGATTCGCCCGTCGATAGAACGGGTCAGGTGTTCCAATGAGTTGCGTTCGAGCAGTTCATAGATCGCGTGCAGCGTCGCCTCGTTGAGGTCGTTTCCGGACGCCAGCCCGTTGCTTCCGTTGCGCATTCCCAATGGTGACCAGCCCGGGGTTAGGTTGCGGGCCATATGTACCATGTGATGCGGTACGAGCTGCGGACGCCCGCTGACCAGCCCACTTCCGGTTAGCCAGTCCAGCGAGGTCCGGTCCCCTACCAGGCTTCCTCGGTAGTTGTCCAACTGGTCGATGCGATAGGGCAGGTTAAGCTCGACCACTGATGCTCCTTGGACATCCGGCTGTGGGCAGCCGTATTCGGCGTGCCATAACTCGATGGACTCCATGACCGCGGAGATCTTGGCCAGTAGTAAGGAGTGCCCTTTGCCCTGCGACACACTGAGCGTCCTGGACAGTGGCCGGACTGCCATGCAGACCGGGATCCCGATCATATCCAGTCCGGTTACGTCGGCGACCCTGGTCACGCCGTACCGGGGCAGGTGCGGCTGGATGATTTCCCATGTGTGCTCGGGAAGTCGCGTGCGGTGCGTGCCTACGAAAAAGACCTTTGTGGAACCTGTGGTTGCTGTTGCTTGCTTAAGCATGGTCAATGCTCTTTTCGGTGCGTACTAGCATCTTATCGGCCAGCCGAGCTGCGTGCGTTGAATTTCTCAGAAAGAACGGCCGGGTCGCAAGGACAGCTTCGTCAACGGAGATGAACCCCCGGTCGCGTGCCGCTGCCGTGAGGTAACGCTCGTCCGCGTCCAGCGGGGCTTCCCAGACCTCACAGAGGTGCTTCTTCAGCCGGGCGTCCTTCAGATTGCTGATCTGCTTGCCGGAGGCCACTTCTGCGACCTTCCGGTTGATCGCAAAGGCCTCGGCGACAGCCAGCTCGGTAGCCGGCAGGTTGACAAGGAGGCCGTCCTCGTCAAACGGCGTCCTTGTGAAGTCCGGAGATTTGGACGACGACCGCACCAGCACGCGGACGATCAGCTCGTCATCGTCGCAGGAGGCCAGCTCTGTGGGTGTGAGCCACTCAGATTTCCGATCCTCGGCGAGGAGTTCGAGACCTAGTTCGGCCCGGGTGGCGACAGTCAATGCACGGTTACGCAACGACAGATGCGCTGGCGGTGTGGCAGTGCCCGAACTCGCGATTCGGCGCAGGATGTACCGTTCCCAGCGGCGGGGGAAGTCCACGTCGTATATCTGCTGGTAGTTGAACAGAGCCAGCCCGGACCCGGGCAGAGCGGACGTGCTGAGGCCGCGGAACTCGGCCACCCACCGCGCTAGATGCATGGTTCGCCACTCACCCGCAGTCCTCCAGTCCTGCTCCGCACCTGCAGTGGAAGTGAACGTTCCCCGGTTGACCACATCGATCGCGCGGAGGGCATCCCGCCGCTTCAGGTCGCCGATGCCTGGATTAGCGGCGAGGAAGCCCCTTATGGCAACGACGGACGCGTGCAACTGAGCGTCGAGGTACGCCGCTTCAGCTTCGATCGCCGGCCACTTCCGCAGCTGGTAGGGCAGGCCTTGGGCGAGAGCGACAATGCGCTCAGTGTGTTCCGCCGAGATGATCGACTTGTCGGCGCAGAGCCGGACTGCGTACCGGACGTTGACCAGCGCCTCGCTGAACAACCGCCAGTCGGGTGGGAGGCTGTGCGTCACCGCCACCTCGTCATCGGCATCGATGATGCCGTCTCGGTACATCTCGAAAACCGAGCCGATTCCGATCATGCCGTACTGGTGAAGTTCGGCGGCGCGCAGTGCGCCCATGCTGGATGCTCCGATCACCGTCACCCCGTTGGCCATGGCGTCGAGGATCTCCTTGTGCCGGATAGGCGGTTCCTGGTGGAACAACCCATCTATGATTAGCACAATGTCGCGGGCGCTGGGCCTCAGCCTCAGCAGGTCGCCGAGTTTCACCGGTCCGTGCACAAGGGCGCCGCTGATTCTCCGTTGTATTTCGTTGTGTCCCAGCGTGGGCCCAGCAAAAACGTGGATGGTCATATCAGCCCTCAATTATTAGAAACATTCAACAACTGGAATCCGGATTTTCCCTGCGCCGTTTCCGGCGGGCACGGAATGCATGATTGCCGCTACATGGCGGCGAAGGCCCGCGCCGGTGTCAACGTCGGACCGTGCCCTCCTTCAGTCGCGCAATCATCCGCAGCGTCGTGTCGATCGGTGCCTCGTCGTCCAGTGACACGGGTCGCAGTGGGATGTCCTTGTTGAGCGCGTCGACCCGCTTGTTCCATGCTTCCCAGTCGCTGAAAGGGATTGTCTCGCCCTCTACGTACTTCGGGTACGCGCGGTAGCAGTTCACGGTGCTGACGGGCCGGCCGCGCACCAGAATCGGATCCAGGTAGAGATCGTCGCTGCTGATCCGGGTGGAGGTGGAAATGTAGCCCAGGTCGAGTCCGCAGCGCCGCTTCTCGGATGTGTTGGGACCAGAACAGTGCAGCAGGTTGGGGTGGTGGATGGAGACGTCACCGGGTCGCAACTCGATGTCCACGATTCCCCGCTCGGCCGACCACTTGGCCACGAGGCCCCCGTCGGCGGTGGAGAACAGCATGTTGGGCCGGTCGGTCCGTGACGTCGGCTCGTGCAGCGGCAGGTAGTGGCTGCCGGGGATCATCCGCAGGCAGCCGTTCTCGGTGGTGCTCGGGTCGATGGCGACCCATACCGTCAGCGCTTCCATCGGTTCCAGCTTCCAGTAGGCGCCGTCCTGGTGCCACAGCACGGGTTGCCCGTCGTATGGCGGTTTGCAGATGTAGTGAGCGGTGAAGGAGGCCAGATCCGGGCCGAGGAAATACTCAGCGATGTCCACCAGTCGTGGGTCCGAGATGAGCCGTACCCAGAAGGCGTCGTGCCGGATCAGCGGGTGGTGGAAGTGTTCGGGCCGTAGGCCCGCGTATCTGGCCATGAGCCACTTGACGTGGGCGTCGGCCTTCGCGAGGACATCGGCTGGGAGGACGTCGCGGATGACGGCGAAACCCTGCTCGACGTAGTCGGCCGCAGCTTGTTCCAGCGTGTTCATAATGTGCTCCTGTTCGACAGGGAATGAGATATCCCGGTCAACTCGTGGTCTTCATCTCCTCATCCCACACTTCCCACTCCGCAGGCAGGTCGCGCTGCTTGCGCAACGGCGACCGCAGCAGGATTATCGTGGGTAAGGCCATTTCCAGAACCCCGATCCACAGCGCGGTTCCGCTGGACCAGGTATTAGCGAGGAGCCCCGCCGCCAGGCCGCCGAGCGTGGTCGCGCCCCTCGTCACCACCACATAGGCCGCGGACACGCGTCCCAGGAACGGGGCCGGTGTCACCCGCGCGCGCAGCCCGGCCCCGGCGACCGACCGGCCTACGATGACGAAGTTGATCCCGATCGCCGCAACGATGGTGAGCGGCACCGCGGCGTGCCGGTATACCCCGGCGAACGGCATGACCACTAACGCGAACGGGGCCAGCCCGGCGAACAGCAGCGTCATCCTGATCTCCCCGTACCGCCGGCGTAACCGAGGGCACACCAGCGAAGACAGCACCCCGGAGACCGCACCCAGCGAGGACTGGAGACCGAAGATCCACGGCGGCACACCGACGTCGCGGAGCAGAAACACCGGCATCGTGGCAAGCAAAATGCCGACACCGAAGGTAAACAGCGACGTCTGGACCAGCATCAACCGCAAGAATGGTTGCTGCAGCGATATCCGGACGCCCTCGGTGATGTCCCGGCGAAAGCTCCGGCTGAGGCCCTGGCCGGCCCGCACCACCTTCTGGACCTTCTGCCTAGTACAAATTCCATGCACCATCAGCGCGGAACCAGCGTGGCACACCGCAGCGAAGCCGTACAGCAATGGTGCGGCCAAGCTTTGCGTCAGGAAACCGGCGACACCCGGCGAGACCGCCTGAATCGCGTTCTCTGACGTCTGCAACCGCGCGTTGGCGTCGGCGATGACCCGTTTCGGCATCAGTTGCGGGAGGATGCTGGTGTGTGCGATTTCGAAGAACACGCCCGCCACGCTCACCACGAAGGCCACGGCCAGCATCTGGCCGACCGTAAGGATGTGCACCAGGTACGCGATCGGTACGCTGCCGAACGCCAGCGCATAGCAGACGTCGGCGCAAATCAGCACCGTTTTCTTGTTCCACCGATCGATCCAGGCGCCTGCAGGCAGTCCGAAGAGCAAGTACCCGACCCGGGTGCACACGAAGATCAGGCTGACCGCCAGAGATCCCGCGTGCAGCAACACGACGGCGGTGATCGGCAGCGCGAACCCCGAGACTTCCGCGGCCGAGTAGCGCAGCCCGTTTGCGCCCCACAGCCTGCGGAAGGCCGGGAGCCGCAGGGTCTCCGCCTCCTGGCTGTAACCGCTGTCAACACCTGAACCCATCACGTCCGTTTCCGCTGTCAGGAGACGGCCGTCAGCCCGTCGGTATCGTCGCGAACCGCACGACGGGCAATGTCGGCGAGGGACTGGCGGTCCACCTTGCTGTTGGTCAGCTTGGGCAACTCGTCCGCCAGCATGATGATCCGCTCCGGGATCATGTAGTGGGGCACGTGCGCACGCAGCAGGTCCGGCAGTGGCGCGGCATCACCTGGCCGGTCGGCGTTGACGAAGGCAACAATGACGGTGCTGAAATCTCGTCCTGGGACCGCGACCGCGACGCACTCGTGCACCCCCTCAAACGAACTTAGGTGCCGCTCGACCTCACCGAGTTCGACCCGGTACCCACGCGATTTGATCTGTCCGTCCTGGCGCCCGATGAACTCCAGCTTCCCGGAACCGTTCTCCACCACGTGGTCACCGGTGGCATACCACTCCCTCCCGTCGGCGGTCGTGACGAAGGCTCTGGCCGTGTCCTGCTCGTCCAGGTACCCGGACATCATCGTGGGGCCGCGGACGATGAGCTGGCCGGGAATGCCCGGTGGCACCGGCTCCAGGTCGTCGTCCACCACGACGACGTCCGTTCCGGGCAGAGCGCGGCCGATGGGGATCACGGCGTCCTCCGGCACCCGCGAGCTCCGGATCTCGTAGAACGTGCACACGTTGCTCTCGGTGGGCCCATAAACATTCAGGAACCGGGCACCCGGCAGCTGCGCTAGCAGGACGTTCATGTCGCCCGGCTGCATGACCTCGCCGCCGAACACCACCGCCCGCAACGAGTGCAACTCCGCCAGCAGGTCCCTGCCCCACCGGGTCAACCAGGCCATCGTCGAGGTCACGGCATACAGGACGGTAGCCTCGACCTCCCGGCAGAACTCCAGGTACTTGCGGGGGAATGGGGCTGCGGTGGCGGGGACCAGCGCCACGGTGGCGCCCACCCGGGCCGCACCAAAGAGGTGCAGCGTCGACGGGTCGAAGTGCAGAGGCGCCGAGTTGACGATGACGTCGTCGCGGGTGAGCACCAGCTCCGCGACCGCCCAGTCGATGAACGCCCGGGCGCTTGCCTGGGTATGCATCACGCCCTTGGGCCGCCCCGTGCTGCCCGAGGTGTGTAGCACATACGCGAGCCCGAGCACCGGTTCCCGCGGTTTATCGGGCGGCTCCGTGACCCACAGGTCCCCGATCGGCTCCGCCTCCGCGGTGAGTCGACGCCAGCGCAGGTCGGGCGCCACGGACTGCCACTGGCGGCGGCCTGCGGTGTCCACCACCAACGCCCGTGGCCGCGTTTGGTGGACGATCTGCTCGGTCCTGGCGATCGGGCCGTCTGGGTCCACGGGCACGAAACTAGCCTGGGTGCGGAGAATGCCGTGGATGGCGGCCACGGCCGCTGTGGTCTTCCGACCGTGCCAGACGACGCAGTCACCGGCCCACACCCCGCCGTCCAGCAGTGCCTTGGCGACACATTCCACGGCGTTGTCCAGCTCCGCGTAGCTGAGTGCGACCGTGCCATCGGTCACCGCGATCCGATCGGCGTGCCGAACTGCGGTCATGCGCAGCTCGTCACCGAGGGTTTCGTTGTCTGCCATCGGTCTCCGTCTTCCGTCACGGGGGCGGGCAGGCCGCGGTTAGCAGCCTTTCGACTTGAGGAACAACTCGATCGCCCGAATGCTCTCAAAGTTTCTGGGTTGGATGTCACTGTCCTTAATGTGGATCCCGAATTCCTTCTGCAGTCGCACGACGACCTTAAGCAGTGTGAGCGAGTCGATGATCCGTTCCACGATAAGCGGCGTGTCGTCATCGACCTCCTGGCCCGGCGACACCTCGTTAATGACGGCCCGCACGGTGAGGAGCGAGGATCCCTCGGACATCACAATCCCAACCCTTCGGCGATGACCTTGACCTGCATGTCGGAAGTGCCCGAGTAATAGCGGCTGGCCAACGCGTCCGCCACGAGCTGCATCGTTCCCGTCTCCGGCAACAGGGCGTAGCCGCCGTACAAATCAGGCAGGTCGCCGCAGAAATTGTTGAACTCGTTGCTCACGTGCAGTTTCGTCAGGGACGCCCTCCCGTGGTCAAGGCGGTCCTCGTCGGCCAGGCGGGCCGTGGTAAGCAACACCTCCCGAGCGCAGGTCAGGCTCAGGTGCATCCGCACGACGCGCTCGCGGATCGCGTCGTGGGCGCCGAGCGGCCGGCCGAACTGAATTCGCGTGCCAACGTGGTGCAGGGCATCGCGCATCGCCCTAGACATGAGCCCGAGTGCGGGCGCGAGGATAAACGCCCGCTCGTAGCGCATGGCGTGCATCAGCACCGCGAAACCGCTGCCGACCGCACCGAGCCGGGCGCTGTCAGGCACCGTGCAACCGTCGAGGTGCACGGCGTTGAACTGGGCACCCGCCAGGGCGGCTTTCGCGATCTCCCGGCCCCCCACCAGACCAGCCGTTGCCCGGGGAACCAGGAAGGCGGTGAGGCCGGCCACGGCGCTGCCGTCCATGGTACGGGCGAGCACCAGGAAGACGTCCGCGGTCGGGCCGTTGGTCACGAAAGTCTTCGACCCGGTCAGCCGCCACTGCCCGGCGCTGTCCCGTTCGGCCCGCGTCCGCAGGGACAGCAGGTCCGACCCCGCCTCCGGCTCCGTGCCGGCAAAGGCGCCCACGACGTCGCCAGACATCGATCCGGCCAGGTAGGCGGCGTGCTGAGCCTCGCTGCCGAACTCCACCAAGGGCGCTTGGAACGCCCACAGATGTGCGGACATCGCGAACGGCAGGCCAGCCACGCCGCTCTCCTCAGCGACGGCCTCCAGCGCGAGACACGTCGTCTCGTACCCCGCTCCGGAGCCGCCGAGCGTGGATGGAACGGCGGTAGACAGCAACCCGCGAGCCGCGCCGGTCCGCCACGCGATCGCATTAAACAGGTCTTCTTCCCTTGCCCAACAACGGACTTCGGTCAGCAGGCTGGTGAGATCCTCGGCCGGCGCGGTCACGGCACTCCTCCCGAGGCGGAAGCCGCCCATTTGAACGCATGGTAGGCCTTCACCATGCCTAGATTGATCATCAACGGCGGATTCTCCACCCGCGGTCCCAGCACGATTAGATCCACGTCCCGGCCCGCGCCGACGGTGCCTGCCAGCCAGGCGAAAACGTCCTTCGGCACGTTCCGCCCGCGGAAGTTCGGTTTGAGCTTAATCTCGTGCAGCAGCAATTGCGGTGCGCTACCTGGATGCAGCCGACCCAGTTCGGTGAGCGCGAACACGGCGGCGACCTCCCCAGCTAGCTCGACCACGTAGTAGGTCGTGCCGCACTCCGGGCGCCCCCGACCCAGCCGATGCGTGAACTCGCTCACGTCACCCCGCCGGAAGAGGTTCCGCATGGGGAGTGCGTCGTCCGGAGTGGCCCGTCGGATCGAGGGCGCGGCCTCAGTCATCTGCGACCGCCGGCGCCGTGCGTGTCCGGTACGCCTCCCAGTCGCGGATCGCCCGCTCCAACTGCGCCTCGTAGTCAGCGTCCGCGATGAACCCATGGTCCCGTCCGTTGCGCAACATCACGGCCCGCGCGCCTTCGCCGTAACCCATCCGTTCCAGGATGGGGCGCAGGTGCTTGAGGGCGTAGTAGGCCTCCTTCTCCGACACCACCGCGTGCATGTAGCGGTTGACGCCGGGCGTGAGCCATTTGTCCATCTGCCGCGTTGCGGGCACCGGTTCGCCCATGCTGGGCAGGTGCAGGTACGGGACGGCGTACCGCTTCCACTGCCAGAGGACCGTCGGGTCGTCGTGCGGCGCGACGACGAACGCGAGGTCGTCGCTCCCGGCACGCATCCAGTACTTCAGAGCCGCGTAGCCGCCCGAAGAGAGGCCATGCCACACGGTCCTGGTAAGACTGAACCTCGCCATGATCGACGCGCGCAGTTCGAGGATCCTAGGCAGGAATTCGTCCTCGCCCAGGAGGAACCAGCCACAGTTGGATCCTTTGGTGTGCATGTGGAGGGGGTCGCAGATGAGCAGGCAGGCCTCCTGCGTCGAGCGCGTCCACTGCCGCCGCGCGAACACCGGCGGAGCGTGCGACTCGATGCGACTAGCCCCGTGGAACAGGATGTGCAGGTACGGGCTGGCGAGCTCGTCCGGCACGACCGCGTCATACTCGAGTACGTAACCCGCCGAGTGAACGAACCTGCCTCGCCCCAATGACACCGGAACCCCCCACTAGCCGAGATACAATTTGTCGAGTTGTTTCGGGATGACCGCGGGGAACAGCAGCGGCGTGCGGCGCGGGCGTGGTTGGCCTCCCCCAGCCTCCCCCGGCTCCATGTTCCCAGTTTTTCTGTTGTTCACCACGACACAGGGCACAAACGTCGTGCACCATTTCCCGGCGGCCTTTTCTAGATGGTGCACGACCGATTCGTGCACCACATTTTCGGCGCGTGTCGCCTTGTACAGAAATTCCGATCCGATGGCTCTGACAAGTGGCTCGGGAATCCGCTCCGGAAGCGTCAGCGAATAATAGCGCGGCCAGCTCTGCAGCCCACCCCGTTGCAACCAGGAGCGGCCGAAGGGGCGCAAGCTGGAGAACATGGCGAAGCTCCACTCGAGCTTGACGCCTGCCACAAGAAGGATGGCATTGAGAGCAAACACAAGACCGACGAACCAGTGCACCAGCGCCGTACCGCCGCCGCCCGGCCACACCGAGCCAACCAGGAGGCAGGAGATCGCCAAGGTGACCAGGAATCCGAACAGAACGCTCTGTAGGACGTCCTTGAAGACGAACCTCGCCGAGAGCAGTTTTCCCGTCTTCCAGCGGAACGCCATGGCCAGAATTAGGGAGAGGGGCACTGCGAGCCAAGCGGGGTCGTGCGGGGCGGGCAGGACCACCTGGCCGGCCCGCTGAGAGAACACTGTCACCCACAGGGTCATCGCGATGATCGAGAAGGGGAAGTTCCCGGTGATCCCGAAAACCCAGTGCATGAGCAGTGCCAGGCACATCCCCCACTTCGCCACGTCCGGCACGAGAAGCATGACACCAATAGTGAGTTCAACGGCGATCAGGCCCGCAGGCACCCAGCGTAGCAACGGCCAGGGCACCGGTAGTCCCAGCCGCTTCGCGTAGTGCTCGGTGATCACGCGGCCCGGGCTGCGTTCACCGACGAGGTAATCCTTGTTGGCCTTGAACAACGCCGCCGACAGGTACAGCCCGGCGAGCAGGTCATGGGCGACCACGGGGTCGCGGTTTGGCGGCGCGCACGCCAGCCCGACCAGGGTGAGCGTGCCGAGCCAGACGTGGTTGGCCAGGCGCCGCTGGATGGAGGCAATCCACACCAGAACGAGCCCGATGCCGAGCAACAGGCCGGTAGGCGCTGGAGTCGTGACCACGGCGATCAAGGCCGCGGGCAGCGCGACGGTCTGACACACGGCGGTCGCCCAGCGCGGCAGCGTGATGGCGAACACCGGTGCGTAGTTGCGGTGTACCTCAGAGATCCCGTATTCGCAGAGCCGGCCGGCCTGGTGCACGAGCAGCCCGACCACGATAAGCGCCGGCGTGGTCAGAAACTGGGACGGCGTCCCGTCAGTCACGACTTTCCCTCCAGTAGAGGCAAGGGACGGGGCCAGGAGCCCGAGTGCGCCCGCGCCCCATCCCTCCTTTCGCGCAACTTTGATCAACCGACATTGTTCAACCTCGGTTGATAAGGTGCTTGGCGCGAAAATGTCGAAATCGAGCCGGAATCAGTCCGGTTCGCTCGCACTCATGGCAAGGACGGAGCCCTCGAATAGAGTCTCGAAATCGTCCTTAGTGATTTCCTCAACGAGACTGACAGTTTCCTCGGTCACGGTCATTTCTTGCATGATCCCACCAACTTTCGCGTCCTGTAAACTCTCCTGGATGCATGGCGCACTGCTCGTTCACATCAGCGTCCACAGCTGTCAGGTTGACACTGACCGAGTCGACTGTCAACTGATATACTCGCGACTGCGCCTGATTTATCCATATTAGCGTATGGGAAGGGAGTAGGCCATATGGCGGACCGCTCTGAGCGGCGCACCCTGGCGGAGAAGCTCGACACGTTGGTCAAGACGGTTCAGCCACTCCAGCGGGAGTACACCAACGACGAGATCGCGCGCGGTTGTACCGAGCTGGGCCAAGGCACCTTCTCCAAGACCTACGTGTGGCAGCTGCGAACCGGTCAGCGGGACAACCCGACGAAGCGGCACCTGGAAGCCCTGGCCGCGTTCTTCGGCGTACCTGCGACCTACTTCTTCGACGACGACACGGCGGCGCGGGTAGATTCCCAGTTGGCCCTGGCTACCGCGTTGCGCGACGCCGGGATCCGGGACGCGGCGCTGCGAATCTCGAATCTCGACGATGCGAACCGCCACTCAATCCTTCGCATCGTCAGGGAGATCACCCAGATGTACTCGCCCGCATCAGACACGACGCCCGCTGCGGACGAACCGGAGCACCCACAGGAATTGAGAAAACCGCCCGCGCGCGGTTCTTCCGCCGACGGGAGTTGACCTGACCATGGCACGACAGTCACGACGTGACCGACGCTGGCAACGGGAACGATCCACGATCCTGCGCCGTGCCTGCGAGAGTCGGCTGGTGGCGCTGGACCTATCGGACGAACCGGACATCATCAGGCTGACCAAGCGCGTCAGTGAGCGCCGTGGTCGGTCCATTCTGCTGGTTCCGGTGGAGATGCGCGCCTTCGACCCTTACGGTTTGTGGTTCGCCTCCGCGGACACAGATTTCATATGCTACGAAGCTAAAACCAGCAAACATCATCAGGAGCACATCATCGCCCACGAACTCGGTCACATGATCTGCTGTCACCGTGGTGTGGTCCGGCCCGGCGACGAGACGATGAACCTGCTGTTCCCAGACCTGAGCCCACACCTCATCCGCGACCTGTTGCGCCGTACCGGATACTCCGACGTCCAGGAGGAGGAAGCCGAGATCATGGCCAGTCTCATCAAGGCCATTGCGGCGAACCACGCGGTGTCCTCGCCGCCGGGTGTGCTCGGGGGGCTGGAGTCCGCACTGGGTTTCCACCGGCACTGGTAGCACAACTCATGAGCGACTGGCTGGAGACAGCTGGTTTGGTCAGTCTCTGGCTGGTGGCAATCCTGCGGGCACCGGCCGCGGCCCGGCATTCTCGCCAGCGCCCGCTGTGGCTGGGCGTCTGCCTCATCGCCGTCACCACAACGCTCTACCAAGAACCGGCCATCCAGACGCTCGGACGGCTGATCGGGGACCTCAATCTGATCGACCTGAGCCGGCATGTGTCCCACACCATCTCCGCGACGGTGATGCTCTACTTCGTGCTGGTCGCCGCAGGCCGCCAACGCCATACCCATCTGCTCGTGCCGGTCGGCGCTGTCACGGTCGCTGTCACGATCTGGCTGAACCTGTCCGCGCCGCCGCATGCCCGCAGCACGATCACCACCCCGGAACTACCGCTGGCGTACTGGCTGTTCTGCTTCGGGTTCTACCTGGTGGTGGACGTCATCTCAGTTGCCGTGTGCTGGCGATACGGTCAGCAGGCTGGTCCGCGGATCCTGCGCTGGAGTCTGTGGATCTTCGGCCTGAGCAGGCTGTTCGGCTGTCTACTGTGGATCCTGTTTCCCGCCTACCTCATCACCCACATCGCTGTGCTGCTCAGCTACATCCCCGCGCTGACGGGGGTGGAGCTTCTCCTGCAAGCAGCCAGCGTTCTGCTGCCCGGGATCGCCACCGCACAACAGAACCTCGCCCAGCGTCGCATCCTGTGGACCATGTGGCCGCTCTGGCAGAACCTGACCGGCGCGATTCCGAACATCACCCTGCCGGGCTCCGGATCTCGCCTCGGCACCCTAGTCGCCACCGTTGGTTCCCTGAACTGGCGCCTGTACCGGCTCGTCATCGAGATCCGCGACGCTGGCCTCGCCCTGCGCGCCTACGTCACCCCGGCAACGGTTGCCGCCGCCCAGCAGTTCGCCGCCGCCCGCCGTATTCCACGTGCTGAGCTCGATGCAGCCGCGGCGGCGTGCTGGCTGGAGACCGCTCGGCAGGCCATACTTGCCGGCAAGCCACCCCGGTCGACGGTCGCCGATATCACCGGCCCGGGCGGGGAAAACCTGCGCGAGGAGATCGAGTTTCTGCTCAACGTGGCCCGCTTCTACGCCGGTCCGCTGCCTGCCGAGTTCGCTGCCAACTATCCCGCGGAGGTCGCGTGACGCCCATCCAGGGCACCACCGAGCCCCGTTTCCAGGCCGTCCGGGACGCCTTCGCGGCCAACTTCCGTGACCACGGAGAGGTAGGCGCCGCGCTGTGTGTCTACCTCCGCGGCCGCCGCGTAGTGGATCTGTGGGGCGGCACCGCCGACCTCACCACCGGCACCCCTTGGGCCGAGGACACCCTCCAATACGTCTTCTCCACCACCAAGGGCTTCACGGCCACCTGCGCCCACCTCTTGGTGCAACGAGGCGAACTGGACCTCGACGCCCCCGTCGCCAACTATTGGCCCGAGTTCGCCGCCTCCGGTAAACAACACATCCTCGTCCGCTGGCTGCTGTCCCACCGCGCCGGCCTGCCCGCGCCCCACAAGCCCCTACCGCTGGCCGACGCGCTCGCCTGGCACCCCATGACCACCGCCCTGGCCGCACAACAGCCCCTCTGGCCGCCTGGCTCAGCTCACGGCTACCACGCTCAAACCTTCGGTTGGCTCGTCGGCGAAGTCATCCGCCGCATCACCGGCCGTACCCCGGGCACCTTCTTCGCCGAGGAAATCGCCAAGCCCCTCGACCTTGACGCCTATATCGGCCTACCTCCGGCCCACCAGCACCGGGTCAGCCGACTCATCGAACCTCCCGCCGTCCACTCAGATTCCACCGCACTACGCCGTGCCAGCGCCGTCACTGTCCCCCGCATCGACCCCAACGATCCCCGGGTCCATGCCGCCGAAATCCCCTCCTCCAACGGCATCACCACAGCCCGCGCCCTCGCCCGCTTCTATAACGCGCTCATCGACCCGACCGACGGCGGGGCCCTGCTCACTCCCGCCACCCTCACCACCGCCATCACCCCCCAGTCCGACGGACTCGACCAGACCCTCGGCGTCCACACCCGCTTCGGCCTCGGCTACGCCCTGCCCTCCACAACATTCCCCATCTTCGGTGCCGACTCCTTCGGACACGGCGGCCGCGGCGGCTCACTCGGCTGCGCCCATCCGCCCACCGGCACCGCCGTCGGCTACGTCATGAACCACATGCACACCGGCCTCACCGCCAACCACCGCTTGACCAACCTCGCCAACACCATCACCACATCCCTCTAACCCTGGCGATTCATGGGGTGGATGCCGCCGCATGGTGGCTCTCGGAGCCCCGCGGCGGCGAACAGTTTGCGTACGCGCTGCTTGCTGTCTACGTGACGACCCTGTTGATGGTGAGGGGCTTCACCTTCTTGAGCAGGCTCACCCCAGATCGCCCTGCCTTCTACGCGATCGCGTTCCTTGGTGCGGGGTACGCCTCGGGCTTCCTTCCCACCCCGCCTCACGACGACACAGTTGCCTCCGGCTCGGAGTTAGCACCACCTCTTCCGCCAGCGGACTTTCATCCCCCATGGATCGCCCATGCCGGGCGTACTCAACCGACTCGCGGCCCGCTCGTTGCCGGCGTCGCCCGACCTGCAGTATCGCTATCGCGGCGTCAACGTCGCCTCGCTCTGCCAGCAGATCGGCCAACCGCTCGGCGGCGTATCCGTCGTCGGTGTCGGCCGGGCCCGCATGCACAGCTGTGGCTCGGTGGGTAGCGCTTTCCCGCGCAGGAGTTCGACACCGTAGAGGGGGCAAACTCAACCCAACCCGCTTTAGCCTTGAGCTGGGCAGCGAGATCTGCGATCCGGTGGTAACTCAGCCCAGTCTTTCCCCTGAGCCCCTGACCACTCATCAAGAGCACCACCTATGCAGCGCTGGATCGAGTTCCTGCCCGAAGCCCGAGCGCTGCTCGTCACCGTCATCCTCTCCGCCAGGGCAGTCAGGGTCATCCGGACGCTCTGTCTGGGCGCCCCGACTTCCACTATCAAGTCCGACGCCGTAGCGCCCATCCCGACGTCCTCAGCTTCGACCACCGGTGTGGTGGAGCGCAACACAGCCCGGTCAAACCTCCCGCCCGGCAGTCGCACCTGGTGCGTGTCTTGCGGTTCGCGCAGTCCACGGCGGCCGCGCTCACCCTGATCGATTGGATGTACTAGATCGGTCGGACGCACGACAACAGCATGAACAGATTGCACGGACCCGGTTGCTGGAGAACTTCTGTTCTCGGTCATCGGGTCTTTGCTGTGCGCCGCCGCCGGGCCGGCCGCCCGCAGCGGAGCGAGGACCGGACCGGCCCGGCGATCAGCGGCGGCGGCCGAAGGCCGCGCTTGACCAGAGGAAGGAAAGTTCTCACCAACTGTCATCGCACTCTTACGGACCGCGGTCACGTAGCTTATGGTTTTCGCTGGTCAGCCCACCTTCAGGGTGGGGTCTCCCTTGCGGCGCAGGCATCGCCCTACCCGGTGGGGCAGGGCTCGGCATCGCCGACCGCGTAGCGGCTTGGCCTTGCGCCATCGGGTAGCCATCGGTGCGCCGCAAGGGAGACCCCCACCCGAACGTCTCCCGTCCTCCCGAAGCGGTCGCCGGGTCCAGGGCAGCGCCCTGGCCGCCGGAGGCACCAACGCTGAGCGGCAAAGATGACATGGGACTAGCTGTGGTCGATCACGGCGGACTAGCTGGAGGACCTTCCGGGTTACCGCTTGAGCCGTTTTGATCAGCTCATGTCACACGTGCGCTCAACAACCGACGACACGGCAGAGGTTTCCACGACGTTCCTGCGGACGGGGAGCGGTGTACGCGGTAGCCATCGCCGTGTGGTCATGACCACGTGCCAGAAGCATGGCGCCGTCGGGTTCACGAATCTGCTGGTGACTAAGGAGAACGGGACCATCGTGCTGAATCCGCATGTGGCGAACTGTTGCGTGCTCCGGCTGGATGAGCAGGCCGCGAGGGCACTGCTGGGCATCCTCGCCGAGTGGCTCGGGTGAACGGACACCGGCACGTGGTGAGCGATTCACGCACCGTACGGCGCCGCACGGGGGACAGCGCGAGGAGGGCACGGTGCGAGTTGGGGACGGCACTCACCTTAAGCGGTCCCCGGTGATCGGCTTGACTCGGTTTGCGAGATCTACCCGGGATGGTTGCGTCCACGTCGTCGCGCCTACAGGTGAGCATTCGATGGACGGGCTCACGGCGCGCTGCGGACAAGTGCTGCCACCTGACGTCATCGAGCATGATCAGCCACCACCCGGCCCGCCCTGCGAGCCCTGCCGGCTGCTGTTCCTGGAGGACTTCACCGCGGGTGTCACTGCACGCAACAGCGGGCCTACCAACTGATGTCACCGAATCCCCGGTCGGCCGCCGGTTGAGACACCCCCGACGCTCCCGGCGGCCGACCGGTCCCATGCAGTAAACACGCCCGTATTAGTCGGCTGACAGGGTCTTGAGGGCCGCGGGTAGCTCACTGAGCGAGCCGAGTTCGAGGTCCGCGGTACCGGGCTCATAGATGATGTAGCCCCACGGGCCACGCCGAACAAAGACGGTGCGCAGACCAGCTTCGGCAGCGGGGCGAAGGTCGTTATCGAGGCGGTCCCCGACGTAGGCGATCTCGTGGGACTGGTGGCCGCTGACTGCGATGAGTTTGCTGAAAAACTCCACGTCGGGTTTGATGACGCCCCAGTCATCGGAGGTGGCGAGAACATCACATGGCAGGTTGAGTTCGCGCAGGAAGCGCCCGGCGCGGGTGGTCTGGTTGCCGGCGATGCCCACGAAGTACCCGGCGTCTTTGAGCGCGTGCAGGCAGGGGCGGACATCGGGGTAGAGGTCGTTGCCGTTGAGGTACTCGCCTAGCCCGGCGTCCAGACGGGCCTGCCGGGCGGCGTCGAGGTCGAAATCGGGACGGAAGTACTGGAACACCTCGCGGTAGTCCTCGCCGCGGGCGATGACCGCACCGAACATTGCCGAGAAGGTGTGCCGGGGGATGCCGAGCCAGTCGGCCCAGGTGCCGTATTCCCGGGTTTCGTTGATCAGGACCTCTCCGACGTCGAACCAAACGGCGCGGATAGGCGACATGGGCTGGGTGTCCTTCCTGCGGGGTCAGTTGAGAGCGGCGAGCTGATCGTCTAGGACGCGGACCGGAGTGGTGTCATTCCACGGTTCGAGGGCGGCCCGGAAATCGCGGAGCCGTCCGGCGCCGGTTGCATACCCAGCCTGGTGAAGCTGGTGGGCGGCGTCAGCGGCGATCTTGCAGGCGTGGTCGACGTCGCCCTGGTGTAACTCGACGGTCGCGAGGTCGGCGAGGAACACGGCCCGTTGTTTGACCGCGGAGCGGGAGAGCTTGCCGAGCGCCGCGCTCAGCTCGGTGCGCGCGTCGTCGTACCGCTCGGCCCGCAGAGTGGCATATCCGGCGAACCCGCGAAGGCGGGTGGCGTCGTAGTAGTCGAACCACGGCAGCTCGGGAACCAGCCCAGGAGCGACCAGTGCCTCGCGGGCCCGGTCGATGGCGTGCAGGGCGGTGGTGGGGTTGCCAGCGTTGGTGTGCATCTCGGACTCCACCGCGGCCAGCCACGATGTGATCGGGCCGCAGGGTTGGGATTTGAGGTGATCGCTGGCGCCGTGCAGGTAGTCCAGTGCGGCGGTGAACCCGTGCTCTGCGGCGGGGATGAACGCCACGTGCGCGAGCGCGGCAGCGGCCTGTAAGTGATCGTCAGCTTCTCGGGCAGCTTCGAGTGCGAGGCTGTAGTAGGCGCGGGCAGCCATCGAATCTTGCAGGTCGAAAAACGACAACCGGCCGGCCAGGGTGCCGACCCGAGCGCGGTTGGCTAGCAACCGGCGGCGTTCAGCCGGGGCGGGGTCTTGGCGCAGTAGGTCGCCGAGCGTGGACAGATGCGCCACCACGGGCGTCATCAGCGCAGCAGGGGCAGTGGAGTGATACAGCGTTTGGTACCGGCCGGCGAGGTACTCCATGTCCCGGACGTTGTCCGAGGTGGGCTTCCCGGAGCGGGATCGCCGGGCGGACTCGGCTAGTGAGGGCAGCACGGTGACCGCGGGCATGATGCCCAGCAGCTTGAGCATGGCTCGGCGTTGCATCACATCGTCCTTCCACGCATCAAACATCCGCGGTGCCAGGATGCCTCCCGCGGTACCGAGCTGATCGAGAATCGCGGCGGCTCCTCCGAGGGCGTCCACCAAGCTTCGCTCGGTCACCGCGGGCGACGCTGGTTGCGGTGACGGGCTGGTCCTGTTCTTGGTTACCCGGGCTATGCCGAGGTACTCGGGGGTGGCTCCGTAGAGCAGGCATAGCAGCTCGCGATAGCGGACGCTGGGGTTCTTCTCCCCGCGTTCCCACTTCGCGATCATGTCGGCGTTCACCCCGACCCGCTCACTGCGGCGTACCCACGCCAGACGAGCGAGCTGATCGGCAGCCTCCTCTTGCGTCCAGCCGCGATCGCGCCGCGCGTCTCGCAGTCCCGACCGTCTTGGTTCATCCATCCGGCTGGGCTCCCTTCGACGTTGTCTGCGTGCTCAACATAACCGGTCGGCCCGACATCTCCGTGAAACGGGACTAGCAACCGGACTAGTTCCGGACTAGTCCGCGGACCCCTAGCACACAGGCATGTTGCCGTTCTATAGGAGCGAGGGTCAAACGGCCCCGCCTAATAAGGAGGAACAGCTAGATGCAGTTGGAACTCAAGACCGACGGTATGGAGTTCGTTGTTTCTCGTGCGCCGCAGCACAAGAACGACAACGACGGTCGGCAAAAGACAGATCGGGAGACCGGTGCGCCATTGTACGTCACTGAGCTGGTGGCAATGGATGAGACCGGCGCGGAGGTCATCAAGGTCACCACGGCCGGTGAGCCGAAGGTTGTCAAGCGGCAGCTGGTCACGGTGGTGAAGCTGGTCGCGACGCCGTGGAACATCGACGGTCGCGGCGGGGTGGCGTTCCGGGCTGAGGCGATCGTCCCGGTGCCGACAGCTCCGGCTAATCCGGCGCGGGCCGCCAATGGCGCGGCCAGTTCGGCGGGTGCGTCATGAGCATGTCATTGAGCCTCGATGTGGAACAGCTCAGAGAGCTCTACGAGCGGGCTGAGCAGCTTCGTGACGAGGCTGCAGAGGCCGAGCGGGCCGCCTACTTGCGCTGGGAGGAGGCCTACGGGGCGTATGAGGTCGCCCGCGATGAGGCATCCGCGGTGTGGACGGTGTGGGTAGAGGCTATCGCCCCTTAGTGCGGCGCCCGGCCGGTCGGGCCTGGAAACCAAGGCCGGCCGGGCGCCCGCTCCACCCATCAATTCTCAGGACAGAGGAGCTCTCATGAGCCTACGGCGAAGCAAGCACGCCCCAAAGTGTCCGTACAGGCGGCTAACCAGCGTGTGTGCCTGCGGTGTGAGTGGTTACCGGCGCTCCGGTGGTGCGCGGTGATGGATGTGCAGATGATCGCGGTACTGACTGCGGTTGGCGCCGGACTGGGCATTGTCGTGTGGGTGCTGGCCAAGATAGGCCGTGCCCTGATCAAAATCGCGGAGGCCCTCGCCGCAGCGGCCGCTGCGGTTTTCGTCTTGTGGTTGGTGGTCAAGGCGCTTGGGTGGGCGTTGCGGCAGACGGTCACGCACTGGCGGACCAGCCTCACCGTTATCGCAGTGCTGGCGTGGTGGCACTCGTGGGGCTGGTCCTCGCTGATGGTCATCTCCGCTGTAGTGGCGGGGACGCTCACCGGGTGGCGACTGCTTGACCTGCGGTCGTTTGACGCGTGGGCGGGTCGGCATCTGCGGTCGTGGTGGCTGCGCTGGACGGTGTACTCCCCGAAGCTGCCCCAGTGGCTGCTTGCCTGCGGCTTGGGCATCAAACAGGACATCACGCCTGTAGTGGTGGCGCTGGCTCCCCTGGGGCGCAGCTTTCGACGCGGCCGGCGCCGGCCGGAAGCTCTCTTGCCGCGGGTGCTGGGGGTGCGCTCTGGTGGCTCCTGGGACGAGGTCCGAGTACGGCTGATACCCGGCCAGAAACCAGAGGACTTCGACCAAGCCGCCCGGGCGTTGGCTTCGGCTCGCGGGGTGGCGCGCTGCCAGGTCCGCGAACTGTCCCCCAACGTGGTCTCCATTGATTTCCAGCGCCGCAACCTCCTCGCGAACCCGGTGGCCTGCCCCGACCTCAGTGCCGGTACTGCGGGTAGGTCGGTGGATCTGCGGCGGGTGTGGGCCGGGCGCACCGAATACGGCCAAGACTGGTACCTGCCCCTCGCCGGCCCGGCCAGTCACACCCTGACCGCAGGCGGCACCGGGGCGGGCAAGAACTCGGTGACGTGGTGCCCGCTGGTCTCCATCGCCCCCGCCATCAGAGACGGCCTCGTGCGGGTCTCGGGGATCGACCCCAAGGGCATGGAACTGGCCTACGGGCGGCGGATCTTCCATCGCTATGCCGTCACCGGCACTGACACCCTGGCGGTGCTCGATGACCTGATCGACTCGATGCAGGCCCGCAAAGCCGAATTCGCCGGCCACGTCCGCACCGTGCCGATCAGCTCGAGCACCCCTTGGAGCTACTGGAGTTCGACGAGATAGGCGCGCTGACCCGCTACACCGACCGCCGCACCCGGGAAGCGATCACCGAACGCATCGCCCTGCTCACCACCCAAGGCCGAGCATTGGGGTTCACCGTGCGCGGCTATGTCCAGGAACCCACCAAGGACACCGTCCCGGTCCGGGATCTGTTCCCCCGCCGGATCTGCCTGAGGGTCTCAACGAAATCCCACGTAGGGATGGTGCTCGGCGACCAGGCCTACGAACGGGGCGCCTGGGCCAACCGGATCACCGAAGCCGAAGCAGGCACCGGCTATGTCTTCGGCGAAGGCATCCGCGAGCCCCTGCGCATCCGCGTCGGCTGGGTCCCCGATGAAGCGATCAAACAGCTCGAAGCGTTCGTGACCAGTCCCGGACGTGAGGACACCGCGGCGCTGCCCGCGCTCCAGCACACCCACTGACCTACTCAGGGAGGCATGACATGACGATTACCAATCCCGCTACCGGTATGAGTTCGGTGCAGACGGCTGACCTACTCACTATGCATCTGGCCGACCACCAGCTACCGACACTCGACGTGCACCGAGACGATCGATGACCCGCACCGCCGTCCTCCCCCCAGACACGGTGGAGGAGATCGTGACCCGCGCCGGGCGGCCAGACTTCGACCGGTGGGCTGAGCAAGTGGCTCGGTGCGGCTACTGCTCGCACCCGGTCCGGCTCCGCGGGCGCGTCGAGCACCGATCAAGCCAGTGGCCGGCAAGTCGCGTATTCGACCGACAGCGAGCCAGATCGGGTGTTGCTGATCCGGTGCGGCAACCGGCGAGCGGCGGTGTGCCCGTCCTGCTCGTATGAATACGCGGGCGATATGTGGCAACTGCTCTACGCCGGCGCCGCCGGAGGCCGCAAAGGCGTCCCCGAATCCATCCGCTCCCACCCACTGGTGTTCGCCACCCTCACCGCACCCGGGTTCGGGCCGGTGCACACCACCCGCACCGACAGATCCGGTGGGTCCGCCCGATGCCGACCGGCCCGTGGCACACCACGGAAATGCCGGCACGGACGACCCACCTGGTGCACCGCCATCCACGCCGAAGATGACCCGCGACTCGGGCAACCGATCTGTCCAGACTGCTACGACTACCCCGCCCACATCGCCTTCAACTGGCACGCCCCCGAACTCTGGCGCCGATTCACCATCGCCGTCCGTCGCGCCCTTGCCCACCAGACCGGCTTGACCGCAGCCGAGTTCGGCCGGCGATGCCGGGTGTCGTTTGTCAAGGTCGCGGAGTTCCAACGCCGCGGCGTGGTCCATTTCCACACCCTCATCCGGCTCGATGGCCCGGGTGAGGACTACCAGCCGCCGCAAATCAATGTCGATGCCGCCGGGCTCGCCGACGCCATCCGCCAGGCCGCCGCACACGTGCGACTCACCGTCGAGACGCCGGGACCCGCGTTGGTGCTGCGCTTCGGTGAACAGATCGACATCCAGACCGTCAACAGCGGACCGACCGGCGAGCTGACCCCCGAACACGCTGCCCGCTACATCGCCAAATACGCCACCAAAAGCGCCGAACACTTCGGCCTCGGCCACCGCCGCATCACCCCTGAAGCACTACCCCAGCTCGACGTCACCGACCACGTGAACCAGTTGGTCCGCGTCGCCTGGCAACTCGGCGAGCACCCTGCTTACCAGGGAGTACGCCGCTGGGTGCACATGATCGGCTTCCGTGGACACTTCGCTTCGAAAAGCCGCCGCTACTCCACCACCCTCGGCGCGATCCGTGGTGAACGGCGGGCCTACCGCCAACAGCAGGCCGCCGAACACGCCCGCGAACTGCTCGACGACGACCCCACCCTCGTCGTCTCGCACTGGGAATTCACCGGACTCGGCTACCTCACCACCGGAGACACCACCCTCGCCCTCTCCGCTGCCGCCCGAGCACGCGAACAACGACAAGCCGCGCGAGACGCCGCCTGAATCCCCTCCGCAGAAAGGAATCTCCGCCCCATGGGCAACTTGGTCGCTCTGGTTTCCAGGGCACGAGATCACGACTCGACTCCGGATGAACAGCTTGCTGAGCGGGCCGTTTACACCGTGGTCGAGGTCGCGCAGCTCCTTTCGCTGTCGCGCGGCACTGCGTATGCGCTGGTCCGCGACGGCACTATCCCCGCGCTGAGGCTGGGCGGTCGGTGGGTCATTCCACGCGCCCGTTTCCACGCCTGGCTGGGCAGATTGGACGAAGAACAAAATGGAGGGGGGCACTGATGGGCCACATCGTTCCGACCACCGCCGGCCGGTACCGCGCGAATTGGCGGGATACCGCAGGCCGGCAGTGCGCCAAGACGTTTCGCACGAAGCGTGAGGCGACGGCGTACCTCGCCGAGGTTGAAACCGCACTCAATCTCGGTGCCTACGTCGACCCGCATGCCGGCCGGGTCCGCTTCGGGGACTATGCAACCCGGTGGCTCGCTGCGAGAAACGACGAGATCACCACGGCAGCGCGCGACGCGTCAATCATGCGCAATCATGTGGTGCCGCGCTGGGGTAAAACCCCGCTCACCAAAATCGATCACCTGGCGGTCCAGCAATGGGTGACCGAGCTGGGCGGCGGCTCCTCTCCGGCGACCGTGGCTGAATGCCACCGGCTGACGTCGGCCGTGCTGCGAACCGCGGTCCGCGACCGGCTCATCGGGCACAACCCGTGCGAGGGTGTACGGCTCGCGCGTCGGCGTCGTAAAGACACTGATGATCAAGTCATCACTCAGCATGAGTTGGTCACTCAGTTGCTCCCGGTGGTACCGGACCGGTACCGGGCGCTGGTCGGGCTGGCCGGCGGGACTGGGCTGCGGTGGGGCGAGTGCGCAGGTCTTCGCTGGGATGCTGTCGACTTAACGACGCGGACCCTGCGCGTGGTGCGAGTCGCGGTCGAGGTCTCCGGGCATGTCACCGACAAGCCCTACCCGAAGTCCAGGGCTGGCCGTCGGATCGTGCCTATCCCGACGTTCGTCGTCGAGCTGCTGACCGAACACCAGCACCGCTACCCGCCCGATGCCAGCGGCCTGGTGTTCACCTCACGCAGCGGCGCCGCCGTCCGCCGCACCACCTTTCGCGCCAAGGTCTGGCGGCCGTCGCTGGTACGCGCCGGCCTGCTGGGCAAGCTCATCAAGGTCGGCGAACACAAACTGATGGCGCACTGGCAGGACGGCACAGGACGTGAACTGGTCGAGAGAGTTCACCACCGGACGGAAGGCGATCGAGCACATCGTCAGGTACGCCCACGGTGGGCTCCGGTTTCATGATCTCCGCCATTCGTACGCGACCTGGCTCGTCTCGGCCGGCGTGCCGATCAATGACGTGTCCGCGGTCATGGGACACGAGCAAACCTCGACGACGCTGGACCGGTACACCCACCCCTCGGAGGACCGAGACCAGCGAGTCAGGACGGTGTTTGCTGACTTTCTGCTGACTCCAACCCCTGAGCCGGCACCGGAAACAGAGCAGGAGCCCAGCGATGAGGGCTCCTGACCTGGGACTACAGGGTGTCGGGGTGGCGGGATTCGAACCCACGGCCTCTTCGTCCCGAACGAAGCGCGCTACCAAGCTGCGCCACACCCCGGATGGACGCCGCCTACTCTAGCCGACGCCGGCGGCGTCCCATGCGGAGGCCGGTACGGCGCGGCCGGTGTTACGCGCGACCAGAGTGAGCAGGCTCGCCTCCGGTGGGCAGGCGAAGCGCACCGGAGCGTAGGGGGAGGTGCCCAGGCCGGCCGAGACGTGCAGCCAGGTATGCGCGCCCCACCGGGACGCACCGCGGGCTCGGGACCGATCCAGCCCGCAGTTGGTCACGATCGCGCCGTAGCCGGGCAGCCGGAGCTGCCCGCCGTGGGTGTGACCGGCCAGCACCAGGTCGTAGCCGTCGGCGGCGAAGGCGTCCAGCACCCGCGGCTCCGGCGAGTGCGTCAGGCCCAACCGGAGGTCGGCGTTGGGATCGGCTCGCCCGGCGATCCGCTGGTAACGATCTCGTCGCAGGTGTGGGTCGTCCACCCCGGCGACGGCGATCCGGCGCCCAGCCACGGTGAGCTCGCGGCGGGTGTTCGACAGATCGAGCCAACCGTGCTCGGAAAACGCCGCACGCAGATCCGCCCACGGCAGTGGCACGCCGCGGATCTTTTTGCCGGTGCGCATCAGGTAGTGCGCGGGATTCTTCGGTTTGGGCCCGTAGTAGTCGTTGTTCCCGAACACGAACACGCCGGGCAGCGTCATCAGCGGCTGCAGTGCCCGTAGCACAGCCGGCACCGCCTGCGGGTGCGCCAGGTTGTCGCCGGTGTTCACCACGAGATCGGGCTGCAGGTCGACCAGATTAGCCAACCAGCGCTGCTTGGAGCGCTGCTTCGGTATCATGTGCAGGTCGGAGATGTGCAGGATCCGCAGCGGCGCCGCTCCGACCGGCAGTACCGGCAGGGTGGACTCGCGCAGCGTCCAGCGGCGGACCTCGATACCGGCGGAGTACGCCGTCCCTGCAACAGCGAGCGCGGTGGCGCCGACCACGGCGCGTCCGAGGCGATTCATGCACCCAGCCTACGGCCCCTCCCCGCTACACCGCCCCGGGTCTGGGGCGGGAGTGATCGCAAAGGTGGCGATAGCAGGTAAGGTGTGCGCGCATGGCAGAGCTGAAGGATCGGCTGCGGGCCGACCTGTCCACCGCGATGAAGGCCCGGAGCACCATCACGGTGGCGACCTTGCGGATGGCGCTCACCGCGATCACCACCGAGGAGGTTTCCGGCTCGCAAGCCCGGGAGCTGGCCGACGACGAGGTGCTCGCGGTGCTGGTGCGGGAAGCCAAGAAGCGCCGGGAGGCCGCCGACGTCTTCGCCGCGGCCGGCCGCGATGAGCTGGCGGCCCAGGAGCGCGCCGAGGGCGAGGTGCTCGCCCACTACCTACCCCAGCAACTCACTGATGACGAGCTCAGCGCCGTGGTCGCCGAAGCCATCGACGACGTCGCTGGCCAGCTCGGCAAGCGCCCCACCTTCGGGCAGCTGGGCCTGGTGATGAAGGCGGCGAAGGCCAAGGCAGGTCGCCGCGCCGAAGGTTCCCGGTTGGCGGCCGTGGTGCTCGCGACCCTGAAGGGCTAGCCGGGCCCGTTGCGCCGGTGATGTCTGTTCGGCCTAGTCGGATCCGTGTTCGGCTGAGCCTGTCCACCGTCGGGCTGCTGGCCATCGGCGGCCTGACCCGGTGGCCCCACCGTGTCTTGCTCCCCCCGGTCCTGCTCTACCCGTTGTGGCGGCTGGTAAGGCTCGGCGGGGGCGGGGGAGCTCGGGGCGGGTTTCGACCGAGCCGTCCCGTCGCTCACCGACAGTGTGATCACGTCACCGGGCTGGGCGGTGGTGGGTCCCTCGGACGCGACGGTGCCCGCCGGCTGATCCGACACCGACACCACCCGCTTGACCCGGAAACCGGCCCGCTCCAGGGTCAGCTGGGCGACGTTCTCGCCCTGCCCCACCACGTTGGGAACGTTCGGTCCGGCACCGCTGACGTAACGGGGGTCGGTGGGCGGCAGCGGCATCACCGGCAGGCCCTCGTGCAGCGGGACCATCGCGTCGAACCAGGTTCGGGCCGGCACCTTGCCGCCGAAGATGTCGCCGTTGCTGCACAGCCGGGGTGGGTCGGTATCGCAGATCCCGCTCGGTCGAGAGCCGTCCGGCCACACCAGCACCGCACCTGAGTACTGCGGCGTCGCCCCGAGGAAGCCAGCCGAGCGGTTGTTCTGGGTGGTGCCGGTCTTGCCGAGGATCGGGCGAGTCCAGTGCGCAGCCTGCGCGGCGGCGAAGGAGGTGCCGCTGGGCTGGTCGTCCTTGCTCAGCCCGACAACCAGCGAGTTCGCCAGTCCCGGCGGGACGACCTGCTCACAGGGCGCTTCGGGCACCGGCACTGGATAACCGTTGCGGTCGAGCACCGCATCGATCGGGGTCGGCGGGCACCATTTCCCGCCGCTCATCAAGGTGGCCCCGACGTTGGCGAGGTCCAGCGGGCTGGTCGGCTCGGGTCCCAGGGTGTAGGAGCCGCGGCGCTCTTGCTTGACCGCGTCGGCGATCGTGCGGCCCGAGGCGTCCTTGAAATTCAGGCTTTGGCGCATGCCCAGCCGGTAGGCCATGTTCACGATCGGGTCGATCGATCCGATCCGGTCCTCCAAGGCGACGAAGGTGGTGTTCGGGGAGATCGCCAGTGCGGTCTGCAAGGGGACCGCGCCGTTGCGGTACTTACCGGCGTTGGTGACGGTGTAGGCGCCGCCGTTGTCGCGGAACACCCGCGAGGTGTACGCATCCGTGACCGGTACCGGGTTCATGATCCCCATACCCCGCTCCAGCAGAGTGGCGGCGGTGAAGATCTTGTAGATCGACCCGGCGCCGAAACCCTGCACGAGCGACGGCAGCGCGTAGGACGTCTGGCCGGCGTCGGCGTCGATTCCATAGTCGCGGTTGGCCACCAGCGCCCGGACCGCGTGCCGGTCCGGACCGGGCTCCACGATGGCCATCGCGTCGGCGATCCCCGGCGTCGCGGTCGGCACCTCGGAGGTTGCCGCGCGCTTGGCTATGTCGCTGGCCCGGCGGTCGAGGTTGGTGCGGATCAGGTACCCGCCACGGCGCAGCTTGTCCTCAGGGAATCCCACGGTGGCGAGGTAGTCCAGGGTGTACTGGCAGTAGAAGCCGTCCGCGGGACCGGCGCCGACGCATCCGTTGGTCAGCCCGGTCAGCGGGCGCTGGATTCCCAACGGCTCAGCCTTGGCCGCGTCGGCCTGATTGGGAGTGATCGACCCGACGTTGGTCATCTCGTCGATGACGACGTTGCGCCGTTCTAACGCGTGCTCGGGGTGCTCTACCGGGTCGTAGGTGGTGGTCGAGCGCACCATGCCGGCGAGCAGTGCGGCCTGCGAGATGGTGAGCCGGTCCGGCGTGGTGTTGAAGTAGGTTCGCGCGGCTGAGGCCACCCCGTAGGCGTTGTGGCCGAAGAAGACGATGTTCAGATACCGCCCCAGGATCTCCTGCTTGGACAGGTGCTTCTCCAACTGCAGGGCGACCCGGATCTCGCGCAGCTTGCGAGCGGGGGTGCTCTCCACGGCCGCGGCGCGCTCGGCATCGTTCTGGGCGACCGCGTACAGCATGTAGTTCTTGATGTACTGCATCGTCAACGTCGAGGCGCCCTGACCTTCCAGCGCGCTGCCGCTGGCGGACAGGTTGGTCATCAGGGCGCGGGCGGTCCCCCGCCAGTCCACCCCGTTGTGCTCGAAGAACCGCCGGTCCTCGATGGCGATGATCGCCGCTTTCATCGTGTCGGCGATGGCTTGGGGCGGCGTGTTGAACCGGTTCTGGTCGAAGACGTAGGCGATCGGTACGCCATCCTTGTCGGTGATCGTGCTGACCACCGGCACCTGGCTTTGGACCAGGTTGGACGAGACATTGCTGACCGTGTCGCTGGCCTGATTGGAGACCAGACCGATACTCCCCGCGACGGGGAACAGCACGCCCGCCACCAGCAGGCCCGCGACCAGGCACAGGCCCAGAATCCGGAGCAGCATATTGCCATTGAGCACGCGGCGAGCCTACGCGCCAGGGTTCGCCGCCCCGAGGAGGCGTGGCCGGCGCAACGCTAGTACCCGGCGGCGGTGCCTGTCACGACCGAGTGACAGTTGCACCTGGCTTCACCGGCGGCGTGGTAGCCGGGTACCGTCGGAGCGCGTGAGCACATCCCATACCACCCAGCAGTGCCTCCTGGCTGACGCCGATGCTCTGATCGCCGCCATCATGGGCAACGCCCCAGCGTCGGAGCTGGTAGCCATCACAGACCGGATTGCGGCTGCGGTGGATTTGTGGGACGACATTCCCCCGGACGCGGTCGCCGACCTGCGCTCAGCGATCGATCTGATCCGCTCCGGGCAGACGTGTGCCACGGTCAGCGCTCTGCTCGCAGCCCGCCCCAAACTGGGTGCACCGCTGCAGAGTTGATCTGACACCGCGCTGCTCCGCCCGCACCGCCACGGCGCACCCGCGCGCCCCTGACGTCTCCCCAGCCACGGACGCTGCGCCCACATGGTGGTGAACTCGACCGTACCGACGTTCCAGGCGCCAGAAACGTCGGTTCCTGCCGAGTTCACGACGCCGACGCGCGTGGACGTGGCATCGGTGTGGGGTGAGCTGCGGCGATGCGCCGACAACGGCCGCTGGACGCGCGTCGAGCGGCGGGGGTTTGAGCCCGGTCGTGGAAGGTTAACCCCCCGCAATCACCCAGAGGGAGGCTGCGCCGTCGATGAACGGTAGATAGGTTGCGGCGAGCGGTGCGGACCTGGATACGTCAAGCGAAGTTCTGGAGGGGCGAATGAGCCGTCTGTCGAGTACCTATGACCTCGGTCTGGAAACCGGCGCGGAACTCAGCAGGGCAACGGTGCCCGCGCAGCGTGGGCAGGACCCACACCGGGTCACAGCCGAGCAGGTGGACCGCGCTCGGCTGGCGGTCGCGCGGTCGGCTACCGGTGCTGAGGACTGCCGGATGCTGTTGGACATGTTGGGACTGATCGACGGCGAAGACGGCATCCCGCCGGTGCGTCGGTGACGTCATCGGGGGCCGGGCGGCCCGGATAGGGGCTGCCCGACCACCCGTTGTGCAACCGGTTGCGGCGGTGTCCTATGCTGGCTGTGCTCACAACGGGCGACCGTTGCGGGCAGGTCTGGACGACCAAGTCCCCATCGTCTAGCGGCCTAGGACTCCGCCCTTTCAAGGCGACAGCGCGGGTTCGAATCCCGTTGGGGGCACGGACAAGCAAAATTGGCCCGTGGCGCAGTTGGTTAGCACGCCGCCCTGTCAAGGCGGAGGTCGCGGGTTCGAGTCCCGTCGGGTCGCCTCTGTCTATCGCGGGCTGCGTTGGGCCCGCACGGCCAGGTAGCTCAGTTGGTACGAGCGTCCGACTGAAAATCGGAAGGTCGGCGGTTCGACCCCGCCCCTGGCCACCCCTCTGACCAGCGGAAACGTCCGCTCAACTAGATCATTTCGCATGGGTGGTCTCATCCCTGGTCTCATCTGTCCAACTGTCTGTCCAAAGCAGCCCGTCAACTTGGTGCGCGATGTCGCGCCGGAGGTCCGGTGTCAGGTGCTGGTAGCGGGTGGTCATGGCGTTGGTGGACCAGCCCATGAGACCCATCACGGCACGCTGGCTGATCCCTAGGACAAGCAGCACGGTGCGGTGTGCCGGGCGTCGTGCAGTCGTGCTTCCCTCACGGCCGCTTCCTTGAGTAACTCTGCCCATTCTCGGTTGTCGGCTCGGGGGTCGAGAGGTTGCCCGGCAGGGTTGGTGAACACGAACTCGCGTTCGTCCCACAGGTCGCCGGCAAGGTCGCGCTCGCGCCGCTGCGCTGCTTGATGCCCGGTGAGCAGACGGACGAGCCGGGATGGCAGCGCGATAGTCCGGCGCCCCGCTCGGGATTTGACGTCATCGAGGACCAGCCCGCCCTGCTGTCGATGCGGGCACCACCGGGCATGCCCGGTGCAGTCCGGTGGACACGGTGGTGGGCAGCTGCGCTTATGCCTACGACAACCCGTCTTACAGGGAGTCATCTTGTGGTACCGCTCGCCACACTGGTGCGAGTCGCTGCACCCGTGTTGCCAGGTCCGGCGTTGCAATGCGTGGCGGACCTGGACGGTGGCGGTGGCGAGGTCGACTCGTGTCCACTGCAGGCCCAGCGTTTCGCCTTGTCGCAGGCCGAGGGCGAGCGCGACCGCCCAGCGGGTGCCGTTGCGGCGGTGTGCCGCGGCCAGGAGCAGTCGTTTGGCCTCCTCGACGGTCAGCGGCTCGATCTCTTCTTCCTCGACGCGTGGTGCCTTCGCGGTTATCGCCGCATTGATCGACACATGCTTCCTCCGCACGGCCTCGCTCAGTGACGCCCGCAGGGTTCGGTGTACGTGGTGGATGGTTCCCGCTGCGAGGCCGGTGGCGCGCATCTTGCTGTAGAGCTTCTCGATGTGTTCGGGTTCAAGGCGCCGCCTGCGGCGGCGCGCGTATCCACCGATAGCAGGGACCTGCGCCCGGCCGTGCGACCGGAACCACGACACTGCGCGCGGCCCTGGCGGGCCGTGCTCGGTCGCGTCCCGGTCTCACGGCCTGCGCCCCCAACAGGTGCGCTGCCGCAGCCTATGCGGTTGACCAGATCAAGCGCAGCGCTTTCCCCGTGAGGAAGGCCAGGCGAGGGTGGACGTCGCTTAGCCGCCCGGCACCCCGGCAGTCCCGACGACGGTCAGGATCGCAGCCACGAGGAACGCCACACAGGACAAGACGACCAGGACGATACGCCCCGTCCGGTGCGTCACCAGGAAGCTCGCGGCCAGGAACAGCAGACCAAGCGCGATCAACAGCGGGTAGTAATTCATGGATTTGTCCCCTCACGTAGCTGTTGCTCGACCACCACAGCCTGAGCCTCTCCCACCAACGCGGCCAGCGCCATCTCCTCGTGTCGGCCACCGTGTCGCGGCCGGCGGATCGGTGCAGTGTGCTCACCTGCTCCGGCGCCGGCTAGCGCGGCGATGTACTCCAGCACCCCGGGTCGTCAGCGAGCTGAAACACCTTCGGCTCCCAGCGCCGACCAGGCGGCCCAGCCCCGGATCTTGGCCGGCCTTGCACGTCAGGGGCATACCCGACCGGGGAGACCCCGGTGGAACCAAGCCCGGTCGACCAGGATGGCACCATTCGTGCCGATGTTCACTCAGATGAGTCGGTTCTTCGGTCAGCGTGGCTACAAGAACAGACGCGGAACCGTGGGTTGATTACCTCTCGTAGGTGTCGAGTACCTTCCGATGACACCCATCCACAGAGCGTCCACACCGTCTCCACACGGTGTCCACCGCCGCTGCACAGTCTCCCCTCTCCGTACACACCATGTGGATGCCGCCCTCTCCGGCCCGCCCCTACGGTGTCGCCCGTGAGGCCAACTCCCCTGTATGACCAGTTGCGTGGCGAGCGAATCAATGCCGACATCCCACCCAGCGACGCCCAGGCGCAACAGGTAGAAGACCGCGGGAAACACCGCCTCGCCCACGGCGAGCTCCGTTCCGTGACAGCGTGCACCCAACCACCGCGGACCACAGCTCATCGCGCCAATGCCGACGTCTCACCCCGTGAGGCTGACCCACAACAGCGGGGCCACCCCGCGAAACACCACCTCCCCGACGATGAGCCGGGTCTGGCGGCAACATTCACTCGGCCGCCGCCTGCGGCTGATCCGGCCGCGAACTGGTCCTGGTTCGCAACGGCCGAGACCATGGGCGTGGTCTAGGGGTCGCCGCTCCCTCGGCCGGACATCGTCCACGTCGCGTCGTCGGAGTCAACGGCGCCTGACGGCGTCGCTGCGCGATGGCGCAAGCGCCACCATTGACACCTTCGCCGCGACGTGCAAGGCGGCCAGGACGAGGGAACGGACAGGAGCACGGACGCGTTCGTTTGGGTCCCCGTTCCATGCAGCAGTCGGGTCGTATGGTGCATCCGGACTCCCCGTCGATCCTTCTTGCTGGCGAGCGCGAAGCCACTGCGAAATAGCTGCGAGTCCGACCGTCGAGATCAAGCCAAAACAGCACGTCAAACGCTATCCACAGTCTGTTACTGACCAACCATCTCTAAACCGTGTGTTCCAAGTTCGGATTCGGCCGGGGCGATCACCGTTGCCATGAGTACGCGATGGCCTCAGTACCCAGCCGAAGTCGATCAAGAGTCTGTTCGCCGTGGTCGAGGTGATGCCAAACAGGCCTTATCTGCCAGGTGCCGCGGACACCGGGATAGCGGTTTCGAAGCGTTCACAACCGGATGGCTCGGACGGGAGTTCCGTGATCAATCCTGGAGCCATCGCGTCCATGACTGCTCGGATGTGCTCCCACTGCCTACAGGACACTGGGAACGGCCCCGCGAAGCGGAACACGCCGCCGCCTGGAAGCAAGACGGTGAACTCTAGATCCAGGGTCATGTCATCCACCTGCACTCGCCTCTTCCGCAACGAAGTCTGATACAGCCTGTGCGTTCCGTATCGGCGGAACTTTGTGGCCTTACCCGGCGCAAGCGCGGCTTAAACCCGATACATCGTTTCGTCGCTTCGTTGTCACGCACTGGTCATCCGGCGATCAATCAGAGTTCGTCCGTGTTGACCGTTCCGGGACCAGGATCACCGGAGAGCTCAAGTGACCAGCCGGCTATGGGAACTCGCCAGGAACTCGCCGCTGTGGCTGATTAGCGGACGGCTGGGATGCGAAGGAAGCTCGCGGGGCTTCTACGTCAGGTTGCGTGAGTGGATCGTTGATGCGCTCGTCTTCGGCGCCGTCGGCAGCGATCGCTAACTTTCGTGGTGTTGGTCGTCCCGCGCTTGGGTCATGGTTACCTCCAAGCGCAATCAGCCGCATGCCAGGGGGCGCGTCCGGCAGAAGCAGGGCCGAGTTGCCACAGCCACGACAGCCCCGGGCAACGCCACTCGGCGCACGCACCGGTTCTGCGTTCAAGATCCAGAGTCGGGGCCGTCTGTGGATCGTCTCAGCGGACGCGGCAGCGGGCCAGCTCGATAACCACCCGGCCGGGATGAAGGTAATCACCCGGAGGCCTCAGCGCTGGGCTCACCCAGTTCGCGGCCCGCCGAATGACGTAGATGTTTGTCCCGGTGTTTGCGCTGCGTTGTTGCCTCTCGGGGGGGTTGGATACTGTCACACGAAACTGTCTCGATCATGCCGGTGGGATTTCCGTGGCGGGGCGGTTGTGGGGTGGGGTGTCCGTGGGCGTGATCAGGGCGTGTGGTAGCAGCACCACCTGCTTGCGGGTGGACTCGTCACTTAATGAGCGCAGCAATCGCAGAGCGGACGCCCATGGCCCTTGTGGCCCGTCGATCAGGATCGGCGGCTCGGTTCCCAAATCAGTGAGCGTTTGAATTTGATCCGCCGAGGCCAGCAGTAGTCGAGCGCCTGCATTGGCGGCCGTTGCGGCGATGTCGTGGGCGGGAAGCCGCGGATTGACCGGAAGGGGCACCGCTTGGTGCTTAATTGTGCCGGCGAATGCCTCGGCGAAGCCGGGACCGTCGGGCAGTGTGATCAGCACCCGTTCTCCAGGGCGCACGCCGAGTTGAGCCAGCGCAGCGACAACAGCGGCTGTTTGTTCAGCCGATTCGGAATAGCTCATTGAATTAGTCCACCAGCGTCACAGCCGGTGTTTCCGCCCGTGCGCGACTGGTGTGTCTCCTTCTGGGTATGGGCGGGAGAGACTAACCTACCGTCAAGTGCCTGTCAACGGAAAATGTGGAACGATACTTTGCTGCTGCATATGCACGTGCATCGCCTCTCGCCAGCCCCGCAGCTACCCAGGTAAATTGATCGCCATCTGGCGACTAGCGCAAAGGCTATTTACATTAGCGTGGTACCTTATGTTGAGCGGTGGTGACGAGAAAATCGAGCTCGATAGAGTCTGGCCCGTTTGTGGTGCTGCTGCGTCGCCATGGAAGCCGGGAAGGCCCGCGAGCAGTTCTCGGTCGTCCCGTCGAAGGCTGCCACCCGGTCGGGTTCAATGCCGGCGGAACACCGCAGGACTACCAGCATCCAAGGGCATCGGTATCGCAGTGGGCTGTTGATCGTTTGAGTAGGACCCGTCCGTTTGTGCTCGGTTCCGTTATGGGTGTCCTAGCACCATGAGCGGAGCCCTGATGGTCTCATCTTTGGTCTCATCCGTCTACGTTCGCCTGCGTTCATCTGTGTTCAGATCTATGTATTGGCGCAGATCGCGGACATTAACGGTACTCGATGAACTATCATCCCAACGCCTGAAAATCGGAAGGTCGGCGGTTCGACCCCGCCCCTGGCCACCAGCTTTGATCAGCCCAAACGCCCGTGTCCAACATCTTGTCCAACTCCGTTCGTCTCAGTTGTGCCCCAGAAGAGCCCTCCAAGGCTGTTGGCGATGTCGTGCCGGAGGTCGTTGGTGACGTGCTGGTAGCGAGCGGCCATTGAGGAACTCGACCAGCCCATCATGTCCATCACCGCGCGAGTCCCGACGTTGAGCACCAGGAGCATCGTCGCGGCGGTGTGCCTGGCATCGTGTAGCCGGGCTTCTCTGACGCCTGCTTCTTCGAGTAGGTCTTTCCATGCCTGTTGGTCGGCCTTCGGGTCGATCGGGCGCCCGTTGGGCTGGGTGAACACGAACTCGTGGTCTTCCCAGAGGGAGCCTGCGGTGATTCGCTCCTGTGTCTGTATCTCGTGGTGGGCGCAGAGCAGGTCGAGCAACGGTGCGGGGAGGGCGATCGTGCGGCGGCCTGCTTTCGATTTCACGTCGTCGAGGACCAGGCCGCCACCCTGACGTTGCGGACACCAGCGGGCGTGTCCAGTGCAGTCAGTTGGACACGGTGTTGGACAGGCGAGTTTGTGCCGTCGGCAGCCGGTCTTGCAGGGCGCGCTCTTGTGGTAGCGCGTGCCGCACTGGTGAGGGTCGCCGCAGCCGTGTTGCCAGGCCCGACGCTGTAGGCCATGGCGAACGCGGAGCTTGCGGGTAGTGAGGTCGACCAGCGGCCACCGCAGCCCGAGTGCTTCGCCTTGGCGCAACCCGAGCGTGAGCGCGATCGCCCACCGGGCGGCGTTGTGTTGCGTGCTGACGCCTGCGAGTAGCCGCCGAGCCTCTTCGATGGTGAGCGGCTGGATCTCCTCGTCATCGAGTCGGGGCGGTTTGGCGACCATCGCGACGTTCAGGGCGACGTGCTTCCGTTTGACGGCCTCGCTCAGCGAAGCGCGCAAGGTCCGGTGCGCGTGGTGCACCGTGTCAGCCGCGAGGCCCGATCGGATCATCCGCCCGTAAAGCCTCTCGACGTGCTCGGGTTCGAGTTTGTCGATCCGGTGTACGCCGAGTCCGGGCACGAGGTGGCGGGTCACATCGGTCCGGTACCCGACCAGGGTCTTGTACCGCACGGCGTGCGCGGCGATGTTGTCCAGCCAATGTGTAAGCCACTGCTCGACGGTCCAGGCTCGTCCGGCCTTGCGTACCCGACCGCTGTCGCGCTGCTTCTCCAACTCGCGGACAGCAAGGTGGCAATGTCAGGTATCACGCGACCCACCGCCCATCCGAGTCGAGAGAGCCACTACGTACTGGCAGTGCACTTGCCAGCGCAGCCAACGCTCGGCGTTCAATCCGGCGTCTACGGTGCTCAGTTGCGCTCCCATCCAGCAGTGCTGATGTTGGGGCGAGGGGCGTCAGCCACCTCGGCATACGTTCGGTCGATCAGTTCATCCAGAACCTCACCGCCCAGCCCGGTTGAAGAGGAGGGAGAGCGGCTGGCGAGGTTCCTTGAGAGGGGATACAGAGATCACGATATTGAGGCTAAAGAGAGGCGGCCTTGGATGACACTCGTTCGGGATGCGACCTCGGTTGGAAAAGTGTTTAGGCGTGTGCGAGTTATCTCCGAACCTGTGACTGACTACATAGCGGTATTTGAGAGGAAGTTCCTCAGGCATCAACAATCAGCAGTCTAGGCCGAGAGGCAAGGAATCTGATCGATAAGGCCATCGTTGATCTCTTATCGGGAACCCACCAGCTGAGTTGAGCAACATCACGCAACGGTGTTGGTCGCCACCGGCGCGCCCTTGCGCTGGTACTCCCGGCCGCCGCTTTTATAAACCCCGACGTTCTCCTTCTTCTTGGTGTCCACACTGATCACCGGCAGCCCGGCTGCGAGGAACACGGTGACCTGGTGCGGATCACCGCGGCGCTGGCCGTCACCGCCATGCTGTGGGCCTGGGCGCTGGCCCAGTTCCTGCTGCTGCTCGTGCCCACGCTGAGCATCGACGACGCGGCCGCCGCCCAGCCGACCTTGCAGGCCATGCTGATCAGCATCGTGGTGGGTGCGGTGCTACTGGTGCCCTCGCTGGCGTGGCTGTTTTGGCTGTTTCAGCAGCGGCCTACCGCCGGCAAGCCATCGGGGACCGGCTGAAAGCTCGGTGTCACGGTCGACGCCGATGCGTCTGGTCGAGCGCGGCAGCGGTGTAGTGGCGGTGACCGACCGGCGGGGCCACCGTGCACCTCAAAAGGGTGGCGGCTCGTCGGGGTCTGATGGCGTTGCGGGGGGTGGTGAGTCTCGTTGGGGTGGTGGTCGGTCCAGGATGGGGCTGTCGTCGTTGGCTCTGGCGAATGGCCAGCGGTCAGGATCGTCGGGCCTGGGTCGAGGTTCGGGGAGGTCGTTGATGATCGGTGGTGGCTGGGTGTGGTAGGTCCGGCCGAGTGGGCTGGTCCAGGTGAAGTGCCCAGGGATGGGTTGGTGCAGCCGCCATCGGCCGGGGTATTTCAGGCGGTGATCGTGGCGGCATAGCGGTCCGGAGTTCGCGCCGGTGGTGGGTCCGCCGTGGTCGTGGTCGACGGTGTGGTCGAGGTCGGCGCTGTGGGCGGTGGCGCGGCATCCGGGGTAGACACACGATCGGTCCCGGATTTCGACGTGGCGGCGTAGCGCTGCCCCGGCGAACCGCGCGGCCGGCTTGTGCGCGGTCGGTTCACTTCCGTGACCCTGGGTGTGGCGGGTGTATTGGGCGGACAGGTCGGCCACCACCGCGGTCCACTGACCGCAGGCGTCGGGGTCCGCGGCGAGTTCGGTGAGCAGGGTGGCGGGTAGCTGCAGTTCGACGATCCCACCCCGGCACGGCGGCAACTCACCGGAGGCCGCCGCGCTGTGAGGTCGGCGGCGGGTGATCCCCGCCAGCAGCAGTTGCCCGGCCGGGTCGGTGATGGCAAAGCGCCATTGGGCGGCGCGTTGGGCGATCACCACGGTGCCGGCGACCTCGGCGGTGACTGGGCCCCACCCGGCGATCTCACCGGGATACCGGTCGCGGCCAAGCAGCGTCGACAGCGCCACCCGCAGCTCCACCCCCACCCGCCGCGCCGGCGGTGCTGGCGCGGCGCCGCTCGCGGTGGGTACCTCATCGGGTGAGGTTGTCGCGCAGTTCCCCTCAACGCCACCGTGGCCGTCTGAACAATCGACGTCCGACGTGGTGGTCTCGGCACTGTCCCCGGCCGAGTCATCGCCGCCGACCGGCGACCCAATCGGATCGTCGAAGTTGTCTAGGTCAGCGTCGTCGTCCTCGCTCGTGGCGCGGGACAGCAGGTCGGTGATGATCTGGTCACGGGTGCGGTGTTGCCAGCGGCCGTCGAGCAGACCGAGGTAAAGATCAGCTCGTAGCGGACCGATCCGGCCGGGATACCCAGCGCTTTTGGCTGCCCGGGCGAGTTCCTCGACGTGCGCGCACGCCGCGGCGGCCTGCTCCACCGGCAACGCCGATCCGGTGATGGTGGCGGTGCCGTCGTCGTTGAGGTATCCGATCACGTTGCGCTCCCGCACCGCGGTGGAATACCGGCGCGCAGCCCACTGCGGGTCCAACGCGATGGCTAGTCTTTTGATCCGGGCCGCGAGCTCACCCGTGGTGAGTCTGCTGGCCTGGGGCACCAGCCGCGCGCACACCACCGTGGTCTGCTCCGGGGTCAGCCCAGCGCACAGGTCCGCGAACACCCACGCCTTGCTCCGGCAGATCCGGCCGGTGTCCAGCGCGGTGAACACCGCGGGCATCCGCAGTATCAGGGTTTCGGCGAAGTCGTGTTCGCGCTCAGCGGCGCGGCGGGTCCAGGCCAGCGCGGCCCGGATCTCATCGGCGGCATACGGTGGCGACTCCGCCAACCGGGCCACCTCGCCAGGACCGGCGTCCGGGTCACACAATCCGATTTCCACCATGGTGGCTAGCAATCGAGCCTGCTCATGAGATAACTGCCGGGCCCGGGCCCGCAATACCTCTACCGCATCCGCACCGGTCACTGCATGAATGGCGATTCCGGCCAGCAGCGCACCCAATGCAGGGCCCGGCACCATCTCAGCCAGGCCCTCGGGAATCGACTGCCGCACCATCACAACCCGAACGCTACAAGACAGGTCTGACAGTCTCGGCCGACACAAAAGCAAGCTCTTGGGATACGCCAGCGGCCCGGTGCACGCGGCGCTGGAGGCCTACTCCGTGCTGACCAGACTGCCTGACCCGTTCCGGGCGGCCGGAAGCGCGGTGTACGACGCGCCTGTTGCCGGGTGACATACCCGCAGCTCGCAACGAATCTCGACGCTCAGCCGGTGGTCACCCCGTCGCGCTCGGTTTGCCAGGCGTGCCAGCCGCCGATGAGGTCGGAGACGTCGTCGAAGCCGTGGGCGCGCAACATGCTGGCCGCCGCGATGGAGCGGTAGCCGCCGGCGCAGTGCACGAGAACCGGCCGTTGCGGGTCCAGGGTGGGCGTCAGCTCCCGCAGCCGGGGCAGGGGCAGGTTGACCGCGCCGGGCAGGCTACCCCCGGCGAACTCGCCGGGTCCTCGGACATCGACCACCTGCAGATCGGGCACGGTGGCGATGCGCTGGGCGGCCTGGCGAGCGGTGAGCCGGCTCTGGGCCTGGGTCAGCTCGGGTTGGTGGACTAAAGCGTCGAGGTCGGTGACGGTGCCGGTGACCGTATCGACGCCGACGCGGGCCAACCGCAGCCGCGCTTCGGCAACCTCCGCCGGGTTCCCAACGATGATGACCGGCTGGTCGGGGGCATGCACGGCGGCCGCGTACTCGGCGAAGCGTCCGGACAGCCCCACATTGACCGCGCCACGCAGGTGTCCGGCCGCGAACGCTTGGTCGTCGCGAACGTCGAGGAGCAGATCGCCGGCCTGCTGGCGGGCCACGGCCTGCGCGGCGGGGATGTCCGCGACGGTGGCCGCCGGATCGAAGGCGTCGTGCCCGGCGCGGTTGAGGGCCACCTCCTGGGTGAAATAGGCCGGTGGCTCGGGCAGGCCCTCGGTGACGGCCGCGACGAAGGCGTCCTCGGTCATCGGCGCGAGTGCGTAGTTCACTTTGCGCTGCACTCCCAGGGTGGACACCGTCTCAGCCGATAGCGCCTTGCCGCACGCGCTGCCTGCGCCGTGGCCAGGGTAGACGAGCACCGCATCGGGCAACGGAAGGATCTTGGTTCGCAGTGAGCGGTACAGCTCACGGGCCATGTCCGCCGCGGTGCGTCCGGCCGCCCCCAGCAGGTCCGGGCGGCCGACGTCGCCGAGGAACAGGGTGTCACCGGTGAGCACCGCGGCCGGCACCTGATCTCTCCCGTGCTCGTAGACCGCCAACGTGATCGACTCCGGGGTGTGCCCGGGGGTCGCCAGTACCTCGATCATCACCCCGGTGTCCGGGTCGCCGAGGTGGATCCGCTCCCCGTCGGACAGCCGGCGGATCGGGAAGTCCACCGGCGCGGTCTGGCTCATCGCGATCTGCGCGCCGGTCTGGACGGCCAGCTCGGTGTGCCCGGGAACGAAGTCGGCGTGGACATGGGTGAGGACGACAAGCTCGATGGACAGGCCGCGCTGCTGCGCCGCGCCGAGGTACTCGCTGACGTCGCGCCGCGGATCGACCACTACTGCGCGGCGCGATATCTCGTCGGCGACCAGGTAAGACGCCTGGGACAGGCACCCCAGGTAGAACTGGTCCAGGATCATAGTGAAGTCCTCGGTTCCGCCGGCATAATTGTCCGTACAAACGGACTATACACGGGACCGGGGCCGACCTGAAGAGTTCGACCGGCTGCAGGCACCCCGCTGTGGCTACTCGCGGGACCCGGAGGTCGGCGAGCGGCTGTCGGCCCCCAGGGTGTTACCTTGCGGGCCCCAGTCGGAAAGAACCGCGAACCGATCACCGCGCACGGTGGCCGTCCGCCATTCGACGGCACGGCGGTGCAGGCAGCCGGTGCGTTCGATGACCAGGCAGGCCACCGCGCGGGGCGTGGCCAGCAGGGACCGGATGGCCTTGTTCGGCACCACCGCGGTGATCCGTTCTCGGCCGCCGGTCAGGCGCACCCCGCACCGGGAGGCGAGCTCATCGTAGAGCCCGCCGCGGGTGAAGTCGGCGTCGAGCAGCGGTGCGGCGAGGTCTGCGGGTAACCAGATCCGATCGTGGGCCAGCGGCTCCTCATCCGCCCACCGCAGCCGCTCCAGGTAGACGAGCTCGGCATTGTCGGGCAGTCCTAGCTTTTCGGCCGCGTCGGCGTTGCGTTCGGCGCGCAGCGCGAGCACGTCGCTGCGCTGGCGCACGCCCCTTTTCTCGACCTCCTGGAACAGGCTGTACAGGCTGCCTAGCGGCTGCTCGATGGGGTGCTGCGCGATCCAGGTGCCCCGGCCGCGGGCGGAGTCGAGCACCCCGGAATCACGCAGCCGGCGTAGCGCCTCCCGCACGGTATGCCGGGACACCGTGTACTGCTCGACCAGCTCCAGCTCAGTGGGAAAGTGCTCGGCGAACGCCCCGGTCCCCAGCCGCCTGCGCAGGTCCTCCTGCAGCTGGGCCCACAGCGGCAGCGCACTGGTGCGATCCACCGCCTGAACCCGGTCGCGACTCGGCATCCGGGGCGCTCCTCAACTCCGCTGTGTCGGTGTCCGGACAACCATACACTCAATGGACCGTTCCTGATTCGCTACCGGCCCACTCCTGTCCTAATGTACGTACTAGAAGGCTTACCAACGGAAGGCTGCGCACATGCACATCCTGACGATCGAGACGAAGTCCCTGGGCGACCGCAGTTACCTGGTGCATGACGGCACAGTGGCGCTGGTCATCGACCCGCAACGTGACATCGACCGGGTCGAACAAGCCCTCGTCGAGGCCGGAGTGCGGCTAACGCATGTCGCTGAGACCCACATCCATAACGACTACGTCAGCGGTGGGCTGGATCTCTCGCGGCGCCATGAAGCAGCCTACGTGGTCAACGCGGCCGACGAGGTCAGTTTTTCGCGTCACCCGGTGTCCGACTGTGACGAGTTCGCGGTGGGCGAGCTGACCGTCCGCGCGGTCGCCACCCCGGGACACACCGAGAATCACCTGGCCTACCTGGTCACGCACGACGGGCAGCGGGCGGTGTTCTCCGGTGGGAACCTGCTGTTCGGCTCGGTCGGCCGCACCGACCTGGTTGACCCCGCCATCACCACGGAGCTGACCCACGCCCAATACCATTCCGCCCGCTCGCTGGCCGACGCGGCCGGTGACCCGGCGACCCTGCACCCCACCCACGGTTTCGGCAGCTTCTGCTCGTCAGGCCCGGCGACCGGGCAGGACTCCTCGACGATCGGCGAGCAGCGGGAGCTCAACCACGCGTTGACCGATCCCGACGAGGCGCACTTCGTCGAAGAGCTCCTCGCCGGGCTGACCGGTTACCCGTCCTACTACGCGCACATGGGAGCGCTCAACCGCAAGGGCGTCGACCCGGTCGAGCTGACCGTGCCCGCTCTGGTCAACCCCGCCGAGCTGCGGCGCCGGGTCGCCGACGGTGGGTGGGTCGTCGACCTGCGCAACCGCGTCGCGTTCGCCGGGCGGCACCTCGCCGGCACGCTGAACTTCGAGCACGGGCCGATGTTCACCACCTTCCTCGGCTGGGCGTTGCCCTGGGGTGACCCGATCACCCTGATCGGCTCCGAGGAACAGGTGGCTGCGGCGGTGCGTGACCTGTCCAGGATCGGCATCGACCACCCGGACGTGGCGATCGGCCAGGACATCACGGTTCTCGGCGACGGGCTGCCGATCGTCTCCTACCCCGTCGTGGGATGGTCCGACGTGGTCACCGCCCGGCAGGCCAACGAACTGGACGTGCTGCTCGACACCCGCCGCGACGACGAATGGGCTAGCGGCCACATCGAAGGCGCCGTGCACATTCCGCTACACGAGCTTCGCGAGCGCCTCGACGACGTCCCGCCCGGCCGGGTGTGGGTGCACTGCGGGTCCGGGTACCGGGCCTCCATCGCGGCGAGCATCCTGCACCGCGCAGACCGTGACGTCATGCACATCAACCAGGAGTACGCAGCGGCGGAAAAGTCCGGCCTGAACACCGGGTAAGCGCTTTCTGCGCCCGAGGCCCTGCGGTGTGGGCAACTCCTCGATGTCCACGTCCGGATCAATCGACCGCAGCGGGGCCAGGTTCCGCGGTCACGAGGTCCTCGACCACGACTGCGGGGGCGTCAAGGAACAGCTCCAGCAGCGCCCGCGCCTGCGGCGCGACGACGGCCCAGGCCTGCAGTAGCGGCCTACGCTGAGGCATCGGCATGGTCGAGACCTGGGTCAGGACAGGGCACTGCCGATGAGGTGTCCTACGCCGAAGGTGACGGCAGCAGCGAGGCCGCCGGCGAGAACCTGACGAAGGCCGGAGCGCAGCGCCGAGCGGCCGTTGAGGAGCCCCAGGCCGGCGCCCACACCGGATAGCGTGAGCACCACGAGCCCGATTGCGGCGAGCAGGGCCGCTGGGCCACCGCCGATCAGGTAGGGCAGCACGACGACGAATGCGCCGGCGGCGAAGGCGAGCAGGCTGGACAGCGCCGCGGACCAGGGTGAGCCTAGCTGGTCGGGATCCAGGCCGAGTTCTTCGCGGGCGAGGGTATCCAACGCGGCTTGCGGGTTGGCCATGATGCGGTCGGCGAGCCGTTCGGCGTCGGCCCGGTCAAGCCCTTTGGCGCGGTAGAGCAGCACCAGCTCGGCGTGTTCTTCTTCCGGCTTCTCCGCCAGTTCCGTCGCCTCTAGCGAGATCTCGCGCTGGTACATCTCTCGTCGAGCAGGCCGGCGACACCGGCGAGCAAGATCGTGGTGCGGGAGGCTCCCGAGCCCGCAAAACCCATCACCAGCGCGGTGTTGGACACCAGCCCGTCGCTGACGCCGAAGACAGCAGCCCGCAGGCTGCCGGAGCGGTCGCCGCGGTGCCAGCGCTCCCGGCGGGCGATCAGCTGCTGCGGGCTGGGTCGTGCGCCGTCGATGAGCTTGCCGATGGTGCGGGCGTGGCCCCGTTCATCGGAAGCCATACCGGGCGCGGCATCGGGCTCGTCGTCGTAGATTCCCGCGTCGGCGCGTTCACCACGTTCGATCAGGGGCAGCACCGCGCTGGTGGACAGCCGGCGGGCAGCGGCACTGAGCAGTATCGTGCGCACACTGGGCCGGCTGGGAGGTGGCACCTCGACCCCGGCCGCGCGAATCTTGCCCTCCCAGTGGGCCGCGTGACGGCGTTCGATGCTCGCCAGCTCCTCGAAGATCTTGCGTCGCTCGCCGGTCTCGGCGTCGGCGAGCCGGGAGTACAACTGCTCGGCGTCATGTTCACTGCTGAGCAACGCACGCCACCGCTTCATCCGGTCACGCTCGATTCAGCTCATCCCGCCTCCCTGCGCAGCTACTCCAGTCAGTGTCAACGTGCGAGGCGGCGTTGCCATCGCAGGATCGGTCCTCAGCCAGACCTTTGGGTCGATAGGCCGGCGCATATACCAGGCGAAGCGGGTTGCCGGGATCATTGGTGAGTAGCCGTGTTCTTTCCGGCCACCTCACCGTCACCGGTGGCGTTGGGCTGCTCGGTGGCGCCCCGCCCGATCCGAGCCGGCGACGGATCAGCGCGGGGGCACCCGCAGGCGCTCGGTCGGTCGGTCGCGGTTGCGCTTCGCCATGTGGAGATCACTGGCTCGCGGCGGTGGCCGGATGGGGCTGCTGCCGGCGCGGGCGGCGCAGTAGCAGGAACGCGATCGTGGCGAGGAACACCACTAGGCTGGTCCAGTCGTTGAGCCGCAGCCCGAGGAAGTGGTTGGCGTGGTCGATGCGCAGTGCCTCGATCCAGCCGCGACCGGCGGTGTAGGCGGCGACGTAGAGCGCGAACAGCCGCCCGTTGTGCAGCCCCAACCGGCGTTCCGGCCCACACCAGCAGCACCGCCACCCCGATGTCCCACAGCGACTCGTACAGGAACGTCGGCTGGTACATCTCGATGTCGGGGGTGCCGGGTGGCCGGTGCGCGGGTCGATCTGCATGGCCCAGGGCAGGGTGCTGGGTTCGCCGTACAGCTCCTGGTTGAAGTAGTTGCCCCACCGGCCGATGGCTTGGGCCACGACCAGGCCCGGGGCCATCGCGTCGGCGAAATCAGCCAGCCGGATACCCCGCCGGCGGCACCCGATCCACGCGCCCACCGCGCCGAGGGCGACCGCACCCCAGATGCCCAGGCCGCCGTCCCAGATGTACAGCGCCCGGATGGGATCGCGGCCGGCCCGAAGTAGAGCTCCGGATCGGTGATCACGTGGTAGAGCCGGGCGCCGACGATCCCGAAGGGCACCGCCCACGTTGCCACGTCCAGCACGTCATCGGCCGCGCCGCCGCGGGCCACCCACCGCCGCTGGGTCCACCACAGAGCCACCAGGATCCCGGCGATGATGCACAGCGCATATGCCCGGATCGGAATCGGACCCAGGTACCAGACCCCGCGCGGAGGGCTGGGCAGGTACGCCAGCATCATCGCTCCCCTCTCGCGTCGATCCGAACTGTATCGGTTACCGACATAGTCGCAGACCGAGAGAGTAGGCCTATGCTCCCCACTGTGGCAGCCCGAGCATCGGATCGAACCGTGTCATCGGATCGGGCAGTGTCATCCGAAGCGCGGGCCCTCACCGAAGTCGTGACGCGGCTGCGGCGGACGCTGCGCACCAGCGTCCGCACCGACTACCCCTGGGAATCCCTGCCGATGGCGCAGGTCGAGCTGCTGCTCGCGCTGAACGACCACCAACCGGCCCGAATCGGCCGGCTTGCGAACCTGCTGCGATTGGCTCCCAACACGGTCAGCGGGCTGGTCCAGATCCTCGTCGAGGCCGGGCTCGCCGCGCGGGCACCGGACCCCGGCGACCGGCGCGTCGCGGTGGTCACCCTCACCGAAGCAGGCAGCACCAAGCTCGCTGACTGGGAGCAGGCCCACCAGCAGCGCATCGGCAACGCCCTCGACCAGCTCCCCGCCGCCGACCAGACGACAGTACGGGCCGCTCTACCCGCGCTGGCCCGCCTCGTCGACCACCTCGCAAAGCCGGCCGCGGTGGCTCGCGACGTCTAGCGACGTCTCGGGCGTACCGCTGCACACCGACCGCGTAATCCCCTAGTGCAGCGCCGCATAAGTCCTGCGGGGTTGATCGATGAGCCAGGCGATGGGGTCGTCGAGGTGGCGAATCGGTGGCCGGCAGGGTGATCTTGGTGAGAGAGCCGGCCAGCTGGGTATGTCACCGAGCCCGCAATCGATGAGGTGATGACCGGCGACAACACCTCGACATCACAGGGATGCGACTGTAGTCGCTGGTACAACGCCGCATCAGTTCATCAGGGAATCATGAGCTTGGCGTCGTAGGTCCAGCCGAGGGCTTGGCTGTGCTGTCGGCCGCACTAACCGACGTATGGATCAACCCCGAAGGATCAACGCGGCGCTGCACTAGGGTGGTGTTGTGGAGCAGGGTGCGGCGGTAGTCGCCTGCTCGGACGATGCACTGGCGGCCGTGCAGGCACGGATCGTCGGTTGTGTCCGGTGTCCACGGCTGGTGGCGTGGCGCGCGGACGTCGCTACCCGATCCGGCCCGGCGGTCGACGGGCCGGCGTACTGGGCGCGTCCGGTGCCGGGGTTTGGTGATGCTGAGGCAACCGTATACGTGCTGGTGCGTGTGGTGGTCTGTCTCGGTGCCTTCGCCTTGGACGTGGCGCTGCGCTGGGCCGCTGTTCGACCCAAGCCGCTGTTCCTCACCGCTTGCGGCCTCAAGCTGGCCAATCCCGCGCCGGCACTGGCCGAGGTCCGCCCGCTGGGGATGGATCCGGCGCCGGCAGTGCTAGCGCTGAGCGGGGTGCTGTTCCTCAGCGGCCTGGTCCTCGCCGTCCTCGCCCAGAACACGATGGGCTGCGATTGGCGGACCGGGATCGACCCGGGGTCCACAGCGCCGCTGGTCGTGCACGGCCCGTTCCGGCTGGTCCGCAATCCCACCTACACCAGCCTGCTCGCCAACGGGGTGGCGATTGCCTTGCTGGTGCCTACTGCGCTCGCCGTCGGTGCAGCGCTCGTTGGCCTGCTCGCGCTGCAGATCCAGACCCGGCTTGTCGAGGAACCGCACCTGGAGCGGCTGCACAACCGGGCCTACCACGACTACGCGGCCCGGGTCGGGCGGTTCTTGCCACTGGTCGGCCGGTGCCGCAGGACCAGCTGAGGCCGTCGTTGGAATCCAACGATGGGGACCTCGGGCCCGGGCCGCTCTCACCGCGGGCCCCGGAGATCGGCGCGCTAGACCTGCTGCTGTCCGTGGCCCGGCTGGGCAGCCTGGGCCGGGCGGCCCGCCGGCACGGCATCTCCCAGCCGGCGGCCGGGTCCCGGATCCGGCATCTGGAGAGGCTGCTCGGGTTGTCGCTGATCGAGCGGTCGGCCGCCGGGTCCCGGCTGACCCGCGACGGCGCGATGGTCGCGGACTGGGCCCAGCCCGTGGTCACCGCGGCCGCCGCCCTGGACGCCGACGTCACCGCGCTGCGGACCCAGCGCGAGGGTCGGCTGCGGATCGCGGCCAGTTTGACCGTCGCCGAGTACCTGGTGCCCACCTGGCTGATCGACCTGCGGGCGCGCCGCCCGCAGACCACTGTGGCGTTGCGGGTGGCCAACTCCGACGACGTCGCCCGGCTGGTGCTCGCCGGCGGTGTTGACATCGGCTTCGTGGAAGGACCCGCGCTGCCCGACGGGCTGGCGTGCCGGGTCGTCGGTCGCGACCAGCTGGTACTTGTGGTGACCCCCCGACATCGCTGGGCGCGACGGCGCGGGCCGGTCGACGCCGCGGAGCTGGCCGCGACGCCGCTGGTCGCCCGCGAGCCCGGATCGGGCACCCGCTATGCCCTGGAGACGGTCCTCGCCGGGCTCGGGGACCTCGCGGCCCCGCTGGTCGAGCTGTCCTCGACGACGGCGATCAAGGCGGCGGTGCAAGCCGGCGTGGGTCCGGCCGTGCTGAGCTCGTTGACCGTCGCGTCAGAGGTGGCCGACAGGCGGCTGATCGCCCTGCAGGTCGCCGGGGTGGACCTGACCCGGACGCTGCGGGCGGTGTGGCCGGCCGGTCAGGGCCTGACCGGAGTGCTGCGCGACGTCCTCGCGGTGGCCACGCTGCGCAGCCGGGAGGCACCGACCAGCCCGACGCGTCCGCTGCGCTGAGCTCGCGCCGGGTGAGGTGTTCTCAGACCGGCAGCGCCAGCGCGGTCACCACGATGAGGACCAGCACCGCGACGCCGATCAGACGGACTTGCCGGCGGGGGACGAGCTGGGCCGGCAGCGGTCGCCTGCGCAGCACGCGTTGACGTCGCAGACCGACGAGGTAGGTGGCCCCCGCGATCACGACAGCCAACCCGGCCGGAAGCAGTCGGAGCGGCCCGGTGTATTGGTCGAGGTCGCGCACCAGTAGCAGGGCGCCGTTGCCGAGCACCCCGAAGGACGTGCGGCTCCACGACAGCGCGGTCCGCTCGGGTTGCAGGCCGTCGTCGCGCGCGCGCCGCGCCTGGGGCGTACTCACCTGGTGACCGCCTTGCTGACCACCAGGACCACGCCGAGTAGCGCGATGAGGATCAGGCCACCGGCGAGCAACCGGGGGATGCGGTGGCGGGGTAGCGGCAGGCCCCGGCGGATGGCGCGGTCAACCTGCTCCCAGCGGCGCAACCCGGCGCCCGCCGTGATCACCGCCAGCGCGGCGAGCAGGCCACCGACGACGTGCCGGGCGCCGGGGATTGCGAACTCCGGGACCAGCTGCACCACCGCCACGGCAGCGGCCAGCAGCGCCAGCGCCGTCCGTAGCCAGGCCAGGAAGGTCCGCTCGTTGGCCAGGGTGAAGCGGTAGTCCGGCTCGAACTCCTCCTCGACGTCCTGATCGGTGCTCATCGCTGCGCCTCTCCAGTCACTGGCGCATCCTCCGCGCATCCGCAGGATAGGAGGCGACACGGGTGCCGGGCGCAAAGAGCGGCTTTGGGCCGTCAAGGTCTGAGTATGCCTGTCCGATTGTCCGGACCCGAAGTAGCGTCGGCTCATGCGCTACGGCTTCGCCATCGACCAGCGCACCTGCATCGGCTGCCACGCCTGCACGGTGGCGTGCAAGACCGAGCATGAAATCCCGGTGGGGCAGTTCCGGACCTGGGTGAAGTACGTCGACTCCGGTGAGTTCCCGAACTCGACCCGGGACTTCGGGGTGATGCGGTGCAACCACTGCACCGACGCGCCGTGCGTGAAGATCTGCCCGACCAAGGCGCTGTTCACCCGCGACGACGGGATCGTCGACTTTGACCGGGACCGCTGCATCGGCTGCAAGAGCTGCATGCAGGGCTGCCCCTACGACGCGATCTACATCGACGAGGACACCCACACCGCGGCCAAGTGCAACTTCTGCGCGCATCGCATCGACGAGAACATCGAACCCGCCTGCGTGGTGGTCTGCCCGACCCACTCGATCTGGGTGGGCGACCTGGAGGACCCGACTAGCGGTATCTCGAAGCTGATCACCACCAACCCGGTGTCGGTGCGGGCACCGGAGCAGAACACCGGGCCCAACGTGTTCTACCTCGGCGCCGACCGGGCGGTGCTCGACCCGTTGGCGGCGCCGGTGGGTGACTCCTACCTGTTCTCCCGGCCCGATGGGCACCGCCGTCAGGTGTCGAGCGACCTGCGCAGTGATCCGATCACCGGGGACCCGATCACCCACGCCCGGACCACGCTGAACACCGCCCATCCCCGGCCGTGGGGCTGGCGGGTCACCACCTACCTGTGGACCAAGGCGGTGGCCGCCGGTGCGATGCTGCTGGCGGCGCTGGCCCGGTTGCTCGGGATCGAACTGGGCGCGCTGGGCGAGGTGGTCGCACCGGCGATCGGGGTGGCCGGGGTCGGGATCACCGGGGCGCTGCTGGTCTGGGATCTGAAGCGTCCGGAGCGGTTCTGGTTCATCTTCGCCAAGCCCAACCCGCGGTCGTGGCTGTTCTGGGGGTCGGTCGCGCTGAGCGCCGGTGCGGGGTTTTTCGCCCTGTGGCTGCTGGTCGGCATCCTCGGCGCGGTCGGGGTGCTGTCCGCGGCGACCACCGGGTCGATCCTGTTCGGTCTGGCGGTGCCGACCTTACCGGCGGCGGTGCTGACCACCGGCTACACCGCGTTCCTTTTCGGCCAGGCCGAGGGCCGAGACCTGTGGCAGTCACCGCTGCTGTTCTGGCACCTGATCGTGCAGGCCGTGATGGTCGGCGGTGGGGCGCTGGTGATCGCCGCTGCCGTGTCCGGTCTGGGCGGTCCGGCCCGCACCCTGCTGGTGGGTGCGCTGACCTTGGCCACCGTGGTGCACATCGTGATGGTGCTGTTCGAGTACTGCGGGCGGCACCCGAGTGCGAACGCGGCCGCGGCGGCGCATCTGGCGCTCTACGGCCGGTACGCCGCGACGTTCTGGGGCGGCGGGATCGCGGTCGCCGGGCTCGGCGTGGTACTCGCCGCGATCGGCTGGGCCGGCCCGGTGGTCGTCGCAGCAGCCGGCGCGCTGCTCGTTCAGGTCGCGATGCTGGCCTACGAAAGCGTGTTCGTCCGCGCCGGCCAAGACGTCCCGCTGTCCTAGGAGATCCGATGACGGAACTGCTGCCGGGGGCGCGCAGTCATGAGCACCTGCGCAACTACCCGCCACCCGAACGGTGGGATGATCACGTCGAGTACGACGCCAAGGCGCACCCGCGCAAGGTGGCGCACCACTACATGTTGGTGCCGACCACCTGCTTCAACTGCGAGTCGGCGTGCGGGCTGCTGGCCTATGTCGACAAAGAAGATCTGTCGATCAAGAAGCTGGAGGGCAACCCGGCGCACCCGGGTTCGCGGGGCCGCAACTGCGCCAAGGGCCCGGCGACGGTCAACCAGCTCAACGACCCCGAGCGCATCCTGCATCCGCTGAAGCGCACCGGCAAACGGGGCGGCGGCGGGTGGGCGCGGGTCAGTTGGGACGAGGCGCTGGACGACATCGCCGGCCGGATCCGGGCGTCCATCGCCGACGGCCGGCACGAGGAGGTGATGTACCACGTCGGGCGTCCCGGCGAGGACGGCTTCGCCGAGCGGTTCCTACAGGCGTGGGGAGTCGACGGGCACAACAGCCACACCAACATCTGCTCGGCGGGCGCCCGGCTGGGTCAGAGTTTGTGGGGCGGCTACGACCGCCCCTCCCCGGACCACGCCAACGCCAAGGTGATCCTCCTGCTGTCGTCGCACCTGGAGACCGGGCACTACTTCAACCCGCACGCGCAGCGGATCATGGAGGGCAAGCTGGCCGGGGCCAAGCTCGTGGTGATCGACCCGCGGATGTCGAACACCGCGTCGCACGCCGACCTGTGGCTGGCGCCGTGGCCAGGCAGCGAGGCCGCGATCCTGCTGTCGATCGCCTCGCACCTGCTGCGCACCCGGCGGATCGACGCGCCCTATCTGCGCCGGTGGTTCAACTGGCAGACCTACCTCGCGCAGCGCCACCCAGACGCACAACCGACGTTCGAGGCGTTCCTGGACCGGTTGGAGGCCGACTACGCCGGCTACACCTTCGATTTCGCCGCCGAGGAGGCCCAGGTCCCCGCAGCGAAGATCGAGGAGCTGGCGAAGCTGGTGGCGCAGTGCGATGGCCGGCTGGCCGCGCACGTGTGGCGCTCGGCGTGCGCGGGTAACTACGGCGGCTGGCAGGTGGCCCGCACCCTGTGGTTCGTGCTCGCCCTGACTGGCTCGATCGGCACCGTCGGCGGCACCAGCCCCAACGGGTGGGACAAGTTCATCCCGCACGGCCCGAACATGCCCCCGGCGCACGACCAGTGGAACGAACTGACCTGGCCGGCGGAATACCCGCTGTCGACCAACGAGATGTCGATGCTGCTGCCACACTTCCTGGCCGAGGGCCGCGGGCGGCTGTCGGTGTACTTCTCCCGGGTGTGGAACCCGATCTGGACTTGCCCGGATGGGTTCTCCTGGATGAAGGCACTGTCCGATGAGGACCAGATCGGCCTGCACGTCGCGCTGACCCCGAACTGGTCGGAGACCGCGGAATTCGCCGACTACGTCCTGCCGATGGGGCATTCCGCCGAGCGCCACGACACCCACTCCTACGAGACCCACGCCGGCAAGTGGCTGGGCTTTCGCCAGCCGGTGCGCCGGGTGGCGATGGACAAGCTCGGCCACGAGGTGACCGACACCCGCGACGCCAACCCCGGCGAGGTGTGGGAGGAAAACGAGTTCTGGTTCGAGCTGTCCTGGCGGATCGACCCGGACGGCTCGCTGGGCATCCGGCGCTACTTTGAATCCCCGTACCGGCCCGGCGAGAAGGTCACCGTCGACGAGTACTACCGCTGGATATTCGAAAACGAGGTCCCCGGGCTGCCGGAGAAGGCCACCGCGCAGGGCCTGACCCCGCTGGCCTACATGCGTAAATACGGCGTGGTCGAGGTCGACACCGACGTCTACCGGGCCGACGAGCGCGCCTTGACCCCAGTTGAGCTCGACGGCGCCGAGCCCGACGAGCATGGCGTGCTGCGCAAACCGGTGACGCTGGACTCAGCCCCACCACTGATCGGCGAAGCCGGTGCGGTCGGCGTACGTCACGACGACGGGACGGTCAGCGCCGGCTGGCTCACCCCGTCGCGCAAGCTGGAGGTGTACTCCACGGCGATGCGGGACTGGGGGTGGGAGCAGCACGCCACCCCCGGCTACATCCGCTCCCACGTGGCCCGCAGTGAGATCGACCTCGACGCCGGTGAGCTGGTGCTGATGCCGACGTTCCGGTTGCCGACGCTGATCCACACCCGGTCCGGCAACGCCAAGTACCTCAACGAGATCTCCAATACCCACCCCCTGTGGCTGCACACTCGCGACGCCACCCGGCACGGAGTGCGCACCGACGACCTGGTGCGGTTGACCACCTCGATCGGCTACCTGGTCGGGCGGGTGTGGGTCACCGAGGGGATCCGGCCCGGGGTGTGCGCGCTGTCTCACCACATGGGGCGCTGGCGGCTGCACGAGGTCGAGGGCAGCCGGTGGGTCTCCGGGCTGGTCGACATCACCCACCCCGACGGCGAGGACTCCTGGCTGCTGCGCTACCGCGGCGGCGTCGCCCCGTTCGACTCCGACGACCCGGACAGCTCCCGGATCTGGTGGACCGACCCCGGCGTGCACCAGAACCTCGCCTTCGGCGTGCAACCCGACCCGTGGTCGGGGATGCATTGCTGGCTGCAGAAGGTACGGATGTCGCGAGCCGAGCCCGGCGACCGGTACGGCGACGTCTACGTCGACGGCCGCCGCTCGACGGAGGTCTATCGGGAGTGGCTGGCCAAGGCCCGCGCCACCCTCGGGCCCGGCGGGCAACGGCGCCCGGAGTTTTTGATGCGCCCGGTCAAACCAACCCGCCGCGCCTTCCGGGTGCCGCAATGAGCGGGCTAGCGAACGGATCATGGCTTGCCCGGCGCGGCGGCATCGACCTGGACCAGGTTCGTGCCGCAGCCGGCGCCGTGGTCGAGCCCGAGATCGGCCGGCCACTGGCCGAGCTGGGCCTGCTCGGTGAGGTTTCCGCCGGAGCCGGCGGCCGGGTGCGAGTGGCGGTTGCGCTGATCGTCCGCGACCACCCCTCGGCTGACCTGCTGCACCGGGCGGTAAGCGCCGCGGCATCCAGTGTGCCCGGGGTGCGTCGGGTCGAGGTCGAATTCACCGGCCTCGGCGCGCGGGCCCGCGTCGAGCTAGCCGACAAGCTGCGATCCGGCACCCGCCCGGTCACGGCCACCCCGCGGATCTACGCGGTGGCCAGTGGTAAGGGCGGTGTCGGCAAGTCCACGGTCACCGCGAACCTGGCCGTCGCGCTAGCCACGAACGGGCAGCGGGTCGGCGTGCTCGACGCCGACGTGTGGGGCTACTCGGTGCCGCAGCTGTTCGGCGTGCGCCGCGCCCCGGTGGCGCTGGGCGGTCTGATGCTGCCGGTGCGCGCGCACGGCGTCGCGCTGATGTCCACCGGCTTCTTCGTCGCTGAGGACACCCCGATCGTCTGGCGTGGGCCGATGCTGCACAAAGCACTCCAGCAGTTTCTGTCCGACGTCTACTGGGGCGAGCTGGACGTGCTGCTGCTCGACTTGCCGCCCGGCACCGGTGACATCACCCTGTCGCTGCTCGAACTAGTGCCCGACGCCGCGCTACTCGCGGTCACCACCCCGCAGCTGGCCGCCCGCACCGTGGCCTCCCGAGTGGCCACAATGGCCCGCGAGGCCAACATGCCGGTAGCCGGCGTCGTGGAAAACATGACCGCCGCAGTCTGCGCCGCCTGCGGGCATTCAACCGCACTGTTCGGCGCCGGCGGCGGTGCGGCGCTGGCCGAGCAGACCGGCGCACTGCTGCTCGGTCAGATCCCGCTCGACGTCGAGCTCCGCGAAGCCGGCGACCGCGGCATCCCCGTCGTCACCGCCACACCCACCGCCGCGTCCGCCGTCGAACTGACCCGCATCGCCAGCGCGCTCCCCACAGCCCGGCGCAGCCTGCTCCACCGGCCGCTACCCCTATTCGTCGGCACTCCAACCAAGTCAGCGCGGCGGTTGACGGCGCTGGGTGATCCGGCGAACTGCGACTAGGCAAGGTCGTCGAAGCGTTCCGGAGTCGCGCGGTTCGTCGCGTGTTTCTTGCTCCGACAACCCTGGCGGGGTCCGAGCAGGGCGTCCTGTACACCGAGCCCCGGCCAACACCGCAGGTGGTATTTCGGTCACACCAACGCCTGTGTTCTTTCGGAAGGCAGAAGTGGCGTAGCGATCGACTCAAGATCGGCGTCCAGCATCCTTCCCGTCGCATGTCGAAAGCTGCCCGCGTCCTCGCCGCGCTCAAACGCGATGGCTGGACTGAGACCCGCCGCCGCGGATCGCATCGTGTCCTGGTGAAGGACGATCGGCAGCGCATCTGGGCTTACCATGAAGGCGTTGACCTGGGCGGGCCGGCGATGGCCCGGATCGCCAAAGACTACGGCTACACCCTGGCTGAGCGACGAAAGCTATAGGACGATGACCACATGAGCACCACGCTGCGAGCCGAGTTCTTCTTCGATGACGAGGCGAACACCTGGCACTACCGCGTGCCTGCTCTGCACATCAACGGTGGCGGTACGGCAACCCGCGAGGACGCTCAGCGCGAGTGCATGGACGCAATCGAGTTTGCGCTGGAGGGTGACCCGAGCGAGTACGACGGCGATACACAGGCGATCGCTCTTGAGGTGTCCGTCGCTCCTGCCGCCTGACGTCTGCCGGCTACGGATCGGGCACTAATTAGGCGCTACCGGTTCGTCCGGTGACTGGATGGAAAAGGACTACCCGACCGAGGATGTCCAGGTCGGCCGATGAGCGGCCGACCTGGACGTCGGATCAGGCGAGGTCGAAGCGATCGAGGTTCATGACCTTGTCCCACGCAGCCACGAAGTCACGCACGAACTTCTCCTTCGCGTCGTCAGCACGCGTAGACCTCCGAGATGGCTCGGAGCTGGGAGTTCGAACCGAAGACGAGGTCGACGGCGGTGGCGGTCCACTTGACCTCGCCCGTGGCGCGATCGCGACCCTCGTACACGTTCTCGGCCGAGACGGACGGCTTCCACTCCGTGCTCATGTCGAGCAGGTTCACGAAGAAGTCGTTGGTCAGCGTCTCGGGCCGGTCGGTGAAGACGCCGTGTTGGGATTGCCCGAAGTTGGCGTTCAGGGCCCGCATGCCGCCGACGAGAACCGTCATCTCGGGAGCGGTCAGCGTCAACAGGTTGGCCCGGTCCAGCAGCAGGGTCTCCGGCGGCAACTTCTCTCCGGCTCGGAGGTAGTTGCGGAACCCGTCGGCGGTCGGTTCGAGCACGGCGAACGACTCCACGTCGGTCTGCTCCTGCGAGGCGTCCGTGCGCCCCGGCGCGAACGGGACCGTGACGTCGTGCCCGGCGTTCTTCGCCGCTTGCTCGACGGCCGCGCACCCGCCCAGGACGATCAGGTCGGCGAGCGAGACCTTCTTTCCGCCGGACTGTGAGCGGTTGAAGTCCTGCTGGATCTGCTCGAGGGTCTGCAGCACCTTGGCCAGTTCGGCCGGGTCGTTGACCTCCCAGTCCTTTTGCGGCGCAAGGCGAATCCGCGCCCCGTTGGCCCCGCCACGCTTGTCGGTGCCGCGGAAGCTGGCCGCCGACGCCCAGGCGGTGGAGACCAGCTGGGAGATGGACAGTCCCGATGCGAGGATCTTGCCCTTGAGGGCGGCGATGTCCTCCTCCCCGATCAGTTCATGATCGACCGCGGGGACGGGGTCCTGCCACAGCTGCGGCTCCGGAACCCACGGGCCGAGGTAGCGCGAGACGGGTCCCATGTCGCGGTGCAGCAGCTTGTACCACGCCTTGGCGAACGCGTCTGCGAGCTGGTCCGGGTTCTCGTGGAAGCGCTTCGCGATCGGCGCGTAGATCGGATCCAGCTTCAGCGCCAGGTCCGTCGTCAGCATCATCGGGGCGTGCCGCTTCGACGGATCATGAGCGTCGGGCACGGTGCCCTGGGCCGCGGGATCCTTGGGAGTCCACTGCTTGCGCACCGGCGGGGCTCGTCGTCAGCTCCCAGTCGTACTTGAACAGGTTGTCCAGGAACCCGTTGTCCCACTTCGTCGGCTCGTTGGTCCAGGCGCCCTCCAGCCCGCTGGTGATCGCGTCGGCGCCCTTGCCGCTGCCGAAGGTGTTCTTCCAGCCGAGGCCCTGCTGCTCGAGCGGGGCAGCCCTCGGGTTCGGGACCGATGTACTCCGCACCGGCGGCGCCATGGCACTTGCCGAACGTGTGGCCGCCGACGATGAGCGCAAGCGTCTCCTCGTCGTTCATCGCCATGCGGCGGAAGGTCTCTCGAATGTCCCTGGCGGCAGCCAGCGGATCCGGGTTGCCGTTGGGCCCCTCCGGATTCACGTAGATCAGGCCCATCTGCACGGCGCCGAAAGGACCGGCGAGCTCCCGGTCGCCGCTGTAGCGCTCATCTCCGAGCCAGGTGTCCTCAGGGCCCCAGAAGATCTCGTCGGGCTCCCAGATGTCCTCTCGCCCGAAGCCGAAGCCGAACGTCTTGAACCCCATCGATTCCAGGGCACAGTTGCCGGCGAAGATGATCAGATCGGCCCAGGAGATCTTCCGGCCGTACTTCTGCTTGACCGGCCAGAGCAACCGGCGCGCCTTGTCGAGGCTGGCGTTGTCGGGCCAGCTGTTGAGGGGGGCGAAGCGCTGAGCGCCGCTGCCGCCACCGCCCCGGCCGTCGGCGATGCGGTACGTGCCGGCGGCGTGCCACGTCATCCGGATGAAGAGCGGCCCGTAGTGGCCGTAGTCGGCCGGCCACCAGTCCTGCGACGTCGTCATCACCTCGATGATGTCCCGCTTCAGCGCGTCGAGGTCGAGGGTCTTGAACTCCTCCGCGTAGTTGAAGTCCTCGCCCATCGGATTGGACAGGGGCGAGTGCTGGTGGAGAACCTGCAGGTCCAGCTGATTCGGCCACCAGTCCTGGTTCGTCCTGGGCCGAGTCGGCTTGGGAGTCGGGGAGGGGATTACTGGGTTCTCGCTTTCGCTGCCGCTGTCAGACACGTCGGTCCTTCTCCTCTCTCGCTGTTTCCTTCTGATGGCTGGTTGCTCTTGACCTTGGTTGCTCTGGATCCAAGGCTGTGCTGCTCAGCTGGTGTCGCACGCTGCGTGTCCGCTTTCAGCTCGCCGGACGAGACAGAAGTCGCCGCGACACACTCGGGGCATCGGCCCCAGTAGATGACCTCGGCTTCGTCGATCTCGTAGCCCGAGTCGTCGGCGGCCGTCAGGCACGGGGTGTCGCCGACCGCACAGTCGACATCGGCGATGGCGCCGCAGCGACCGGCAGACGAGGTGGTGGTGGTTGTCGCCGACCCGCGCCTCGTAGCGCGTCACGGAGCCCGCCGGCTGGATCCGCCGCACCAGACCCGCGGCAGTCAGCGCGCGCAGCACGTCGTAGACGGCCTGGTGGGACACCTCACCGAGATCCTCGCGCACGACACCGATGATCGAGTCCGTATCGGCGTGCGGATGGTCGTGCACCGCGGACAGCACCGCTACCCGAGGACGCGTCACACGGAGAGCAACCCCGCGCAACATGCGCTCGAAGTCCGAAGTCGTTGGCACGCTCCAAAGCGTGCCGCAGTTCCTGGAATCAATCAAGAATCAGGCGTCGGCCCTCGACTTCATGGTCGGTCGGGGAGAGCACGCAACGTGGCCGGCCTGGCTGAAAGCAAGACCAGCCTCCGCGGCGAGCTGACGACAATGCGGATCAACGTGGCACCGGCAGCACGGTCGGAGTCAGGTCGCGGCGCAGATCGACAGTGCGAGGCAAAGGTTGCGTGCTCCTGGGGGGACAGTGCCGTATCATCACGGAGGGAGCGCTGCGGCCGTCGTGGGCGCACATTGATGAGGCCATCGAGGCGGCCGGTAGGTAAGCTCCTCCAAAGCCCATGAGCCCACTGGGGGTAGTCGCCTCGACGCTGTGGGATGGCGAACCGTTGAAACAGAGGGGGACACATGTGCATCCTTGGCTACTTCGCAGCAGTCGTGCTAGCGATCATCGTCCTTGGCCTCATCATTTTAGGATTGGGCTCGATGCGAGATATCAGTCGCTATCTGCAGATCCGCAAGATGTGACCGGCGGCGCTCACTGGGCGCGTGTTGGTAGGCCATCTGGATTTCCGACCTGTGGCTCATGGTGATCGGAGAGGAACCGGGACGCGGCCGTTCGTGCCCCGTTTGCACGTGAAGCAAGCCGCCGTCGAGGTTCCGTTGGGCTCCTCGCCGACTCTTCCCCGCAGTGGCGGCGGCCTGACCGCAGCGCGCCCTCCGCTGATGAGCTCTGGGAATGAAGACCCTGGTCCCGGCCGCCCGATGGTCGGGCTCGGCTACTAGATGGTTGATTCCGTGAAGATCGTGTGAGGGCGAGTCGTTACCGCAGACATGGGCGGAGGGCGTTCAAGATCAATGTGTGAGCAAAGAACTGAACACCCTCCTGACTGCACTGTATGTGTTGATCGACGATCACGTGGTGGCGGCTCGCGTCGGTCGTGGCCGGCGCCCCTGCTCAGTCCGACAGCGAACTGATCACCCTGGCGGTGGCCCAGGTGTTGCAGGGGTATCACTGCGAACGGCGCTGGATCCGGCATGTCCGCAGCAGCGCCCAGTGGCGTGCCATGTTTCCCTACCTGCCCGACCAGTCGGGCTACCACAAGCGTTTGAAGAACGCTCAACCGTTGCTGTGCAAGGCAATCCTCACCCTGGCCGCATGCTGCCCGTCCTGGTTCGACGACCTGTGGATGACCGACGCCACCCCGGTGCCCTGCGGCATGTCACGCGAGACGGTGAAACGCTCGGACCTGGCCGGGCATGCCGGCTATGGCTACTGCGCGTCGCATTCCCGCTGGTACTGGGGCCTCAAGCTCTACCTGGTCTGCACCGGCGACGGGATGCCGATCATGTGGTGCCTGGCCAACCCCAAGATCGGGGAACGCGAGGTGGTCGCCGCCCTGCTGGAACACAACCACCACCTCATCCGCACCGGGCAGATCCTGCTCGCCGACAAGGGCTTCGCCGGCAAGGAGTTCAAGCAGCTCATCGACGCGATGGGACTGCGCCTGCTGCGCCCCGACCGCAAGGACGAGACCTACCGCAACGGCAACCTCGGTGGTGTGCGCCAGTGGATCGAGTCGGTCAACCAGACCCTCAAAGGCCAACTCGACCTCGAAGACCACGGCGCACGCACCCCAGCTGGAGTGTTCACCCGCATCGCGCAGCGCCTGCTAGCCATGGCCACCGCGATTTGGCACAACTGGACCACCGGCGTCACAACCAAACGCTCACTGACCGCCTATGACCACTAACGCCAACTTCACGGAATCACTCATCTAGCTCGACGCCACGAAACTCCGCGTCGTGAGCTGGGAGAGGCGATCTGCTCCTCAGGTCGCGACAGCACACCGCGGCCGTTTTGCGCCCGGCGGGGCAACAGTGCCTCTTGTTGCAAGAGACTGCGTGCCGGCTAAGGAAGCCTCACCTGGAACGAGCGAAGATCGGCTCGCGAGGTGTACGGCAGCTCGGCAGTATACATACATGAAACTCCTCCATAGCAGTGAGAAACGTCACATGCCGCGGTCCGCTGTTGCAGCAAGTAAGCGGTCGGTGACTGCCCATCAACTAGGCCGCCGACTCACCCTCACCGGCGCCGCAGCTGTCCTGGCTTTCACGCCGATGGCTTGCGGTCACCAGCAGCCCCAGACGCCTGCGGCGACACCCGTCGAGACACCTGCCAGCCATGCACGCCCAGATCCCACAGCCCTGTCCGGCAGCGGCACTTTCACCTCGCCGGATCCGGCGTCCAAGGCCATCACCTACAACCCAGCATTGGCGCCGGTCGACGCAGCGGTCCTGGCCAGCGTCATCCCCTCGGGCTACGGCTACTCTCGCGCCGTGGCGACGTTGGCGGTCGCTGGGCTGCTGCCGAATCGGAGCTATGCGGTTGACGCGCATACCAACGCCTGTGGCGCCGCCGGCGAAGACGCAGGGCCGTCCTACCAAAATCGCATTGACCCCGCCGCGAGGTCCTCGGCGTCATCGACCAATCCCCGGTACGCCAACCCCCGCAACGAGATCTGGCTAGACGTTCGCACCGACGCAGCCGGGGAAGGCACCTCGCAGGCCACCATGCCCTTCGGCTTCACCGACCGGAGACCCGGATCGATCCTGTTGCACGAAGCGAGGACCACTGCGACAGCCCCAGGCCAGGCAGGCGATGCCGGTGCGCCGATCGGCTGCGTCACCCTCCTGCCCAGTCAGTGACCGCAGGGCGCACTCGGCTACTTATCCTCGTCGCTGCATTTCGAACGGCATTGCACCAACACGGCAAGCTCCTGACCGGCAACCATGATGACGCCGCCGTTGAGTGTGAGCGACGCCGCTCAGGATGGCTGTCCTTGAGAATAGAGATCTGACGGCTTTGTCGCGCACGCTCTTCCTGGCAGGCTGGATCGCGTCCACCTGCAGCGGGGCCACCTGTTGACGTAAACCACATACTCGCAGAGAGAAGATCATGAGGACGGTGTTTGCGGTGGCCACCGCGCCGGGGGCGTTGCCGTTGCTCGGTCATACGCTGTCGCTGTTGCGCAGCCCGCTGCGGTTTGTGACCTCCTTGCCCGCCCACGGTGACCTGGTGCGTATCCGGATCGGCCCCATCGCAGCGATCGTGGTGTGCACGCCGGAGCTGGTCCGCCAGATTCTGCTCAATGACCGCACCTTCGACAAGGACGGACCTTTCTTCGACCGGAGCCGAGAGGCGTTCGGCGATGGCCTGGCCACCTGCCCGCACTACTCGCACCGGCGGCAGCGTCGCCTGGCCCAGCCCGCCTTCCACCCGGCGCGGCTACCCGGTTACGCGCAGGTGATGACCAAACACATCACCGAGGTGACCGCTTCCTGGCAGGATGGCCAGGTCATCGACGTCCTGCCCGAGATGATGACATTAACTGCCCGGACCGCGGTCGAGACAATGTTCTCCGACGCACTGCCCGGCGCCACGCTCGGCGCGGTGCTCAACGATTTCACTACGATCCTGGCGAGTATCTACACGCGCGTGCTCATCCCACCGCCGCTGGACAAGCTCCTCGTTGTCACAAACCGCCGTTACGACCGCGCACGGGTCCACCTGCGTAGGACCATCGGCCGCATCATCACCGACCGCCGCGCCAGTGGAGCCGACCGTGGCGATCTGCTCGCGACACTGTTAGCCGCCCGCGACCCCGTCGACCGCCAGGGCCTGTCCGACACCGAGATTGTTGACCAGGTCATCACGTTCTTTCTCGCAGGCTCGGAGACCACCGCGACCGCTCTGGCCTGGGCGGTGCACTTGCTGGCGCGCCACCCCGAGGTCGAACACCGGCTGCACGCCGAGGTCGACGCTGTCCTGACAGGCGCCGTCGCACGCTTTGAAGACCTGCCGAAACTGGAGCTGACCAGCGGAGTCGTGACCGAAACCCTGCGGATGTACCCGCCTGCGTGGATGCTCGCTCGCACCACCACCACCGACACCCACCTCGGCGGGCATCCGCTCCCCGCCGGCAGCCTCCTGTTCTACAGCCCCTACCTGCTGCACCACCGACCCGACCTCTACCCCAATCCCGACAACTTCGACCCCGACCGCTGGACCGACGGACAGCGCGCACGACCAGCGCGCGAGGCCTTCATCCCCTTCGCCAGTGGAGCACGCAAATGCATCGGCGATACGTTCGCCATCACCGAGGCCACCCTTGCCCTGGCCACCCTCGCCGCCCGCTGGCGCTTGCGCCTGCTTCCTGGCCGACACGTCTACCCAGCGCGGGCTGTCCTCTTGCACCCCTGCGGACTGCGGATGCGAGCCACCCCACGAAGCGTCTCCCAGTAACGATGTTCGATCCGTGTAGTCCGGACTGACAGCGACACCCAGGCGATAGGGCATCTGATGTGGCGCTCCTTCCTAACAGCCGTCTAGATATTCCGACTCGAGCACGAGGTCGGTGATCAGCGACTGGTATTCCACGTGCGTCTTATGCTCCGTCGTTCGCCAGCTCTTGCCGTCCTGCTGCTTCAGGTACGCCCGATACTGCGGCGCGCCCGGGAATTTCACGTTGTCGGCCACCACAACAGATCCAAGGTGCAGCCACTTCTGGTTCAGGATGCGGTGAAGATCGGGCAGGTAGGCAGATTTGTCGTGGTCGACGAAGACGAAGTCCAGTCCGCCGTCGGTGAAGCCGTGCTCTGCACGCAGCTGATCGAGCGTCGACCCATCATCGCCCAGCTGGCCGACGACGACCGTCACGCGGTCACCGACACCTGCGTGATCCCAGATGCGCCGGGCGATCTGGGCGTTGTCCGGGCTCAACTCGATCGAGTAAAGCCGGGCGTCGCTCGGCATGACACGCACCGTTCGCAAGGCGCTGTAACCGCAGTAGGTACCCCAGCTCCAGGAGCCGCTGGGGTCGCACCCGCCGGACCACCCCGTCGAGAATTTCGCCCTTCTCGTCCCCCACGTTCATCATGAAGCGGTGGTGGTAACAGAAGTCATCGATCACCCGGATGACATCAGCGACGTCACCTCGCCGGGCGTGCGTCGCAACGTATGCGGCGAGTGCCTCCTCGCGTGCCTCACCCACCCGCCAGTCGCTGCGCAGATGCCGCACGCCGATCAGCAAGCGGAGGACGGACCGCTGGAGAAACGGCGAGCAGCTTGCCGCTGAGTTCATAGGCGGCTGCCGCCGCTCCCAGCGACACGCACACCCACGGTAACCACCGTGGACCACGTCGAGCGAGGTTCCCCATGGGCGCTTCCTTTCCGTTGGGTTCAACCCATCGTCGCGCAGCAACCTGGCCCCTAGGCCATGGAACACGCTTTTGGACGGCAACGGGTTCCTTTGGGGAGTTCCTTTGGGGGGTTCCTTTGGGCTGGAATACGGTCGGGTGCGCTCCTAGACTTCAACCATGACTGAGATCGCGAGGCCCTTCTGGCGGGGCATCAACCACCTCGCCCTGATCACCAACGACATGGACGCCACCACGCGGTTCTGGCACGGCGTGCTCGGGGCGCGGCTCGTTGCACACCTGGGCAACGAATCCTTCCGGCACTACTTCTTCGAGTTCGGCGACGAGCAGACCGTGGCGTTCTTCGAATACCAAGGCGTTGCCGTGGAACGGTTCCAGGTGCCGGCCGGGATGCCGGACCGCCGCAAGGCGCAGTTCGATCACCTGTCGTTCAACCTTCCTGATGAGCACGCCTTGGAAGAGCTGCGGAGCCGGCTGAAATCGCACGGCTGCGAGGTCACCGACGTCGTCGACCACGGCTTCGTGCGGTCCATCTACTTCAACGATCCCAACGGCATCGCGCTCGAGGCCTCGTGGTGGGTCGTCGACCCGACCGGGCGGATCGCCGACTACGGCGACCCGACGCTGTTCTCCGACCCCAACCCGGTCCCGGCGGTGCGTGAGCTGGTTCGCGATGGGGTGCTCACGTCAGTGCCGCAGACCACGCTGTCCTCCGACGAAATCGTCGACCCAGCCTAGGTGCAGCAGCTGCCTGGCCTCCGCGGGAGTGGCCGGGTAACGATCGTATTCCGCGCAGAGATCGGCTAGCCGGGCCACCAGCTCTGCGTTGGACTGGGCCAGACGTCCCTTCTCGTAGTAGATATTGTCTTCCAAACCGGTGCGGACATGTCCACCGCGGCGCAGCGCCCACCGGTTGGCCGCCAGCTGGAACCGGCCGATCGCGGCGCAGGTCCACGTCGCGTCCGGGATCAGCTCCCGCAGCTCCGATAAGAAGAAGTCGAGGACCGACTCCTTGGCTGGCAAAGCGTTCTTGATGCCCATCACGAGCTGGACGTGCGGCGGCGGCGCAAGCAGCCCTCGCTTGAGTAGGTCGACGCAGCTGTAGAGCATCGCGAAATCGAAGATCTCGATTTCCGGCTTGATGCCGAGGTTCAGCATTCGCGCGGCCTGCTCTTCGACAAGCTGCGGCGGGTTCTCATAGACCGAGGTCGCGAAGTTGACTGAGCCGGTGGACAGCGACGCCATCTCCGGCCGGATCTCCAGGCACGAGAACCGCTCGTCCGGGCTGCGACCGCGGCCGCCGGTGGACAACTGCACGATCGCGTCCGGGCGCTCGTGTGTGATCCCGTCATGGACGGTCCGGTATCGGTCCACATCCGAGCTCGGACGCTGGTGGTCGTCACGTACATGCACATGCACGATGGTGGCGCCGGCGTCGATGGCGTCGACCGCGGAGGCCACCTGCTCCTCGGGTGTGACGGGCACGGCGGGGTTGTCCGCCTTCGTCGCAACGGACCCTGTGATAGCGACGGTAATGACCGCCGGAGTGGCCATTGTGTCTCCTCTCCTTGGGCATCTAGCATTGCGCAGCTATGACCCCGGCGGCCACCAGTGGATTCGTGCACGACGTGCCTGCCTCCAGGGTTGTTTTCGGCACTGGCCGGATACGGCAGGTGCCCGAGGAGGTCGAGCGGTTCGGCGCCGAGCGGGTCCTGCTCATCGCCGGTCGCCGGGAGAAGGTGTACGCCGATGAGCTGGCGGCCGCGCTCGGGTCTCGGGTGGTTGACCGCATCGGTGAGGTCGTCATGCACGTCCCGGTGGCCCTGGCCACGGCCGCAGCCGAGCGAACCGAGCGATCCGGCGCGGATCTGCTGGTCTGCCTGGGCGGAGGGTCGGCGATCGGGCTGGCCAAGGCGGTAGCGCTGCGTACCAGGTTGCCCATCCTCGCGATCCCCACCACCTACGCCGGCAGCGAGATGACGCCGATCTGGGGACTGACTGACGGCGGTCGCAAGACCACCGGCCGCGACCGCACCGTGCTGCCCGCAACAGTGGTCTATGACCCTGCGCTCACCACGTCGTTACCGATCGACATCTCCGCCGCGAGCGGGATGAACGCGCTCGCTCACCTCATCGAGGCCCTGTACGCGCCTGACGCCTCACCGGTCACCGCTGTGCTCGCCGAGGAAGGGATCCGCGTTCTGGCCGACGCGCTGTCGCGGGTGGTCGTGGCACCTGATGATCTCGACGCTCGTGCCTGCGCCCTCTACGGCGCGTGGTTGGCCGGCTGGGTGCTGGGAACCGCCGGAATGGGCCTGCACCACAAGATCTGTCATGTGCTCGGCGGCGCCTACAACCTGCCGCACGCCGGCACCCACTCCGCGGTGCTGCCCTTCGTCACCGCCTACAACGCTCCTGCGGCGCCGGCGGCGATGGTCCGCGCGGCCCGTGCGCTCGGCGCGCAGGATCCGGCCCGTGCGCTGTGGGAGCTGGCCGAACGGATCGGGGCGCCGACGTCGCTCGCGCAGGTCGGTATGGATCCCGGTCGGATCCCGGAGGCCGCCCGGCTGGTCGTCGAGAGTCCGCCAGTCAATCCCCGCCCGGTCGACGAAGCGGCCGTGGCCGAGCTGCTCCGCGCCGCACACGCCGGCATGCCCACCGGGACTTAGCCAGCGTCCGCTGGAGTCCCCCGTCTGAATGACTTGGTGCCGTTCGCTGGACAGATGAGCACTAGCTATGTAGAGATAAGCCATATGGCGGGCCTGCGGATGACGGTGGGTGTCATGGCGGTGTTGGGAGCATTGCTCGAGCGGTCCGACGCTGAGCTGTACGGGTTGGAGATCGTGCGCGCCAGCGGACTTGAACCGGGCACGATCTATCCGATCCTGCAGCGGCTCCGCGGCGCCGGATGGGTCACTGACCGATGGGAGGACCCCGAGCCTGCTCATACCGAGGGCCGGCCCCCGAGACGCTACTACCGGCTGACCGCGGAGGGCCGTGCTCGGGCCGTGCACGCCCTGCAGAACGGTCGTGACCGCAGCGGGTTGAGTCGGCTGCTCGCGCGCCCCGCTTCGCTGCCGCTCCCACGAAGGAGGGCAGGCCCGGGATGAGCGACCGTAGCGCACCCGTCGCCGGGACCAGCGAGATCCTTGGCGGTACCGACCTCAGAGATCGGCAAGCAACGGCAGGCTTTCGTCCGGGTCCGGTGCTGGAACCCAGTTCGCTGCGCTGGGTACGCAGCCTGCTTCCTGGCGACGAGGGTACGGCCTGGTGGGCTGAAGTGATCTCCTGTATTTCCGAGACCACCGACCCGGGCCAACGACGTCAATACGTGCGCAGCTATCGCCGGTCGGTGCCCAGCTGGTCTGGACCAGCTGGACCCCCCAGGTTCGTCGTGCAGCGCCGGCGCCGGTGGGCGTCGGGTACAGCAGTGTCAAGTGGAAGGAGATGGACATGGCATTTGCTAGCCCGGAAGACAAGTTCGGGATCAAGGTCCAAAGCAAACCGGGGCCCAGGACGATCGACCAGAAGTATTCCGTGCTCCTCGGTCTCGTCGTGCTGGTCCTGGGGATCATCGGGTTCATCCTGACCGGCTTCACCAATTACACCGAGATGACGAACCATTCGATTCTCGGGCTCTTCCAGACGAACGGCTTCCACAACACCGTGTACATCATCCTTGGGCTGCTCTGGTTGTTGGGAGCGTTCGCGCTTACCCCTCCCGGGAACCAGGGGATGAACATCGCGGTCGGTGCCGCTTTACTGCTGGTCGGCGTGATGGGTTTTTTGGGTTACTGGGCCTTACTGTCCATCCCTGCAGGGCTTAACGGGGACAACATCCTGGACGTGGCGGTCGCTATCGCAACACTGATAGTCGGTGGTGGCCTGCTCAGCAGGGGCAGCAGTCAATACGCTTAGGCGGAAAGGGTGAGTGCCGGTGTTCCCCGGGGTCGGCCAGGGAACACCGGCGCTCGCGACGAACAGCAGCAGCAACACCCGAACGGCCCGATCTACCTGATCAGCGCTGGATCGGCAAGATCATGCCCGGTCGTTGGCGAACCGGATCTCCGCCACGAACATGGCACGGCGGGTGGGGGTGGTGTAGGCGTGAAAGACCACAAAATCGTGCTGGTGGGTGTGCACCACGTCCTGCCCGCCCGGATTCTGGTACGCGCCGTCGAGCGTGTGCTGGTTGAGGAACTCTCCCTGTGCTTGACGAACTCATCGCCCAGCGCGTCCGCGGTCGCGTAATTGATGAAGTACCGACCGCTGTTGTAGGCGTTGCCTGAATAGAACAGCACGTACTTACCGCCGTGACGGAGGATAGCCCGCGCCTCCACAGTGTGGTTCTCGTCGGCCCGGTCCCGCTCGGATCACCGCCCGCCGGTGGCCGACCGCTGCTGTACCGTCGAAATTTAGCTGTTGGAGCCAGATCGTGGCGTTGCCCTCGCGGCTGCCGCTGTAGAGCAGGTAGTGGGCGCCGTCGGTGTCGGTGAACGGTTTGGGATCGATGTCGTCGGCATCCCCGGCCTGGCACACCAGCGGGTGCGATCCGATCGAGTGGAACGGACCCTCGGGCGCCGACGCCTGCGCGACCCCGATGCACTGGACGTGCCGGCTCGCCGATCGGGCGGTGAAGTACAGCAGGTAGCCGTCTCTGTCGCGTTCGGTCACCGCCGGTGCCCACACGCTGCCCGCACCGGCGGCGGTCTGGTCCACCCATGACGGCAACTCGGGCATGGCGTCGCGAGCGTGGCCCCATCCACCGGTCAGGCGCTTCGAGCTCTGCACCGGAACGTGAAGGTTTCGGCTCCGTAGCGGCTGTTCGTGGAGTAGGCGTAGTAGGTGCCGTCGACCGACAGGACCGTCGGGTCCGCGAAATCGTGCTGAATCGACGGCTCACTCTGTGCTGGCAGCACCGCCCCGGTGGTCATCGCGACCGCCGCCGCGACCGCCGGCACGGTCATCAGTGGGTTCCGCCAGCCGCGACCCCCAAGCCAAGACATCGCCACGAAAGCCGCTGCATCCACCGCGGCGATGGTAGGACGTCGGGCATGATCCGTCGCAATGGCGTTGCCTAATCACCACCATCACCTTGACCGGCCGGGACGCTGCGCCGGGTGTCAGCCGGTAATGGTGGACAGGTCCGCGGACACGGTCGCTGGCGTGGTCTCGCGCGGGGGCGCAAGGTGGTCCTGTAGAGCAGCGTGCCGGAACTGATACACCGGCCCTACGATCCGCAGTAGCCCAGCCGGTAGGCATCTTCCAGGAAGTCCATCAGGGACAGCGGCAACCGGCTCCGGGTCCCGAGCCACAGTGCTGCCACGGCAAACGTCGACCAGCGGGTATTGGTTACCACCGGCGCGATCACCAACCCGGTTACCAGCCCGAACACCAGCCCAGCCACCGGCCCGGCGGTCAGCCCGAACACCAGCCCAGCCACCAGCCCGAGCATGCTGCTGGCGAGGATCGTCAGCCCTCTGTCTCCTCGGTGACTCTCGGTTGGACAACTTGCTCGCTGGGCGACGCTCGGGCTGGCCGCGAAGCTGATCAGCCCGAATACCAGTCCGGCCAGCAGGCCGCCCAGACCGATCAGCAGCCCGTGCTTCAGCCCGACCGCCAGACCGGCTCGCAGCAAGGACCACAGCCCGGCCAGCAGGCCACCCAGCAGTCCGCCCAGCAACCCCACTGCCAGTTTGCGACAGAGTGCCCGTACCCGGCCGTGCAGCCGGAGGTCGATGTATGCCGGTGCATCGCGCTGACCGCCGGCTAATCCGAACACCAGCCCGACGAGCACTCCCGATGCCAGCCCGACCACCAACCCGCCCAGACCGATCATCAGCCCGTGCACCCACCAGACCACCACCCCGACAAGCCCGAACGTCACCCCGAAGGCCAACCCGAACGCCACGCCGAACAATCCGGATGCCAGCCCGACCGCCAGCCCGACTCCGAGTCCGGATATCAGCCCGACCTCGGGCCCATGGAGCCCGAAGACCAGGCTCAAGACCAACCCGAACAGCCACCCGAGCGGCACCCCAAGCTGGCGGTTGGTCAGAGTCTGGTCGGCAAGCTGCCACCATCGCCAGTCGCGGGTCTCGGCGTCGCGTAGCTCAATGGCCAGGGTGGTCAGCCACCGCCGGACCTGATCGGGATCGTGGGCGCGGCGGGGTCGTAGAGGGTCCTGGCCGCTGGACAGCGGCGGGCGGCTGTGCACCGCGGCCGGGATCAGCTCCTCATGGAGGTGGTGCTGGATCGCGGTCGGGTCGGGATAGTGCACACGGTTGATGAGGGGCTTCGGGTCGCGGTGGCCCTCGATGTACACGATGCGTAGCAGCCACAGCCCCAGCGGGCTGGCCACGACTGTGGCCAACGGTCCCGCGGTGCCTTCCCGTAGCGCGGCGAGGACTGCCTGCCAAGACTCGTCAGGTTGGCGGGGCAAAAGGTCGTTGAGGTAGGCGGCAGCCTCGCTGGCGGTCAGTGGCTCCGGTTCGATGACCGCGGCCGCGGAGAGCGTCTCCCGGGCCTGCACGGCCTCGGTGTATTCGGTGGTGCGGCTGGTCATGATCAGTCCGGTATCGGGGAGCAGCGATGCGTTGAGCCTGTTGATCACTTCGCCCCGCCGGTCCGAGGGGATCTCGTCCAGACCGTCCAGGACGGGGAGCAAGCGACCCTGATCGGCCAGTTTGTGCACCGCATCGGCCCCGAATGCACGGAGGTCCGGATAGGTCTGGGTGAGCTGGCCGGCGAGCCAGTCTTGGACCCGCGGCTGCTCCTGTGGGTCCCAGCTGGCTAGCGAGAACAGCACCGGCACCGGCTCGCCCGGCTGCCAATCATCCAGCAGCTGCAGCAGCAGTTGTACCGCCAGCGTGGTTTTGCCCGTCCCGGGGCCACCCACGATGACCAGCCGGTGCCGGTGCAAATGCCGGAACTGCTCGGTCAACGCCGGTATCTGGTCACTGCGCCCGGACAAGATGAGCGGCGTCGGCGCGATGCGCTCGTCGCGGTCCATCACCGTGGGGTCCGACAATCGCCAGCGCACCGGCATGGGATCCGGGTCCCCCAGCGACCGGACCTCCGCTTCTCTACGCCACTGCTCCCGCACCGCCAGCTGAAGCTCCTGCGCGGCCTGCGCCACCTGGCCCGATCGCGCCGCCTCGCCAACCGCGGCCCGCTGCTTCTGTCGCCACCTCGTCAGCGAACCGGCGATGGCCAAATACCCGGCGATCACTGTCGTCCAGGCGCCAGCCTGGTTCACACCCTGTGTGACCAGCACGACGGCAACGAGCACTGCGCAGCCCAGCAGTCCACCCAGGGACGCGAGGGTCCGCACCCGATCACTTCGCGACGCAACGTTCACGTCACAGATTGTGCTCTTACTGTTCGTAGTGGGTTAAGTGGGGCTAGCGTTACATGAGTGGCCTGTGAGGTGGGGGACGCTGATCGGGCGAGTCGTCAGGTGATCGGTGATCCGCCGGTTACGCCGAGGACCTCTGAGGTCATGTAGCTCGATTCCTGGGAGGCGAGGAACACGTAGAATGGCGCGAGCTCGGCTGGCTGCGCCGCCCGCTCCATCGGCGCCTGCGCACCGAAGGACTCCAGCTTGTCTTCGGGCATCGTGGCGGGAATCAATGGGGTCCACACCGGGCCGGGGGCAACCGAGTTGGCGCGGATACCCCGATCGAGGAGGTCGTGACCGAGCGCCTTGGTGAAGTTCACAATCGCGGCCTTGGAAGCCGCATAGTCCATCAGGTGCGTGGACGGCTGGAATGCCTGGACCGAGGAGCTGGTGATGATGGTGGACCCGGGCGGCATGTGCGGCACCGCTGCTTTGCACAGCCAGAACAGCGCGTAGACATTGGTCTTCATCACCCGGTCGAACTGCTCGGTGGTGATACCGTCGAGCCCGGCGTCCTGGGACATCTGGTAGCCCGCATTGCTGACCAGCACATCGATCTGCCCGAACTCCTGCACGGCGCGGTCGATCACCTCGCGGCAGTGCTGCTCATCACGAAGGTCACCGGGCACCGTGACGGCCCGACGACCGGCGTCGACGACCCAGCGAGCGGTCTCTTTCGCGTCGCTCTCCTCGGACTCCAAGCAGGTGATCAGCACGTCCGCGCCCTCCCGGGCGAACGCGATCGCCACTGCCCGACCGATTCCTGAGTCCCCGCCGGTAATGACTGCCTTCTTGCCCTCCAGGCGGCCAGTGCCCCGGTAGCTGTGCTCACCGTGGTCGGGCTGCACGTCCATATCGCTGGTGCGGCCCGGGTACTCCACCGTCTGGTCGCCGCTGCCCGGCGCTGCATGCTGCTCGGTGGGATCTTGCTGGGTGAACTGGTCCTGGCTCACGTGTTCGCCCCTGCTGGTCGTGGTCGGGATGACCGGGGAAATTTTTTTGGCTTGATGCTCTCTCGATCTCGGGCAAATCCGCCACGCAGCGCCGCCGACGAACAAAGGGACCCGACTGGTCGGCCGGGCCCCTTGAGAGAATGAACTTCTCTTGACTCCGATGCACGCTACGACGTCGCGGCGACCACTCGCGTCCCGCCGAGGCGTCGCTGCTGGTTACCCCCGTGAGCGAAGGACAAACGTCACCGCGGCGCAACGGCTACCCGGAGCGCTGACTACGACTCGGTCACCCCTCGGCCTGCGGGCGGAGGGTCCGTGGCAGCTCTGCGGAGCCGTCCGTGCGGAGGCTGGCGGCGGTACTGCGGACCAGGCCGATGATTGCCAGGCCCAGGATCAGATTGACCGCTGCGGTGGCCAGCCGAACCGCCGGGTCCTGGGACAACGCCAGCGGGAGTAGTACCGCGATGGCCGTGCCGACTCCACCGAGCCAGCCGAAGAACCACCTCGGACGCGGAGTGGTCAACAAGAGAAAACGCATCGCGGCAGTGGCCAGTAGCGCCACCAGCGCCGCGCCACCCGCGTAGCCAATCATGCCCGCGTATACCGCTGCGCCACCGCCCCGGACACCGAGGACGGGATAATTCAGCATACGGACGAGAAGAAACGCGGCGATCGTCAGACCGAAGACGATTACCGCCGTGACCACGCCGCCCGTCCACAACCTGCGTCCGTCGACGACACCGCCGGACCGGCCGCTGCCGGATCGCGCGTAACCGAATCGCGCGTGAAAGGGCTCTCGGTAGGTGAACATGGCCCGTATGATGCCCGTAAATCCCTGCGGAGAGACACCGGCTCGCCGGAGACTTTCACAGCCGGCCGACGTCAGCGCACTGTTGGTCATCCACGTGGGCCGCTGCGTCGCCGCTCAGTGGAGGGGAACTGCTGCCCCGCGTTGGCCTCGTCTCGAAGACATTGCAGGCCTTTGGTGAGCAGCTCGTCGAGGAGCTCGTTCTGGGTCAGCTCCGGCCGGCCGCGGCCTCTCATGAACAGCACCGCGTCGCGGACCTGATCGGCGAGCGATTCGTCCACCTTGAGCGGGCGCCGTCGGGTCGGCTGCGGCTCGTCCGCCGCCGGGGTCCCGAGGAGCCGGTCTTCCGCGCTTGTCCCGAAGTCCGGCAGTCGCGCCAGTCCACCACGACGCCGCTCAGCCATGGGCGGCCACCTCCACCACTCGTGGCACGAGTAGCTCAGCGACGGCGGCGCGGTACTCGCGGTCCCCTGTTCCGCCGGGCTCATACCAACTGATCGGCTGTTGCGCGGAGAACGCTTCGCCATGGCGAATGCTCTCGTGGATGATGGTGCTTAGCAGCTCGTCGGGGAAGTGCTTGCGTAGCGTGTCGAGCACGTCGGCGACGACTTTCGAGGTGTGCTTGCCGTACTTCGACACCCGGCACGGGAGCACGCCGGAGATGCGAAGATCCCCATTGAGCCGGAGGCGGACCTTGTCGATCAGCCGGGTCAGTTTGGGGAGTTCGTTGAGCTCCATTGCCCCTGCCGCCAGCGGGATGAGCACGTCATCCGCGGCCGCCAGGCCCATGATCGTGACCAGGCCGAGGTCGCCGGGGCAGTCGATGACGACGAAGTCACGTTGGGTTGCCCTTTCCAGCGCATGCAGGAGGGCGTGCTGTACGCCCGCTTCCCCGCCGAACTGGCGGTCGGCGTCGGCAAGCTCGGCGGATGCCCGGACCAGCTCCAGGCCCTTCACGCCGGTCGTCTTGATCACGTCATCGAGCGGTCGATCGTCGCGAAACACCTCGACCAGGTCGGTGTTGGCAGGTGAGTGTCCGAGCCACTTGGTGGCCGATCCCTGATCATCGAGGTCGACCAGCACCGTCAGGTATCCCATCGACGCTGCGATCGCAGCAACGTTGACCGCCGTCGTGGTTTTCCCGGTCCCACCTTTGTTGTTCGCGACGGCAGTCGTCCGCATCCGCCGGCCCGCCTGCTCGCCACGAGCATCGATCGCATGGCGTCCCGTCATCTGTTCGCTTCCTCCGCTGGCCCACGTTCCTGAAGAGCCCAAGCCCTGAGGCGCCCCAGGCGCCAGAAGATACCGGGTCGCCCTGGGAGCTCCAGGCGCCGGTGAAGTCTTGAGAGCCGGAGGCACTTGGGGTAGCCGTGCGCTCACGTCCCCGGAGACTTCCCGCAGCAGATCACTGCCATAGCCGCGACGCGCTCGCGTTGCACCTTTATCCGCTGACGCGGGTCGGTGTCGGGATCGCAGCCAATCCCTTCAAAATCGAGTCATCGAGGGATGTTCAGTTGGTCGCACCTTAAGGCTAGTTCGCCGTCGCAAATGTCGTGTGAGTCGACCATTCTGCTGTCGATGACCTGCTTGACCGTGTCCAACGTGATCAATACCGGCGGTACCAATACTAGACGAACATTGTGGTGCCTGAGGGGATCTGTCAGGATCTCCGATACCATTCTGTCGGCAGCCGCGCGATCGTCTCTAGCGAGTGCACCGGCGAGCTCCGCGGTAACTGTGGCCTGCTGGTCGACGGGTGCGAACACCGTCATGAACTGGTCACCGCGCAGGATCGCCTTGAGAGCTTCCGGGGTGGCGCCCAGGCCGGTCACCCGGACTTTCCCGTTCAGCCCATACTTGCGTAGCACAGCGATCACCGCGCCGGCCATGCCGTCGTCGGCTGCTAGCACACCGTCCACCTGGTCACCGGCGGCATGGAGGAGCTGCTCGAAAACCGTGCCCGCATTTTGGCCAACCTCGACGGATCGGCTGGCCACCAGCCGGTAGGTGCCACTGTCGTAGCGCGGCTGCAGGACATTGCGCGCTCCCTGGGCGAGCAGGGGCGCGGCGGCATCGGTCTGCGGACCGTGGATCTCGATGACGTCGGCGCCGCGCACCCGCGCGCCCCGGATGCCCTGCGCCAACCCACGGCCCTGCAGGTCACCGGCCTTGACGGAATCGAATGAGACGACGTAGTCGGCGGAACCACCGGCATCGAACCCGTCGTAGTCGATGGTCGGGATGTGCTGCGCCGTGGCCTTGCGTTCGACGGCCGCGCCGACCTCGTTGTCCGGTGCGGCGAGGACCAGTACCTTGACGCCGTCATTGATCATACTGTCGGCGATCGCAGCGAACTGTGTCGCGTCGCCCTCACTGTTCTCAACGTCCGCCTGCAACCCCTGCGCCTTCATGGCCTCTTCCAACAGTGGCTGGTCGACCTGCTCCCACCGCGCTGAGTTCGCGGGATCCGACACAATGACGCCGACCTTAATTCCGGGGCCGCTGGCATCCAGCATTCCTGGGCGGTTGGAATCCGCGCCGCTGCCGGTGCATCCGGTGATGGTGAGCACGAGTCCGATCGTCGCGGCGAGCGCGGACCGGGTGGTCCTCGAACCCATCGTCGATCCTCATTCTACCGCGTCGAATACGTCTCACCGGAGCCGAACCGCGTTGATCGTACTCGTGGTGGCTGACAGAGGCGTCACCCCCGTCGTCAATAGTCCCGTCGGCACTGCTAGATTCTAGCCCGGACGTTGGGGGATACTATCGGGGAAACGGTGAGCCGAGTGACGCTGGGCGGGGTCAAACCCGTTTTGCGACAACGCAGCATGGCCGTCGTTCTTCTCGGTTTATTTCTTGTCAGTGGATGTACGTCATCTAGCGGCGCGAAAGAATTTCGCACGCTTCCGGTGGGTGCCGCGCTGCCCTCGGGCCAGGAATGCGCCGCAAGAGTGCAACGTGGCCAGCAGGAACCGCGGCCGGAGAACATCTCAGCCAACCATGTCGTTTCCGGTCGGGTGTCGATGCCGATCTGGGATGACTTCACCGAGCAGGCCAACCGCCAGCTGGTGCCCCGCATCGACGGCGATTTCACCGGCACCACCGGTGAGATCCTCACCTGGGGTGCCTGCAAGTGGGGCCTCGACGCCGACATTCTGCGGGCGGTCGCGGTGCAAGAGAGTCACTGGCGACAGAACACCCTCGGCGACAAGTCTGACGACGTCAAAGACTGTGTCGGGGGTGCCACGCCCCCCTGCCCGACGAGCTTCGGGATCATGCAGCTCAAATACACCTACTTGGTTGGCTCCTACCCGCTGTCGCAGCGAAGCACCGCATTCAACGTCGACTACTACGGCGCTCGCACTCGTGCCTGCTACGAGGGGTGGGTCACCTACCTGGGCAACGGCTACGGCCCCGGCGACATCTGGCACTGCGTGGGCTGGCACTGGTCCGGTCAATGGAAAGACGCCGGCGCGCAGCGCTACATCCAGCGAGTACGTCGCTACCTCGAGGCCAAACCCTGGCTGGACTGGACCGGCAACCCTGCCTAGTCGGTTGCCGGTTCCCGCGGGATGCCTCATGGGCCGGTCAGGAACTCGGTGACGGCTGCGCGGCCCGCCGGGCCGTTGCCGTTGTTCTGGGTGATGTGTCCCGAGCCGGGGATGACGACGAGGCGACCGTGAGGGGCGTGGGCGGCCTCGTGCTGGGTCCACGCTAGGGGGGTGATCAAGTCATGGTCGCCGGCCAGTAGCAGCGTCGGCACCGGCGGCAGGTCGGCCCCGGACGGGAACGCCACCACCGGGGTTTGCGGCCACTGCTCACACGTCACCACAGCTCCGGTGCCGGCCGCAGTGGCCCGGTCGTAGGGGAACACCGCCGCGTCCGGCAGCGCGGCGACCGCCTTCCCGGTAGCGCCGGCCCTACCGGGCACCGGGGTATCGGCATCGCCCCACGGCCAGACCCAATCCTCGCACACGGTGGTCGCGTGCAAGCCCTGGCTGAACTGCTCGACTGAGGCAGCCTGCTTGCGAATTTCCGCAACGATGATCGTGTTCAGTGCGGTGTCGTCACCCCCCACCGCCTCGTGCAGCGCGGCTGGTATGCCGGTCAGCCTTGGTGCGCCACCGGTCAGCCCACTGAGGATATCGAGCAACTGGGGGCCGTCGTGGCGGATCCGAATCACGTCAGAGAGGTCCTGTACCGGATCGGTGCCACACCGGGTTTCCGCACACACCATCTGCAGCACGTGCGCGGTGCGGTTGAGGGCGGCGATCTCCAGCGGATCGAACGTGTCATGCGGTACGACCGAGTCCAGCACCAACCGCGCGACCCGGTCGGGATGGCTGATCGCGTAGTGTTCGGCGACGAATGTCCCGTAGGAGGCGCCGACGAGGGTGAGCGTGTTCACCCGCAACGCTTGGCGCAGCGTATCCAGGTCAGCGACGGTGTCGGCGGTGGTGTAAAACCGCCGGTCAGTCCCGATGGACTGGGCGCACGCTTGCACGGCGGCGCTCGGGGGCACGGTCTGATCCGAGTTTCCCATCACCTGCTGTAGTTGCGGGCAGTGCAGCGCGCCAGCGCCGGTGCCGCGCGAGGAGATCATCACCAGCCGGTAGTCGCGCAGCACCGCCGGATCGAACTGGCGGGCGATCACAGCGGTCAACCCCACCCCCGGTTCACCCGGGCCGCCGACCAGCCACATCAGTACCCCGCGCGGCGCGGTGGCGTTGTCGGCCACCGCGACCTGCAGCGTGAGCTGCCCGGGCTGCTGGGGAGCCGCACGTAACCCAGGATGATCCAACGGCACAGACAGCGTCGCGCAGCTGAACGTGACACCCCCAGGACCCCGGAACTGACCGCCCGCACCGGTAACACCCAGAGCAACCGGGTCGCAGGGGTGGACGCCGGCCAGCCCCGGGGCCGGCTCCGACATCGGTCCTCGAGGCTGGGCGCCGCAGCCGCCCACACCGGCACTGATCAGCACGGCTACCACCGCCACAGCGCGCCGGCCCGCGGTGCTCCTGATCTTGTTACTCAACCGCATCCCCACCTCTTACTTTACTTAACCGACCAGGGCTGGGACGAATCTGAGTGCCAGCGCGACTGCCGCAACGAGGAGCAGCCCGGCGGAGAGTACTAGCAGACCTCGATACCACGACAGGCTGAGCCGGTGCCGGGACGCGCTGAGCAGGGCGGCCAAGGCGACTTTGCTGCCGACCAGCAGGGCGTAGAAACCGAGCAGGAAGGCCCCGCCGGATAGGGCGCCGTGTCGCCATGCGGTGATCAGTAGCGGGCCTCCGACGCTCAACCAGAAGAGCCACGGGTGTGGGCTGAGCAGGTTGACCACTACGCCGTGGCGAAGTGAGTGTGTTGCTGCACCGTCCTTGGCGGCCGGCAGTTCTGCGCGGCGGGCGTGGCGCAGTGTCGTGATCCCGAGTTTGAGCACTACTGCTGCCCCGACCGTCCCGACTGCGGCGACAGCCCGCCCCGGCACCGCGCCAAGGACGGTGAGGGCCAAGATGATGATCGGCAGGTCGGTCACCAACGGCGAGGCTGCTACCTGGAAGCCGGCCACGCGGCCGTGGCGCAGGCTCGTTGTGACCACGAGAGCGAGCAGCGGCCCGGGACTGACGCCCGCGCCGAAGCCGATGGTGAGGCCGAGGAGCAGTTCGCGCATCGACGTCATCTTCTCGTCTGCCGCAGGGTCTTGCTCGCCGAAAATTAACTCTACCATCTGCAGGGATGGTGCTAAGATGTTTGTTGGATGGTGGAGGGATGGTGGATGGCTGAGGTAGACAAGAGCGAGAAGATCACCATCAACATCGGGTTGGTCGACCTCGGTCAGATCGATCTGCTCGTCGATGAGGGTTTCTACGCCAACCGCACCGACTTCATTCGCACCGCGATCCGGCGCCAGCTCGAGAGCCGAGCAGCCGCGGTGAACGACACGGTGGCGCGGCGGACGCTGACACTGGGCACCCAGCACCTCAGCCGTCGGGAGCTGGAGGAACTCCGTGACGCGGGGCAGACGGTCGAACTGCGCGTCCTCGGGCTGGCCACCGTTGCCGACGACGTCAGCCCGGAACTCGCGCTGGCCACGATCGCCTCGGTCGAGGTCCTCGGCGCCTTCCGGGCGCCGCGGGCGGTCAAGGCTGCCCTCGCCCCCCGCACGACCACCTGAGTAGCTGCGCCGGCCGACCGGTCGACGTCGACGTCACACCCCGAAGGGTGCCCCATGGAACAGCACCGCATGTACGAAGCGCTGCGGCTCACCCGTGCTGGGCAGCTGACCGAGGCGTTCGCGCTGCTGCAACGCACCCTCGGTACCGCACCGCTCGCGACACCCACCGGACCGGGCGACCCGCCCACCGCCGGCCCCAGGCTCGCGCACCCCGGCGCGGCCGCTGCGGCAGCCGCGACCGGCGGCGAGATCCACCACCTGCGCCACACCGAACCGGCCGGCACGCGCAGCTATGACCTCTACCTTCCCACCGGCTACAGCGGTGCGCCGGTGCCTCTGGTCATCATGCTGCACGGCGGCAAGCAGGACGCCGCCGATTTCGCCGCCGGTACCCGGATGAACGACCTCGCCGAGCAACACACGTTCCTCGTCGCTTACCCGCAACAGTCCGGCGCGGCCAACCGCGACGGCTACTGGACTGGTTCGCCGCCGCCGACCAGCAATCCGGCGCCGGCGAGCCGGCGATCATCGCCGGCATCACCCGCCAGATCATGGCCGACCACTCGGTCGACCCAGCCCGGGTGTACGTCGCCGGCCTGTCCGCCGGCGGCGCGATGGCGGCGGTGATGGCCGCAACCTACCCGGAGCTCTACGCCGGAGTCGGGGTGCACTCCGGGATCGCCTACGGCGCGGCACACGACGTCGCGTCGGCGTTCGCCGCCATGCGAACGGGCGGCTCACCGGCGCCGGCCGGGCGGCTGCCGCTGATCGTCTTCCACGGCGACCGCGACCAGATCGTGGCACCGGTGAACGCCGAGAAGCTCGTCGCCGCCCGGCTGGCCACCGCCGATATCTCGGTGTCGGACACCACGCAGATCGAAGGGCGGATCGGCCATGCCTGCACCCGGACCGTGCACACCGACGTCGGTGGTGCGGTCCTCGTCAGTCGTGGACGGTGCACGGCGGCGGGCACGCGTGGTACGGAGGCAGCCCGGTGGGGTCCATACCGACCCGCTGGGTCCCGACGCGTCCGCCGAGATGGTCCGGTTCTTCCTCGCTCAAAGCCGTCGATGCTAAGTAACGGTTCCACCCACTGGTAGAGCCGGTCGAGGTCGAAACCGGCTACGGCGTCGTCCTCGCCGACCGGGTGGCCTGGCTACCATCGACTGCTCGGCGAACACTTCCCAACTCACCGACACGCAATGGGAACGGCTCATCCGCCTGCGTATCAGCAACATGCGCCGGCGGCGATGGGCTGCGGAGCCCAGCCTTGGATGCTGAAGGGAACTCACCGAGGTAGGCGGGGATGCCGACGGCCGGGTAGTCGATGAGTTCTCGGGTAGCGCGGTGAGCGGAAACCAGCTGACAGCCGAGCACTTGTGAGGTTCACGGTTGGTGGGCCGGCCGATCCAGCGTCGTGCCTCGAAGAACAGGCCGAGGCGAGGTTCGGGGCCGGATCCGCTGACGTGCAGGGTGTGTACATGGCGAAAGTGGGCAGGGTCGATCAGGACACCGACTTCCTCTTCGGCTTCCCTGGCTGCCGCCTGGAGGACGGATTCGCCTGCGTCGAGTTTGCCGGAGGGCAGGTGCCAGAGTCCGTCGAACGTGGGGTTGGGGTCCCGTCGCTGAGTGAGCATGATGTCGCCGTCGCGGACCAGAAGCACGTGCACGTCGATCAGATGGCGGTCAGCCATCGGCAAAGGTCCCTCTCGCAAGCGCCGTCAGCGGCGGCCCGAAGCGGCGGCCAGCCCTGTGGTTTGGGCGCGGCAGACTTACGTCGGTGTCGGGATCCCCTGTGGGACGCCGGCAAGCTGGGCGATTCGTCCGGCAATCGCGGCTGCGACCTGGGCGGCGGGGTCCCGGTGGTGTCGATGATGAGTAGCGGATATCGAGTTCGGCGAGTCGTGCGGCGGTGTCTCGGTAGAGGTCGGCTTCGGCCCGACTGGTGGTGATGCCTGCTTCGAATCGGCTGTGCGCGCCCCGTAAACCGATCCGACGGGAGGTGACTGTCGGGTCGGCAGTGAGGATGACCGCAAGGTCTGGGACATCGGCAGCGGTGTTGATCGCTTCGATGAATTCGATCGGTACGCCATCCATGAGCTGCAGCACGTAAGACGAGGCACGTAGCGGTCACAGACGACGATCCACCCCGCCGCGAGGTTCGGGCGGATGTCGGTGGCGAGGTGGTGGTAGCGGTCGGCGGCGACCAGGCACGCTAGGACGTACCCGGAGTAGGTATCGGTGCCGTGGCGGGCAATCTTGCCGAGTGGCCCGTGAGACGGCTCGCTAGTGGTGTGCACCGAGTAGCCCTGCCCGGTGAGGTAGCGGTGCAGGTGCTCGGTGGTGGTGCTCTTGCCGACCCCGCCGGGTCCGTCGAGGGTGACGAACACGGCACGGTGAGGTGCGTCATACCAGGCTCGTCTTTCGCATGTACTGCTCGCGGGCGAGCCGAACGAGGTTCATGCGGACGTAGTCGAGGGGGGCGTCGGAGAGTGGAAGGTTGACCGAGAAGTTGAACTCGTCGCGTTCCCGCATCGACTCGTCGACGCCGACTTCGGTGAGATCGACAGCGGTGTAGCTGAGCAATTGTTCGGCTGTGTAGCGGCCGGTGCCCATGAGCCGTTGCCAGTCCGGGGTGCCGGGGTAGGGGCGATATTCGAACGCCGACGCGCGAAACCGTCCAGGCAGCGGGTCGGTCAGCTCCCACAGGTCGTGGACGAGGCGGACGGTAGCATCGATTTCGGCTTCGGTCTCGGTGGGAAACCCGAGGATGAAGTAACCCTTGACGTTGATGCCGCGCTCGGTCAGCCGCCGGACCACTGAGTGTGTCATGGCCAAGTCGATGCGCTTGTCGATCAAAGTGAGCATTCGGTCGCTGCCCGACTCGATCCCGAGCGCGACTTCCCGCAACCCATTGTCCGTCAACGTGTCCAGAGTGTCGTCGCTGGCCCGGTGCAGAACGTTGATCCGGCCCGTGGCGTCCCAGGCGGCCCAGTTCCCGACGCGCTCGGTGGTGAATGCGCACATCATGTGCTCGATCACCCGCCGGGCACCGAGAAACAGGTCATCGACGAACCGGAATGCCGTCACGCCGGTGTCCCGGAGTTGGTACATTTCGGCGAGGATGTTGTGCGGGTTGCGCGTGCGGATGGAGATGTCGGGATTGGCCGAGACGGCCGCACCGCAGAATGAACAATTGTACGGGCAGCCCCGGGCGCCGACCATGTTGGCCTCCCACCGCCCACCTCCAGTGCGGGTCCTGAGCCAAGAAGCGCCGGTCCACGAACGGCAGTGCGTCGATGTCCGGGGCGAGGTGGTGAGAGTTACCGGGTGCGCCGCCGGTGACCGGAGTCCTCATGATCGGGTCCATCCACATCACGCCGGGCAGATCGGCGCGGGCGTGGTGGTCGGCGAGTAGTTCGGCCACTCGGGTTTCGCCCTCGCCGAGGACCAGCGCCTCGCAGCGGGCCATGCGGGGATCGGTGAGGATCTCGGCGGGCATTGCCTTGGCTTGGTGCCCACCGAGCATGATCTTGATATCTGGATCCAGGTTAGCGGCGATGCGGGCGCTGATCTCGTAGGTCGGGGCCAGCAGGTTCAACCCCACCCACCGGGGCGCCAGGTTGTTGATCGTCCGATGCTGTGCTCGATGCCGAGTCCGTGGGCTTCGGCGTCCAGCACACCGACGTTGAAGCCGCAACCGGCGGCATAGGTAGCCAGGTAACCCATGCCCAGCACGGGCAGGGTGAAGTCGTTGACGCGTGGCTGTTGCGCGTAGTCGCGCAACGGGGCGTTGACGAACAGAGGTCGAGTGTCCGGCTGAGGTCGGCGCCGGAGGCCAGGTTCCCCGCAGCCGGGGTCCCTGTACTCAGATCCCCAATACCTAAGTCACGGTGCAGTTCCGTGGGCATGTCGAACCCCCCAGGCAAGCGTGAGCAGTGTCCATGCGGGCAACTGTTCTCCCGCCAACCGTGCCCACACCGAGGCGAACTCTGGCTCGGTTTCGGGCCAGATTCGCCCGGTGCCATCGTTTCGCCCAGGTGCGCACGGCAAGGTCGGCGAAGGGATACAAAGCGTAATCATTGCTGAGGTCGGCAACGGTCGCGCCGGCCGTCCACGGCCCGATACGCGGCACGGTCTGAACTTCGTGGGCCAGCGCAGCGGGATCGAGTTCGGCCCATTTCGGGCCGAACTCCCGGTATGCCTGCGCGGCGGCGCGCAGCGGGCGGCGTTTGAACGCCAGCCCCAGGCGGGCGAACTCGACGTCCGGCAGTGCCAGGACGGTTTCGGGAGTCGGGAACAGCCACGTCGCGCCCATCGGGGTGGTCACCGGCTCGCCGTGGGCCTGGCAGAACGTGCGGTAGAGCGTGCGGGCGTGCCCGGCACGGATGACCTGCCGCACGATCGAGGTGGCCAGCGCATCCCACAGATCCGGGTTGCGCCAGCGCGCCACGATTCCCGCCGCCCGCAGCGGCGCGACCACCGCTGCTCCCCGGTCAGCGTCGCGGGATCCAGCACATCCACAACGGGCGGGTCGCCCGTACCCGATACGTGGTGAGCGGTGGTCTCGTGATGACCCGAGTCGATGGGTGTCGAGGTCAGTGCCCATACCGCGGTGCCGCAGCGCACCGCGCGGTAAGAAGTGCCGGTGTCGCTGGACAGCCAGGACGGGTGATCGGTCATCACGGCGGTCACGATCACGGCGGCACCCTTCCCTCCGGTGAGCATTGTGGTTGACGCGGGTCGATCCGCGCAGCGCCTGACTTCTGGTTGCCGGCTGGCCCGGGGAACGTGCAGTCCTCCGGCGCCGGGGGCTCGACTGTGGGGGCGGCGGAATGCGCCGGGTGCACCAAACCGAGCAAGGCCCGGAGCGCCGGCAGCGGCGGACCCTATAGGCCGAGACCACGACCTTGGGCGCGAAGTGTCCACCGCGCGGCCCTTGTTGGCACCCGGGCGGTGATGACCCGATCGATCCCGGACAGTCAGCAATCCATGGGTGGTCCCACTCATAGGTAGCGAGAAGCGCATTGGTGCCGCCCTTGGTCCGCAGCAGTACAAGACGAACCCATCGGCGACCACCTCGACAAGCAGCTGCTCGACCACGCCGGGCAAACCGCCGAAGCGCCGTGGTGAGACCCGCCGACTCGAACCGGCTCATGCGCTGCTCCCTGCACCGCCTAGCGGCCGGGCCCTGCGGACGGGCGGGAAACGGATGCACCCTCCCTCACGTTCATCTGCCGCCGGCGAACAGTCACGGGCCTGGTAAGGGATGGCGTTGGACACGCCTTGCACATCCGGCTTGGCGACCTGCACTCAGAGGAGTACGGGCACCTGTACGTGGAACACTCGGCCTATGGGCAGTGCTGACACTGGTGGCACGCGTGTCGCGGAGGTGCGCAAGGCGCGGGGCGTCACGCAGGCGGCACTGGCGCGCCGGGCCGGGATCTCGGTGAGCCTGTTGTCGAAGATTGAAATTGGAGATCGGACACTTACTCCGGGCATCGCGGCCGTGATCGCCCGATCCCTGCAGCTCTCCCTGGGTGCCTTGTACGGGGAAGCTGAGGTCTCCGTGGACCAGAGCATGCTGCTGGAGGATCTGCGTACCGCGGTCCGCCGCTACGATATTCCCGACCAGGCGCCAGTCCCCGACCCCGCTCAACTCCGCATCGACCTGGATCATGCCATCGCATTCCGGGAACAAGCCGATCTGGCGGGGCTGCTGCGGGTGCTGCCCGGCCTGCTGACCCGAGCTACCACCTACGCGCACGCGGGCGTGGAGCCCGCAGGGGTGGGCGCTGCTGGCCGACGTATACAGCGTCGTCTACGCGTTGGGTGCGCGGAATCGATGGATGGATCTGGTGGAGGTCGCTTCGACCCGCCAAACCTGGGCCGTAGCTCAGCTACCCAATCCGCTGGCGACCGCAGTCGCTGCGCGGGACCGCGCCGGCACTTTCCTCAATTGCGGGGACTTTGATGGCGGTTTAACCGTAGTGGACCGGGCCATCGTGGCCGCCCGAAGCGGCACTCACCGGCCCGGAGAAGGCTTTTGCTAGGGGCACGCTTCACTTGCGCGGCATGACGCTGGCGGGACGGCGGGGCGACCAAACCGAAGCGCAGCGCCACATCCGCGCGGCGTGGGCCGCAGCCGAAGAATTACCGAGGACCTGCAGCTCCATAACCAGATCTTTGGTCCCGCTAACACGGCGACCCACGTACTAGCCACCCAGGGCGATCTCGGCCGTCCCCGCGACGTTGTTCGACTTGCGGATGAGCTGACTAATAACGACACCGGATTACCACCTACTAGGATCGGTCCCGTCCATATCAATACCGCCCGTGCCCGGCTCGACCTGGGTAACCGGGATGGCCCGCAAACCTCACTGGTGCACGCATTCAACGTAGCTCCTCAAATGGCGAAGATTCACCCGATGAGTCGCGAAGTACTCAGACGTCTTGATTTCCTGCACCGACGCAGCAACCCCCAGCTCATTAAACTCGCCAAACAAGCAGGGCTCACCGCATAGAGACCGAATCAGAACCGACGTCTCGCTGAGCGTCCACCAGACCGAAAGGTGCACCCTGTTCGGCGCCAACCGCGCCGGCATGACCACGTTGCTGCGCTGTGTGGTCGGCCTGCTCACTCCCAGCACGGCACGATCCGGATGGCCGGCACCAACACCCCCGACCTGTCGGTGCGTGAGCTCGCCCGGCTGGACCAGTAGGGTCCTACACCGACCCGGTGGGTCCCGATGCGTCCGCCGAGATGGTCCGATTCTTCCTCGCTCAAAGATGACGGTGCGCGAACGCCGTTACCAAGACGTTCGATCACGCGTTAGCCACCTGGCAGGGGGAGGAACATGCTCAATCGCCGAGCGAAAACCGGCGCCG
>CAVQVV010000024.1:0-71742 GCA_963717245.1 uncultured Actinomycetota bacterium | reverse complement strand
TCCTCGAGGATCGCGCGCATCGGCGCCGTTCCGGTGCCGCCGGCGACCATCACGATATCTCGGTCGGAATCTCGATCCACCGTCATGAGGCCCATCGGTGAGCCGATCCGCCAGAGGTCGCCGACCTGGGTGTGACCGACGATCGAGCGGCTGACTGAGCCACCCGGCACGGCCCGGATGTGAAACTCGATCGACCCGTCCGGGCGGGGCGCATTGGCGGGAGACAGGTAACGCCACAGCCGGGGTCGCTGCGGCACTTCTACGCCGACGTACTGTCCGGCCCGGTAGGGCACCGGCCGGTCGGGAGTGACCCGAACCACGGCCAGGTCCCAGGTCAGCCGGTGATGATCGACGACGCGCGCAGTCCACCATGCGGGTCCGCGTTCTGCAGTCGCCGCTTCCTGCATCGTCTTGGCGATGAGGCCATAGGCGTCGCTCCACGCCTTCTCCACCTGCGGCGTCCAGGTCGGACCCGCGTACTGCTTCAGCGCGGTCACCAACGCAGTGCCCATCGCGTCATAGTGCTGCCCGAGGACACCGAACTTGCGGTGGTCACGGCCGAGCTGGTGCAGGAACGGCACCAGCTCCTCGGGGCGGTCGAAGTTCTGCACGATGTGCACCAGGGCGCGCCAGAACCGGCTGCGCTGCACTTCCATGTTCGCCGCGAACAGCTCGCGGGTGGTGGGAGCGATGGCGAACAACATGGCGTAGAAGAACCGAGTGGCCTCCTCGGCGCGCGGGGCAACCTCCGCGTAGCTCTCGCGGAGCAGGCGCACCATGATCGCGGCCGTACCCGTGCGGTGCGCCTGGCGGTCGGGTGGCGGAATCGAGCTCCGCACGGCATCAGCTGTCATGGTCCGGGAGCGTCTTCTCCAGGGTCGATGGCGAGCAATGGACCCGTCGCGGGCGATGCGGACTCCCTGAGGGTTCCGGAACCCTACCGTCATCCGCAAAGATCCTGACTGATCCCTCCTTCGAGTGTAGATCAGTTACATAGGGTGGCTTATCGGCCGTGGATACCCCTAAATGATGAGCTCCCAGGCTGGGTATAACGATGCCGCACGGTGAGCGACGCTACGTTCGATGCGTCCTGAGGGACAGCGAACGGCGGCTGTGGGATTGAGCGGAACAGACTCAACTTTCCAGGTGTTGCACGCAGCAGAGATAGTAAGACGCCAGCGCGGAGGGAACGCTTCGAGAATGGACTCCTTCAACCCCACGACCAAGACGCAGGCCGCCATCTCCTCAGCCGTGCAGGCCGCGTCGATGGCGGGCAATCCCGACGTCACCTCGGCACACCTGCTCGGCGCGCTGCTCGCCCAGGCCGACGGCATCGCGGGACCGCTGCTGGCGGCAGTCGGCGCCGACCCCGCCGCGTACGGGCGGAGCCGGATACCGTCACCAGCGGATGCCCGCGGCTACCGGCGCCACGGTCGCCGCGCCGTTGTTCGACCGACAGCGCTGCAAGCGTTCGGTGACGCGCAGAATCTGGCGACCGCGCTGGGCGACGAGTACGTCTCCACCGAGCACCTGCTGGTCGGCCTCGCCGCGCAGGCGGTGCGGCCGGGCAGTGCTGACCAGCGCCGGCGCCACCCGGGACACCCTGCTCGCCGCGTTCCAAGCCGTCCGTGGCACGGCGAAGGTCACCAGCCAAGACCCGGAGGGCACCTACCAGGCGCTGGAGAAGTACGCCTCGACCTCACCGAGCGGGCCCGCGCCGGCGAGCTCGATCCAGTCATCGGCCGCGACGCCGAGATCCGCCGCGTCGTGCAGGTGCTGTCCCGGCGCACCAAGAACAACCCGGTGCTGATCGGCGAGCCCGGCGTCGGCAAGACCGCGATCGTCGAGGGCCTCGCCCAGCGCATCGTCGCCGGCGACGTTCCGGAGACACTCAAGGGCAAGCGGCTGATGGCGCTGGACCTCGGTTCGATGGTGGCCGGCGCCAAGTACCGCGGCGAGTTCGAGGAGCGGCTGAAGGCGGTCCTGCAGGAGATCACCGACTCGGCCGGCCAGATCATCACCTTCATCGACGAGCTGCACACCATCGTCGGCGCCGGCGCGACCGGGGAGTCCGCGATGGACGCCGGCAACATGATCAAGCCGATGCTGGCCCGCGGTGAGCTGCGGATGGTCGGTGCGACCACGCTGGACGAGTACCGCAAGCACATCGAGAAGCGACCCCGCGCTGGAGCGCCGCTTCCAGCAGGTGCTCGTCGGGCGAGCCGTCGCGTCGAGGACACCATCGGCATCCTGCGCGGGCTCAAGGAGCGCTACGAGGTGCACCACGGCGTCCGGATCACCGACGCCGCGCTCGTCGCCGCCGCGACCCTGTCCGACCGTTACGTCACCGCCCGGTTCCTGCCGGACAAGGCGATCGACCTGGTCGACGAGGCCGCTTCACGGCTGCGCATGGAGATCGACAGCCGGCCGGTGGAGATCGACGAGGTCGAGCGCGCGGTGCGCCGCCTGGAGATCGAGGAGATGGCGCTGGCCAAGGAGGACGACCCGTCTTCGGTGCAGCGGCTGGCCGCACTCCGCGACGACCTGGCCGACCGCCGGCAGGAGCTCGCCGAGCTGACCGCCCGCTGGCAGCAGGACAAGGGCGCGATCGAGCGGATCCAGCGGATCAAGGAGGAGCTGGAGAAGCTGCGCGGCTGGAGGCCGAGCGCGCCGAGCGCGACGGCGACCTGGCCCACGTCGCCGAGCTCCGCTACGGGCGGCTCCCGCGCTGGAGAAGTCGCTGGCCGACGCCCGAGTCCGCGCGGGACGGCGCAGGTGATGCTCAAGGAGGAGGTCGGCCCCGACGACATCGCCGAGGTCGTGCACGCCTGGACCGGCATCCCCGCCGGGCCGGCTGCTCGAGGGCGAGACCGCAGAAGCTGCTGCGGATGGAGGACGAGCTCGGCCGCCGGGTGGTCGGCCAGCCCGAGGCGGTGCGCGCCGTCTCCGACGCCGTCCGCCGGGCCCGCTCCGGCGTCGCCGACCCCGACCGGCCGACCGGCTCCTTCCTCTTCCTCGGCCCGACCGGCGTCGGCAAGACCGAGCTGGCCAAGGCGCTCGCGGAGTTCCTGTTCGACGACGAGCGGGCCATGGTCCGCATCGACATGAGCGAGTACTCCGAGAAGCACTCGGTCGCCCGGCTGGTCGGGGCCCCTCCCGGCTACGTCGGCTACGAGGCCGGGCGGCCAGCTCACCGAGGCGGTGCGCCGCCGGCCCTACACGCGTGGTGCTGCTCGACGAGGTGGAGAAGGCGCACCCCGACGTCTTCGACGTGCTGCTGCAGGTGCTCGACGACGGCCGGCTCACCGACGGCCAGGGCCGGACGGTGGACTTCCGCAACACCATCCTGATCCTGACGTCGAACCTGGGCTCGCAGCTTATCGCCGACCACACGCTCGAGGAGCGCCGGCGCACCGACGCCGTCATGGGATCGTGCGCCGGCACTTCAAGCCCGAGTTCCTCAACCGGCTCGACGACGTCGTGGTGTTCCGCGCACTGGCCACCGAGGAGCTGACGGCGATCGTCGACATCCAGGTCGGGCTGCTCGCCCGCCGGCTGGCCGCCCGGCGGCTCGACCCTGGAGGTCACCGACGCGGCGCGCGAGTGGCTGGCGATCAACGGCTTCGACCCGCGTCTACGGGGCACGCCCGCTGCGCCGGCTGGTGCAGTCGGCGATCGGCGACCAGCTCGCCCGCGCCCTGCTGGCCGGTGACATCCGCGACGGCGACACCGTTGTCGTGGACCTGGACTACGGCGGCGCAGGCGGCACCGGCGCCCTCACCGTCACCCGCGCCTGAATGCCTGCGTCGGCGCTGTCCGTGAACTCGACGTCACCGACGTTTTTCGCCCCTTGTTTACGTCGGTTTTGTTGAGTTCACGGCGTTGAGCCACGGGTGAAGGTGGTGAGGAAGGCTTGCCAGGCGGGGGTGGGGACGGTTAGGGCGGGGCCGTGGGGGTGTTTGGAGTCGTGCACCAGGACCCGGTCCGGCGCGGGCGCGACCTGGACGCAGTCGCCGCTATCGGCACTGTAGCTGCTGGTGCGCCAGCCGACCTGGACGCAGTCACCGTTTCCGGCGCTGTAGCTGCTGGTGTGCCAGGCAATGCTGCCCGGCTCACGCGCGGTTATCATGATCCTCTCCATCCGGATAGAGCTCGGTTGCCAGGGCGGCAATCAGCTCCCGTGATTGTCCCTCGCTCAGTGCAGTATCCGCCAGCGCCGCCAGGATGCGCCGGTAAGCCCGAATTTCCTCCGGCCGTTCCAGAAACAGGCTGGAGGTTTCACTTTCCAGGTAGGCCACCGGTTTGAATTCGGCGAACTCCATCAGCCGGAACGTCCCGGCCGTGGCCGCGTGCGCGCCGAGCGCGACGGGCACCACCCGCAGGGTCAGGTAGGAGCGCGTCGACATCCACCGCAGCTGGCGCAACTGTTCGGCCATTACCCCCGCCCCGCCCACCGGCAAGCGCAGCACGGACTCGTGCAGGTAGAAGGTGAAGGCGGCCGGCCGGTCCCGGCTGAACAGGCTCTGGCGGGCCAGCCGGGCGGCCACCCGGTCCTCCACCTCCTCGGGTGGCACGTTGACGATCCGCCTGATCACCGCTCGGGCGTATTCACCGGTTTGCAACAGACCCGGGACGAGGACCGCCTCGAAGGCGCTGATGGTGACCGCCTTGTTCTCGTGGTCGATCAGCGTGACGAGCTGTTTGGGCATCCGGGAGCCGTGCTGCTGGAACCAGCCCGGGGTGTCCTGATCCCGGCACAGCGCCAGCAGCCGGTCGCGCTGCGGGCCCTTGACCCGGCACACCCCGAGAAACGCCGCGATGTCCACCTCGCTTGCCTGGCGTTTCCCGGTCAGCAACATCGAGACGAAACTCGGTGACCAGCTGAGCATCGCAGCGGCCTGCTTGCCGGTCAGTCCCGCGGCCTCCATGGCCTGGCGCAGACCATCACCCAGTTCCCGGCTGCGGATCGTCGGCTCGCGATGTGGCATGGTGACACCTCCCGGCGCATGATCATAGATCCCGCTGTCGCGAAATTCGGCTAACTATGCTGGATTCACCAGTGGTGAATGCATTGCATGACCAATGGTGAACCGGTTACCTGATCGTCGGCGGGGTAACGGACCTCGTCCCGACCCCCGGGAGGTATCCGATGAGCACCCTCTCACCCGCGTGCGCCGACGCTTTCGGCCTGCTGCGGCACGACCTCTACGTTCATTTAGATGAGGCTGACTGCCTGGCGACTGAGGATGGCGAGTGGTCCGACGACGACATGCAGACGGCGCGCGGGCTCATCAGCGATCTGGTGCTCGCCCTGCGCGGATTGCTGCTCGAGCACCGACTACAGCCCAGCGGTGACTGCCGGATCTGTACGTCGGGATGGCCCTGCCCGGTGGTGACCAGCATTCACGCCATCGTGAAGGACCCGGAACGCCAGTTCGTTGCAATCCTCCGGGCCAGGTCGGATGACTGATCGCGCGCACCAAGATCCGGCGTGTGCTGCCGGGAACGGGCGGGGTGCGGAGTTAGGCTCGACGGGTGTCAGTGTGGGTGTGGTTTGTAATCGCTGGGCTCGCCGCTGCCGGCGGTGGCGCGCTGCTGGCCGTCGATGGTGGGCGGCAGAGCGCGCATCAGCGGGAACGGCGTCGCTGGGCGGCGCTGCGGGGGTGGCGGTTCGTGCTATCCGACCCGATGCTGGCCGATCGCTGGCGGCACGGGGTGATCACTCGGGGTGGCCCCGGATTGGCGAAGGATCTGGTGATCGGGAGCCTGTTCACTCCGCTGGGTCGCCGACCGGTCCAGGTTTTCGACCACGAGCAGGGCGGTCAGGTCACCACCGTGGTGGTCGCGGTGCAGCGTCGAGGCGGCGCTACTGATCTGGTCGCCGAGCTGTGGCTGCCAGACCGGCCGCTACCGCAGGATCCCGGCCTGGCCATGGTTGGCTACGTGGGTGACCGGATCGCCCGGGTCAGCGGGTCCGACCGGGCCGGTGCGCTAGCCGGTCCCGAGTTCGTCCTCGCAGCCAACGCGCTGGGCGAGGACATCCCGGTCGTCTGGATGGAACAGGACTGGGTGCTGGCTGCGGCGCCGTGCAGCGCAACGCCCTCCCGGTTGGAGCGGCTGCTGCGCGTCCTGGACGAGATGGCTGACCTGCTCGACGCCGCCGACCTCGACAAGCCCAGTGAACCTGCCGAGTTCGCCGACTTCTTCCGACCCGGACATAACTCTACGTAGTTAAAGACGTTCGGTAACGCCCGGACGCGTACGAACGATCTCCCTCAATAGGGGGAGATCATGACAAGAGTGGTCGATTCGCGCCCGATTGGGGCAATTGCGGTATCCGCGCGGTCGCTTGCGCCGGATCTGGCACGGGGCGCCATGCTGCTGCTCATCGCACTGGCCAACGCCTGCCTATACCAGTACGGGACCTCGACCCTGGGTGACGGTATGTGGCTGCGGGGTAATCCGGTCGCCGATCAGGTGCTCCTGTTCTTTGAGACGATCTTCGTGCGGGACCGCGCGTACCCCATGTACGCGTTGTTGTTCGGCTACGGCATCGTCCAGATGCTGCACCGGCACAGCGGCAGGGGCGTCGATGAGATGACCATTTGCCGGATCGTCCGCAGACGCGGATGGTGGATGGTGCTCATCGGTTTCTGCCATGCGCTGCTGCTGTTCTGCGGGGACATCATCGGCGCCTACGGGTTGATCGCGGTCTTGCTGGCCGAGGTGCTGTTGCGGGCCCGGGACCGAACGCTGCTGATCACCAGCGCGTTGTGGGTAGTGCCGATTGCACTGTTCCGCGGGTTGGAGCACCGGTTGAGTCCGCTGCACGAGACGGCCAGCGCGACGGCCGAGCCCCTGCACGCCGCCGTGCTCCGGGTACTGCAATGGGTGCAGGGCAGCATCATCGGTTCGATGTTCATGTTGGTTCCCGCTGTGCTGCTGGGAGTGTGGGCAGCGCGCCGGCGGATACTCGACGATCCCGAGCGCCACCAGCAGTTCCTGCGGCACGTCGCCGTACTCGGTATCGGGCTGGCCGCGGTCGGTGGACTGCCCTGGGCGCTGGTGCGGGCCACCTGGTGGGCGTCCGTCATCCGAGGTTGTGGCGTTGCTCGCCGGCGGTGGCGCACACCTTCTCCGGTTATGCCGGCGGAGTGGGCTACGCGGCGATGGCTGGGCTCGTCGCGGTCCGGGTGCAAGCCCGGGACCGGCGTGGCCCAGTGGTCAGCGCATTGGCTGCCTGCGGGCAGCGGTCGATGACCTGCTACCTGCTGCAATCGGTGGTCTTCGTCGCGGTGCTGGCCGCCTACGGCGGTGGCCTCGGTAATCGGCTCGGCCTCGCCGAGATCGCGCGGTGGCCACCGCGACCTGGGTGCTGACCGTGCTGCTGGCTGACGCGATGAGCCGCCGCGGTTACCGCGGACCGGCGGAGGTGGTGCTTCGCCGGCTCACCTACGGTTCGCCGGCCACCGCGCCACAAGGCTAGCCTGGAGATCATGCCGACCGCGCTGATTACCGGTCCGACCGCCGGGATCGGGGCCGCCTTCGCTCGTAGGCTCGCCGCGGAGGGCTATGACCTGGTCCTCGTCGCCCGAGACCGGAACGGTTGCGGCAGCTGTCCGCCGAGCTGTCGCAGCGCCACGGGATCAACTGCCGAGATACTCGCGGCCGATCTGGCTGAGCGCCGCCCAGCGGCAACTGGTCGAGCAGCGGTTGCGCACCGGAGATCCAGTGGACCTGCTGGTGAACAACGCGGGTTTCGGGACCGGCACCGAGTTTCTCGACGCCGATATCGACGGATCTGCAGGCCCAGCTCGACGTCAACGTGACCAGCGTGCTGCGGCTGACTCATGCCGCGCTGCCGGCCATGGTGCGCGCCGGGCAGGTGCGGTGATCAACGTGTCCAGCGTGGCGGCTTCCTGCCCGGCCGAGGCACCAGCTACGGCGCAAGCAAGGCGTACGTGACGATGTTCTCCGAAGGTCTGGCGGAGGCGTTGGCCGGCACCGGAGTGCAGGTGCTCGCGCTGTGCCCGGGTATCGTCCGCACCGAGTTCCACGCCCGCGCCGGGATTGACATGACCGGCAGCCCCTCAGCGTTCTGGCTGGACGCCGACACCGTTGTCCGCGACTGCCTGGCCGACCTGCGGCGTGGGCGCACCATCTCGGTGCCGGGCCTGCAGTACCGGGCGCTGGTGGGGCTGGTGGACGTACTGCCCCGCGGCCTCGTCCGGCGCCTCGCCGGGCGCACCGGGCGGGGCCGCGGTACCGGCCTCATGATGACAGTGTGCCCGGGCCCGGCTGGCGGCGCTGGTACGTGAGCTGGCGGTGGTGCACGGCCGGGTCACGCTGTCCTCCGGCGCGCAGGCCGACTACTACGTCGACCTGCGCCGCGCCACGTTGCACCACGAGGCCGCGCCGCTGATCGGGCGGCTGGTCCGGGAACTCACCAGCGACTGGTCCTACCAGGCGGTGGGCGGCTTGACGCTGGGTGCCGACCCGGTTGCCACCGCGGTGCTGCACGCGCCGGGCCCCCGGTGGACGCCTTCGTGGTGCGCACCTCGACCAAGCAGCACGGGATGCAGCGGCGCATCGAGGGCCCCGACGTCGCGGGCCGCGCGGTGCTCGCCGTCGAGGACACCTCCACCACCGGCGCCTCGGTGCTCACCGCCGTGGCGGCGCTGCGCGAGGCGGAGCTGACGTCGTCGGCGTGGCCACCGTGGTGGACCGCGACACCGGAGCCCGCGAGGCCATCGAAGCCGCCGGCCTGCGCTTACCGCGCGGTGCTCACAGTGAGCGAGCTCTGGTGACTGCGCAAAGAGGGCCATAACAGTGTTTGCCGACTCACAGGTCGGCCCCACGGAGTGGGGCGACACGGTGGGCGTCGGTCCCTGGCCGGGCCCCTGGCCCGAGGATCCCCGCTATGACCCGGACCTGTTGCGTGAGGCGACCGCCGCAATGTCGTCGACGCCTTCCGCTACTGGCGCCGCGATGCGGTGGTGGCGGCGCTGGATGCCCGCCGCCATCCCGCTGCACGTCGCGATCGAGAACTTCGGCCACGATCACAACATCGGCACCGTGGTACGCACCGCGAACGCCTTCGCCGCGGCCGAGGTGCACATCGTGGGCCGGCGCCGGTGGAATCGCCGAGGCGCCATGGTCACCGACCGCTACCAGCACCTGCGACACCATGACGACATCATCAGGCTGCTCGCGCATGCCACCGCGGCGGGCCTGACCGTGGTGGCCGTGGACAACTCTCCAGGTGCGCTGCGATTGGAGACCGCCAGCCCTGCCGCAGCATTGCCTGCTGCTGTTCGGGCAGGAAGGTCCGGGCCTGACCGCGCAAGCCCGCGCCGGGGCCGCGCTGACCGTCTCGATCGCGCAGTTCGGCTCCACCCGGTCGATCAACGCCGGGGTGGCCGCCGGCATCGCCATGCACGCCTGGATCCGCCAGCACGCCGATCTCGAGGTTGCCTGGTGAGTGGGTGGGCAGGCCGCGCGCCGCCGCGGCCGAGCGGGCGGTGCACACCCGGCATCTTCGCTGGCTCTGCGGGCTGCCGGATACCCGGCTGGGACGCACCGGGCTGGCCGGGTCGGTCGGCGCACTGGCACTACTGGTGGCAGGCGCACCTGCTGGACTGCACGCTCGACGCCTACCAGCGCGCCCCGACGCACTGGCGGCGGGACACTATCGCGGCACTGGTGCGCGGCGTGCGGGTGCGCAACGTCACCGGCTGGGTCAACGACTACTACGACGACATCGCCTGGCTTGGCCTGGCGCTGCAACGCGGCGCGAGGGTGGCCGGGTTGCGCAAGCCGGGCGCGGAGCAGGCCATCATGCGCCGGTTGCGGTTCGGGCGCGGCCCGAGTGGGGGGATGCGGTGGCGGGTTGGTGACGATTTCGTCAATGTCCCGGCCACCGGCCCGGCCGCGATCTTCTACGCCCGCCGGGGAAACCTGGGAATCGCCACGTCGCTGGTCGACTGGATTCTCGAGCATCTGATCGATCCGAGCACCGGCCTGGTCTTCGACGGTGCGCGGGTAAACCCGGATGGGTCGGTACGCGCTGTCGAGCGGGCGCATCTACAGCTACTGCCAGGGCGTACTGCTGGGCGCCTGCGTCGAGCTGGGCACCGCCACTGGCGCGCCGCGCTGGTGGCGGCAGGCCGACGCGACGGTGCACGCGGTCGCCGAGCACCTCACCGATGGCGGCGTGCTGCGCGGGCACGGCGGAGGCGACGGTGGATTGTTCAGCCGGCATCCTCGCCCGCTACCTGACGTCGGCCGCGATGGCCCTGCCGTCCGACTCGAGCAGGCTCGCGGCGCGCCTGGTGCTGGATTCCGCCGAGGCGGCCTGGCGCAACCGGGGCGTCGCCGACGGCGGTCCGGTATTCGGCCCGCAGTGGACGGTTCCCGCGCTACCGCCCAGCCTGGGCCGCCCCGAGCGTGACCTGTCGGTACAGCTGTCGGGCTGGATGCTGCTGGAGGCCGCCGCCGTGCTGTCTCGGGCGCCCGAGCCCGGCTGACCTGCCTCCCGCGCTCAGGGATGCTTCACCAGAACGGCGCGGGCATAGAGTAAATCAAAGCCCCGATGCTGCGCGTTTTGTTGAGACTTCGACCCCGGCTGCGTGGTGATGACGGCGACGTCGCAGCCGGCTGCTGGCGGCGTTGGCGAGCCGGGCCGAGAGCAGTGCGGTCTGGACACCCCGGCGGCGGTGCGCGGGCGCAGTCGCCGCGCCGGTGAGCTGCGCGACGCCCTCTGCCATGCGGACGCCGCGACCTTGTTCAGGGGCGAGCCCTCTTCGGCAAAGCTCGCCACGCCGCCGGCAATAGGGATCACGAAGCCCGCCGTGTCTGCTCTTCGGCGGTGGGCGGCCTCGCTGCCTTTGGCAACGAGCTGCGCCTCGACGCGCTCGATACGCTCGGCCAGCGCGGTGTCGCAGAAGAGGGGCAACCGGTCGGCGTTCACGTGCACAGCTTAGTCAACCTTGATCAACCGCAGGGGGCACGGGCGTGACCAGCTGAACGCGGCTCTACCCGCCGAGGCGTTCGGCGGGAGTTCTACTGGCGGGAACGGTAGGCCGCCGAGCGGTGTCGGATATCAAGCACGATCACCGCGTGCTTCGTGTCGTCGATCTCGTACAGCACCCGCCAGTTCCGCGGGAGCCGGGCGCCATGAATGCCGATCAGTTCTTCGCCTAGGGGTTTACCGACGCGGTGGGGGCCGTCGAGTAACGGGCCGGTGATGAACTCGACGGCCGCGGCGGCGACGTCGAGAGGCAGCCGTTCGGCCAAAGCCCGGCGAGCCGGGGCTGCCGTCCCCAGCTCGTAGGGGTCGGTCACGAGACGCGACGCCCGGCGATGAGGACCCGCACGGCGTCGGTGCCATAGACGACGTCGCCGTCGCGAACGCCCTCCCGCGCCTCGGCGAGTGCGCGCAGGGCGGCGGGATCGGCCTTGATCTCGGTAGTCTCGCGCAACGTGAGATAGGTTTCGATGGCCCGCACCACCGTTTGGTGCACACTGCGGTGGTCTTCCTCGGCGGCGGCACGGAGCTCGGCATCAAGCTCGGGTGGGAGCCGTAACGTCATGGCCATACCATCACGATACCATACTGGGGGTATCGTGATATCTTCAAGCACCCTAATGGTAGCGGAACAGGACGACGTTGCCAATCTGCCGGGTCTCCGCGAGTGTCATCGCTAGCTGCCGAATGGTGCGGCGTAGCGAACGGTGCCGGAAGGCAACGGGTGGCGTGCGTCGAGGGTGAGGGCCATCATGGCCTCGTCCGGGACGGTGATGCTCAGTCCGATGTCGTGCTCGGAGGCACGGGTGAACCCGAACCTGGGGTAGTAGGGCCGGGTGCCCGAGGACGGTAACAAACAACTCGCCTTTGTCCTTGGTAGCCTGCAGTGCGGTGCGGATGGCCGCGGAACCGGCGCCAGTCTTCTGATGGCAGGGAAGGACGGCGCAGGGCGCGAGGCACAGGGCTGGGGTATCGCCGATGTGGCAGCGGGTCAGCAGCACGTGCCCGACTAGTGTGCCGTCCTGGTTGGTGGTGACGATCGACAGGCCGTCGATCCAGGAGGAGTCGGTGCGCAGGGCGTCGACGAGGTGAGCCTCCTCCGAGGTCTCGAAGGCCGCCAGGGTGATGTCACAGATGGTCGGAATGTCGGCGCTGGTTTCGGCGCGCGTGATCCAGTTACCGCGAATGCTCATGGAAAGTACGGTTCCGTAAGCCATCGCGGACCGCACCCGACCAGGACCTACACCGGTCCGCGGCCCCTTTCAGGGTATCCGGTTCTCACCCCGGAGACGGCCGGAACGCTACGACCACCTCTATGAGCCGGATGTGAGCTGAGCAAGCGTGGCTCGGTCAGATAACTTCCAAGAGTGAAGATCGTGGATGCGCAGCGGCTGTGGTCTGCCGAGCCGGGTTGGCTGAACACGGCAACCTACGGGTTGCCGCCGACGCCGGCGTGGGACGCACTGCAGTCCGTGCTGGCCGATTGGCGGTCCGGACAGACCAGTTGGGAAAAGTGGGGCGAGTCGACCGACCGCTCGCGGGAATCGTTCGCGCGTCTGGTTGGCGTCCGCACCGACCAGGTCGCGGTTGGAGCGACCGTCTCGGAGCTGATCGGGTTGGTGGCGGCGGGCGTACCGGACCGCGCCCGAGTGGTCACCGCCGAGCGCGACTTCACCTCACTGCTGTTCCCGTGGCTGGTCCACGCCGATCGAGGTATCGACGTGGACGCAGTTCCCGTGTCCGGGCTTGCCGACGCGGTGGATAGCTCCACCAGTGTGGTCGCGTTCAGTTTGGTGCAGTCCTCGACCGGTCAGATCGCCGATCTCGACGCCATCATGGCGGCCGCCCGGGCCCATGACGCGCTCGTCGTCGTCGACGCCACCCAGGCCTGCGGCTGGCTGCCGGTTAACGCCGCTGAGATCGATGCGTTGGCGTGCGGCGCCTACAAATGGTTGATGTCGCCTCGGGGCAGTGCGTTTCTCGCCATCAGCGACCGGCTGCGAGACCGGCTGCGCCCGCTGCACGCCGGCTGGTTTGCCGGTGAGGACGTGCACGCCTCCTACTACGGACTTCCGTTGCGGCTGGCCCGCTCGGCACGCCGGTTCGACACCTCACCCGCCTGGTTCAGCTGGGTCGGCACCGCGCCCGCCCTGGAGGTCGTCGAACAGATCGGTGTCGAGGCGATCCACGACCACAACCTGGCGCTGGCCAACCGGTTCCGCGCCGGTCTGGGCCTGGCCGACGGGGACAGCGCGATCGTGTCCGCCGCCATTCCCGACGCTGACCGCAAGCTCGCCGCCGCCGGTATCCGAGCAGCGACCCGCGCCGGTGACTTGCGGGTCTCATTTCACCTCTACTCCACCGAAAACGACGTCGACACCGCCTTGAATGCCCTCACCGGCTAACACTGGAACGACAGCGAGTGTGACGGGGGCCTGTTCGGCGCGGTCCTCACTCGAACGGTGATCACCAGATGGCGCCCGGCTGAGGTCGACTATGCAGAAGGGGTTACCGTCCGGGTCGCCGAGGACAATGAAGTCCGGCTCCGGCGGATACAGCCCCCAGTCGAGCTTGCTTGCCCCTAGTCCGACGAGCCTCTCGACCTCGGCTTCCTGCTCGGCGGTGGTGTCCACGAACAGGTCAAGGTGGATCCGCGGATGCGCCTCCACGGGCGACTCGCTGCGTTGTAAGCCCAGTGCTCGGCCGGACCCGTCTGCGTAGCACAGCGTGACCCAGTCGTCGCTCTGCCACTCCTGAGAGGCCACGAGGTTGAGCGCCGCCGTCCAAAAGGCAATGGCCCGGGGCATGTCGACTACACCGATCACCGCGAACCCGAGTCTGAGCACGGCTGTGAGCCTAGAACTCCGCTTGCTCGGTCGCTGGCCAGCGCCGGCCCATGCGTTGGGGGCGCGACTGACCGCTGCGACCGCTTGGGGTGATCCATCTGGTCGAGGTTGAGTTGGACGTGCACGGTAAGCAGGTCCGCGCCAAGCACACGCACGTTAATCGCGTTCAGCGCGCGCAGTGGATGCCAGGCGATGATGTGTCTGCCCTCAGCACGCACGGTCGTCGAGGTAGCGGAGCAGGACGACGTTGCCGATCTGCCGGGTCTCCGCGAGTGTCATCGGATGCGCGGCGCCTTGCGGGAATCGACCCGGGTTCACGAAGCGAGGGGCACCGGCGTCACCGACGAAGAACGGCGCGATCACAAGGTGGATCTCGTCGACTAGTCCGGCAGTGAGAAACTGAGTATGGGTGGTGCCGCCACCCTCCACCATCAGGCGCTCGACTTTGCGCTCGGCGAGGTCGTCCAGCACGACACGCAGATCAATCGTCGTTCCGGCACCGACTACGGTCGCGACACTCCCGAACGCCTCGCGAACGGCCGCCACCGCAGGATCGCGCGTATAGACGAGCTTGCCGCCGTCACCAGCGGTGAAGAAGCGGGCTTCGGTGTTCAGATCACCACTTCCGGTCAGCGTCACCTTGATGGGATGCGGGGCAAGGCCGCGGCGTACCCGGTCCTGCTGGCGCTCCACGGAGCGGATCAGCAACCGGGGGTCGTCACGGCGGATTGTGTTCGCCCCCACCAGAATGGCATCCGCACTGGCACGTACCTCATCGACCCGATCGAAGTCCTCGTCGTTGGACAACATCAACCGAGCATCGCGCATATCGTCGATGTAGCCGTCGACGGACATCGTCACCGAGAGCAGAACATACGGGCGTGCTGTCACGGTGCCACTCCTAGTCGATCTGCGCCGTCGTCACAGTACAGTGTGACCACAATGGCAAGGCCGAGGAACGTGGTCGCGAAGGCTGAACGTGTTTAGAGGGAAACTTCCGTACTTCGTGGCTCAACGGTGCTCACCACTCCCGACAGGCACGACAGTCTGTGCCGGAAAGGTCAGCGGATTGCTTGCCCGAGTAGGGAGCGCCGCCAACATCTGGTCAAGGGACAACCCAACCGCTGGATGCCCCGTTGATACCGCGGTTTCCAGTTCCGTTGGTGGCTTCAAGCACCGGACGCTCCGGTGCCTGGAGTCAGACCATGCTCGAAGGGCGGGCCATGTCAAGATTAACTCTGCGAATTATGGTCCTGGACGTGTCGATGAGTTACGACGAGCGCTTGGACCATCGACTAAAGGGGGTTACTTATGCGGCTGGAGAAGCTCGCGAAGGACCTGGGTAGCAGCATCAGCGGCTGCCCGACCGTGTACCTCGGCGACGACGGCTACCTCGTAGTGCAGGGCGACGAGGTCGACCAAGCTACCTACGGCAACGCCGAGAACCTGCTGGCAGGGGAGCGAATGGTCCGGATCAAGGCGTCCGTGGTCCTGGCAGCAGCGCAGCGGTACCAAGCTCGGCAATGATCACGCCACTGATCCCGCCAGTGGACTTCAGTGTCATCACGCGCCCATTCCAACGTCGCGCGTTCCGGCTGGAGACCCGGCAGGACTACAGCGGCTCTGCAGAGGATGGGCACCTAACCGCGTTCCTCGCTGAGACGCCTCGACCGCCCAGCCCGGAGCACGAGCAGTGGGCAGCGGCAGTCCGTGCCCATCGCCGGGGTGGGCGAGTCCTGCAACGGGTCCACGTCGTTACCGAGCCATTGAGCGACTACATTCGGTGGGAACTGAGCTGGGGGTATCAGCCGGGTGTCGCAGCCGGGGAGGAAGTGCGCATCATCCCGGTCGTCAACGGGGAGTGGCCAGTAGAAGTGCCGCACCGCGATTTCTGGCTGTTCGACGACACTGAGCTGTACGACATTCACTACACACTGGATGGCACGTGGCTGGGAGCGGAACCGGTCACCGATCCGAGCCGGATCGAGCGAGCGAGGTCGTGGCAGGAAGTGGCACTTCGGCGCGCGGTGTCGTGGCAGCGGTATATCACTGGTCACCCGGAACTAGCTGCGCGGGTGAGCACGGAACTGCTGGTGTTCTGAGCGGACTTTGCTGGTGACCCCGCCGATCCCGCAACGCACTCGCCTAGCCGCGCGCCTGAAAGATCTCCGCGCCGGCAAGTTCCGCTCCGGTAACCAGTTCGCCGCTCACATCGGCTGGCCGCAACCGCGGGTGTCGAAAATTGAGACCGGCGCGCAGCGCCCGTCAGCTCAAGACGTCCGGGTGTGGGTGGCGGCTGTCGGTGAAGGACCTGAGGTTGAAGCCGAACTGTTGGCCATGTTGGCGGCCACTCGATTCAGCTACGTCACACACCGCGAGGCGGTCGATGGCGGTCTGGCTGCGTCGCTAGCTTTCTTCGCCGCGCTGGAAGCTCAAGCAGCAGAGATCGCGGAGTTCCAGCCAGCGTTCGTTCCGGGGATTGTGCAGACCGCGGCGTACGCCCGGGAGCTGCTGGCGCTCCACGGCGGTCCAGCAATATCCGGTGCGTCCGCCGCGGATGTTGAGACGCTGATAGCAACACGGATCAAGCGCCAGCAGATCCTGTACCAACCGGACAAACGCATCGACATCGTGATCGGCGAGACGGCGTTTGCGCGACCCGCCGGGGACTTTTGAAACGTTGGCGGGGCAGTTGGACCGGCTGGTGGCTGTCAGCGGGCTACCGCCTGTGCATCTAGCCGTGCTTCGCACGGGGACGCCGATGCCGATCCTTCCGCTGGGTAGTTTCGTGGTTCACGACGACCGCCATGCGTTCGTCGAGACGATGACTGGGGAGCAGCAAATAGATGACCCGGGACAGGTCGCCGTGTACCGGAAGGCTTTCGAGTTGATCCGTGCGGCCTCGCTAGCTGGCCCTGACGTGGCGGAGATGATCCAGCGTGTCGCGGCTGAGTTGAGGAGTTGACGACATTCGAGAAAGACGGCGGCAGGCACGATGTGGGAAGGGACGACGAAACTGGTAAGACTGGCGATGATATTGACCCTAGTAAGTACGGAACCTATGAAAACGACGACGAGTGACCACCGACATCACCGCACTGGCTGACACACTCCAGGTGAAGGGACATCTTCCGAAAGACTGGGACAAGGCGTTTCGCTCGGTGCTACGGGAGCGGTTCATTCCGGACCGAATCTGGGTGGATGAGCACGACGACGGCCACGATGTCGCGCTGGACCGCGCCAGCGAGCCGCAACGGTGGCGGGCAACGGTGTACTCGAACCGCGTGATCGTCACCCAGTTCGATGACGGTGACACGGTGTGGCCAGACGTGGGCTACCGGCCTACGTCATCGTGTTCGATGCCCTCAGCGGTGCTCGGGATGTTGGATGCCCTCGACGTGCGTGCGGGGATGCGGGTGTTGGAGATCGGCACTGGGACTGGCTACAACGCTGCCCTGCTGGCCGCGCGCCTGGGTGATGAGCAGGTGGCGACGGTGGAGGTCGACCCCGCGCTAGCCGACCGGGCTCGGTCCGCGCTGAACGCCGCTGGATGCACATCGTCGGTGATATGTGGGGATGGTGCGGAAGGCTGGCGCGCTGGGGCTCCGTTCGGGCACACCGTACCCCGATGATCAACTGGCACGATCTGCGCTGGGATGACCCTGAGGCTGACCTCTCTCATACCGACGTGCCGCCGTGGACAAGGCTGGGCAACGAAGCGCCCCAGTGGACCATCGCCGTCGCCGTGCCCTCGTGCCGTGACGAACTGTGGCCCCGCACGCCCGGTCGCAACCCCCGTCATGGCGTGGCGTGGTTGGGCGACCCGTTGTCGGATTCGTGGGCCAGCGTCATCCCAGGCGAAATGAAAGACCGATACGAGGTCCGCCAGCGCGGGCCCCGCCGCTTATGGGATGAGGTGGAGGCCGCCTACCGCTGGTGGCTCGACCAGGGCGAACCAACGTTGGACCAGTGGCGGTTCACTGTGTCACCAGATCGCCAGACGGCCGGACTCAGCGGTTGATCACTGTTTGTGTGCCGGAAGTGACAACAAATGTCGTTTGGGGCACACAGACCGTGATCAAGGTCGCCAGCCAGGATGGGGTTACGAAGCATCAGGAACGTAGGGTCGAGGAATGCAGAGGCCGCGGCTGGTCGCAACCGACGTTGACGGCACTTTGCTGGACCCGACCGATCAGGTATCCGAGCGCACCCGCGCCGCGGTGCATCGGGTAGTGGCGGCCGGGGTGCCGTTCGTGCTGGTCACCGGCCGGCCGCCGCGGTGGATCCCGCCGATCGTCGAGCAACTCGGCCACGCCGGGCATGCGGTGTGCGCCAACGGCGCGGTGCTCTATAACGCCGCGACGGACCTGGTCACCTACGCGGTGACGCTGGATCCGATGCAGCTGCGGGACGCGGCGGCAGTGATCGCTACGGCACTACCGGGCGCAAAGCTCGCTGTCGAACTGCCCGCCGCACGCGCCGCGCGCAACGGCGTCGATCAGTTCCTCGCCGAACCGGGCTACACCCACCCCTGGCCGGGCGGGGACTCCGCCGAGGCGCCACGCGACCTGCTGCTCGGTCGACCCGCGATCAAACTGCTGGTCCGCCAGGAGAATGCCCGCAGCGACCTGATGGCCGGCGCGGTCCGTGAGCTACTCGATGCCCCTTCTGGGGCCGGGCTCGATGTCACGTACTCCACCGGCTACGGCCTGATCGAGCTGTCCGCCCCGGGTGTCACCAAGGGCACCGGGCTGGCCCGGCTGGCTGGGGAGCTGGGAGTCGCGCCGGCCGACGTACTCGCGCTGGGTGACATGCCCAACGATCTGTCGATGCTGCACTGGGCGGGGCACGGGGTGGCGATGGCCAACGCCCATCCCGCCGTGCTCGAGGTGGCTGACGAGATCACAGCGGGTAATTCAGAGGACGGTCTCGCGATCGTCCTCGAAAGGTGGTTCTGAAACTGACTGGACGCCGTGAGAGAGCCTCAAGCGGCGCAAACGTGATCGAATCGTGATGAACCGCGTTGAACTGGTGTCAGCGCACCGGCGAAAGCTAGGCTGCTCCCTCTCATGCGAACTGTGACATAGCGTGAGATCGAACTCCCACCAGCTGCTTGGAGGTTTTGTGCAGAACAAGATCGATGAACGCAGGTTCCGAGAGCTCCTGGAAGAATCCGACGATCTGCAGTCCGACGCGATGCATACCGCCCGGGAAGGCTTGGACGACTACGTCGAGGCGGCCCGGGAGGCCTGCGTTTCCGCCGGTCGGGACGCTTCCCGTTGGGGAACGGCCGCGGCTGCGGCCGGTGTCGCTGGCGGCGCTGTGGCACTGGGGCTGCTGGGTAGCCCGACGGCGTGGGCGGCTGGGGATGACGTGGCTGCGTTGCAGACAGCGGCCGGCATCGAGAACCTCGCGGTGTTGACCTACCAGACGGCCTTGACGTTGCCCTTCATCGGTGGAAGTTCAGCGAACCCGGTGGTCAAAGCGTTCGCGACGAAGACGATGAGCCAGCACAGCGAGCACGCGATGGCGTTCAACGCCGCAGCTCAGCGCCTCGGGGGCAAGCCTCAGACCGCCTCGGACCCGAAGTACGCGGAAGTGGTGAAGGCAGCGGTTCCCAACCTCAAGGGCGCGGCTGACGTCATCGGGTTGGCGATCACGCTGGAGGACGTGGCCGCACAGACCTACGTCAAGGATGTCGGGCTGGTCACCACCGCGGAGTTGCGGCAGCTCTTCGCCAGCGTGGCCGGAGTGGAATCCCAGCACAAGGCGATCCTGCTGGCGGTCCAAGCACTGGTCAAAGCCAATGCGCCACAGCTGATCGCGCTGCCCCCAGATGCCGCGAAGCTGCCTGCCGCAGCGGGCAGCGTGGGCTTCCCCGACGCGTTCTACCCGACCACCATGGCCGCCCCGGTCGAGGAAGGAGCCATCCGATGAGCATCTTCCCCCGCCGCGCCCGCAGTGCGGAGATGGCGATCAGCGAGCGGGAACTGTCTGCGATGACTCGCGAGCTTGAGGACGTGCACGAGTCGACATTCCCCCAGGTCCACAAGGCCCTCGACGAGCTGACCACGAACCTTGGCCACATGGTGCACAATCCCTCCACACGACGTGGATTCTTCCTCGGCGCTGCCGGCGCCGTCGCCCTCGGCGCGGCCGCGGCCTGCTCCAACGGGCCCTTGAGTGCACCGCGCTCAGCGGTTCCCCCGGTCCCGACCTCCCCCGCGGCGCCCCCAGAGACCTACACCGGTGATCTCAAGGTGGTGGCGTTGGCGACGGCGTTGGAGAATCTGGCCGTCACCGCCTACAGCAAGGCGTTGCAGAAGGGCAACGCCGGGCAGTTGGGCACGGTGCCACCGGCGGTGGTCACCTTCATGCAGACCGCGATGAAGCAGCACACCGACCACGCGCAGGCCTGGAATGCGGTGCTGTCCAAGGCCGGGAAACCGACCATCAACGATGCCCCGCTGTCGATCACCCAAGATCAGGTGAACATGATCAACGCAGCGACGTCGGTGCCCGATGTCGCCAAGCTGGCGCTGAACTTGGAGAACGTGGCCGCGCAGACCTACACCTTCGCCACCGCAAACGTGACCGACGCCGGCGGGATCATGACTGCGGCCACCATCCAACCGGTGGAGACGATGCACGCCGCGATCCTGAACTTCATCCTGGGTCAATACCCGATTCCGGAGTCGTTCATCGGCATCAGCAACTCACTCAAGCCCGACATGTTGACGGTGAAGTGATCCCATGACGACCCCGCCCACCGCCGCGATCCGGTTCCGTCCGATCGCGGTTCTGCTCACGATGCTGGTCGCCGTACTGGGACTTGTGCTGGGCTGCGGCGGTGGCGCGGGTAGTCCCGCGGTCGGAAGTGGCGGCCCCACCGCCGGTAACGCACCCAACACGATCGTGATCAAGAACTTTACTTTCACGCCGGCCACCTTGACCGTCGCTCCCGGGACGGAGATCACGGTGATCAACCAGGATCAGGCGCCGCATACCATGACTGCCAACGACAAGTCTTTCGACAGTGGCACCCTCTCCGGTGGCCAGCATGGCGAGGTCACCGCTCCCACCAACCCGGGCAAATATCCCTACATCTGCACGATCCACCAGTACATGACAGGGACGCTGATCGTGAAGTGAACCAGCCGTTGCGGCTGATCACTCGGTTAGCGGTCGCGGCCGGACTCGGTTTTGACGCCTATGCCCACGCCGATCTCGCCGCTAGCTTTGACGCCAACCGGGCGCTGATCAGCCAGGGCATGTTATTCCGCACCGAAGCGGCGGCCGCCGTCCTCGCCGGCCTCTTGGTGCTGTTCATCCGGCACTGGGCCGCGGCATTGTTCGCCCTATTTATCGCCGGCAGCGCACTGGGTGCCGTGCTGCTCTATCGGTACGTCGACCTGGGCGCACTCGGCCCGCTGCCGGATATGTACGAACCCAGCTGGTATCCGGAAAAGACCGCCAGCGCCGTAGCCGAAGCCGTCGCCCTTCTCGCTGCGGCTACGCTGCTTTTCTCCAACGATGGCAAGCGGTGGCCCCCACCCGACTGATGCCGGGTGGGGGCCACCGCCACTATTTGCGCGGAACGCTAGAGGATATCGAGATTCAAATCCAGCAGTCCGCGGTCGCGGTCGCGGCGCCGGCCGCCACGCTCGTAGTCGTCGTACCGGTCCCGGCCGCGATGGCCACCGTACGAGGACGAGCGGTATCCATACCCGCCGCCGCCGCACTCGCAGCCACAGCCGCCGCCGTGGCCGCCGCCGCCGTGGCCGCCGCCGGTTGAGAAGATCTCTGAAACCCGCATGTGCCCCTCCTAGATCGTTCTTCGCCCGGGACAGCTGTTTCCCGGACTTCTCTTGCTAAGGGCGACGCTAGATGCGCTCCCCCTGCTCGCGCGGAAGAAATCATCGACGTCCCCCAATCGTGCAAACCCCTACGGCGACCTTCAGAAGATCAGTTAGATCCGCCGACACGCCAGCATGGTTGCACCACTAACTTGCACCTTCTCACTCGTACTCCGGACTCTCACGCTCCGCAACTCAGATTACTTAAGTTACTGTTTCGTAATGAAACGGAGCGTCAACGGACATGAGCGTTGAGTGATTAAGTGCTTTTTCGCCTCGCTCGGTATGCGCCGATATGTCCGACCATCCGCAACGGAAATGTAGGCCCCCCGGTTGGCGCTCCCGGGGCTGCAGCGAGCATCATTAGCTGGTGAGGATACCCAGTGCGATGGCGCGCCTGGCAGTACTGCTGGTGGCTCTGATCGCCACGCTGACGCTGGCGGTACCCGCGTGGGCAAGCACGGTGCAGATCCAGGACGACGCGCACGTCCTGAACGCGACGGTGGTGCAGAACGAGGCCGCCACGCTGCCCGTCGGCATCTACATCTGGGCCACCACCCAGGACGCGGCCAGCAAGTCGACCTTCGACACCGACGTCCGGAACAAGGTCAGCACGACGTTCCCCATCGTGATCGGGATCAACACCCAGTCCCGGCACGAGTCGATCCAGATCGGTGCGCAAGCTCGGGTCCCCCAGAACACCGCTGCCGCGGCGGGGTCCGACGCCAACAGCGCGTTTCTCGCCAGCATGCAGAGCAGCCACGACTACACCACGGCGGTCACCGCCGCGGTGGGCACGCTGCGCACCGACCTGACCAGGGCACCTCGGGGCGGGGTCTACGGGCGGCGGGTTCCGGCGCACACCTCGGCCAGCCCGTTTCTCGGGATCATCTTCTTCCTCGGCCTCATCGTGGTCGCGGTCCTGCTCCTGCGGCGTCGTCGTCGGTGGTCCGGCTCCCGGATGGGGCCGCCGATGATGGGTTCCGGAATGCCACCGATGGGCGGCTATGGCGGCTATGGCCAGGGTTACCGCTCCGGGATGGGCTCGGGGGCGGCCGGCGCGATGGGTGCGGTGGGGGGCGGGCTGCTGGGCTATGAGCTGGGCAAGATGGAGGGCGAGCAGCAGCAGTACCGCGAGGACGGCATGATGGACCGCGGCGGCCAATACGACTCTCCTGATCAGGGAAACTGGGTCGTCGGACAGGACGGTGACTTCGGCGGCGGCTCGGATACAGGCAGCTCAGGTGGCGGAGACTGGTAACTGGGTTTGCTGCGTATTCCCCGGGGGTATCCGGGGGACATGGCGGGTACGTTGACTGGCGTGCGGGTGGCGATCCTGGCGGCCAAGGGTGTAGAGCAGGTCGAGCTGGTCGAACCGCGACAGGCGGTCACCGCCGCTGGGGCGACCACTGAGCTGCTGTCCATCCAGCCCGGCACCGTCCAGGCGACCCACCACGACCTCGAGCCGGCCGACCAGTTCGACGTGGACCGGGTGGTTTCCGACGCCTCCATCGACGACTACGACGCGCTGATCTTGCCGGGCGGGACGGTCAACCCCGACACCTTGCGCCAAGACAGCGCCGCCGTGGCGTTCGTCCGCGACTTCGTCCAGGCCGGCAAGCCGGTCGGGGTGATCTGTCACGGTCCGTGGACGCTGGTGGAGGCCGACGTCGTCCGGGGTCGCACTCTGACCAGCTGGCCGAGCCTGCGTACCGACATCCGCAACGCCGGTGGCAGTGTGCTCGACCAGGAGGTCGTCATCGACGGCAACCTCGTGTCCAGCCGCAAGCCGGACGACCTCCCCGCGTTCTGCCGCGCCATCGTCGCGCACTTCGCCTCTGCTGCCCAGACGGCGCACGTTTCTTCGTAGCTGGGGGAAGCGGGGCCCTCGCCGCGGGGGTTGGGTCGCCTGGTCAACCAGGCGCAGCGGCGAGGGCCGGCGGCTCACCCACCGCCAGCGGCGCAGCCGCCTCGCATCGCCTTGCGCGCGGCTGGGAGGATCTGCGCGAAGTCGGCGATGCGGAGAAGGGATCACGTGACAACCCAAGAAGCGGCCGGTCCGCAGGTTCGGGTCACCGACGAGGCCGCTGGCGAACCGGTTGAGATCCCGACGGTGATCGAGCGGGCCGCTCGCCGAGAAGCGGCTCGCAGCAATGCCGCGGACAGCAAGCTCTCCGACGTCAGCTCGCTGCAGGTCGGTCCGGCCGCCGGGGCGGTGGCGCAACAACGGGTCCTGCACCGGGTGGTGATGCCGCGGGCTGACGACCCCCCAGAGGTACGCCCCCTGTATCTCGATGAGCCGGAGACCTTGCATGGGCGCACCGCGGAGGTCGTCAACCGATCGACGGTGATCCTGCCGCCGGCCTGCCAGCTGTCGTTCGCCACCTACTTCAACGCCTTCCCGGCAAGCTATTGGAAGCGCTGGACCCGGGTGGAGGAGGTGGCGTTGCGGCTGACCGTGCGGGGCTCGGGGCGAGTGGACCTCTACCGCTCGAAGGCCAATGGCGACGTCGTGCACCTGGAAGGCAAGCAGCTCGACGCGGCGGCCGAGCCAGTGCAACTGGAGTTCCGCGAGTCGTTGGCGCCGTTCGAAGACGGTGGCTGGGTCTGGTTCGACGTGGCCACCGAACGTAGCTCGCTGACCGTCACCGACGCCGCGTGGATCGTCGATGAGCCGCTGCCGGTCCGGCCGCTGGCGGTGGCGATCACGACGTTCAACCGTCCGGCGGACTGTGTCACCGCGCTGGCCGCGCTGGCCGAGGAACCGGCGGTCCTCGACGTCGTCGCGAAGGTGTTCGTGGTCGATCAGGGCAGCGTCAAGGTGCGTGATCACCAGCGGTTTGCTGATGTCGCGGTCCAGCTCGGCGACCGGCTGGTGGTGATCGACCAGGAGAATCTCGGTGGCTCGGGTGGGTTCAGCCGGGGCATGCTCAAGGCGCTGCGCACCACCGGTGTGGAGCACGTGATGTTGATGGACGACGACGTCCGCCTGGAACCGGACAGCGTGCTGCGGGTCCACGCGTTTGCCAGCGCGACGTCATCGCCGGTGATCGTCGGCGGGCAGATGCTGAACCTGCAGGTTCGCAGCCAGCTGCACGCCATGGGTGAGATCGTGGATCTGCAGACCAGCTTCTGGCGGCCGGCACCAGGGTCGGTCTACGAGCACGATTTCGCCAAGTTGACGCTGCGCGAGCAACGTTTGCTGCACGCCCGCATCCACTCCACCTACAACGGCTGGTGGATGTGCCTGTTTCCCCGCGAGGTGCTCGAACGCACCGGCCTGCCGTTGCCGCTGTTCATCAAATGGGACGACGCGGAGTATGCCTTGCGGGCGGCTGAGTGCGGTTTTCCGACTGTCACCTTGCCCGGCTCGGCAATCTGGCACATGCCCTGGACCGACAAGGACGACGCGACCGACTGGACGGCCTATTTCCACCTGCGAAACCGGCTGATCACCCTGGCGTTGCACAGCCCGTATGACGTCCGAAGGGCGCTTGTGCAAGATGGCCTGCGTACCACCTTCAAACACCTGATGGCGATGGAGTACTCGACCGTCGCGTTGCACCACAAGTCGATCGAGGATTTCCTCGCCGGCCCGGAACGCCTGTTTGCCTCACTGCGCGACGGGCTACCTGCCGTCCGCAGCTTGCGGGAGGGGTACGACGACGCTCGGATCCTTCCGTCGGCCCAGCAACTGCCGATGCCGTTGTTTGATCCGGTTCGCATCGAGCGCCTGCTTGACCCGCCGGTGCACCCCGCCGCCATCGCCAAGCGCGCGCTGTCCACGATCGCTCACCACCTGCGCTCACCGGCGGCCCCGACCCGCGACCGCCCGCAGATCAACGTGCCGGCCCGCAACGCCCGCTGGTTCGTGCTCGGCATGGTCGACTCAGCCACAGTCTCGAACGCCGATGGCAGCGGTGTCGCCTTCCGCAGGCGGGATCCGCAGCAATTCCGTGCCTTGCTCACCCGCACGATCGTGCTCTACCGGCAGCTGGTCGCGGAGTGGAGTGTGACGGCGCAACGCTACCGCGGCGCGGTACCAGAACTCACCTCCGTCGACTCCTGGGAGCAGATGTTCAAGGGCGACGAATCGCCGCGGTGACCTTGGGCTCGGTGGAGCTGCTGTACGTCGCTCTAGGCCCTCCTCGCCAGGCTGGCGCGGACGCTGCGTGCCATGATCACGACGACCACGGCCGGCCCGGCGAGTTGCGCCGCCACCGCGGCCACCAGCGGGGCAGTCGGGGCGAACAGCAGCGCACCGAAGACGACGGTGCCGACGATCCACGCCGACATCGCCATCCGGTGCTCGCCCAGTGCCACCAGCGCGGGCTGCAGGACCTGCGCGATCATCATGATCACTGTACTCATCCCGAGCAAGGCGGCGACCAGCGCGGGGAGCTCGAAGGGAGCGTTAAAGAAGACCCGAGCGGCCCAGGGGCCGGCGATCGCCGCACCCACGACACCCAACAGGCCAATCGCACCGGTCACGCCGACCACGGCACGGATCTGCCGCCACGCCCGCGCGGTCTCGCCGCGCTCGACGGCGGCGGTGAGCGACGGCAGCAGGAATGCCTGCACGGGTGAGAACAGGAACAGCGGGATCCTGGCCAGCACGAACAGCGAGACGAAGCTGGCCGCCGTGCCGGGATCGTCGGTGAGTCGCGAGGTCAGCACCACCGGCGCGATGTTGGCCAGTAGCAGGGTCAGCGCCGAGGCGGCCGCGAGAAACCCGACACCACGAGCCATCCGCGGCAGACCCAGCGGCGGTCCAGGGGAGCCGCGCCGGACCCCGCCGACCGTCGCCGCGACGGCCAGCACCGTTCCGAACGCGAACGCGAAGCCGAAGGCCGCCGTACCAGCTCCAGTACCAGCGATACCCACCCAGACCAGCGCCACCGACGGGATCAGCCGGGCCAACCCCTCGGCCGCGAGGCTGGCCCCGTACCAGCCGTACCGCTGCTGCCCGCTGAACAGACCCCGGGTAACGTGCACCGACGCGGACCCGGCGACGGCGACGATCACCGCGACAAGCAGCGACCACGCCCCGCCGAACACCCGGTGCACCAGCAGTGGGGACAGCGCGAGCAGCAGGGTGATCACCGCGGCCGCGAGCACCGCGCTGGTCACCGTGGCGGACCGCAGCACTGGCCGAGTCGGGCGGTCGGTGGAGATCCGGCTGCTGACCTCCCGGCTGGTCTCCTGCTCGACAGCCACGAAGACGCCAGGTCCGACCACCGCGGTGAGCAGGTACAGCGACGCCACCGCCGCGTACTCGCGGGGCGCCAGCGCATGACCGGCGAGGCCGAGGAAGGCATACGCGGAGATACCGAGCAGGCCCAGCCCAGCGCCGACCGGTGCGACATCGGAGAGCCGCGCGCGCAGCTGAGCCAGCGGGGAGCTGCTTGTCGGGCCCAGTGCGGAGCTGCTTGTCGGGCCCAGCGCGGAGCTGCTGTTCGGGCCGGATCGCAGCACGCCGCAACGGTACGGGATCCAACCTTGAGCACCCGCGCGGCCAGTACATGCTCCTGACCCGAATCGGCGAGCAGTGACCGGCTAATGTGCCGCGTGCCCGACGGACTGCTCCTGCTGGTGGCGTTGCTGGTCTGCTACCTGCCTGGGCTGGCGTTGATGGCGGCGCTGGGCGTGCGATCCGGCGTGCTGCTGATTGGCCTCGCGCCTGCGGTGTCAGTGGGCGTGGCGGTGGGGACCGGCGTTGGGACTGCGATCCTCGGGGTGGCATTCGGTGCCACGCCGCTGGGGGTGGTCACAGCCGTGATGCTCGCGGTTGCCGCCGGGCTCGAGGTGCGCCGGCGCTCGAACCGGCGACGCCAAAGGCACCAAAGGCACCAAAGGCACCGCCAGGGCCCGGCCACCGGATGGGTGGTGCAGGCGGTCGGTGCGGTGCTGGTGGCCGCCGGTGCCGCCGCCGGCGTCGACACCTGGCTGCGGGGGATGGGTCCGTTGTCGACCATCCCCCAGGAGCACGACATGATCGTCCATGCCGTGCTGTCGGCATACATCCAACGCACCGGTCATGCGGCCCCGTGGCAGCTGATGCCAGCCGATGTCCTGACCGGCGCACCGGTGATGTTCTACCCCTCGGGGTTGCATCTGCTGGTGGCGGTGACCGGCGGCCTCACCGGTGGCACGGTGCCGGCGCTCAATGCCGTGACCGTAGTCGTGCTGGCGGTGGGCCTGTCGCTGTCAGCGGCGGCTCTGACGGTGGTCGCGGCCCGGCAGCTACAACTAGGTCGCCCGACGGCGATGCTCGCGGCGGGCGTCGGGGCGCTGGTGGCGTCGGGGCTGTACCGGCCGACCTTCCAGCTGATGCACGACGGCGGCCTGCTCACCGGCGGCGCCGCTCTGGCGCTGACACCGGGCGTGGTCGCCGGGGTGCTGATGTTGCCTCGCCTGCCGCGCACGTCGGCGGTGGCGGTCGGGGTGGCGTGCGCCGGTGCGGTGGCTGTGCATCCCAGCGCAGCGGTCTCGGTGGCAGTGACGGTGATCGCGTGGTGGGTGGGGCAGGCGCTGACCCGCCGGGGACGCCAGCAGCTGCGCGGGCAGCGCCATCTGGTCGGGTTGCTGATCACGGCCGGGACAGCGGTGGCGGTCGGTTCCGCAACGCTCGCCAAGGCGATGGCGGCGGGTGGGCGAACCAACGGGTGGCCGCCGGACATCTCGCGTACCCCGTTCGGTGATGCGGTGGGCAGCACGCTGGCGCTGTCCTATGGCGGGCATCTCGACCCGCAGCGGTCCCTCGGCCAGCTGGCCGCAGCCCTCCTCGTCGCGCTCGGAGTGATCGCGGTGGTCGCGCTGCGCCGCGGGTTCGGCCCGGTGACCGCCTGGGCGGCGTGGAGCCTGGTGACCATCGGTGCGTTCCTGAGCCCCGGCTCGGGGCCGGCTTCCCTGATCACCGGGTTCTTCTACAACGCGCAGCTGCGAGTGTGGTCGCATGTGTCGCTGCTGGCACCGGTACTCGCAGCACTCGGCGTGGTGCTCACCGCGAGCCAGTGCGCCGTGTGGTTGCGCCGCCATTCTCCCGCCCCGGTCCGGCCGGCGGCGGCCCTGCTGGTGGTGCTGGCCTGGCTGGGCTACTTAGCGGGACCGGCCTGGCGCTATGCCCACACCAACGTGACGGCGGTGGCGTCGCGCTATCTGACCCCCGACTTCGTCCGGGTCAACGCCGACGACCAGCGCGCCATCAGCTGGCTAGCCGGACACGTCCGCCCAGGTCAGCGGGTTCTGAACTCGGCCAACGACGGTTCCACCTACCTGTACGTCGAGCGCGGCGTCCCAGTGCTGAACGTGAGCACCCTGGGGGTGCCAGGCGTCCCCTACACATACCGGCTCCTGGAGTCCTTCCGCGCGTACCCGACCGACGGCCAGCTGCGCGCCGTCCTGCTGCGGTACAACGTGGCCTGGGTGTATGTCGACTCCCGGGCGCCGACGATCGGTTCCGCTGGATCGCCCGGGGGCTGGGCGGGGACCGCGGGTTTCAGCCTCGCTCCGGGTCTTGCCGATCTAGCCGGGCTGCCCGGGTTGGTTCCCGTGTTCACCAGCGGCTCGGTCACCGTCTACTCCCTCGACCTCGGCGTGGTGCGGACGCTGTCGGGGCGCGCGGTGGGCGTGCGGTAGTGACGGCATCAGGCGGGTTGCCCTCGTACGGTCCCCGCTAGCCTGAAGGCCATGCGGGCGGTGGTCACCGGGGGGGCCGGCTTCATCGGTTCGAACATCGTCGATGGGCTCGTCGACGCCGGGGCCGAGGTGCTCATCGTCGATGACCTGAGCCGGGGTTCACGAGCCAACCTCAAGCTCGCGCTCAGTCGCACCGCCCACCTGGTCGAGTTGGATATCCGCGATGGTCTCGCTGTCGACGAGGCATTCCGGTCGTTCCGGCCGGAGCTGGTGTTCCACCTCGCGGCGCAGATCGACGTGCGGGTGTCGATGGACGAGCCGGCGCGCGACGCGGCCGTCAACGTGCTGGGGTCGGTGAATGTGTTCGCCGCCGCCCACGCCGTCGGTGCGCGCCGGGTGGTGAACACCTCAACCGGTGGTGCGATCTACGGCGAGTCCGCAGTGGTGCCCACCTCGGAGGCCGTTCCCGCCGACCCCGTCTCGGCCTACGGCCTGAGCAAGCTCACCGCGGAGGGCTATGCCCGCTGGTTTCACCGGATGCACGGACTCGACGTGGTGACGTTGCGGTACGGCAACGTCTACGGCCCCCGGCAGGATCCCCCGCTGCGATGCCGGTGTCATCGCGATCTTCTGCGATCGAGTCCTCGCTGGGCGCAGACCAACCATCTACGGCGATGGCCGGCAGACCCGCGATTACGTGTTCGTCGCCGACATCGTGGCGGCCAACCTGGCCACCGCCCGGGCTGTTGAGCCAGCGCACCGCGAGTACAACGTGGGTACCGGCACCGAAGTCACGGTGCGGGAGCTGGCCCAGGCGGTTGCGGCGGCGGCGGGCGTTGACCCGGTGGACTTCGAACCGGACTTCGCACCTGCCCGCTCCGGCGAACTTCTTCGCAGCTGCCTCGATGTCACCCGCGCCCGGTCCGATCTGGGCCTGCCGCCACCCACGCCGCTGCCCGAAGGGCTGGCTCGCACCGTGGAGTGGATCCGCTCGGGTGGGCGTGCGTATCGTCCGCGCGAATGAGTAGTTCTCGGGTGCGTGAGCACCATCGACATCATGCTGCCCTACTACGGGCCGGTGGACCTGATGCAGGCGGCTGTGTGCAGCATCCTCCTGCAGCAGGATCCCGACTGGCGGCTGACTGTGGTCGATGACTGCTATCCCGCGCCCGGCATCGCGCAATGGTTCACCTCGCTGGCAGACGAGCGCGTCCGCTACCTGCGCAACGATCAGAATCTGGGTGCCAACCGCAACTTCCAGCGCTGCGTGGACCTCGCCGAGCATGACGTGCTCGTGATCATCGGTTGCGATGACCTGATGCTCCCGAACTACGTCAGCACCGTCCGCGCGACGTTCGCGGAATCCTCCGACGTCACCATCGTCCAGCCCGGGGTGCAGGTCATCGACCAGCGCGGGGCCCCTGCTCGGGGCCTGGTCGACTCCGCGAAGCGGCTGCTGTACGCGCCCCGCGTGAGCGTGCGCACCGAGCTGGGCGGTGAGCAGCTCGCGGCGAGCCTGCTGCGGGGCAACTGGCTCTACTTCCCGTCCATCGCCTGGCGCCGCGCGGCAGTCCGTGAGGTCGGATTCCGCGACGGTCTGCACGTGGTGCAGGACCTCGCGCTGGTGCTCGACTTGGTCGAGCGCGGTGCGCGGCTGATGGTCGACCCCGAGGTGTGCTTCTCTTACCGGCGGCACCGGGCGAGCTACTCGTCATGGCGGGCGCTGGACGGCAGCAGGTTCATCGAGGAGCGCTCGTTTTTCCTCGATGCGGCGGCCCGGATGGAGTCCCGCGGCTGGCACCGGGCAGCCCGGATCGCGCGCCGGCACACCTCGTCGCGGCTCAACGCGCTGACGCTGATGCCAGCAGCGGTCCGCAAGCGGCACCGCCGCGGGATGCGGGTGTTGGCCCGGCACGCGTTCGGTTCGGCGCTGCCTCGCTGAGCGGCTCGGCTACAGCACTCCACGGTCGCGGTTGGTCAGCTCGGCGTCCCGCAACGCCACGGTGCGAGCCAGGTCGGTCAGGTGGTTGCTGATCTCGCGCTGGCGAAGGTAGGTGTTCAGCATGCCGAACACGAAGCCGACGACCAACAGGTAGAGCACCAGGTCGGTGCCGCGCCCGACGCCGATCTGCTGGGCGACCCACGTCGTATCGTCGGGCCGCAGCACCGCGTAGATGTTCACCACGATGAACGCGAAGAACGCGACGCGCTTGCTCGCGCGGATGTGGACGTCGTGCGCCCAGCGTACGAAGTAAACCAGGGCGCCGAGGGCCGCCAGGACGAGAATGACCTGCACGATCATGGCACGCTCACCTCTGGTCGCGCACGGCCAGGTCGAACAGGATGTTGATCCCGTTGATCAGGGACTGGCCCTTGCTTGTTGAGTATTCGGTGTAGCGGATCGTCACCGGCAGCTCCCGCACTGTCCACGACGACCGCGCCAGCAGCGAGACGAGCTCCGATGCGTGGGCCATGCCGTTCATCCTGATGTGTAGCTGCCCCGCGACCGCGCGGTTGAAGACCCGTAGGCCGTTGTGCGCATCGGTGAGGTGCATCCTGCGCGCCACCGGGCTCAGTGCCACCACCAGGCGCAGCGCGATGCGCTTGGCCAGCGGCACCCGGTGTCGCTGGCCATCGTCCTGATCGAGGAACCGGGAGCCCAGGACGACGTCGGCGAGACCGCTGCGGGCCGCGTCGACCATGCGGCTGGCATCGGCGACCCGATGCTGACCGTCCGCGTCGAAGGTCACGAAGTAACCGACCGCCCGGACGGGCCAGCGCGTAGCACAACCCGGTCTGCAAGGCCGCACCCTGTCCCAGGTTGATCGGATGCCGAACCAGGTGCGCCGCGGTCGTGGCGATCTGCGCCGCGGATCCATCGGTGCTGCCGTCGTCCACGCACACGATGTTGCGGAACGTCGCGTGCAGGTCGGCGACCACGTGTGCGATCACGGTGACCTCGTTGTACACGGGGATGATCACCCACGTGTCGTCATTGGCCATCTGCGACTCCTGATCGCCGGGCGAGGCGCCGTGGCGCAGGTTAGCAGTGTCGGTGCGGCTACCAAGCCCGACGTGCGTCCAAACCTTGCGGGTGGGGTTGCGGGTGGGGTTACTGTCTCGCCATGTCCGCTCGGCGGCTACCCTCGGCGCCCGTGACGCCGATGCCCATGAATGGGCCACAACCCGATCTGATCGTGGTCGGTTCCGGATTCTTCGGTCTGACTGTGGCTGAGCGGGTGGCCAGCCAGCTGGATCGGCGGGTCCTGGTGCTGGACCGCCGGCACCACATCGGCGGCAACGCCTACTCCGAGGCCGAACCCGAGACCGGGATCGAGGTGCACCGCTACGGTGCGCACCTGTTCCACACCTCCAACAAACGGGTCTGGGACTACGTCAATCAGTTCACCGATTTCACCGGCTACCAGCACCGGGTGTTCACCAGCTATCAGGGCCGGGTGTACCCGATGCCGGTGACCCTGGCCACGATCTGCGAGTACTTCGGCAAGCACCTGAGCCCGGACCAGGCCAGGGCGCTGGTTGCCGAGCAGGCAGCGGAGATCAGCGGCAAGGACGCCACCAACCTGGAGGAAAAGGCAATCTCGCTGATCGGCCGACCACTTTATGAAGCGTTCGTGCGGGGTTACACCGCCAAGCAGTGGCAGACCGATCCCACCGAGTTGCCACCGGGCATCATCTCCCGGCTTCCGGTGCGCTACACATTCAACAACCGGTACTTCAACGACACCTACGAGGGTCTGCCGGTCGACGGGTACACCGCGTGGCTGCACCGGATGGCGCAGCACCCGAATATCGACGTCCGGCTGAACACCGACTGGTTCGACGTGCAGGGTGACCTGCCGCAGGTGCCCGTGGTCTACACCGGGCCGCTGGACCACTATTTCGACCATGCCGAGGGTGAACTCGGCTGGCGCACTCTGGACTTCGAGCAGGAAGTGCTCAACACCGGTGATTTCCAGGGCACGCCGGTGATGAACTACGCCGACCTGGACGTGCCGTACACCCGGATCCACGAGTTCCGGCACTTCCATCCCGAGCGGGATTACCGCACTGACAAGACGGTGATCTTCCGCGAGTACTCTCGATTCGCGCAGCGCGGTGACGAACCCTATTACCCCATCAACACCGCCGAGGACCGGGCGAAGCTGGAACGCTACCGCGAGCTGGCCCGCAAGGAGACCGCCAACCGCAATGTGCTTTTCGGTGGGCGGCTCGGTACATACAAATACCTGGACATGCACATGGCGATCGGCTCCGCGCTGTCGATGTACGATAACAAGATCGCTCCGTATTTCACTGAAAGCCAGTCGCTGGACGATCCGTCGGCGGGCCAGCAAGACGGTTGGTGACCTGCGGATACACCATGGAGGGGGTAGCCGGCCGGCTCGGGGCCGCTGCCGGGGACTACCCTCTGGCGACGCCAACGCCGAGCCCGCATCTCGCCAAGGACTGGGGAGTTCATGCCGAGCAGCACTGCTTGCAGCCCGGACGCAGTGATCGCCAGCGCGCCCGTCGAGCCGTTCCCGACGCTGCTGCAGCGCGTGATCCTGCCCCGTCGGGCGGACCCGATGGCCGTCCGCGCGCTGTACGTCGACGAGCAGTCGGCCACCGCCCGGCGGGTGTGGCCACCGGCCGGGACCACCGGCGTACCCGATCGGCGTGACGTCGACATCGAGGTCACCCTGGCCAACCCCAACGCACGGCGGGTGCGCGCGCTGTCGCGCACCAGCGTGGCAGTGCCCGAGCAGACCGAGGTGTCCTTCGCGGCGTACTTCAACGCCTTCCCGGCCAGCTACTGGCGGCGCTGGACCGCGCTGCGCACCGTGCGGCTGCGCTTGGACCTGAGGGTGCCGGTCGGGTGGACGTCTACCGGTCCAAGGCGGACGCCACCCAGATCCACGTGCACGGTGAACTGGTAGAAGGCGCTGCGGGGCGGCAGATAGACATCGAGCTGGACCTGACCCCGTTCGAGGACGGCGGCTGGTACTGGTTCGACCTGTCCACCGAGGACTCGGAGCTGATCGTGCACTCCGGCGGTTGGCACGCACCGACCGAGGCGCCGGGACGCGCTGCGGTGACCATCGGCATGCCGACCTTCAACCGCCCGACCGACTGCGTGGCGACCCTGCGTGCGCTCGGTGAGGACGAGCTGGTGCGGTCGATCGTCACCGCGGTGGTGATCCCCGACCAGGGGGTGAATAAGGTCCGTGAGCAGGACGGTTTCGCGCAGGCGCAGGCTGTGTTGGGTGACCGGCTGCGGATAATCGACCAGCCCAACATCGGTGGCTCCGGTGGTTACGCGCGGGTGATGTACGAGGCGCTGGAGACCACCGACTGCGAACAGATCCTCTACATGGACGACGACATCGTCCTAGAGCCCGACTCGATCCTGCGCGCGGTGGCGTTCTCCCGGTTCGCGCGCCGGCCGATGCTGGTCGGCGGCCAGATGCTGCAGGCCCAGGCCCGGTCCCGGCTGCACGCCTGGGGCGAGATCGTCGACCGGCAACGGATGCGGTGGAACAAGGCGCCGGGCACCGAGTACGACCACGACTTCGCTCAGCACTCGCTGCGTCAGACCGCATGGATGCACCGGCGCACCGACGTCGACTACAACGCCTGGTGGATGTGCCTGATCCCGCGCACCATCGCCGAGGACATCGGGCTGCCGCTGCCGCTGTTCATCAAGTGGGACGACGTCGAGTACGGCCTGCGGGCCCGCGACGCCGGTTATCCCACCGCGACGGTTCCCGGGGTAGCGATCTGGCATATGTCGTTTGCCGATAAGGACGACGCCACCGACTGGCAGGCGTACTTCCACCTGCGCAACCGGTTGGTCGGAGCAGCGCTGCACGGCACTGAAGAGCGGCCTACGGCGATGCTCGCCGACAGCCTCAAACACGCCCTGAAGCATGCCCTGGCGATGGAGTACTCGACGCTGGCGCTGCAGGAGATGGCGATCCGGGACTTCCTGGCCGGACCGGAGGCGCTGTTCGACAAGCTGCCCACGGCGCTGGGTGAGGTCCGGGCCCGCTGCGCGGAGTTCACCGACGGCCAGGTGATGGACTCCCAAGAGCTGCCGCTGCCGGCCGCTGGGGCGGTCGCGGTACAGCGGATGCTCAAACCGCCCACCAACCCGGTCACCATCGGGGCGACCCTGCTCAAACGCCTGGCGCATCAACTGCGCCCGGTCGATCCCCAGGCCCAGCACCGCCCGCAGCTGTCGCTGGCTCGGGCCGACGCCCGGTGGTTCGTGCTGTCCGGGCTGGACGGGGTCACGGTGTCCACGGCGGACGGCCGCGGCGTCACCTACCGCAAGCGTGACCCCCGGGCGTTTCGCTCGATGCTCGCCCGCTCGGTGGCGCTGCACCGGGAACTTGCCCGGGACTTCCCCCAGCTGCGCAAGCGCTACCGCGATGCCGCAGCGGGGCTCACTGACCGGACCGGCTGGAAACGGGTATTCGACGCGTGATGCTGCTCACTGGTACTGACCATCAGGAGATCGCACTGCTGTCAGCAGTGCAGCGCAGGATCGGGATACCTCCGGTCGTGACCGCTGCACGCGGGCTGTCGCACTTCGGCGAACACGCCTTGGGCTGGTTGGCGCTGGGCGCGCTCGGTGCGCTGGTCGACCGGCGGCGCCGGCGGGACTGGCTGGTCTCTGCGGCCACGGTCGCCGCGGCGCACGGTACGTCGATCGCGGTGAAGCGGGTGGTACGCCGGCAACGCCCGGTTGATCCGTCCGTTGACGTGCTGGCCGGCACGCCGAGTCAGCTGTCCTTCCCGTCTTCGCACGCGGCCTCGACCACCGCAGCAGCGGTCCTCTACGGCGGCCTGCTGCGCCGCCGGCTGACCCCGGTGTTGGTGGCACCGATGCTGATCAGCAGACTGGTGCTGGGTGTGCACTACCCGAGCGACGTGCTGGTGGGCTCCGCGCTGGGTGCGGCCATCGGCGCCGGGATGCGACGACGGTTGTGCGGCAATACCCCGAGAGGACGGCGATGACCACCACCGCGCCGCGGATTTCCACCAGGGCAGACAACGCGCTGCTCGGGCTGGTCCGCACCATGCGGCCCCGGCAGTGGGTGAAGAACGTCCTGGTGCTGGCCGCGCCGTTCGCGGGTGGCACCATTTTGCACCTACCGGTGCTCATGGCCGTCGGGATCGCTTTCATCGCGTTCTCGCTGGCCGCGTCCGGGGTGTACCTGGTCAACGACGTCCAGGACGTCGAGGCAGACCGCGCGCACCCGACGAAACGCAACCGCCCGATCGCCGCCGGGGTGGTGCCACCGCGCTTGGCGCTAGCCGTCGCAGCGGCGTTGTTCGTGGGCGCGATCGGGGTGTCGGTCCTGGCGTCACCGGACCTTGTCCTGGTCACCGTGATCTACATCGTGGTACAGCTGTCCTACTGCTTCTGGCTCAAGCACCAGCCGGTGGTGGACATCTCCATCGTCGCGTCAGGCTTTCTGCTGCGGGCCATCGCGGGTGGCGCCGCCGCGGGGATCGCGCTATCGCAATGGTTCCTGCTCACCACCGCGTTCGGGTCACTGTTCATGGTGGCCGGTAAGCGCTACGCCGAGATCCGGCTCGCCGAGCGCACGGGCGCGAAGATCCGCAAGTCGCTGGAGCGCTACACCGCATCCTACCTGCGCTTCGTCTGGACGCTGTCGGCTACCGGTGTGATCATGACCTACGGTTCGTGGGCGTTTCAGCTCAGCCAGACCAACCACTCGCACTGGCCGGTGATCTCCCTGGTTCCGTTCGTCATAGCCGTCCTGCGCTACGCGGTAGACGTCGACGGCGGCAACGGCGGCGAACCCGAAGAGATCGCCCTAGGCGACCGCACCCTCCAAGTCCTCGCCGGCGCCCTAGTCGTCACCCTCGTCGCCGCCATCTACCTCTAACCGGGCGCTGCCCGCGGGGGACGCCGGGCGTCAGATGGGGAGGTGGCGGAAGATGGCGCGGGGGACGTGGCGCAGGGCGGACATGACGTGGCGCATCGGAGCGGGGGCCCAGGCTTGTTCGCGGCCGTTCGCGACGGCGTCGACGATGATCTCGGCGACCTGCTCGGGGGTGACCGACAAGGGAGCGGCTTTCATACCGGCGGTCATCTTGGTGTGTACGAAGCCGGGCCGGATCACCGAGACCTTGATCCCGGCTGGGCGCAGCGCCTCGGTGAGACCGGTGTAGAAGGCGTCCAAGCCGGCCTTGCTGGCGCCGTAGGCGAAGTTCGACCGCCGGGGACGTTCGGCGGCGGCCGACGACAGCGCGACCAGAGCGCCATGGCCTTGCCGTTGCAGCGCCTCGGCGAGCAGCACCCCGACCGACACCGCGCCCACGTAGTTGACCTGCGCGAGTTCGACCGCGGTGGCGTGGTCGGTCCACGCCTTCTCCTGGTCGCCGAGTAGCCCGAAGGCGACCAGGGTGACGTCGATGTCACCGTCGGCGAAGGCCTTCTCGATAGTCGCGGCGTGCGATGCGGTGTCCGCGGCATCGAAAGGCAGCGTCGTCACAGTGGCACCGACGCGGTCCAAACGCGCAGCGGCGGCGTCCAGCCGCGGCGACGGACGAGCGGCCAGGATCACCCGCAGCGGCCGCCGGGCGGCGTAGCGCTCCGCGGTGGCCAGCGCGATCTCGGAAGTGCCGCCCAACAGCAGCAGGGTCTGGGGGTTGCCGACAGCATCGATCACAGTTCGAGTCTCCTGGAGAGGTCAGAGGCGAAGATCCCGTCGGGGTCGGCGGCGGCGCGGACCTTGCGCCACTCGTCGATCCGCGGGTACATGCGGTGCAGCGTGGCCGCGGACGTCCGCGACTCCTTGGCCAGGTAGAGGCGGCCGCCGGCGCCGAGCACCTGCTCGTCGAGCCGGTCGCAGAACTCGGCGAGACCCCGGCGGATCGGGAAGTCCACCGTGATCGTCCACCCGGGCTGGGGGAACGACAGTGGCGCCTGACTGGCCTCACCGAATCGTTTGAGCACGTTGAGGAACGACACATGCCCCGAGCAGGCGATCTGCTCCACGATGGCGCGGAAGGTGTCCTGCGCGTCCAAGGGCACCACGAATTGGTACTGCAGGAAGCCCCGCGAGCCGTACGCGCGGTTCCACAGCCCGACCATGTCCAGCGGGTGGTAGAAGCTTGTCAGGTTCTGCACCTCGCCGCGGCGGCGCTTGGGCGCCTTGCGGTACCAGGCTTCGCTGAGAGCGCCGAAGATCGCCCGGCTGGCCAGCCCATTGGGGAAGACGTCGGGCGCGGTGAGTAGTTGCGGCGCGTCGAAGGCCAGTGGTGCGCTGCGCAGCTTCGGGGGCAGCTCGTCACGCTTTGCCAGCGAACCGCGGGTGAGCACCGCGCGGCCCAGCTTCGCACCCGTGGAGATCGCGTCGAACCAGGCGGCGGAGTAGTCGTAGCGGTCGTCGGAGCCGTCGGTGAGCAGCGCCATCAGCTCGTCGAGGTTCGCGGTGCGGTCGGTGTCGACGACGAAGTACGCCGACTCGACGGGGGTGAGCGCGATCGTGGCGCGCACGATGATCCCGGTCAGCCCCATGCCACCGACGGTGGCCCAGAACAGCTCGTCGTCGGGGGTCAGGGTGGTGACCGAGCCGTTCGCGGTGACCACATCAAGGGAGCGGACGTGGTTGCCGAAGCTGCCCGCGCTGTGATGGTTCTTGCCGTGGATATCCGCCGCGATCGCGCCACCGACCGTGACCTGCCGGGTTCCCGGCAGTACCGGAACCCACAGACCGAACGGCAGCGCGGCGCGCATCAGTGCGTCGAGGCTGACTCCGGCGTCCACCATGGCCAGGCCGCTGTCCGCGTCGATGCAGTGAATCCGGTCGTATCCGGTCATGTCGATGACCAGGCCGCCCGCGTTCTGCGCCGGGTCGCCATAGGAGCGCCCCAGCCCCCGCGCGATCACCCCCCGACTTCCCGGATCACGGACAGCCCGCTGGATTGACTCGAGGGTCGGCTCGACCAGCACTCGAGCACTGCTCGGTGCAGTCCTTCCCCACCCGCTCAGGGCACGCGTCACGATCTTAGACATCGCCCGCAGGCTACCTTCACCCCGATATGGGGCCATATCGGGGCTATCGGGCATGGTATAGCCCCGATATGGCGCCATATCGGGAGGACGGGACGTGGCTGGTGGTGTGCTGATAGGTGTCGTGGGCGGCGGTGTCGGCGGAGAGCTGTAGAGCGCCCCAGTCGACGTCCGGGTGGCCGGCCAGCCGGGTGGGGACCTCGTAGAGCCGGCCGTAGGGGCGGATTGCGGCGAAGTCACCGCCTTGGTCTTGCGCCGTGGTCACTGCCGAGAGCCGGCCGAGGCGACGGGGCGCCTCGATCACCACCCGCGGCGCATCGGCCAACCCGTCGGCCACACCGACGATGTCGCGCACGCAAGGAAACAGGAACGCCTGCGGCCAGCTCACCAGCACCGGGCCCCGACCAGCGAGGAACTCGTTGAGCCCGACCACGCTGCGCAGCCGGGGGCCGGTGACGGCCAACCAACCGTCCGTGTCGGTGCTGGCATCGACCGCGCGGACCCGGACCCGGTCGGCACCGGCGGGAACCTGCGGCGCGTCGAGGCCGATCGATCGCCAGGGGAGGTAGTCCGGCGGGCCGTCCAGGTGGTCCTGGTTGAGCCGCACCCGGTCGTACGGAACGCGGTCCCCGAGTGTGGTGACGCCGCCGTACCGAGCGCGGCCGAACTCCAGGACCAGCTTGTTGCCCCGATCGGTACGGCCCGACACCGAGACCGCCACCCCGCTGGCCGTAGGCAGCCGGAACCAGGGGCTGGTCAGGGTTCCGGTGCTCCGGGGGCCGCCGACCAGGCTTCCCCACAGTTCAGCGGAGATCCCGGTGCCCGGCGCGTCCGGTGGCGGTGACGCACGGTCGAAGCCGGCCAGGGTGGTGAACCCGGTCAGTTGCTGCGCAGGGCCGGGGCCGAATACGCCAACGGGGGCCAGCACGGGACCGTCGGGCAGCACCTGGATGCCGTCGGCCAGGCCGCAGAACGGGCCGCCGGTGAGCCGATGCAGGTTCATCAGCGCGAGGGAACCGGTTGGCCGGCGCACCGGTGCGGCCAGCAACGAGCCGAGCAGTACCGCCACCGCGGTACCGGCCGCCCCCACCGCGAGCACCGCAGGCGCGGCAACCGCGACCCGTGAGTGGCGATGAGAGTCATGACTCTCATCGCCACTCACGGGTCGCAGCGCGGCCAGCGCGGCGACCGCCACCAGCGCGCCGAGCCACAGCAGCGGGGAGTCCAGCGGCAGCCCGATCGGGCGCACCGGGCCGGCTGCCCATGGCACGTCGTAGACCGCCGGCTGCCACCAGGCGTTCGGGCCGGCGAAAGCCAACCCGGCCGCCGCGGCCACCAGCACGGCCCCGGCCACACCGATGCCGAACTGAACCCGGTCGGCGCCCGGCGCCCTGGCGCGCCGCAGCAGCAACACCACGGCCACCACCAGGAAGGATGCGAACAAGCCGGCCAGTGCACCGAAATGATGCGACCACTTCGATGGCGTCAGCCACAGCAGCGCCAGCGCGGTGGCCACCACGGCCGCCGACCGGGCGGCAGCGCCGTCGACGTCGTCGACGTCGGTTGGCGTGGTTCGGCGAGCCAGCAGCACCCCGACTACGGGCAGCAGCGCGAGCGTGAGCAGCACCGGGATTCGCTTGGTGGCCGTGCCGTCCTGGTCATTTCCGAGCAGGAACCGGTACCGGTCCGGCTCCTGGTACCAGGGCAGCGACGGCCCGAAGAAGGTGTGCCAGCGGGTCGCGGTGACCAGCCCATACCAGGTCTGGTCAGCGAAGATCACGGTAAGGCCGACCGCGCCGAGGCAACCCAGCAGCAGCACCCGCGCCGCCACCTCAGCCCGCCCGTGCGCCGACTCGCGCAGGATCGCGACGATGCGCGGCGCGAACACCACGATCGGCGCGGCGACCAGCAGCCCGCTGGGGCTGATCGGGATGGTCAGTCCTGCGACCAGGGCAGCCCAGCCCAGCGCGGCGAGTCCCCGAGCCCGCCACAACAGCGCCAGCACAGCGGTGACGCCAAAGGCCACGTACGGCTCCGGGCGCACCCCGAGGTTGAACGGCAGCCAGGCGGCGAGCAGGCACACCGCCGCCAATAGCCGGATCCGCACGGTGCCCGCCACCGCGGGCAGCGCCGCACCGAGCACCCCCCGGCTCAGCACGAACCAGGTCGCCACAGCCAGGACCGTGCTGGGCAACCGCAGCCACAGCGGCGCCAGGCTGAGCTGGGTCAGCGGTGCGAGTAGCTGCTCGCTCAGCGCGAACGGTGTCTCCGAGGCGTTCCACCACCGGTAGTAGTTGCCGACGTTGCCGGTCCGCGCGGCGTTGCGGGCGATCGTGGTGGCGAACCCGTCGTCGTCGGTCAGTGGGCCGATGATCGCCCACCCGGCCAGGACCCCGACCACGCCGAGATCGACCCAGGCGGTGCGCCACCGATGTTGGTGGCTCTTCAAGTGTTGGTGGCTCTTCAAGGCCGGCCAACCGGGGGATTGGCCGGCCTTGAAGAGCAGCCAACTGAGCGCGATCAGCGCTGCGAGGAGTTGCACGGCGATAAGAAGGAGCTTGATCGTGCTCGGACTGGTGGCGAACGGGCTGGCAGTGCGTGCGGTCAGCGTCATCCCAGCCGCCTGCTGGGGGGTGAGGTCGGTGCGGAACGCGAACACCTTGGGTACCGGCTCACCGGCCAGTGTGACCGACTGACTGTTCCCGATGGTGATCACTGTTCCGGTCCGGTCGGCGTGCACCCGGGTCCGGCAGTCGCTCAGGGTGCCGGCCACCGGCGTGGTGCGCACCACCCGCTGCCCCAGCAGCAGCCGGACCATGCCGGCTTCGGTCCGGAGCACCAGCCCGTCCCCGTCAGGGCCGGTCGCCAGCACCGTGACGGCCCCGCCGCGGTCCGTGCCGGCGCGGATCGCCGAGCAGGGCACGGTCGCAGTCAGCTCCGCCGGTCGGTATGGCGCGAACAACGCCGTACTCGACACCACGGAACGGCCCGGAGCGGGCCAGCTCACCGTGGTCTGGTCCGCGATCACCGGCACGAACGGCAGCACCAACGCCACCAGCAGCCCCACCACCCCAACCAGCAAGGCAAGCGCGGTCCCAGTAGCCCGATGCGTAACCCTCACCAGTGCCGAACACCTTTCGCCCTACCGCGTGCTGGAGACAGACTGCGGTGATCGCGGGGTCGTTTGCTGGAGTCTGCCCTCCAGAACGCGGTAATCAGGGCTGAAGTGCGGCGAGCACGGGTGGCATGTCGCCGGGGTGCACGATGCAGAGGCGCTGCGTTGTGCGAGTCAGCGCGACGTAGAGATCGTTGAGGCCGCGGGGTGACTCGGCCATGATCGCCGCCGGATCGACCAGCACCACCGCGTCGAACTCCAGGCCCTTGGCCTGGGTGATCGTCAGCACGGTCACCGGTGCATCGAGCGCCTCGGCCCCCGGTGCAGCGACGATCGCGCGCAGCTCTTCCACCATGGCGGCCGGTCCGAGTACCGCGAGCCGGCCGTCACCCACGGCGGCGGCCTCCTCGGTGACTACCGCAGCCAGCTCATCAGCCAGCGAACCGACCCGAACCGCGCGAGGTGCCACGCCACTGCGGCGCACCGACTGCGGTGGGGTGATGTCCACGTCGATAGCGGTGAGCACGTCGTCGGCGAGTTCCGCGATCTCGGCCGGGTTCCGGTAGTTGATCGTCAGCTCTTCCAGCCGCCACCGCTGCGCCACGTACGGACCGAGTACATCGCCCCAGGACGCCGCGCCGGCCCGGCTCCCGGTCTGGGCGAGGTCTCCGACCACCGTCATCGACCGGCTGGGGCAGCGCCGCATGAGCACCCGCCACGCCATCGGGGACAGCTCCTGCGCCTCGTCGATGATGATGTGACCGTAGGTCCAGGTGCGGTCCGCCGCGGCGCGCTCGGCGGTGCTCTCATAGCCGCGCGCACGCTGCCGGTCGGCCAGCCGGTCGGCGTCGATGAGGTCGGTGGCGCGCAGCAGCTCGGGGTCGAGGTCCTCGTCGAGGTCCAGGATGTCCAGTACGCCCTGCGCGTACTGCAGCTCGGCGCGCAGCGCGGCGGCCTCGCGGGCGGCCTCGGCGCTGCCGTCGGAGCCGAGGAGCTCAGCGGCCTCGTCGAGCAGCGGAACGTCGGCGGGGGTCCACACCAGCTCGGGATCGACGTCCGCACTGGGCGCGGATCGCGCCAGCAGGTCGCGTTCCTGATCCGAGAGCACCCGGTGAGTCGCGCCGGCCAGCCGCTGCCGGTCGGCGTAGAGATCGATGAGCAGCCGCTCCGGGGACAGCGTCGGCCACAGCGGCTCCAGCGCAGCGGTCAGCTCCCGACTGCCCCGCAACTCGGTGCGGATGTCTGCCAGGTCGCCGCGGCTCACGTCGTCCTGGCCCAGATCCTTCGCGATCTGCTCGGCGAGCACTGTCATGACCTCGTGCTGGAAGATCCGCTTGGCCTCGTTATGCGGACGATGGGAGCGCCGCGCTCGGGTGCGCGCCGGCAGGCACACTGCGCTGTCGAGCTGGATGGCCGCGGCACCGTCAACGGTGAGCTCGATCGGTTCGGTGGGGACCTGCTGGCGGTCCCGGATCGCTGCGGCCAGCACTTTCGCCATCTCCAGGCGCCCCTTGATTGCGGCAGCCTCATCAGGCTCGACGCCGCGGGCATGCAGGCCCGGATGCAGCTGCGCCACCGTGCACAGCAGCACGCTGGTCTCCCCGAGAGAGGGCAGCACGTGTCCGATGTAGCGCAGAAACGTCGAGTTGGGTCCGACGACCAGCACGCCGCGCTTGGCGAGCTGCCGGCGGTGGGTGTAAAGCAGGTAGGCCGCCCGATGCAGCGCGACCGCGGTCTTTCCGGTGCCCGGTCCACCCTGCACGACGAGCACGCCTTGCGGCTTGGCCCGGATGATCCGGTCCTGCTCCGCCTGGATGGTCGCGACGATGTCGGCCATCTGCCCGGTCCGGTGCGCCGTCAGCGCGGCCATCAGCGCCGCCTCGCTGGTCAGACTGGTCCGGGTCGGGGCCTGCTCGGCATCGTCGTCCAGTAGGTCCAGCACCTCATCCTCGACGGCGAGCACCGTCCGGCTCCTGGTCCGGATGTGCCGGCGGCGACGAACGCCTTCGGGACGGGCAGCGGTCGCGGTGTAGAACGGGCGGGCCGCGGGCGCCCGCCAGTCGATGAGCAGCGGCAGGTATTCGCGTTCCTCGTCGAGCAGCCCGAGCCGCCCGATGTAGCGCCGGCCGTCCTCGTCATCGTCCTCATCGCCGGTGCTGTTCAGGTCCAGCCGCCCGAAGCACAGGCCCTGCTCGACGCCGTCGAGGGTGGCGAGCTGGTCTGCGTACATCGCGGCCGCGGCGTCGCGCTCGCTGCGCGCTTGCGGGGTACCGGCGTTGGGCGCTCTCAGGACCTGGGTGAGCCGCCCCACCGTGTAGCGGCGGCGTTCATCGAGATGCTGGTAGAGCAGGGTGAGATAGTCCTGCTCGGCAGCCAGCACGTCAACCTCTGTTGCGGGGACCGACACGCGATGCAATCCACCTTCTGCTTCGATGAGGAACGTGGCACTAGAACCAGTGTGCGACCGCGGACATTCCAAGGCGCCGCGGGGCTCAACTCTACAGTTCGGGGAGGCGCGGCGCGGCCCATCCTGGCGTGACCGAGCGACTCTGTCGTGGCTGCCGCCGGTACCGCCCCGGTGCGGCCGTGGACCACTCCGGTGATGTGGCGCTGATCTTGCTGGTTACGCGAGTCGGGCCAACTCTCATCCGGAGCGGCCGCCGCGTGGTGGCTCGCCTGGACGCCGCAGGGTGCCGCTCGGGTAGCGGGCTGAGCGCCTCAGTCGTGGCAGCCGGTATCGCCGGTGCGGCCACGGAGCGATCTTCGTCGCGGTCCTACTCCCGGTCGCCATACCGATGGTGTCATTGGCGGGTCGCCGTCGTGACGCACCTGTCGAACGACACGGCCTATATCAGCGGTGTAGGCGCGGCTGGGAAGCCGTCATTGGTGGCTGTTACCAGGGTTGTCCAGCCAGACTTGATGTGCTCCATCAGGTGTGACCGTGAGACCCAGCCGGATCCACGGCGGCGGGTGTTAAGGTTAATGGTTGATCTGATAGTTCGCCCACGCCGCTGTGCTAGGAGGACGCGGGATGATCAGAGGGCAAGTGACGCGCCGTCGATCAACCAGCTCAGCTGCAGGGATAGCGTCTGGTGGACGGGGGCGCCCTGACGCCTACCGCGTGTCCGCATCGTCAGCGAGCGCCACGAATCCCGCTACCATGACCTCATTCGGTCGATTTCTGTGGATCTTCACGACGCTGGGGATCATCGTTGTGGTCGTCGTTATTGGCTTCTTGATCGGTATCGTCCGGGCACTTGAATCGATCGATAACGGACTGTATACGGCGTCTAGCTCAGTGACGGGTGCCGAGTCTAATGTGCGGTCGCTGCCCGACTACATTCAGACGATCAATTCCGCACTGACCGGCATCGACACCGCCTTGAAGCCGATTCCTGGGCAGGTGGCCGACGTCAATGGCTCGTTGCAGTCGATCCGGGGGTCCGCGCAGAATATCGACGGCTCGTTGAAGGACACGTCCCAGTCGCTGATCAACACGTCTGGGTCACTGGTGAACACCGCTGGAGCACTGGGCAGCGCCTCTCAGGCGCTGGGGAACACCTCGACTGGCGAACAGCCCCACCCTGCTTCGAATGTTCTGCAAGCAGTCCGCGGCATCGTCGGCTCGATCCCAAGGTGAACAGTGTGATTGGACCGTCTGGCCGGTCGTGGCGGGCTCGCGAGTAGCAAATCTCCGGTACTCCCAAGGCATAGCCTCACGAGCCTGGCGCGGCACTGACGCTGGCTTCGCCGGTCGGGAACGCCTTGGCCGTGAGAGAAATCGGTAGTGATCTGTCGGGGGTGGCGGTTAACGTCGGTGCGCGATCGACTGGCGCAACCCGCGCTGCCAACATCCCATCGATGCTGTGAGGTGCTCTCCGCATGACCGAGCCGTCAGCGCCCCCAGCGTCGACACCGGCACCGGCCGCCGCGGTCAGCCGCCCCGGACTCGTCATCGGGCTGCTGGTGGTGTCCGCGTTCGTCATGATCCTCAACGAGACGATCCTGAGCGTGGCGTTGCCTCATCTGATTATCGCCCTGGACGTCTCAGCCACCACCGTGCAGTGGCTGACCAGCGGCTTCCTACTGACGATGGCGGTCGTCATCCCGACTACGGGTTTCCTGCTGCAGCGGATCACGCCGCGTCAGGTGTTCCTGACCTCGATGACGCTGTTCAGCGCGGGCACGCTGATCTGCGCCCTCGCGCCGGGCTTCCCGGTGCTGCTCGTGGGGCGGGTCGTCCAGGCCTGTGGGACGGCGGTGATGATTCCACTGCTGATGACCACGGTGATGACGCTGGTCGTGGCCGAGCGGCGCGGCGCCATGATGGGCAACATCACGCTGGTCATCGCGGTCGCGCCGGCGATCGGGCCGACGATCGGCGGCCTGGTCCTGGCCTCACTGGACTGGCGATGGATGTTCTGGAGTGTCCTGCCGCTCGCCGTCGTCATGCTCACTTTGGGTCTTGCCTTCATGCGCCTGAGCTCCGATACCCGATCGGCGCCCCTTGACCTCGTCTCCGTGCTGATCTCCGGGGTGGCCTTCAGCGGCATCGTGTACGGCTTCTCGGCCATCGGTGCGGCCGCCCAAGGCGGCGCGGGGGTGCCCCCCTGGATTCCGATCGTCGTAGGCGTGGTCGCGCTCGTGGTGTTCGTGGCGCGCCAGTTGCGCCTGCAGCGAGCGGAACGCGCTCTGCTCGATCTGCGGCCCTTCACCCACCGTCCCTTCGTGGTGGCTGTGGTGCTCTCCGGCCTGGTTTTCATGTGCCTGCTGGGAACCGCCATCCTGCTGCCGCTCTATTTGCAGAGTGTCCTCGGCGTCGGCCCGCGTACCACCGGCCTCGCCCTGCTGCCAGGAGGTCTCGTGCTGGGCTTGCTCGGGCGGCCGATCGGGCGGCTCTACGACCGGTTCGGGGCGCGTCCGCTGCTCGTCCCGGGCTCGATCGCGATGGCGATCTCCCTGTGGCTGTTCGCCGCGCTGGGCGCGGGCCCTGCGCTCGCTGCGGTGATCGCGGTGCACATGTTGCTCATGGCCGCGCTGGGGCTGATGATGACGCCGCTGTTCGCCGAGGCCCTCGCCGTGCTCCCGAACACGCTGTACTCGCACGGCAGCGCCATCATGGCCACGCTGCAGCAGGTAGCCGGGGCCGTCGGCACCGCAGCCTTTGTGACCGTCGCCGCCGTCGCCTCGAACGGTCCACCGGGAGCCCCGGACGCCACCGGACTGCGGGCCGCATTCATCGCCGCGGGAATCATCGGACTCCTGGCCGTCGTGACGTCCCTGTTCGTCCGCGGCAAGCAGTCCGACGATCCCAGTCGCGAGGCGGATGCAGACGTCGGGGCGCAGGAGTGGCCGACACCGGTCGCCGGCCACTGACGCGCGCCGGCCGGTCGACGGCCAGTTCATGACACCGACAGCTCGGCTAGTTCTCCAGACTGGGCGCGGCGAGGGCAGCCTGGGGTCATCCGGTGTAGGCGCGGCCGGTGTAGGCGCGGCCGATCAGGGTGGGTAGGCGGGTCCAGCCGTGGCGGCGTAGGTGGGCGACGCGCAGGTCGACCAGGTCGGGGGGGTGGGTGTAGATCACTTCGTCGATGTGGCCCCAGCCCAGGGTGGGTGCGCCGGGCGGGGTGAGGCGGGAGGGCAGCTCGACGAATGTGGCGGTGCGGTCGACCTGCAGTAGCGTGCCGCCGTTGTCCGCGAAGGTCGAGTTAACGAGGATCGAGCCTTCCAGCCCGTCCCCGGCCCGTAGTCGCAGTGCGGGCGGCTGCACCAGGCCGTCTCGCACGGCGATCTGATCCTGGCAGGGCCACAGACCGGCGGATACCTGGTCAGCGAACACCGGCCGCCCGGCGATGACGTCGGTGACCGGTCGGGGCGCGGTCAGCCGCGGTTGCGCGACGGCCAGCCAACTGCCCGGAGCGGCGTCGCGATCCTGGGCCACCACCCTCACCGCGGTCGGCGCGGTCAGGTGGGCGTCGGCCAACGCGATACTGACCTCGGTCCAGTCCGGTTTGTCCCCAAGGGGCGGCAGTGGCACCGTATGAACCCGATTTGGGGCGATCGGATCGCCGGTACCCACCTGCACGGCTAGCTGCTGGTCGTCGGTGAGCGCGCCCCGCAGCGGCACGGTCACCCAGCCGCCAGCGAGGTGACCGGGCAGCGGGTACCACGGGGTCTGCAGGGTTCCGATACCGGTGCCGCTAGCCACGTCGTCGTGCCACACCGCACGGCCCGGGGGTGCGGTGATCGGGCCCGGCGTCGATTCCGGCAGCGGCGTGGCGCGCATGTCACCGGTGAGCGCGGCAGCTCCGACGGCTGGCCCTAACCCGGGTGTGACGCCGGCGAGCACCTGCACCGCCGGAGCCAGGCCGCAGGGCCGCCCAGTGAGCGCCCGCAGGTTCATCAGCATCACCGAGGTACCCGGGAACTGACGCAGCGGCGCGACGGTGAACACCACCAGCATCAGCGCCACTCCCAGGCCGGTCGCGGTGACCAGCACGGCCCGCGCCGGCTGGCGCAGCCACCACCAGCCCACCCCGGCGACGACCAGCCACAGCAGCGGGTTACGCAACGCCAACGGTCCCAGCGACGGCGCGAGCAGGCTCTGCACGTAGGGCGTGTCGAGAAGCTGGTGGTTTCCGAACGGCTGACCCCAGTCCGACAACGGGCGCCACAGATTGGGCCCGGCGAAGGCGACCGACGCAGCAGCCACCAGCCCGGCGCTACCGATGGCCATCGTCGCAGCGCTGCAGCGCCGAGGTAACGGGGATCGAAGGATCGCGACGGCCAGCAGCACGGTAGCGGGCGCGGCGACGGCCCCGAAGTGGTTCACCCATTTCGTCGGAGTGAGCGCCATCGCGACCAACCCCAGTGCGGTGATCGCCGCGGCCTCGGCGAGCAGCCGGCCGCTGCGCCCTGCGGTGCCGGCCCTTCGCCCCACCCCCAGGCCCACGGCCAGCAGCACGCCCAGCATCAGCAGCACCGGCAACCGTTTGCCCCACGCCCCCCGGTCATCGGGCACCAGCAGGTTCGCGTAATGCAGGTACTCGTCGTACCAGGCATATTGACGGTAGTACCAGCGGTGTACCGCGACCGATTCCAGCACGTCGCCCAGAGTGGCGTCGGCGAACGCGACCGGGATGACGATCGAGGCGGCCGCACCCATCAGCAGGACCGCAGCGACTCGGCTGGACGCATCAGCGCTTCGCCACCACTGGCACAGCCACGGCAGGCACAGCACCACAGGCGCGGCGGCGATCAGGCCGGTGGGCGACACCGTGACGGTGAGCGCGGCGACGGCGACGGCAGCGGCGAACACTCCCATCGAGCGACGCCGACGGGCCAACTCGGCGAGCACCCACACCCCCGCGGTGCCCAGCGCGATCAGCGGTTCGGGGCGCAGTGTCATGCCATAGGGCAGCCACCACAGCATGTGCGCCGCCGCCACGGCCCACGGCACCGCGGATCGCCGCGCCCGGCGCAGTACCACTTGGCCGAGTGTTGTCGCGAGCAGCACCCGCAGCAGCGCGTAAGTCGCCAACCCGTAGGCCAGCGGCAGCAACCGCATCCAGGCCAGGCTCCACTGGCCTCCGAGCGCTCCCCAGGCCTGCGTGGCGTACTGGCTGGCGACAAACGGGTTCTCGGTGACGTTGAACTGGTAGATGACGTTGCCGAGGTAGCCCGACTGCATCGCATTGCGGGCCATCAGCAGGTACCACGAGTCGTCGATGTTGACCGGCCCCGCCGCCACCCAGAACCCTGACACTGCGACGACCACAGCGTCGGCCCACGACAGCCGGGGTCGGGACCAGGCCGGCACCGGTGCCGCGCCACCACCGCCAGGCCAGGATCAGCAGTGCCATCAGCGCCAGACCGTGCGCGATCAGCAGTGCCGTCTTGAGCAGCGTGGGACGGGACTGGTACCGCGCGTCGGTGTGTAGCTGTACCGATAGACCACTGGCGGGCCCCACGGCGTCGGTCTGGAGCTCGGCGACCTGGGGCACCAGCAGATCCTTGCGGGCGCCGATGCCCGCACCGTCCCGAGACACCCGTATCCCGCCGGCGTCGGCGAGTACCTGGTAGGAGCAGGTCCCGGCAGGCAGCGCCTGGCGCAGCACCTCGGCACCGGAGGCGGTGACCGTCACGACACCCTGGGCCGCGGTCACCACCAAACCCTCACCCGGGACGGAACCCACGTCGGCGGGCACCGTGCGCAGCGCCTCACCGCCGCCTGAACGGGTGTTCAGTGCCTGCAGTGTCGCGCACGGGACCGTCGCGGTGAGCTGCAACGGGCGGTAGGGCGACAGTGGCAGCACCGTGGAGCTGGGTTGCTGCCCCGCGCGTGGCCAGCTGACCACCGGATCGTCAGCGATCACCGGCGCGACCATCACGAGGATCCCCAACACCCCGGTGACCAGCGCCAACGCCGCAACCACCCACCCCAGCCGGGGATCGAGACTGCCGCGCCTAGTCACCGCGGCAGAGTACGACGACCCCGCCGATCACCGTTGCTACGGGGCGTGAACTCGACCACACGGACCTTCCTGCATGGGTAAAGGTCCGCGACGTCGAGTTCACGACGTCGAGTTCACGACGTCGAGCGACGGGAGGGGCGATCAGTCGGTAGTGGTGCCGTGGTAGCTGTTGGTGGCTAGGGTAAGTAGGCGCGTCCAACCGGGGCGTTTCTGCGAACTGATGCGCAGGTCGACCAGCCCGACCGGGTGGTCGTAGTCGACCCGCTCGACCCGGCCCCAGGACAACGTTGGCGGACCACTGGGCATCAGCCGGGCGGGGATCCGCACGATGGTCGCATCGCGGTTCACCGGCACTTGGGTACCACCCCGGTCCAGCTCGAAGCCGAGGTCGAGGAAGCCTCGGCCGAAACCCTCGTCGCTGAGCACGAGCACCGCCGGTGCGCGCGCGATGCCATGTTCGACGCCGACCTGGTCGAGGCAGGGCAGCAGGGCAGCGGTGAGCTGGTCGACGTACACCGGGCGTCCGGTGGTCACCGTCGCCAGCGGGCGCCAGTTGGCTAACCGGGGTTGGCCCACTGCGAGCCAACGGTCGGCGGCGCCGGTCATCCAGTCCCGAACCACCACTCGGACGCTCGACGGCCGCTGATGGCCGAGCCGGTTGACCGGGATGGCCGCTTGTTGCCACTGGGTCTGCGGCATTGTGGCGTCGGGGTGCAGCGCTGTGCTGCCCGCAACGTTGCCGGAACTGGTGGCGTACTCGAGGCTAACCTGCTGAGCCGTCCGAGCGCCGAGCAGCGGAACCAGCAACGTGGTGCCACCATCGGGAGGCAGCGCGAACCACGGCGTGATCAGCAGGCCTGGTGGGCTGGTCAGCGGGCCCACCGCTGGGTCACTTTCGGGGTTGTCGTTGACCGCGTCGTGCCAGACCAGCGTTCCCGGATTCGGTGCCCGTACCTCCAGCGGCCGCTGCGCCGCGGCGGCGAACGCTCCCTCAGTGATCGACGGTCCCATGGGGACCGGTTGCGCCGGGGTGTCGACGAGGACCTGGGCGTAGCGCGCCAGCGCACACGGTTCGCCCTGCACGGTCCGCAATGCGGACAGCGCGACCGACCAGCCGGGGTATTGGCGCACCGGCGCCCAGCTGAAGACGACCAGGGTCGTTACCACCAGCGCGGTCGACCCGACCAGCAAGACAGCTCGGTCGGGAGTCAGCCCGGAGTCCCGATCGCGGCGCCATCGCCACCACATCCAGCAGCCCGCGGCCAGCGCGACCAGGATCCAGACCACCGGGTTGGCCAGCTGCACAGGTCCCAGCTTGGGTCGCATACCGACCAGGTCGGGATGGTCCGCAGACGCGCTGAGATGGTCGCCGAAGGGCTGGCCGCGATCGGAGTACGGCCGCCACAAGTTCGGTCCGGCGAAACTCCAGGACATCGCACCGATCACCAGCGCTGTTCCCGCGGTGGCTGCCATGGCGCTGGCGCGATGACGCCGCCAACCAGCGTGCGCCGCGGCCAGCAGAGGGGAGCGCAACAGGGCTGCGGCGAGTAGCACCGTGGGCGCGGCGGCCGCGGCGCCGAAGTGGTTGACGAACTTCGTCGGCGTCGGCGCCAGTAGCGCCAGCGCCAGCGCCGAGCATCCAGCGCTGCTCACCAGCATCCGCCGCACAGGACCATCACTGGTGATCGACCCGGCTCTCGGGGGGTGCGGGGCCGCACGGCACGGCTCAGGGCGACGAGAAGCAGGACGGCGATGGTCAGCACGACGGGGGCTCGGCGGGCCCACTGGCTGGAGTCCTCGAAGCTCAAGATGGTCTTGTAGTGGACGGTTTCCTGGTACCACGAGAACGTCTGGTAGTACCACTGGTGCACAGCGGCAGACTCCAGCACATCGCCGAGCGTCGCGTCGGCGAATCCGACCAGCACCAGGCTGGACCCCGCGGCGGCCAGCAGCGCGACCGCGGCCACCCGCGCCACGGCACGCTGGGCGCGCAGCCAACGCCACAGCCACGGCAGCGCCAGCACCAGGGGGGCCGCGGCGACCAGCCCGGACGGGGATACCGACAGCGCGAGCGCGACTGTGCAGACGGCGGCGGCCAGCGCACCGACCGAGCGACGTTGCCGGGCCAGCTCGGCCAGCAGCAGCGTCGCCGCGGCGAGCAGCACGATCAGCGGCTCCGGGCGCAACGTCATCCCGTAGGGCAGCCACCACAACAGATAGGCCACCAGTAGCGCCCAGGTCGCCCGGCTGGTGCCCAACTCCCGCCCGAAACCGGCCACGAGCAGCAGGCGCAGCAGCAGCCAGGTGAGCAGTCCGTAAGCCAGCGGCACCAGCCGCATCCACGCCAGCGCCCACCCACCAAGCGAGCCCCACGCCTGCAGCACATACTGGCTGGCCACGAACGGGTTCTCGGTGGCGTTGAACATATAGATCGCATTGCTCACTGAGCCGGAGGCAGTGGCGCCGCGAGCCATCAGCATGTACCACGAGTCGTCGAAGTTCGTCGGCGCGAGCAGCACCCACACCGCCGAGACGGCCACCAGCACCGCGTCGGCGATCCGAGGCTTCGGCCACCGCACAGCTACCGCCTGGCCGCCCCACCACCGCCAAGCCAACCCGAGCAACGCCAGCAGGGCCGCCGCGCACAGCGCCAGCAGCCCGATCTTCAGCGCCGTCGGGGCCGACTCGTAGCGCGCATCGGTGTGCAACGACACCGCCAGGCCGGCCGCCGCGGGCTGACCCTCGAGATCGGTGACCAACTCGCTGACCTGCGGCACGGGCAGCACAGCCGATGCCCGCAGTGCCCCGTTGCGCAGCACCCGCACCCCACCGGAGTCGGCGAGCACCTGGTAGGCACACCCGCCGGCCGGCAGCGCCTCCCGCAGCACCGTCCGACCTGAAACGCTCACCGCCACGGCGCCGCCGCGCACCGCGACGACCAGGCCTTGGCTGAGCTGGCCCGGTTTGCCGGCGGTGCTGGGCAGGGTGCGCAGCGCATCGCCGCCGTCGGCACGCCGGTCCCAGCGCGGACAGCGCGGCGCAGGGCACCCGGGCAGTCAGGCTCAACGGTCGGTAGGGCACCAGTGGCAGCACCGTGGAGCGGGGCTGCTGACCGGCCTGCGGCCAGCTGACCACCGGGTCCTCGGCGATCACCGGCGCCAGCAGCACCCCCACCGCCGTGGGCGAGCGTGAGGAACGGCCAGCCCGGTGAGAACCTTGGTGGGCCGCCTCGGCGTTGGTCTCGCCCTGGTACGTACCGAGTCGGTGGCCGCAGAGCACGGCGCGAGGGTAACCGGCCGGGGGGCTCGCAGCCCGGGTACATGGCTGCTCGCGGATGCCCTTGTGGCCCGACTCAAACCCTGTTGGACCTGACCAGACCTGGGGCACCTAAGGAGAGCAGCCCTCTGGCCCGCAAACCGCCGCCTCTGCAAAGACGCAAAGACCATCGGCACCACTGCGCCTGTCCACCCAACTGACCCGCTTCGTCCTGGTCGGCGGGGTCGCCGCGGTGGTGGACTACAGCAGCTACCAGGCATTGCTGGCCGCCGGCCTGTGGGTGCACCTGGCCAAGGCGCTGAGCTTCATCGCCGGCACCGCTACCGCTTACCTGATCAACCGCCGGTGGACGTTCCAGAGCCGGGGGGGACGCGGGGAGATCGCCTCGATCGCGACGTTGTACGGGATCACTTTCGTGGTACAGGTCGGGATGAATGCGGTGATGCTGGCACTGCTGCCGCCGATCCGCGGTGAGATCACCTGCGCGTTCATCGTGGCGCAGGGCATCGCGACCTGCATCAACTTCATCGTGCAGCGCACAGTGATCTTCCGACGCTGATCTGTTACCGGTTCACCCGTACGGGTAGCGGCGGGGACGCCCCGCGGCGTGACATCCGCGCCACGCCGGGCTATCACTCGCATGGACCATACCAATAGTGGCACAATGAGACGTGCGGGTTCGGGACCCCCAGCCGGATCCGCCGCCCCTCGCGGAACACCTCCCCCTCGTTTCCGCGAGGGGCCCCCCTTTGTCGAGGTGCGGGCCCCGAGAGCCATCGCTAAGTTAGCGACCTAGCTGAGAGATCTCCGCGGTCTGGCCTCCGCTACGCAACGGGCCCGGGGACCACCAGCCACTGCGCACCGCGGTGCCGGTCGTCAGCTGGGGTGCTTCGGCGTCGGGCACCCGGGGCTGGATCACCATGAGCTTGCCCCAGTCGGTGTCCCAGTTCTCTTTGAGGTAGGTCGGCACCTCCTGCTGAGTGGCCAGAATCTGCAACCAACCGATCGGGCCACCAGCGTCTGCCGAGGACCAGCTCTTGCTGTCGTCGGCCAGCATCTTGTCCGGAAGCAGCCGGTACTGGGGTATCTCGGCGATACCGTTGCGGATGCCGAACGGGCGCACGCACGGATGCACGAATCCCACCGGCCAGTCCAAGAATACCGGCGGCGTCGGCGCCACCAGGTCGGTCAGCGAGCTCAGCACGGGGACCCGGGGGGCGGAGAACGCGAGCCACCCGTCATCGGTGATGTCGGCGTCGGTGGCGACCAGCCGCACCGCGTCCGCCCCGGCGGAGGGCCGACTGGCCAAGCCGAGACGGTAGTCCCGCCATCCCGGCCCGTCGGCGGTGGCTCGGCCATCGATCTGCATGTGGTCGACGACGTGGAAACCATGCTCGGTGCGGCGGGCGAACTCGGCGACCAGCGGTGTGGTGGGCGACAGTTTCCCGGCGACGGAGACCACCACCGGTGCGGAGCCTTGGCGGGCCGCAGCGGGCAGCGCGTACCAGGTGGAGCGCAGGATGCCGGTGCCGGGAGTGTCCGGGTTGAAACTGCTCCAGATCGGAATTTCGGCACCACCGAGCCCCGTCGGTGGCTTCTCCACGGGGTTGCTCCCGTCCTCGCCCAGCTTCGGGATGCGGTCACCTCGGACGCCCGGGTTGTCCATCCTGCTGCTCGGCTCAGAGCCGTTGAGGTCGGCTGGATGGCTGGTGGGCAGCGCCTGGTCCAGCGGAGACCGGTTGGTTTCGAAGCCGCGCTGCAGCGGGATGTCCGCGAGCAGCGTGCCGTGTAACGGTTGCAGCGCACCGGCGCGCCGGTCGGCCTCGACCAGCACCGCGTCGGTGAGGTTGCAACTGTGCCCGATGATTTCCTCGAAGTTGGCTGCACCCATGCTGTAGCCGTGGCGCTGCTTGACTATCGCCTTGGCCATGGCGCCGACCTCGGCGAGCACCAGCAGGCCGCAGAACACCGCCAGCGGGGCTGACCCGATCAGCAGGGCCCGCCGTCGGCCATGGCGTCGTTGCGCGCCGGACGGGGCGGCGGGTGGCGGTGCGCCTGGCTCGTGCCGCAGACCCTCGATCACCGCGATCAACGCCGCCAGTACGGCGCCCACGATCAGCAGCGTGCTGGCCTGAACGCCATGTATCGAGGGGGGCTTGTCGTACCAGGGCACCCCGTACTGCGAGACATACCACGGCGCGTTCGGGCCGGTCGAGGACATCGCCAGGATCACCAGCAGGCCGGACAGGAACCACCACCGGTTGCGCGCCGAGCGCAACACACTGGAGCTGGTGGCCAGCGCGGTGAGCGCGGCCAGCGCGGCACCGATCGAGGCGAACGCCCCGAAGTGGTGCGTCCACTTGGTGGGTGTCAGCGCCAGCAGTACCAGCGACACCCCCGCAGTGCCGATCAGCCGGCGGCTCGGACCCAGGCCGGCGCCCGGTATGCGGCCCCGGCGCAACAGCACCACCCCGGTGGTTCCCAGGCACAGCAGCAGCAGCAGGACCGGGAAGCGACGAGCCAGCGCCCCGTCGGGCAGGTTGCTGAACAGCTCCTCGTAACGCTCCGGCTCCTGGAACCAGGACAGGTTGGGCCCGATCTCGGTACGCAGCCGGGTCGCTTCCAGCACTCCGGCCAGCGTCTGGTCGGCGAAGCACACCACGAGCACCAGCAGGCCGGCGCCGAGGATCGGTCCGAGCACCGCGGCTCGACCGGAGACCGCCACGTGCTGGCGCACCAGCCGCACCAGCGGTCGCAACGCCACCAGGAACGGGGCGACCGCGATGAATCCGGTCGGCGTCGCGGCCACGGTGAACGCTGCCGCCAGCAGGGCCAACGCCAGTGGCAGCACCCGGCGGGTGGCGACCGCGCGCTCCACCCCGCACAGCGCGAGCAGCGAGCCGATCGCCACCACCGGTTCCAGGCGCAGCCCGTTGTTGTAGGGCAGCCAGAAGGCCAGGAAAACCGCGGCGGCGGCCCAGCCGGCGGCGGCGCTGCGGCGGACGTCGCGGCCCAACCGGGGCATCACCTCGCGGCTGATCAGCAACCAGCTGACCCCGCCCATCGCGAAGGAGGGCAGCCGCAGCCACGGTGGGACCGTGCTGATCTGTGACCACAGCGCGTAGAGCTCATAGGGCCAGCTGAAGGGTGCCTCGGGCGCGTTGAACCATCGGTAGTAGTTGCCGGTGTAGCCCATTTCCGCACGGGTGCGGATCATCGTCAGGATGTAGCCGTCGTCGGAGGTGATGCCGCCGATGACCACCCAGACGGCGAGCACCGCGAGCACGGTGGCATCTCGCCCGGTGGGGCGCCACCAGCCCGAGGGCAGCACCCGGGGAGCCCGGCGACCGATCCGCCTGTCCAGCCGGTGCATCAAGATCAGGCTGATCAGGACGGACAGCACGGCCAGCCAGATCGCGGCCAGCTTGATCGGGTGCGGGACGGACTGGAACCTGGTGTCCGCGGTGATCCGCACCGCCAGCCCGGTCACCGGGTCCCGTTGCTCGTTCAGCGCCGAGTAGACGCCGGTCACCTGCGGCCGGACGTCCTGGTTGACCTTGACGAACCGGGCGGTGCCAGCCGCGGCCGTCGTGCCCTTGGCGTCGGAAGTGATCGTGATCAGGCACGGCCCTGACGAGGCCGGAATCGCGCTGAGCAGGATGTTGCCCAGCTCCTGCCCCCGACTGATCAGGGTCAGCTTCCCGTCAGCGACCTGCAGCATCATTCCCACTGCGGCACCGGCGGGCGACCCAGGCGGGGTGGTGGCCAGCAAGGAGGCCAGCTGCGGGGATCGAGCGTTGAGCGAGGTAGCCGCCGCGCACGGGATTGTGGCGGTCAGGTTTTGTGGCTGGTAGCTGACCAGCGGCGCGTTGACCGGGACGATGTGGCCGGCTCGCGGCCAGGTGATCACGGTGGTGTCCTGGATCACCGGCAGCAGCGGTACGGCGATCGCGAGCAGTGCGCCAAGCACGCCGAATACCGCCGCGGCGAGCCGAAGCAACCGAGTAGCGCGGTTGGCCCGGCCCGCGTTGGGGGTCGGCTCAGTGGTCTCGTCGCCGGCCCGCGAGCGGCGGCGCGAGATCTCGATGTGCCCGGATGTCAGCACGCGAGGAGGCTAGCCCAATAGGGCTAGGCCCATACCTCCCCTCCCCTAGAGTGATCAGAACGTTACGTCAGTGCAATACGTTCAGTGCCGATAAAATCGCTCAGCGCGCCCTTGTCGGACCAGTGTGAGCCACTGCCGGAAAGCTCGCGGGTCCCGTTTGGTGCCGAGGAAGTACAGTCCGAATCGGAACACCTCAAGCATTCCGATTCGACGCATACCGGGCTGGGAGAGCAGGTAACCGCGGTTGCGGTAGGTGTAGTAGCGCTTCACCTCGTCAGCGGGGTCCTGGGCGTGGAAGTGCCCGCGCAGCATCGGCTTGAACTCCGCTGAGCCGTCAGGGTGGGCGTAGGAGGCCCGCAATGTCGTGCCGAAGCGCAGCCCGGAGCGCACCACCCGGCGGTGCAGCTCCACCTCGTCGCCCCGGACGAACAGCCGGTAGTCCGGAACGCCGACGACGTCCAGGGCATCGGCGCTGAACAGCGCGCCGTTGAAGAAGCTCGCGATACCGGGCAGGAAGTCGGTCCCCAGTTCGCTGCGGTGGCGCTTCCAGGTCAGTCCCCGGCGCAGCGGGAAGGCCAGCCGTTCCGGGTCGTCGATGTTGACCACCACCGGGGAGATCACCGCGAGGTCCCGGCGTTTCGCCTCTTCCAGCAGGGTCTGCAGGACCCGGACGTCGGCGGGGCAGCCGTCGTCATCAGCCAGCCACACCCAGTCCGCGCCCAGGGCCAGTGCGTGCAGGATGCCCAACGCGAACCCGCCCGCGCCGCCCAGGTTGCGCAGCGAGGGCAGGTAGGTCGACGGGATCGGGCAGTCCGCGACGACGTCCTGCGCCGGGTCGTCCGGCCCGTTGTCCACCACCACCAAGTGGTCGGGCGTCCGCGTCTGTTCGCTGATCACTGCCAACGACTTCGCCAGCAGCTCCCGACGGTGCCGCGTCACGACAACCGTGACCACCTTCACCGGACGCCCACCGCGGCGGTCATCGGGTGGCTTCGCTTACGCGGGCGAGAGCGTCTTGGCTGAGACTGTCGTAGGGGTCTTTGCCTTTGTAGTGGGCCAGCACCTCGTGCAGGTCGCCCTGGTGGCGGATCTGCCCGTGGTCGAGCCACAAACCCGAGGTGCACAGTTCGATCAGCAACTCGTCGGAATGCGACGCGAACACCAGCATTCCGGATCGCTCGACCAGCGCGGTGAGCCGCTCGCGGGCTTTCTCCAGAAACGCCGCGTCCACCGCGCCAATCCCCTCATCGAGCAGCAGAATCTCCGGGTCGATGCTGGTCACCACGCCCAGCGCGAGACGCACCCGCATGCCGGTCGAATACGTGCGCAGCGGCATCGACAGGTAGTCACCGAGCTCGGTGAAGTCGGCGATCTCCTCGGTGCGGGCCTCCATCTGCTTGCGGGTCATTCCCAGGAACAGCCCGCGGATGATGATGTTCTCATAGCCGGAGATCTCCGGATCCATGCCGACGCCGAGGTCGAAGACCGGGGCGACCTTCCCGACGATCCGGGAGACGCCCATGGTCGGCTCGTAGATCCCGGACAGCAGCCGCAGCAGCGTGGACTTGCCCGCCCCGTTGTGCCCGATCAGTCCAACCCGGTCACCGTGACGCAGCGACAAGGTGATGTCGCGCAGCGCCTCGATCACCGGCACCTTGGCGTCCATCCCGATCTTGCCGCCGGCTCGTCCAACGGTGCCCAGCAGAGCCTTCTTCAGCGACCGCGTCTTCGCGTCGAAGATCGGGAAGTTGACGCAGGCACCGCGCACGTCGATGGAGACCATTGTCTTTTAACACCCAGTCCTGATCATACCCAGTAGGAGACTCGGGCCCGGTAGTTGCGCAGGATCAGCAGCGCTGCCGCCCACCCCACCACAGTGATGGCCAAGGTCACCACCCAGTGCCGGAGTTCGAAGGACTCACCGATCATCGGGCGGCGCAGGATCTCGACGAAGTGCAGGAAGGGGTTGAGCTCGGCCAGTCGGGCCCGCTCCGCTCCTGGGCCGCCCTTGTCGAGCAGGTCCTGGTAGTTCCAGACGATCGGCGTCATGAAGAACATCAAGGTGACGACGCTGGTGGTCACCGGGGGGATATCGCGGTAACGGGTCGCGATGATTCCGATCAGCACCGCTACCCAGGCTCCGTTGAGGACGATCACCGCCAGCGCTGGGAACGCCATCAGGCTGCCCCACCCCAGGTGCGTCCGGAAGATCAGCACAAGGGCCGCCCAGACCACGACGTTGTGCCCAAAGAACAGCAGTTGCCGCCAGACCAGCCGGAAGACGTGCACACTCAGCGGCGCGGGCAGGTGCTTGATCAGGCCCTCGTTGCGGATGAAGACCTCGGCGCCCTCGTTGATGCAGCTCGCCATGAACTGCCAGATGATCAGCCCGACCGCCAGGTAGGGCAGGAAGAACGAGAGCGATTGACCGAATAGCGTGCCATAGAGCAGGCCCATGCCCAAGGCCTGGACTCCCAAGCTGATCGTGATCCAGAACGGACCGATCACCGATCTCCGGTAGCCTTGTTTGACGTCCTGCCAGCCCAGGTGACCCCACAGCTCACGTTGCTGCCATCCGGCCCGCAGATCACCGACTGCCCGAGCCCAGCTCCGGGAGGACAACGCCCGGGCCTCGCTGATCTCCGGTGCCGCCGCGGTGTACTGCATGGTCCGCGAGGGTACCCGGACGGCGCTCGGACCCCCGTCCTGCGGGGGCGCAGGGCAGTGCGCCGTCGGCGAACGGGCGCCGTAGCCTGCTGAAGAGGGAGTGATGACGCTTCGACTCGGACCCCCGGCGAGGGCTTTCCTGCCGTCGATGTCCTGGTGATCGGCTCCGGGGCCGCAGGACTGTCCGCGGCATGGCCGGCTAGCTTGGGCGGTGAACTGGAGGACCTCACGGAGCCGCTGGTGGGCCGACTGCCAACCTGACCTTCCGGCAGCTGCCGAGTGCCCAAGGGCTGCGCTTGGTGCTTCGTCGGCTCAAGGCAGACTGAGCGCTGCCCACAACCCACCGGCGGAGCCCGCAGGTGGTCATCTGCTTGCCGGCGAGGTCGGTCACCGGGGCATCCCGGTGCGCTGCAGCACAAGCTGTGCCCCGGCACTGCCTAGCCTGTGGTGGAGCGATCTGCGGAGCACGGCTCGCACAGTGATCACGAATTGGGAAGAACCAACCGCTCTCACAGCGCGGCTCAATCTTCCCCAATCTCCGATCATGAACCTCGCTCACCGCTGACTTCTTCGATTCGCGAGGGGGCGGCGGTTATCCGCGCACCCGGGCGGCTAGTGGTCGGGCTCCTCGTGGACGTCGGGATCGGGCTGCTCGGCGTAGCTGAAAGTCAGCGCAGCGACCTCGGTGCGCGGGCGGTACGAAGGGTCGAGGCGGACCAGGTCCCACTCGTTGATCCAGGCCCGCACGTACTGGCGCATCCGGGTGGTGCCGAGCCGTTCGAGACCGGCCACCTCGGGAGCGTTCCAGCCGAAGGCCTCGGAGTGCAGGGACTTGAGCCGCTGGTAGGCGTAGTCGAGCTCGTCGGTGTCGGGGGCGGTGAGCAGCAGCATGTCGCGCTCGATCAGACCCATCGCCGTCTCGGCCCGGGACGCGATCTCATCCCATTCAGCTGACTGTTTGGCGCGCAGCTTCGCCGGGACCACCTCCCGGTCGTTCTTCGCCGTGAGCACGGCGGCGTCGAAGTCGTCGGTCATGGCCAGCACGGTCGCCAGCGGCGACGCGGGGTCATCGGCGTCGGGTTGCAGCCAGTGGACCAGCTCGGCATACGAGCGGCCCCGTTGCTGCAACGTGTAGCGCCCGATCAGCTCCACCTCGTCGAACAGCAGCACCCAGCCCTCGCAGCCGGCGGCGACGAGCAGCCGGGCCAGGAACCGGAACCGCTGCCGGGCCAGCTCCCGCGCAGGCACCGCGGCCAGCGCCGGACGTCCCAGCCCGGCGAACTTGGCCTGCCGGCGGACGTCGGCGACGGCGAGACGGTCCCCGGACCAGAACCGGACGATCGCGTCGGCGAAGTTGTCGTCGCCGGCCTGCACCCGGGGGAGCAGGGTCAGCGTCAACGGGAACCACTCGTCGACCGGTGCGCTGGGGCCACTGGCCCAGCGAATCAGCTCGGTGAAGGCCGGCCCGTCGGGGTCCAGGCCCGCGGCCGCCTCGGCCACCGCGCCGACCGACCCGTCGGGCAGCACCGCGGACTCCACCGCCGCGCGCAGCACCTTGGCCGGGTCGTGCAGTGGTGTCTCCTTGCTGACCACGATGCGGCTCACCGCGTACCCGCGGTCCAGGCTCAGGTGGGTCAGGTGTTCCAGGACGTGGCTCTTGCCGGCGCCGAACCCGCCTCCGAGCAGCAGTCCCCGTGGTCCGGTGCGGACCTGGCCGATCCCGTCGATCAGGGTGGTGAACCGGTCCTCGATTTCGGACTGGCCGCTGCCCAGCGCGGTCACCGCGTCCCGGCTCGGCACCCCCGACCGCAGCGCCTCGACCGCGCGCCTCGCGGCGAGCCGGTTCATCGGACAACCTCCAGGCGGGTCTCGAGCCGGACCAGCGCGGCGAACGGGTTGGCGCGGCGGCGGTCGCGGATCTCGTCGATGACCCGCAGGTGCAGAGCGCTGTAGGCGGGCAGGCCGCGGGTGTCGTCGGTGACCAGCTCCGGTGGCACCGTGACCGCGACGAACGCGCCACGCAGGTTGTCGGTGGCGTCGACGAGCTGGCGCAGCACCTCATAGGCATCGAGCACGGCGGCCTTGCTGTAGTAATGGCCGGCGCGCTGTTCCAGCGGGGGACGGCGGGCGACCGCGAGCCGGCTCAGATCGATATCCAGGACCAGACCCGACCCGGTGACGCGGGCCCGCCACGCTGCCAGCGAGACCAGCAGCGATCGCGCGTTGTGCCGCGCCACCCGCCCGTACAGTGAGGCGGACTTCAGCATCCGCAGCGCGACCGGTTCGACCCGCAGCCAGGCCAGCACCGCGTCCCGTTCGGCGTGCAGGACGTCGCCGGTGCCCAGCTCGCACTGACACAGCCGCAACACCGCCAGCCGGAACTCCCGGTCCAGCGACGGGTCGCGCAACAACGCGGCTTCCAGATGCCGGCGCATGCTGCGCGCAGCCTCCGGCACAGCGACGTCATGGTGCGCGGCGACGGTGGCCACCGCCAGCTGGTCGGGCCCAGGAGGTGGCAAGCCTAGGGATTCCCACCCGGCGCACACCTGGCGCCGCGCGAGATCACACCAGTCGACCTGGCGGGCGACGGCGGCGAAGAGCTGGTCGATCAGGTGCACCCGGTGATCCGCCGCGTCGACCCCGACGCACAGATAACCCTCGGCATCCGCGATCGACGCCAAGCCGTGATGCCAACGCACCCCCACCTCTTCGCTGCCGGCCACGACGAAGCGCACCGCCGCCCCACCGGCGCGGATGTAGTCACCCAGGTACTCCTTGGCCACGAACTCGGCGTACTCCTCGGGCCCCAACCCGATCCCGCCCGCCGGCACGCCGCCGCGGATCTCGTTCACCGGCTGTCCTCCTTACTGTGGCCCGACTCGTTACTGTGGCCCGACTCGCTCTCGACGGCGATGCCCCAGTACCGCTGCTGCTGCCCGCTCATGGCCACTGTGGTGAGAACACCGGCCTGGCGGGTGCCCGAGCTGGCCGCCCAGCGTAGCCGCCGCCCGCCGGCACCGGCGGTCTCACCGCTCTGGTCGAGCAGGTACAGGTCGCGGGCGAACTCGGCGCGGGTGTAGTCCCGGGACTGCCCGGGCAGCAGCGTCAGCGCGTTGTAGACCTCGAGCAGCCGCACCACCGCGCCCGGTTCCTTGCCCTGCCCGGCGACGACAAGGTCGTAGGCGCCGACCAGGCTCGCCAGAAACGGCGCCGGCTTGAACCGGGGCCCGGCCCGCTGCGCCTTGGCCAGCGCAGCGACCACGACCGACGGTCGGATCCCACGGGCCCGCTTGCGGTCGATCTCCAGCGCGGCCTCGCCGGGCAACACCCGCACGATCGACGGGTAGCACAGCAGCCGGTCGTCGTCGGCGAACATGGCGACGTCGGCGGCTTCGGCCGCGGCGAGCAGCTCCTTGGCGTAAGCACCGGAGCCGAGCATGGCGACTTCGTCGACGTCGTATTCGGTGGCCACCGCGCTCACCCGCTGCACGACCTCACCGGCCATGACCTGCGCCGCGTCCAGGGCCCGGCGCAACTCACGGATCTGGCCCGACGCGGCCGCAGCGCGGGCCCGTCTCAGCTCGCGAGCCAACGAGGCAACGGCCTTGCTTCCGGTCTCCACCGCACGCTCCACCCTGGCGAGCGTGCCCTCCAGGCCGGTCGTGTCCTGGCTACTGCCTACTTCCTCATCCCGCATGCGCGAGAGGATATCCACCCGCGCCGGCGCCGTGCCCCCGAACGCCGGTCTCTGCCGTGAACTCGACTGCGACGTCGTGCCGCCGCCTGCCACCCTGCCGTGGGAGGTGGGCCTCGATGGCCTCCCGCGCCCACTCGGACAGCGTCATCTCACGACGATTGGCTTCGTCTCGCATGGCGCGGTCGACGTCGTCAGGAACCTTGACCGTGGTGCGTTTCACGTATGCCAACACATCTTCGCGCGAGGTCTAGAGGTATTGGCCGGTGCCGCGGGTTCCGGGTTCCGCCTGCGGCATTCCGGCCTGCATATCCGGGGGGACGGCGCCGGGGGGTAGGCCGCGGCGCATCTGTTCGAGCTGCATCCGGGCGGCCATCTGCTGGGCGAACAGGGTGGTCTGGATGCCGTGGAACAGGCCCTCCAGCCAGCCGACCAGCTGGGCGTGCGCGACGCGCAGTTCGGCATCGCTGGGAATGGAGTCCTCGCTGAAGGGCAGCGACAGCCGCTCCAGCTCGTCGCGCAGTTCGGGGGCTAGGCCCTGCTCCAGCTCGCGGATCGAGGACTGGTGGATCTCCCGGAGCCGGTTGCGGCTGGCGTCGTCCAACGGCGCGGCGCGCACCTCCTCCAGCAGCTGCTTGATCATGCTGCCGATGCGCATCACCTTGGCGGGTTGCTCGACCATGTCGGAGACGTCCGCCCCGCCGCGGTGGTCCTCGACGGTGCCGGCGGCCACCGGTTGACCATCCGGCCCGATCACGATGACCTGCTGCTCCTGCGGTTCGCTCATGACCCCATTGTTCCCCAGCGTAAATCCGGTCAACCTCGGGTGGTCAACAGGATCTTGCCGACGACGCCACCGTCCTCGAGTAGCTGATGGGCCCGCGCAGCGTCGGCCAAGGGGACCGTCGCGTGTACCACGGGCTTGACCTGACCGTCGCCGAACATCGGCCACAACCGGGCGACGACGTCGGCGCACAGGGCAGCTTTTCCGTGCGGACCGCCCACCGGCCGCCCGCGCAACCCGATGGCCGCGACGCTGGCCCGCTTGGGCAGCAGCGCGCCGAGGTTCAGCTCGGCGCTGGCGCCGCCCTGCAGGCCGATCACCACCAGCCGGCCGTCCGGGGCGAGCGCGGCGAGGTTGCGGGATAGGTATTTGGCCCCCATGTTGTCGAGGATGACGTCAGCGCGCCCGGCGAGCTGCTCGGCGAAGTCCTGCTCGCGGTAGTCGATCAGGATCTGGGCGCCGAGCTCCGCGCAGCTGGCCAGCCGCGGCCCCGACGCGGTCGTGGCGACCTGCGCGCCCAGCGCCCGACCGACCTGGATCGCGTGTGTCCCGATGCCCCCGGACCCGCCGTGGACCAGCAGCAGTTCTCCAGCGGCGAGCCCGGCGTGGCGCACCACCGTCGACCACACCGTGGCGGCCACCTCGGGCACACCGCCCGCGGTGACCAGATCGACGCCGGGCGGCAGCGGCATCACCTGCCCGGCCGGTGCGGCGACCCGCTCGGCGTAGCCGCCACCGGCCAGCAGCGCGCACACCTCGTCGCCGACCGCGAACCCGGTGATCCCGTCACCGAGCTCGGCGATCGTGCCGGAGCACTCCAGGCCGAGGATCTCGCTGGCCCCGGGCGGCGGCGGATACCGGCCCTGCCGCTGCATCAGGTCGGCCCGATTGACCGAGGACGCGGCGACGTCGATCAGCACCTCGCCAGGTCCCGGGCTGGGATCGGGCTGCTCGGTGAGCTGAAGCACCGCCGGGTCGCCGAACTCGGTGATCGTGATCGCGCGCATGGTTCCCGACGGTAGTCGCCGCGGACGTGGCACCGTTACAGCTATGCCGGACCCCCAGAATGAGCCCTGGCCGCTGCGGCATCTGGTACTGCGCACTCCCCGTCTGACGCTGCGCCCGGACGACGATGCGGGCCTCTACGAGCTGGCGGCGCTCGCGCTGCGCGGCATACATCCGCCGCAGCAGATGCCCTTCCTTCAGCCGTGGACCGACCAGGCCCCTGACAATCTTGCGCGCAGCTCCGTGCAGTACTACTGGCGGGCGCGTGCGCAGCTGACCGCGACGGGCTGGAGCGTCAACTTTCTGGTCCGGCACGGCGGCCGGGTCATCGGTGTCCAAGGGCTGTCCGGGGAGCAATTCGCGATCACTCGCGAGGTTTCCACCGGCTCCTGGCTAGGTCTTTCGCACCAGCGCCAGGGCTTCGGTACGGAGATGCGCGCCGCTGTCCTGCTGCTGGCCTTCGACCACTTCGGCGCCACGATCGCGCGCTCGGGGGCATTCGCCGACAACGCGGCCTCGCTGCGGCTCAGCGCGAAGCTGGGCTACCGCACAGACGGCACCCATACCGTCGCCAGGCGCGGCACGGCGGCTACTGAAGTCCGGCTCGTACTGGAGCCGTCGCGCTTCGTCCGTCCGGACTGGACGCTTCAGGAGGATGGGCTGGACGACTGCCGCGAACTGCTGGGCGCCATTTAGGGTGCCCGGTATGGCGCATTTTGGTGACCTGGTTAATGAGATCTACTTGCGGGGACTCACCGGGCAGCGGCCGGACTTGCCGATAACTGCCGACGGGCTGGAGGCCGCCGCGCGGGAGGCGTTGCCGGCGGAGGCATTCAGCTATGTGGCCGGTGGAGCGTCCACTGAGCGCACCATGGCCGCGAACCGTGAGGCGTTCGCCCGTTGGCGGATTGTGCCGAGAATGCTGCGCGGCATCACCGAGCGTGACTTGTCCACCACTGTAGTGGGTACCGTGATGGCGGCGCCGGTGCTCACCGCACCGATCGGGGCGCTCGGCCTCGTACACCCCGACGCTGACCTCGCCGTCACCCGCGCGGCCGCCGCCCTAGGGATGACCAGCGTGCTGTCCACCGCGTCGTCGACCACGCTGGAGGACGTCGCCGCCGCGACTCCGGATGCGGGCCGCTGGTTTCAGCTGTACTGGCCACGGGACCTGCAGCTGGCCGAATCGTTGGTCCGGCGTGCCGAGACGGCCGGCTACCAGGCCATTGTGGTCACCGTCGACACCTGGTCGCTGGGCTGGCGGCCGCGTGATCTCCAGCTGGCGCACCTGCCGTTCCTGCATGCCAAGGGGATCGCGAACTACTTGGCCGATCCGGTGTTCCGGGCTCGGCTGGACACGCCACCCGAGGAATCCGCGCAGGCCATGCAGCTGGCCGTGCGCCTCTGGGCGGAAGTGTTCGGCAACCCGGCACTGGGTTGGGCGGACCTGTTGTTACTGAGGGAGTGGACCCGGTTGCCGATCCTGATCAAGGGGATCTGCCATCCCGAGGACGCCCGGGCCGCGCTGGACCACGGTGTCGACGCGCTAGTGGTGTCCAATCACGGTGGCCGGCAGGTTGATGGTGCCCGGGCGGCGCTGGACTGCCTTCCCGACGTGCTGGCGGCCGTCGACGGTCGCGCCCCGGTGTTACTCGACTCCGGCATCCGGTGCGGCGCCGACGTGCTGATCGCGCTGGCGCTGGGCGCCCACGCCGTGCTGCTCGGGAGACCTTGGGTCTACGGGCTCGGACTGGCCGGGCAGCGTGGAGTGGCCCATGTGTTGAGCGTCCTACTCGGTGATCTTGACCTCACGCTGGCACTGGCCGGCTACTCCCGCCCGCCGGAACTGGGCGCGCACAGCGTCGTGCGCGACGTGGTCGGTTAGCCTGCTTGGGTGAACGGGGCGCCGCGTTGGCTTGATGCTGACGAGATGCGTGCCTGGCGCGCTTACGTCGTCGGCAAGGCGCTGCTCGACGCCCAGCTCAACCGTGACTTGCAGGAGGAGCACCGGCTGGCGCTGGCCGACTACGAACTGCTGGTCCGGCTGTCCGAGGCGCCCTGCGGGCAGACCAGGATGAGCGTGCTGGCCGAGCAGGTCGGTTCGTCGAAGAGCCGGATCTCTCACCAGATCGGCCGCATGGAGAAGGCCGCGCTGGTGCGCCGCCAGGAGTGCCCCGGGGACCGGCGGGGAGTGTTCGCGGTTCTCACCGAACACGGTCAGCACGTGCTGCACAGCGCGGCTCCCACGCACGTCCGCGGGGTCCGCGACAACCTGATCGATCTGCTCTCTGACCAGGAACGACTCGTGCTCGCCGAGGTCTTCGAGCGGCTGACGGCTCACCTCCGCAGCATCTGACCCAGTTCTGCGGATCGTCACTGACCTGCTCCCGTGTGTTACCAAACCTCCTGGCGGCCGCCCAAGCCACTCCCTGTTGGGCTTGGGCCGAATGGCGTAGTAGGTTCCCCGAACCCAGCCCGGCCTGCAGTGCGGACGGGTATCCCGGCGGCGAGGGGTGGAGCTGATGTCGGTAGCAGGGATAGCGGCCAATGAATCGGGGGCTTTCCCGGTGCTCGCCACAGAGGGCACGCCATCGGGGGAGCGGGTGGCTCCTGCGCCGCCGCGGCTCAGGGCGCCCATTCCGGTGCCTGAGCTGACACCGGATACCGCGATGCAGAAGGTCGTGCTGCCGGGGCTGGTGGATCTGACGCTGGGCAACGTGGTGGTGCCGGGACGTTTCGACCCGCACCGGATCGCGGGTTTCGTGACCCGGCTGGCGGATGTGCCCGCCTGCTCATCGTCGGAGCTTCTCCGGCGCTACGGACTCGACCAGGTGGCGGGTTGGCCGGTCAGCGACGTGGTGTATCTGCTGCGCTTCTACGCGCACAGCCCGCAGCTCTACATCGCTCCCTTCGAGCGCAGCGTCTACCAGGTGAGTCTCATCGAACTGCCGGCTGGCACCGAGATGTGGCAGATCGATTCCCAGGCTGATGAGCAGCGGGTCGGCGCCTACCTCAACCGGCAGGTCGGGTGGATCGCCACCGAGTCCGCGGCGCTGGGTCCAGCGGGTTGGAACCGCCCCCCGGCACCGTTGCGGCCCACCGTGCGGCGCGGGCTGGTCGCGCAGTACCACGGTGCCGACTTCGACGCCGACTTCGGCCCCCGCCCCGGCGAAGTGACCCTGCACCCGGTGACCGGCACGCGGCCGCCCGAGGAGTTCCTCGACCAGGCCGGCGTCCACACGCTCCCGGTGATGACTGGTGAACTCGACGCGCTCGACTTGGTGTGCTGGCGGGGCGGATGGCACGGCCTCCCGGTTGAACTGGTGGACTCCGGGGTTGAGCAAGCCGTGATCCACTACATCGGGGAGAACGGCCCGTGGGCAGCCGAACTCGGCCTCGCTGAGGTCGACTACCGGGTCTGGCGCGGGTGCGTTCCCCGCAGCGAACTGACCGACGTCCAAGAGCAGCGCACGCCGCTGAGCGTCTCGGTGAGCGCCGGATCGGACGGCTAGCTCTCGGGGAACTCTGCGCGCTAGCGTGCACTCGGAAGCGTGGCAGAGCGGTCTAATGCACTCGCCTTGAAAGCGAGCGTGCCGAGAGGTACCGGGGGTTCGAATCCCTCCGCTTCCGCCCTTCTACCAGCACAAACACGGATATAGTGATCATTTCCCGGCTCGGTGTGGACGGCGGTGGTTGCATTTCTGGTGGCATTCGAGCCACAAGGTGACTCGCCTGGCCGGCCCTCCACCGGATGGTTGCGGTGCGCGGTAGATGGGTCCTTGGCGCAGGGAGAACCTTGCACCTCATGGCCGGAGGCACGCCCCGCCGTCACGGTCTAAGCGTGCACGCTGCGGGATTTGCCTGGTCAGCCGTGGATCCTAGGGCCGGAGGCTTGCTGCCTCTAGCCCTTAGGGCCCTGTGGCGGCGCGGTTATCATGGTGCGTCGCGCGGACTCGCTGCGGCGGCAGCGATGATGTGGTCGCGTCTCGGGCGCCGATTGCGTTTAGCCGTAAAGCGAGCGCATCAACGCCGAGGTCCCTGCCAGCCAAACCTGACCACTTAGCCAACCATCACCCCTGGAGATTGACAACGCAGGCAAGTCCACGAGCGTTGTCGACCTCATGTCCACTCTTCAGCGCGCGCACAGCGGCATGAGCGGACCTTGCATCCCGGAATTCGCTATGGATAACTATGCGCTGGTTTACGATGGCTTCCTGATCAAGCGCGCTCTGAGGGCCATACTCCTATCACGAGTCGTAGCGGCAGCCCGTCAATGTCTTAGGTCCCAATTGGGGTACCAGTAGGGGATCGGTTTTCGGGCATCTGTTCTTTCTCGCTACGGATGCATAAAGGGCGCGAATGAGAGGCCGATGATCGCTCCCTCGCTGGACTGCAGTCGAGCGACGGTCTGTCCCCACGGCTCGGTACGTGCGTCGTGTAGCAACGTGAAGCCCTTCTCTTTCAACTCATCCGCAGCGATCTGGACGGCGACAGGGTCCTCGACCTCGAACTCGACGCTCGCCTGCGGCACCGGCCGCTCCACTGGCCAGTCAGGCGTGCCGAAGCAGGCCTGCGCCGCCTAAGTCAACGGCCAGACCCCGAACGACTTGCAACCGTCGATGTCTTCGCTGTGCAAGTAGCCATCACCTTCCGCAGTCAGCGGCAATCCAAGCGCGTCCACGTACAACCCCCGGCTGGCGCTCGGGTCAGGAGTGATCACTGCGACGCTGGTGATGAACTGCACATCCATGACGTCCACCCTTCGCCATTGAACTTCGGCTGGCCTGCCGATCGTCGGATCCTGGTCCGACAGCGCACACAACGACAGTCTCGTAAGCCGAACGGCTAACGAACAGTACTTGCCGCCGGTCAGGACTCCCTACCGCAAGTTGATCATACTGTCCGGTAGGTATGGTCATGCTTGCTGTTGATACCGCGACAGCGGTAGGAGCTGCGGGGCGGCTCTGCGGTGAGGAGTCAAGCTGTTGTGGCTCTCTTGCTGCGCTGGAGGGCGCGGTAGACCGTCGGGCGGCTGACCCCGAACAGGTCGGCGACCTCGGCTGTGCTGTGCTCCCCAGCGGCGATCAAGCTGACCAGATGAGCTTCCTGCCGTGCGTTGAGTTTGGGCCTGCGGCCGCGCAAGCGGCCCTTGGCCTTCGCGACTCTCATCCCCTCCTTGGTCCGCAGCCGGATGAGGTCAGC
>CAVQVV010000023.1:0-27680 GCA_963717245.1 uncultured Actinomycetota bacterium | reverse complement strand
TGGCGAATCCGCGCAGGCAGCCGAGGATGTCTTCGCGCACACTGCCGGTGTCCGGTGCGTCGCAGCAGCCGGGAAGCATGTGGTGGACCGCATCGGCGACGAGCTCGGCGCGGCTGGACCAGCGCCGATACAGGGAACCCTTGCTCGCCCGGGCTCGGTTGGCGATGTGTTCGATCTTCAGTTCGGCGTATCCGACCGCGGTCAGCTCGTGCAAGGTGGCTTCGAAGATCGCGGCGTAAAGCGCGTCACCGCGACGTCGAGGCCCCTTGCGGGGATCAACCACGGCATTCGCAGGCGGGCAAGCCTCGCTGACGCTGCTCAACGTCCACACCTCTCGTAATCTGAGTATCACGCAATGTTACCAAGGTGCCGAAAACTAAGCTAGAGTACGCGGCGTTCCGATGGCACAGTAGTGTCATGACTCGTGCTGCGGTCACTGACTCGGCAGCTGCGACCAAGGCTCCGGCCGGCGGCTGGGGATTGCCCCTGGGGGTGTTGGTCGCCGGGATGTTCATGTCGATCCTGGACATCAGCATCGTCAATGTGGCCATTCCCACTATTCAAAACGATTTCGGGGCGACCACCGACGATGTGCAGTGGGTGGTCACCGGGTACACCTTGGCGCTGGGCGTGGTGGTGCCGGTCACCGCGTGGCTGGGGGACCGCTTCGGGCTGAGCCGGGTCTACAACCTCGCGCTGCTGGCGTTCGCCGCCGGGTCGGCGCTGTGCGGGCTGGCCTGGGACCTCAACAGCCTGGTGGCCTTCCGGATCATCCAGGCGATTCCCGGGGGCATCCTTCCGGTGATCACGCTGTCGATCCTGTACCGGATCGTGCCGCGGGAGAAGCTCGGTGCTGCGATGGGCCTCTACGGTCTGGGCATCGTGTTCGCCCCAGCGGTCGGCCCGACATTGGGTGGCTATCTCGTCGAGTACGTGGACTGGCGGCTGATCTTCTACATCAACGTGCCGGTCGGTATCCTCGGCGCGGTGGCCGCGGCGCTGGTGTTGCCCCGGTTCCCGCGGGTGGCCGGCCGGCGCTTCGATGTGCTGGGTTTCGTCACCATCGCCAGTGGCCTGTTCGCGGTGCTGCTCGCGCTATCGGAGGGCGAGTCCTGGGGGTGGGCGTCCTACCGGGTCCTGATGCTGATCACCTACAGCGCACTGAGCTTGTCGTTGTTCGTGGTGATCGAGCTGCAGGTGGCCGACCCGTTGCTGGACATCCGGATCTTCCGCCATCGCGCGTTCACCTACACCCTGCTGTTGATCGCGGTGCTGATGGTGGTGATGTTCGGGGTGCTGTTCTACATCCCGTTGTTCCTGCAACAGGCGCAGGGACTGGGCGCATTCGACGCCGGGCTCACCCTGCTGCCCCAGGCGCTGGTGATGGGATTTCTGATGCCGATCGCCGGGCGGATCTATGACCGCATCGGACCCCGTTGGCCGGCCGCGATCGGCTTGGCGATCGTGGCGATCGGTACCTATCAGCTGCACACCCTGACCCTCGACAGCTCACGAGAGCACGTCATGTGGTTGCTGGTGATCCAAGGTGCCGGCCTGGGGATGGCCATGATGCCGATCTTCACCGGGGGTATCGCGGTCATCCCGCTGACCCAGGTCAACGCCGCCAGTGCATTCAACAACGTCGTGCAGCGGGTGTCGGGTGCGCTCGGATTGGCCATTCTCACGGCGATCCTGACCACCCAGCAGGCTCAGCAGCTGGCCGGCCGCGCCGCAGTGATGCCCGCGAACACGCCCACCCCGGACCTCGGCCCGACCGCTCCCCCAGGGGCGGGTGTGTACGCCACCTATGCGCTGACACAGTTGCAGGTGTTCGTCGGGGCGATCGACGACCTGTTTCTGATCGCGTCCGGTCTGAGCGCGCTGGCTGCGGTGGGCGCGCTGCTGCTACTCCGGTCCGGACCCGCCCCCGCGGCCCCGGCCGGCTTCGCCACCCCACAGAAGGCAACCGCCTCGCCGGCATCCCGCAACGGCGCTAGCGGGGCGGCTGGTCGTGAACTCGACGACAAGACCAGCGTTTCCACCGCGCTTGAACGTCGGTAGCGCCGAGTTCACGACGGGCGACCTTGGCCTCCACCCGGGCCAGCAGTTGGCCGATGCAGAAGACCACCGTCGTCGATGGCCGGTGGGAAGGTGTGCGCCTTGGCGGTCACGGTCACCTGGTCTCATAGAGGCGCTTGGCGTACACGGGGCCGTAGTAGCGCTCGAGGTCCTCCAGCGCATCGTGTGGTCGTTCGATGCGCTGAGCGATCTGAGCACGGGAGGGCACCGCGTCGGCGTTCCAGGTGGCGGGCTGCCACAGGTTCGCGCGCAGGAACGCCTTCGCGCAGTGGTAGAAGACCTGGTCGATCGCGACGACGAGCGCCAACAGCGGCCGATGCCCCTTGACCTGCATTTGGTCGAAGAATGGCGCGTCGGACACCAGACGCGCGGCACCGTTGATCCGCAAGGTGTCTTCACGGCCGGGCACGAGATAGATCAGCCCGACGTGCGGGTTGGTCAGGATGTTGCGGAAGCCGTCGGCGCGGCGGTTGCCGGGTCGCTCCGGGATGGCGATGGTCGTGTCGTCGAGCACGAGCGTGAAACCTGGCGGATCACCCTTCGGTGAGACGTCGCAGCTGCCGTCCGCGCCTGAGGTGGCGACCAGGCACAACGGTGAGCGGGCGAGCCACTGCTTGTCGTAGTCGTGCAGTCCGGGCCTGGCCTTGCCGGCGACTCTGGGGAGCGGCTCGCCGAGCAGCTCCCGCAACTGCGCCTCCGAGGTGATCTCCGTCATGTAATCAGTGTCCAGGTCAGCCGTCCCGACGCACAGCGGATTACGATAAGGCGGAGGCGGATCATGGCGCTGGGAGGCAACGTACTGCGGGCTGCGCTCGACCGGTTCCTGACCACTGGGCTTGACGATGTTCTCTCCTGCCCGGCGCCGGGCGATGCGGAGCAGAGCGCGCTGGCCCTGTTCACCTAGGTCGCCGCCACGGTGCCGGCCTACCCGGCGTTCCTCGCCGAGCACGACGTCGACCCCATCGCGGTGCGGACCTTCGACGACTTCCGGGCGGTGCCGCCGGTCACCAAGGCCAACTACGTCCTCCGGCACCCGCTCGCCGAGCGCTGCCGGGGGGCCGGCTCGCGCCTGCGACATGATTGCCGTCTCCTCCGGCTCGACCGGGAAGCCCACTTCTGGCCGCGCTTCGTCACCGACGAGTTCGCCGTGGCGCGGCGCTTCGAGCAGGTCTTCCACGACAGCTTCGCCGCCGATCGAGCGCCGCACGCTGGCGGTGGTGTGCTTCGCGCTGGGCACCTGGGTCGGCGGGCATGTTCACCGCGAGCTGCTGCCGGCACCTGCCACTAAGGGCTACCCCATCACGGTGATCACGCCAGGCAACGACAGGAAGAGATCTTCCGCGTGGTCACCGAGCTCGGCCCCGCGTTCGACCAGGTCGTGCTGCTCGGCTACCCGCCCTTCCTCAAGGACGTCATCGACACCGGCCTGTCCGCGGCGTGCGCTGGCCCGACTTCACGTCCGCTGGTGACCGCCGGCGAGGTCTTCAGCGAGGAGTGGCGCACCCTCGTCGCCGAGCGTATCGGCGGTCGGCGAGCCGTGTTACGACTTCGCCTCGCTCTACGGCACCGCCGACGCGGGCGTGCTCGGCCACTGAGACGCCGCTCAGCATCGCCGTCCGCCGCTTCCTGGCCGCGCGCCCCGAGGCCGCGCGGGACCTCTTCGGCCAGGCGCGCCTGCCCACGCTTGCCCAGTACGACCCCCACGCCCGCTTCTTCGAGGCTCGTGGACGGCACGCTGCTCTTCTCCGGCGACAATGGCGTCCCGCTGGTGCGCTACGACATCGCTCGATACGGGCGGGATCCCCCCTACGACGCGATGCTCGCCTCCTCTGGCCGTCTCGGCTTCGACCCGGCCGCCGCGCTCGGTCCCGGCCGGCGGGCTATCCGCGCGCTGCCCTTCGTGCTCGTGTTCGGCCGCTCCGATTTCACGGTCTCGTACTACGGCGCCAACGTCTACCCGGAGAACGTCACGGTCGGCCTCGAGCAGCCGCCGGTCCAGGCCTGGGTCACCGGCAAGTTCGTGATGGAGTCAAGCGGACGCCGACGACGACGGCTCCTGGCTTCGCCGTCGAGCTGGCCCCGGCGAGCCGCCGGCACGCGCGGAGATGCGAGACGGCTCGCGCCGTCGATCGAGGGCAGCTGCGCCGGCTCAACAGCGAGTTCAAGCACTACGTGCCGCCGGAGCGCCGCTCCCGCAGGTGACCCTGCACCCGGCCGGCGACCCGGCGTACTTCCCCGCCGGCGTCAAGCACCGGTACTCCCGCTAATCAGGGTGCGGAGTGAAACGCCCGATAGCCGCGAGAATAACGGCAGGTAAAAGAGGCTGGGATTTCCCTGAAGGTTTCCCGAGAGATCGCTATGAGGCGTACCAATTGAGCTCAGCGGTGCGATCCAACGGGCATGAAGTGCGTACTGACGCTGGCGGTGACAGCGCTTCTCTGCACCGCCGGCGCGGGATTGGCCTCTGCGGAGATCGCGCCGGCAGTCCAGGCGTCGATGGTCGCCAGGCACTCGACGCTGACCCCAGCGACGGCAGCGGTTGCACCAGCAGCTGACCAAGCCAGCATCGCAGCGACGACGGCTCAACAGGCGATGCAGGCAGTACTCCCGGACGCCCAGGACGGATTCGAGGTTTTCGACCGACAGACCGGCGCGGTGCTCACCAGTCACAACGCCGGCCAGCAATTCGCCGCCATGTCGGTGGTCAAATTGCTGATCGCCCTCGACGTATTGGCTCAAGGCAATTGGGCGACCCCGGACGGCGGGACACAACAGGAAATACACCAGATGCTCGCTGACAGCGACGACGAGATCGCAGACCGCCTCTGGACTGCCGGTGGTGGCCCCGCCATCGTCACCAGAATGGTCGGCCAGCTGGGGCTCACCGGCACCCAGCCACCGGACGATCCCGGCGAGTGGGGAGACACGCTGATCACCCCACAGGACATGGTGACGGTGTATCGCTACATCACCGATCAGGTACCCGGCGCCAACCGGAATCTGCTGCTCAGTGCGCTCGCCGACACCCCGCGGATCGCCGCGGACGGCTTCGACCAGTACTTCGGCATTCCGGACGGGATGCCGCACACCACCTGGGCGATCAAGCAGGGCTGGGGTACCAGCGGCTCCCAAGCGGTGATGGACAGCACCGGCCTGGTCGGCACGGATCTGCGTTACGTGGTTGTGGTACTGGCGTCCGCGTCGGCAGACTCGTACTCGACGGTCCCCGCGGTGGTCACCGCCGGAGCCGCCGCATTGGCAGGCTTGGTCAGCGCAGCCGCGTCATAACCCGGGGCTGGGCGCACCTTAACTTCAGCTCGGGGGCGGACGCGCGATGACGACACGGGCTGGTCGGGTGCGGCGAGTCCAGGTGCTGGCGGTCGGTGCCGCACTCGTGCTCGCCGGCTGCGGTTCGACAAGCGCGCAGAATCAGAACGCGACCGGTGACACGCTCAACCTCGGTGCGTCGATGTCGCTCAGCGGCGTTCTGGAAAAGGAAGGCAAGCTGACCCGGCAGGGCTACGACTACTGCGCCAGCGCGGTCAACGCCAAGGGCGGGGTCACCGTCGGCGGTCGGACCCTACGGCTGCACATCGACTACCAGGACGACCAGTCTCAGCCCGACACCGCCGGCCAGTTGGTGGACCAGTTCAACGACAAGGGCGACAAGCTGATCCTCGGTCCGTACGGTTCGGCCAACACCGGTGCGGCCATGGCGGTCGTCGAGCGCAACGGCCAGGTGATGGTGGACAGCTCCGGAGCCGACGACACGCTGTTCACCAAGGGGTATCGGCGCACCTTCGCGGTGTTGTCACCGGCGTCGGTGTACGCGGCGTCGATCGTCACTGCGATCAACGACTTGGCTAGGCCTAAACCGCGCAGCATCGTCTTCCTGTCCGCCGATGACGGCTTCTCCAAGACCGCCACCGCTGCCGGGGAGGCGCAGGCCCGGAGGGTGGGCTTCACCGTGCTGCCCGGCCAACAGTTCCCCGCCGGTGCCACGGACGTGTCCAGCGCGCTGACGAAGGTCAAGCCGAGCAAGCCCGATGTGATCGTCGGGTCGGTGCATCTGGCCGAAGGGATCGCGATCGTCAAGCAGGCCGCCGAGCTGGGCGTGACGCCGGCCGGTGGCTTCGCCGAGACCGTCGCACCGCCAACGCCGGACTTCGCCGCAACGCTGGGCAGCAAGGCGAACGGTGTCCTCAGCTCCAGCCAGTGGGTGCCGGAGGTCAAGGGCTCCGACGCGGTCATCGGCAGCGCGACCGATTACCGCAACGGCTTTCACACCATGTTCGGCCAGGCGCCGGAGTACCACAACGCCGAGGCGACCGCAGCCTGCCTGGCCATGGTGCTCGCTGTGGGCAAGGCGGGCTCAACCGAACCGGACACCGTGCGCGATGCCCTGGCCGGGCTCGATGAGCAGTCGTTCTTCGGCCCGCTGACGTTCAACGATCGAGGTGAGAACGTCACCAAGACGATGTCGGTTGTCCAGATTCAGGGCGGCACGCTGGTCACTGTCTGGCCCAAGGACCAGGCGGCCGGCCCGCTGATCTGGCCGGGCACCGGAGGGTGACCTCGTTCTGGCAGGCCACCACCTACGGGTTGCTGCAGGGCGGTGTGCTCGCGATGATCGCGGTCGGGTTCTCCCTGGTGTGGGGCGTGATGAATGTCATCAACCTGGCCCATGGCGCGTACGTCCTGCTCGGCGCCTACGCGGCGTGGGAGCTACACGCCGCCTGGGGGCTGGATCCGCTGCTCGGTGCGGTGGTCGGCGCCACGGTGATGTTCGTCGTCGGGTACGCCGTGCAGCGGCTGCTGGTCAACCAGATCGTCAACGCGCCGGTCTTCCTGACCCTGCTGCTCACCTTCGGGCTGCAGTTGGTGCTGGTGCAGGGCATGGCCGTGCTCTTCACCGCCGACTACCGCTCGATCCCGACGTCCTACGCCTCCGAATCGTTCGGGATCGGTGACGTGCGGGTGCCCTACGGGCGGCTGCTCGCCTTCTGCCTCGCGGTGGCCGCTACCGCGGCGCTGGTGGTGTTCGCCCAGCGCAGCCGGACCGGCATCGCGATCCTGGCCACCGGGATGGACCGTACCGCGGCCCGGCTGATGGGGATCAACGCCCGGCACGTCTACGCGTTGACCGCCGGGATCGCCGCGGCCCTGGCTGGTGCGGCCGGTGCGATGGTCGGTCTGGTCGGCACGTTCAGCCCACCCGACGCGGCCCGGTTCACCCTGCTCAGCTTCGTGATCTCGGTGCTCGGTGGCCTGGGCAACATGTACGGCGCGCTGCTGGGCGGGCTGGTCCTCGGGGTGGTACAGGCCTGGGCCGGCCAGTACCTGCCGGGCACCTGGGTCAATGCGGTCGCGTTCGCTGTGCTGGTCGGCGTGCTCATCGTGCGGCCTGCCGGGTTGGCCGGCCGGGCGTTCTACGCGGCCCGGGTGGAGGCCAGGTGAGCCGCGCCCTGAGCTGGCTGCTCGGCGCCGCGGTGGTGGCCGGGATGATCGCCCTGCCCAGCCAGCTCTACACCGGCCAGGTGCGGGTCCTCACGACGGTGTTGATGTTCGTCGCGCTGGCGCAGGCGTGGAACATCATCGGCGGCCTGGCCGGCTACGCCTGCTTCGGGCAGGTCGCGTTCTTCGGGATCGGCGGCTACACCACCGCGGTGCTGATGGAGCAGGTGCACTGGTCATTCTGGCTGGCCTTGCCGGTCTCCGCGCTCGGATGTGCGGGGTTCGCGGCGCTGATCGGGCTGCCGTTGCTGCGGCTGCGAGGCCACTACTTCGCCATCGCCACACTCGGGGTGGCCGAGGGGATGCGGGAGGTGGTCACCAACCTCGGCTCAGTGACCGGCGGTGGGGCGGGAACCACTGTCCCGAGCACCGCTTGGCTCGGCAATGACGGTTTCTACCTGCTGTTTCTGCTGCTTGCCGCGGTGGCCGTAGCGGTCGCGGCGCTGATCACCCACAGCCGGTTCGGGTACGGGCTGCGGGCGATCAACCAGGACGAGGACGCCGCCGCGTCGGCCGGGGTGAACACCACTCGCGCCAAGGTGCTGGCGCTGGCCACCTCGGCCGCGATCACCGGCTTGGTCGGCTCGGCGTACGCATTCCAGCAGGTCACCATCTACCCGCAACGGCTGTTCGACGTGGACATCACGGTCACCATGATCGTGATGGTGGTGATCGGTGGCGCCGGTACGGTGCTCGGTCCGCTGGTCGGCGCGGTGGGCCTGCAGTTTCTCTCCGAGTACCTGCGGCAGAACTACCCGCAAGAACACATCCTGGTACTCGGTGCGGTGATTGTGGCTGTGGTGCTGCTGTTCCCGGCTGGGCTGGTCACCGTGGCCCGGACCGCGGTGGTGCAGCGCCGGCTTATCCTTCTCGACACGATCCGGGCCTACCGGTTGTGATGCCCATGCTGAAAACGCCCATCCTCGAAATTCGCGGCCTGAGCTGCCGGTTCGGGGCGCTGCCGGCACTATCGGGCGTCTCGCTGGCCGTCCCGCCCGGCACTGTCCTGGGAGTGATCGGCCCGAATGGCGCCGGCAAGTCCACCTTGATCAACCTGATTGCCGGGCACCTGCGACCGACCGCCGGCACCGTCTGGATCGACGGGATTGACCTGACCGGAGCGGCACCGTGGCGTATCGCGCACGCCGGGGTGGCCCGCACATTTCAGATCGTCAAGCCGTTCCGTGGCATGACGGTGCGGGAGAACGTCGCGATCTCGGCGATGTACGGCGACACTCGCAAAGCCACCAAGCGGGCGGCGTTCGAGCTGGCCGACGGGGTGCTCGACCGGCTGGGGATGGCCCGGCTGGCGAAGCGAAACCCGGCCGAGTTGTCCGTCGGCGACGCTCGACGGTTGGAGCTCGCCAGGGCACTCGCCGCCCGCCCGCGGCTGCTTCTGCTGGACGAGGTGATGGCCGGACTGCGCGCCGCGGAGATCCAGGCCATGGTGGAGCTGATCCGCGGGCTGCGCGACGAGGGCGTCACCGTGCTGGCGGTCGAACACGTGATCAAGGCGATCGCGGCGATCAGTGACGAGATCTGTGTGCTGCACCACGGCGAGGTGCTGACCCGCGGGGCGCCGCAGTCGGTGCTTTCCGACCCCCAGGTAGTGCAGGCCTACCTCGGAACTCGCTGGGCACGCTAACGATCTTGAGATTGTGGTTCACAGCGGGCTGGTATCCGGACCACAACGTCAAGATCGTTTGCGGTGCACCTTGGCTGGGGGTTTGATGGGTGTATGGAGGATTTTGAGGACAACGGGCGGGCGAACTTGCCCGCGGTGGTGGGGCCGCGGGGCGTCATGCGCGCGCCTAGGGCGCAGCAGCGACCGACACGATGGCACTCCGGGCTGCCCGATCGGCTGCGCCAGGCGAGCCGACATCCCGCGGTGGCCGGCTCCCTGGCCACGGCTGCCGGGTTGATGCTCCACGCCGGCCTACGATGGATCCTCATGCAACCGGGTCAAGCCGCCGGACCAGCCGTCACTGCGGCGCCCGCCGCGCTGATCAATGGTGAATCAGTGGTGCTGGTCACCCGCACCGTCGTGGTGCAGACGTGGACCGTGCGCGGCCGATTCCTCGGTGGCCAGGAGTGAGGCTGACGCTGGCGGCACCGTCGCACGCATCGGCCCCCGGACGCCCGCGCGCGCGGTGACTCTGCTTGACGTCGCCGGGTTGACCGCCGGGTACGGGCGGGTGCAGGCGCTGCACGGCGTTGACGTGACGGTGGCTGACAAGGAGATCGTCGCCTTGGTCGGCTCGAATGGCGCCGGTAAGACCACGCTGTTGCGTGCCATCTGCGGATTGGTCACCCCGACCGGTGGGCGGATCCGGTTCGCCGGCCAGGACGTCACCGGGCAGCCGGTGGAATCGGTGGTCCGGCGGGGGCTGGCGCATGCTCCCGAGGGGCGGCGGCTGTTCGCCGGGCTGTCGGTGCGGGACAACCTCCGGCTGGGCGGATGGGCCACCCGCAGCACCGACATCGACCGGGTGCTCGCGCTGTTTCCCGCGTTGGCTGCCCGCCTGCAGCAGCTGGCCGGCACGCTGTCCGGTGGTGAGCAGCAGATGTGCGCAATCGCCCGTGGTCTGATGAGTAGACCACAACTGATCTTGATCGATGAGCTGTCGCTGGGATTGGCGCCGTTGGTGGTGGACGAGATCCTGACCACACTCCCGGAAATCGCCGCGGCCGGCACTGCTGTGTTGCTCGTCGAGCAGGACGTCGACGCCGCGCTATCGGTGTCCACCCGCGGCTACGTGCTCGAAACCGGCGTCATCGCGCTGTCCGGCACCTCGACACAGCTACGCGCCGAACCCCGAATCCAGCAGGCATACCTCGGTGAACTGTGATGCCTATGGCGTGAGGGTGTGGAAGGGCTCGGTACCGAGGGCGAGCGAGACAGTGCCCAGGCCACCGTGGGCGTTGAGGTACGCCAGCTCTCGGGACATGTCGCCGACGCCATTGCTGCCGGCCAGCGGAGCCAGCGCGAGGGACGTCAATACACCGAGCGCCTTACCGTCGTTGGTCATGAAGGCGCTGCCCGAATCGCCGGGGATGCCGGGGGAGAACGTGTAGCAGGTGTGCGACCAGCCGCCACCCTCGTCGCCGAGGCTGATCCCCACCTTCGGGGACAGTGCACTGACCCCGGCGCGCAGCGGCGAGTTGCCATAGGTCAGCAAGCGGTCACCGACCGCGGTCGGCGTCGTATCGATGCCGGTCGGCCCACCGAAGAACGGCACTGTGGGGTTGACCTTGCCCCAGTCGGCTCGGTCGATCTTGACCAGCGCCAGGTCGTTGAAGTCGCAGGTATTGGCGTCCTTCTCGCCGTCCTTGACCATGGTGATCCAGGAGCTGTACACGAGCGTGCCCGGCCGGCTGGCTCCGGTGATCTTGACCGGCGTGCCCAACGGCTTGGTGGCCGAGGTGCAGCCGCTGGTGTCGGTCGGGGCCCCAGTGCCGGCGCAGTGCGCGGCCTGTCCGATGAACACGTCCGTGGCGTTATAGAAGATGAAGTTGGAGGTGCACTCGCCGTCGCCGGTGATGGTGTTCACTCCGGGATGCACGGTGGCCTGCCCGGCGGGTGCCCAGGCCGGTGCGGCGGCCGCCGCGGTGCCGGGTGCCAGGACAGCGACCGACACCACCGCCGCAACAGCGGCCAACGCCGTGGTTGCGCTGGTCACACCGGGGCGGACAGCGCGGCGGGGGCCTTTCACGATGCGGTGGTGCATGCGACCTGTTCCTCCTGTATGACGCTGACTTCCGATCTGGCAGAGCGGCATGAGGGTACACAATGATCGGCGCTACCTCCTGATCGGGCGCCTGCGGGGTAGCATGCCGAGCAGGCCGGGGTAGATCGGTGCGGCGGCCACAGTCTTGGCTGCGCATGTGCAGTAAACCCCTTGTGCGTAGCGCCTATAACGGGTTACGTCTTGAAGAATGAGCCTGGGAGAGGCCGTATGGATCGCCCTGCGCGGATTGCGTGCTCACCGGCTACGCTCCGTGTTGACGATGCTCGGCATCATCATCGGGGTTGCGTCGGTGATTCTGCTGGTCGCCATCGGCAATGGCGTGCAGTCCTCGGTCAATGCGAAGATCCAACCGCTGGCTAACCTGATCACAATCGTGCCATCGATCGGTAATGTCCCCGGCGGCGGTGCCCCGAAGGATTTGATCGACGCCGACGTCACGGCGCTGCAAAAGCAGGTAACCGACGCCGACTCCGTCATCCCAGCCACTACCGGTCAAGCTCTGGCCGAGACTGACACCACCCAGTACCGCGCGACTGTCATCGGTTCCACCGAGCAGTGGTTGGAGATCAGCAACCGGGATCTCCAGGAGGGGTCGTTCTTCGACGAGACCCAGGTCCGTTCCACCGCCCGGGTGGTGGTCCTCGGACCTACCGTCGCTACCACGCTCTTCGGCGACGCCAAGGCTGCGCTCGGTCAGCCGATCCGGGTCAACCGTCAGACGTTCAAGGTCATCGGGGTGATGCAGTCGGCCGGGGCGCCGGGCGACAACGACGTGGTCATGCCGCTGGACACCGCGCGTCGCTACGTCTTCGGCGGCGGAGACAAGGTCAACCAGATCATCGTGCAAGCCTCCCAAGCGACCGCCGTGCCCGCCGCCGAAAATGAGGTGATCCGGACTCTCAGTGATCGGCACCGAATCGAGGACCCGGCAAAGCGGGATTTCGAGGTCCAATCGCTGCGCAGCCGCCTCGACACCTTCAACCAGATCCTGCGGCTCCTCACCCTGTTCACCGCATCCGTTGCGGCGATCTCCCTTTTTGTCGGCGGTATCGGCGTTCTGAACATCATGCTGGTCTCCGTGACCGAGCGAACCCGCGAAATCGGAATCCGGAAAGCGATCGGCGCCACCCGCCGCGCGATCCTCCAACAGTTCCTCATCGAGTCCGTCGTGCTCGCCGGCCTCGGTGGGATCATCGGCATCGGGGTCGGGATCGGGCTGTCCGTCCTCGGTGCCACCATCGCGCCTGCCTTCGGCCCCACCGTCGGCACCTTCGCCCCCGCCGTCTCGATCCCCTCGGTGCTGGTGTCGTTCGGGATCAGCCTCGCGATCGGACTCATCGCCGGCGGTTACCCGGCCAACCGCGCCGCCCGACTACGGCCCGTCGAAGCTCTCCGGTACGAGTAGCTAGCTGTGGTGATCACCAGTTGGGTGCCTCAGGCGACAGCCTCAATATGTTGCGGAAGGCACCCAAGCCGTGATCATGGCCCGATGGCAGCGGGCTCCGCCGCGATGCGCGTCTTGAGCGGTGGAGTGTCAAGAAATCTCATCATGATGGAACAGCTTCGGTCCTGTACGCGTTGGAAGGAGTGTCACAACGTGATGATGCTAGGGAAGGAGAGAGATCACGATGCTGATGCGTACGGACCCGTTCCGGGAGCTGGACCGGCTCACCCAGGCACTGTTCAGCGCCGACGGCACCAGGTCACACCCGGCGATCATGCCGATGGACGCCTACCGCCAGGACGGGCAGTTCATCGTGCACTTTGACCTGCCTGGAGTAGACCCATCCTCAATTGATCTCAACGTCGAGCGCAACGTGCTCACCGTCAAAGCCGAGCGCAAGCCGGCCTACGGCGAGGACGTCGAGCTCCAGGCCAGCGAGCGGCCCCGCGGAGTGTTCAGCCGGCAGTTGTTCCTGGCGGACACCCTGGACACCGACCACGTCGAGGCCGACTACGACGCCGGGGTACTGAGCCTTCGCATTCCGGTGGCGGACAAGGCCAAGCCGCGCAAGATCGCGGTCAACGGGAACAGCGAACCAAAGGTGATCGACGCCTGACCTCACAACTGGGTGACCTGCGGGGGTGGTTTACGGATTTTCCGTGGACCACCCCCGCCCCGTTTCCACGTTAAGGTAAGCCGCCGATCTACCGAGCGCGTGACGAAGGATCACCGCTCATGATCACTGTTTGTGTGCCGGGAGCGACATCTCGTGTCGTTTTTGACACACAAACCGTGATCATGAGTTAACTCGGCCGCTAAACTTAGTGGCGTTGGGATCTGGCCGATGCGAGTCGACACCTACCTCGCCGACGGGATCGGCGAAGAGCAGATCGACCGATGCTCGCGCTGACCAAGCGATGCGACCCGCAGTCGCTGCGGCACATGCGATGGGCCAACCCGCAGGTTCTGGCGAGCTGACTGTTAGGTCCTCGTCGCGAGGGGTATTCCTGGGCATCTAGCACAGGAGGTGAGGCCGGTGCCGGCCAAGGACGAGATGCCCAGCACGCTGCAGCGTTCCCCGGAAAAAGCGCAGCGGACGTGGTCGAAGGCGCACGACTCGGCTGTCGAGAGCTACGGCGAGGGTGAGCGGTCGCACCGCACCGCGTTCGCCGCGCTGAAGCACACGCATCAGAAGGTCGGCGACCACTGGGAGCCCAAGGACGACGCGGGTCCCTCAGACGAGCGCGCGAAAGGCGGCGTCGACCCCAAGACCGGCCGCGGTCCCAGCGGTGAGACCGCCGGTGGTGTCAATGCCAACGCGAGTAAGCGAGAACTCCTCGACCAGGCGCGCCGGCTCGACGTTCGCGGCCGCTCCTCGATGAACAAGGACGAACTGGTGGACGCCCTCCGCAAGGCCAGCGACCGCAAGACCCGCCAGGCCCGCGAGCGCGACAAGAGCTGATATCAGGCAACCGACGAAGGGGTTTTGCGTGGAGCAGCGCACGCTGGGCAACGGCTTGGTCGTTTCGGCGCAGGGTCTGGGCTGCATGGGTATGAGCGAGTTCTACGGACGCAGCGACGAAAACGAGGCGATCGCGACGATCCACCGGGCGCTCGAACTCGGCGTGACGTTCCTGGACACCGCGGACATGTATGGCCCGTTCACCAACGAGCGGCTGGTCGGGCGGGCGATCGCCGGCCGCCGCGACGAGGTGGCGCTCGCCACGAAGTTCGGCAACGAACGGGGTACCGACGGCTCGATGCTCGGGATCAACGGCCGTCCGGAGTACGTGCACCGAGCCTGCGACGCGTCGCTGCAGCGGCTCGGGGTGGACCATATCGATCTGTACTACCAGCACCGGGTCGACCGCGACGTGCCCGTCGAGGATACCTGGGGTGCGATGGGTGAACTGGTCGCCGCCGGCAAGGTGCGGCACCTCGGTATCTCCGAGGCCGCGCCCGCGACGATCCGGCGAGCCAACGCGACGGCGCCGGTGGCCGCTGTGCAGACCGAGTACTCGCTGTGGACCCGCGACCCCGAGGACAACGGGGTACTGGGCACCTGCCGCGAGCTGGGTATCGGATTCGTCGCCTACTCCCCGCTCGGGCGCGGCTTCCTGTCCGGTGAGATCACATCGATCGACGACCTCGACGAAAACGACTTCCGCCGGCGCAACCCGCGGTTCACGGGTGAGAACTTCGCGCGCAATTTCCAGCTCGTGGACCGGGTGCGCCAGATCGCTGGGGAGAAAGGCATCACACCGGCGCAGCTCGCGCTGGCCTGGGTGCTGCACCAGGGCGTCGTACCGATCCCGGGCACCAAACGGGTGCGCTACCTGGAGGAGAATGCCGCCGCGGTCGACGTCACACTCAGCGACGACGAGCTGGCCCGCATCGACGCTGCCGCCCCGGTCGGCGCCGCCGCAGGCGAGCGTTACCCGAACATGAGCGCCATCCACATCTAGCCGCCGGCAGCCGACCAGCTTGACCACCGTGCGACGTCGATCGCCAGCACCGGGCCAACGGGCGGCTGCTCACGGTACTGCGGATAGCGCTCCACCAGCGCGGCGATGGCCTGGCGGCCCTCGGGCTGATCGGGGTCGAGGATCCGGCCGGTGCCGTCAGCCCGCACCCACCACAGCACGTGCCAGTCGTCGGCGTAGTGGTCCACGAGGACGGCGACGCGCGGGTTGGCTGCGATGTTGGCGAGCCGGCGCAGCGACGTCGAGCGCTTGGGTTTGGCGTCGACGGCGCTGTATAGCGTGTCAGCGCCGCCGTCGCTGATCAGAGCGAAGACCATGGGTACCACGTGCGGGCGGCCGCTGGCGTCCGCGGTGGCCAGCCGGGCCACCGGGACTGCCGCGAAGCGCCGACGCGCCTGCTCGTCGGTCATCCGCCGATGAACTGGCCGATCGCGTTCTCCCACTGCTCCAGGGCTCGCTCGACGGTGCTGCGAAGCCCGGACGGCAGCCAGTGGTTGACCCGCCGCACGCCGGCCCGCTCCAGGCGTTCGAGCACGGCGGGGTCTGCGGGCGCGGCGATCACGTGCACCTCGATCGGGCGGTCGGCGCGCGAGCGTAGTTCGTCGATGCGGTCGAACATTGCCTCGTCGCCGCGGTAGTTCGGGAACCACGCGTCACCGAACGCGAGCACCCGGTCGAGAACTGTCGGCCCGTCGCCGCCGACGAGGATGGGCGGGTGCGGCCGCTGCGCCGGCTTGGGGAAGGACCAGATACGCTTGAAGTTGACGAACTCGCCAGCGTAGCTAGCCTCGTGCTCGGCCCAGATCACCTTCATCGCCTCGACGCGCTCCCGTAACAGCCTCATCCGCTGACGCGGGTCGGTACCGTGGTTGCACATCTCTTCCCGGTTCCACCCGGCCCCGATGCCGAACTCGAACCGGCCGCCGGACAGGTGGTCCACGCTGGCCACCTCGTTGGCGGTGATGATGGGATCGCGCTCGACGACCAGACAGATGCCGCTGCCGACGCGAAGTGTCGATGTTGCGGCGGCCGCAGCCGTCAACGCCACGAACAGGTCATAGCAATGCCAGTACTTTCTGGCCAGTGGGCTGCCGTCCGGCCCATCCGGCCAGGTGTTGTCTCCGGTGACCGGGATGTGGGTGTGCTCGGCGAAGAACACCGCGTCCTGCCCGCGCTCCTCAACCAGCTGCGCCAGGGCGCCAGGACTCATGCCGTCATGGGTGGGGAAATATCCGACGCCGAAGTCCATTCCCGTGAGTTTAGGGGCGATCTCGGCGAGCCGCTCAGCTTCCCCGGTTGGTACCCAGCTCCTCGACGATCGGATTGATCGGGGGAATGTCCTTGGCGCTCTGCGCCAACCCAGCCTTGGTGTGCGTACGCTGGGCCTGCGCTCGCTGGCCGGGCGACATGATGTCCTGCTCGTCACGCAGCGCGACGCTGGACAGCACCTCTGACAGGCTCCGGTACTCGACGGGTGGGATCGCCCGCAGCGCTCGGACGGTCTGCTCGTCGGTCCCATTCGCCAGCGCCTGGTCGACCAACCGGTCCTTGTCGGCCGGGAAGCTGACGTCTCCCAGCGCGCGCCGCAGTTCGTTGTGGGTCGTGGAAGCGGGCATGCGCAGCTCCTTTCGATAGACCGCATCGGGGTACCTCGGTCGACGCCGCAGCAAACCACGTCAGAGGAATGTGCGACCTGCTGCGACGGTTGACCCTGGTGCGACGACGACGGGGATTTGGCAATGAAGTGCATCGAGTGCGGTGACGAACTGCTTTCCGAACGTGCAGAGCTGGGCTATGCGTACTGCACGAAAAAGCAGTGCCAAGTCAAACATCACCAGGGATTGGCGATCACCGCGGTAGCCGTTAACAAGAGTGCGGACACGTTCATCATCGGGGATCAGGAAGAGATCAGGAAGCGAGCAGAAGCCGGCGAGTTCGCCAAGAAGGACAGCGGTCTCGGGATCAACTACCGATCCCCACACACTGGTCCGGCAGCACCTTCTCCGGCAGCCAGGTTGTCTGGTCCCGATCGAAGAGTCGCTCGACGGCCATGGACTCGTGAGCAAGAAAAAATCGTGCGGTTGTACAACGGTATGGGCCTCACTCCTCGCCAGATCGTCGAACGGGCCAGGGAGAACACTCCGCGGCTGGCTATCACCGAAAGCCTGGTCGCCAAGATCATGTGCTCGCCACCGGCCTCGGGAACATCGTGACGGTACTGGTGGTTGAGTTGATGAGACTCAACTTGGGAGACGCATGACTACTCAACTTGCCTTACTGCCGGCTGCCGACCTGGTGCTGCTGCCTGGCATGGTCGTGCCGGTCCAGCTCGACGGTGAGGCGCAGGCGGCGGTTGACGCTGCTCGCGCCGCGGGGGCTGATCGGCTGTTAGTCGTTCCGCGCCCGGATGGTCGCTACGCCGCGCTGGGCGTCATCGCCGTGATCGAGCAGGTAGGGCGCGTGCCTGGCGGTGCTCCGGTCGCGGTCTTGCGGGGCCTGACCCGGGCCCGGGTCGGTGCCGGTGTGACCGGCCCCGGTGCGGCGCTGTGGGTCGAGGTGACCGAGGTCGACACGCCGCCGGCTGCCACCGAGCGGGTGCGTGAGCTGGCCGGTGAGTACCGCAGCGTGGTCATCTCCACCCTCCAGCAACGCGGCGCCTGGCAGCTGATCGACTCCATCCAAGCGATGACCGATCCGTCACTGTTGGCCGACGCCGCCGGCTACGCGCCGTACCTGTCGCTGGCGCAGAAGGTGGAGCTGCTGGAGACCATCGACGTCGAGGCCCGGTTGCAGCGCCTGCTGGAATGGAGCCGGGCGCATCTGGCCGAGCTCGACGTGGCCGACCGGATCCGCACGGACGTCAGGGAAGGCATGGACAAGGCGCAGCGGGAATTCCTGCTACGCCAGCAACTGACCGCCATCCGCAAGGAATTGGGTGACGACGACGCCGACGCCACCACGGACTACCGAGCGCGGGTCACCGACGCGGATCTGCCCGAGCCGGTCCGGGAGGCGGCGCTGCGCGAGGTCAACCGGCTGGAGCGGACCAGCGAGCAGTCGCCGGAGGGCGGCTGGATTCGCGGCTGGCTCGACACGCTGCTCGAGCTGCCGTGGAACATCCGCACCGAGGACAACGCCGACGTGCGCGCCGCACGCACTGTGCTCGACGCCGACCACTACGGCTTGGACGAGGTCAAGGACCGCCTGATCGAGTTCCTGGCGGTGCGGGCCCGCCGCGCCGACCGTGGCCTGCACGTTGTCGGCGGCCGCGGCGCGGGCGCGGTGCTCGCCCTGGTAGGGCCCCCTGGTGTGGGTAAGACCAGTCTCGGCGAGTCGGTCGCCACCGCGTTGGGCCGGCGCTTCGTGCGGGTCGCGCTCGGTGGCGTCCGCGACGAGGCCGAGATCCGCGGGCACCGGCGGACTTACGTCGGAGCAATGCCTGGCCGGATCGTGCGGGCGATCAAGGAGGCCGGGTCGATGAACCCGGTGGTGCTGCTCGACGAGGTCGACAAGCTCGGCGCCGACTGGCGGGGCGACCCCACCTCGGCGCTGCTCGAGGTACTGGACCCGGCGCAGAACCACACCTTTCGTGACCACTATCTCGAGGTTGAGCTGGACCTGTCCGACGTGCTGTTCCTGGCCACCGCGAACGTCGCGGACACCATCCCGGCGCCGCTGCTGGACCGGATGGAGGTCGTCACTCTCGACGGCTACACCGAGGACGAGAAGGTCGTCATCGGCCGCGACCACTTGCTGGGTCGCCAGCGTGACCGCGCCGGCCTGTCCACCGACGACGTGGTCATCGATGACGACGCGCTGCGCGCGATCGCCGCTGAGCACACCCGCGAGGCGGGTGTTCGCCAACTGGAACGAGCGATCGCCCGGGTGCTACGCAAGGTGACCGTTGCGCTGGCCGGCGGTGCACCCGCTCCGGTTCACGTCGGCGCGCCGGATCTGGCCCGCTACCTCGGCCGACCCCGGTTCGTTCCCGAGACGGCCGAGCGCACTGCGGTGCCGGGTGTGGCCACCGGACTGGCGGTCACCGGTGCCGGTGGGGATGTGCTCTACGTCGAGGCCACCGCGATGGACGGCGAACCGGGGCTGACGCTCACTGGCCAGCTTGGTGACGTGATGAAGGAGTCGGCCCGGATCGCGCTGTCTTACGTGCTGGGGCACGCCGAGCAGCTCGGCATCGACCGGGCGCGGCTGGCCGGCAAGCATGTCCACCTGCATGTACCAGCCGGCGCGGTACCCAAGGACGGGCCGTCGGCCGGGGTGACGATGGTCGCCGCGCTGGCATCTCTGGCTCGCCAGCAGCCAGTACGGTCTGATGTCGGCATGACCGGTGAGGTCACCCTCAACGGCCGGGTACTGCCGATCGGCGGGGTCAAGCAGAAGCTCCTCGCTGCCCACCGTGCCGGATTGTCGGAGGTCTTCCTGCCCGCCCGCAATGAGCCCGACCTCGATGAGGTGCCCGCCCACGTCCGGACCGAGCTCAATGTCCAGCTGGTCGGAGACGTCTCGGACCTGGTCGCCGCCGCCCTGTCCGCCGAACCGGCCATCCAGGCCGCCTAACCCTCGTGGCCGGCCCGGGACACGCTCCTCGGTCGTGGCGCCCCGGCTTGTGCCCCACTGACAAGGCATGATCGCTGTTTATGTGCCTGGGGCGACATCTTCTGTCGCGCTAGGCACACAAACGGTGATCTTCGTAAACATTCAGCTCTTTGAGTTCGGTTGGGGGCTCAGCATGATCGGGACTGGTGAGCTTTAGGGTCGGCGGTGGGCGTGTCGATCGCTGTGTGATCGACTGGTGCGGTTTGATCTTTCAGTGTCCGAGCCGGAGGAGATGTCGCGCGACGAGCTGATCGTCGTGGTGCGGCGCCAGGCCGGGCAGCTCGCCGCGCAGGACCGGCAGATCACCGCGCAGGCTGGCAGCTCTCGAAGCTGGTGGAGGTCAACGAGGCGCTGGCCGGCAAGTTGGCCAGGTTCGAGCACCTGCTGTCGCGCAACTCGGGGAACTCCTCAAGCCCGCCATCAAAAGACGACGATCCGGGCAAGCCGGCGCCGCCGGAGAAGAACAAGCGCGGCAGCAGCGGGCCCAAGCGGCCGCGGGGCAAGCAGCCCGGGGCGCCGGGGACGCATCTGGCCTGGACCGAGAATCCCGATGACCGCCGTGACCGGTTCCCCGAAGGCCGCTGCGACTGGGTGATGATCTGCGTGTGACCTGGGGATCGTGGACCGTTACTAGCAACACGAGATCCCGCCGGTCGCGGTGAAGGTCACCCAGTACGACCAGCACCAGGTCGCGTGCGGCTGCGGGAAGCTCCACACCGCCGCCCGGCTAGACGGGGCCCGGTCCGGGCCGGTCGGGTATGGCCCCAATTTGGCCGCGTTCGCGGTGTATCTGATGGTGGTGCACTTCATTCCCGCGCACCGCGTCGTGGCGCTGCTGGAGTCGCTGACCGGGACCGCCCCCTCGGTGGGGTTCGTCCACGGCATGCTCAACCGCACCGCGGGGTTACTCACCGAGACGCACCAGCGGATCCGCACGCTGATCACCCTGGCCTACGCGGTGTGCTGTGACGAGACCCCACTGCGGATCGGCGCCAAGACCCCCGCGGTGGGGAAGAAGAAGGCCGAGCGGTACCTGCTCGTCGCCGCCCCGGAGCTGTATACCCACTACCTGCTCGGAGACCGCTCCCTAGCCACGTTCACCACGTTCGTGGTCAAAGACCTCACCGACTCGGTGATCGTGCATGACCGTTACCAAAACTACGACTCGGCCCAGCTCGGCACGCTGGTCCACCAGCTCTGCTGCCAGCATCTTCTCAGAGATCTCGACGACGCCGCGCAGATCTACCCCGACGCGATCTGACCGGTCCAGATCGCCGACGCGCTACGCGAGCTGATCCACCAGGCCAACCTCACCCGGGAACAGGGCCCGCCCGCGATCGCCGCCGACGTCCGCGACGCGCTGCTGCACCGGTTCCGCAACCGAATGCTGGTCGGGCTGTCCGACACCCTCTCGCACGGCAACCGCCCCGGGGAAGGCAAAGCCAGGCTGCTGCTGGAGGTCCTGCGCGACCGTCCCGACGACGTCCTGCGCTTCGCCTCTGACCTCCAAGTGCCCCTCACCTCGAATCAGGCCGAACGCGACCTGCGACCCAGCAAGATCCAACAGAAGATCTCCGGACGGCTGACTAGCATCGCCCGAACCGAAGATCGCTACACCATCCTCGGCTACCTCTTCGAGCGCCGCCAAACACGGCATCGACAAGATCACCGCGCTACGCGACGCGCTGACCGGCCGTCCCTGGATGCCGCCCTACCCGCACCCGCCTGACGCGCCTCGACCGACCATCACCGGAAGCCCTACCGGCCGACCGGCGACAACGTCTGCGCAGGTGAGGGTCATGGCTGAATGTTTACTGATCTTCCTACGGAAAGCAACGGCGGTGGCGCTCTCATCGGTGTAATAATCGAGGGAGTGCGGACCCTGCTCAACATCATCTGGTTGCTGCTGTGTGGGATCTGGATGGCGCTCGGCTACCTGCTTGCCGGAATCGTGTGCTGCCTGCTGATCATCACGATCCCGTTCGGCCTGGCCTCCTTCCGGATCGCCAGCTTTGCCTTGTGGCCCTTCGGTCGGACGCTTGTGCGACGTGTCGACGCCGGCGCGCCCTCGATGATCGGTAATGTGATCTGGATCACCTTCGCCGGTCTCTGGCTGGCGATCGCCCATGTGCTCACGGCGATCATGCTGGGCCTGACGATCATCGGCCTGCCGCTCGCCCTGGCGAACCTCAAGCTGGTCCCGGTGTCTCTCACCCCGCTCGGCAGGGTCATCGTCCCGATCGCTCACTAACCGGATGCCAGCACGGCGATGAGTTCCCCGGCGGCCTGGAGTCCTAGGGTCGAAGGCTGGAGATCTGAAGAACACCAAGGGAGAGAACATGGGACAGCCGGTAGTGCACTTCGAGGTCATCGGTCAGGACGGCCCTGCGCTGCGATCCTTCTACTCCGACCTGTTCGGTTGGAAGATCGACGCCGACAACCCGATGAGCTACGGCATCGTGCAACGTGAGGACGGCACCGGGATCGGTGGCGGCATCGGGGTGGGGCCGGAGGGCTATTCCGGTCACGTCACCTTCTACGTCGGGGTTCCCGACGTCGAGGCCGCGCTGGCCCAGGCCGAGAGCCTCGGCGGATCGCGGGTCATGGGACCGGAGAAGGTCATGGAGCACATCGAGATCGGCCTGTTCAACGACCCGGAGGGGCACCTGATCGGCGTCGTCAAGACGAGCTGAGCGCCGGCGGCGGCCGGTGGTGGGCGAGGTCGGCGTGGTGGTCGGCGCCGTCGTGGGTGTGCGGGTCGGTGTGCACGATCGCGGACGTCAGCCGCGGTACGGCGTGCATGAGCCGGTGTTCGGTTTCGACGGCGATGGCGTGCGCGGCCACGACGGTCAACTCAGCCGGTACCGCGATTTCACATTCGGCGCGTAACCGGTGGCCGATCCAGCGCAGCTGGACCGCGCCGACGTCGACCACCCCGGCCGTGGCCCGCACGGTGGCCTCGACCTGGTCGACGAGAGCCGGGTCGACCGCGTCCATCAGCCGCCGGTAGATCTCCCGGGCGGCGTCCTTGACCACCAGCAGGATCGCGGCCGTGATGATCAAACCGATGATGGGGTCGGCCCACCGCCAGCCGATGGCTACTCCGCCGGCGCCCACCAGCACCGCGAGCGAGGTGAACCCGTCGGTGCGGGCGTGCAGCCCGTCGGCGACCAGCGCCGCCGAGCCGATCCGCCGGCCGACTCGGATGCGGTAGCGGGCAACCGTTTCGTTGCCGACGAAGCCGATCACTGCCGCAGCGGCGACCGCGAGCAGGTGCGAGACCTCCGCGGGATGCAGCAGCCGTCCGATCGCCTGGTAGCCGGCCAGCGCCGCCGAGGTGGCGATGATCGCCACGATGACGATGCCGGCCAGGTCTTCGGCGCGGCCGAAGCCGTAGGTGTAGCGCCGGGTCGCCGCCCGGCGGCCGATCAGGAACGCGATCCCCAATGGCACGGCGGTCAGGGCGTCGGCGACGTTGTGCAGCGTGTCGCCCAGCAGCGCCACCGACCCGGACAGCGCCACGACCACGGCCTGCACAGCGGCAGTCACGCCGAGAACAGCCAGGGAGATCCACAAAGCGCGGATGCCGTCGCGGGAAGTCTCCATCGCCGGATCGACCTTCTCGGCGCTATCGTGCGAGTGCGGGGTAATCAGCTGCGGTAGGCGGTGCAACCAGCCACGACCGTGCCCATGTCCGTGCCCGTGCTCAGGCCCGTGCTCAGGCCCGTGCTCAGGCCCGTGTGGGGGCGCATAGTCGTCGCCCATGGTGGGTGCCTTTCGCGTGATGACCGTTGCGTGCCACAATAGGTGCTCATGTACGCACGCGACAACGCTGCAGTGACCGATGAGGCCCCAGAGCCGCCCACCGGTGCTCAAATCGAGGCTGCGGTGACCGCACTTCGGATGCTGGCTGATCCGACTCGACTGCGACTGCTGTGGCTGCTGGGCACCGGCGAGTACGACGTGGGCAGCCTCACTGCCACGGTAGGTGCCGCCAGGCCGTCGGTGTCACAGCACCTGGCGAAGCTGAAACTTGCCGGCCTGGTCACGATGCGACGCGACGGACGGCGTGCTCTGTACGCCGCACGCGGCGGGCATGTACGGCGACTGGTCACCGAGGTTCTGGCTGCGGCCAATCATCATCTGACCGGCGCCCCCGACCACGACTGACTACGCCTTGTCTCTTGCTAAGCGGACGGGGCGAGAGGTGGGATCGAGGCTGGCCATAGATCGGCCGTACCGACGAGGAGGCGACATGGCCAGGGAGCTCGCCACCGGACGCAGAGGTGCCTGGTGACCCAGGCAGCGCGGCGCGCTGTCGCGCTCGCCGAGTGGACGATCAAGCGCGGCCGGGCTCTGCGAGAGCCCGTTCGGGACGTGTTCGGCTGGTTCTCCACTGTCGGGTTGGAGCCGTTCCTCGACCCTGCTGAGTTTCCGTGGACATCGTTGCTGGAGGAGCACTACCCGGCGATCCGCGCGGAGGCCGAGCGGGTGCTGCGGGTGCGCCACGCGCTGCCGAACTTCCAGGACGTCGCGCCCGACTGGATCCGGCTCACCGACGATGACCAGTGGAAGCTGTTCTGGTTTGTCGGATACGGTGTCTGGGACGATCCCAACTGCATCCGCTGCCCGACGACCGCCGCTGTGCTGCGGGCCGTCCCCGGGCTCACCACGGCGTTCTTCTCGATACTCGGCCCGCGTAAGCGGTTGCCGCCGCACTATGGACCGTATCGCGGTGTGCTCCGCCACCACCTCGCCCTGATCGTGCCGGAGCCGGACGACGCGTGTGGGATCCGCGTGGGCGACCAGGTGCGGCACTGGAAAGAGGGCACGTCCCTCGTTTTTGACGACACCTATGAGCACGAGGCCTGGAACGACACCGGCGCAGAGCGTGTCGTGCTGTTCCTGGATATCAAGCGCCCGCTTCGGGCGCCGATGAACTGGATCAACACCGCGGTCATCCGGGCCGTTGCGAAGTCACCTTTCGCCGCGGCGGCGCGCGCGCAGCACGTGGCGCGTGAGGAGCAGTTCGCGGCCGTCTGGACCAGTCTGGGCAGTCTGGAGGCGTGACGGCCGTGCACCTGTCACCAGAGGTCACCGCCGGTGAGCACGTACAGGAACGGGACCAGCGGGATGAGCGCGAAGATGCCCCAGGCGAGCTTCGCGCCTCCGGTCAGGTCGGCGCGCTTGGCGAGGTCGAGCCAGACCAGCACGACGGCTATCGGGTGCAGGAAGCACACCAGCAGTTCCAGGATCTTCTTCATAGTGGAGCAGTACCCGTTTTCCGGAGCTCCGCTGGAATACCGGTAGGGGGTATGGGTTATAGTCCGGTGAGGAGGTCGGATGATGAACGGCTACATCGACGACAAGACCGCGTTGCTGGCCCGGCTGGCGCGCATCGAGGGTCAGGTCCGTGGGCTGGCCAGGATGATCGAGGGTGACAAGTACTGCATCGACGTGCTGACCCAGGTGTCGGCGACCACCCGGGCGCTGCAATCAGTCGCGTTGGAGCTGCTCGATGACCACCTCAAGCACTGCGTGGTCGAGGCCGCGGCGCAGGGCGGGGAGCTGGCGCAGGACAAGGTCCGCGAGGCCAGCGCGGCGATCAGCCGGCTGGTCAAGTCATGACCGTGCTCGATGCGATCGGCAGCAGTGTGTATGAGGCGTTTTCAATGTTCTGGGAGACGTTGTGGGCGCTGGTGCTCGGCTTCGGGCTGTCCGGTGCCGTGCAGGCCTTCGTCAGCCGGGGGCAGATGCGCCGCGTTCTCGGTGACCATCGGCCTGCGACGGTGGGTAAGGCCGGGTTCCTCGGGATGGTGTCCTCGTCGTGCTCCTATGCCGCCGCCGCGCTGGCCAAGTCGTTGTTCGCCCGTGGCGCGGACTTCACGGCGTCGATGGTGTTCATGTTCGCCTCCACCAACCTCGTGGTCGAGTTGGGCATCGTGTTGTGGCTGTTGTTGGGCTGGCAGTTCGCCCTCGCGGAGCTCGTCGGCGGCGCCATCATGATCGCGTTGCTCGCCCTGGTGTTGCCCCGGTGATCTCCCCGCGAGAGGTCGAGAATGCCCGAGCCCGGCTCAACGCCGGCCAGCCAGGCGAGGAGCTCGACGGTGACGACCCGGGCCGGCGGCGCCCGGTGGCGCAACGGATCCGTAGCCGGGCCGGCTGGTCAGACGCCGCCGGCTACACCATCAGCGACCTGACCATGCTGCGCAAGGAGCTGCTCATCGGGTTCATCGTGGCCGGGTTCGCCACCGTGCTCGTGCCCAGCGGCGTCTGGCAGTCGCTGTTCCTGACCGGCCACGGGTTCTGGTCATCGCTGGAAAACGTGGCACTGGGCCCGTTGCTGGCGATCCTGGCGTTCGTCTGCTCGGTCGGCAACGTGCCGCTAGCCGCGGCGCTGTGGGTGGGGGGCATCAGCTTCGGAGGAGTGATCTCCTTCGTCTTCGCCGACCTGATCACGCTGCCGCTGCTGGTCATCTACCGCAAGTACTACGGCACCCCGCTCACCCTGCGGCTTCTGGCGGTGTTCTGGGCGATCATGAGTGTCGCCGGACTGGCCACCGAATACCTGTTCCATGCACTGGGCCTGGTACCCAGCGGGCACCCGCAAGTGATCGCGATGGAGGGGGTGGCGTGGAACTACACCACCATCCTGGACATCATCGCCCTGGCCGTGTTCGCTGTGCTGTACTGGCTTTACCGCAACCGGGAGCGTTTCGGCGGCGGCACCGGCTACGCCAAGGATCCGATCTGCGGTATGCAGGTCGAGACCGCGGCCGCCCCGGCCAGGGCAGTCCACGACGGCCGGCGATTCTTCTTCTGCTGCGACCAGTGTCAGATCCGATTCACCGCCGACCCCGACCGTTACACCACCGCGGCGTTGCCGTAACACCTTCATCGCCGACGCCGACTCCACCGCCGTGACCACTTCGAAGGGGCATCTGTGAATCGCGACGTGGTGCGCCGCCGGATGCTGGTCGCTGCCGCTGTGCTGGCGGTTTTCACCCTCGGACTCGGGTTGGTGGCGGTGCTGGGTCGGCCAGTCGGCCTGGCCCCGAACCACGCAGCGGGCCCCGTTCCCAAGGTCACCACGACGACCGTTCCGCCGGAGCGTGCAGTGCAGATTTTGCCGGCCGGCACGGCGGCGATCAACCCGACGACACCGATCGTCGTGCGGTCCGCGGTGGGCACGCTGCAGTCGGTCAGCGTGGCCAACGTCGCGACCGGCGCACTCGTGCGCGGCGCGCTGTCTCAGGGCAACACGACGTGGAGCTCTACCGAACCACTCGGCTACGGCTTCGAGCTACCGGATCGACGCAACGACATCAAGTAACGGTGCATCGGTGCGCCGGGTCGAGACTCTGACGACGCTGTCCCCGGACGCCCAGGCCTACGCGTCGCTGATCCCGGCTGCGGAACAGTCCGACGTCGGGGTCGGTCAGCCGATCGTGATCCGCTTCGACACAGCCGTCACCGACCGGGCAGCGGCCGAGAAAGCGCTGACCGTCACCGCGGACCCGCAGCAACCGGGGAGCTGGTTTTGGATGTCGAACACGGAGGTTCACTACCGGCCGAAGAGCTACTGGCAGCCCGGTAGCACGGTGACGGTTAATGCCCGGATCTACGGGGTCGATCTCGGCGACGGCGTCTATGGGCAAGCCGATCGCACGGCGACCTTCCGCGTGCATGACGCGTGGATTGCCAAGGCCGACGGTGCCACCAAGACCATGCAGATCTTCGACAACGGTCAGCTGGTCAAGACCATGCCGATCAGCCTCGGCTCTCCCGGGTTTCCCA
>CAVQVV010000022.1:0-5298 GCA_963717245.1 uncultured Actinomycetota bacterium | reverse complement strand
GTCCGCCAGATAAGCGGCGATCACCGGCATACCGATCTCTTGTGACGTGGTCGTGACCGCCCATAGAGCATCCCGAAGGTTCGTTTCGGCCTCGGCCAGAGCACCACGTGACAGCCAAGCGAGGCCACGGAAACACTTCGCTGGGGCCAACGCGAAAACCGAACCGCGCCGGTGCGCCACCGCTATCCATGCGTCAAGTATCGGGACGACTTCATCGAGGTCGGCGGCGATCAGAACAATGCAACCGTAAGTAGTCAAGAAGTGGGCTTGCTCGATGAGGCTACCGTCGTGGAGTCCCCGGCGAGCCAAAGCCACCGCGGTGTCCGGGCTAGCTCCCACCAGCAGATCATGGAAAGCGACGGTGACGTCAAGCATGTGGCTGCCGAGGCTGCTGTCGGATGAGCGGATCGCAACGCACGGACCTTTGCCGCGCCGAAAGCATGCTGAGTCGGGTCGACTAGCGCTATGTGGATGAGAAGTGCTTGGAGTCGTTGGTGCAGGTCGAAGTACTCCGGACGTAGGGCCTGGATCGCATGCGACAGCACCTGGCTGGCCTCGCTGCCCCGGCCGGAATTGAACAAAGTGATACCGAGGACCTCCGCAATGGCTGTCTTACGCTGCGGATCTTGGAAGCAGCCATGGCGGCCGCGAGGTAATCGGCGCTCGTGGCGGCGTCGAGGAGCTGCGCGGCGGAGCCGAGCCGAAACAGCACGTCCGCTCGCTGGGCCTGAGGTGGAGGCTCGTGTAGGCAGCGTTCCAGATAGGTGATCGCACTGTCAGGCGATCCGCGGGTAAAGGCGTGATCTGCCGCGCGCCGCAAGGCTTCTACCACGAAATTGTCACCGGCAGGTGGGATGAGCAGGAGATGCGCAGCTATCCGTTCTGGCGTGGCGCCGTTGTCGGCGAGCAAGCGGGCCGCGCGCGCGTGGCCGGCTAGCCGTGCCGTCTCCGCCAGCCCCTCGTAGACAGCGGCTTTCACGAGGGGGTGCACGAATCTGATCACGCCGGTGCCTGGCGCTTTCCCTGAAGACGGCGAGTTCTGACGCAGGATTTCTATGTCAGCGAGCTGGCGGGTGGTCTGCAGCGCTTCGGCGAATGCCAATCCGGCCAGCACTGCTATCTGGGCTGAGCTGGCGTCATCGCCCAGGATGGCCAGCGCGCCGCACAAAGCAACCGCTGATGGTCCTAGTCGAGCCAGCCGCAAGGCCACCCGTCGCCTGACCGCTTGCGGACCGATCTCATGCAGGCGTACCGCGCCAGCGGCGGTCGCTTCAAGACCTTCGGCAGCGGCCGCGTCGGCGAGCGAACGTAACAAAAGCGGATTACCGCCCGTGGCGGTGTGACAGGCCAGGCAGAACGCGTCCTCAGCCTTGTCTGCCAGCACCGCGCGAACGAGCCGGGCGGATGCCCCCTCGCTCAGCGGAGCCGGGCTGCAACACTCTGACCAACGGGTCGGTGATGATCTGGGCCATCAACTCCTGGTCAACCGCCGGTTCAGCGGGCCGCAAGGCCACTACCACCAGCAGCGGCAACCCTTCCAACCGCGGCATGAGGTAGGTCAAGAAACGCAGCGAAGGCCCATCCGACCAGTGCAGATCGTCGACGACCAGCATCAAGGGAGTTTGCGCCAGATTCGCCGTCACCCAGAACAATCCATGAAGCAAGGCGAATGACATATCCCCGCCGATTGCGGTGGCGTCGGCTTGGTCGAAGAGCATCGCGGCCGGCCGGGCAGCACCGGCGAGCAGATCGTTGCGCTGGACCGGGTCCATACCGGCCAAGACCGGCTCGAATAGCTGACGCACCACGCCGTAGGCAAACGTTGCGCTCGAGCTCTGAACCGCGCGCCACCAGCACCCGCAGGCCGGCTCGCTGGGCCTTCGCTCGGGCCGCGGTCAGGAGCCGGGTTTTGCCGACACCGGCGGCACCCTGCACCGTGACAAGCTGACCTGACCCCCGACCCGCTGCCATGATCAGCGAATCGAGCGCCCGGAGCTCACGTTCGCGCTCCAAGAGTTCCAGATCCTGCGCTGCCCGCCAGTCTCCCGTCAGGTTCATCGCACCGTCGAGTACAGGCCTCGCGCGTTTCTTGCCCCTACCAGCAGTGACGAAGAGCTCGGACGTCGCGGTCGCCCGTGAACGCAGGCAGGGGTCGTTGGTCAGGATGGCTTGGTGGAGAGATCGCAGTTCTGGACCGGGGTCGATCCCCAGCTTTCCGACTAACAGGGCGCTGAGTGTGTGGTAACAGTCCAGCGCTTCGGCCTGCCGACTCGAGCGGTAAAGGGCGAGCATGCGTTGCGCCCAGAATCCTTCCCGCAGGGGATGTTGCGTCGTCAGCTCACCCAACTCCGCAGTCATATCACGATGTCGGCCCACAGCGAGGGCAGCATCGATACGGAGTTCCCGCGCCAGCAGCCACTGCTCAGCCAGTCTCGGCAGGATCTCCCGATGGAGGACCTCCGACGGCACGTTCGACAATGCCTCACCGCGCCACAGTCCCAGCGCATCAGCCAACAGCTCAGATGCTCGGTCCGATCGGCCCTCGGCAGTCGCGTCCTTAGCCTGACGAACCAGAGCTTCGAAACAGTGCAAATCGAGTACATGGCCGGACAAGTCAATGCAATATCCCTCAGCGCAGGTCAGGATCGGACCGGTCGCAGCGGTGGTATCCAACGCCTGACGTAACCGCATCACATAAGCACGCACGGTGCCCTGAGCACCATCCGGGACAGCGTTGCCCCATAGCCGCGCCACCAACTGATCGACCGTAACGACGCGACCGGTGTCGACGAGCAACGAGGCGAGAACCACCCGCTGCTTGGCAGCCTTGATCGGCACCACACACCCACCCGCTGATACCTCCAGCGGGCCAAGCAGCTTGAACTCGAACCCCGACCTCACCCCAACCCCCAGCCCGCGGGCAAATCCGGCGGGCCACGAGACCCCCCCGGGTCCACGACCGCCCTCGGCGTGATCATGCTACTTCACTGCGTGAGCGGCAAGTCATTATCACGTCATCCGCGCGTCACACCGAGCTGCAACCGTATACGCCGGTAACCCTGTGCGTTTCACACGGGACGAGACGTGACACGGCACGCGTGGTGCCGAGCCTTAGGAGACTGACGATGGCCGAGCTGGTGGGCACTATTGCGGGGCTGTGGCGGTTCCCGGTCAAGTCGATGCTGGGTGAGGAGCTCGACGCCGCGGAGGTGACCAGCTCCGGTCTCGTCGGTGACCGCGCCTACGCGTTGATGGACGCCACGACGGGCAAGGTCGTGAGCGCGAAGAACCCAAGGCTGTGGCCGCACATGCTCGGCTGTCGGGCCCGGTTCCTTGCGCCTCCCGATGCGGGCGAGGACCCACCGCCGGTGCGGATCACCATGCCCGACGGCACGTCGGTGACCAGCGATGCGCCCGACGTCGACACCGTCCTCTCAGATTTTCTCGGACGCAAGGTGCGACTGGCGCGGGCGGCCCCGACGGGGCTCACCATCGATCAGTACCATCCCGACGTCGACGGGCTGGACCCCGCCGGGCACCGCGACATGATGGTCGAGGCACGGATCGGATCGGCGTTCTTCGCGGAGGCAGATCTCCCGTCACCGGTCCCCGACCACTCCTTTTTCGACCTCTTCCCGCTTTCGGTGCTGACCACTTCCACCGTTGAGCGGCTGCGCGAGCTGGCGCCACAGAGCCGCATCGACGAGCGCCGTTTCCGCATGAATGTCATCGTGGCCGCGACCAGCTGGGGATTCATCGAGAACTCCTGGCTCGACCACCGCCTGGTGATCGGTGACGTCGGCATCGACATCATCCAGCCCGATCCGCGGTGCGTGATGACCACTCTCGCGCAGGAGGACCTACCGCGTGACACCGATGTTCTCCGGACCCTGGTGCGACACAACAGGATCGACGTCGGCGGCGACGGGCTATTGCCCTGCGCGGGCGTCTACGCAGTCGTCGCATCACCGGGAACGATCCACCGCGGCGCCCAAGCGGTACTCAACTAAGGACATGTGACGGATCACCCGAACTTGCGGAGGTCTGAGTCTGGTGACAAGCGTTGGCACACAACCACCGTCGGCCACCTCGGCGACATCATCGGAACTGCGAGCCGGCGCGCTCGGATTTCCCGGCCTGCTGGCCCAATCGATCGCGCTCATCTCACCCACGATGACCGCGGTCCTCATCATTCCGCTGGCTTTTTCCAATGCTGGACAGGGCACCTGGCTCGCCTATCTGTTCGGCACCGCGATGCTGCTCTTCGTGGTCTTCAACCTCAACCAGTTCGCCCGCCGATCCACGTGCCCCGGCTCGATGTACGCCTACACCGGGCGCGGTCTCGGCGCGGTCGGCGGTGTCCTGTCCGGGTGGACACTGATCTGGTCGTACCTGTTCATCGGGGTGGCTGGGATGACCGGGTTCACCATCTTCTCCCGACAGTTTCTCGGCATCCTCGGCATCCATACCTCCATCCCGACTTTCGTCTTCTTCGCCATCAGCGCGGTGCTGTGCTGGACGCTGGCGGTGAAGGACATCCGGCTGTCCTCCGTGCTGACCATCATCCTTGAGGGGCTTTCGGTAGCGTGCATTCTGGCACTGGCCGCTATCGTGCTTTTCAAGCACGGCATCGCGATCGACTCCGCGCAGGTCCATCTCACCGGAGTGACGGGGCGCGGCATGAGCCTTGCCGTCGTCGCCTGCATCTTCAGCCTGGTCGGTTTCGAAAGCGCCACCGCACTCGGCGGCGAAGCTCGGAACCCCTTGCGGACCATTCCGAAGGCGGTGATCTGGAGTCTCATCCTCACCGGCCTTTTCTTCGTGCTCATGAGCTACGTCGAGGTGTTCGGCACCCGCGGCCAGCACGACACCCTCGACACCCTGGCCACGCCCCTGAACACGCTCGCCGAGCTCAACAACGTTGGCTACCTCAAGCTCCCGCTCTCGCTCGGTGCCATGATCAGTTTCTTCGCGCTCTCCCTGTCCTGCCTCAACGCCGGCGCCCGGATCATCTACCCGATGGCCCGGCACTCCATCTTCCCGACCCGCCTCGGCACCGTGCACGCCACCAACGCCACCCCCGCCGCCGCGCTCAGTGCCTACATCCTGCTGATGTTCACCGTCCCCGCCCTGTGGTCCACCCAGACCGACGTACTGACCGTCTTCAGCGACGCCGGCACCTTGGCCGCGTTTGGATTCCTGCTGGCCTACTTCATGGTGTCCTTGGCCGCCCCCCTCCACCTGCGTAAACTCGGCGAACTCACACCCGGCAACGTGGCCGCGGCGGTACTCGCCCTG
>CAVQVV010000021.1:0-22803 GCA_963717245.1 uncultured Actinomycetota bacterium | reverse complement strand
CTGAATGCGACGGCGCGGTTACGATCGGGGCACGATGGCGGAGAAGCGCGTGCTGGTTGGTGGGCCGTATTTTGAAGACTTGGCGCGCGGGCAGGTCTTTGCGGACGCCCCTGGTCTGACGCTCACCCCGGGTCACGCCGCGCTGCATCAGGCACTGGCCGGCGACCGGCTGCGGTTGCCCCTGGATCATGAACTGTCCGCGGCGGTCACCGGCCGCCTCAAGCCGTTGGCCCATCCCACGCTGGTCTGTCATGTGGCGATCGGGCAGACCACGGCGCCGTCACAGCGGGTCCGCGGCAACTTGTTCTACCGGGGTCTGCGGCTCTTCGCCCCGGCATCTGGGTGACACCTTGCGCACCCGAACCGAGGTCGTCGCGCTACGGCAAAATCGGCCGAAACCGGGGCGACCGGCGACCGGGCTGGCCGTGCTGCGTGTCCAGGTCCATAACCAGCGTGCGGAACCCGTGCTCGACTTCTGGCGCTGCCCGATGCTCCCGCTGCGCGATCCCGACGCCGACACCGGGCACGCCGACAGTTTCGACGACATCCCGACCGACGCCGAACCCGCCGACGACCTGCCGTGGGGTTGGCAACTGGACGCGTTCAAGCCCACCGTGACCGAACCCGGCACGTCTACGGCATCGAGGTGCGCGACACCGTGACCGGCGCCCCCGAGCTGGCCAGGGCCACCCTGAACCTCGCAGCCACCCACACCGATCCCGGCGCGTCGGCGTATGGACGTCGCTTGGTCTACGGCGGGCACACCATCTCGATCGCCGGAGCGCACGCCACCCGGGCACTGCCCGATCTGGTGACGATCGTGGCCTGGCGCAGCTGCGACCACACCGGCCCGGTGTTCGAGGGCGACGTGCTGCGGACTGAGCTGCACGTCGAGGCCGTCCATCAGCGCGATGGCTACCAGCTGATCGACTTACGGGCGGTGGTGCACAGCTGCTCCGCCGAGCACGCCGGCGATCCGGCCGCGGCGCAGATGCCGGTACTTGACTGGCGATTCGTCGTACTCGCACGATGAGCGAGGTGAAGATGACCGGGATCCTGACCGGGATGCGGGTGGTGGAGGGCTCGGCCTTCGTGGCGGCGCCGCTGGGCGGGATGACCCTGGCCCAGCTCGGTGCCGACGTGATCCGGTTCGACCCGATCGGCGGAGGGCTGGACGCTCACCGCTGGCCGGTCACTGCGAACGGCAAGAGCCTGTTCTGGGCGGGCCTGAACAAGGGCAAGCGCTCCATCGCGGTTGACATGCGGTCTCCGCGAGGCAAGGAGGTGCTCACTGACCTGATCACCGCGCCCGGCGACGATGCGGGGCTGTTTCTGACGAACTTCCCGGCCGTCGGCTGGTTGGACTTCACCACCCTCACCTCCCGGCGCCCTGATCTGATCATGGTGAACATCGTCGGCAACCCGGACGGCTCGTCCGCGGTCGACTACACGGTCAACCCCGCCACCGGTTTTCCCTGGACCACTGGTCCCGGCACGCTGTCCATGCCCGTCAACCACCTGTTGCCGGCCTGGGATGCGATCACCGGCACGTTGGCCGCGACCGGGCTGCTGGCGGCCGAGCGCAACCGGCGGATCGAGGGCACCGGCCAGTTCGTCCGGCTTGCGCTGGCCGATGTGGCGTTCGCCATGACCGGACACCTCGGCAACATCGCCGAAGTGCAGATCAACAAGACCGAGCGGCCGAGGCATGGCAATGACCTGTACGGGGCATTCGGCCGCGACTTCACCACCAAGGACGGCAAACGGGTCATGGTGGTCGGGTTGACCCCGCGGCAGTGGCGCAGTCTGGTCGCGGCAGTCGGGATCGGCGACGCCTGCGCGCACGTCGAAAAACTGCTCGGAGTGGACTTGGGCAAGGAAGGCGACCGGTTCGCCGCACGCCACGTGATCGGCGCGCTCATCGAGCCATGGGTCAGCAGCCGCACGCTGTCCGAGGTCGGCGAGGTCTTCGACGCGCACAACGTGTGCTGGGGCCCGTACCGGACCTTCGCTGAGATGGTCAGCACCGATCCACGGTGCTCGCTCGCTAACCCCATGTTCGCCGAGGTCGATCAGCCCGGCATCGGCACGTACCTCACGCCCGGCTCGCCGCTCGACTTCTCCGCAGTGGCACGGGTACCGGCGGCGCCTGCGCCCGGGCTCGGCCAGCACACCGATGAGATCCTCGCCGGGGTCCTCGGCCTGTCCGGGGCCGAGATCGGGCGGTTGCACGATGAGGGCGTCGTCTCCGGAATCTCCGCTGCCTGAACTGTTCATCACGGGGTACTCCAATGCCTCAGGCCGCGACCGATAGCCCGGGCAAGGAAGTGACCAGATGTTCTTCTTCTTCTCGAACCGATTGGGCTGCGTCGGCTCGTTGCTCCTCTCGGCCGTGGTGACGATCGTCCTGATCCTGATCTTCACGCGGTAATCGGGCGGTTGGGCCATCCGGGTGATGCCTGATTGACGCCTTGTTAAAGCTGTCTCCAGTTTCGATTAAGGAGATATCGACGAGGGAGCAGCCATGACGTTGGTTGACGAGCGCGCAGCCACGACGCAGCGACAGGGTACCGCCGAAAAATGGCGGAACCCGCGCCAGTGGATTGACCGTGGGAACGGCGGTTCCGGTGGGATCATGCTCGCCGGAGCCGGCCTGGTCATGGCGCTCGTCGTCGTGCTTGTGCTCTGGGTGGTCGCCGCGCAGCAGCCGCAAGTCGCAGTTCCGAGCTTGGTCGGCATGTCACGGGTCGATGCCGAGGCCCTTCTCAAGGACATGGGACTGAAGGTCCAGGCGACCACTGACCAGGTTGCTGCGCAGGTGCCAGGAACAGTGCTGCGGACCGACCCGTCCGCGGGGCAGAAGCTGGACCAAGGCGGTGGGGTGACTCTGACGCTCGCAAGTTCACCGCCCGCCGTCACGCCGTCGCCAGCCGTGCAGCCGTCTGCAGCTCAAGATCCCCCTGCGGCTCCCGAAGCCCCCGCAGCGCAGCAGGCCCCTCCCGTTGTCGCGCCTGCTCCAGTACCGCCTGCGGCGGTAGTGGTGCCTGCTCCGATTGTGGTGCCCCCTCCCGTTGTGGTGCCACCTCCAGTTGTTGTGGTGCCCCCTCCCGTCGTGCAGCCGCCTCCGGCCCCGGCGTTGCGTCCGGTTCCCGACGTCGTCGGTTTTGACCAGTACCGCGCGCGGCGGGCGCTGGCGGACAACGGGCTGCGGGTCGGGTGGGTTCGCGAGGAGGGGTCCTCAGGCAAACCGGCCGGGACGGTACTGCGAACCGATCCGAGGGCGGGTGTCGCGCTGTGGCCTGGCAGCACCGTCGATCTTGTTGTGGCCGAGCCCCGCGTGCCCAATGTGGTCGGCTTGAAGGAGGCGTCGGCCAAGCGCGAGCTGGTGAACAGCGGGTTAAGGGTGGGGTCGGTGACCGAGGCGGCGAGCCCAGACAAACCGGCCGGGACGGTGTTGCGAACGGACCCCAAGGCGGGTACTGCAGTCCGGTCGGGCAGCACGGTCGATCTTGTCATTGCCAAGGCGACGACCAAGCCAGCCGCGACGCACACCCCCCCAGCCGCAACGCACACCCCTCCAGCCGCAAATGGGGATGGCAAGAGTGCCGCATCCAGCACGAGCGACGCTGAGAATAATTCGTAATACTGTCGTGCTACGCTTGTCGCCATGGTTGCGGAACGACTGTCGGTGTCGCTGTCGGCGGAATCCGCCGCGGCTGTGCGTAAGGCAGCGTCGGACGCCGGCATGAGCGTGTCGGGCTGGGTGGAACGGACCGTCGGCAGCATTGCCAGGCGGCAGGCGGGATTGCGAGCAATGGACGAATACGAGGCCGAGCACGGCGCTTTTACCCACGAGGAGCGAGAGCAAGCCCGCCGGACGTTGCGCGAGCTGGGCTTGCTGGACGTCGGCGCTGCGGGCTGACTTGCCCAACATCATCTATGACGCTGGCGCGTTGATCGCTGCCGAGCGTGGGCGCCGAAGATTTCTGGCGATGCACCGGGAAATCCTTGCCGCCGAGATTGATCCGATCGTACCGGACGTTGTGCTAGCGCAGGTCTGGCGCGGGTCGCCTGGCCAGGCGTTGTTGAGTCGGGTACTCGCCGGCTGTGACGTGGCACCGACCGGCGAGCGGACTGGGAAGGCAGCCGGCGTTGCATGCGGTCGGGCCCAGACGTCCGACATCGTCGACGCGGTGGTCGTGGTCACCGCGGTGCGGCTGGGGGCGCCCGTCGTGACGGACGATCCGGCGGCCTTGCGCCAACTCGCCGACGCAGCGGGCGCGCCGCTCATTCTGCGCGCCCCATAGCTGTTGCACGCCGTTCCCAGCAACTTCGACCCCGAGTAGCTGAGGTAGACGCGCAACTGCTCCCGACTCACCTCATGCGATAGCAGGAGGTTGTTGCCTGAATCCCCACGTCACACCGGCAGAATGAGCCGCTGGCGGCGCGACCGCCATGACTTCACGGCCGGGGGCAACGGTATGTAGACGGCGGCCCTCGCCAGTTGCTGCCACTCGACCGGCACACCCAAGCTGCTGTTCGACAGGCTCCCGGTCGAGGTGCGGACACTCAGGCGGAAGCTGACTCGTCGTCGCCGGCGGTATTGGGCGATGCCGCTTGGGCTGACGGTTCCGGTTCGAGTTCGACGGTAACGGCGAACTCGTCCGCCTCCTTGTAGTCGACCTCCGCGACCTTGCCGGCCCGTAGCAGGTCCGGCGCGGCCAACCGCAAGGCCGCCAGCCGCGGCTCCGTGTCGGTCACCATGAGTCGAGTGACCGGAGTCTTCATCGACCGCTTCGCAGTGGACTTCGTCTTGCGAATTTCCCCGAGCACTGTCGATACCATCTCGGTCACCAGCGGGTCACCGGCCTGGACGCCTGCCGCCAGCGGCACGGTGGGCCACGGCGCGCGGTGCACGCTGCCGTCAGAGTGCCAGGACCACGCTTCTTCGGTGGCGAACACAAGCACCGGCGCGAACAGGCGGAGCAGCACCGACAGCAAGATTCTTAGCGTGGCGTGGGCGCTGGCCACGGAGGCCGGGGCGACCCCCTCGACCATGCCATACGACCGCTCCTTGACGAGCTTGAGGTAGTCGTCACAGAACGACCAGAAGTAGGTTTCGGTCAGCCCGAGCGCGCGGGTGTAGTCGTAGGCCTCGTAGGCCTCGGTGACCTCGGTGACCAGGTTCTCCAGCGCACCCAGGGCCGCTAGGTCGAGGGGCTCGGTAATGATTGACGAGTCGCGCTCGACCGTCCCGTCGACTTGGGTCAGGATGAACTTACTGGCGTTGAGCACCTTGACCGCCAGACGCCTGCCCACCCTGAGCTGGCTCTCGTCGAACGCCGTATCGGTGCCGGGTCGGCCGTTCGCCGACCAGTACCGCAGTGCGTCGGAACTGTACCGCTCGACCAGGTGCATCGGTGTGGTGACGTTGCCCTTGGACTTGGACATCTTCTTGCGATCGGCATCGAGGACCCAACCTGATATGAGGACCGACCGCCACGGCAACTGGTCGAACTGGGACAGCGAGCGCACCACGGTGTAGAACAGCCAGGTCCGGATGATCTCATGCGACTGAGGGCGCAGGTCCATCGGGAAGATTCGGCCGAACAGGTCGGTGTCATCGCTCCAGTGCCCGATGATCTGCGGCGTCAGCGACGAGGTCGCCCAGGTGTCGAGCACATCCGGGTCGCCAACGAAGCCGCCCGGTACGCCACGCTGGTCGGCCTGGTAACCCGCTGGCACGTCGCTGGAGGGGTCGACGGGCAGTTGCTGCGGCGACGGCATGATGGGGTGCTCGTAGTCGGTGCTGCCGTCCTCGCGCACTGGATACCACAGCGGGATAGCCACCCCGAAGAACCGCTGTCTGCTGAGCAGCCAGTCGCTGTTTAGCCCCTCGATCCAGCTGACCAGGCGGTTCCGCATGAACGAGGGCAGCCATTGCAGGCCATTGATCTCGCGCAGGAAGTCCTCGCGTCGGTCCAGCAGAGTGAAAAACCACTGTCTGCTGGTGACGATCTCGATCGGGTGCTTGCCGCGCTCGTAGAACTTAACCGCGTGGGTGATCGACCGTGGCTCGCCGACCAGCGCACCGGACCCGCGCAATAGGTCGACGATGATCTGGCGCGCCTGCTTGAGCGTCCGCCCGGCTAGCGCGTCCCACGCCGCGTTCTGCGGGACACCTTCTGGCGGGGCGTGTTGGATCCGGCCGTTGCGGGTGGTGATCGGTCGGAGGGCCAACCCCAGCTCGCGCCACCAGATGACGTCGGTGACGTCACCGAATGTACAGATCATGGCGATCCCGGAACCCTTGTCAGGGTCCGCGAGCCGGTGCGCGAGGATCGGGATCTCTACATCGAACAGCGGGGTGTGTACGGTCTGCCCGAACCGGCCCGCGTAACGCTCGTCATCCGGGTGCGCGACCAGGGCGACGCACGCGGGCAGCAGCTCGGGACGGGTGGTTTCGATCTCGATGTCGTCGAAACGTAACCGGTGGAATGCGCCTGCGACCTCCCGATCCTCCAGTTCGGCTTGGGCCACCGCGGTCTCGTTCGTGGTGTCCCACATGATCGGCGCCTCGGCCTGGTACGCCTGGCCAGCGGCCACTTGGTCTAGGAACACGCGTTGGGAGGTCTTCCGGCTCAGGTCGCTGATCGTGGTGTAGGTCAGATCCCAGTCCACTGAGTAGCCCAGCATCCGCCACAGGTGCTCGAACGCCTGCTCGTCGGTAGCGGTGAGCTGGTGGCACAGCTCCACGAAGTTGCGGCGCGAGCACAGCACCCGTTCCTTGGCCTGCGCGCCGGGCGGGGTGAAAGCTGGGTTGTAGGGCAGCGTGGGATCGCACCGAACACCGAAGTAGTTCTCCACCCGCCGCTCGGTGGGCAGGCCGTTGTCGTCCCAGCCCATCGGGTAGAAGACCTCGTAGCCGCGCATACGTTTGTACCGGGCGAGGATGTCGGCGTGCGTGTAGCTGAATACGTGGCCCACGTGTAAGGAGCCGCTCACAGTCGGCGGCGGCGTGTCGATCGAGTACACCTCGTCCCGCGACCGGCTCCGGTCGAAGCGGTACACCCCTCGCTCGGCCCATCGCTGGGCCCACGTAGCCTCCAGTCCATCGACCGAAGGCTTCTCAGGAATGCCCGATCCGCCAACGAAACCCGCGATGGTGCTCACAACGCTCCTTAGCCGAACCAGCCAGTACTCTCGCCCCCCGGCGTGCCCCCATGGAAACATCAACGTCTGCTCGAAAAACTACGATACCGGGCACGGCGCGTGCATTCTCCCCGGGTAAGAGCTATCGAACCGCGCGGATCGCGGTCACGCTCCGTGGTCCGGTGAGACGGAATCCGACGTGACGCATGGCCTCGTGGCGCGCCCCGGCAAGCGAGAGCTGGGTCAGGAGTGCATCGGCGGACGCAGTCCACGTCCACTCGACGGCGCACGCCCGGGCGGGACGCCCAGTACGTGGTTATCTAGACGCTCGCGCAGTGGTTACCTGGCCGGACGGTGGGTGGTCATGGAGGCCGAAGTCACCAGCCTCGTGCGCGCCACTCTGCGAGGTGCGGCCGTTCGGCCCCGAGGGTGGAGTCCTTGCCGTGGCCTGGGTAGAACCACGTCTCGTCGGAAAGCTCGTCGAACACCCGCGCCTGGAGGTCATCCATCAGGCTGGTGAAGTCAGTGGGGTTGGTTGTCCGTCCCGGACCGCCGGGGAACAGCGAATCACCGGTGAACAGGTGCGGGGTGCCGTCGACGTCCCGGTGCAGCAGGGCAATTGAGCCGGCGGTGTGGCCCCGCAGGTGGATCACGTCGAGCACAACCTGGCCGACAGCGACGGTGTCTCCATGGGCCACCAGGACGTCTGGCGGCACCGGCAACTCCGGGGCGTCGATCGGATGGGCGACGGTCTGCGCGCCGGTGGCGCCGGCGACAGCACCGAGGGCCTGCCAGTGGTCGCCGTGCCGATGAGTGGTGACGATCGTGCGCAGGTCGGGCCGGTGCGGACCATGGCCCAGCAGGTCCATGAGCCGCTCCGCCTCATTGGCCGCGTCGATCAAGAGCGCCTCGCCGGTACTCCGGCAGACCAGCAGGTAGGCATTGTTGTCCATCGGCCCGACCGAGATTTTCGTCACAGTCAGCTCGTCGAGCGTCCGCTGCTGCGGCGACCCGCCTGGTTCGACCGCACCGTCGTAGTCCGCGAGAATGTCCACAATTGCCGACCGTAATGCGCGGGCGGCCGCACCGCGAGGCCGGTTCTGTCAGACCAGGCGCATAGCATGGATGTGGGCGTCAAAGTCTGCGACAGGCCGGATCCGAAGGGAGCCAGGTGGCTGATCGACTCGTCGTGCGGGGGGCGCGGGAGCACAACCTGCGCAACGTTGATCTCGACCTGCCCCGCGACAGCCTCATCGTGTTCACCGGGCTGTCCGGTTCGGGCAAGTCCAGCCTCGCCTTCGACACCATCTTCGCGGAGGGCCAGCGCCGGTATGTCGAGTCGTTATCGGCCTACGCGCGCCAGTTCCTCGGTCAGATGGACAAGCCCGATGTCGACTTCATCGAGGGCCTGTCGCCGGCGGTGTCGATCGATCAGAAGTCCACCAGCCGCAACCCCCGCTCCACCGTCGGGACCATCACCGAGGTGCACGACTACCTGCGCCTGCTCTACGCCCGCGCCGGGGAGCCGCATTGCCCGATGTGTGGCGAGCCAATCTCCCGGCAGACCCCACAGCAGATCGTCGACCAGGTACTCGCGCTGGATCCCGGCACGCGGTTCCAGGTCTTGGCGCCCGTGGTGCGGACCCGCAAGGGCGAGTTCGTCGATCTGTTCGCCGAGCTGCAGTCCCAGGGGTACTCCCGAGTGCTTGTCGATGGCCACGTCTATTCATTGACGGAGCCGCCCAGGCTCAAAAAGCAGGACAAACACGACATCTCGGTGGTGGTGGACCGGCTGTCGGTCAAGGACAGTGCCAAGCAACGGCTCACCGACTCGGTGGAAACCGCGCTGCGGCTGGCCGACGGCCTGGTCGTGCTCGACTTCGTCGACCGCGACGAGCACGACCCGCACCGGCAGCGACGGTTCTCCGAGCGGATGGCCTGCCCGAACGGCCACCCCATCGGCGTCGACGATCTCGAGCCACGCTCGTTTTCGTTCAACTCGCCCTACGGCGCCTGCCCGGAGTGCACCGGGATCGGGGTGCGCAAGGAAGTCGACCCCGAGTTGGTGGTGCCCGACGAGGAGTTGTCGCTGGCCGAGGGGGCGATCGCGCCGTGGTCCACCGGGCAGACCGCCGAGTACTTCCAGCGGCTGCTGGAGGCGCTCGCCGAGACCGTTGGCTTCCGGATGGACATGCCGTGGCGACGGCTGCCGGCCAGCGCCCAGAAGGCCGTGCTGCACGGCTCCGACGTGCAGGTGCATGTCCGGTACCGCAATCGCTACGGCCGCGAGCGCTCCTACTACGCCGCCTTCGAGGGTGTCCTGCCCTTCCTCGAGCGCCGGATGAACCAGACCGAGTCGGAGTACATGCGGGAGAAGTACGACGGCTACATGCGTGAGGTGCCGTGCCCAGCCTGCCGTGGCACCCGGCTCAAGCCGGAGATCCTCGCCGTCACGCTGTCGCACACCACCGAGGGCAAGAAGTCGATCGCTGACGTGTCCGCACTGTCGGTCCGCGACGCCACGGCCTTCCTCGACGGCCTACAGCTGGACACCAGGCAAGCGATGATCGCCGGCGCGGTGCTCAAGGAGATCCAGGCCCGGCTGCACTTCCTGCTCGACGTCGGCCTGGACTACCTGTCCCTGGACCGCGCCTCAGCCACGCTGTCCGGGGGTGAGGCGCAGCGGATCCGGTTGGCCACCCAGATCGGCTCAGGGTTGGTCGGAGTGCTCTACGTGCTCGACGAGCCCTCGATCGGCCTGCACCAGCGGGACAACCACCGGCTGCTGGCCACCCTCACCAGGTTGCGGGATCTGGGCAACACGCTGATCGTGGTCGAGCACGATGAGGACACCATCCGCGCCTCCGACTGGGTCGTCGACATCGGTCCCGGAGCGGGGGAGCACGGCGGTCAGGTCGTACACAGCGGCCCCTTCCATGAGCTGGAACGGCACGACACCTCGATCACCGGCGCCTACCTGTCGGGCCGGCGGAGCATCCCGGTGCCAGCGATCCGGCGCCGGGTGGACCGCTCCAGACGGCTGACCGTGGTCGGAGCACGCGAGCACAACCTGCACGACATCGACGTGTCCTTCCCGCTCGGCTGCCTGGTATCGGTCACCGGGGTGTCCGGCTCGGGTAAATCCACGCTGGTCAACGACATCCTCGCGACGGTGCTGGCGAACCGGCTCAACGGAGCCCGTCAGGTGCCCGGACGGCACACCCGGGTCACCGGTCTGGAGCACGTCGACAAGCTGGTCAGAGTCGATCAGTCACCGATCGGGCGTACCCCGCGATCCAACCCGGCCACCTATACCGGCGTGTTCGACCGGATCCGCAAGCTCTTCGCCGCCACCACCGAGGCGAAGGTCCGCGGTTACCAGCCTGGGCGGTTCTCCTTCAACGTCAAGGGCGGCCGCTGCGAGGCCTGCGCCGGAGACGGCACCATCAAGATCGAGATGAACTTCCTCCCCGACGTGTACGTCCCATGCGAGGTCTGCGGCGGTGCACGGTACAACCGGGAGACCCTCGAAGTGCACTACAAGGGCAAGACCATCGCTGAGGTGCTCGATATGCCGATCGAGGAAGCGGCGACGTTCTTCGAGCCGATCACGGCGATCCACCGGCACCTGAAAACGCTGGTGGACGTCGGCTTGGGCTATGTCCGGCTCGGTCAACCCGCACCGACGCTGTCGGGAGGCGAAGCTCAGCGCGTCAAGCTGGCCAGCGAGTTGCAGAAGCGTTCCACCGGGCGAACCGTTTACGTGCTCGACGAGCCCACCACCGGCCTGCACTTCGAGGATATCCGTAAACTGCTCGGCGTCATCAATGAGCTGGCCGACAAGGGCAATACCGTCATCGTCATCGAGCACAACCTCGATGTGGTCAAATCATCGGACTGGGTGATCGACATGGGCCCAGAAGGTGGCGCGGCCGGCGGTCACGTAGTCGCCGAGGGCACCCCAGAGCAGGTCGCCGCCATCGACGCCAGTTACACCGGCCAATTCCTGCGCACCGTCGTGGACGTACAACACACGCCGCCGCCGCGGCGGCGCGCCACCGTCGCCGCAGGTTCATAGCGACAGTGAGCACGCGCGCCGGCCGGCCCTTGGGCCTCTGACGTGCTGATGTAGTGACCTGTTAATCGTGACGTCTGTTACTCTGTCTGCGCGACCAGCTTTCGCTCCGGCGGAAGCAGCAAGTGGAGCCCGCGCTCCCACCCGAACCGCCGCGAGGTGGCCGGGTCCGGTCCCGGAATCCCTACGGGGCTTCCGGCGTTACGTCGAGTGATGACCCACACTCGCGCGTCGATCGGTCGGATCTGCGGGCCCCGCACGCCAGGAGGCATGTGGGGCCGCGTTGCGTCCGGGGTGCCTCAGTGGGCACGGCGGCCCACACGCTCGGTCGCGCCGTGAGTATGACGACCGAGGAGGCCACATCACCGTCGAGACACGCATCAATGATCGCATCCGCGTTCCTGAGGTCAGGTTAGTTGGTCCGAATGGCGAGCAGGTCGGGATCGTCCGTATCGAGGACGCCCTTCGACTAGCTCAGGAAGCCGACCTTGACCTGGTAGAGGTTGCGGCGCAGGCTCGCCCACCGGTCTGCAAGCTCATGGACTTCGGCAAGTTCAAGTACGAGACCGCGCAGAAGGCTCGTGAGTCCCGCCGCAATCAGCAGATGACGGTCATCAAAGAACAAAAGCTCCGCCCCAAGATCGACGCCCACGACTACGAGACGAAGAAGCGTCATGTCGTGCGGTTCCTCGACGCGGGACACAAAGTGAAGGTCACCATCATGTTCCGGGGTCGCGAGCAGTCCCGGCCGGAGCTGGGCTACCGGTTGTTGCAACGGCTGTCCAACGACGTCGCGGAGCTTGGTTTCGTGGAGACCTCCGCCAAGCAGGATGGCCGGAACATGACGATGGTGCTGGCTCCGCATCGCAACAAGCCAAAGGGAGTCAAGGACGATCGCAGCTCGACCGAGCCGGTGGAGCAAACAGTGGAGTAACGGTCTGGGTCGTGACAGTGCAGGAGACTGGGCAGCCCGTCTGGGCCGCCACATTCACCGCCGCCCCACTGAGGTGGCAGGACGAGGACGGACATGCCGAAGAACAAGACCCATCGGGGCACCACGAAGCGCGTGAAAGTGTCCGCTGCCGGCAAGTTGCTGCGCCAGCGTGCCGGTAAACGCCACCTGTTGGAGAAGAAATCCTCCAGGGTCACCCGTCGACTCGACGGTGTAGTCGAGGTGGCCAAGCCGGACGCCAAGCGGATCCGCAGGCTGCTCGGGCTCTAACCCGCCGCTCACCGACCCTGGGCGACGAGTCGCCCCCGAGACCGACAGGACAAACCAGTGGCACGCGTCAAGCGAGCGGTCAATGCCCACAAGAAGCGCCGCACGACTCTGGAGGCCGCCAGCGGCTACCGCGGCCAGCGCTCCCGGCTGTACCGCAAGGCTAAAGAACAAATTCTCCACTCGATGCAGTACGCCTACCGCGATCGACGGGCCCGCAAAGGTGACTTCCGCCAGCTTTGGATCACCCGGATCAACGCCGCCGCACGGCAGAACGGGATGACCTACAACCGGCTGATTCAGGGTCTGCGCATTGCGGAGGTCGAGGTAGATCGCAAGAACCTCGCCGAGCTCGCCGTCTCCGACCCCACCGCATTCACCGCGCTGGTCGAGATCGCCAAGGCCAACATGCCGAGTAGCCGGGGAGCGAGCGCTCCAGTGGCGCAGGACGGCGACGCCGCCTGAGCGCAGCCGACGCTGTTCAGCCCGACGGTCCATACACTGAGCGGACTCCCCGGGTGGCGGCCGCGCGTGGGTTGCTCCGGCGCCGGGAACGGGAGCGAGCCGGCAGGTTCCTGATCGAGGGCATCCAGGCCGTACGCGAGGCCCTGGAAGATGGATCGGTGCTGGAGCTGTTCATCACCGAGCGCGCCGCTGGCCGGCATGCCGAGCTGTTCGAGGCTTCCGGCGCTCGGGTATCCCTGATCACGGAGCGCGCCGCCGCTGGATTGTCCGAAACGGCGACCCCGCAAGGCATCGTGGCGGTCTGCGCCACGCTCGGGCGGCCCGCGGCGGATGCGCTGCGCGGCACCCGGCTGGTCGCGGTACTGGCCGGGGTCGCCGACCCGGGCAATGCGGGCACGGTGATCCGGGTGTCCGACGCGGCCGGCGCGGGCGCGGTTGTATTCACCGGGGACGCCGTCGACCCGCACAACGGCAAATGCGTTCGGGCCTCCACCGGCAGCCTGTTTCACCTCGCCGTGGGGGTGGAGCCCGATCCGCAGCGGGCCATCGCCGCGTGCCGGGAGACCGGGCTGCAGGTGCTGGCGGCCGATGCCGGCACCGGCCGTGACCTCGACGATGTGGTCGACAGCGGAGTGCTGGCGGCGCCCACCGCGTGGCTGTTCGGCAACGAGGCGCACGGGCTGGACCGCGAGCTACTCGCGGCTGCTGACCATGCCGTCGCCGTCCCGCTGCATGGGCGAGCGGAGAGCCTCAACCTCGCCGCCGCCGCGGCGGTTTGCCTCTACGCCAGCGCGCGGGCGCACCGTCGGCGCGGTGCTTCCGAACCGATCACCTAAGATCGGATCAGAACTGACCGAATATCGGCACTGCAGGCGCCCGACGTCGCGGCCCGCCGCAAGCCAGGAGTTCGCACCTTATGTCTGGACCCAATGACGCCTACGACCCCAAGCAGGTCGCCGCGCTGACGCCCGAAGCGCTGGCGCAGGCCGTCGAGGACGCCGAGAAGGCCTTCACCCAAGCCGCTGACCTCGAGGAACTCGCCGCGGTCAAGCCCGCGCACCTCGGCGACCGATCGCCGCTGCTGACCGCCCGGCGCGAGATCGGTGCACTGCCGCCCAAAGCCCGCGCCGAGGCCGGCAAGCGGCTCAACCACAGCCGCACGGCGGTGCAGTCGGCCTTCGACCAGCGCCGCGCCGCGCTAGGCGTCGAGCGGGATGCCAGGACGCTGCGGGAAGAGGCCGTCGACGTCACCTTGCCGTGGGACCGCCTCCCGCGCGGCGCCCGGCACCCGATCACGGCGCTGATGCGACCGCATCGCCGACATCTTCGTCGCCATGGGATACGAGGTCGCCGAGGGCCCGGAGCTCGAGGCCGAATGGTTCAACTTCGACGCGCTCAACTTCGGCCCCGACCACCCCGCCCGCACCATGCAGGACACCTTCTACGTGGCGCCCGGAGGGATCCGGCCTGGTGCTGCGCACGCACACCTCACCGGTGCAGATCCGGACCATGCTGGAGCGCGAGCCGCCGATCTACGTCGTCTGCCCGGGCCGGGTCGTACCGCACCGACGAGCTGGACGCCACGCACACCCCGGTCTTCCACCAGGTCGAAGGCCTGGCGGTCGACAGGGGCATGACCATGGCGCATCTGCAAGGGCACGCTGGACCACTTCGCCGCGAGCGATGTTCGGCGCCGACCTCGCGGACCCGGTTGCGGCCCTCGTTCTTCCCGTTCACCGAACCCTCGCGCCGAGATCGACGTCTGGTTCCCGGAGAAGAAGGGCGGCCCGGGCTGGGTGGAGTGGGGCGGCTGCGGCATGGTCAATCCGCATGTGCTGCGTGCCTGCGGCATCGATCCAGACGTGTACTCCGGCTTCGCCTTCGGGATGGGCATCGAGCGCACCCTGCAGTTCCGCAACGGCATCGCCGACATGCGTGACATGGTCGAGGGCGATGTCCGCTTCACCCGCGCTTTCGGAATGGAGGCCTGAGGCATGCGCATTCCCGTGTCTGGCTGCGCGATACGTCGCGCTCCCCGAAGGTCCACCGTCGGCGGAGATTGGCCGACGCCTTCGTGCGGGCCGGGTCTCGAAGTCGAGGAGATCCACCGGCCCGGGCCGGTCAGCGGACCGCTCGTCGTGGGCCGGGTGCTGAAGATCGAGGAGCTGACCGGTTTCAAGAAGCCCATCCGCTACTGCCAGGTCGACGTCGGGGAGGCCGGCGCCGCGCGGCATCGTCTGCGGCGCCACGCAACTTCGCGGTCGGCGACAAGGTGGTGCATCGCGCTGCCCGGCACTGTGCTGCCAGGCGGCTTCGCGATCGCCGCGCGCACCGACCTACGGCCACTCTCCGACGGGATGATCTGCTCGGTCCGCGAGCTGCGGCATCGGCGACGACCACGACGGCATCATCGTGCTGACCGCCGATGCCGCCGGCCCCGGGGACACCGCCGCTGACGGTGCTGGGCCTCGAGGACGCCGTGATCGAGTTGGCGAGTCACTCCCGACCGCGGTTACTGCTTGTCGATGCGCGGGCTAGCGCGCGAGTTGGCCACCGCGTTCGACGTTGACTATGTCGACCCTGCGCTGCGCGAGGTGCCCGGGTCGACAGTGTCAGGCCGGCCGGTACCATCGCGGATGCGCGGGCTGCCGCCGGTTCCGTGGCCCGCCAGGTGTCGGACCTCGACCCGCTGCCGCGTCGCCCTGGTGGATGCGCCGGCGGCTACAGCCGGCCGGCATCCGGCCGATCTCGCTCGCCGTCGACGTCACCAACTACGTGATGCTCGAGCTCGGACAGCCGATGCACGCCTTCGATGCCGCGAAGCTCGACGGCGACCTCGTCGTACGCCGGGCCGCTGAGGGCGAGAAGCTCACCACGCTGGACGGGATCTGCCGGGAACTGGATCCGGACGACATGGTGATCTGTGACAGCAGTGGACCGGTGTCGCTGGCAGCCGTGATGGGCGGGGAGAGCACTGAAATCGGGCCGCAGACCACCAGCCTGCTGCTGGAGGCGGCGATCTGGGACCCGGCCTCGGTCGCCCGCGCAGCCCGGCGCCACAAGTTGCCCAGCGAGGCGGCGCGGCGCTTCGAGCGCGGGGTGGATCCTGCGCTGCCGCCGGTCGCCGCCGAACTCGCCGCGACGCTGCTCACCCGCTACGGCGGCGGGGAGATCGCGCCGGGTCGCACCGACGTCGGCACCCCCGCAGTGCGGGGTTCCGTGGTGATGCCGATCGACCTGCCGGATCGGGTGGCCGGACGAACCTATGAGCGCGGCGCGACAGTTCGCCGGCTGTCCCAGATCGGTTGCGCGCTGCACGTGGGCGGTGCCGATGGCACCACCACCGTGACCGTCGCCCCGCCGTCCTGGCGTCCGGACCTGACCCAGCCCGCGGACCTCGTTGAGGAGGTGTTGCGGTTGGAGGGATACGACACCATCCCTCCGAACTCCCGCCGGCACCGCCTGGACGCGGGCTCACCGTCACGCAGCGCCGCCGGCGCACGATCTCGCGAGCGCTGGCCGGGGCCGGCTATGTGGAAGTGCTGCCCAGCCCGTTCGTCTCAGCCGGAACCTGGGACGCATTCGGCCTGACTGCGGATGATCCCCGGCGGCGCACCGTCGCGCTGCTCAATCCGTTGGAGTCCGATCGCGACCAGCTGGCCACCACGCTGCTGCCCGGCCTGCTCGAGGTCCTGGTCCGCAACGTCGCCCGGGGGCAGCGCGAGGTGGCGCTCTATGGAATCGCCCCGGTCGTGCAGCCGGACGCCAACGCCGCTGCGATGCCCGATCCCGGGGTGCTCGGCCGACCCAGTGACGCCGAGGTCGCCGCGCTGATCAGTGCGCTACCGACGCAGCCGCTGCACGTCGGCGTCGTGCTCGCCGGGCAGAGGGAGCGTCTGGGCTGGTGGGGCCCTGGCCGTGCGGCAGCCTGGACCGACGCGGTGCAGGCCGCGCGACTGGTCGGCTACGCCGCCGGCATCGACCTCGTGGTGTGCGCCGTCGAGACCCCGCCCTGGCACCCGGGCAGGTGCGCGCAGCTGCAAGTGAACGGCCGCGCGGTGGGGCATGCCGGCGAGCTGCACCCCGCGGTGATCGAAGCGCTCGGCCTGCCGCCGCGGACCTGTGCGATGGAGCTAGATCTTGACGCGCTACCGCTGGCTGATCGCCGCCCCTCGCCCGTGGTGTCGCCCTACCCGCCGGTGCTGCAAGACGTCGCGCTCGTGGTGGACGCCACCGTGCCGGCCGCTGAGCTGACCGCCACGCTGCGCCGGGGTGCCGGGGAGCTCCTGGAGGACGTGCGCCTGTTCGACGTCTACACCGGCGACCAGATCGGTGCAGGCAAGCGGTCACTGGCCTTCGCGCTGCGATTCCGTGCCCCCGACCGCACCCTCACCGCCGCCGAAGCCACCGCCGCCCGCGACGCAGCGGTCACCGCCGCCGTAGAGACACACGGTGCCACGCTTCGCTCGTAACCTGCACGTCCCGATATGTCGGGCGCGCTGATGCGGCGGAGTCGTTCTGTGCACACGCGCTGATCACTGTTTGGGTGCCTGCGACGACAAAATATGTCGCGCCCTGCACACAAACCGTGATCACAGGCCAGACGGCCGAGAGAAACGTCGCATGCGCCTTGAATGAAGTTTCACAATAATGCATAATCATGCGGATGGTGTTCAGGGTCGCGGTGGCGGGGGCGAGTGGGTACGCAGGTGGTGAGCTGCTCCGACTGCTGCTGGGCCACCCGCTGATCGAGATCGGTGAGCTGACGGCGGCCGGCAACGCCGGAAGTAGTCTGGGCGAGCACCACCCGAACCTTGTCCCGCTCGCCGAGCGCATCCTGGCCGACACCACCGCACAGCGGTTGGCCGGACACGACGCGGTGTTCCTCGCGCTGCCGCACGGCCACTCCGCTGCGCTGGCGGCTCAGCTACCAGAAGACACCGTGGTGATCGACTGCGGTGCCGATCACCGGCTTGCGGATTCGGCGGCCTGGCAGCGCTGGTACGGCGGCGACCACGCCGGGACCTGGCCCTACGGGTTGCCCGAGCTGCCAGGAGCTCGGGAGAAGTTGCTCGGAGCCCGTCGTATCGCGGTACCCGGCTGCTATCCGACGGTGATCAGCCTCGCGCTGGCTCCGGCACTCGCGGCCGGATTTATCGCACCCGAGGTCGTGGTGACCGCGGTATCCGGCACGTCGGGCGCCGGGCGTGCCCTCAAACCCCACCTGCTGGCCTCCGAAGTGATGGGCTCCGCCAGTGTCTACGGGATGGCCGGCGAGCACCGGCACACCCCGGAAATCATTCAAAATCTTGCTGGCGCCGCCGGCCAGCCCGTCACGGTGTCGTTCACCCCGGTGCTGGCGCCGATGCCCCGCGGGATTCTGGCCAGCTGCACCGCAGTACTAAGACCGGCCATCAACGACGAGACGGCCCGAAGCGCATATCACGCCGCATATGATGCGGAGCCGTTCGTCCATCTGCTGCCAGCAGGTCGCTGGCCGGCCACCGCAGCCGTGCACGGATCCAACTCCGTGCAGCTGCAGGTCGCGGTGGACGTCGAAGCCAGGCGGCTGGTTGTTGTGGGTGCGGTCGACAACCTCACCAAGGGCACTGCCGGAGCCGCAGTGCAGTGTCTCAACCTGGCGCTGGGCCTTCCCGAAATCACCGGTCTTCCAGCCTGGGGAATCGCCCCATGAGAAAGGGGACAACGCGATGAGCGTCACCGCAGCGGCCGGGTTCCGGGCAGCGGGGATCGCCGCCGGCATCAAGGCCAGCGGCGGGCTGGATCTGGCACTGGTGGTCAATGACGGACCGGCCGCAGCGGCCGCCGGGGTATTCACCCGCAACCAGGTCAAGGCGGCGCCGGTGCTGTGGTCGGCACAGGTGCTCACCGAGCGGCGGCTGCGCGCGGTGGTACTCAACGCCGGCGGAGCCAACGCCTGCACCGGCCCCGGCGGGTTCCAGGACACCCACGCCACCGCCGAGCGGGTCGCCACCGTGCTGGACTGCGGAGCCATCGAGATCGCGGTCTGCTCCACGGGGTTGATCGGCGAGCGGCTGCCGCTGGACGCAGTGCTGTCAGGGGTCGACAAAGCCGCGGCCGGATTAGCCGCGACTCCGGAAGCCGGTCTGGCCGCCGCCACCGCGGTGCTGACCACTGACACGGTCCCCAAACAGGCTGCGGTCACCGGCGCGGGCTGGACGGTGGGCGGGTTCGCCAAGGGCGCCGGCATGATCGCGCCCAGCCTGGCCACCCTGCTGTCCGTGCTCACCACCGACGCCGCCGTGGACGAGTCCACCCTGGACGCGGTGTTGCGCGGCGCCACAACCCAGACATTCGATCGCCTGGACATCGACGGCGCCTGCTCGACCAACGACACCGTGCTGTTGCTGGCCTCCGGAGCCTCAGGGGTAGTGCCCGATCGGACGGAGTTCGCCGCTGCGGTGCAGCAGGTCTGCCGCCAGCTGGTCAAGGGTCTGCAGGCCGACGCTGAGGGTGTCACCAAGGAGATCTCGATCACTGTTCGCGGAGCGGCCGGGGAGGACGACGCGCTCACCGCGGCTCGCGCAATCGCCCGGAACAGCCTGGTCAAGACCGCCTTTTTCGGGTCGGATCCCAACTGGGGACGGATCGCGGTCGCGGTGGGCGCCTCACCGGCCGCCGTGCGGGCCGACAGCCTGGACATCCGGATCAACGGCGTGCTGCTCTGCCAGGGCGGCGCGATGGCAGCGGATCGCTCCACAGCGGACCTGTCTGGGCGCGAGATCGCCGTGGAGGTGGACCTGCACCTCGGTGCGGACCAGGCCACTGTCCTCACCACGGACCTCTCGCACGCCTACGTCGAGGAGAACAGCGCGTACTCGTCATGACGAGCATCCGCATCGACACGGCGGGGCGCAAGGCTGCGGTACTCGCCGAGGCGCTGCCCTGGTTACAGCGCTTCCACGGCACCACCGTCGTGATCAAATATGGTGGCAATGCGATGCTCGACGACGAGCTGAAGTGCGCGTTCGCCCAGGACATGGTGTTTCTCCGGTTGGCTGGGATACGTCCGGTCGTGGTGCACGGCGGCGGCCCCCAGATCAACGCCATGTTCGAGCGGCTGGGCATCGCGGGGGAGTTCCGCGGCGGCTTGCGGGTTACCACGCCGGAGACGATCGACGTGGTGCGGATGGTGCTGTTCGGGCAGGTGGGTCGCGAGCTCGTCGGGCTGATCAACGCGCACGGCCCGTTGGCTGTCGGCATCTCCGGGGAAGACGCGCACCTGTTCACCGCCGCCCGGCGTACCGCCACCGTGGACGGCCAGCCGGTCGACGTGGGCCTGGTCGGCGATGTGGTTGCGGTGAACCCTGCCGCGGTGCTCGACATCGTCAACGCCGGGCGTATCCCGGTGGTCTCCGGGTTGGCTCCGGACGCCGACGGGGTGGTGCATAACGTCAACGCGGACACCGCTGCCGCGGCGCTGGCCGTCGCCTTGGGCGCCGCGAAGCTCGTCGTGCTCACCGACGTCGAGGGCCTTTACACCGACTGGCCTGACCGCGCCAGCCTGCTGTCCCAGATCACGGTGGACCGGCTGGCGGCCCTGTTACCGGCGCTGTCCGCTGGGATGGTGCCGAAGATGGAGGCCTGCCTGCGTGCCGTCCGGGGTGGAGTGCCCCGGGCCCATGTGATCGACGGCCGGGTGGCGCACTCGGTGCTGCTCAAGGTGTTCACCACCGAGGGAGTAGGAACGATGGTGCTACCCGAGATGGAGACCTGATGTCTACTGTGGACTTGCAACGGCGCTGGCAGGCCGCACTGATGGCCAACTACGGCACACCGCCATTGGCGCTGGCCCGTGGTGCCGGCGCCGAAGTCTGGGATACCGACGGCCGGCGTTACCTGGATCTCGTCGGCGGTGTCGCGGTGAACGCGCTGGGCCACGCTCACCCCGCCGTGGTGCACGCCGTCACCGAGCAGATCAACACCCTCGGGCAGGTCTCCAACCTGTACCTCACCGAACCGGCGATCGCGCTAGCCGAGACGTTGCTGGATCTGCTCGGCGCCACCGGATCGGGACGGGTGCTGTTCTGCAACTCCGGCACTGAGGCCAACGAGGTCGCATTCAAGATCGCTCGCCGCACCGGACGGCCTCAGCTGGTCGCTGCCTACGGTGCTTTTCATGGCCGGACGATGGGGGCGCTCGCGCTCACCGGTCAGTCCGCCAAGCGGGATCCCTTCGAGCCGATGCCGCCTGGTGTGGTCTTCGTGCCCTACGGCGATGCCGCAGCCCTGAACGCGGTCGTCGACGGGGACACCGCCGCGGTGTTCCTCGAGCCGGTGCAAGGCGAGAATGGCGTGATCATTCCCCCAGCGGGCTACCTGCAGGCCGCTCGGGAGATCACGGCGGCGCACGGGGCACTGCTGGTGCTGGATGAGGTCCAGACCGGCATCGGCCGGACCGGTAGCTGGTTCGCCCATCAGGCGGCAGGCGTGACCCCCGACGTGGTGACGCTCGCCAAGGGTCTCGGTGGTGGCCTTCCGATCGGTGCGTGTATCGGCATTGGACCCGCCGCGCACCTGCTGCAGTCCGGTCAGCACGGCAGCACGTTGGGCGGTAACCCGATCTGCTGTGCGGCAGCGCTGGCGGTGCTCCGGACGATCGCCGCGGACGGTTTGCTCGACCACGTGGCCCGGCTCGGTAAGCAGATCGCCGCCGAGGTGACGGCGCTCCACCACCCGTTGGTCAGCTCGGTCAGCGAGGCTGGCCTACTCATCGGGATTGGGCTCGCGCGACCAGTCTCCGCCCAGGTCGCCACCGCCGCACGAGAGGCCGGCTTCCTGGTCAACCCGCCCGTGCCCGATCGGATCCGGCTCGCCCCGCCGCTGGTACTCACCGAGGCGCAGGCGCGCGAGTTCCTCAGCGCGCTGCCAGCCATCCTGGACGGGGTGCGGTAACCGATGCCCAGACACTTCAGGCCCAGACACTTCTTGCGTGATGACGATCTCACGCCGGATGAGCAGCGGGAGATCCTCGACCTGGCTGACGAGTTCAAGGCGGAACCGTCAGGTCGCCACCCGCTGGCCGGCCCGCGATCCGTCGCGGTGATCTTCGAGAAGAGCTCGACGCGGACCCGGCTGTCCTTCGAGATCGGCATTGCTCAACTCGGCGGCCACCCGCTGATCATTGACGCCCGAACGATGCAGCTCGGTCGCGAGGAGACCATCGAGGACACCTCGCGGATACTGTCCCGCTACGCCGACGCCGTGGTATGGCGGACCTACGCTCAATGCCGCATCGAAGCGATGGCTAGTGTCTCGCGGGTGCCGGTGGTCAACGCGCTCACCGACGAGTTTCATCCCTGCCAGGTGCTCGCTGACCTGCAGACTATCCGGGAGCGGCACGGCCACCTGGCCGGGCTCGCTCTGACCTACCTGGGCGACGGGGCGAACAACATGGCGCATTCACTGCTACTCGGGGGCACCACCGCCGGGCTGCACGTGCGGATCGCCGCTCCGGAGGGATTCGAGCCGATGCCCGAGGTGCTGCTCGCGGCCAAACACCGGGGTGCGCAGACCGCTGGGAGCGCCACCGTGCTCGCCGATCCCCGCGCGGCGGTCGACGGGGCCGATGTGCTGGTCACCGACACCTGGACCTCCATGGGACAGGAGAGCGACGGACTCGACCGGCTAACCCCGTTCCGGCCGCTGCAGATCAACGCGGAGCTGCTGGACCGCGCGTCGTGCGGTGGCGCCAGAAAGGTCACGGTGCTGCACTGCCTGCCGGCGCACCGGGGCGCTGAGATCACCGATGAGGTGCTCGACGGGCCGGCCAGCGCGGTGTGGGACGAGGCCGAGAACCGGCTGCACGCCCAGAAGGCGCTGCTGGCGTGGTTGCTAGCGCCAGAGCGAG
>CAVQVV010000020.1:0-91016 GCA_963717245.1 uncultured Actinomycetota bacterium | reverse complement strand
ACCACATCACCCGGCCGGATCTCACTGTCTCCCGGCTCGAAGTGGACCAGGCGACCGTCCCTGGCGCGGCCGCTCATCCTCCGAGTGGCCGCGTCCTTGCGGCCCTCACCTTCGGAGACCAGCACCTCCACCACGCTACCTGTCAGGTTCTGGTTGAGCTCCCAGGAAATGCTCTCCTGGAGCGCGACGAGTCGCTCGTAGCGCTCCTGCACGACCGGCTTGGGCACCTGACCGGCCATGTCGGCAGCCGGCGTGCCCGGACGGCGCGAGTACTGGAAAGTGAACGCCTGCGCGAAGCGCGCTGTACCCACCACGTCCAAGGTGGCTTGGAAGTCGGCCTCGGTCTCACCGGGGAAGCCGACGATGATGTCGGTGGACAGCGCCGCGTCGGGCATCGCGGCCCGGACCTCCTCGACGATCTTGAGGTAGCGCTGCGCGCGGTAGGACCGGCGCATCGCCGCCAGGACCGAATCCGAACCGGACTGTAACGGCATGTGCAGCTGGTGGCAGACGTTCGGGGTGGCCGCCATCGCGTCGATGACATCGGAGGTGAAGTCCCGGGGATGCGGCGAGGTGAAACGCACCCGCTCCAGACCGTCGATCTTCCCGCAGGCCCGCAACAGGTCGCCGAATGCGCGCCGATTTCCGAAGTCGACCCCGTAGGCGTTGACGTTCTGTCCCAGCAGGGTCACCTCGAGCACACCCTCGGCCACCAGCGCCTGGACCTCCGCGAGAACGTCCCCGGGCCGCCGGTCGACCTCCTTGCCGCGCAAGGCGGGCACGATGCAGAACGTGCAGGTGTTGTTGCACCCCACCGAGATCGACACCCACGCGGAGTGCGCCGAGTCTCGCTTCGCCGGCAGCGCGGAGGGGAACACCTCCAGCGATTCGGCGATCTCGATCTGGGCAGCGTCGTTGTGCCGGGCCCGCGCCAGCAGTACCGGCAGTGAGCCGATGTTGTGGGTGCCGAATACCACGTCCACCCAGGGCGCCCGCCGGATGATCTCGCCGCGGTCTTTCTGAGCCAGGCAACCGCCGACGGCGATCTGCATCCCTGGATGTTCGCTCTTGATCGGGCGGAGCTGACCGAGGTTGCCGTAGAGCCGGTTATCGGCATTCTCCCGCACCGCGCAGGTGTTGAGCACGACCACATCGGGGGTGGCGTCCTGCCCGGCAGGCACGTATCCGGCCGACTCGAGCAGCCCGGCCAATCGTTCGGAGTCGTGCACATTCATCTGGCAGCCGTAGGTGCGCACGCGGTAGCTGCGTGGACACTGCTCGGTACTCGCCGTCATCCGCAGATCACCCTTCCTTACCCGTCCAGAGTAGGACCGGGTCGAACCCGCTATCGCGCCACCCTCGTCGCGCGGACACCTGCATGGTATGGATGACCTCGACGCCCCCGCTCACTTGGAGGATCGGATGAGCGCTCCCGCGACAGCCGACCCACCGATGATCCGGATGGAGGGTGTGCACAAGCACTTCGGGTCGCTGCACGTGCTTCGCGACATCAACCTGGCGGTCGCGCGCGGTGAGGTGGTGGTCGTGCTGGGCCCGTCCGGGTCCGGCAAGTCGACGCTGTGCCGCGCGATCAACCGGCTGGAGCCGATCGACGAGGGCCGTATCGAGATTGACGGAACACCGCTGCCCGAAGAAGGCCGGGCACTGGCCCGGCTGCGGGCCGACGTCGGCATGGTTTTCCAGCAGTTCAATCTCTTCGCACACAAGACGATCGCGGAGAACGTCGAGCTCGCTCCGGTGCGGGTCCGCCGGATCAGCAAACCCGAAGCACACCAGACGGCGATGCAGCTACTTACCCGGGTCGGGATCAGCGACCAGGCCGACAAGTACCCCGCACAGCTCTCCGGTGGTCAACAGCAGCGTGCCGCGATCGCCCGAGCGCTTGCCATGCGCCCGAAGGTGATGCTCTTCGACGAACCGACCTCGGCGCTGGACCCCGAGATGGTTCTGGAGGTGCTCGACGTGATGACGTCGCTGGCCAGCGAGGGCATGACCATGTTGGTGGTCACCCATGAGATGGGCTTCGCCCGCCGCGCCGCGCACCGGGTGGTGTTCATGTCCGAGGGCGAGATCGTCGAGGACTCGGTGCCCGATCAGTTCTTCACCGCGCCGCGCTCGCTCCGCGCCAGGGATTTCCTCGGCAAGATATTGACTCATTGATGGTTCACGGTTCACCCGCACTGATGTGAGGAGTAGCGAATGCGCTGGAAGGCCGTCCTGAGAGTGGGGGTAGCCATGGCCGCATTCGCCATGGTGACGACCGCATGTGGGCAGCAGCAGGACCTGGGCGGCAGCGGTTCGACGCCGTCGGTCGCCCAAGGTGTCCACTTCGAGCCCGGCACCACGATGGCCAAGCTCGCCGAGGCCCACACCATCCGGATCGGCACCAAGTTCGACCAGCCGCTGTTCGGCCAGCAAGCCCTGGGCGGCAATCTGACCGGCTTCGACACCGAGGTCGCCAGGATCATCGCCGGCGCCCTGGGGATCCCGCCGGACAAGGTGCAGTGGGTGGAGTCGCCCTCCGCGCAGCGCGAAGAGTTGATCAAGCAGGGCCGGGTGGACCTGGTAGTGGCGACTTACACGATCAATGACAAGCGCCGCCAGCAGGTCAGCTTCGCGGGCCCGTACTACCTCGCCGGGCAGTCGCTCATGGTCAAGTCCGATAACACCACCATCACCGGCCCCGACTCGCTGCGCGGCGCCAAAGCCCGGGTGTGCTCGGTGCAGGGCTCGACTCCGGCGGAGAACATCCGCAAGTACATCGACCCTGCTCAGCTGACGGTGTTCGATGTTTACTCCAAGTGCGCCGACGCGTTACGCACCGGCCAGGTCGACGTCGTGACCACCGACAACGTGGTCCTGCTGGGGTTCGTCAGCAACAGCAACGGCGCTTATAAACTGGTGGGCGACACCTTCACCAAAGAGCCCTACGGCATCGGGATCCGCAAGGGTGACGTCGCATTCTGCACCTTCATCAACAACACGCTCACCCAAGCGGCCAAATCCGGCGCGTACGCCAACGCCTGGAACACGACGGCTGGGAAGGTAGCGGGGCAGACGCCACAGCTGCCCACATTCGACAGTTGCAGTTAACCGCTGTACGCCAGTGGACATCATCGTCGACAACATTGGGTTGTACCGCGACGGCTTTCTCACAACGTTGCAGATCTGCCTGTACGCGGCGATCGGGTCGCTGCTGCTCGGCACGGTGATCGCCACCTTCCGGGTCTCCCCGTTGCCGCCGCTGCGGGCCACAGGTACGGCCTGGGTGACCGTCTTCCGCAACTGCCCACTCACCATCGTGCTGTTCTTTTGTGCCTTCGGCTTGCCTGAGCTCGGCATCAAAGGCGCCTATTTCTGGTTCGGCATTACCGGCCTGGTGCTCTATACCTCGGCCTTCGTCTGCGAGGCCGTGCGTAGCGGGATCAACGCGGTGGCGCCCGGACAGGCCGAGGCCGCTCGGGCAGTAGGGCTGACCTTCACCCAGTCGCTGCGAGACATCGTGATGCCGCAAGCGCTGCGCAGCGTCGTGCCGCCGCTCGGTAGCGTGATCATCGCGATGGTCAAGAATTCGGCGATCGTCGGCGCGTTCGGGGTTGGTGGGGATCTGTTCAGCGTGCAGGCCAGGCTGACCTCGGCGCAGGGACTCTCGCTCATTCCGGTGTTGCTTGGAGTAGCGTTAGGCTACTTGATCATCACCCTTTCGGCCGGCCTGGCGTTGGGTGTCATCGAGCGCAGGGTGGCGGTGGCGCGATGAGCATCGCGCTGCTCTACGACCGCCCCGGCCCGCGCACCCGCAGGCGCATCCTGGCAGTCAGTGTCATCGTCGGCCTGGCGCTTGCCGCGCTGGTAGTCCTGGTGATACTGCGGCTCGCCGCGCAAGGCCAGCTCACCGAGGAGAAGTGGGGACCGGTCGTCAACCCGGCGAACCCGTTCTTCGTTGCGCTGTGGACCAACCTCGGCCTGGCTATGCTGCACAACGGCGAAGCGGCCGCCCTGGCGATGGTGTTCTCGCTGCTGTTGGGCGCCGTGCTGGCCGTGACCAGGATCAGCTTGCCCCGTTGGGGACGCTGGAGCGTGGTGGCGCCGATGGAGTTCTTCCGCGGCCTACCGGTTGTCATCGCGATCTTCTTCGCCGCTCGGGTGCTGCCCGAGCTCGGCGTGAGCCTGCCGCTGCTGTGGTACCTGGTGATCGGGCTTACCGCGTACAACTCGGTGATCATCGCCGAGATCGTGCGGGCCGGTATCGCCTCGCTCCCCCGCGGCCAGGCCGAGGCGGCGGCCGCAGTCGGGCTCACCCGTGGACAGTCCCTGCGCTTTATTCTGATTCCGCAAGCTGTCCGGGTAATGCTCCCCGCGCTCATCAGCCAGCTCGTCGTGATCTTCAAGGACACCTCACTCGGTTTCGTGATCCAGTACGTCGAGGCGGTGAGGTTCGTGGGGATCGCCATTCAGCAGCTACGCGATCCGCTGCAGCTCTACCTGGCCATCGGCGCGATCTTCATCCTGATCAACTACGGGCTCGGCCGGCTGGCCGGGTGGGCCGAATCGCGCTCGACTCGGGTACGGCCGGGTGCGGTGGTGCCCGACGCCGCGACGACCCTCACGCCGGGCGAGGCGACCTTAGCCGGAACCAGCGCAGCAGGAGGCTGATGCCATAAGAGGTGGCGCGGACCCTCGGAGGTCAGCTCGCGTACAACGTGCGCACCAGGTCCTCGACGAGCAGCGCCGCCTGCAGGTCGACAGGACGCAGAAGGTCGGCGCTGACTTGACCGGTGCGCACCCGTGCGGCCAGCTCACCTTCCCCGAAGATCAGTACAACGGCCAGCAGGCCCTGCCCCACCCACACGAAGGTGACCGCCGACGCCGGGTCGTATCCGGCCACCCGCGCCGACCCGGTGAACACGGTGAGCACGATCGCGGTGCGCAGGAAGCCGAACACCGTGTTGGTGACGAGGCCGGCGAACACGGCCTGGCGGTAGGTGGCATAGCGCAGGAACCCGCTGCGCGTCAGCCGCACCGCGCAACTCAGCACTCGATCAAGGTTACGGCTGAGGTCAACTCATCTTGTGGGGACGCCTAGAGTCTTCGCGGTGCGCAGGCAACCGGTGACCCGTGGTTCGGTCTCCCGGTCCCGGTCGATCTTGTACGTCATGCACCGGCGCGGATGGCTGCGGCCGCGCCGGATCGGTTGCCTGCTGATCCTGCTCTTGATCGTCACTGTCACGGCGTTGTGGGGGCTGGGCCGGGTTGTTGACGGGGTCACCGACAGGTTCCGCGATCACCCCACACCGGTGGCCGGCAGCCCGTTCGACACCGTCGCCCCGGCACGCCCGGCGAGCAGTGGATCCCCGACGCTCGACCGGGTAACCGGACGCGGCAAGCTCATCGTCGCTATCCAGGAAAAGCCTGGGTTGGCGCAGCGCTCGCCTGCTTCCGGCGGATACACCGGGTTCGATATCGCGATGCTTGATCTGATCGCCCGTGACTTGGGAGTGGATCCCGACCGGACCAGCTTCAAACCACTGACCGGAGGTAGTCGGGAGGCGGCACTGGGCCGAGGCGAAGCTGATCTCGCGCTCGGCGGTTATGAGATCACCGCCGCGCGCAACGCCGAGGTGGGCATCGCGGGTCCTTACCTGGTGCTCGGCAGCACCGAGTACGGCATCGGCCTGCCGCCGGGCGACCCGGTGCTGCGCGAACGGGTCACCGCGGTGCTGCGGCGCGCGATCGACGACGGCACCTGGGCGCGGTGCTACGCCGAGTATCTCGGCCCGCCGGTACCCAACCCCCCGGTGCTGCGCTGACCTACTTCTGGTTGCGCCGGAACAGCCGGACCATCGGGTCGAAGCGGAGATCCACTACCCGTTCCTTCATCGGGATCAATGCATTGTCTGTTATCTTGATGTGCTCAGGGCACACTTCGGTGCAGCATTTGGTGATGTTGCAGAACCCCAGGCCGTGTTCGTCCTGCGCGGCCCGCTTACGATCCACACCCTCCTCGTCCGCGGCATCCAGTGGGTGCATGTCCAGCTCCGCGATCCGCATCAGGAAACGCGGGCCGGAAAAATTCTGCTTGTTCTCCTCATGATCGCGGATTACGTGACAGGTGTTCTGACACAGGAAACATTCGATGCATTTGCGGAACTCCTGCGAGCGCTCCACATCCACTTGCTGCATCCGGTATTCACCAGGCTGCACGCCTTTCGGTGGCATGAAAGAACGCACCTCGCGGGCCTTGCGATAATTGTATGACACGTCAGTGACGAGGTCGCGGATGACCGGGAATGTCCGCAGCGGAGTGATCGTCACCGGTTCATCCGGCGGCAACGTGGACATCCGGGTCATGCACAGAAGCCGCGGTCTGCCGTTGATCTCGGCGCTGCACGAGCCGCACTTGCCCGCCTTACAGTTCCACCGCACCGCGAGGTCGGGGGTCTGGGTGGCCTGCAGGCGGTGGATCACGTCGAGGACCACCTCGCCCTCATTGACCTCCACATCGAAACCGACCAGGTCGCCGCCGGCGGCATCACCCCGCCACACCCGGAAGTGCCGCTGATTGCCCATGTCAGTCCGTCCCTCCGGGAAGCTCATCGGCGGTGAAGTACTTCTTCAGCTCGTCGAGCTCGAACAGTCCACTGAGATCCGCACGCATCGGCACCTGTTCCTTGCGTTCGACGCGAACGCTGCCGTTGGGGTGCTGAGTGCACACAATCAGGACATGTCGCCAGTCAGCGTCCATCACCGGGTAGTCATCTCTGGTGTGCCCGCCCCGGCTCTCGGTGCGTTCCCGCGCGGCCCGGGCGATGCACTCACTGACCGCGAGCATGTTCCGCAGGTCCAGTGCGAGGTGCCAACCGGGATTGAATTGTCGGTGGCCCTCCACCACGACGTGTTCGGCGCGCTGACGCAGATCATCGAGTTTTTTCAGGGCGAGTTCCATCTCGTCTGCTTTGCGGATGATGCCGACCAGGTCATTCATGGTCTGCTGAAGCTCTTGTTGCAGCAGGTAAGGATTTTCGGCGTCCGCACTGGCCTCTGCACGGAAGGGAGTGATCGCCCGCTGCGCCGCAGCGTCGAGGTCGGCCTTGGGGACCGACGGCCGGCGCGCGCCGAGGGAATCCACGTAGGTCGCCGCCCCGAGGCCGGCCCGGCGACCGAACACGAGCAGGTCGGACAACGAGTTGCCGCCCAGCCGGTTGGAGCCATGCATGCCACCGGCGACCTCACCGGCGGCGAACAGCCCGCGCACGGAGGCGGCCGCCGTGTCCGGATCGACTTCCACGCCGCCCATGACGTAGTGGCAGGTGGGACCGACCTCCATGGGCTCAGCGGTGATGTCGACGTCGGCCAGTTCCTTGAACTGGTGATACATCGAGGGCAGCCGCTTCGTGATGACCTCAGGGGGCAGCCGGCTGGAGACGTCGAGCAGCACCCCGCCGTGCGGTGATCCCCGACCGGCCTTGACCTCGGAGTTGATCGCACGCGCAACCTCGTCACGGGGCAGCAATTCCGGCGGCCTGCGGTTGTGCTCTGGATCGTCGTACCAGCGGTCCGCCTCCTGCTCTGAGGTCGCGTACTGATCCTTGAAGACCTCGGGAATGTAGTCGAACATGAAGCGTTTGTTCTCGGAGTTGCGCAGCACGCCACCGTCACCTCGGACCGACTCGGTGACCAGGATCCCCTTCACGCTGGGTGGCCAGACCATCCCGGTGGGGTGGAATTGGACGAACTCCATGTTGATCAAAGCAGCGCCGGCCCGCAGCGCGAGGGCGTGCCCGTCCCCGGTGTACTCCCACGAGTTGCTGGTGACCTTGAACGCCTTTCCGATGCCACCCGTGGCCAGCACCACGGCAGGCGCAGCGAACCGGACGAAGCGGCCAGTTTCCCGCCAGTAGCCGAATGCTCCAGCCACCGCGCCGTCGGCGTCGGTGAGCAGGTCCGTGATCGTGCACTCGGCGAAGACCTTGAGGTTGGCCTCATAGTCGCCGTGTTTGACGAAATCATCCTGCTGCAGCGAGACGATCTTCTGTTGCAGGGTGCGAATCAGCTCCAGACCTGTGCGATCGCCCACATGGGCCAGCCGCGGGTACTCATGCCCCCCGAAGTTGCGCTGACTGATCTTGCCATCCTTGGTGCGGTCGAACAGAGCACCGTAGGTCTCCAACTCCCATACCCGCTGCGGCGCTTCCTTCGCGTGCAACTCGACCATCCGCCAGTTGTTGAGGAACTTGCCGCCCCGCATGGTGTCGCGAAAATGGACCTGCCAACTGTCCCGCGAGTTCGCGTTGCCCATCGACGCCGCGATGCCCCCCTCGGCCATCACGGTGTGGGCCTTGCCGAACAGGGATTTGCAGATGACAGCCGTGCGCTTGCCGAGCTCGCAGGCCTCGATCGCGGCGCGCAGCCCAGCGCCGCCCGCGCCTATCACGACGACGTCGTACTCGTGCCGCTCGATCTCGGTCATGACAGAGTTCCTTGTCAGTTGAACAGGCGCAGGTCGACTATCCAGCCCGCAGAGACAGCCATGATGTAGAAGTCCGTAAGCATCACCGTAATCAGCGACGCCCAGGCGAACTGCATGTGGCGCCCGTTGAGCGCGGACAGCTTCGTCCAGAACCAGTACCGCACGGGATGCTGGGAGAAGTGCTTGAGCCGGCCTCCGAAGAGGTGCCGGCACGCGTGGCACGACAGCGAATACAGCCACAGCATCGTGACGTTGATCAGCAAGATCAGCGAGCCCAGACCTACGCCGAAATTCCGGTCGGCGGGGAAGAACGCCAGCCCAGCATCATAAGTATTGATCAGCAGCAGCAAGCTGGCCAGGTAGAAGAAATACCGGTGCAGGTTCTGCAGGACCAGTGGAAAGCGGGTTTCCCCGGTGTACTTCTTCGCCGGCTCGGTGACTGCGCAGCCCGGCGGTGACTGCAGGAACGCTCGGTAGCCTGCCTTGCGGTAGTAGTAACAGCTGGCGCGGAATCCGGCGAGGATCGGGAAGATCAGAATCGGCAGCGGCAGCGCCAGCGGAAAAGCTGGGAGGAACGTGCCTAGATGCGACGACCCCGGCACGCACGAATCGCTCAGGCACGGTGAGTACAGCGGGGTGAGGTAGCGGTACTCACCAACCCAGTAGTCAGCCCGCATGAACAACCGGACCGTCGTGTAAACGATGAAAGCCCCGAGCACGATGGCAGTCACCAACGGTGACAGCCACCATCGGTCGGTGCGCAAAGTCCGTGCGGAGATCGCTACCCGACTGGAGGGTGCCCGATCAGGTTGGGCGACCCCCGAGGGCGGGGGTGAGGAGGTGGTAGTCATGACGTCGATTCAGGTCGGGGCCACCGGCCAGCGTGGTAGTTCAGCCTGCGGCGCAGCCGCCGTCCGAGGAAATCACCCTGACCGGCGGCCTACGCGGCGATAACTCACAGTAAACCGAGCCGTGGCACGCGTCCAAGACATGGTAACGCTGGTCTCGATAGCGGTAGGCTATGAAGATGCAACTCCAGCAACTGGTGTACTTTCTCGCCGTCGCTCGGACCCGCCACTTCACCAGGGCAGCCGAGCTCACGCACGTCGCTCAGCCGTCGCTGAGCAAACAGATCCATTGCCTGGAGCGCGAACTGGGCAGCGAGCTGTTCCATCGGGCCCGAGGCAACGTGAGCCTCACGCCGGCGGGCGAGGTGCTCGTGCCCTTCGCCAAGCGGATCCTCGCGGACGTCGAGACCGCCCGGTTGCAGGTACACGAACTCGCTGAGCTTCGCCAGGGCCGGCTGCGGCTGGGCGCCACCCCAAGCCTGTGCACCGGGCCGCTGGCACACGCACTCGCGTGCTTTCGCCTCCGCTACCCCGGCATCCAACTCGTCATCGATGAGAGCGGCTCCCGAGACCTGGTGCGGCAACTCGCCGAAGGAGCCATTGACCTAGCGATGATCAGCTCGCCAGTGCAGCGAGGCGATCCCACCCTGGACACGGTTCCGATCCTTCGGGAGCAGCTCACCGTCGCCGTGCCGCGCAGCATGGACCTCGACTTCGACTCGTTCCGGATCGAGGATCTCCGGGACCGCCCGCTGGTGATGTTCCGGGAAGGCTACGACCTCAGGTCGATGACCCTCACCGCCTGCCAGCGGGCTGGCTTTCAACCCCGGTTCGCCATCGAGGGCGGCGAGATGGATGCGGTGCTGAGCTTCGTCGAGGCCGGCCTCGGGATCGCCGTGGTTCCCAGCATGGTGCTCTCCAGCCGCCCCAAGCTTCGTGGCGTGCCGTTCGTCCCTCCTACTCCCATCCGGACGATCGCCCTTGCGCACCGCACCGACGTGCGCCCCACCCGAGCGGCTGAGGAGTTCCGCTGCACGCTATTGCAACTCCTCAGCGACGCGCATGCACACGGGGACCTTCCTCCCGGAGTCGAGTTCATCGCTCCCGGCGTGCCATTCAGTGGTCAGTCGGGGCAGGGCTCAACCTCGGTGAGCGCGTGATCTGGGCCAAGTTCATCACGCACCACCCGCCAAGCCAGCCCCTCGGAGTAGCCCTTACGGGCCAGCATCGCGCCCAGCTTGCGGGCTAGGAAGCTTGCGTCGCGCACGGTGGTGGTGCGGAGCTTGCGCTGGACCAGTTCACGAGCCCGCTGCTCCTCATCCTCGGGTCGCACTCCCTCCACCGCGTGCTCCACGATGTCGCTCGGCACTCCTTTGCGGTGGAGCTCGGTGCGCAGGGCTCTCCGGCCCAGGCCCCGGTGGCGGTGCGCGGAGTGCACCGCTGACTCGGCGAAGGCGGCGTCGTCGATCAAACCTACCTCGCTGAGCCGGTCGAGCACCGGCTCGCTGACCCCCTCAGGAATCCCGCGCCTGCGCAATGCATCGGCCAACTCAGCGCGGCTGCGCGGCCGCCCAGTAAGCAGCCGCAGGCAGATTCCCTGCGCCTCCGCCGCGGGACCGATCCCCCGGATGTCCGTGGAGTCTTCCCCGGCAAAGTCGCTGGGCTCGGCGCGGCGCCCGCTCATCACAGCTCCTGACGCCCCGGTGCGGGCCGGGGACATCAGAAGTCCACCGGGGCGGGAACGGTCTGGTCGTCGTCCAGCTTCGCGCCGATGCCGAGCTTGTCCTTGATCCGTTTCTCTATTTCGGTAGCCATGTCGGGGTTGTCGGCGAGGAACTTACGCGCGTTCTCTTTGCCCTGGCCGAGCTGGTCGCCCTCGTAGGTGTACCAGGCACCCGATTTACGGACGATTCCCTGCTCCACACCCATATCGATCAGCGAACCTTCCTTGCTAATTCCGTGGCCATACAGAATGTCGAATTCCGCTTGTTTGAATGGTGGAGCGCACTTGTTCTTTACCACTTTGACGCGGGTCCGGTTGCCTACGGCGTCCGAGCCGTCCTTGAGCGTCTCAATCCGGCGGATATCCAGCCGTATCGAGGCGTAGAACTTCAGCGCCTTGCCGCCGGTGGTGGTCTCCGGGGAGCCGAAGAAGACCCCGATCTTCTCCCGGAGCTGGTTGATGAAGATCGCGGTGGTGCCCGAGTTGCTCAGCGCGCCAGTGATCTTCCGCAGCGCCTGGCTCATCAGCCGGGCCTGCAGGCCGACGTGCGAGTCGCCCATCTCACCTTCGATCTCCGCCCGTGGCACCAAGGCTGCCACCGAGTCGATGACCACGACGTCGAGCGCTCCGGAACGGATCAGCATGTCCGTGATCTCCAGAGCCTGCTCTCCGGTGTCGGGTTGGGAGACGAGCAGTGCGTCGGTGTCCACGCCCAGCGCCTTCGCGTAGTCGGGATCCAGCGCATGCTCGGCGTCGATGAACGCGGCGATCCCGCCGGCCCGCTGGGCGTTGGCCACGGCGTGCAGCGCGACCGTCGTTTTCCCGGAGGACTCCGGGCCATACACCTCTACGACCCGGCCGCGAGGCAGGCCGCCGATGCCCAGCGCCACATCCAAGGCGATGGAGCCGGTGGGGATCACCTCGATAGGCGCGCGACCCTCGTCGCCGAGGCGCATCACCGAGCCCTTGCCGTGCTGCTTGTCGATCTGGGCCAAGGCGATCTCGAGCGCCTTCTCCCGGTCCAGTCCTGGTGCCATCTGACGGTCCACCTCGCTGATCGGTTCTTCTAGGTCGGGGCCGACGCTAAGCGGTGGGTCTGACACTTTGCGGCGACTCGCACCGGATCTGTGGACAGGGCTCCGGCTGTGGACAACACCATAGGCGAACACCTGTTCGACCCCAGGAGCGACACGCCGGTATGCCATCCTGACGCGCCCACCGGCAGCACGGTGTAGGTGAGCGGTCAGCGCCGCGCCTCGGGGACGTCGAATGCGGTGCACACCACGGCCCACACCCGCTTGGTATCAATCCCCGCCTCCAGCGCTGCGTTCACCGTCCGGCCGCCGAGCGCGGCGAACACATGATCATGAGCAAGTGCCGCTGCCCGGGCCGGGCCGAATTCCTCGTCCATCCGCTGCCGGAGGTGGGTTATCCGCATCGCACCAGGTTAGGTACCCGGCTGCGGTTATCGTGATGGGGTGCTCGCCCAGGCCTATCCGACCCAGGCCTATTCGATGCAGGGCGATCCGACCGGGCTGTCCTCCACCGTCGGACAGCTGGTGATCCTGTTCGGCTTGCTCTCCGCCCTGGTGGTGCTCATCCGCTGGTGGTGGCAGCAGCGGCGGCGCTGATCAGCGTGGCGCGAATGACATCCGTGTCTGCGGCTGATCCGACCGGGCAGGCATACGCTGCGCACAGCAGCGCGCGAGACCGAGCGGGAGGGGGCCACCACCGTGACCGACGTGTTCCGATCCGGCGACCATGAGCAGGTCGTATTCTGCCGCGACGAACCTTCGGGGCTCCGCGCCATCATCGCCATCCACTCGACCGCGCTCGGACCGGCGCTCGGCGGCACCCGGTTCCATCCTTACCCCAGCGAGGAGGACGCCCTCGCCGACGTGCTGCACCTGTCCTGCGCGATGTCCTACAAGAACGCGCTCGCCGGGTTGGACCACGGCGGCGGCAAAGCCGTCATCCTCGGCGACCCGGCCCGGCACAAGACCGAGGTACTGCTGCGCGCTTATGGGCGCTTCGTGCAGTCGCTGGGTGGGCGCTACATCACCGCATGCGACGTCGGCACCTACGTCGAGGACATGGACGTCGTCGCCAGGGAGTCCGAGTTCGTCACCGGGCGATCGGAGGCCCACGGCGGCGCCGGCGACTCTTCCATCCTGACGGCCTTCGGCGTCTTTCAGGGCATGCGCGCGGCGGCCGAACATGTCTGGGGCACGCCCACGCTGTCCGGGCGTCGGGTGGGCGTCGCCGGGGTCGGCAAGGTCGGTAGGCACCTCGTTGACCATTTGTTCGCCGACGGCGCAGAAGTGATCGTGGCCGACGTCAGTGCCCAGGCGATCGAGCGGATCCGCGTCGCACATCCCGAAGTGGTGGTGGCACCGAACACCGAGGCGCTGGTGCGCGAACCGATCGACGTCTACGCCCCATGCGCGCTCGGCTCCGCGCTGGACGATCCCACCGTCATCGCGCTGCGCGCCAAGGTCGTCTGTGGTGGCGCGAACAACCAACTCGAACACCCCGGTGTGGAGAAGCTTCTCGACGAGCGGGGCATCCTCTACGCGCCCGACTACGTGGTGAACTCCGGCGGAGTCGTGCAGGTAGCCGACGAGATCGGGGGCTTTGACTTCCCACGGGCCAAAGCTCGGGTCGCCAAGATCTTCGACACCACCCTGTCGATCTTCGAGTTGGCCGAGCGGGACGGGGTGCCGGCCGCCGTCGCCGCCGACCATCTCGCCGAGCGACGAATGGCCGATGTGGGCCGGCTGCGCAAAATCCTGGTCGACGGGCGCGCCGCACTGCGCCGGTAATTGCATGGAGAAACGACGCCGGTCCCCTCACTGAGGCCACGGTGCGCGGGAGCCGATCAGAAGCGCCCGATGATCACTCGCCGCCGGAGTCCACGGGCACATCCATGGCACGGATCGCGTCGAAGAGCCGATCTGGGTCCCAATCCGACTCGACATCGTCGAGTAACTCGTCTGCTTGGCCCATGGTGAGGGTAGCCGTCCGAGTGTCGTCCGCGATCTCGATGTAGTAGCTGATGAAGGTTGGCCGACCTGCGCCGGTGGGAACCGTCTTGGGGCTTGTCTGGTCAGACTTGACCGTGGCCTTGACTCCCTGGCAGTCGCTGGCGTTGAGGCGTTCCTCGATCGCGGTGGCAATCTTCTGGGCATCGTCTACAAGCATTGGTTATCTCCTTCGCCGGGTCACAACACACGACAACACGCCGCCAGGTACTTATCACCCTGCTGCCTGGCGGTCCCATACCGCTTCCATCATCCTCTCTTCAGTTCCCCGACCAGCCGGCCAGGCGCGGAACGACCGAAGTGGTCGCTTCGGCACCAGTCGATGACGGCCCGGCACTGGCCGCCGCAGGCGCTCCTGTTCGACTCCTACGCCTAAGGACTTCTGGGAGCTGTGCTACCTACTCCACGGGATCATCGGCGGGGGCAGGATCGGTGGTTCGAGAAACGGTGGAGGGGCGGATAGGTCGATAAGATCCCATGGCGCGACTGCACTGGCGTCCCGGCGGGTTAACGGTGGCAGGTTCCACTTCTCTTCGATGAGCTTGAGCGCAGAGGTGTGGTCGAACACGGTCGAGGACACGTAGTTGCGCTTAGCGTAGGGGGAGACGACGACGGCGGGCACCCGGAATCCGTAGCGGTCGTAACGCCCATCGCGGGAGTTCAGCGAGTGCAGCCGTGGCCCCAACCCCGAGTGCTTCAACAACCATCGCAGCGCTCCCGTGCTGCCACCGAGGCTGTTCGGCAGCACGTCGTCGGGTTCCGCCGCTGGTGGTGGCGGCACATGATCGTAGTATCCGCCGTGTTCGTCGTAGAGCCAGATGAGCAGGGTGTGTTTCCAGCCCCTGCCGTGCGTGACAGCGTTGATCACTGCCGCTGCGAAACCCTCGCCCAGGCGAATGTCTTGTGGGTTCTCCTCCGAGTACAGCTCAAAGTCGGGATCGACGATGCTCACCGACGGTAGCGTGCCCGCCGCAGCGTGATGGAAGAAGCGGTCGATGTGGCGTAGGTGGCCGATCGTCCGCGCCAGCCCCAGCGGATACAGGTTCGCAGTGCTCTGAATCTCCCCGCGGATGCGGTGCTCGATTCCCGGCAGCAACTGTCCTGCGAGCAGCTTCACCGTGCGGGCGCCGCGGACTCCGGCCATGCCGGCTAGTCGCTTGCCGAACAGGCGTAGAGCTGGCACGTGGTGATAGTTGATCCACCCGATGCCGTGGCGGTTGAGCAGGTCGAAGATCGTCCCGGATCGGGGATAGTCGATGATGCTGGCTATCGCGTCGTCTATCAGCCCGTGCGCGGTTGCCGCGATGAGGAAACGCCGGTTGGGGAACGTCGGGCCCAGGCACGAGCAGAACCAGCGGTCGGCGAGCGGGAAGGTACGGGCGAGCGCGGCATAGAACGGGAGGTCCTCGGCGGTCCAGTAGCCCATTCCCAGAGTGGCGTCGGCGTCGGCTGCGATGTCTTCGATGCTGGTCACGAATCCGTCGTTTCGCCCCTGATCGAACTGCTGATGGCTGGAGCGCCAACTCTGTGACGGCACATTTTCCGCTTGCCCGGTGGTGGCGAAGTGGTGCGCGGGCACCGGGGTGCCGTCGCGGCGGCGGTTCACCGGAGGGGGGTTGGGCAGCCCAGTACCACGGCCCAGCGTGCCCAGGTAATTGTCGAACGAGTGGTTTTCCATCATCAACAACACGATGTGGCGGATCGGAGGGATCCGGTCGGTGCCCGGAGGTAGCGACGGGTCCGGCAGCATCTCCTGGTCCCGGGCGGCATCACGGTGCCGCAAACGCCGTCGGCCCGACACCCGGTCCAGCCGCTGCCGCACGTCCGGCCTCCTCACGTCTTCAGCGTAAAGGTCACGGGCAGCGGCCTCCGGCGTCGACGCATGATCACGAGGCGGTTGGTTCTCGACGACGTGTTGGCTCAATAAGAGGAAGGCGTACCTGAAACCGGGTGTCGCCCGGTTCGGAGATCACCCGCATACTGCCGCCGTGCCGGTTGACGACGATGCGCCAGGACACGTCCAGTCCGAGACCAGTGCCTTCCCCGACTGGTTTGGTGGTGAAGAAGGGTTCGAAGATCTGCTGGTGCATGTCGTCCGGAATCCCGGGGCCGGTGTCACCGATCTCGACGAGCAGTTGTTCCCCGTCGCGCGCCGTGTGCAGGGTGAGGGTTCCTGAGCGGTGCATGGCGTCGACGGCGTTGTCGATGAGGTTGGTCCACACCTGGTTCAGCTCGGCGGCGTAGGCGGGCACCTTTGGCAGGCTGGAGTCGTAGTTCTTCACCACCTTGACCTGGCCACCGATCTTTCGGCTCAGCATGATGAGAGTCGAGTTGAGGCCGTCATGAACGTCGATGGACTGGTGTGGCGAGCGGTCCATCTGGGAGTATTGCTTGGCGGCGCCGACCAATGCCGAGATGCGGCCGGTGGCGTTCTCGATCTCGCCCAGCAGCGTCTCGGTCTCGACCGTGTAAGCCAGCCACCGGATGGCACCGTCGAGGTAGGCGGCGTTCAGCGCGTCTGCGACGCGCCGAAGGTCCTCAACACCGACACCGCCGGCGACGAGGGTCGGCGCGATCTCCCACCCGGAAGCGACGCCGTTGTCGTCGAGCCATCCGGTCAGCGTGTCCTCCCGGTCGCTGGTCTGCAGCGGGGACAGTTTCGGCACGGTGGGCATCCGCTCGACGATCTCTTCCTGGATGTCCGTGAGGTGCTTGAGCTCGTCTGCTCCCAGCTCGGACCCGGCGAGCACAGCGAGCTTGTGTCGCATCCCGGCGACCCGTTCCCGCAGCGCCACGGTCGCCCGACCCGCAGCCGCCGCCGGATTGTTCAGTTCGTGGGTCAAGCCCGCAGTCAGTTTGCCGAGTGCAAGGAGCCGCTCACGCTGCCCGACGAGCTCATCGGTGTTGCGGAGCCCGACGAACATCCCCTGCAACAGATGCGTAGCCATCGGGTACCACTGGTGAAACACTGCGGCGAAGTCAGCAGCCGGCAACGCCAGCACAGCGCTGTCGACGGTGGTGCGCACGGAGGTCGTGTACACCTGCGAGACCTGGTTGCCGAGGTAGAACTGGGTGGCTCCGGCGTACCCGCCGGGCTGATCACTGCGGGTGATCTCAACATCATCGCCTCGGACCAGCTGGGACAGCGTGATTCCGCCGGACAGCAGGATGTAGAACCACTCTGCGGGCTCTCGCTCGGTGGCGATCTCCGCGCCTGCGCCGTAACGCTCGACATGGCCATGCTCGGCCACCCACTCCAGCCGGTCGTCCTCGAGATCTTCGAAGAGGAACAGCGTGCGCAACATTGCGGGGCTGAGGCGTTCGGGTGTGCTCACTGGTCCTCCAAGTAACGATGCACCAGGGTGACGGCCATTGCGCCCTCCCCCACCGCGGAGGCGACCCGCTTGACCGACTCCGCCCGAGCGTCTCCTGCCACCAGCACTCCGGGCAGGCTGGACTCCAGGTAGTAGGGGTCGCGCTCGACCGGCCACCCTGGGGGTCGGCGTCCATCGATGAGCAGATCAGGACCGGTGAGCAGGAAGCCCCGGGAATCCCGACGCACGACCTCACCGAGCCACTCGGTGCGAGGTACGGCGCCGATGAAGATGAACAGCGATCCGGCGGGCACCGTTTCTCCTTGACCGCTGCTGCGGTCACACAACGTCAGCCGCTCCAGGTGTTCGGTCCCGTGCGCCGCTGCCACCTCAGTGCCGGTACGAACCCCGATGTTGTCGATCCCGTCGAGTTGCTTGATCAGGTAGTGCGACATCGAGTCGTGCAGTGACGCACCGCGCACCAACACCGTGACCGTGCGCGCGTAGCGCGAGAAGAAGACCGCAGCCTGCCCGGCCGAGTTCGCGCCTCCGACGATGTAGACGTCTTCGCCTGCACACGAAGGTCCCTGGGTCATCGCAGACCCGTAGTACACACCGCGGCCGGTGAACTCGGCGATACCCGGTGCATCCAGTGTCCGGTACGACACCCCGGTCGCGAGGATGATCGCGTGCGCCGCGAGTTCGGTGCCATCGCCGAAGCGCACGACGCGGGCTGAACCTCGGGCCTGCAGCCCGACGACCTCGCGGGTCGACAGCACCTCCGCGCCGAACTTCTGTGCCTGCCGGCGGGCGCGGTCGGTGAGCTGGGCGCCGGACACGCCGTCGGGGAAGCCGAGGTAGTTCTCGATCCGTGAACTCTGTCCGGCTTGCCCACCGGTGGCCTGCCGTTCGACCAGCACGGTGCGCAGGCCCTCCGAAGCGCCGTAGACCGCTGCGCCGAGCCCCGCCGGGCCGGCTCCCACGACGATCAGATCGTAGAAGTCGGTGGCCGGTTTGGTCGACAACCCGACCGCGGCAGCGATTCCGGTGTCCGAGGGGTTCCGCAGCACCGCACCGTCCGGGGTGATCAGTAGGGGGATGTCCTCGGCGGCTGCGCCGGCGGCGTCCAGCAGCCGTCGCCCTTCCGGCTCGTCGACGCTGTACCACCGGTAGGGAACAGAGTTGCGGGCGAGGAAGTCCCGTGCCCGGTAGGACCCGGTGGACCACCGGTGCCCGACCAACTTGGTGTCCTCCACCGACCGATCTCCGAGCGCCCGCCAGGTCTCGATGAGCGCGTCGACGACCGGGTACAGCTTCTCCTCCGGCGGTTCCCAGGGCTTGAGCAGGTAGTAGTCCACGTCCACCACGTTGATCGCCTGGATCGCAGCGTCAGTGTCAGCGTAGGCGGTGAGCAACGCCCGGCGCGCCAGCGGAAAGAGGTCCATCGCCTCTTCGAGGAACTCGATACCGTTCATCTGCGGCATCCGGTAATCAGCGAGCATCGCCGTCACCGGCTCACCACGAAGCTTCAGTTCACGCAGCGCCTCCAATGCCTGGGCCGCCGAGTCGGCCCGCACCACGCGATACTCCCCGCCGTAGCGGCGGCGCAGATCACGGGCCACTGCGCGAGACACACCGGGGTCGTCGTCAACCGTGAGCAGCACCGGTTTGATCATGTCGAAGAAACCTGCCGTGCCTTGGTGATCCCGTAGAACGCCGTCAGCTTGCTCATGCACCGTGCCTCCACGTACTGCAGGCCGCCGTCCTCGGCGATCGCCGCGCCTCGGCCGAGCGGATGCCCTGCTGCAACCACAACACCTTGGCGCCGATCGCCACCGCCTGCCGAGCCAGTTCCGGAGCTTCCCCTGCCGGGCGGAACACGTTCACCACATCGACCGGTTTGTCGATGTCGATCACGCTGCGGTACGGGCGCTCGCCCAGGATCTCGACGGCACTGGGATGCACCGGAATCACCCGAAACCCGACCGCCTGCAGGAACGCCGGCACCGCGTGAGCCGCCTTTGCCTCGTTGGTGCTCAGCCCCACGACCGCGATGGTCGTCGCCTTCTCCAAGATCTTTCTAGTGTGATCGGTCACCGACCCTCCCTCCGTCAGGTGTCGACTCAACGGCAACGCTAGCCGTGTTGGCCCCGTCGGCGGGACTCCGGATTCGTGGTCAGGCAGAGAGGCGGCAGTTCCGCCGAGCGCACGCCTACTGGGTTACCGTCGTCCGCGGCAGCGAACCGGATCCACGAGCTGACTGCTGCTACCGCTCGCGCCCCAGGTAGATACTGTCGGCCCTAGAGTCCCTGCCATGAGGAACGGTGAGGAGATGGTTGAATCCGAGAGTATCTAGCAGTTGCAGGTGACGTGTGTTGGTGGACCGCGTGCGTAGAAGAATCCATGTAGGAAACGCCTCGGGAAGCCCTAAGAGTTTCTGGTATAGCAGGCGAGCAAGTCCGCGTCCTCGCGCCGCGGGACGAACAGAAATGGTGCTGACATAGATGCAGAGTCCTATCTGCGGCAAGCGGATGTCGCGGTGAACAGTTCGGAAGGAAAGAAACCCTTGCAGTTGGCCACGCTCGATTATCAGAAAGCAATGTTGCATAAGCAATTCATCAAAGTAGCTACTCGACGCGCTGCCACCGGCGCTCGTTAACACCGCCTGGGTTGTGCTGCTTCGAGTAGTTAGCGGTGGAACGAACTCGTCTGACACTTCTTCGACGAGTAACTCAAGGCTGCGTTGTTCTAACTGTGTCATCTTCCCGGGCGTGCGCCACAAGATCTCGGTAGTCATCATCACTCCCTATGAGATGCTTGTTAGAAGCGTAGCGCCTTCTCGCTCTCCGAGGGACGGGCAGCCATCTGGCGAGAATTACGATGTCGATGATGAAGCCTCACCGGGTAAGCGGCCTTCAGGCCGCCCGTGGTCTGCTTCGACGAGGTTACTCGCGTACTGCTCGGCGACGTGGCACGCGGCGGGTATCAGCTTCTCGATCACTCGCGGGTAGACCGATGCCCGGTCGGTGGTTACCTCAACGGACCGTGGGCCGTGCTCGCAGGACATCCGGAGGCGAACCGGGTATCCCTTATGAAGCCAATTCGACCGGCCTGGTCTGGGTCTGAGCCGCGGGCGCAAGGACGCGAGTGAATGTTCGTGTCAGCATGAGGGTATGGACTCACCGACTGTAAGCGATGACGCTGGAACCTTGCTCTATCCCCGCCGGTTTCACAGTGCGCGGCAGCGCAATGAGCGGTTGGGCCGCTGGCTGCGCATCGTCGCGGGGGTCACGGCGGTGGATGAGCGGTTGCTCGACCGGTTGGGGCGGCAGATGTTTGCCCGCGACGAGCTGGGCGCCCAGCTGGTCACGGCGATGCGCCGGCCGAAGGACGACCCCGAGCGGGTCGCCATGGCGCAGTTCAAAGAGGCCCTCGCTGAGGGGATCGACGCCGTGTCGGACGCGCCGCAGGCGCTGCGCGAATTTTTCGCGGTGGTCGATGACGTACCGGACTGGGTGGACTTCGATCTCCTCGAGCGAGGGGCGCGGGCATTTCGGCGGTTCGGGCGCAGCCGCGACGACGTGCTGGTGCAATTGGCGCTGATCGGTGGGTACCGGTTCGCCGGACCGGCTGACCTGCTGGTGCGAACCGGTGGCCTGACCGGCCCGAGCACCATGCGTCGGCTCGGGGAGACCCATAAGTGGGTCGACGCGGTCACCGCACCGGCGGGGATGCGCCGAGATGGCGAGGGTTTCCAGCTCACCGTCCACGTGCGGGTCATGCACGCCTTGGTTAACCACCAGTTCGAAACCGACGGTCGTTGGGACATCCTGAAGCACGGCCTGCCGATCAACCAGACTGACCAGGCCGGAACACTGGGTCTGTTTAGCAGCACGGTCTTATTGGGGGTGCGCGCGCTCGGGCGCATCGTGACCAAAGCCGAGTCGCTGGCGGTCATGCACCTGTGGAAGTTCGTAGGCTGGCTGATGGGAATCGACGAGGACTGGTTATTCGACACCGATCGTGAACAGAACGTCTTCAACTACCACGTGCTGCTCGCCCAAGCAGACGCCACACCAGCTGGCGCCGCCCTGGCCACGGCGCTAGTCGATGGACAACTCACCCAGAATTACGGGCACCTGAACACTGTTCGTGGCCATTACGCGCGGCTGCGCACACTGAGTATGCTGCGCTACTTCCTCGGCCAACAAGGCCTGCACGACCTGAACCTGCCCATCACACCTGTCTGGGCCGTCCCCCCCATTATCGGGCGAAACCTGATCGAATCAGGATTGATCGTCCGCACCCGCCTCGGGCGTCGCTACCTCGAACATGCGGCCGACCGAAGTTCACAACGCCTGCTCAAACTCAGGTTCGGCACCGCACCAGCGGAAATCGGCGCACTGCCAACCTGAACCCCGCCGCTGACGCGGTGTTTTTCGGCCATGGGGTTTGAGCGAATCATCGCGGACCAGAAGGTCATGGCGGGAGTTTCCTGCATCCGGGGAGCCGGATTCGGTCGCGACGCTCGTCGGGATGAGCGCGGAGGGCAGGACCCCTATGGAAATCATCGCCGACTTCTCCCAGCTCACTGCCGACGACCTCCGTCATGGCATGGCCAGAGCCAGCGACCCGCAGATGCTCGCCAAGGCAGCCGCCGACGGGCTCACACTCATCACCGCTGACCGAGGCGACACCTTCGGACCCTGAGCGCACGGCTGCAGGCCGAGAACGCGCGGTTGTTGCGCCTGCTGGAGTTGACACCGAAGCAGGCGGTTCCGCCAGGCCCGGCGCGGACGGGTTTCTTCGAAGCCGCGCCGGGGCCGGTCGATCGGCAGTCACCACCGGAGGTGAAGGTCGACTTCTTAGGACAGTTGTTCGCGCCCGCACCGACATCTACGCCCGTTCGGTGGGAGAACGCACGTACAGGCAAGGCCGGTTGGCTGCCGGCAGTGCGTGGCGGGTGGCGCACAGGCGCGCGACACGAAGACCGGACTTATCTGCCCCTCACCAGGGAGGTTCTTCACGCCCACCTGTCCGACGAGACCCATATCGGGTTGTATCCACTGCTGGACGGTGATCTGTGCAATTGGCTGGCGGCCGACTTCGACGGGCAGGCGGCCATGCTGGACGCGCTGGCGTACCTCAAGGCCGCCCGGACGTGGTCTGTCCCGGCAGCGTTGGAAGTGTCGCGGTCGGGGGTCGGTGCGCACGCGGGGTGTTCTTCGCCGTGCCCGTGCCGGCGGAGGTCGCCCGCCGGCTGGGCACCGTATTGCTGCGGGGGGGCGATGGCGGTGCGAGGGCACATGGACCTGGCGAGCTACGACCGACTGTTTCCGTCGCAGGATGTGCTGCCGACCGGTGGGGTGGGGACCCTGAGCAGGAGTAGACAACCAGCGGCTACCGTGCTCTGCTCAACCGCTCAACGTGCTACTGAGGCACCGGGTCGGCGAGTCCATGGACAGATCCATGGACAAGTTCCGCCCGCGCTGGGATCCAAGATCCGCGACTCCCGGTGCGCTTCACCCCGAACGATCACAAGCCAACCCGCCTGGCCGCCCCGCTTGTCCAGCGGTCCTTACGGTTCGCGAAATCTCATGAGTACCGATCCGACGCCATCTGATGGCGGACGTGCCGTCAATCTCGACCCACTCGAACGTGGCACGACCGTCGGGCCCGGAAAACGACCCAAGTCATCTCCCAGATTCCGGGTGCACTCACAACTCGTTTGACCCGCAGACTCCCCGGCCAACGTACCCGCGGGTCCGCGACGACGCGCTCTGCAGCAATGTGAAAATGCTTGATCGCAGATCGGAATAGCTCACGTTTGGCCTCGGGCAGCCGCCACCAGTCCGATTTGAAGCTGTCTGTCCGCTCGACCTTCACGCCGTCGCGTCGAGTTCCTCGAGGAACTCGTCAGGTCCATCGGTCACGGCAACCCGCCCGGCGGCGACGTCCGCCTCCGCCTCGCGCTCCATAAGCTGCCAACGCTCACTCCAGAACCAGGTCTGGTCAGCAGGCACCGCAACCAGCGGATGCAGCTCGATAACACCGTCGTCGCGCTCAACGAGGCGCACCTAGGCGCCCGGCTCGTCCAGCCGGTGACACCGACGGATCTCGGTCGGCAGGGGCGAGGGTCCCTCGCCCCTGAACAGTCAGATGGAACTCAGCCATGTGTTCCAGCGCACCTTCCGCATCGCTGACCTGCGGCAAAGCTGCGATGCAGCAGAGCCCGGCTGCAGAACCCTCCCCTGGCCGGCGTCCGGGCTCCTCCTCTGCCGAGCCATGGCATGAGGCCAACGTGAAACAGCAGCTCTAGGGCAACTATGGACAGAGATCGTAACAATCGATCTCTTGAAGAGAGCGTCGCCGCTGGTAGACAGGTGGGGCGGGTGGGGATCGAACCCACGACCTGACGGATTATGAGTCCGCTGCTCTGACCAGCTGAGCTACCGCCCCGGACGGGTGCTTGAGGCTAGCCCACCATCGACTCGGCGCCATCACGGGAGGCAGCTGATCACAAGCAACTGCCCTGAGCAGCGTCTCATGTCCCGAGCTTGGTGCGCCGAGGTCCGGATCGACGTGATTCCCCCGACCGGCGTAGAACCGGTAAGGACGTCACGGCCGTAGAACCGGTAAGGACTTCACGACGCTGCGCGTTGCACTGTCAGCGGCCGCCCTGCCGGCGGTCGGTACCGTGGCCAGCGGCGTGCCCGGAGGTGGAGCACCGGAGGGAAGCGATGGACGACTTCATTTCGCACAGTTCGTGGATGCGCGACATTCCCGATGCTGCTGGAGTGACAACCCTGGGCATTCCTGGAACCCATGATACATGCAGCGTCGGCGGCCTCCTCGGATTTGGCAAGACTCAGAATTTCGATCTGTCAGACCAACTGCAGGCGGGGGTACGGTTTGTCGATATCAGACTTGCGCATTACCGGGATGACCTCTACGTTCACCACGACGTTGTGCATATGGGAAAATGCTACGCAGACGTTCTGAATATTTGCTCCGACTTCCTCAGACAGCACCCTTCCGAAAGTATTTTCTTGTCAGTGAAGAACGAAGAGCGCTTCGATAGCACGCTCGGCAGGTTTGCCCCATCCGAGGTCTTTGGAAGGCCTCGAGGCGACCGGGCGAACTGGGTGGTCCGTTCCAAGTCGTTTGAACATGCATTTCAAGCGAGAACGTGGCAGTATGTCGACGATGAGTCACTATTCTACAATCTTCCGGTCCGTGTTCCTGCACCCGATTCTGAGACTTCCAATCCGACGCTCACGTCCGAAACGACACTGGGAGAAATTCGTGGCAAGATCGTTTTACTGCGCAGATTCGCGGGCAGTGAACACGTCGGATTCGATCTTAGTTCTTGGCCGGAAAATCAGTGCTTCAGAACCAGGAGAGGACTCATCTGCGCTATCGAAGATCACTATCACGACCCCGGCGAAGATGCCAAGTACAATTTCATCATAACCCATCTAGAGCAAGCGAAGCGACGTGCTCCAAAAGATCTGTACATCACGTTCACCAGCGCCGTCAACCTGAAGGCTCACGGCTACGCAAAAACGATAAATCCACGTCTCAGCGACTACCTTGCAGAATCCCCACCAGGGCGCGTTGGAATTATCGCGATGGACTACTTCGAAGAGCCGCGAGAATTAGTCTCCAACGTGATAAAAATGAACTCTACGGCTACGGCCACAGCCGGCCACGGTGCGGGTGTGCCAGCTATGGCCGACATATCGGGGGATGATCACGGTTTGTCCGCGGTAGCTGTCATCGCAACTGATGTGCTGAGGTAACAGCCATCCGACAGCCGCTCCAGCGTGTGCCTATGGTCGACGAGCCGAGCCTGCGTGTCGCGGGAAGGCGCGCGGGTTTCGGTGACGGGGCCGTTCGGGTATGTCTGTTCTCGTGGCGAAGGCTGATGAAGTGACGGCGGTGCGCGAGACCGAGCGCAAGTATGAGGCGACGGATGCAGTGGAGCTACCGGACCCGGCCAGGTTAATCGGGTTGGACACCGGCTCGGGAGCCCAGGAACAACAGCTGGAAGCGACGTACTTCGACACTGCGGACCTGCGCTTGGCACGTGCCGGGATCACACTGCGACGCAGAGAGGGGGGATCCGATCCGGGATGGCACCTGAAACTGCCGGTCGGCGCGGACAGTCGAAGTGCCGAAAACCGAGACGAGCTGCGGATGCCGCTGGGCCGCTCTAGCGGCAAGCCACCGGTGCAGCTGCTGGCGCTGACCCGGGTGTATACCCGCGGTGCGGCCGTGATGCCGGTCGCGCAGCTCACTACCAGGCGGCGACGGTGGCTGCTCGCCGACCCCGCCGGTCAGACGGTCGCGGAGCTGGTTGAAGACCAGGTCACCGCCCACACGATGGGTGAGCAGACGAGGGCGGTCTCCTGGCGCGAGGTGGAAGTCGAGCTCGCCGAGCACGGCCCCGTCGAGCTGCTGGACCGCATCGAGCGCCGGCTGCTTGACGTGGGCGTACGACGCTCAGCATATAAATTCAAGCTGGGTCGGCTGCTGGCCAATGAACTGTCCGCAGCCCCCGCCGCACCGGAGCCGACCGCCCGCTCCTCAGCAGGCGAGGTCGTGCTGGCCTACCTGCGGGAACAGGCCGAGCAGCTGCGCAGGTATGACCCGCTGGTCCGCCGTGACGCCCCGGATGCCGTGCATCAGCTGCGGGTGGCAGCGCGCCGGATGCGCAGCGCGTTGCAGGCGTTCGGCCGGGTGCTCGACCGGGACGGGACCCGTGAGCTGACGACGGAGCTGAAGTGGATCGCCGGTGAGTTGGGCGGCGCGCGGGACTCCGAGGTGATGGCCGAGCGCCTCGCTGCGATGCTCGCCGAGCTGCCCGACGAGCTGATCCTCGGGCCGGTCGCCGCCGCGGTCACCCGGTCCTTCGAGCGCCGGGTAGCCGACGCCCGCCAGGTCGCGCTTACTGCCCTGGACAGCGACCGCTACTGGGTGCTGCACAATACGATCGACGCACTGCTGGCCGACCCGCCCCTGACCCAGGCAGCCGATCGCCCCGGGCGCCGGGAGCTTCCCAAGAGCGCAGCGCGGGCCTATCGCCGCATGGCCACGCGCATGCGCGACGCGAGTTCCCAGCCGGCGGGCGAGCAGCGCGACATCGCCCTGCACGAGATGCGCAAGGCCGCCAAGCGGCTGCGTTACGCCACCGAAGCCGTCGAACCCGCGCTGGGCAAGCCCGCCAAGCGGCTACAACGACGGCTAAAGAAAGTCCAGGAGCTACTCGGTGCACATCAGGACACAGCGGTGTCCCGGCCCGTTCTGCGAGAGCTCGCCGCGCAGGCTCACCTCGAGGGCGGCAACGGCTTCACCTACGGCCTGATGCACGCCGCTGACTCCGCCCGGGCGCAGCGGGTCGAGTGCGACCTGCCCGCGGCGTGGAAGCGCCTGCGCAAACCGAAGAACATAAAGTGGCTCACCCGACACTGACCAACGACCGGTGATCCGTGGTTACGATGCGAGCTGGAGGCCGTTGAGGGGAGACCGTCGTGCCGGCATTGCGGCGCATCGTCCACCAGATCCACTCACTCGAGATCGGCGTCGGCACCCGGTACGAGCAGCATCATCTTGTCGTTGATCGGGACCGGGTGGAGGCGCTGTTCGCCGATCCCGCCCTGGCGTCGGTACGCGTGGACATCGCGGCACCGGGAGACCCAGTCCGGATCATCGCGCCGCTCGACGTGGTGGAGCCGCGATCCAAGGGACCAGGCGGCGGAGTGTTTCCCGGCTGGATGGCGCCGGTCAACCGCAAGCGCGGCGGTGACACGCACGTGCTGCGCGGCGCCGCGGTGCTGGCCGCCGGGTTCCTGCCGCGCAATCAGGAGGGCCTGATTGACATGTCCGGTCCGGCCGCGCAGCTGTCCCCGTTCGGCCGGACGAACAACATCGTGATCGAGTTCGACCGCGCTGACGGCGCCTCCTGGCAGGAAGCTGAGATCGCGCTACGCCGAGGGCTGCTGCGGGTAGCGGTGCACCTCGCCGACGCCGCCGTCGACGCCGCGCCCGACGGGGTCGAGGAACTGGCGCCACCGCACCGCCCGGGCACCCCTACTGGCGGCCTCCCCCGGGTCGGCGTGATCACGAATCTGCAGACCCAGGGCGCGTTCAAGGACGTCTTCGTCTACGGGCGCAGCATGGCGGGCAGCCTGCCCACCCTGTTCGATCCCGCCGAGATCGAGGACGGGGCCGTGGTCAGCGGCCAGTACGGGCACCCGGCGCTGCGCAACCCGACCTACCTGCACCAGAACCACCCGGTGATCGCCGAGCTCCGCGCCCGCGACGGCCGGGACCTGCACTTCGCCGGAGTGGTGCTGTGCCCGGAGCCGGTGGAGCAAGGGGACAAGGAACTGGTTTCCACGCACGCCGCCTGGCTGTGCCGGGCCGCCGGCTTCGACGCCGCCATCGTCACCAAGGAAGGCGCCGGCAACGCCGACAACGACCTGATGTTGAAAGTCGATGCGCTCGAGGCCGACGGTCTGACCGCGGTGGCGCTGTACGCCGAGATGTCCGGCGCCGACGGCACCGGTCCACCGCTGGTCGCCGGTCCTCGGCGAGGCGCGATCGTCAGTACCGGTAACTACGATCAGCGGGTGACGCTGCCCGCAGTCGAGCGGGCCTTGGGCGGCACCCGGCTGCGCATCGCCGACGCGGAGGCGACCGCCGCAGTCGAGGTACCCACCGCCGCGATCCTGTCCGCCCTCAGCCCGCTGGGCGCAGGACGGCTGACCTGCCGGGAAGACGAGCAGCTAGTTGATCTGCAGTTGGTCGGCCAGCAGTTGGGAGACACGGCCTGATGCGCATCGTGCACTACCTCAACCAGTTCTATGCCGGCCTTGGCGGCGAAGGAACGGCGGGTATCGGCCCCCGGATGCTCGACGGGACGGTCGGTCCCGGGCGGTTACTGGCCCAACTGCTCGGTGACGAGCACCAGATCGTGGCGACGATCGTGTGCGGCGACAATCATGCCGCCTCCAACGCCACCGCCGCGCAGGAACTGCTCGACCTGGCCCGCAGCGCCGGCGCCGAACTGCTGGTCGCCGGACCCGCCTTCGGCAGTGGCCGCTACGGATTGGCGTGCGCCCGGCTGGTCGCCGCCGCCGACGCCGCCGGGCTGCCGGCGCTGGCCACGATGCACCCGGACAACCCCGGCATCACCGACGCGGGCGCTGCCCCGGTCGTGGCCTCAGGCGCCACCGCTCGTGAGATGCGCCCGACATTGCAGCGGGTCGCTGCCGCGATCGCGAAGCTGGCCACCGGCGCCAAGCTGACCGCGAAAGACGGCCGGGTCGTCAAGCCGGCCCGGATCGGCCGGCTGGTCGAGCAGCGCGCCGCAGCGCGGGCCGTCGAGCTCGTGTTGCGCCGGCTCAGCGGTGATCAGCAGAGCACCGAGGTCCCCGTCGGTGGTTTCGACGCGGTGGAGCCGGCCGCACCGGTGGCCAAGGCGGCCAGCGCAACCGTCGCGCTGGTGACCGAGGGTGCCGTGGTGCCTGCCGGCAACCCGGACCGGCTTGAGTCGGCTCGCGCCACCCGCTGGCTGCGCTACCAGATCGAGGGAGTCGACGCACTCGCTTCCGGGGAATGGGAATCGGTGGCCGGCGGCTTCGCCACCACAGCCGCCAATGCCGACCCGAACCGGCTGCTGCCGCTGGACGCCGCCCGCACGCTGGAACGCGAGGGCGCGATCGGGCGCCTGCATGGCGAGTTCATGGTGACGGTAGGCAACGGCACGTCGGTGGCCACCGCGCGGCGCTTCGGCGTCGAATGGGCCGCGGAGCTGCGCAAGGCAGGCGTGCAGGCCGCGATCCTGACCGCCACTTGAGGAACCGGAACGCGTTGCGGGTCAACGCTTGCCAAGGAGTTGGAGCGCTCCGGTATCCCCACCGCCGTGATCACCAACCTGGTGACCATCGCCGAGCAGGTGGGTGCGCCGCGAATCGTGCCGGGTCGGGGCATCCCCTACCCCTCGGGCGATCCAAACCTGTCACCCCAAGCCGAGCAGGCGTGGCGCCGGCGGTTGGTCCAGCGCGCACTGGACGCGGTCGCCACCGCCGTCGAGCATCCGACGATCTTCGAAGTCGACGTTGTGGAGCGGGCCGATGCCTGAAGCAGCGGTGATCCGAGCAGCCAGCCTCGTGCTGGCGCACACCCCGGGCCTCGCCCGGCACGGCTCCAAGCCGATGCGAACGCTGCCCACCGACGCCGAGCTGACAAGTAGTTTCCTGGCCAATCTGCGCACCTTCGATGACGCTGTCGGTTACCCGGCGCACCAGGCGTTTTTGGGCGCCTGTCACCCCCGCGAACTGCCACCGCGTCCCTGGGTAGGGGCCAGCATGGCCGGCGCGGAACGTTTCGCGCCCTTCGGCGAGCTGATGCCCGAGGACGAGTTCCTCGGGCTGATGGCCGCGGTGGATGAGTTCGACCTGCTGGTTCTCACCCCGGAGGTCGCCGAGCGGGCCGCGAAGAAGCTGGCCGAGCACCCGCTGGCTGCACACCTGGACCTGCCCCGGGTCTCTGCGGCAGCTGGCGACGTCGGCGCGGCCGTCGCCAGCGGCGCGCTGCCCGTGCACCTGGGGTCGGACTGCCTCGCGGGGGCGCTGCGCGGTGCGCACGCCGAGGATGAATCGCTGGCCGCGCATGTGCTGCTGGAGAACCTGGCCTGCAAGGCCACCGGCACCCTGGCGTTGCTGCATCTGATGCACGACCACGACGTCGATCCCGCGGGAATCGGCTACACGATCTCCTGCTCCGAGGAGGCCGTCGGGGACCGCTACCAGCGCGGCGGGGGCAACATGGGCAAGACGATCGCGGGGGTCGCCGGCCTGACCGAGTCCTCCGGAGCGGACGTCAAGAACTTCTGCGCGGCGCCGATCCCTGCACTGGTGATCGCCGCCAGCCTCGTCGTGGCGGGAGTGTTCGAGCGGGTCGTCGTCCTCGCCGGCGGCTCGCAACCCAAGCTCGGGATGAAGTTCGAGGGGCACCTGCGCCACGGCCTGCCCGTGCTGGAAGACGTGATCGGCGGCGTCGCGGTGCTGGTGACCGCCGACGACGGCATCTCACCCAGGATCAGACTCGACGCCGTCGGACGTCACCGAGTGTCCTCGGGCGGCTCCGGTGCGCAGATCCTGCACGACCTGACGGTGCAGCCATTGGAAGCGATTGGCGCCCGGATGTGCGACGTCGACGACTACGCCACCGAGCTGCACAATCCCGAGATCACCGAACCGCAGGGCTCAGGAGACGTCGCGGCGCGCAACTACCGCACGATCGCCGCGTTGGCCGCCCGCCGCAAGGAGATCACCCGCGATGAGCTCGACTCCTTCGTCGCGCAGCGGGGCATGCCCGGTTACGCCCCCACGCAGGGCCACCTGGCGTCAGCGGTGTGCTACCTACCCCATGCCCTGACCCGGCTGACCACCGGACCAGCCGACCGGGTGATGCTGTTAGCTAAGGGCAGCTTGTTTTTGGGGCGGATGAGCCAGCGGTCCGACGGCATGAGCATCTTGCTGCAACGCAACGGAGGGCTGAGCTGATGACTGTGGTGGATGCCACCAAGGAAACCTTCGATGGTCTTGTCGGATCGGGTCTGGTGCTCGTTGATGTGTGGGCGCAGAGCTGCCACCCGTGCGTGGCGCTGAGCCCGCACATGGCGAGCATCGCCGATGCACACCCCGACCTGACCGTGGTCAAGCTGGATGCGAGCAAGGCTCGACGGCTGTGCATGTCACTGCAGGTCCGCGGGCTGCCCACTATCCTGCTGTTGCGCGACGGCCAGGAGATGGCCCGCATCTGCGACCCCAACCTGGTAGCGGATCAGGTCGATACGTGGCTCGCCAATGCGTTAGCCGAATTGCCAACGAAGGAGGCATGAATGTTCGACGGTAAACAGGTCATCGTGATCGGTGAACGCGACGGTATCGCGGGACCGGCGATCGCGGCCTGTGTCCAGGCGGCCGGAGCCCCGGTGGCCTTCGTCGCCACCGAATGCTTCGTTTGAACGGCTGCCGGAGCCATGGACCTGTCCACCCAGGAGACGATCAAGCGCCTGGTCGACCAGCACGGCGCCGAGTCGCTGCTGGTCGTGCTCGGCGCACCGGACGCGGAAAGCGCCGGGATCGCCGCCGAGACGGTGGTGCTCGGTGATCCGAGCTGGGCAGGACCGTTGGCCGGGGTCCAGTTGGGCCTCCCCGTGTACCACGTCCTCGAAGACGAGCTGCGTGCCGCCGTGCCCGCCGAGGTGTGGGAAGAACAGGTCGGATTGATGCTCGACGTGCTGGAGGTGGATGACATCGCCGACGCGGTCCGGGAATTCCGGGAGCAAGCGTCCTCCTAGCCGTTGCGCCGGCCGCTAAGATCGACGCCTGACGTCGACCAGTCGGGCTGGGCCGCGGCTCGCCGCGGTAACGGCGCCGTCCTGGACCGGCCGATTGACTGCGGTCGCGGACGGGATCGCCTGCAGTGGCGGGGTGGAACTGGCCTGGGCCGCGGGGGCGGGGCCGGACCGGAGCAGCAGTGCCCCGAGCGCTCCCAGCGCGGCCATAGCTGCGGCAATCAAGAACAGATTGTCGATCGCTGCGACGAATATCTGGACCTGGGTCTGCTGGTAGGTAGCGTAGGAACCCACCCAGTCCGGGGTCACCGGCGGGCCGAGGTGCGGGATGGGGGTGTCCGCGGGCAGCAGCGCGGCGCGACCGGCCATCTGCTGGGCCCGTTGCATGGTCAGGATCGCGGTGAGCACGGCCAGCCCGAGCGCTCCGGAGACTCGCTGCGTCACGTTGTTGAACGCGCTAGCGGCATTGACCTGGGCCATCGGGATGACCGCGATACCCCCGGTCATGATCGGCATCATGGCCATCCCCAGGCCGGCGCCGAGACCCACCAGGATCCACATGACGTGCTCACGGGGGGTGTCGAGAGTGATTGTGTGCAGCCAATAGAGGTCAGCGGCGGTGAGGGTCAGGCCAATCGCCGCCGGCCAGCGGGGTCCGATGCGATCATACAGCCGCCCGGAGATCGGCATCAGGACCGCCATCGCCAGGGCTTGAGGCAACAGTGTCAGCCCACTGTCAAACGCTCCCCAGCCTTGGGCGACCTGCAGGAATTGCGGGATGTAGAACAGCACGCCGAGCAGCACGACCGAGAGCACCGAGATCAGTAGCAGCGAGTTGGTGAATGGCCAGTAGCGAAATATCCGGATATCCAACAACGGTTCGGCGACCTCAAGTTCGATCACCACGAACAACGCCAGGCTCAGCAGGCTATAGGTGATCAGACCCAGGATCCGGTAGGAATACCACCCCCAGGACTCCCCCTCCGACATCGCCAGCAGCAGCGCGAAGAGCCCACCCGCCACGGTGACAAAGCCCAGCACATCAAATCGGCGCCCGGCGATTCTCGGGAATCGCGGCAACACCAGCGCCGCGGCCACGGCACCCAGAATGCCGATGGGCACGTTGATGTAGAAGATTAGCCGCCAGTTCACGTACTCGACCAGGTACCCGCCCAGGGTGGGTCCGATTGCCGGGGCGCAGACGATGCCCAGGCCATACAGGCCCATCGCGGCGCCGAGCCGGTCCCGCGGGACGATCCGGTACAGGATTGACAGCGTGATCACCGGCAGAATCCCGCCTGGGATTGCTTGAAAGATCCGGAAGGCGACCAGGCTGTTGAGGTCCCAGGCCAGCCCGCACAGCGCGGACCCGGCGGCAACGTCAGCAGGGCCAGGTTGTATACCCGTTTGAGCCCGAAGCGGTCCCCCAGCCACGCCGTGACCGGCACCACCACACCCAACGCCAGCGTGTAGCCCGTCACCACCCAGCACGTCGTCGGTGCTCACACCGAAGTCGTTCTGGATGGTAGGGATGGCCACGTTGACGATGGTGGTGTCCAGGATCGACATGAACATCCCGGCGATCAGCACCGTCAGTGGCAACCCCCAACCCACGGTGGGTCGGGCCGTCGTGGGAGCTGCGGAACCGGGCACGCCACCAGCTCGCCGGCTGGCTGCCTCGTTGGGGCTCACCGCGGACTGCCTCTCAGCGGGGCCAGTCATTACACGACTGTGCCATAGGAACGCGGCGTACTCTAGTCTGCTTTTTGCTACCCGCCCGGAATACTGGCGTTATCCGGCCCGGCGGAGGTGGCTTCGGTGAGCCACCCGACATCGGCAGCGTGCGCGGGGCGCACCGTCCACCGTTCCCGGACCAGGTGCTGATCGAGATCGTCGACGACCTGATCATGCCCCTCGTTCGGCCACATTCCACCCGAATAGAGTACGCCACGTACCTAGTTAGATAGGGTACGACGCGTAGCCTATTAGTGAGAACCACGTCAGCGGACCGATCACATCCACGGGGAGGTTGTGAGCATGGAGGGTGTCGCCACGAGCGGTCCGCGCCGACCGCGACTACGTGGGTCGCGTCAAGATTGATGACGGATTCGTCCGACTCTCAGGTGCTTCTGCGCGCCAACCGATGTCACCGTGGCGCCACGATAACCGCAGCGATGTCATCGAGAAGAAAAATTTTCCACAGGAAGAAGAAGGTGCAGATATGAGGATGACGGAAATATTCAGCCTTGGCAGCCACCGTGGCTACGGTGATAACGATAGGCACTGGTACGACGCCGGCTGGCGTAACCGGGACTACAACAACCAGGACTGGCGCCACAACTGGGACGACCGGCGCCACAACGACCGGGGAAACTGCTAGCTCCGTACATGGCGATCGCGGTGACTCCCGCTCCAGCGAAAGGGGCGGGAGCCACCCGGTTCGTTACTCGATTTTTACGCAGCGACTCTGGAGGCGGTATCGCAGCCGCCGAGCTCCGGCTCCTACACTGGCTCGGAAGGGAGACAGCCAGTGTGGAACGCCCGGAAAGGCCTGGTCTCGCTGGCGGTCGTCGTGGTCTTGGTCGCCGCGTCGGTGGCCGTGTGGCTTGTCATTCCGAACCTGAGCATAACGCCGGGCTGCACGGTCATCGCAGCGGCGGACGCGGGCTCCGGTACTGCCGTGACATTTCCTCTGTCGGGAGAGCAGGCCGATAACACGGCGACGATCGCCGCGATCGGCACCCGACTGGGCATGCCCGACCACGCCGTCACCATCGCGCTCGCGACCGCACTGCAAGAGTCGGGGCTGCACAATGTGCCGGCCGGCGACCGGGATTCCGTGGGTCTGTTTCAGCAGCGACCCAGCCAGGGGTGGGGAACCCGGGCGCAGGTGCTCGACCCGGTGTATGCATCCACCGCGTTCTACCAGCGGCTCCGCGTCCAACCGGGTTGGTCTGAGCTCAGTGTCACCGAAGCCGCTCAGCTCGTTCAGCGCTCGGCTGCGCCGTCTGCCTACGCGCAGTGGGAACCGCGGGCCCGCGCCGCCGCGGCCGCCCTCACGGGTGAGGCACCCGGCGCGCTGACCTGCCGAGGCCTCACCATCAACCCGTCGAGCGCCAACCTGGTCAACACCGCAATCGCCGAGCTCGGCACTGGCACCCTCAGCGGACCGCACTCCCCGGCCCGCGGCTGGGCGATCAGCAGTTGGCTCATCGCCCACGCGTCGCGTCTCGGTGTCGACCGGGTGACCTTCGACGGGCGCACCTGGACCATGGACTCAGGCACGTGGTCTCAGACCGGGCCGGCCGATGGCGTCCTGTCCCTGCACCGGACGCCGAGCGCTGCCTGATGCCCGAAGGCGACACCGTCTACTTAGCGGCCAAGCGACTGTCGGCCGCACTGAGCGGCAACCGTCTCACCCGCGGGGAACTGCGCCATCCCCGGCTCGCCGAGCATGATCTGTCCGGACGCACCGTGCTGGACGTACACAGCGTTGGCAAGCACCTGTTCACCCGGTTCGATGACGGACGAAGCCTGCATACCCATTTTCGGATGGACGGCTGCTGGCACCTCTACCAACCCGGACAACGTTGGCGACGGCCACCCCACCAAGCCCGCGCAGTGTTGACCACACAGCACCGCGTAGCAGTGGGTTTCCTCCTCCACGACATGGCGCTCGTGGCCAGCCAGGACGAACACCAGCTGGTGGGGCACCTGGGTCCGGACTTACTCAACCCCCGCTGGGGCGACCACGACGCCGCGATTGCGGCGCAACGGCTGCGCGCCCACTCTGGCGTCGAACTCGGGCTCGCTCTCCTCGACCAGCGGATCATGGCCGGGATCGGCAACCTGTACAAGACCGAGATGTGCTTTCTGCTGGGCGTACCGCCGTGGATCCCGGTCCGAGACATCGATGCCGACGCCGTGGTGGCGTTGGCTCGGCGGCTTCTGCTGGTCAACGCCGACCGTCCCGAGCAGTCCACCACGGGGGAGCTGGCCCGGGGCAAGCAGCACTGGGTGTATGAACGGAGCGGGAGACCGTGCCGGCGGTGCGGAGAGCGAGTGCTCCGGGCGGTGCAGGGAGCTGGTATCTACACCAGGACCACGTACTACTGCCCTCGCTGCCAGCCGGGGCCCCATCCGCCGCCATGATGCTACCCGCCTGCTCGCTTGCGGTGCTGCCACCGCCCCGATGAGGTGACTTCACGGTCAAAACAGACCGCTTGCATACACGCTGTGACTGATCCGTCGCGTTGATGTCCTTCGTTCGGTGATCGCTACTCAACGCTTCCGGGACGACACTGAAGGATGTCGTCGATAGTCACTGGCTTCCAGGCTCACCCGCCTCGGAGGACACCGTGAAGATCGCCCTGGTTGGTAGGAATGGCAGCGGTCAGACCCCGCTAGCCGCGATGTGCAATACCGCCGCCCCGGTTGCGCACTAGCCGATCACCTCAGACTTCGTCCAAGGAAGCGTCGCGTTCATACACCCTGGCGAGCTTCCAGGCCCACCACACCAACCCTGACCGCGGGACTGCTGACTGTCCGATAAGGAAGAGAGAGCATTCGGCCTCGTCCAATACTTTGACGACTGACGGAGAAAGGCTTACCGTGGCCGACCCGGTACCCCGATTCCCCCGAATGACCGTCATTCTCACCGTGATGGCCGCGCTGACGGTCGCGGTGCTCCGCTACTGGGCCGCGCCGCACTCTGGGGTTAGGGATAGTCCGAGGTCGCGTATCGCACCAAGCGCCCGGACAGGCGCCAATACGCCGTGGACGCTCGCAGATGGCGAGTTCGACGCCTCGCCGTCCATACGGTTCTGCCGCTTACGACGGTTTTTGCAACGGACGTGGTGGGCGACGGCATGCCTCACCGTGGTCCTGGTGCCCGTGCTGCTCGGCCTGATACGAGCAGACCACTCGTCGCCGCTGTCCGAGCTCTCTGTCGGGATGGGGACTTTCGCCACTTCGGTCCTGGTCTGCGCGGTGGTGTTGCCTTCTCGGCTGCGTTCGCTGACCCGGATCTTTGGCATAGACGGAGTGCTCGGCATGCACCGCTTCGCCGGCTTGCTCATCGCAGCGCTCGTGCTCGCACACATCGTGGTGGTGGTAGTGGTAAACCCGGCCGACGTCGGCCTGCTCGATATACTCCACGCACCCAATCGCGCCCGAGCGGCGACCGGCGCCACCGCAGCATTGGGTGCTCTGATCGTGCTCACGGTGCTGCGCAGGCGGCTGCGACATCGATATGAAGTGTGGCGTTGGGTGCATGTGGGGTTGGCCGGCTCGGTGCTGGTACTCACCGCGCTCCATATCTGGTGGCTCGATCACCTGATCCGCGACCGTGCGATCAGCGCGTGGTTCGCCATCCTCGTGCTGGGCGTGCTCGGTGTGCTGGCCTACCGATGGCTATGGCGGCCGGTCTTCGGGGCGCGCAGCAAATATGTGGTCCGCGAGGTCCGGCCAGAGACCGGCACGGTGAGCACTCTGGTGGTGGAGCCCCGCGGAAACCCGCATCGGCTGGGTCGCCGGAGCTCCGGATTTTCCCCGGGCCAGTTCGCCTGGCTGCGCATGAGCCCGTCCATGGGGGCGCAGGAGCACCCGTTCACCATCGCATCCAGCGCGCACCTGACGGATCGCAAGGAGCTCACCGTTCGACACAGCGGTGACTTCACCCGCGCAGTGCGGCAGTTGCGGCCAGGTGATCCGGTGTGGCTTGACGGCCCGCACGGTTCTTTCAGCGTTGACCTGCAACCCAGCGCCGGCCTGGTGATGATCGCCGGTGGGGTCGGCATCACCCCGATGATCAGTATGCTGCGGACCCTGGCGCACCGGCGCGACCGGCGCCCACACCGCCTGGTGATGGTCGCCAGGACCGTTGATGAATTATTGTTCCGCACAGAGCTCAGCGAGCTGACGGAGCGGCTGGATCTCACCATCGTCGAGCTGCTCCGCCAACCGCCCGAGGGATGGAGCGGCGCGTCCGGCGCCGTTGACGAAGCGCTGCTCACCGCACTACTTCCGGGCAGGTTCCGGCGCAACCGGCTCGGCTACTTCCTCTGCGGGCCACCTGCTCTGGTCACCGATGTCGTGACTGTGCTCGACGAGCTGGATATCCCGATGCCGCGGATTCACACCGAGCGGTTCGACCTCGTCTAGCTCGACAATCACCACGTCGGCGAGCCGCACCCGACCCACCAGTGTCACCACCCGGCGCTGCGGCTCGCCCCGAGCTGGTCTGCGACGCATTTGATTGTGCTGTAGGATCAATCTTCCTACCGACACGTTGCTAAATGAGGATACCTTCAAACCTGAAGGGTGGTGGCTGGTGATACGCAAGAAAATAAATAAGGCTACTGTGCTGCGCGACTTGCAGACCATCGAGGATGACGATTACGACGGCTTTGTGATTTTAGTGCAAGCCGCTCGAAACAGAAATGCGGTCTTCGATCCGAACCTGCCGGTTTGGACTATGGCGCAGCGCATGGGAATCATCGTAGACTGTAACCGTGGCGGCGTTCCAGAATTCGATGAAGCGATGCGGGATTTCCTGCGGGACAGGAGCAACGTGGACGGGTCAGACAAACACCCCTTCGTCAAGGGTAGACACTAAAAGGATTCTTAGACCCACGCAATAGCCTGCACGGTACGTAGCCGGGCGAGGTCCTCCGCGCGCGGCGGTGCCCGGTGGTAGGGGGCAGGATGGGCGCACCCACCTGTGCAGAGCGTCTCTAATCCGGTGATCCGGTGCCCCGTGTGGTGCCGCTGATCGTTCCGACACTGCTGTTGATGCCGGTAGCGGCGTTGTTGATCGCGCCAGCCGTACCGTTGACCGTACCGGCGGTATCTTTGATGGTTCCCGCGGTTGTGTTGATCGACTTCGCCAGGCCAGCGATGTCCCGGGCGGTGGCGTCGGCCGTGTTGAGCAGGCCCTGCAGCGGCTTCGTACTCGACAAGATCGAAGATGCAAGCTCATTGGTCCGGTTCAGCTCCATGACCGAGTTGGTCGAGACGTTGATCTTGCCAGCGTTTTCCGCGATGGCCTGCGCCTTCTTGTCGATGCTCTGTGCCGCAGCCAGCGTGCGGGCGAGCAGCGCGGCCGCTATGCCGATCACCAGCACGCCCACAACGAGGATTACGACGCTGACGACATTGAATAGTCCAGCTCCTCCAGATCCCCCGGATCGAGCACCCGTTCTTGCCAACTCCACCACCACTTCCTCGACGCAGGATTGTTCATCACCAAGTTTAGCCTCGATCCGTAGATCAGTCTTGGTGTCGATCTTTGGTGGCTTGTCGGGTGGTGATGACTGCCGGATCCGCCAGGGGCGGACGCGCTCGCCTTCAGGGCGCCCGCACCTGCGCCGCGGCCCGGCTTCGCAGTGCGCTGCTGGGGCCCGGTTACTGTCTGTGTTGTGGTCGCCGCTGTCGTCAGCTCACGTCAGCGGTGATCACGATCTACGGTTGGCGTGCTAAAGCGGATGTCGACGCTCCAACTCCTCCTCCTCCTGTTCGGTCATCCCCCGCACCAGGGCTTCATCATCTCCGGTCCGGAAACGTTCGGCGCTGAATAACATCACGTAGCCACAAATGTTGCACTCAACTCGGACAAGATATTCGATGGCCACCTCGGCGTCGTCCAGATTACTGATATTGGGCGGAAGATTGCCCATTAGCGCCAAGAACGGAAAGCGATGTACCGTGAGGTGTTCGGATTCACAGACCGCGCAATTCATTAACCCAAGTTGAGCCAGCTTCTCTTTGACCTCCACCAGGAAGATCTTACGCCACCGCAAGTCAATCACGTCCAGAGCAGTGGGCTGTGCGGTCTGGGCCGGGCCCTGCGAAGTACGTCGCGGCCTGTTCGATATAGCGATCCACGTAATCGATGTACGACTCAACCTCGCTCAACATTCCTCCGGCTGCTCGCTGGGACGGGACCGGTACGACATCCTGCCAGATGCGCCACCGCTCCCAGGACGAGACGCCAGTATCTCAATCTAGAAGGGCTTCGGGAGGTGACCGCCAATCTGAAGCAGGCCGACGAGAAGGTCAAGACACATTCATCAACCCGACTTTGACGTGCGGCCGGAGGCGGTCAGAACCCCAGAACCAAGGATTCCGCAACGAGGGTGACCCGGCGGCGGCTTACTGGTCATGGTTAGCACGACGGCCTGGTCCGTCGGGATTGGGACATTCGGGTGCCGGTGAACTGCCGCGACGTGCCGGTTTATGTCGGCACGCGCGTACTGGTTGCGTCGCTCCGCCGACGGTCTCGCTGATGATGATCATCCAAGTGGCTCCCTGGAAGGAGGGATCCGAGACGCTCTACGGCGCTTGGTCTGTGGATTTGACGACAGCCAGTAACACCACGGTGACGCTCAGCGATCAGGCGGGTGGCATTCCCACCCGTCCTCACCCTCGAAGGAGACCCCTTGGTCAACAAGCCACGGCGCAAGTGGCCATGGATCGTCGGTGGCGCTGTCCTGCTGCTGGTCGTCATCGGCGTCGTTAACGGCTGCGGCAACAGCTCCCCCTCGAGAGCGGCCGCACCGCAGGCGCACGCACCGGCCGCCCCGAAACCCGATCTGATCGCCCAGCAGCCAGTACCCCCGACCGGGCCGTTGACCTCGTTTGGGGACGGCACCTACCAGGTCGGCACCGCCGCCGGCAATGTCCCAGCGGGCTCCTACCGCACCGCTGGCCCCACCGAAGGCATGCCGTGCTACTGGGCCCGGACAAAGGACTCCACAGGCAAGACCGACGCGATTATTGCCGACGGCTACCCGACCGGACCGACCACCATCATGATCCAGAACTCAGATGGCGCGTTCTTGGCGTCGGGGTGCGCACAGTGGAGCAAAGTCGGCTGACCCCCACCACACGTCGCCTGGACACAAGTTTGTGGAACGAAGCCCACATAGCTGCAACTCGGACCCTCCACGAGAGAAGGCACCCGCCGTGACTATCCCCGCGAACCGCCAGAGTCTGCGGTGACTAGACGTTTGTCTGGCAAGCCACAAGATTGTTGCTTATGGTGCCTGCCTGCCCTCGTATGCGGGGATACGCTGAGGCAACGAGCCGGAACCGGTAGGTCACGCCCGGCGCCCAGCGTAAGTCCGACGTGAGGATGTCTCTGGTGGCCGACGAGGTTCGATCGAGTGACTCCCGGCTGGACCCTTGGCAGGGCAGTTCGGAGCCGATGCCCGCGGCTGAGAGCGTGGTCGAGGGACCTTGCGATGCAGAACTTGTGCGAAGACTCGGGGATGCCGACCGGGCGGCACTGTCTCAGCTCTATCAGCGTTTCGGGCGTCCGTGCTACTCGCTGGCCCGGCGAATCTGCGCGGATAAAGGACTGGCCGAGGACGTGGTGCAGGAGGTGTTCCTGACGCTGTGGCGTGAGCCGACCCGGTTCGACCCGTCTCGGGGTAACGTTGCTACCTGGCTGCTGACGCTGATCCACCACAAGGCGGTGGACACGGTGCGAAAAGAAACCACCATCCGGCGACGGGTGGTCGCTGCGCCGGAGGCGGGCGAGGACTGGTCGCCAACCCCGGTACCGGGCGCAGATCAGGCGGCGATGGCGCGCGTCGCGGCCGGCCAGGTGCGCACGGCGCTTCGTCGCCTACCGGTCGAGCAGCGGCGAGTACTCGCTTTGGCCTATTTCGGCGGGCATACTCAGCGTGAGATTGGAGTGCTGACTGGTGTCCCGCTGGGAACGGTAAAGTCCCGCACGTTCGCCGCGGTGCAGCGCCTGCGCTCGCTGCTGACCGAGCAATTCGATCCTGGCGCCGTGGTCGCAGAGGCCGACATGGTCAGGGAGGTGGTGAACCGATGAACGACCAGCACGACCGTGTTAGCGGCTGCCCGTACCGCGAGTTGACGGTCGGCTGGGCATTACACGCCCTGGAGCCCATCGAAGAGGCCCTGGTCACCGGGCACCTGGCTGATTGCCCCACCTGCGCCGGCATTGTCGCGGACACCGAGGAGGTCGGCGCCATGCTGGCCCTGTCCGTCCCGCAGACGATCCCCAGCGTGGGATTGGAGCAGCGGATACTCAGCGCCACGGCCGCCAGTCGGGCAGCGCCGGTCGTGTCGCCGGTACTGCCGATGCAGCCAGCCCGACCCATCACGGAGCCATCCGAGGTCGACTTTCGGGGATGGCGGTCGACCACCTGGGCTGACGTGGTGGGTCACGCGGGGGTTGAGCAAGCGCTGCTGGCGGTGGGTAACAGCGGGATCGGGTAGACGGCGGGCCTGCCCATCGGAACGGTCACGGTGCAGGTCATGACTCATATTTCGGGAGAATGCTGATCATGCCAGCCGTCGAGGAATACAGTGACGAGTTTCGGCACCGTGCGGTGCGGATGGTGCTCGACGGGCACCCGGAAGCCGGTGGCCAACTCGAAGCGATCGAGCGGGTCGCTGATCAGTTGACAGTGGCCCCACAGACCCTGCATCAGTGGGTCGAGCAGGCCGGGGCGAAGGAGACTAGCGAGTCCTCGGACGCGACCCCGCCCGCCGAACCCGACACCTACGAGGAGGGCTTGCTGCTGGTCCAACGCGGCGAGCTTGATAAGGCGGAGACGTTGTGGCGCACGGCGGCCGAGGCTGGCAACACCGACGCCGCCACCGGTCTCGGCCGGCTGCTTGTGCAGCGCGGCGAGCTTGCCGATGCGGAGGCGTGGTGGCGTACCGCAGCCAAAACGGGCAACATCGACGCCGCCAACTACCTCGGTCTGCTGCTGGTGCAGCGTGGCGAGCTCGCCGAAGCGGAGACCTGGTGGCGCAGCACCGCCGAAGCCGGCAACATCGATGCCGCCACCGTGCTGGGTGTGCTGCTGATGCAGCGTGGCGAGCTCGATGAGGCGGAGACCTGGTGGCGCAGCGCCGCCCACGCCGGCAACACCACCGCGGCATTCAACCTCGGCCTGCTGCTCAAGCGGCGCGGCGATATCGACGGAGCGACACGGTGGTCACGGGCCGCCGCCGAAGCCGGTAACACCGACGCCGCCAACAACCTCGGCCTGGTGCTGGAAGAGCGTGGCGCGCTCGATGAGGCCGCGGCCTGGTACCGCACCGCCGCCGACGCCGGTCACGCCACGGCGGCCTACAATCTAGGCCTGCTACTCAAGCAACGCGGCGAGCACGACGAAGCAGCGACCTGGTACCACGCCGCCGCCGACGCCGGCAATGCCAGCGCCGCCAACAACCTCGCCGTCCTGCTCGAGCAGCGCGGCGACGTCGACGAAGCGGCGACCTGGTACCGCACCGCCGCCGACGCCGGCAACAGCAATGCCGCCTACAACCTCGGCGTTTTACTGGCGCGGCGTGGCGAGCTCGACGAGGCCCGGGCTTGGTATCGCACCGCCGCCGACGCCGGCCACACCACCGCCGCCGACAACCTGCGCATCCTGCTGAGCCAGAACGATCTTAGGCCGGGCTCATGACCGCCACAGCTGAGTTCGTCCAGGCCCACGGTCGGCCACATGCCCGGTCGGACGCAGGATTCGACGGCGTCGTTGTTCTGCACGGTCCAGGACCGAGCGCTGTGGTGTGAACGCTGATTCGCCGCAATGACCGGGCAGGATCTTCACTGGTTGGCCCACCTGCGGATAGTAGTCGCCGCCAGCCCCGCGATCGTCTGGGCAGGCCGCGGGATGACGCTGTTACGGCTCACCGCGCTGCAGCATCGTGTTGTGGCTGCTCCCCGAGTTGGACTTGAACCAACAACCCTGCGATTAACAGATGCAGGCAACTCCGGGATTGGACCGCGCGACGTGGGCATGCGACGTTCGCCGGATGGTGTCCGAGTGCAGCAGGGTGCTACTCGTTGCGGTCACACTGCGGTCACCTGGTGGCAGCCTGGCACCCTGCGTGATGACCCAGGTGGGAGCCCATGACCCCCAAAAGCAAGCAACCCTTACGACGATCGATCTGCACCACAGCCCCGCTTTGCACGGTGCGCTGGTGCTCGGTTGTCGTCTGCGTTGTCGTCACCGCTGTCGTCAGCTCGCGCTGGTGGACTGGTTCTGCTTCCCCGCAGCGGCGTCCCCCACCGACCGACGCCAGCGCCGCCGCCACGAATCTCTTACATGTAGTAGGACGCCCCTGGTCTCCGCCATAGCCCGGAGCGAACACAGTGCGCTCCGCTATGGTCGGGGGACCATTCAATGCGGCAAGGGCCGCCTACAACTCCCCGTCGCGGCCAAGCGGGCATGGCGATCGATCATCTCTCACCGTATGAGGTTCTTCTTGCGGGGAGCGGGCATGTGAAACGCTACGGACCGTAACCGGTCGGTACAACGGCCGTGCGTCCAGTATCTGATGTGCGAATCGAAGGGCTGTCCACAGGCAGTGAATGGAGTGCTGGGATCGACGACTCGCCAACTGAACATGGTGTTGTCAACGCGGCTATTACCCGCTACTGCGTAGGCCTTTACATTTATATACCTAGCGCAGTTCGTTGGAATCGACGGAAGTTCGCCTGGGCAGCCGTCCACCGAAGTTATCGATTGTTGGTTTAGCCTACTCGCACAAGCTTCAGCTTCTACTTCCTTGGACGTAAGGCTGCAACAACTTGCCCTTGGTGAATGCGTCCGACTTATTCCGCTGGATCAGCGTGCATGACGTAAGGTGTCTCGGAGTCGCGCGAGCACCCACGGTTGGGCTCCGCTGTACCTGGGGTCCGGGCTCGGCACAGGACGCCAACCTGCGAGCTAGCGATTATCAGAACCCAGTACCGGACAGTTCCGGTCATGACCGAACAGTTCCTGTGGCCAGCGCTGATGCTTCTCGACGGTACCTGCTGGTCCCGGACGTTGACGGTTGTTTCGGGTAGGTAAAAGGTGGAGATGATCATAGAGCGGTCTCCCTGCCGCACAGGGCGAAGCGGGTATCCCGTCGCGTCGGCGAGCTTGCCTCGAAGCGGACCAGGGGCAGGGGTCCATGTGGAGCACCCGGCGGCTGAACGACATGGACCCCTGCCCCTGGTCGGCTACGCCTCCGGCGTCGACGCGACGGGATACCCGCGCAGCTGGTGCCCCACCACATTCAGGCCCTGCCTTGGGGCCATCCTGGAGCCGAGCCCCGCCGGAGGCACGGTTGGTCTCAGGTCCGGTTGCGCTCTTCGGTGTGAACGCTGATTCGCCGTTCGTCCGCGTACTCGGGAGTGTCGTGGTGCGCCGCTGAGCTGCGATCACGTCCCGGTGCGGATCGTACTGTGCGGACTCATCGCGCCGCGTCCGCTGACGGCTCGCTGACGGTGATCACACCTGATCTCCGGCTTGGGAGCTCGCGCCCGATACGCGGTCCGGACCCGAGCAATCCTCAAGTAACCAGACGGTTCGGGTCGGGAAGATCTTGGAGTAGTAGCGTGCCCATCCTCCAGCGTGGGTGCACAGCGCTTCGAGCGACCGCAGGCCGAAACTCAAGGAGTTTTGGATTGGACGCAGAGGGGTAAGTCGGATTCCATGTTCGCCGCAGAGAATCTCCGGGACTGGCTGGGTCACACTGTGATCGATCCTGAGGGCAACAAGGTCGGAACTCTGGAGGCAGTTTACGTCGACACGACCAGTGATGAACCAAGCTTCATCACGGTCAGGGTAGGCATGATCAGTCGGCACCGGTTGGCATTTGTTCCGGTGACTGGTGCGACCGTCTCGCCGAAGGCGGTACGAGTGCAGTACACCAAAAAGTTCGTCCAAGACGCCCCGGCGATCGACACCGACGGAGAGCTGACCGCCACGGCCGAACCGGAGGTCTTCGCGTACTACAACCTTGACTTGGCAATAGGGCGGAGCGGCGGCTGGCCCGGCGCTGAACGGCCCATCGGGATCAATTTGGGATGGAAATCCGTTAGCGACCGCCGCAGGGGGCTGGCCTATCGTGAGCGATGGTCGCCGCGCACCCCAAGCACCGACCAAGTCACAGCGTGTCTTCCACGTGGTTGCGCGCGAAGACTGGCTGGCTTTGCCCCGACCGACCGTACGCTCCCGCGTCCTTCGCCGAGGAAGGCTTTGTCCACTGCTCCCCCGACGAGCCCGTTACCGTCGTCGCCGCCAGCGCGCTCATGGTGCTGCTCATCGACGAGCACGAGCTCGACGTCACGGTCCGTTGGGAGGCCGCCTCCCCGGGGCCATCCCCAGCGTCGCCCCCGATACTCTATTCTCGCGCGTCTACGGACGCATCAAGCGGCGCGGTGGAGAGAATGATGGAGGTCCAACGCGGCGCAGGCGGTCGCGCCGTGGCACTCGCGGTGTGGACATGAATGCCGCGGACTAGATCGCCAGATGCCGGACTTTTCGTAACCTGGAAAGCGGGCCTGCGGTGGCCGGACAGCTGATCCGGTCTGACCTGCTGGTTTGGGCTCCTTGTGTCCTGTTGTGTCCCGACACGACTTGACGTTTGACGGCCTGTGCACGGCCTGATCTTGATGTTCATGGTGCGTGCCGGAAGCGGGTATCCCGTCGCGTCGGCGAGGTTGTCTCGCAGTGGATCGGGGGCATGGCGTCCAGATGGAGTCTGCTACGCCTCCAGCGCCGACGTGATGGGATACCCGTGCCACCCTGGTGAACCCCACCACTGTCGTGCCCAGCCATGGGACCATCCCGGAGCAGAGGCCCGCCGGAGGCACGCTTGGGAAGCCTGATCGGTCAACGATCGCGTCGTGGTGTTGACCGTGGTTGACCCAGGGCCTAGATAGCACGCCGGAGTGCTGTGCTACTGCGGCGTGAACTGGGTGCCGCAGACCTGTCCCGAGGTGGTCGACACGTCCACTTGTATGGGGTAGCCGGGCGTGGGCCGACCGATCGAGAAGGTGATGACTGCTGTGCCAGCGCTGTCCGCGAGGCCGCTAGCCTCGCGCTTTCATCGTATTTGATCATGTGGGCGACACGCTGGGGCTAGATGCGCGAAAGTGCCTGCTCAGCCCGGTTGGATCGGAGTTCTCAAGGCTCAATCCGGCCGGATAGAGAGGCACTTCGCAGGTGAAGGATAAACAACGCCGTCCGTGGTTGTCAGTGATCACCTTCGGTGAGTCGTTGGTGTCGCACGCGGGTGGGTCGCTGCTGGTGGCGACGGCGCATGCCACCGGGCTATCTCGGGAGCTGTCGACTCGGCTGGGTAGCTGGCGGCGGGCGTGGGCGATCCACGATCCGGGGAAGATCGTGCTGGATCTGGCCGTGGCGGTCGCGCTGGGTGGGGACTGCGCCGCTGATATCGGGGTGTTGCGGGCCCAGCCTGGGGTGTTCGGTTTGGTGGCCTCGGATCCGACGGTGTCACGTCTGGTCGCCACGCTGGCCGAAGATGTCGATGCCGCGCTGGACGCGATCGCCGGGGCTCGGGCGGCGGCTCGGGAACGGGTCTGGGGCTGGGCGGGCGCACCGATCGCCGACGGGCGGGTAGTGATCGATCTGGATGCCACCCTGGTCACGGCGCGCATTCAGAGAAAGAGGCCGCCGCGCCGACCTATAAACGCGGGTTCGGGTTCCATCCCTTGCTGGCCTATGCCGATCACGGCGACGGAGGCACCGGCGAACCGGTGGGCGCCTTGCTGCGCCCGGGCAACGCGGGCTCCAACACCGCGGCCGATCACATCGAGGTCTTCGACGCCGCGTTGGCGCAGCTGCCCGCGCCGTGGCGCACCCCCGATGAGCACGGTCGGCGACCGGTGCTGGTGCGCACCGACGCCGCCGGCGCCACCCATGGCTTCACCCACCATCTCGCAGCGAGGGGCGCGGAGTTCTCGGTGGGTGCCTACCTGCACCACTTCGACATCCACTGGGTCCTGGCCCAGCTCCCCGAGGCTGCCTGGACCCCCGCCTACCAGGTAGGCAAGCCACGCGCCGGGCAGCACGGGCCGATCATCGAACCCCGCGACGGGGCGTGGGTCGCCGAGGCCACCGGACTGGTCGATCTGTCGAGCTGGCCGGCCGGGACCCGACTGATCCTGCGCCGCGAACGCCCACACCCCGGTGCGCAACTACGGATCACCGACGTCGACGGTCACCGGATCGTCGACGTGCTCACCAACACCCCCACCGGGCAACTCCCCGACCTGGAACTACGCCACCGCCGCCACGCCCGCGTCGAAGACCGCATCCGCAACGCCAAAGACACCGGACTGCGCAACCTGCCCTTCCACGACCTGACCCAGAACCGGATCTGGCTCGCGATCACCGCCCTGGCCGCCGACCTCCTCGCCTGGACCCAACGCCTCACCTTGACCGGCGCCGCCGCCCGATACGAACCCAAACGGTTGCGGCTGCGCATCCTCGGCGTCGCCGGGCGACTCGTGCGCACCGCACGACACACCATCCTCAAGATCCCCGATACCTGGCCCTGGGCCCACGACATCACCACCGCTCACGCACGCCTGGCCGCCCTCACACCCTGACCGCACCACCCGACCCCCCGACAGGACCCGGAGAACCGGCCACCACCACAGGGCCGAGACTCACCCTTGGCCACCAACCGAAACAACCGCACACAAGATCAACCAACGGAATCAAAGATCACCATGCGGTCGGGATGAAAGATCGAGGGTCTGTCAATCTAACGGTTTGCGCCGTGAGGCGCTGTTGATTCGAGTGGGGGTGAGAGACCGCCATCGTGGGTCTGTCGCAGCAGGTTCACGGAGCTGAGGGCAGCTTGATCCGGGTGGTGCCGGGGAGGGTGGGAGCAGCCCTGACAAAGCCGGGACGTGTCAGTACTGCCAGATGGTGCGGGTTCGGCGAGCGTGATGGAGAGGAGTACGTGAGGAACCGGCGTTGTTACGTCCTTCAATCTTGACACCGACTCGAAATCTGGTGGATCTGGGTCGGGCGCGGCGCGTCTCGTTGTTTACAGTTGCGGCGAGAGCTTCTCGGGTGGTGCGCAAGAGCCATTCGGGTAGGTCATGGGGAAGGTCTGCGGCGTACTCATGGCGAGGTCGCTGGGACACAGTCGGGCTCCTCCTTCATCGAGCGAATCACAGTGAACACGGGAACCACCTGGTCGCGGTTCCCGCCGGCGTCGGCATCCGGCCGATTCTGGCGGGATAGGCACATCGACTGCTGAATGGTCCGGGTGGGGCGGAGCCGCCGTAGTACTCCGAGTCAGGGAAAGCCTGTGCACATGGGGAAGGGCGGCAGCGATATCGAGAGGGGACGGAGGCTGCAATGCCGGAAGACGCGCCGCTGGATGGTGGCGCTCCGCTCGTGGAGGCCCCGATGGGGTCGTTTCGGCGGGTATCGGAGATGCAGACCAAACTTCACCGTTGGGCGGTGGTCGATCCTGGCCGTCGTTTCGATGACCTGTTCAACTTCGTGTGCGACCCGGCGACGCTGGTGATGGCGTTCGATCGGGTCGCGGGCAACCGGGGCGCCCGCACCCCCGGCGTCGACGGCCTGACCGCCGCTGACGTTGAGGAGCGGATCGGCGTGCCGGGTTTCCTGGACGACCTGCGGGCCAGCCTGAAGGCTGGCACGTTCCGGCCGTTGCCGGTGCGGGAACGGAAGATCCCCAAACCCGGTGGTTCGGGAAAGGTCCGTCGGTTGGGTATTCCCACCGTCACGGACCGGGTCGTTCAGGCTGCGCTGAAGCTGGTGTTGGAACCCATTTTCGAGGCCGACTTCGAACCGGTCTCCTACGGGTTCCGACCCAAGCGGCGGGCCCAGGACGCGATCGCCGAGATCCAGTTCTATGGCACCCGTGGATATGAGTGGGTGCTGGATGCTGACATCGCGGCGTGCTTTGACGAGATATCCCATCCGGCGCTGATGGACCGGGTGCGGCTGCGCGTCAAGGACAAACGTGTCCTGACGTTGGTGAAGGCGTTCCTGAAATCCGGGATTCTGACTGAGCTCGGAGAACAGCAGAACACCCACACCGGCACTCCGCAAGGAGGCATTTTGTCCCCGCTGCTGGCCAACATCGCCCTGTCGGTGCTCGATGAGCATTTACACGGGCCGTGGAAACCGGGCGGGTCAATGTCGACCGAGAGCCGCCGCGCAGGCCGCAGGGCCAAGGGCCTGCCGACGTGGCGGATCGTCCGCTATGCGGACGATTTCGTCGTCATGGTGCACGGCACCAGGCAGGACACCGAAGCCGTGCGCGAAGAAGTCGCGGGGGTACTCACGTCACTGGGTTTGCGCCTGTCAGAGGCCAAGACCCAGATCGTCCACCTCCGCGAGGGGTTCGACTTCCTCGGGTTCCGCATCCAGCGGCGCCGCAAACGAGGAACGAACAAGTGGTACGTCTACACCTTCATCGGCCAACGCCCGATCCGGTCGCTGAAGACGAAGATCCGTGCCATCACGCACAGGGCGTCGCAACAGGACCTGGCAGGAGTCCTGACCCGGCTGGGTCAGATCATGCACGGTTGGGCGAACTACTTCCGGTATGCCATCGCTAAGAACACTTTCAGCATGCTGGATAGCTTCGCTTGGTGGCGAGTGATCCGGATGCTAAAGCGACGGCATCACTGGAGGTGGACCGACGTCCGCCGGCAGTTCACCGACCCCACCGGGCGGTGGCTGCCGATCACGGCAGGCGAGATTGAGCTGCGGCGGATCGCGGCGTTGCCGGTCACTCGGTACCGCTACCGCGGCACCACGATCCCCAACCCCTGGGTCCGAACACCCGTTTGACGACAGAGATCGTGGAGAGCCCGTTGCGGTGAGAGCCGCACGGCGGGTTCGGCGAGAGGCCACGGGAAACGGACCAGGAGCAATCCCGGCACCGCGCCCGTGGCCTACTCAGCGTAACTGGATCTTGATTGTGTTCTCTCTGTCAGGCGGACAGGCGTCCGTCGAAGGTGATTTCGAAGGCGTTGAGCGCGGCTTTCCAGCGGTTGGACCAGCGTTGCTGTCCCTTGCCGGTGGGGTCCAGGCTCATGATCGCGAGGTAGACGCATTTCAGTGCGGCGGCCTCGGTGGGGAAGTGCCCGCGGGCGTTGACTGCGCGCCGGATTCGGGCGTTGATGCTCTCAATGGCATTGGTGGTGCAGATAATCGTGCGGATCTCCTGATCGAATTGAAGGAAGGGCACGAACTCGGCCCACGCGTTAGTCCAGAGCCGGATGATCGCGGGATACTTCTTCTCCCATTTCTCGCTGAATTCAGCGAAGGCATTCAGCGCGGCGGACTCCGACGGCGCGGTGTACACTGGTTTGAGGTCTTTCGCGATCGCCGCCCAGTCCTTCTTCGAGGCATACTTGAACGAATTGCGCAGCAAATGCACGATACATGTTTGCACAATCGTCTGGGGCCACACCGTGGTCACCGCCTCGGGCAGGCCCTTCAACCCATCGCACACGACGATCAGGCAGTCCCGAGTGCCCCGGTTCTTAATCTCCGAGAGCACCCGCATCCAATACTTGGCGCCCTCCCCGTCGCCGTGCTCACCAGCCCAGAGCCCCAGGATGTCCCGGGTTCCCTCGCAGGTCACGGCCAGCGCGACGTAGATCGGCCGGTTCGCCACATTACCGTCCCGGATCTTCACATTCACACATCAATGAAAATCACCGGATACACCGGATCCAGCGGCCGGTTCTGCCAGGCCGCCATCCCCTCCATGACGCGGTCAGTAATTGCTGAGATCGTCTGTTTCGACACCTGGGCCCCATAAATCTCCGCCAGGTGTGCGGAAATCTCACCGTGCGTCAGCCCCTTCGCCGACAGCGAGATCACCAGATCATCAATCCCGGACAACCGCCGCTGGCGCTTCGCCACGATCACCGGCTCAAAAGACGACTCCCGATCCCGCGGCACCTCAATCTCCACCGGCCCCGCCTCGGTCAAAAGCGTCTTGGGGCGCGTCCCATTCCGCGAATTCCCGCCATTACGGCCGGCCGGATCATGCTTGCCGTACCCAAGACAATCGTCCATCTCGCCCTCCAGGGCAGACTCGACCACCACCTTGGTCAACCGACCCAGCAGCCCGCCCTCCCCGGTCAGCTTCAGGCCCTCGGCCCGGGCCCGCGCCGCCAGCTGCCGTACCAGCTGCTCGTCCAATCCATCTCCCGGCTCAGCTGACACATCCATCGTCACAGCAGTCACAGGTGCCTCTCCAGTCTCAGGAGTTACACCGTTGATCTTACAGTCCCAAGATCGAGGCTAAAGGAGTGTGTTGTGGTCTTGTAATGGACCTGCAGTTTGACGCTGGCGCCCGCGGTGGTGTGCACGGTGATCGTTTCGTCGCCGCCGTCGCCGGGGGTGGCGTTTTGGGGCGATGCTGTGCAGTTTCCTTGTATGACTGGGGCCGGTGGGACTGGTGCTGGTGCAGCCTGTGGCGGCGCTGCTTGCCTTGGTATGGCGTGTGGTGCGGCTGGGGGTGCCGGTGCTGGCGCGACCCCGGTAGGCGCTTGGGTGGTAGCAGTCGGGGTGGCTAGCGGAGAGGTGGTGATCGGTGCGCTGGCTGAGGCTGTTGAGGTGGGACCGCCCGCCGTACCGCTGGGGCCGCACCCGGTGAGGACTGCCGACACACCAGCGACCAGCAAGACGATCGAGCGTTTAGGGATCACAGCCGCGTAATCTAGCCATCGGGGACGAGGCGGAGGAGCCGGTGCTCGTTCGCCCGGGCGATATCCCGTACGGCGTTCCGGCCGATTCCGATTAAGCCTGACCGTGCGTAGGGTTGCCTGGGAGTGTCACTGCGTGCACCCGGGGAGTGTTGGCCTGCCGATCGGGGCGGCGGGAGCGGAAGCGGAAAGGATGTGCCTGGGGGTCGAACCCAGAATCCAAGGATTCTCGGACCATGGTAGTGGTAGTTCGTCGATAGCGTCGGTTAACAGCGGGTTTCGCGGCTGCAAACGCTTATTGTCTGTGGTCTTTTTCGGTTGTCTGGATGTGTTTTGTGACCATAAAATGCCCAAACGATCAGCCCAACGCGACCGCCGACAGATCTTGCACACCGGGGGTCGTGTGGCGTCCCCTCGACCTGGCATCGCCCGACCACACGCCAGCCCGGGGGCAGCCCTCGACGGAACCGCCACATGGGCCGTGCGGCTCTACCCCCGGGCTGGCGTGTGGTAGCCCCTTCCGGGAGGTCGAGGGGACGCCACACCCCGCCCACCCGACACGTGCGGCACTTTGATGGCTGGCCATCCCCGAGACCTGCCCGCCCGGCGAGGGCACGGGTCGTTTGAGATTGACAAGATCTTCCAGGAGCGGCACACGGTTGAGGAATGGTCCGTCCAGTAACGCACCGTGTATAGGGTCTGACGTGCTGTTTTGTCTCGGTTACCGGCGGCCGGACTTGCAGCCATTCGCATTGGCTTCGCGCCGGCGTCGGCGCTGAGCGGTGACACCTCGATGCTCTCCTCACCGAGGACCTCGTTGAGCAGTCAGGCGGTAGCGGTCTGACCTCGGGCGTTGCACGATGAGCGCAGCCGGCGTCCCGTTGACGACTCCCTGCGAAAGTGAGGCGAAATGACCATGGGTGAAGTCGACCGCCGCCGCGAGCGGCTCGATGCGGACAGTGCGGGTGCCCTGCTGTTCCCCAGCCACCCTGGTTGTGCTGGCGCTCAGCATCGTGGTGACGGCGCACCGCGCCCCTGCGCGGCAGAGCCGGTCAGGACCGTTGCGTACCGTTACGAGCACCCGCGTCGGCGTACTGTGCGGCTGTTCGTCTGTGAGGCGCACGCTGTCGGTAACCCCGATCCGCGACCGCTCACCGACGACGACCGGGCCGAGCTGCGACGGCGGCGTGCCGTATACCGGCGGCGGCCGGGCGGCAGTCAGCGTGGGGGCTCAGGCCGGTCGTGAGTATGGCCTCACTTGGCACGCGAGTGGCACGGCGCACTCTGCCCGACCCCGCCTTGCAAAGGCGCGGCCCATAACGGTCTGTGAGCAGGGAAGTGCTCTGGTGCACTGTCAGTGAGATTCTGACCGTTAGTGTCCGTGGTTCCCCGTGGTTCCCCGTGGTTCCCCGTGGTTCCCCGTGAGTCCCCGAGGGAACGGGCACGCGAGGGGCACGAGACAAGATCGCGGAGGTGCGGGGTGGGGCGTCCTCTCTCAGGGCATGAGAGTGGGTAAGTGGATATCCCGTCGCGTCGGCGGCCTTGCCGTGGAGCGGGCCAGGGGCAGGGGTCCATGTGGAGCACCCGACGGCTGAACGACATGGACCCCTGCCCCTGCTCTGCTACGCCTTCGCTGCCGACGTGGCGGGATACCCAGCGCCGCTGGTGACCCATCACCATTCGGGCCCAGCCTTGGGCTATCCCGGAGCAGAGGCCCGCCGGAGGCAACTGCAGTTGATCGTAAGCTTGGGAATCTCACTACCGCACCAGGACCTGCACGCTGACCTGCTTCTGGCCTGTACCGCGGCGTACCGTAGTTGACCGCCATTGACCCCTCCTTACAGCACGCGGACAGCACGACTAGTTGTCCCGCTGCCGCAAGAGGGAGCAGCCAAGGGTGTAGCCGTCGTGTTCCAGAGGTTCCGTACAGATCAAGCGGACTCGTCATTGGCAACGTCGTATCTTCTTTCATCTAATTGCCGTTATTTGACCCTCGAACGTCACCGGCTTGATCTTGGTCTTTTCTCTTGCGTTCAGGTCCCTTCGTGGTTGTGCCGTCCTGGTCGTCCCCTTTCCCTCATGCCCGGCCGGTCTCTGCGTCGGCTTGCCGGTGTCCAGGGTGGCGCTTGCGCCATCGCGTCAGCGACGTGCCGTAGGCGCGCCCTTGATGCCGGTGAGACGGCGTAGAACAATCCCGGGGACTATGAGGGCAGGGGGCCCTGCGGTGACCACTAGATTAGGCGTCGACTCGCCGAGGTCACCGCCGAAAGATCAGCCAGAACGCCGCGGATAATGGTGGGTGCAGCGTGGGCCGGGCCGCAACCCCGAACCCGCTGATTCTCGGACCGTCGTTGGGATTGTTCGTGGATACCACCGATTACCTGCTATTTTCGGAACTGCAAACGCTCGTCGTCTGTGGTGGTCTTCGGTTATCTGGATGTGTTTTGTGACCATAAAGTGTCCAAACGATCACAGGCTCAACGTGATCATCGATGATCTTGCAAACTGTGGTCGTGTGGCGTCCCGTCGACCTGACGCAGCCCGACCACACACCAGCTCGGGGGCAGCCCTCGACGTAAGCGCACGTGCGCCGTCTGGCTCTGCCCCCCGAGCTGGTGTGATGGTCAGCCTGGACAACAACGCCGCGGAGCGCGCCCTGCGCCGCCCCGTGATGACCAGGGAAAAACGTTTACGGCTACCGCAACGACGACGCGGCCCGGCTCGCCGCCCGGACCTGGACCGTCACCGCCACCGCCGAAATGGCCGGCCTGAACGTGCTGACCTACCTCACCGCCTACCGCGACGCCTGTGGCCGCAACCGCGGCAAGCCGCTGGCCGGGCCAGACCTGGAACGATTCCTCCCCTGGACCGCAGACCCCGCTGACCTGCGCGCCTGGGCGCAGCCGCCCCCGCGCGGCTGACACTCCCGCACATCACGACGGCGGCGTCACCACCAGCATCGACCGGCGCCTCCTACCCGCATGCCCGCTCACAAGACTTCCGAGTACTTACCGCGGTTGCGCCTGGGTGACTTTCTATGCGTACACTTAGGACCACTGCGTCGGCACCGCTACAAACGATGGCAGACCGGGTTTGGCAGAACAGGTTTACCGGGTCAGTGGTAGCCAGTGATGTTAATGTTGACGTCGGAGAGGGAGTGACGGAATGGCGTACGAGTTCACTTGAGCCCATGACGAGTGCGGTTCGCGCTTTAGTTCGCAGGACAGCTCTACTTTGAGGAAGATGATCGGTGATCATCTGACGGACGTGCACAGTGTGCAGGTGCCAACCCAGACGCTTTTGGGCTATCTGGAGGCAACTAGCGTGAGGACGACTGAGGATCGCTAGTTCTTGTAAGTCAGTTGAGATAGCTGCTACCGAGAGGAGGGCTGCGGGTCTCGACCGCTTCGACCATGGCCATGCGCAGCAGCTGAGAGAGCGTCTGCAATGCTCAGACATCTTGGTATGTGAGGGGGCTGTTGCGTTGGGCGCAGTCAGTGCAGCCGAGGTCGTTAATCGCGGTTGGTCAGATCACCCTGACCAGCTCGTCAAAGGCAGCCGGGACCCGTAGGTTTACCAGTGGATCGTGGGGGTGCGAGCTCGGCGAGGAGTTGTTGCCAGCTTTCTCCCTTCTCCTCGGGTGCCCGCTGGGTAATCTGAGGACGCGCTGTTGACCGTAGTGAAGGGGGTCGATGGAGGAGATGCTGCGGCGGCTTACCCAGTTCAGCCACTGCGCCGGTTGAGCGGGAAAGCTCGCCCCGAGCGAGCTGGCGCAGGTCCTGCGCCACGTGACCGCTGATCACCCGGACCTCCTGGTCGGCACCGAGACCGGCGACGACGCAGCGGTATGGCGGATCAGTGACGATCGTGCCCTTGTCGCGACGGTCGATTTCATCACGCCGATCGTCGATGACGCGCGCATCTGGGGGCGGGTGGCGGCCGTCAACTCCGTGTCCGACGTGTACGCCATGGGCGGGCGGCCGCTGTTCGCGCTCAACCTCGTCTGCTGGAACTCCGCCGAGCTTCCCCCTCGGTTGCTCGACGAGCTGCTAGCTGGCGCGGCTGAGGTGGCAGCGGAGTGCGGGTTCGTGACAGTCGGCGGGCACACCGTTGATGACCCGGAGCCGAAGTTCGGCCTATCGGTCGTCGGTGAGGCACACCCCCAACGGTTGCTGCGCAACAGTGGGTTGCGGGACGGTGACGCCCTCGTGCTCACCAAAGCGCTGGGCACCGGAGTGATCTCCACCGCAGCCAAGGCCGATCGCGCCGCCGCGGCCGCTGTTGACGCGATGGTCGCGTCGATGTGCCGCCCCAACGCCGAGGCTGCGGCGGTCGCCCTGGATGCCGGTGCCACCGGGGCAACCGATGTCACCGGGTTCGGCCTGCTCGGTCACCTGGCACAAATGGCGCGGGTTTCCGGGGTCGACGTGACACTCGACGCCGCCGCAGTGCCTGTGCTGGCGCACGCCCGCGACCTCGCCGCCGCCGGCTATGTTCCTGGAGGCAGCCGCCGCAACCTCGACTGGGTGCGCGATCGGCTGGACACCGGGCCGGTCGATGAAGTCACGCTGACCCTGCTCGCCGATGCCCAGACCTCCGGCGGCCTGCTGTTCGGTGTGGCGGCCCGTGCCGCCGACGCCGTCACGCGGCTGCGCTCCTGCGGCCACGACTGCGCCGTCATCGGACGCGCCGTCCGCGGCAGCGGCATGATCCGATTGCGCTGACCTGCCCGAAGGGCGTTTCCATGGCCCACGAACTCGACGCTCCGGCTCCTGTCGTAGCGAGCAGCGGGCCATCACGGCGCGCGATCACCATCGCCGCAGTGATCTTCGCTGTCCTGGCTGCCACGGCACTGACCTGGGCGAAGTGTTGGCCCTATGCCAGCAAGACCGCCCATGTGCTGACCAACGCCTTCGGTGGCATCTCCATCCTCACTGAGGGCGGGAGGACCCCGCGGCCACGCCATCGTGGCACTCGGCATGGACCTTCACCGTCACCTACTTCCGCTCCGTCTGGATCGCACTGGTCGCCGCGCTCGTCATCGCTGTCGCAGCTGAGGCGCTCATACCGCGGCGCGGGCTGGTACGCCAACGCCCCGCTGGCTCGGCGGATCGGGCGCTGGAGGCCTGCTCGCGCTGCCATCAATGATGTGCACCCGCTGCACCGCGCCGCTGACTGTGACGCTGCGCCGGGCACCGGGCTCGACTCACACCCGCATCCGGCACCCGGGCAATCCGGCACCCACCTTCGCAACAGGTGTTGCGAGGTGTGCCCGTCGCGGGCATCTTTTCAAGCACCACTCGTCGCAGGCGGGTGCGCACCGAAGACGTCGACGTGCCCGGGAACCAGCGGGGGAAGCCGTGACCGATGACCAGGCTGGCAAGTCACCCGAGGCCGCCACCGCGGCCCTGGACGACCTCATCACCGAGCTGACCGTGTGCATCGACGGCCTGCAGCGGGCACTGCGCCGGGCCGAGCAGCTACGCGCCCAACGCCACGCCGGTCACCCGTGGCTGCTGATCGTGTCCGCCGAGACTTGAGCCAGCGCACGCGGAACCGATTCGGGGGATTATGCGGCGGGCAGCCTGAGTGCCGGGCCGCCGGTAGCGGAGCGGCAGGCGGGCCGGGCCCGCGGCGCGCGCAGCGCGCCGCCTTGATCCATTAGCCTCGGGCTTTCACGGTAAATGATCATGTGGGCGACGCGCCGGGGCTAGATGCGCGAAAGTGCCTGCTCAGCCCGGTTGGATCGGAGTTCTCAAGGCTCGGTCCGGCCGGATAGAGAGGCACTTCGCAGGTGAAGGATAAACAACGTCGTCCGTGGTTGTCAGTGATCACCTTCGGTGAGTCGTTGGTGTCGCATGCAGGTGGGTCACTGCTGGTGGCGACGGCTCGCGCCGCCGGGCTGTGCGGGGAGTTGTCGACTCGGCTGAGGCCCTGGCGGGGGCCGTGGGCGATCCACGATCCGGGGAAGATCGTGCTGGATCTGGCCGTTGCGGTCGCGCTGGGCGGGGACTGCGCCGCCGATATCGGGGTGCTGCGGGCCCAGCCTGGGGTGTTCGGGTTGGTGGCCTCGGATCCGACAGTGTCACGCCTGGTCGCCACACTGGCCGGGGATGTCGATGCCGCGCTGGGCGCGATCGCTGGGGCCCGAGCCACGGCCCGGGAGCGGGTGTGGGGCTGGGCGGGCGCACCGATCGCCGACGGGCGCGTGGTGATCGATTTGGATGCCACCCTGGTCACCGCGCATTCGGAGAAGGAGGCCGCCGCGCCGACCTATAAACGCGGGTTCGGGTTCCATCCCTTGCTGGCTTATGCCGATCACGGTGATGGGGGCACCGGGGAGCCGGTGGCCGCGCTGCTGCGTCCGGGCAACGCAGGCTCCAACACCGCAGCCGATCACATCGAGGTCTTCGATGCCGCGCTGGCGCAGCTCCCGGCGCCGTGGTGCACGCCGAATGAGCAGGGTCGGCGCCCGGTGTTGGTGCGCACCGACGCCGCCGGTGCCACGCACACGTTCACCCATCACCTGGCGGCGATGGGTGTGGAGTTCTCGGTGGGCGCCTACCTGCACCAGTTCGACATCCACTGGGTCTTGGCCCAGCTCCCCGAGCAGGCCTGGACACCCGCCTACCAGGTAGCCAAGCCACGTGCCGGCCAGTGGGGTCCGATCATCGAACCCCGCGACGGTGCGTGGGTCGCCGAGGCCACCGGACTGGTCGACCTCGCAAGTTGGCCGGCGGGTACCCGGCTGATCCTGCGCCGGGAACGCCCGCACCCCGGTGCGCAATTGCGGATCACCGACGTCGACGGTCACCGGATCGTCGGCATGCTCACCAACACCCCCGGTGGGCAACTGCCCGATCTGGAACTGCGCCACCGCCGTCACGCCCGCGTCGAGGACCGCATCCGCAACGCCAAAGACACCGGACTACGCAACCTGCCCTTCCATGACCTGAATCAGAATCGGATCTGGCTGGCGATCACCGCCCTGGCCGCCGACTTGCTCGCCTGGGCCCAACGCCTCGCTTTGACCGGCGCGGCCGCCCGCTATGAACCCAAACGGTTGCGGCTGCGCATCCTCAGCGTCGCCGGCCGACTGGTCCGCACCGCACGACGCACTGTCCTGAAGATTCCCGACACCTGGCCCTGGGCCCGCGAGATCACCACCGCCCACGCCCGCCTGGCCGCCCTCACGCCCTGACCCGCAACACCTAACCCCCGACAGGACCCGGAGCGCCGGCCACCACCGCAGGACCGGGACTCACCCCTGCCCACCATCCGAAAAACCGCACACAAGATCAACCAGTGAAATCAAAGATCACCATACGATCGGGATGAAAGATCGAGGTTAGAGGCGTATTCGGCAACACACGCGGGCCAACGCGGGCCAACGCGGAACACGTGAGCGTGACGACAGTGATCGGCTGATCGGCTGGACCAGACACGCGGACCACACGGCACAATCAGAGGCGCAATGCACGGTGTTGGACGCCTTTCACAAGACCAGCTGCACACGTCCCGCCTGTTCCAGCGCAGCGAGTGGCTGCTGTAGCCAGTGATTTATCGTCGACGTTGATCGGGTCGAGGTCGTTAGGGTGGGCCGCGATGCCCAGGATCCGCAGCGGCGGGTCGCCGTTAGCGGCCGCCGGAGCTCAAGCAGGTCGAGGTGGCGCAGCAGCGGGGTGCTCAGGCACATGTACTCGGCCCAGCTGTAGCGGAACTGCCAGGGCATAGGCTCGTCTGGGCTTACGCGCAGCCGAAGCCGCATCCTCTTGTGGATCCGTGCTCCGCAAGCGCATAGTGGCCCCTTTGCTGAGGTCGGAGGGTCTTTAGACATTCGCTGGCGAGTGCTCGCTCTTCAGGCTCGATGACGGAGCTGGTCCGCGCCGGGCGGTGAGGTGCAGGAAGAGTGTTTGCAAGGTTCACTGACCCGCGGCGGGTGGTCGTGCTGGCCCAGGAAGAGGCCAGGATGCTCAACCACGACTACATTGGCACCGAGCACATCCTGCTGGGTCTGATCCACGAGGGTCAGGGCGTCGGGGCCAAGGTCCTTGAATCGTTGGGCATCGCCTTGGAGGGGGTGCGCCAGCAGGTCGAGGGGATCATCGGCCAGGGCCAGCAGGCGCCGTCGGGGCACATTCCGTTCACCCCACGAACCAAGAAGGTGCTGGAGCTGTCGCTGCGCGAGGCGCAGCAGCTCGGGCACAATTACATCGGCACTGAGCACATCCTGCTCGGGCTCATCCGCGAAGGCGAGGGCGTTGCCGCCCAAGTGCTCGTCAAGGGTGCCGATCTCAACCGGGTACGCCAGCAGGTACTACAGCTGCTCTCGGGCTACCCGGGGAAGCCAACGGCGAGCGCAGACCCGGAGCAGTCTCCGGCGAGCGCAGGTCCCGAAGAGTCATCGGCTGGCGCGAAGCCTCCAACGCCTCACATCTTTGAAAGCTTCACCTTTAAAAGCTTCACCGACCGCGTCAGCTTTGCAAGGTTCAGTGACCGCGCGCGGCGGGTGGGGGGCCTGGCCCAGGAAGAGGCCAGGATGCTCAACCACGACTACATCGGCACCGAGCACATCCTGCTGGGTCTGATCCACGAGGGTCAGGGCGTCGGGGCCAAGGTCCTTGAATCGTTGGGCATCGCCCTGGAGGGGGTGCGCCAGCAGGTCGAGGGGATCATCAGCCAGGGCCAGCGGGCGCCGTTGGGCCTCATCCCGTTCACCCCACGAGCCAAGAAGGTGCTGGAGCTGTCGTGGCGCGAGGCGCTGCAGCTCGGGCACAATTACATCGGCACCGAGCACATCCTGCTCGGGCTCATCCGCGAAGGTGAGGGCGTTGCGGCCCAAGTGCTGGTCAATCTGGGTGCCGACCTCACCCGGGTGCGTGAGGAGGTACGACAGCTGCCGCGGGGCTATCAGGGTTAGCGTGTCGTTCCGTTGAACTTCGGTCCGGATCTTGCGGCGACACACGGCTGCTGGCCGCGGAGATCTCGGCGGCCGTCGGATCACGATCCTGAGTGGCCCCGCGGGCACAGCGACGCGCGATGAGCTGGTGCTCGGTCAGCCGCCTGTCATCGCAGGCAGGTCGAACAGCGGCTGTAACTCCACACCCACCTCCGGTGCGTCCGCAAGATCGGCACCATGGCCACCGCAGGGACCCGGCTTGTTCCGCAGTGTCTCGTCGTTCAGCGACCTGCACCAGCGTCGACCCACGGATGCCTGGACTGCCTACTCGGTGTGGGCCCACTCTTGTCTCGCAACGACTTCGGCCTGGGCTTGACGAACGGCGAGTGCGACGAGGGCGGCTTCGAGGAGTTTCGGCTGTTCTGCCGCAGCTGCCGCCGCAGTTCAGCGACCTCAGCCCGCAACTCGACCACCACCGCCCACCAAGCCCCCGACCGTCTCCCGCAACTCGGCGTTCTCCGCAGTAAACCCATCCTAGATCAACCGCGGATCGGCTTGTTGCCATCCCTCGGAATTGTCGATCACTGACTGTCTCTATTGCCGAGAAGGTCGGTCTCGTCCAGCGCGCGAACGACTAGCCCCTTGCTCACCCAAGGCTCGCGGGGGTTAGCGGCGAGCCGCTCAAGCCATTTGATTTGGTCCGTGAAATAAGTCCAATACGGTGTACCCTCATCAAAGACGAGTATCGGCCCCTCTGTGCCTCGTTTGCCGTGACCGTAGAGCATCACGCGGCAGCTTCGATCAATCTTCTCCATTGCAAAAGAGCATGGGAAGTTGAAGGTAAATATACGCATCCCGCCTGATGGTGTTGTAGATACTATTCTTTGCGAAGCATCAAAGAGTGGGCGGAGAATTTCTCGCGTGTAACGTGTGGGATCTTCCATTGCGGCTTCGACGGGTTCAATGCGGTACCTGTCTCGCCGGGAAGCACAGTACGGATCCATGACGTAGAACGTTACTGGGATCTCACGTGCTTTTGCTTCGAATAACGGAAGCATATCGTCTTTGGCGTAAAAGTTGCGGGTAAGTCCAAAAACTGTGATCTCTTCACGGGCGTGGTTGACACGTCCCACCAAGTCGTCAAGGACAGCGGGATCGGTGCGAGGCCACAGATGAGAGATCCCGGCTTCCGTGAGCTGATCGGCCAGCCCGGTTGGTGGGGTCGGTTGGGTAGGTGTCGTTGCTGCCTGCGGCTTAGTTGGTTCGGGTATGAAGTCGATTCCACCATTATGCGCCTGGAATAGCTGGTCGACTTTCCAGTCGGGGAACATGCTTTCCAGGATGCGGCAGTGGTCGGGGTAGGGAAGCCCGACTAATTCACCGGATAGCCACCGGTAGAACTGTGCCTTGCTGGGCCAACCTCCCCGCAGCGTTGGGTCAGCTTTCGCGGCGACTCTGTCATATTCGCGGCAAAAGGCGCGGTGCGTTTGCAGGTGGCGGTGCTGGAGTAGCACCTTGATCACGAGGGGCGTGGCGTCCAACGGTGGTGATCCTCCTTCGGCGCTGGGCGAGACGAGACTAGCACATTGGCGAGACTGCGCGAGACAAGAGGAAGTACAGAAGGTGCAGAAGAGACGATCACGAGGTCGAGAACAGACCTGACCTGGCCGAAACTTGTGGTGTCGCCCGCAGACCGCCGGCGGCAACCACACAGACAGTCCAGCCAGAAGGGCCACCGTTCATGGCGATCCCCAGGGGATACCGATTCAATATCAAATTCGACAACGCATTCCCGCAGGGCTTGGTTCTGATTGGCGACGTCGCGCCAGATAACGAGTATCAGACCCGGGAGGAGAAGGCTGCCGGCCGGCCGGTGCGGCAGAAGCTCGATGAGGTAACGGGTCAGCGGCAGTGGAAGGCCACGGTCACCGACCCAGGCGAACCCGCCGCCAAGCGGGCCTCGTTCGAAATCACGCTGATCGCGCAGGCCCAGCCGGTTCCGACGACCACCGAAGTCCTACCGGGTATGCGTCCAATCGAGCTCGACGGGCTAACAGCCGAACCCCGAGTCGCGGGCAACGGCGAGTTTAAGTATCAGTCCTACGTCTACCGGGCAACCAGCTTCACCGCGACGGCCAGTACTGCCGGGACTCGACCGTCGCAGTCGATCAAGCCGAGCATCACCACCGGCAGCGGTGAGCAGCCCGGCAAGGCCGCGTGAATCCCGCGATGAGCCACGACAAGGCCGCGCGGGGTCAGGGTGCTGGTCGGGAAGGTCTGCGGGCCACCCGGCCGGTCTCCGACCTACCACACGACGGTGCGCATCTCGGGTCGGGCTCTCGGGGCGATGTGATGGCGTCAGCGAAATCCACGCGAGTCTGGGAAGCGGCCTACCGGCAGTACGGCCGCGCCTGGGAAACGACAGCTCGGTCCGGCAAGAGTGATCCGGCGGCAGCACGAGACATGGCTGCAGCGTCCTGGGCGGTGGCGGCAGCCTGGCGCCAGATCGCCGCCGCCACCACGTTGCCCTGGTGGACCCTGGCGGCCATCGCGTCCGCCGCCGGCGCATTCGAATCCCAAGCCCGCGAATACGAGAAAGGAGACACCACCGAGGGATCATGACCATGGACGAGGCCAGCAAGCCTGTGATGCCACGGACATTAGTGGAAGCTCATGAGGTGTTGGCGCGTATTCGGCCGGGTCGGCAAGCGCCGCTTGCGGAGTGGCTTGCGTATTACCAACGATCGGCGATGTTGTATGCCGAAGTCGCCGAGATCGATCGAGGTCACCACCACGAAAGCCTCTTTTGGGCGGACCATGAGCGTGAACGCGCGAAAGAAATCAAGGCTCAGATCTCCACGCGTGGATTATCAGAGTGATAAGCGGTGATGTCGAGTAGTCAAGTATTGAGGTGTGGTGAGAGCGGGAGATGAGGGCCATGGAGAAAGTCGCTGCACTAAGACCGCCGCAGACGTTAATGCAGGCTCACAGACAGTTGGTTCGTCTTCGACCAGGTCGGGATGCGACGTCGGTGGCGTGGCTTGCCTATTACCAACGGTCGGTGGCGTTGTACGAACGTATCGCCGAGATCGATCCTGGTCACGAGGGTGAGGCCCTGTATTGGGCGCAGCGGGAGAGAACCCGAGCAGCGTACATCGCGGTGCAGATAAGGGCACAGGCGCCAGACGAGTAGAGCGGCCCGGACCACGGTATCAGGAAGGGAGGTGGATGGTGATGCAGGAAATGGTGCGTTGGCGTGCGCTAGTTGAACGGGCACAGCGGCTATGGCCAGGCTCGCGACGAGCCCGCGGTGCCCAACGAGGTCGCTCGACCTGGCAGACCTGCCAACGGTGCCTGAACAGGTCGTACCTGCGGATCGGTGGTGATCGGCTCTGCAGTAGCTGCCGCAGCCTGCAATAAACACCCACGAGAAGGAAACGCGGAACGAATCTTAACGCACCGGGGGTGGTGCGGTAATGCCGCACGCCCTCATCAATTGTAAGACCGACGTAGGCGCAGAAGCGGAATCTCTGGCTACCAACCTAATCCGCTTCTGCGCTGTCCACCCGAGTCAGGAGTGAACAGTAGTGAGGATGCTTGAGGATGTCATCGGACCGGCGCGCAAACCGTCGACCTACGTCGGGTACGAGGTCGCGGTGCGGCTGTACCTGGTGCCGCAGCTCGGCAAGATCAGATTGACAGCTTTCAAGACCTCGGATGTTCGGGGAATGCTCAACCGCATCGGGCAACAGTGCCAATGCTGCGCCCAGGACTGGGACGCCAACCGCCCGCAAGCCAAGCGCCGGTGCTGCGCGGTCGGCAAGTGCTGCCAACGGTTTCCCAACCCGGCCCGTGTTCATCACGTGTTCCGGACGCTTCGCGCCGCGCTGGGCACCGAGCGCAGCAAGCGGCAGACCGGCTAGGAGCCGGCGACTTGTGGACAAACTCGGATCTGGTGTTCACCACGCGCAAGGGCACGCCAATCGAACCACGCAACATCAACCGGACGTTTGATGCTCTCGTCAAGCGCGCGGGCGTCCAGCGGATCCGTTTTCATGATCTTCGCCACTCGTGCGCCACGCTCCTGTTCGCCCAGGGTGTCGATCTCCAGACGATCCGGGATCTGCTCGGACACAGCTCGATCGGCGTGACAAGCGCGATCTACGTCAACTCTCGGGAATTGCATCAGATGGGCGAGGAATGCCTGGTTGCCTGATGTGGGTGCACTTCCGAAGCCAGTCCGTCAACGTGAGTTGTGGGGCGTTGACCTGCTGATTTGATCGGTGATCCCGTCGGGTGCATGATCCGCCCTCTATCCGAGGGGGTTGGAGGGTGGCTTGCGACGGTCGGGCTGGCGGGTGCGGCGGGCATGGAGTTGGTCTCCGGGGTGGTGCAGTTCCGGCCGGAGGACGCGATGGTCGAGGCGATGTTGCGGGGATGGCGTGCCCAGCAGACGGCCCGGGGGTTGAAGGACGACACGATCGATGCCGAGTGAGCGGCTGGTCCGCCGGTTCCTGGAGTTCACCAATGAGTACCCGTGGGCGTGGTCTGCCGGGGCACATGGATGAGTGGTCGCTGCATCTGACGGCCGAGCAGCACCTGGCGCCCTCGACGATCCGCGCTACCAGTGCAGCCTGCGGCTGTTCACCGAGTTCTTGATCGACGCCCGCTATGGATGGGCGGTGGCGTGTGAGCAGGAGTTCGGTCCCGGGAGCCATCCGGTGGCGATCTGCTCACGAGTGGAACACGGTCGCCCATCTCAACGACTACGAAGGCGATCCCGAGGCCCGGCCGTTCACGCGCGCCGAGATGCAACGGTTCCTGGACTACGCCGATGAGCAGGTGGACCGCGCAGTCAGGCCGAAGCGCAAGGGAGCGCTGGCCGCCTACCGGGACGCGACGCTTGTTCAAGGTCGTCTACGGGTGGGGGCTGCGGCGGACCGAGACCTCCAAGCTGGATCTGGTGGACTTCGGCCGGAACCCGGCGGCTCCGGAGTTCGGCCGGTACGGCATGCTCAACGTCCGGTATGGCAAGGCCAAGCGGGGGCAGCCGCCGCGGCGGCGGAACGTCGCCTCGGTGATGGCCTGGGCGGTCGAGGCCGTGGTGACTACGTGGAGAACGTACGGCCAAGGTTCGGCTGCGCGGATCATCCGGCGCTGTGGGTGACCGAGCGGGGCGGCCGGATGAAGCCGGCGGAGATCAACGCCCGGTTCGTCGCCTACCGGGACGCGCTGGGCCTGCCGCAGGCCCTGGTCCCACATTCGATCAGGCATTCGTATGTCAGCCACCTGACCGAAGATGGCGTTGACCGCCGGTTCATCCAGGTCAATGTCGGTCACGAGGCCGATAGCTCCACGGCGATCTACACCCACGTCAGCGACGACTTCATGAACACCGCGCTGCGCAAGGCCCTGGCTCCGGCGCTGGAGGCCGGGCCACGGGAAGGAGGCGCCGATGGCGGCCAGGCTGGACTACCGGTGGCACCTGCGGCAGGTCATGGCCGCCCGGGGCATGTTCGCCACGACGGACCTGATCGCGCCGCTGGGCGAGCGCGGGCATCAGGCTGTCCTCCTCGCAGGTCTACCGGCTGGTCGTCGAGCGCCCGGAGCGGCTGAGCCTGAAGATCTTGATGGCATTGCTGGACATCCTGGACTGCACGATGGCTGATCTGATCGAACCGGTGCCCGCCGCCGGTCAGGGGAAGAAGAAGGCCAGGGTGGCTGGCGGCTGACGCCGGGGTCGGTGAGCTGCGGCCGAAACGGGCCCGGATCACCCGGGCCGGTGACTGAGCCCACGGGCATCGCCGAGGCCCTCCGTGACCCGGTCGGCGTCACGGCCGGCCTGATCACCGGCATCGAGCCCGGCCTGGACCGCAGCGCGGTCCAGGCGGTGGTGACCGCGGTCGCCGGCGGGCGGGCCAAGCGCCGCAAGCTCGCCCAGGCCCTGGCAGGGCGGCCCGAGGTCCTCACCGATGGCCGGTCACCGGCTCCGCGAGTGGTAGGGGATCTGCTCATCGCGCTGGTCAAGGCGGGAGCGACGGCGATCTCGCCCCCGGTATGCGCCGAGTGCGGCAAGACCCTGCGGACCCAGCAGCGCCGCGGCGAGAACTGGTACTGCGGCGTCTGCGGCCCGGTCCGGCTGCCCTGCGCCGGCTGCGGCAACATCGGCCGGGTGCATTCGCGGGACCGGGACGGGCGTCCCCGGTGCACCCGGTGCGGGCCCGGCGGCCCTGACCCGGTGGAGACCGTGGCCAGGATCGTCGCGGCCATCGATCCGGCTCTGCCGCCCGGGATCGTCGCCGCGGCGGTGAAAGCCGCGGCCTCCCAGGCAGGCAAACGCCACCAGCTGGCCTGGGCGCTGCAGGACCGGCCCGCCCTGCTCACCGGGGCGGGAGCCGAGACGCCCGTCCCGTCGGTGCTGCGGCTGATCGGCAGGCTCTGCGACGCGGGCGCCACCAGGATCATCCGCCCGCCGTGCCCGCAGTGCGGCCGGGTCATCGCCTTGCACCGGCCGATCGACGGGCGCTGGCTGTGCCGGAACTGCGTGGCCAGGTCCCGCGCCCGGCCCTGCTCGAGGTGCGGCAGGGTCAGCGAGCCCGCCGCCCGCGACGCCCACGGGATGCCGGTATGCGCGAACTGCCTGGTCAGCGACCCAGCTAACCTTGAAGTCTGCGTGAACTGCGGCCGCCGCCGCGTCGTGAACACCCGCAGCCCGCACGGGCCGCTGTGCCCCGGCTGCCCGCCGCTGCCGGCACTGACCTGCTCAGTCTGCGGCGAGCACCGGCCCTGCGGGACCTCCCGGCTGACCGGGCTGCCGTGGTGCCCGCCCTGCCAGAACCGGCCAGCACGATGCGGGAGCTGCGGCCAGGTCAAGCCCATCGCATCCGGCACGCTCGATGAGCCGCGCTGCCGCGACTGCACTGTCCCGGCCTTCCCCGACTGCCCGGCCTGCGATGCCCTCCCGCGGCCGGGCCAGTGCCCCGGCTGCCGCCTGGAGCTGCGGCTGCGGGAACTGCTGACCAGCCCGGACGGCGGCATCTGCCCGTCGCTTGCCACGCTGAAGGCCGCCCTGACGGCTACTGACCCGCCCGGCACGGCACTGCGCTGGCTCGCCAAACAGCCCGTCGCGACGGTGCTGGCCGGCATCGCCGCGGGACGCCGCCAGCTCACCCATGGCGAACTGGACGACCTGGACCAGACCCCGATCCTCGCGCACCTGCGCAGCGTACTGGTCGCCACCGGGACACTGCCGCCACGCGATGAGCAGATGGCCCGTATCGAACGGTTCGTCAGCGACACCCTCGCCACCCGCATCGACCCGGACCAGCGCCAGATCCTGCACCGGTATGCCAACTGGCACCTGCTGCGCCGGCTACGGAGCCGGAACAACGGCCAGGCCGCCACGATCCAGCAGTACGCCGTCGTGCACCAGCACGTCCGCGCCGCCGTCGTCCTGCTCGACTGGCTCACCGCCCAGCACCTGAGCCTGGCCACCTGCCGCCAGGCCGACCTCGAACGGTGGCTGACCGGCAGCGAAGCATCCCACCGCTACCACGCCGGGCACTTCGTCCGCTGGGCCAGCCGCAACCGCCTCGCCACGCTGTCCTTCCCCGCCACCCGCTGGCACGGCCCGATGCGGGCACTGGATGAACAGGCTCGCTGGGACGCCGCCCGCCGCCTGCTGCACGACGACACGCTGAACGCACGAGACCGGCTCGCCGGCCTGCTCGTCCTGCTCTACGCCCAGCCCGTCGCCCGGATCAGCAGGCTCACCACCGGCCACGTCACCATCGACGGCACCACCGTGCGGATCGGCCTCGGACCAGCACCCATCACCTTGCCCGGCCCGGTCGCCGACCTCACCCGCCAGCTCCTTGACGGCAAACGCGGGCACGCCACCACCGGCGCCGGCAACCCCTCACCCTGGCTGTTCCCCGGCGGACAGCCCGGCCGCCCGATCAGCGCCACCCACCTCGGGCAACGCCTCAAAGACCTCGGCATCCAGCCCGGCCAGGCACGCTCGACCGCCCTCTTCCAGCTCGCCACCGAGCTGCCCGCCGCCCTGCTCGCCCGCATGCTCGGCATCCACATAGACGTCGCCGTCGCCTGGCAGCACGCCTCCGCAGGCGACTGGATGGCCTACGCCGCCGACGTCAGCCGCCGAACCCAACCCTCACGACGATCCACGAAATGAAGCCTGGCCCACACGCGTCCCAGCATTCCGAGAGTTCCAATATCCGACGGTGCCGTTAGACGTGCTCAGAGAGGTGCAGCGCGATGCGGTCGACCGTCTCGGGCACCTGTTCGGACCGGACGACGAGTCCGACACATGACCACTAAATGCGGTCAGAACTGCGGTCAGGGCCGGTTCCTGCAGGGCCCGATCCTTGCGTTGTGACTGCTCCCCGAGTTGGACTTGAACCAACAACCCTGCGATTAACAGTCGCATGCTCTGCCAATTGAGCTATCGGGGAAGGTGCGCCGGTACGCGGTCCAGCCGGCGGCCCGGCCGCCAATCACTCTAGCGCACTGCGCGCGACGCCCGGCTTTACCCGGCCTGCGCGACGGCGAAGATCCGGCGGAACGGGAACCAGGTCACCCCGTCGGCTCCTGCCGGGTAGGCAGCCCTCGGACGGGGCGCGAGTTCTTCCCGGAACTCTGCCCACTCCCCCGCCGACAGCGCGGCTCGGACCGGTCGCAGTGCGGTTCCGGTGATCCATTCGAGCACTGGGTCAGTGCCGGTGAGCCGATGCAGGTACGTGGTCTCCCAGACGTCCAGCTCTGCGGCGCCTGGGAAGCCAGCACCGCGGCGTACCCGGCGGGTTCCAGCACCGGGCATGTCGTCCTGAGCTCGAACAGGCCGCGCCATCGAGGCTCAGCGGCCAGCCGCGCTGTCTCGGCGTGGGAGGGTGCACTGAAGTTCCCCGGGAACTTGCAGGGCCAACCATCCGCCGGCCGGTAGCTCACGCATCCATTGACGCAGCAACTCGGCGTGCTCGGGCACCCATTGCAGCACGGCATTGCAGACGACGAGGCCGGTGCCGGGAACCGGCGACCAGCGACGAACGTCGCACAGCTCAGCGTGGATACCGCGTTCGCGGGCCGCCTGCACCATCTCCGATGAGCTGTCCAGCGCCGTGATGCTGGCCATCGGCCACCGTTTGGCTAATAACCGGGTGAGGTTGCCCGGCCCACAGCCCAGATCCACCACGATGGTCGGGTCCCCGGGCGTCCCACCCGGGCCAGCAGGTCGTGGAAGGGCCTGGCGCGGTGATCGCCGAACGCAAGGTAAGTCTCCGGGTCCCACACCGCTACCGCCTACCTCCTCGCTGTCGGTAACCGAACTTAGTCCAGTCGTGCCAGCCGCGCTAACACCTCGCGGACCATCGCTTCCAGCGGGCCGGGCGCGGTACCCCGATCGGCACGCACCTGCAACACCACGCCGTCCAGACCGGGAACCCGGCGCGCCACGATCCAGGCCCCACCGCCGGGTAGCTCGCAGCGCTGGCTGGATCGGATCGAGCTGGTCACCCGCTGGCGCACCACCTCGGGCACCGTGCCGGGCTGAGCAAGCGCGGAAACGGCGCGGCGGCAGGTCCGCCAGCAGCACAGCGTCGTCCACGGTGCCCGTGGTGACGGCTTCAGTGACCACCAGGGCGCTGGTGTCCCACACTGCCTTGCTCACCAGGTGCCAGCCGATGCGGCGGAACTCGGCGCCCTCAGGCACCCACAGCCCCAGCCGGGTCAGCACCAGGTGTCCGCCACCGGCCAACTCCCCCACCGTGATGGCACCTTCGTCGGCCTGCAGGGTGCCAGTGAATCCGGCGGGTAGCTCGGGGGACCGTGGAAAAATGCCGCAAAACCCGTCCCCAGACACTCACTCCTGCGCCCCTAATGCCTGCTCACGAAGCGCCCGATAGTACTGCTCCAGCGCCACGAGGTCACCGAAGTGCTGGTGATAGGACTCCGCGTCCTCCAGCGGTGAGATCCGTTGCAGCCGCGACTTGATCTCGGCGACTTGGCGCCCCACGACGGTGGCCTGCAGGCTGGCGAGCAGGCTGCCGATGTAGCGCGCGTCGTCCTGCGCGCTGCCCTTGGCTCGCAGCGTCTCCACGGCGAGCTCGGTCACCAATGGTCGCAGGGAGCATTGCGCGGCGACGGCGTCGATCCACGCCGAACCTGACATCCCTGCGGCGGTGCCACCCGCGGCCAGCACCGCCGCGTGCACCTGCGCGTAGACGGGGTGGGTGAAGGCGTCGGTGGGCAGCGCGTCATACACCGGACCGGTCATCGCGGGTTCCTGCAGCACCGCCTTGAGCACCTCCCGTTGGGCCTGCAGCCGAACATCGTCGCGCGCGGGGAGATCGGTGCCGCTGTCTGCCGGGGAAGAGCTCTGCGTGCGCGCACCCCGTCGCCGAGGAGTCTCGCCAGCGGCTTCCCGAACCCGGCTGCGCACGGTGGCGATGTCGTCCCAGCCAACCCAGCCGGCGAGCTGCCGGGCGTACTCGTCGCGAAGGGATACATTCTTGATCTGCGCGACGAGCGGGACGGTGCGCCGCAAAGCCGCCACCCGACCCTCTGCGGTGTCCAGATCATGCTCGGCGAGCACGGTGCGCACGGCGAAGGTGAACAGCGGCTGGCGGCGGGCCACCAGGTCGCGCACCGCGGCATCCCCCTTGGCCTCGCGCAGTTCACACGGGTCCATCCCGTCCGGCGCGATCGCGACGAAGGTCTGCGCCGAGAAACGCTGCTCGTCGTCGAAAGCCTTCAACGCCGCCTTTTGCCCAGCCTCATCGCCGTCGAAAACGAAGATCACTTCGCCATGGAACTCGAAATCGTCCATGAGCAGCCTGCGCAGCACCGAGATGTGCTCCGCGCCGAAAGCCGTGCCGCAGGACGCGAGCGCGGTGGGTACCCCGGCCAGGTGCATCGCCATCACGTCGGTGTAACCCTCGACCACGACGACCTGCCGGCGCCGGGCGATCTCCCGTTTGGCCAGGTCCAGCCCGAAGAGCACCTGCGACTTGCGATACAGCGGGGTCTCGGAGGTGTTGAGGTACTTCGCCTCGACGCGGTCGTCGTCGAACAGGCGGCGGGCGCCGAAACCCACTACGTCCCCGCCGAGGTCCCGGATCGGCCACAGCAGCCTGCGGTGGAAACGGTCTATTGGCCCCCGCTGGCCCTCCCGGGAGACCCCCGCCTTGACCAATTCCTCGACGGTGAACCCTCGACCCAGCAGGTGCTTGGTGAGCTGATCCCAGCCAGACGGGGCGAAGCCGCAACCGAACGTGCCTGCCGCCTGTTGGGTGAACCCGCGCTGCATGAGAAATTCCCGGGCCGGCCGGGCCTCGTCCGAACTCAACTGCTCAGCGTAGAACTCCTGCGTCAGCTTGTTGGCCTCAATCAGCCGGGATCGGGTGCCACGGTCGCGCTGCACCGAGGGGCCGCCGCCGGTGTAGGTCAGCACGATTCCGACCCGATCAGCCAGCCGCTCCACCGCCTCGACGAAACCGAGATGCTCGATCTTCATCATGAAGTCGACCACCGATCCGCCCTCGGCGCAGCCGAAGCAGTGAAAGGTGCCGTGGCCAGGGCGGACGTGGAATGACGGGGACTTCTCGTCGTGGAACGGGCACAGCCCCTTGAGCGAATCCGCACCGGCCCGGCGCAGCGCGACGTACTCGCCGACCACTTCCTCGATCCGGTTGCGCTCGCGGACCTCCGCGATGTCAGCGTCTCGGATCCGTCCAGCCATAGCCGCCCAGTGTAGGGACGGCGCAGTCTCGGATCAGACCGCCTCGGCGGTCCGAGGGCGCGGGAGCCTGCCGCTACCGGCGGGTTCGGATCAGGTCGGGGGTGAGGTGGAGGGGATTGCGGCGTGGTGGGCCGCCCAGCCATGGTGGTGGATGGAATTCTGGGATACCGCCGGCCATGTATATTCGCCAGTCGGAATGGTGGAGAAGCTTGTGGTGGCGGCCGCAGAGCGCGACGCAGTTGTCGACGCTGGTGGGGCCGTGGTCAGCCCAATGGATAATGTGGTGAATTTCGGACCAGCGGGCTGGTACCGAACACCCTGGAAAGGCGCATCCGCCGTCTCGGATAATGACGACTCGGCGTATTGCGGTGGGTATGGTGTGGCTGGCGCCACCGACGTCGAGCGTAACGTCGCGGCCACACGTCGGAGTTGAGACAGATAATTTGCTGTCAGCGAACGCGATACGGCTACCGGCTACCGGCTCAGCCTTTGTCGGTTATACGGTTCGTGAGGCAAGTCTCGTGTCGCGCGAGCGTGTCCCGGCCAGGCCCTGGGCCAATGCCACTAAGTTAGTGGCGGTAAATGACGAAGGATCACCGCTCATGATCACTGTTTGTGTGCCGGGAGCGACATCTCGTGTCGTTTTTGACACACAAACCGTGATCATGAGTTAACTCGCCCGCTAAACTTAGTAGCATTGGGCCCTGGGCGCCGGGTGGCCCTGGCCGCTCGGTGTGGCTGACGACGCTGATGAGCGACCGGTCCGGATCGCTGCGAAGAGCGGCGCGAACGCCACGATCTGATCGGAATCTCCGACGTGAAGCAGACAACTGGTCACCGGCAACGCTCAGATTATGGGCGATAACAAAATCGACCTCACCACCGCATGTCTATCCATTGTGAAGCCGGTCGAACGGTCGAACGCTTCTCGTCAACTTCTGGACCAACCCCGTTCATCCGCGGCGTGCAGTGTCGCCGCAGTGAAAACCGGTCTGTTCGGGTCTGCGCCTCGACATCATCTCACACGGCCGAGCAAGGACCTTACCCTCGACAGGAGACAATGACATCGTGTTGAAGATCAGATTGTTGAATTCGTTTACACCGAAGGCACTGCTGGTTACTGTCGCCGCCGGAGCAGTGTTCCTCATCGGTGGCGTGGCCAACGCCGACACGCCCCAGGGCCCCCAGGACAGTGGGTCTTCTACTGGCGGACTACCGCTCACCGGCGCCGGTGGCCTCGACTTAGGGCACCTCGTCGGGCCCATCCTGCAACCGATCCTGGGTGGACCGGCTGGCGGCACGGGTGGCCTCGACTTAGGGCACCTCGTCGGGCCCATCCTGCAACCGATCCTGGGTGGACCGGCTGGCGGCACGGGTGGCCTCGACTTAGGGCACCTCGTCGGGTCCATCCTGCAACCGATCCTGGGTGGACCGGCTGGCGGCACGGGTGGACTTGGCCTGGGGCAACTCATTGGGCCCATCCTCGGAGGACTGGGCTCCTGAGCACCGACTGAAGACCCGCTAGTGAGCGGGAACCAGTGCCCACGCACAGGTCCCCGCTCACCTGCCGGCGCAGCTACCACCGCTCTCAGACCGAGACGGCCGATTGACGTTGCGGTGGCCACATGCCTACCGTTCACTTAATCGATGGAGTGGGAGTAAGCCGGTGTAATCCCGGCACGGTCGCGCCACTGTGAGCGGCACCCGCGTGGCAGTCACGCAGGTTTCGTGAGTCAGACACTCCGCCATCGTGATCACCATCTAGTGGGTCGCGTCAGCCCGAGGAGGTATCACCGTGAGCGTCGTCTCGATCCCCGTTCCCGCCCCGATCCCGGTGCGCATTCCGCTGCGTGAGGTCCTGCCATGGGCGGTCTTCATGGGGGTGCTCGGCCTGCTGCTGCTGTATTTCGTCGGCGCGGAACAGGGCGCCACATCGATCATTTCGGGTCATTACGTGCACGAGTTCGTGCACGACGGCCGGCACCTGCTCGGCTTCCCCTGCCACTGACCGGGCGTGACTCACAGCCATGATGAGGACGTTGCTGGTCCGCGGCATGCTTTCAGGTTTGGTGGCCGGCCTGCTCGCGCTGGTATTCGCCCGCATTTTCGGTGAGCCGTCGGTCGGTGGCTCGATCGATTTCGGATCAGCTTTGCAGGCCGCCCGGGGTGAAACGCCGGAACCGGAGTTGGTCAGCCGCGCGATGCAGAGCAGTATTGGGCTGGCCACCGCAGTCCTGCTGTACGCCGTTGCGTTCGGTGGCCTGTTCGCGCTGGCGTTCGCGATCACCTATGGCCGTGTCGGTCGGCTGTCCGCGCGCGCGACGGCGGTTGTCTTGGCGTTGGGCGGCTACGTCGCGGTGTACCTGGTGCCGTTCCTGAAATACCCCGCCAGCCCGCCGTCGGTCGGCAACCCTGACACGATTAGCGAGCGGACCACGACGTATTTCGGGATGGTGGTGCTGTCGGTCGTGTTGGCGATCGCAGCGACCTACCTCGGCCAGCGGCTCGCGTCGCGCCTGAGCGGCTGGAACGCCACGCTGGTCGCCATCGGTTCGTTCGTCGTGATCGTGGCTGCAGTGCAGGTCCTGCTGCCCACCGTCAACGAGGTCCCCGACGCGTTCCCGGCCACCGTGCTGTGGAACTTCCGGGTTGCCTCGTTGGGCACCCAACTCGTGATGTGGGCCACCATCGGTCTGGTCTTCGGGCCGCTGGTAACCCGGCATCTGCTCAGGATGGGCGGGGCAGCGCAACCGTCCGCACGTCGTGTCGGTTGAGGAACACCCACATCAAGGTGTCGACAGCCGGCGACCCGCCGCTGGTCCCCGCCGCGGGCCACGCGTGGCCGTGACGTGCATAGACCACTGACTCGACCTCTGTTCCTCGCGCGCAGCCCACCCATCGCTGTACTACCGCTGAGCCGTCCTGGGCGGTCTGCTCCCTGGCCGGGCAGCCATCCTGGGAACGCAGCCAGCCCAATGCCTGGGGCACCGAGGGCAGCGACGGACTCCCGCTCGGATACCCGTGAAAGGGCAACACTGAGTCAGCCGACCCGGCGGCGAGCAGGAACGGCACCGCGGGCGTGCCCGGAGTGCATGGTGACAACGGCACCGCGCCGTACGTCGCCACGGCAGCAAAGAGTGTGGGATGCGCGCAGCCTTCGCTGTAGGCGAGCTTGCCGCCGTTGCTATACCCGACCAGGTACACCCGTCCGGCGTCGACCGGCCACCGGCGCACCGCGTCCGCCACAATCGCGGCCACGAAGGGCACATCCTGAGTACGGCGGGAGCCGGCTACTCCGCAGCAGCCGTGGCCGGCGTTCCACGATCGCTGTTCCCCGTCGGGCGCGACCAGGATGGCCCGCCCCTGCTCGACCAGCCCGAGGAATCCGGTGTCGCGCTCCGCAACGGAACCGGACTGGCCGCGACCGTGCAAAACGATCAGCAGCGGTAGCCGTCCGGTCATCTGGACCGGCACGGTCGAGTGGTAGGTCCGCCGGACCCCGTCGACGCTCACCGTCTGCGTTTCGGCGACCACTCCGGATTGGCCAACCGTCGGTCGGCCGGCTGGCGGAGGACCCGCTGGCGGAGGACCCGCCGAGGACAGCCGTGGGCTAGCTATCAGGGACGGCGGCGGACGGTGCGCGAGCAGCGGGTGTGCGACTGCGGTGACCACGACCGCCAGCATCGCGACCACGACGACGACCGACAATCCCCACACTGGATTGCGCCCACGGGATGCCGGCAGGTCGACGTCAGCGCGCTTTCCCGTCAACCGCATGACTCACAGTATGCACAGGTCGCATCCAGCTAGTCTTCAGGTGACCGCGTCAGGATGCGGCTATGACCACCCTTCGCGAGCTTGTCACCGAGCGCGCCGAGAGCTCCCCACACCGGTGTTTTCTGGCCGACGCGCGCAGCGAACGGTCATTCGACTTCGCCATGCTGCGCATCGCTGCAGATGCCTGGTGCCGAGAACTCGATGCAGCCGGGGTGCCTGCAGGTGCCCGGGTCCTGGTCAACGTCGACGACCCCCTGGCGTTCTGCACGGTGCACATCGCCGTGCTCGCCGCTGGGCGGTGCTCGACACCCGTCGACTCGACGGCGCCTGCCGCACAGGCGCACCGTACCCGGCAGGCCCTGCGTCCGTGGCTCGTGATCAGTGACCGGACCGCCATCCGGGGCATGCAAGTGAACCGAGCCACTGGCCTGCCTACCCATCCGGCAGCACTTGGCCGGACCGCGGCCGCACCGGCGCGGCGGACGGGCTCGGTCGCGCTGCTCACCTCCGGCTCGACCGGGACGCCGAAGACGGTCGTGCTCACCGAGCGCCAGCTCGTGCATGTCGCGCGCTCGGTCGTCGACCACCATGAGCTGTCCGTCGCGGACCGCGGGTTCAACCCGCTGCCGCTGTTCCACATCAACGCCCAGGTCGTTGCGGTACTCGCCACGCTCGTCTCCGGTGGCACGCTGGTGCTCGACCGGCGGTTCCATCGCACCGGGTTCTGGGAGCTTCTCGCCGAGCGCGGCATCACCTGGGTGAACGCGGTGCCGGCCATCCTCTCGATCCTGGCGCTGGACAATGCGCCCGCCGTGGCTCCGACAGTGCGGTTCATCCGCTCAGCGTCGGCGCCGCTGCCAGCGGTGGTCCGCGAACAGCTCGCCGCGCGGAGCGGGGTCGCCGTGGTGGAGAGCTACGGCATGACCGAGGCGGCCAGCCAGATCACCGCCACCCCACTGCATGGGGGTCACCCGCCGGGATCGGTCGGCCGGTCGATCGGCGTGGAGCTCGAGGTGGTCGGGCCCGACGGGCAGCGATGTGCCCCGGACATGCTGGGCCGGGTCCGCATCCGCGGCGAGAGCGTGATCAGCGCGTACGCCGAGGATGTGGCCGCTGATCGGTTCGACGCTGCCGGCTGGCTCGACACCGGTGATCTCGGACGACTCGACGCTGACGGGCACCTCTACCTCGCCGGACGCCGCAATGACGTGGTGAACTGCGGCGGCGAGCTGGTGTACCCCAGCGAGGTCGAGGACGTTCTGCTCGGCGAGCCGGCGGTGGCTGAAGCTGCCGTCGCCGCACGTCCGGACCGCATATTGGGCGCGGTGCCGGTGGCCTGGGTCCGCCCGGTGCAGGTCCTGGAGGGCGAGCAAGCGGACGAGCTTGTGAGGCGGCTGCGGCTGCGGTGCGAACAGCAACTCAGCCGGGCCAAACGCCCGGTGGAGTTTCGGATCGTCGCCGGCCTGCCGGTGACGTCCACCGGGAAAGTGGCACGCCACCAGCTCCGGGAGTTACTCATCGCCGACGCCAGGCGTCCCGAGGCGGTCCCGCTGTGACACGCGCCGGCAACTCGGGTCACGTCCATGCGGTGGACCTGGTCCGGGTACTGACCTTCGCCGCCGTCATCGCGGTGCACACCGTGACCACCGTCAACCCGCCGGACAGCGTCCCGACGGGCGGCGCCGCGATGCTGCTGCACTTCACCCGTGAGGCGTTCTTCGCTCTCACCGCCTTCGTGCTGGTCCACCGATACCGCGACGGTCTGCGCGTCGCACCGTTCTGGCGGCGCCGCTTCCTGCTCGTCGGGGTGCCCTATGTGATTTGGTCCGTGGTCTACACCGGGCTGGCACTGATCACGACACCGGTGCCGGTGACCGCGGCACTGGGCCGGCTCGGACGCGACCTGCTGACCGGCGGGGCGTGGTATCACCTGTACTTCCTGCTCGTCACGATGCAGTTCTATCTGGTCTTCCCGCTCTTCCTGCGAGTGCTGCGGGCAGCCGCAGGGCAGCGGAGCCGAGCTTGGTGGCTGCTGGCGGTCTGCGCAGTCCTGCAGATCGGCATCGATGCCGCGCTGCACGTCCTGCACCCGAGCGGGTTGGCTGGGAACCTGTTGCGTTACGACGGGTCATTCGTCGGCAGTTACGTCTTCTACCTGGTACTCGGCGGCGTGGCTGCGCTGCACGCGGACCGGGTCCAGGTGTGGATCCGCGACCATCCGGCGAGGGTGCTCACGTCGCTGGCTCTCACCGGTACTGCGGCGCAGGGATGGTACCTGCACTCGGTGCACGTCGGCAGCTCTCCCACCACCGCCTCTGACGTGTTCCAGCCGGTGATGGTGCCCTGGTGCGTGGCCGTCATGACCGCATTGTTGGCACTCGGCATCGCATGGGCGGCGAGGCGGCGAGGTGGACCCGGGTCGCGCATCGTCGGGCTGGGCTCCGACCGCTCATTCGGGGTATTTCTGGTGCATCCAGCAGTTCTGTGGGCATTGACGCTCGGCCCGTTGGCGTGGCTGTCCACCCACCTCTCCGCCCTTCCCTCGACCATTATCGCTTTCGTCGCCACAATCGGCGTATCGCTGCTGGTGGTCGAGGCGCTTCGGCACAGTCCGCTCAGCATGGTACTCACCGGAAAGCGCCGCTCGTTGCGCGGTTGCGCCCATATTTCTCAGAGACACGAGCATTCCAGTAAATCCGAGGCCGCCGTCTCGGCCCCGCCAATCGGGCTGGGCGCAGGGCGGACATGAGGAGGCGATCATGATAGACACTCAACTGCGCGATTGCGATGAGACGCCGGCGGACCTCGACGTCAAACCACGACTGCGCGGGCTCACTATGGTCATCGATCCGGGGTTGTTCACTGGGCAGTTCGAGGACGCGATAGACAGCGTCGGCGAATTCGTGGATTTCGTGAAGTTCGGCTGGGGCACCTGCCTGGTCACCAAGGACATCAAACGGAAGATCGACATCCTGCGCAGCGCCGATATCGATTTCTACTTCGGTGGCACACTGTTCGAGCGCTACGCTCTGGACGGCGTCGTGTCGGAATGGCTAGCTCTGTGCCGGCAGGTGGGCGCGACGCACGTCGAGATATCCAACGGCACGATCCCTATCGACAACACAGAGAAGGCTCGCTGGGTGACCCGGTTCGCCGAGGAGTTCATCGTGATCAGCGAGGTCGGCTTCAAGGATATTCGGCGGTCCGATGCGCTGGTGCCGGGACGCTGGCTGTCCTTCATCGAGGAAGACTTCGCCGCCGGGGCGGCCCTGGTCACCGCCGAGGCCAGGGAGAGCGGGCGCAGCGGGATCTGCCGGTCCGATGGGGAACCGCGCCACGAGCTGGTGGACGAGATCCTCGGCTCCGGTATCGACCTGGAGCGGCTGCTGTTCGAGGCTCCGAGTAAGGACCTGCAGACCTACTTCATCCGCCGGATGGGCCCTTCGGTCAACTTGGGCAACGTGCGCGCCGACGACGTGATCGGGTTGGAGACGCTGCGACGAGGCCTGCGCTCGGACACCTTGCTCGGGGCCCTCTAGTGGGCAGCCCGCGGACGGTGTTCCATCTGGCGATCCCCGCCCTCGACCTGGAGGACGCCCGCCGGTTCTATGTCGAGACTCTTGGATGCACGCTGGCCCGGCACTATCCGGACCGGATCACCCTGAACTTCTTCGGTGACCAAGTCGTCTGCCACCTCTCCGATCACGTGGACCCTGCTCCCCAGCTCTACCCCAGGCATTTCGGAGTCACATTCCGGGACAGGCAGGACTGGGAACGACTGCTCAGGGTGGCCAAAGCACACGGCCTACCGTTGTTTGCCGAGCCGTTCCGCCGCTTCGATGGCCGGCCTGAAGGGCACGACACGTTCGTGCTGCGGGATCCCTCGAACAACCTGCTGGAGTTCAAGCACTACGACGACCCGGCGATGGCCTACTAAAAGCCCGTGAGTGGCAAACAGTGTTATGGCACTCATTACCACTCACGAGCGCGCAGCGCGCAGCACTGCGTGCCACCGCACCGCCTGCGCGTCGGTCAAGGCGGCCACCTGGTCGACGACGACTCGTAACCGTTGCGCATCGCTGCGGGCGTCGTCCCATGCGGGAAGCAATGCCGGGTCCAGCGGCTCGGGGGCCCGGTGTACCAGCGCCGCGCACAGCTCGGCGATCAGGTCGCGTTGGCGGGCTTGCACGGCCAACCGCTGTGGGTCGCTCATCACGAACCGCAGCGCCATCGCCTTGAGCAGTGCGACCTCCGCGGCCATCTCGCTGGGGATGGCGAGATGCGCCCGATAGCGCCCCAGCGGCGCGGACCCGAACTGGGTCAGGGTCGCTGACACCACTGCCGACACGAACCTACCCACCAGTTCGCTGGTGAGTTCCTTCAACGCGACTTGAGCGGCCAGCGAACCGTCGTATCGTCGCAGGGCGGCGAACACGGGAAGATCGAGTAGCCGCATCGCGGCATCCTCCACCTCAGCGCTGGGCAGCACGCTGAAATGCTTCGCGGCCAGTTCGGCGAGCAGCTCCCGCTCCACCGGATCGGCCAGCGTCTCCAGCGAGATGCGACCGGCCAGGATCCCGTCCTCGACGTCGTGCACCGAGTACGCCACGTCATCGGCCCAGTCCATTACCTGCGCTTCCACGCAGCGCTGCGCCTGCGGGGCACCGTCTCGCAGCCAGCCGAACACCGCCGCGTCGTCGGCGTAGAAGCCGAACTTGCGGCCCGTCCCGTCCCCCCGTGCCCACGGATACTTGACGGTGGCGTCCAGCGACGCCCTGGTGAGGTTCAGTCCGTGGCTGCGCCCGGACTGCGGGTCGAGCAGCTTGGGCTCCAGTCGGGTGAGAATCCGCAACGTCTGCGCGTTGCCCTCGAACCCACCGCACCCCCCGGCGAAGTCATTGAGCACCTGCTCGCCGTTGTGCCCGAAGGGGGGATGACCGATGTCATGGGCCAACCCTGCGGTTTCCACCACGTCCGGATCGCAACCAAGCTCAACGGCGATACCGCGACCGATTTGGGCGACCTCCAACGAATGGGTCAGCCGGGTCCTGGGAACGTCACCCTCCCCCGGGCCCACCACCTGGGTCTTGCCTGCGAGCCTGCGCAGCGCTGCGGAGTGCAGTACCCGGGCGCGGTCCCTGGCGAAGGGGCTGCGGCGCTCCGGCCGCGATCCGGGCAAGGTGGCTCGCTTCGCCGACTCGGGAAGCAGCCGCGCCCAGTCCTGTTCGGTGTAGGGGTGGTCCACCGCGGTCATCCCAGATCGGTGCCATAGGACTCGGCCGGGGCGTGGGTCAAGCGGTAGTCGAGCAGCGCGGCGCTCTCCCGGACGATGTAGCGGGCCTGGATGGTGCGGGTGGCCACGATCGGACCACTTCGGGTGGGCGAGGTCCAGGCGGTCAACCCGAGGTCGTCGGACATCGTGCGAGACCGCAACGAATGCCAGGGATCGCTGACGATCACCGCGGTGTGCCAGCCCGCGGCCGCGGCCCGGCGGGCCACCGCGCGCAGGCTCTCCAGGGTGTCGCGACCCTCTCCGATCGGCACCACGGCGCCGGCCGGGATCCCGTAGGACGCCAGGTAATTGCGACCAGCCTGCGCCTCGGTGTAGGTGTCGCCGACACGCCGGCCACCCACGGTGACGATCACCGGCGCGACCCCATCGCGCCAGAGGCGTGCGGCGTGATCCAGCCGGGAGCCCAGCACCGCCGATGGCGTCCCGTCGTACTGAGCCGCCCCGAGCACAACCACAATGTCGGCCTTGTCCCGGTCATCGACCCGAGCCACCTGCCACACCCGGAACACCGTGCCACCGACGATCAGGGCACCGACCAGCACGGCGCCCAGGATCAGCCGGATCAGCGCGGATCGGACAGGCCGATCACCCACCGATGCGACCCGCCGCGGTGGCTAGTGGTCCACCGGAACGTCCCCGCCGCACCGCGAGGACCTCCCCGACCACGGACACCGCCGTCTCCGCCGGCGTGGCCGCGCCCACGTCCAGACCCACCGGTCCATGCAGGCGGGCCAGCTCGTCTTCGGTGATCCCGGCGTCCCGTAACCGGCGGCGCCGAACCTCCTGGGTGTGCCGCGATCCCAGCGCACCACAGAAACCGCGGCCCGATCGCAGCAGCTCCACCAGCACGGCGTCGAAGGCCGGCCCGTGATCGAGCAGCACCAGCACGTCGACGGCGGTGAACTCTTTCGCGGCGACGACAGCGGGCTCCAACTCGGTTTCGACGCTAGTCGCCCAGCCCAGCAACTCACACTGAGCCGCCAGTGCGGCCCCGATCGCCCCGCGGCCCACGATCAGCATGGTGGTGACCGGCACCCACACGTCGAGCAGTACCGGGGTGCCCGCGGCGTCACCCTGCTCGGTGGCTGTCGCGCCGATGCGGGCCAGCTCCCGCATCCGGGCCAGCGCCACCTCGTCGGTGCCCGGGTCGCCGAGCGTGCCGACGACATCTTTCAGCCCTGCCCCGGCCGCCACCAGCACGGCCGACCCGTCGACAGTGGAGGCCAGTGCGCAGGGTTCACCGTCGGCGAGCGCGGTACCCAATGCGGCGGCGGCCGGTGCCGGCAGTGGATGGCCCAGCAGCTGGGCGCCGCCGGCGCAGGCGAGGCCGGCGTCCAGCGCGTTGATCTCGGTGACGTGGCCCTTGGCCGTGCCCGGCGTGGACGCCGCGGAGCTCAGCAACGGCAGCGCGACGGTGTCCATGGTGCCCTCGAACAGGGCGCCGGCCCGGTCACCATCGGCGGTGCCGGCCAGCAGTTGCCCGGTGGCGACGGTGCCGAAACCTTGCCGCTGCAGCACCCGCACCACCCCGGCGGGCCGGCCCTGCTCGGCCCAGCGGCGCAGTGCGTCACCAGCTTGCCTGCGGTGACGCGTTTCCTCAGTACTTGTGGTGTCCATGCCCACCATGCTCCCAGAAGTCAGCAGCCGATCAGGCGAGCCGCGAGATAGGACTCGACCTGATCCATCGCGACCCGTTCCTGCGACATGGTGTCGCGCTCACGCACCGTCACCGCGTGGTCGGTCAGCGAGTCGAAGTCCACCGTCACGCAGAACGGGGTGCCGATCTCGTCTTGGCGGCGGTAGCGGCGGCCGATGGCGCCGGCATCATCGAAGTCGATATTCCAGTGCCGCCGTAGCGTCGCGGCGAGGTCCCTGGCCTTGGGAGAAAGGTCGGCGTTGCGCGATAGCGGCAGCACCGCGGCCTTCACCGGTGCGAGCCGCTTGTCCAACCTCAGCACCACGCGGCGATCCACCCCGCCCTTGGCGTTGGGCGCCTCGTCTTCTGCGTAGGCCTCCAGCAGGAAGGCCATCATGGGTCGGCCGACGCCAGCCGCGGGTTCGATCACGTAGGGCCGGTACCGGGAGTCGGTCGCCTGGTCGTAGTAGGACAGGTCGACCCCGGAGTGGTTGGAGTGCGTGGTGAGATCGAAATCGGTGCGGTTGGCGATGCCCTCGAGCTCGCCCCACTGCTGGCCGGAGGAGAAACCGAACCGGTATTCCACGTCCACGGTCCGCTTGGAGTAGTGCGAGAGCTTCTCCTTGGGATGCTCGTAGTCTCGCAGATTGTCCCGGTTGATACCCAGATCGACATACCAGTCGGTGCGGGTATCGATCCAGTACTGGTGCCACTGCTCGTCGGTGCCCGGCTCGACGAAGAACTCCATCTCCATCTGTTCGAACTCACGGGTGCGGAAAATGAAGTTACCCGGGGTGATCTCGTTGCGGAAGCTTTTCCCGACTTGGGCGATGCCGAACGGTGGCTTCTTACGGGCGGACATCACGACGTTCTGGAAATTGATGAAAATGCCCTGCGCCGTCTCTGGGCGCAGGTAATACAAGCCGTCCTCGGACTCCACTGGACCCAGGTACGTCTTGAGCATCATGTTGAACTCGCGCGGCTCGGTGTATTGCCCGCGAGTGCCGCAGTTCGGGCACGGGACGTCCGACAGGTCGTCCTCCAGCACGTCCTTGCCGGTGCGTTCGGCATAGTCCTCGGCGAGCTGGTCAGCCCGAAACCGCTTGTGGCAGCTCTGGCACTCCACCAGCGGATCGTGAAAGGCCTGCACGTGACCCGAGGCGACCCACACCTCGCGGGACATCATCCTCGCGTATCAAAGGCCATATCGCCAGCCTGGAGAGGGCTACGCGCTGTCTGTTGCCTACAAAGTTATAAGTTTCCTTGAGGAAACTTATAACGGCTTGCGACACCATGTATGTCAGATCGCTCATGACTCATGAGCAACCGTGAGCATAGTACCAATCTCCATCCCTTTGTCTTCGCGAAGACAAAGTTGACATTCTTTTCTGTCTCGTTCAATACTACAGGGAGGGAACTTTGCAAGGAAAAGGATGGATATGGCATGCAAGTGCTCCAGATCAAAAGTAAAAAAGGCGGCGTCGGGAAGTCGCTGTTCGCGCGCGAGTTTGCGCAAACCCTTGCCGCGCTCTGGCTGTAACGTCACGCTCATCGACTGCTCTGAGCAGGCAAATGATGATATACTTGAAAATCAACAACGGCCATTTTCGTACACGCTCAAAGAATGCATTATTGACGGCATCCCCGATCAAACATGCTGTGCGCCAGGTCAGAAAACACCTCTGGCTCCTGGCTGGTAGTCGCGATCACGAGGATATTAACAGTTTTATTCGCAAAGAGCGGTATCAAGACCTCGTGCGTGACCTGATGGACGACTTCACCGAAACACTTTCGCCAGCCCCCTCATTCGAGGAACGCTTTGGCTGGTGGAACCAGTCACGGGTGGGGATGAGTGTCTTTCTGCTGGAACCGACAACCGTTGAAGAGTTTCGCTGCCACCGCACTTTATGGACTATGTAATCATCGATTTTGACGCCAGCACCGAAGATGATCTGACCTTCGTGCTCTGGGATGCCATTACTGGTATCCTGCTCCCCTGATGAGCTGACGGAGTTAGACTGGCAATCCTACCATCAACTCAAACAAGATCTCGACAAGTGGTACCATCGGCGTCCACAACAGAAACCGCCAATCATTGGCATCCTCCCCAACAAGGTATTGCACACTCAAAGACAATCCAACGCCGATGGTCTACCTGAAAGCGCATCTACCGGGGATGCGCCGGAGCACGTTTTTCAGCCAGTCCATTGGTCAAAAATCTTTGGGGGAGTGTCTCAATCAACATATTGGGAGCCTCGATCATCCACTTGGCGACAACGGATCGTGCCGTGCGAGAGCTCTGCTCCATTTCTCTAGAGATCATCGGCTATCAGGGAGAACTGAGTGGACTGAAGTTTTGTGAGAAATGTACGGAATCACTTAACCAGGCGATGCAAGAACAACAGGAGCGGGTACTATGACACAGAACCCCTATCGAAAGCGCACTGCACCAACAGACCCGGCACAGAGTTTCGGAAGCAGCAGTACGGCGTTCATGGAACCCGCCAGGAGTCGTCACCACTCCCACCGTCCAGGCGCATTGTGATGGTTCCTCTCGCCTCTATCAGGCCAGGGCGCTATCAGAAACGTGAGAGGGTAGATACTCAACAGTACGAGCAACTCAAGGACCAGATACGAGAGTTGGGACTCAACTTTGTGGCAATCCTCTGCGTCGACCCTGACGATAACGCCTTTTATAACCCGATGATGGGAGGGCACTTACGTATTCAGGCTGCTGCAGAGCTGGGTATCGCTGAAGTTTCTGCCATCATCAGGGAGTACGACAGAACGGCCATGGCGAAAGGCACCTATTTTGAGAACAATGGCCGTCAACCGCTCACCCTCATTGAGGAGGGACTCATCTTCAGGCAATGCCAGGAAGATGAGGGGTGGACACAAAGAGGTCGCCAAGAACCTGATTGTGCCTGGCGGAAGGAGCCACGTTGCGCTCTGTTTGCTCACCGTGGCAGCGACGCCAGATATCCAGGAGATGCTCCGCAAAGATCCCAAGCGAGGGCAACGCTGTTTTTACTATTTGCGCCAGTTGGATGTCCTGGGAGAGGAAAGAGCCATTGCACTGCGTGCGCCAATTATTGAGGACTTTCTCACTGGGAAGATATCTACCGATGAGGTGAGAGTGTTTATCCAACAGATCCTCCGTAGAGAGCAGGGGGAGGAGGAACACTTGGTCTCCCTTGATGATGCGCGACGCCATAATTACATCACCTCAACCGTGAAAAGTTTTTCCCGCTTCGAGAAAGAGATGGGGATGGACGCTCCCAGCCAGCAAGTGCGCGAGGCACTTTTGCACCTGCGCACAAAAATCGATGCCGTGTTGGGGAGGGGATAATTGTCTTCGCGAAGACAATTATCCTGCTCATGGATGGAGTGTCACAGCGTGTAGTGGAGAGGGAGCAATATCACCTGCTCATCGTACAAGAAAATGACGGCGTGGGCGAAGTAGTACGATAGTAGCCAGCGTGCCATGGGAAGGGTAGCACGTCCATCCTTCCCGCTACCGATTTATACCGTTACTTTGTACTCTTGCTCACCCGTTCTAGAAACTTCGATCGCAGTTCCGCCGCCCGCTGTTCCACTTCTGAGAGCGGCATGCGCCTGCACTCGTAACCCAGCACCTCTTTGAGGATCGCCATATTGTGCTCTGTAAAGGAGACGGTTCCGTCCTCATCAATCCGCTCAATGCCTTTCGAGCTTTTGTCCCCCTTGATTGACGCGGATCGCTTCCTCAAGCGCTAATCCATCAGGCAAAACGACTTCTATGCCCTGTGATCCTTTCTGTATTGGATAGCCGCCTGGTAGGCCGTTGGGACCTGGTGCATGCGCGACAACCGAGTGGGTTCCTGTTACTACCTCGAAAACGGCTGCCGCTGAGGCCGCTGTGAGCAATTGGGTATACTCGTGCTCCAGCGTCGCTGGTAAGGTGCGAAAGAGAGCGGGTAGGTCAAGTTGAGCAGTCATGTCCTCTCCATCTACAAGCACGGTCACATGAAAGGGTCCGTCACCTGTTGTCCCTGTTCTCAGGCTTTGCACGACATAGGTGTGCGCAAAGAAGAGAACCTCTATTTGCTCTAAAGGGCTGTGAAGCCGCTCCGCGATTGCTCAGAGGAGGGACCGTCAGCCCGATGTTGCCGATCCCACTGGTCGGCGCAAGCCCTACTTTACTGAGGACCTCATGCGCATTGTCAGGAGTGCCGCCGTTGAGGACCGTGATCTCCAAGCCTGTTGCTCGCACGGCCTGCATCAACGTATAGACAGGTGCGAGTGTCGTCGGAAGCCAGGGGCCTCCCTTTGCCTGCGCAAGCCTCTCAAAGAGAGGGGGAGGCAGTTGCGAGATGCTTGCAGAGGGCAGGAGCGTGACTGATGAGAAAATTACATCTGGCTTGAACGTCGAAATCGTCTGGGCAGTCTGGTCGACATTCCAGACATCCATCGAGGTAACGTCTATATCGACCGACGTGCCCAATTGGAGTGCAGCAGCGGCTGTCCAGCGCGTTCTTTCATGAAGATAGTCCAGGTTTCTGCCTCCAACCAGGAACTGGTCGCCCCTTGTTGCACGCAGCACAAACAAATCGAATACTTGAGCGCCTAAATTGCCGAATCCCACAAAGAGAATTTTCACCTGTCTCTCCTTTCTCAGAGTGCCAGAAAGGGGTATCGAACATTACCTGGATGAGCGTGTCAAATGATACTGCTCTGCAATGGTTTGTATGTCGCGGTCCTGGAGCCATACCACTGGCATGTTTTCTTGAAATGTCGTATAGGCCTCGTCGAAGCGTTTCTTGCTTCCCAGAGCGAGAGCACCCGCCAATCCATTGCTCAAGAAGTGCGCGTATTTTTCCCGGTTATTTTCTAGAAGAGCTACTTTACTTTGACCGTTGACAATCTCAAGACGCAGGCGCTCGGGTATGGGCAGGCTGGTTGCTGTATAGATTTCAAAGGCTTTGTACGCCTCAGTGATATGGCCTATTTCGAGGTGAGCACGCCCTGCGTCACGGCTTAATGTATAGATGTTTGAGTCAGCAAGTGCATACCCAGGGTCGCGCTCGGGCTGGTCAGGGGAAATATCAGTCCCATGTGTATGTAGAACTCTGCTTCCCTCTTCCGCTCTGCGTGAGCGAAGCCAAGAGCGCTTTTCAGGTATGCCTGCGACTGTATGAGAGGGGACACCTGTGGAGTATGGTATAAGGCTTCCTGGAGCGTTCTGAACCATTTATCGGGTTGATTATTGTACTTGTAGGCAATGGCAAGTTCAAGCAGCGCAGCAACCAGAGTGTTGCTCTCATGGGCATAGCGGGCATATTCGACGGATTGTTCGCACATGCGGATCTTGTCAGCGATTTTGAGACGATGATGGACCAGAATGCTTTGAAGTCGTAGGCCGTGTGAAGCTAGGTAAGCCACTTTTCCCTGGTGTTGGGGGAGCGCCAGGATCTTTGGCAGAAAACTTGAAAGGATGTCATCAGCCGTTTGCAACTTGTTAGCATTGCTCAGTGCCCAGCACTCTGCAATGATGTGTTCAAACCGGTCTAATGTTGCAGTATTGAGCGCTGACGGTGTTGTTCGGGTCCGTTCAAGTCGCTCTCTTGGTTCCAAGTCAGCTTGAGCCGCCAATAACGTGAGAGGCCCCTTCGTCGACATACCAACTACTGTGGCCAGAATAGTTTGAAGGGTTGCTCGTTTCTTTTCGTCGATCATGCTTTCATCTCCTTTGAGCCAATGGAGCAAGGGAGACAAAAGTGCGGCTTCTTCCAGCGTTAAGGTCATGAAATCTACTGCAAGCATCTCTCGTTGTTCCGAGCGGCCTCGTTGCTCCTCCATCAGAGGTTTTTTCTTGATGAGAAACCCAAAGCCCAGTTCCTCGGCGGTTTTCCCGAAGGCGTCGCAGAGCAGTTTGAGCGAACTCAGGCGTGGGACCTGGGTTCCGTACTCCCAGCGAGAGTACGCCTCAATGCTGACGTTTGCCTTCTCCGCAGCCATGGCCAGGGTCCAGCATTTTTCCAGCCGTGCCTCTCTGAGCAATTCGTTAAGAACTGGTTCTTGTGTCATCCATCCCTCTGAGCGTACCTGTAGACGCGTCGACATGCAATAGGATAAACTCATCTGTAAGCAAAACGACGAAGAAACGACTAATCCTCATTGTACCTGCTCTTTCTGCCTGCTTCAAGTTTACGACAAACGACGAAGAAACGACAGGGGATCGACAACCGCCCGCCATGTTCTCGCCTGCCTCTTTCACGCATACTTGCAGCAGGAAATGGAGAAACCATCTTGCGAAAGGAATACGTCCATGAATGTCATGCTACAGGTCAATCTCTGGTTTTTGATATCCCTCTGTCTTGCTTCTCTCGTCATTGGGGCGCTCTTGTTTGGTCGGAGTGGTGGTGGCAATCGCTACCGATAGGAGGTGCTCATGAATCTTACGACCATCACGCTGATTGTCAGTCTCTGCCTGGCTAGCTTCGTGCTCGGCATGATCGTTATGGCGCTTCTGCTTCATCCCTATCGCAGAGAACTCAAGCGGACGCATCAGCGCGACGCTGCGTGCCAGCACTACCAGAGACAGTTGCGGGATCTGGATCGACAGTGAGAGGAGGCTCGTAATGATGCAAGCATTGATCCATCGATACACGCAGTTGCGTGATGATGCGCGGGAGCAGCTGGGCAAGGGGCATGTAGACACGGTGGCGTATGGGAACATCGTCATTGCGCTTGTTGAGCGTGATCCGAAGCAGGCGTTGCTCATCAAGATTGCTGCGGCGCAGGATGCCATCGTCCAGAACGATCAGCGCAACTGGAACCGGCGCGAGGGGTACCGGGGGTACTACCACAGGGAGATCGCGCTCTTTGAGCAGGCGTTGCGGGATCTGGATGCTGTGCGTGGAGGGAGCCTATGAAGCTGCGAGATGCGCGAACGGAACTGCGTATGTTGGGCTTTGTGCGTCGGCCAGGCAAAGGCAGCCATGAGATCTGGACGGACCCTGTGTCCCCACAACGGCGCGTGGCGCTTTATGGCCGCGATGGCGAGGACATCCACCACTACCAGGCCGTGCGGGTGCGCAAGTTCAAGAGGGGCTTGAACCCGCAGCGAGAGGAGGTGTAGCATGACACGACGATTTAAACACAAATTGGAGCGGCACCTGGAGCAACCGCGAGTCTTGCGGTGCAAGCGGTGCGCGGAGCACTGTGAGACGACCTGCTCAGGATGTGGTCAGCCAGTGTGCTTGCGACACAATGCGGCTTCCAGGTACTCTTTTGAGGTGGTCTGTCTGGATTGCTTCCTGGCGCGCTCGGTCACGGTGGCTCCACTTGGCAGCAGGGAAGCAAGCTGATCGGGTGGAGAACGTGTGG
>CAVQVV010000019.1:0-105958 GCA_963717245.1 uncultured Actinomycetota bacterium | reverse complement strand
AGCGAGTGATGGTTATACACTCCAGCAATGCCTGACAGCCACGCGTCCCTTCGAGCCGTCATCTACTGCCGCGTTTCCTCCGACCGGGCAGGTGACGGCCGATCGGTGGAAGAGCAGGAAACCGCGTGCCGCCGCGATTGCGACCGCAACGGCTGGCAGGTCGTGCAGGTTCTCGTCGACAACGACAGGTCGGCGTCCCGCCGGGCCAAGAGGCAACGACAGGCGTTTAGCGAGCTCAACGAACTCCTCACGACGGGTACCGTGGACGTCTTGACTGTTTGGGAAGCGTCCCGGATGCAGCGGGACCTGGACGCGTATGTGGCGTTGCGCGGGCTGTGCGCCGGGCACGAGGTGCGGTGGTCTTACAACGGGCGCATCTACGACTTGGACAACGACGATGATCGCTTCACTACGGGCATGGACGCCCTGGTCGGGGAACGGGAGGCCGCACTGACACGTAAGCGTGTACTGCGATCAGTCGAGGCCCGCGCGGCTGCTGGCCGACCGCACGGCCTCGCCCACGACGGTTATCGCACCGAGCACGACCCGGACACCGGGAAGCCGCTACGGCGCGTGTTGGACCCGGACAGGTCAAAGATCATCCGGGAGATCGTGGACCGGCTACTCGCCGGTGATTCTGCATATACCATTGCGAGGAACTTCAACGACCGTGGCCTCACCACCTCCAAGGGCAAGCCTTGGCGTGGGCAGAACATCGCCCGCCGCGCGCAGTCCCCCACGATCGCCGGGCTACGGGTGCACCGCGGCCAAGTCCTCGACGTGAAGGCACAGTGGCCACCGATCGTCACCCCGGAGGAACACGCCCGGCTAATCACACTGCTGTCCGATCCGCGCCGCAAACAGAACCGGGAAGGCCCCAAGGTCAAATACCTACTCGGTGGGATCGCCCGTTGCGGGGTGTGTGACGCACCAATGCGCGTGATCAGCGGTTACCGTTCCAACGGCACCCGCAGGGTCCGCTACACCTGCCCCACTGGTTATTGCGTCCAGCGTGCAGCCGAGCTGTGCGACGCCATGATCGAGCGGTTAATCATCGCCCGTCTGTCCCAGCCCGACGTTCTCAACGAGCTCGCCGAGGCCACGCGCGACACAGGTGCGCAGGAGGCCGCTGCCGAGGTGGCCAGGCTCAAGGCCCGACTCGCGCAGGCCCGCGCCATGGTCGACGCCGACCGGTTGTCCCTGGAGTCTCTGGCCGATCTTGAGTCCAGGACCTTGCCAAGGATCACCGAGGTGGAGCGCCGAGCCCGACCCAAACATCTCCCTAGCGCGGTGGGAGAAGTCGCCGGTCCCAGCGCAGCGGCCCGCTGGTCGGCGCTGCCGATGACGCAACGCCGGGCGATCGTCAAGGCGCTGCTGGATGTTCGGATTCACCGGACGGTGCGGGGGAACCAGCACAGTTTTGACCCGTCGGCAATCGAGGCTCGGCGTTTGTTGTAGCGGCTCTCCGCCACAGACCAGTGCTGAAACCTCAGGCGATGACGCCGCCCTCGCAGGCCTAGTTCGTGCGCTGAACGACGTGCTGCATCGCAGGCAAGATACCTTGCTGAGAGTACCTCACTGACTCACAGCGGTGTCGGGTCCGGAAGTACCTTCGAACAGTTCGGCGCCGGATCTGAAGCCGTGGCCTCTTCGTCTCGAACGCGCGTAGAGCGTGATGACCAGTATCAACAAGTGCCGTCACATGCTCGTGGGTCGCCGCGTCGGGTGCACTGGTCACGCTGGCGGCGAACCAGCCAAGCACGAGCCCGCACCAGCCACTACCACCGAAGATGTCACGAACTGTCGTTGCAGTACTAGTCGCGTGTGGGCGGAGCGGACCAGGTGCGGGACCTGGTTTCCCACCGGATGAGCAAGTGAGGTCAGAGGACGCATCTGCCCTCTGATGAGGCGGCCGAGGGCTGGTGTTGTGAGCACCGGCCCCCGGCATTGATCCCCACCCTGCGATGGAGGGTGGAGACCCGATGCCACCCTACGCAGTTCGACCCGGACCCAATCCGCGTGGCTCTCGATCACGGTGAAGAGGTGGAACTCGACGGCGGCACACTGATCCTCGACGGCGAGCAATCCCCGAGTGTGGTGCTCCGACTTGCGCCCTGGCGTGCTCGGTCGGTGGCCCCGGTACTGCAGGAATGGTCATCGGTGTCGCGGATCTTCCACCACCCGCCTCGTCCGCACTTGGAGGAGTTGGGCCTGTCGCGGACGCTGGAGTTGGCCGCTGCGGTGCTCGGCGATGATGGCGACGAGCCGACCTTACGGTCCCCTCGTGGCTCGCGCGTGATCCCCAACCGGCAACGTTTGGCCGCAGTGGCAGTTCCTTGGCGAGCGTGAGGCACAGCTCTCCGCAGTGCAGCGCCTGGCCCTGGTCGATGCCCGCCGCGTGGTGGCTCTCGGAGCCCAACGGCGGTGAGGAACTTGCATACACACTGCTCACTGCGACGTGTTCGGCAGAGGTCACGACGGAACACGTCTACCTCGGCTTGATCACTCCCTCCGACGAATCAGACCGTAGCGACGGTCTGGAAATCATCGTGTCCCATTATCCGCCCGGCACCAGCAAATTGAATAAGATGGAGCACCGGCTCTTCTCCAGAATTACTCAAAACTGGTGCGGACGACCACTCGAAGACCTATCAAACGATCGTTAATCTTATCGCCAACACCACGACCACCACCACAGGATTGACTGTCCGTTGCGAACTCGACCCCGACTCTACCCCACAAAAATCGAACTCACCGATCAGCAGAAGGAATCAATACACCTTTCCCGACACCTCTTCCACGGTGACTGGAATTACACGATCGCACCACTGATCGAATAGCTTATTCCATTACGGCGCCTAACGCCAACCTGCACTCACTGTTTACAAATCGACAAGTATTCGGAAAGCCACTCGGTTTCCTTTCTGGCGCAGTGCGACTCCGGCAAAAATTCCTCCGCCGGTGTTCCCATCCCAAACTGCGACGGGATTGCTATCGACATAGTATGGTGCAATTGGACCAAACCAGCTACCCTGGTCCGAATTTTCAATCCATTCACCGCCTGAGCCATCAGGATTGATGGTCCGCAGATTAATGGCCAGCATACTTCCCAGCCATCTTAGTCGAAATCCTATCACTATTTTTCCGGATGGGCAGATAACGGGACTGTTAGCTATGTAAAACCTTTTTAATCCTCCTTCGATGGGGAAGTAGTTCCCGTTCATTTCATTGTTCTGAACCCATTCGGCACCTGTGCCATCTGGCTTGATGGCGAGCAGGCTTACTGCGACCCGGTTGTTCTTGCGCCACAGGTTGAACCCTATTACCCTCTTTTCTGGCGGGCAGTACACTTCGTTTGAGTCCGCATAGTAGGGGGCGCTTTCGATCGAACCAAAGTATCGATTGTTCCATTCGTCGTTCTGAACCCAGCGGCTTAAATAACTCTGTAAGGTGCGGTAAACTAGATTTTGCCAGTTGGCCGGTAGTTCTCGATCGCCGAACCAGTACCTGTTGCATGTGCCGCTGTTATAACCAACGTTGCCCTTGATATTATATGGATACTTCACGGCGAAGCCGATGAAGTTAATGGTAGGTTGATCTAGTATCGCACACATCTGTTCATGCAGTGAGGGGTAATTAGAATTGGGCCGATAAATTGGGGGGCGAGGAGAACAATTCAATTGCGGACTCTTCCCCTCGTAGGGTATATCAATGTCCTCCGATCCCGGGAAAAGGAAAATTGTGCCAGGCTTGACGTCGCCGTAGCATCTATTGTTCCAGGGCTGCACCGCCATCAATCCCGTACCGCCGTATGTGTTGCGATTGCTCCAAAAACCTAGCGATTTGTAGTTGTCGATAGAATCTGCTGACACACTAGTCTCGCTGGGCATGTCTGGAGATCTGCTAGCACGAGCCGTGCTTGGAGGCGACGGTTCAGTCTCGAATATTTTCAGAAAAGTGTTTTCTGCGCTCCCGGACGCCATCGGTAACTCCTGGTTCATTGTCAGTCCTGCCTGAAAATCGTGAGAGGAAGTACGGGTTCAGAGCCGACGGCCGGGACCCACGGTGGTAATGCTGTTTCGCGTCCGGTACTTGAACAACTCCTCGACACTGGACTCACATCCAACCTACAACGCGTCTCGTTTCTGGAGAAACTCCTGGCCGAGACCCCGTGAGGTCACATTACGTATAGTCCCTGACCCAGGCAACCTGCGACGTCCCCCAGTATGCTTACTTGGACTGCTAGCCTAGACTGCTATGTAGTAATAGTCCAATGAGGGGCAGTGGGCCTTGATGCGATCGCCCAGTACACGTAGCGCCACTGACCGGACACCTTGACGTAGGTTTACATCGACCCACCAGCGGTCACCGACCCCGTGCCGGCAAGGGCGGGCCGCCTCGGCCAGCAGCGGCGTGAAGCAGGCAGGTGCAGCGCGCGCCGAGCGAGTACAGGGCGCCGTCCGGCCGGGCGCGACCGAGCACGGCCGGAAGGGCCGCGCGCAGTGTCGTGGCTAGGACGGCGGAGCCACAGGACCGGACTGCGCAGCGCGCCGCCGCACCTCACGAGCCTGCAGACCAGTGCGCGCGTAGCCCGCATCTACGCGGTCGCTGTCGATATGCACGTCCTCACGCCGCACCGTTACCATCGTCCGTTCGGACGTCGGATGCCGGGTGATCCCGAGATGCGGGAGCACGTCACGCATCGCGTAAAGGAGTGCCCAGTGTTCGACACGCCACGTGCCGCGTTGAAGGGTTTGACCGACGACACGCTGTTGGAACGGGTGGCGGTAAAGGTGCTCCGCGTGAGGTACCCCGAGCTACGAATTACCGGGCCGAGTGGTGATCTCAGTCGCGATGGGTTCGGCCGTCGACTATTCGGCGAAGATGATGAGATCGTCCTGTGGGTCAGCTGCGAAGAGAAGTGGACCAAGAAGCTGAGGCGCGACCGGGCGATCTACGGAAAGCAGGAGCCAGCCGAGCGCCCGAAGAAGGCGATCTTCGTCACCACTCGCTCGACGAGACAGACCGACCAGAAGCGCTTAAAGGCTGAGACGCTACGCACGCTCGGGATCGCCTTGGAGATCGTCGACCTCAACGAACTGAGCCTGGACCTTGAGTCGGACGAACTCCACCGCATCGCCGAGTTCGACCTTGGGGTACGTCCCCGTGCACCTCGGGTGCTCCAGCCACCGACCGTGTTCTGGGAGAACCAGAAGCTTTCGATACCGGGGATAGGATCCGCGTTAGTCGGTCGTGTCGCTGAGATGCAGCAGTTGCAAAATAGCCTTAAACCTGCCTCCGGCCCGGCTGCTGGCCGGATCGTTGTCGTCGAGGGGCCCGGCGGAATTGGGAAGACTCGCCTGGCAGTCGAAGCCGCGAACTCCTGTGCCACGACGCTTGTCGCCGGTACCGGCACTTCGTTGGCTGTCAGCAATCTGGTCGACGTTCCGGTGCATGACCCGTCGATCGTGGTTGTCGACGACGCGCATCGTAGCCCCGACCTGACGGGGCTTGCAGCAATGCTTCAAGATCCGAAGTTCGTGCGGGTGAAAGTGGTGTTGACAGTCCGTCCCGGGACCCTGTTCCGGGTTTTGGCCAGCCTGGGCCAGGAACGAGCCAAGGTCGCCACGGTCAAGCTGGCGCCTCTCGACCGGGTTGAAATCGACCAGATCGTCACCGGTCACGGCCTGATGCAGGACAGCTTTCGTCTGCATGTTGTCGGGATCGCGGGGGGAAACCCAGGGCTGGCGCACGCCGCCTGTGACGTCGCCTTGAGCCAGTCGACGTATCACTGGAGCGACACCGCCATGCTCCTGCGTGACCTGGTCGACAACCGCCTGCTCAGCATCACTTCCGCGCAGAAGGATGAGCTTCGAGCAACTGCTGTTGCGCTTGCGCTGCTGACCACAGTGGAAGATGGCGAACAGCTGGCGACGCTCGCGGGCGTCGTCAGCATGCTCCCTCCTGAGCCTCATCGTCTGGACATCCTTCTGGAGGACTTGAGTGACGCCGGAGTCGCCGTAGGTCAGCCCTACACCTTGCGCCCCGATGTTGTGGCTCCTGTACTCGCTGCGGCTGCGCTGGATCCGCAGGCACGGGCAAAGATCAAAGTCCTGCCGGCTCTGAAGGTTCTTGGCCAAGCTGCGTGCTGGTCGGACCCGGATGACGCGCGGTCCGGTGACGGCGGACTGTTGGGCATTGCTCCCCTGCCACCTGGCCGCAGGGTTCATTCCGCCCGGTTAGCGGCACAGCTGGCATTGCTGGCTCAAGCCAGTCAACTTCGCCCCGATGCCGGCTGCGTGGCCACGCTGCATCAAGCGGTACGCGAGCTGGTGCCGGACGAGGCGGATTTCGACAACTGGTTGGACATACTCACCTTGGCCGCGCAGGTCGCGCCGACCAGTCCGACGCTACTCGACGAACTCCGAGACGAACTCGTTCGCCAATGGCCACCTGCGCCGACCACCAACCCGTGGACGGAAGATCCCCTGCAGCGACACAGATCTGAAACCAAGGCGTTCCTGGAGCAAGCTGTCGCTGTCGCTGAGGAAGTCGGACGCGTCGACGCTGCGCGCGCGGTCAGATGGGCGCTGGATTGCGTATGGCTTTCGCACCCTGTGCTGGGCAAGACCAGCCTCGACGTCGCCCGTCAAGCGATCACGTCACTGGTAAAGGTCAACATTCGGGCTTCGGGCGAGACGTGGGAGCGCGCCTTCCTACAGCGGGAACAAGTACTCGACGCGGTTCTGCGCTGGGGGCACGACCGGTACCTCGGCCCACCGTACGGTCTCGCGCTGGACGAGCGTGATCTCCATCAATCCACTGTCCCAGCTCAGGTGCAAATGAGCGCTCTTCGGCCGTTTCTCAGCGTAGTGACGGAAGATCGTGCAACGGCCACCCCGGACAGCGAGAACACGTTCGTGTGGACCCACTACGTGCTCCCGGACGACCCCCGGACGATCGATGGTCTCGCCGCGGCCATCGATGCTGTGGAGACCATGCTCGACCAGCTTGACTTGCACACACCCGAGGTCAGAGGTGTGTTGGAGATGCTTGCCCAACTTCCCCGGGAGTTGCGAGCCGAAGGAGCACGCGGGCTCAGCGACAAGCCTATGCCCGGTTACGCCATCGACGCGCTGAACGCCGCCGCCATCAGGGTCAGTGACGTACTGGTTTCGCACTGGCAAGCCCTCCCTTTGATCGTCAGACGTGCGGCAGCGGAAGCCGCCGCACGTGCGGGCGGCCGACCACCGGGTGCCCTGACCGATTTAGCCGAAGCTGGTGATCCCGTCGCGACAGCCGTAGTCGCCGACGCCGAGCTGCTCCGGCTGCTTACCGTCGTGCCCGTCGAAGTGAACCAGTTTTTACTCGACAGGGACGGCCACGACGCTGCACTTGTCATCGAGGAGTACCGGCAGCGCGCCGTGCAGCTTGGTGAGCAGCTCTCTCTTGACGAGGCCATTCAACTTTTGTCGCTGATCGATGTTCCGCCGAGCGGACCATTTGCATCGCAGTGCCTCGACGCGTTCGGGCGCACCGTCAGTAGCAACGCCTCCGATGCCGGGAAAGTTCTTGCTGCCCTCGCTGAGGGACCGTTTTTCGCCGCTCCTTCCCTTCTGACAGGGTTGTTCTGCGCTCACCCGGTGTTGGTCTTCGAGTGGCTGTCTGCGAACGTCGCAGTCCCGCACATCGCGGAGTTAGCCGTTATCATCGCCGACGAGCTATTCGTAGAGCAGGAGGCCGTCCTGTTCCACACCATCATCGACACGCTCGTCCCGGTCGCCGACGCCAACACCGCAACCGGCACAGCTACACTGAGGCCCGACTCAGAGCATGATGTCGGCCACAAGCACAGGACCGACGCGGATCGAGCGCAGCTCCTGATAGCGCAACGGGTGTCGCTGCATCTCACATTCTGCCGGAGACCGCGGAGGGAGCGCCTGACCCTTCTAGTCGAACTCGGCGCAAAGGGTCCCGCAGACGCCCTGCCTGTGGTTTTGGCCGCGGTGGGCCAGATTCTTCAGTTCTCGTCGGCCGAAGGCGCAGTCTGTGCCGAGGTTGCGCAGGAACTGCGTGTAGACCTTGTTCGGCTGTTGCGGCGTGCGTTGATCAACAGTGACGACACTCTCGGTTCGGACGTCAACGACGACATCGCTTTCGCCGGCGTCGCACTCGCCAAGGTCGCTCCTGAGGAGGTTGCGGACCTTTTGATCGAGCGCGTCCGCACCGACGTGCCACGTCTGGTCCCGTTCACATGGGGTGAGGTGCTCGACGAGGTGTCCGCCGAGCAGCGCGAGTCGCTTGCTCGTGCTCTCCAACAACGCGTCGAGCAGGAAATGGAAGCCGGCGTACTCACCGGCCAGAAAGAGGCGAGGGCCCTGTCAATGGTCTCCCGTCTCGCCGTGGGCACCGCAAGCTGGGCCGCCCTCGCCCGGCGATGGGCCTCAGGAGGCGAATTGGATCGTGTCCGTGCGGCCCAAGTCCTCGAACACGGCTGGCACGACCCGACGTGGCAGGCCTTGGTACCGGACTTGATCGACGCTGGCCTCCACGAGCAGGCCACCGCTGGACTGCTCAACGGCCTGGTGCTAAACCGGGGCGCGGCATCCGCCAGCGATATACAGATCAGAATCAATGCGCTGCAACCAATGTTGGAAGACAAGAGGAGCGCAGTCCGGGATTTCGCCACGAAAGCCGAGCGAAACCTGAAGGCAATGCTGGATTTCTTGGGGTAGGAGCTACTGAGCCGGGTGCCGCAGTGTGTTGCCCTCACTTTCAAGCATCACCTTGGACAGAAACGTCCGGCATCAGGTGGGACCAGACAGTCATCGCGTGCTTACGAGCTGTGGTCATGCGTCCCGTGGTTTGCTGGGTCAGCTCACCTCGCGGGTGAGGGTCTCCCTTGCGGCGCAGGCATCGCCCTACCCGGTGAGGCAGGGCTCGGCATCGCCGACCGCGTAGCGGCTTGGCCTTGCGTCATCGGGTAGCCATTGGTGCGTCGGAGTCCGGCTTCGTTCTTCGCGGTCTGGAAGCTTCTCTGCGGGTGAGGGCCCTGTGGTGAAGGCTGATTCATCGTGTTTGTGCAGCTCAGAGGCTGATCTGGGGAACGTTATCGAGCGCAACAGGTGTGGTGCAAGTTGGTTCGCGAGCGTTCACCTGGTGGAGTGGGGGGTGTTGATGCGGGCCATGAGTTCGGGATTGGTGGCGCGGGCGGCGGCGAGGTCCTCGTCGCGTTCGGCGAGTTGCAGGCCCAGGTCGATGACTTGCTGCTCCGCAGCGGCCCGGAGGGCGCCCAACATGTTTTGCGTGCCCTTGACGGGGAGGGCGACCGTTGCAAGTTCGGGGCCAGCGGCACCGCCCCGCCGCAGGCGGGTCCGCTGAGGTCCTTGGCCGGCGCGGAGTTGAGCGCGGATGTCAGCCTGGTGCCGCATACTGGGTCTCATGGGCGGACCGTGGATCCCCCGCACCCCCGACTGGGTCACCCCACCCGCTAGCCACATCGCCGACGAGCACTGGCTGGCGTACGACATGCTGGCTACCCACCGCCTCCCCTGGGCTGCAGGCGTGGCCGCGTCGATCGCCTGGATCCGGGGCGGCAGGGTCGGGCCCATCACCGAACGAGACGAGCAGCCCGTCGCCAGGACCATCGCCGACGCTGAGCGGTGGGCAGCTGAGGCGGCCCGCGTCCCGGCCAACCCGCCGCCCTTGGACGTCATCTACGCCGAGTTGAAGGTCACCCCCTGGGCGCCACGGCCCGGGATCGACCCGAACTACGCGGTGGGCTGCTGGCGCGCACTTCTGTGGGTGCTTGGCGTGCCGGGGCAGGACCCCCCGCTGGCCGTGCCGCGGCGGCACCCGGACGGTCGGGTCTACGTCGCCGAGGACATCTATGTCGAGCGGACCCGGGGTGACGATAGTCACTTCGGGCCTGAGCGCCGACGCGAGATCCGGCACTATGCGGAGTCGCAGGCTGCCCGGTATCGGCACACCGCAGCCCGGATCGCCGACATTCAGCGCAAGTTGACCGCGGTCAGCTAGTGTAGTGTCTCGTTATTGATTTTTCAGTTGCTGGAGCGCGACTCGTCCGCGGGCGACCTTGGCGAGGATTTGTTCGGCGGTGGCGGTCCAGACGAATGGTTTCGGGTTGTCGTTGTTAGCTTTCAGGTAGTTCTCGATAGCGGTGATGAGTTCGTTGACGCTGTGGAACACGCCGCGCCTGATGGCCTTGTCAGTGATTTCCCGGAACCATCGTTCCACGAGGTTGAGCCACGAGGAGGAGGTGGGAGTGAAGTGCAGGTGGAATCGGGGATGACCGTCGAGCCATTTCTTGACGTTGGGATGTTTATGGGTGGCGTAGTTGTCGCAGATCATGTGTACCTGCAGTCCTGTGGGCACCTCGCGGTCGATCGTCCGCAAAAATTTAAGGAATTCAGTGTTGCGGTGGCGGGGCAGGCAGCGGCCGATCACTGTGCCGGTGAGCACGTTCAGCGCGGCGAACAGGGTGGTGGTGCCGTGGCGCTTGTAGTCGTGGGTCATCGTACCGGCCCGGCCCTTTGTCATCGGCAGCGACGGCTGGGTGCGGTCCAGCGCCTGGATCTGGCTCTTCTCGTCCATGCACAGCACCACGGCCTGCTCCGGCGGGTGCAGGTACAAGCCCACCACGTCGACGAGTCTGTCCTCGAACCGGTGGTCGTTGGATAGCTTGAAGGTCTTCACCAGATGAGGTTTGAGCCCTCGCGCCGACCAGATCCGCTGCACCGACGCCGGGCTCACCCCGACCTTGTCCGCCATCGACCGGCACGACCACTGTGTCTGGCCCTCCGGTTTCGAATGCAGCGTCAGCTCCACGATCTCGGCGACTTTGTCCTCACTGATCGAGGGTTTAGGGCCCCGCCCTTTAGCCACCACTCCGAACTCAGTCAGCCCTTCTTCCTCGAATTGATCACGCCACGCCAGCACCGTCGGACGCGATACCCCGACCATCTCACTGATCTCCGAATTCGATACACCATCAGCGGCCAGCAACAACACACGAGCCCGTTGCACCACGCGGTACGCCGCACTCTGCGACCTGGCCAAGGATTCCACGACTTCTCGCTGCCCACCGGATATCGCCAACGGCGCCGCTGCTCGACTCATACCGCACAGCATAATGCACCGTAAACTTATTCGCAAGGCACTACACTAGATGGTTGATTCCCTGAAGTTGGTGTTAGTGGTCATAGGCGGTCAGTGACCGTTTGCTGGTGATGTGATGATCCAGTTGTGCCAGATCCCGGCGGCCAGGGCCAGTACGGGTAGCAGGGCCAACCGGTGCAAAAACAACGCCAGCGAGGAGCGCGAGGTTGGTCGGCGTGCGGTGAGGGTGCGGTTACAGGTTTTCGATGTAGTTGGCGGCGATGTGCTCGGGTGGATTGGTGTAGCGCTGGATGTAGCGCTGCGACTGGTGGCCCAGCCGGCGTTGTAGCTCGTAGGCGTCGTGGTTGGTTTGGGCGGAGAGCCGGTAGGCGAAGCTGTGCCGCAGGTCGTGGGGGCGAAGAGGCGAAAGGTGGCGGATCGGGTCGGGGTGCTCGGCGTCGTGCCAACGGCCGATCTGCTCGCAGATCAGGTTGACCGCTCGCGGTGAGAGCCGCCCGTCGGTCCGGCGGGAGCCGATCGACGCGGCGGATAGGAACAGTGCGTTGGCCTGCTCATCGCCGGTGTCGCGGGGTCGTTCGTGTTGCAGGTAGTCGGCCAGGGCAGCACGGGCATCAGCGGAGAGGTAGACGTTCCGACTGGTGCGGCCCTTGCCCCGCACCTCGTTGACCTTCGCTTTCTTCGCCACCCGCAGTCTCGCCGGGGTGTTGGGGCTGATCTGGGCCAGGTCGAGACGGACCAGCTCCTCGCGGCGCAGCCCGGTGGCCAGCAACACGTAAACGATGGCCCGATCACGCAGCGGCCGGGCGTGGGCATGCAGCTCACCGGCGCCGCGCCGACGGCGTCCCTTGTGCTGGTGGAAGCGCTCCAGCCGGTCGAGCACGTTCTTCAACGATCGGACCTGCGCTTCGGTCAGCGCCCGCGGTTCCAATGGCGGCAGCGGCAGGTCGGCGACCTTGGCACAGGGGTTGCCGTGCGGCAACGTCGTCAGCTCGTGCGCCACCACCCAGGTCATGAACCCCGATAGCGACGCGAGGTGCGCGTTCACCGTGGCCGGAGCCAGCCCCAACCCGCAGCCAGCCCGGTCGCCGGCGAGATACTCCCGCCAACCGATGACTTCGCGGCGGACCACCGCAGAGAGCCGCTCGTGACCGTGCACGCCCTGGACATGGTCACCGAACCGCGCGAGGTGCAAGGCGATCTTGTCGGCGACCTCGGCCGAGCGAACCCCACGGACCGCGGCGTCGAGGTAACGCCCGGCCCACCCCTCGATCGAGTCCGGCCCGCTCAGATCGCCGATCGGCAGCGGAACAACCTTTCGGGAAGGCAATCTGCGGCGATCCGGACGCGACAGCGGATCTGTGACCTATGCGCTCACGCTGACATGCTACCGGTTGCCTGCACAGAAGGGACCTTCCCTGAAGCCAATCAAATATCCCTCCGTGACAGGTGGGCTGATACGGCAGAGCGAGGATGGGCCTCAGAACGCATCACCGCCCTGGAGGGGTGGCGACGCTACCCGGCCCCGAGCGACGGGGTCATTTCACGGGCAGGGCGGGTGGTAGGGCAGGTCCGGTGACACGTCCTGGACCCACGCGGCGGGGGTGAGGGTGTTGGTGGTGGTGGTGCAGATCCGCTGGATTGCGTGGTTGACGTTCATTCCCCACAGTCGCACGGTCCGGTCGTCGCTTCCGGTGGCCACGGTGTGCCCATCGGGGCTGAACGCCACCGCAGTGACGTAGTTGGTGTGCCCGGTCAGGGGTAGGCCCTGCGGAGTGGGGTGAGTGAGGTCGGTGAGGTTCCACAGTCGCACGGTCCGGTCGTAGCTTCCGGTGGCCAGGGTGTGCCCATCGGGGCTGAACGCCACCGCACCGACGTTGTTGGTGTGCCCGGTCAGGGGCGGGCCCAGCGGAGTGGCGTGGGCGGGGTCGGTGAGATTCCACAGCCGCACCGTGAAGTCGCCACTGCCGGTGGCCAGGGTGTGCCCGTCCGGGCTGAACGCCACCGCGGACACTATGTTGTTGTTACCGATGAGGGGTAGGTAGGGAACGGGGTGGGTGGGGTCGGTGACGTTCCACAGCCGCACCGTCTGGTCGGCGCTGCCGGTGGCCAGGGTGTGCCCATCGGGGCTGAACGCCACCGCGTAGACGGCGTTGGTGTGCCCGGTCAGGGGCGGGCCCAGCGGAGTGGCGTGGGCGGGGTCGGTGAGATTCCACAGCCGCACCGTGAAGTCGGCGCTGCCGGTGGCCAGGGTGTGCCCGTCCGGGCTGAACGCCACCGCGTAGACAATGTTGGTGTGCCCGGTCAGGGGCGGGCCCAGCGGGGTGGGGTGGGCGGGGTCGGTGAGATTCCACAGCCGCACCGTCTTGTCGGCGCTGGCGGTGGCCAGGGTGTGCCCGTCGGGGCTGAACGCCACCGCGCGGACGGCGTTAGCGTGCCCGGTCAGCAGCGTCGAGGGGATGCTCCACAATCGGGCTGTGCGGTCGTCGCTGCCGGTGGCCAGGGTGTGCCCATCGGGGCTGAACGCCACCGCGTAGACGGCGTTGGTGTGCCCGGTCAGGGGTTGGCCCAGCGGGGTGGGGTGGGCTGGGTCGGTGACATTCCACAGCCGCACGACCTGGTCGCCACCTCCGGTGGCCAGGGCATGACCGTCCGGGCTGAACGCTACCGCGGCGACGTAGCTGTCGTGAGCGGTTAGAGGTGCCCCCAGTAGAGTGGGACTAGTCGCCGGGTCGGTGACGTTCCACAGCCGCACCGTCTGGTCGTCGCTTCCGGTGGCCACGGTGTGCCCATCGGGGCTGAACGCCACCGCGGAGACCTCGTTGGTGTGCCCGGTCAGGGGCGGGCCCAGCGGAGTGGCGTGGGCGGGGTCGGTGAGATTCCACAGCCGCACCGTCTTGTCGGCGCTGCCGGTGGCCAGGGTGTGCCCGTCCGGGCTGAACGCCACCGCGCGGACGGCGTTAGCGTGCCCGGTCAGGGGCGGGCCCAGCGGAGTGGCGTGGGCGGGGAGGGTGAGATTCCACAACCGCACCGTGCGGTCCCAACTGCCGGTGGCCAGGGTGTGCCCATCGGGGCTGAACGCCACCGCGGAGACGGCGTTGGTGTGCCCGGTCAGGGGCGGGCCCAGCGGGGTGGGGTGAGCGGGGTCGGTGACGTTCCACAGCCGCACCGTCTTGTCGGCGCTGCCGGTGGCCAGGGTGTGCCCGTCCGGGCTGAACGCCACCGCGGAGACCTCGTTGGTGTGCCCGGTCAGGGGCGGGCCCAGCGGGGTGGGGTGAGCGGGGTCGGTGAGATTCCACAGCCGCACCGTCTTGTCGGCGCTGCCGGTGGCCAGGATGTACCCGTCTGGGCTGAACGCGACCGCCTTGACAGTGTTGGTGTGCCCGGTCAGGGGGGTGGACAACGCGGCATCCGCATCGGTGATCAGGGCGGTGGACAGGTCCGGGGTGGGTCGCATGCGGTAGGCGGTCAGGTCCAGTTGCGCGGCGAGGGAGATGTCCGTGCTGGGCAGTCGGTCGGCTTCCGCGGTGATCTGGTTGATGATCGCGGTGTCACGTTCGTTCTGGGCGGTAGCCCGTTGCTGGAAGGCGACCACCGCGACCCCCGAGATGACGAGGACGAGCACGACCAGCGCAGCGACCTGGGCGTGGCGCCGTCTGGTGGTGCGGTCTTGCTGCGCGGTGGACACGGTGAGGAAGTCGTCTTCGACCTGGCTGAGTCGGGGGTGGGTGCGCTGGACCCAGGCGCGTGTGTCGGCCAGGCGTATACCCCGGTATAACAGGCCCTCGTCGCGGCCCAGGGTGGACCAGTCGTGGGCTGCGGTGGTCAGGCCACGGGCCAGGCGCAGGCCCTCGCGGTCCTCATCCAGCCATGCCCGTAGTCGTGGCCATTCGCGGATGAGGGCCTCGTGGGCGACCTCGATGCTGGTCTCGCTGAGGGTGATCAGCCGGGCGTTGGCCAACGCCTGGAGCACGTCGTGCACCTGGGTGGGCTGCGGTCCGGAGAGCAACTCAGTGCGTGGTACTCGGCGGCGAGTGTCCTCGGTTCCTTCCCCGAGGGCGGTCAACCGCAGGAAGACGTCCTTGGCGATGACCTGCTGGGCCAGTGTCAGGGCCCTGTAGATCGCCTCAGCGGTTTGCCCGATGGCCTGGCGCACCCCGCCGGCGTCCCGGTAACCGGCGCAGGTTAGTGTCCGGCCCCGGCGGCGTTCCCAGGTTGCTGACAGGGCGTGGGACAGCAGCGGCAGTGCCCCGGGTTCCTCACCCAGATCCGCCAGGATCGTCTCGACCAGGCCGGGTTCCAGCACCAGCCCAGCACGCCGCGCTGGGTTGGTGATCGCCTCCCGCAACTCCTCGCTGGTCATCGGGGTGACGAGCAGTTGGTGGTCTTGCAGAGCGGTGGCCAACGGCGGGTAGTCGAAGCAGCGGGGGTAGAAATCCGCGCGGATACCCAGCACCACCGTGGCCCCACACCCGGGGTCGGCGCCGAGACCGCCCAGGGCATCAAGGAAGCCTTGGCGTTCGGTGTCGTCGGGGCAGAGGGTGAAGATTTCCTCCACCTGATCGATGATCATCAACAGCCGGGTCCCGGCCGGGGCATCAGCGAGGACTTGGCGGACAGCGAGGCGCAGGTTCCGGGGGTCGGTGCGCAGATCGGCGAGCAACCCACCGGCGGCCAGTCCGCGGAGCAGGGCCACCCGGCTGGCTAATTCCTCCAGCGGGTGGCTGGTCGGGGTGAGGGCGACGGTGGTCCAGCTACTTGTCCCCGGGACCGTGCCCGCCCAGGCCGTAGGGAGCAACCCGGCGCCGATCAGCGAGGACTTCCCCGAGCCGGAGGCCCCCACCACGGCCAGCAGTGGCGCCTCGGCGAGTCGTACCACCAGGTCGGCGGTCAGTCGTTCCCGGCCGAAAAACCACGGCGCGTCCTCGGCTCGAAACGAGCGCAGCCCCATGTAGGGGCAATAGCCAGGGGCCGGTACCTCGTTGGCCGGATCGACCGGTCCCGGCGGCTCCTCCGCAGCGGGTTCTTGCGAAGGGATACTGATGAGGAGTTCAAGGTGTTGGATGACCAGGTTGGTCTTGACCAGGTTTTCTCGAGCTAAATCGGTCTGATGCCGCTGCTCGACACCCTGGCGGGCCTGTTCGTCTTGGATCCTGATCAGGGTCTGGCGGGTTTCTGCCAGCATCCACCCGAACTCCGCGACCGAGCCACCAAGATCAGCAAACGCCGCCAACAGTGCCTGTTGGAGCTCCTGCGCTCCGGTTTGTACGGCCGCGCTGACCGCGGCGTCGATGCCCCCGACCGTGCGTAGGAGCGCGGCCACCTCCCGGCGCAGCCCGACCGCGCCCTCCTGGTCGGTCAGCGCCTGAAGCTCATCTTGGATCGCCTCTTGCAGCCGCGCCAGTGAAGACTCCCCGCCCCCGGCCTGACGAGTGCGGTCCAGGGCCTTGGTCACGACCTCCACCAAATAGCCGGACCCCACACTCCCGACCTGCCCCACCAGTGCACCCAGCACCGCGGACACGCCCGCGGCACCGGCCAACGGCCACACCACCGGGGCGATCGCCCCAGCGACCAGCCCCCCCACGATCGCCCACGGCCCGGCCCGCCGAAACCCCCGGCCCGCACCCCGGCCCCAGGCCACCACCGTCGAGCGGATGCCCTCCCGCGCCCGGTCATCAGGCTGGTCAGTACTCCAGCGGGTCTCGTTCACGAGGCGGTGGCCATGACTGGTTGGCGTAGTGGTCGGTGGCCGGTGGGGTCGAGTTGGGCGAGTTCGGCGTCGATGTCGACGGTGATGGTGCCGAACAGGCCGATGTTCTCGCTGTGCGCGGGTGAGATGTGGGCGAGGAGTTCCTCGTCGACCCGGCGGCCCTGGCCGCGGAGCTGGTCGACGGCGAGGCCGAGGTATTCCGTCATCCAGGTGATCACCGCGTTGGTGGTCAATGTCAGGCACCAGGCCTGCTCGGTTTGCTGTTGGAGGTGCCGGCGCCGGATGGTGCCCTTGTGGGCGTAGAACACATCGCGGCGCAGCGCGTGGATGCTCTCACCTTTATTCAGCTGGCGGGAGATCTTGCGGCGGTAGTCCTCTGAGACAGGTAGCGGGCGGCGTAGATCGTTCTGCGCAGGGCGCCGTATTCCTTCAGTGCGGCGGCCAGGGTGTTCTGCCGGTCGGCGCGGGAGAGTTTGCCGACGATCAGCGACGCGGTGACGTGCCCGTATTTCAACGACGCGGCCAACCGGAGCATCTCGTCCCAATGCTCGGTGATCAACCCGAAATTGATCTTTCTAGTGAGCAGAGGCCCCGCCACAGGGAATTCCGCGCAGGTGTCCGCTCGGGTCCCGGCGCGATAAAGGGTGATCTTGCCCAGGTCCCGGATCCGGGGTGAGAGTTGCAGCCCGACCAGGTCGAACAGGGCAAAGTTGAGCAGGCTGGCGCCGTGGGTGTCGGTGGCGTGCTCGGTGATCGGCAGATCGGTCTGATTACCCAGAATCTCATCGAGCACATACGGTGCCTCCCGATCGGTAGCCATTTTCTCACGTGCCGGTAAGCGCTGGTGTTGCCGGCCGGGTCGTGGAGGTACCCACGCCAGCGCGCCGGCACGAACCCGGTCGGGGCGTTCGCGGGCACCGCCCGCGCCCCGGTGATGTTCAGAGTGCGCAGGATGTCCACGGCCTGCAGCAACGAGGCCGCGCCGGGACCCCCGGCGAACTCCAGCACGTCGAGGACCTGGGGGGTGAACTGCCGCAAGTAACTGTACGAGGCCTCCAACACCGCGAGGTGCCCATGATCGCGCGGCAGCCGTCGGGTAATCGGTTCGGCCACCGCAGCGCGCAGCCGGGCCATCCCGATCTGACCGCGCAACAGCCCACCCACCTGCTCATCCGGGATGGCCGGGTCGGCCAGCACCGGCAGGACCTCCTCCGCCAGCGCGAGTTTGTCCTCGCTGCGCTTGGCCCGCTCGGCGAGCTGGTCGGCCAGCTTGTGCCGGGCCCGGGACTCCCGGCCCGAGACGGCCTGATCGAACAACGCCACCACCTCATCGAGCACGTCGACCGCGGACTGCGCCAACAGCGTCAACATGATCGGGTACCGGCGGTGCGGATCGCGGCGGCTCAACTTCGCTACCGAGGACCGGCGTCCCACCGCCGCCAAAAACCGCCGGCGCTCGGCCGGCAGCGACGACAGATCCAGAGTGTGAGCGTCCAGGCCACGCAAGAACTTCAGCTTGCGCACCTCGGTCTTCACCGCCGCGGCCGAGGCCTCCGTCGGGCCCGTACCCAACCACCGCAACCGGGTCATCCCGATCTCCGGATCAACCGCCAGCATCGCGTCCAACCCCACACACCGCGCCGACGTGAGCTCACCCGCCAGCCGGTCGTAGGTATCGCGCTCGGCCCGGGCTCGCGCGGTGGCCACCCGTTCCAGCAGCTTCACCGGGCCCAGCCGCAGCACCCGGGACGTGATCAAATGCTCACACGCCAGCCGAAACAACAACGACGGTGAATCGTGCTCCATCGCCCGGGCCAGCAGAAACTCATCCAACTCCTTCAGCACCAGCCGATCCGCGCTGCGCCACCCCGCATACGACATCACCTCACGCAGATGATCCGTCCGGGTCTGCTCACGCTCCCCATAACCCGCCAGCACTCCTGGGTCCAGTCCGAGCTTGCTGGCTAACCGGGCCACCGCCACCGGCGGTGCCCCCGCCACCTCATCAGGCACAAACCCCAACCACGGCAACGTGCACAACTGCACCGCCACACCCAACACCGTCGCCGGCGTCCGCCTCGACGAGCGAACAAACGCCTCAGCGACCGGCGCCAGCGTGAAATAACGAATCAGCTCCTCACAGGTGAGCTCGCGGAACCCCCGCAGCCCGGCCAGCTCCTCACCCGAGAACACATCGCGGGTCGACATCAGACCCCCCAAGCTGTCAACACAACCACCGCGGCCGGTCGCACCCTAGACCCAACCGCGCACCGACCCCCTCCGTCGAGCTCTGGCGTTGTTTTTGCACCGGATGGCCCTGGTACCCGCAGTAGGCGCTGTGCGACGCGGGCAAGCACGCCGGCGGGAGTCCTGCCGCCGTGTGCTTCGAGGTCGAGTTGCCCTGCTGTTGTTGGAGACACCGGTCGACGTCACGCATGAGTTGGTCACCCTCGTGGGCCGGCTCCACAACAGCGGTTGTCTCGGCCAGCTCCGGGCGGTGGTCGGGAATTCACCGGCCGGCGCGGCGCTGGGTGTCACCCAGCCGTGTTCGTGCCGCACTGGGCGGACGGGGATGTCATCGTCGGTGACACCCTGCTCGACGTGAACACCGTGATCACCCTGCGGGACCGCGACCGGATCGCCCGGTGGCTGTTCCAGCTGCTCGGCTACGCGTGGTTGGACAGCACCGCCGACCTCTACGGGATCCGCAACGTCGGGTTGTACCTCGCACGCCACGGTGTACTCATCACATGGCCACTGGACTACTTCCAGCAGGCCCTCGTGGACCTCCCAGGGTGCGTCCCACCAGCCCGCCGGGAGTTCCTCAGTCACGCCGCCGACGTGTCGGCCATGGAAGGGGCCGTGCGGTTCGATAGCCGCCCCGCAGCGCGGGCTCGTACCCCTGTTTAGCGTTCCCACCCAGTTCCCAGCCCTTGGTCACTGCGGCACCGGCGTCGTTGACGCGACGGGGAGGTAGATTACCCAGACCGTCCAAAGTGCGCTCAGGAGATTCTTTAACGATGCTGATGTGATAACCTCCCTGGGTTGTCGATCGAGGAGCCGCGCGTGAGCATCGCAGTCCCCCAGATGATCACTCTGGTGCGTGAGGCCAAGCAGTGGTCGCAGCATGATCTGGCCCGGGAGGCCGGGCTGTCGCAGGGGTTCCTGTCCAAAGTCGAGAACGGTCTGCTCGAATTGAGCGGGGACAGGCTGGACAAAGTCGCTGCCGTCCTGGGCTGCCCGGTGACCCTGTTGGTCACCGACGAGTACGTCCGCGGTATCGAGGTCACCTGCCTGCACAACCGCAACCGTCACTCCAAGCTCACCGTGGGTGCGGTGAAGAAGATCGAAGCGACGACGCATCTGACGCGTCTGACGGTGGAGCGGCTCCTCGCCGGCCTCGACATCGAGACCTCAGACCGACTCGAACGCGTGGACATCAGCGAGTACGGCGATCCCGCCGGTGTGGCCCGGGCGCTGCGGACCCGTTGGCGGTTGCCCAGTGGCCCGATCCCCAACGTCGTCGGGCTGATGGAATCCCTCGGCGTGATCGTGGTGATTCGCCCGCTGGGGACCAGGGCCCAGGACGCGGTGAGTACCTGGCCACACCACGCTACCCATCCCCCACTGATGCTGATCAACTCCGGGTTGCCCCCGGATCGTCAGCGGTTCACCATCGCGCATGAATTGGGGCATCTGGTCATGCATGTCTTCCCCACCGAGAACCAGGAGAGTGAGGCGAATCAGTTCGCCTCGGAGTTCCTGACCCCAGCCGAGGAGATCGAACCGGATCTGCATGGGCTCACGGCCGGGGACTTCCGGCGACTGATGACGTTGAAGGCGCACTGGAAGGTGTCGATGGGCATGCTGATCCAACGCGCTAAAGACCTGGGCTGTATCAGTGACAGACAGTTCAAGGAGTTCCGGATTCGGCTGTCGCGCATGGGCTGGCACTCCAGCGAACCGGTGGACCTTCCCACCGAAGCGCCCTCGACCATCCAGCGCGCCATCACCATCCACCTGTCTGAGCATGGATACACCGCGGAGCAGCTCGCCCACAGCGCGCTGATGACCCCCGATGCGTTCCGCAGCCACTACCTCCCCGACACCCCCGAGTCCGGGACCCGTACCGCGCTCCGGCTGGTGACGCCCCGATGAGCGAACCCGCCATCTCCGCACCGAGCCGGGTCACCTCTCTCCGGCCCCTTGACGGCACGAGCACGGCGCTGTTCGTCCACACGGTGCACCTGCCCAACAAGGGACAGGCGCCGGCGGGAGTCGAGGCCATCCGTGACCTGTTAGACCAAGACCGTATCGGTGTCGTCTACACGATCCCGCGGACCAAAGGCCGATTGGGAATCGCCAGCAGCTGCGTGCATCAGACCAGGCTGCGGGCGCCAAGCGCGGAAATCCTGCTCGACGCGAGCCTCTACACCGGCTCCAAGCAACGCAAGTTCGCCGACCACGGCATTGATCTGAGCTGGCTCAATCACCAGCACCGCGACGGACTGCGCTGGGCGCTGACCGACTCGGGCTATGTGGCCGCCGGTGACCGCCAGGGTCTGCGGAAGATCCTCGATCAGGCGGCCCAAGCCCACCAACGCGCGCAGGCCCGCAACCGAGGCGTGATCGCGGCGTTGCCGCTGGCCAGCTCCTGGCTCACCGACCAGGCAGACGTCCTGGCCCAAGCCCTGCGCGAGGCGAGTACGCCGGTGGCGTTGATGCTGGAGGACGAAACCGACCCGCTGAGCCTGAAGAACGCGGTGGCCGGTCTCGTCTGTGTGCTCCAGGTCGACGTTCCGGTCGCGGTCCTGCGCTGCGACATGTCGGTGCTGGGTGCTCTGGCTTACGGCGCAGCCGCAGTCTCGGTGGGGGATTCGTCAGCGAGGCGACACTTCTACCCGATCATCGACAAAGGTGGTGCGGCGATACCGCCGTTGGCGACGCTCGTCCCAAGACTCCTCGGCTACTACCATCTCACCAAGATCGACGACGCGATCACGGTCAACCCCGACCTGGCGGTGTGGAGCTGTCCCTGCCGGGTATGCGGGCACCGTCGGCTGGACTGGATCGCTAACTCCACTCACCCGGACGTCAACGCATTCGAACACGCCGTCAGCGCCCTGGCCAACACCGCCCGACGAATATTCGGACCGGAGGTCCCGGCCTGCGATCGCCCCCAGCGCTGGTTCCAAGCCGTGCAGGACGCGCAAATCAGCCACAGCGACGTCACCGCGGGCACAGGCCAACCCTGGGAACCCAAGACGGCCCTGGGTCACTGGGTCACCCAGTATGCAGCGACGGCCTCGGCGACAGGCGTCCCTGATTGAGCGCCTGCCCGAACAGGTATTCCTCATGACAGCGGACAGCGACTGTGCGTTGGGCAGACCGTGCGGGGCCCGACCGCCCGCAGACCACAATCCTTGCTGAGAGGTGCTCGTCAACGACCGCCACAGTGATCCCCCGGTAGTCAGCCTCGCTGAGGTGCACCGGCGTCGGCACCGACCGGCGCACGATGAGACTGGCCCCGTAACCGGCGAGCCACGCCGACGTCGTCACCGCACGCCGCCACGGTCCCGCAGCCACGAACCCGACGATCGCCACCGGGCGCCCTGGCGGTGATGCGCCCATCTCCTGCGGCCAGGATTCCCACATCGCCAACGTCGAGCGATCCAGCTCCGGACCCACGCCAGCCGACAGACGATCCAGACCCGCCGGGAGAATCTCCACCACCGGACAGATCAGCCGCCCGGACAATCGCGTCGGACCGAGCAACATTCCGGCGGGGTACGTCACTGATACCGCCGCCGCGACCATCGCAGCACAGACACCCGGTAGCCCACTCGCTGGTGACAACACCGACGGACCAGCCGCGAGACAAGCCACGTCGACATCCTCTCCGGTCAACGACCGTGGCATAGGCCCATGATGTGCCATCAGTATCGGATCGCGCAGCTTGTCTGGCCCGGTGGCTCAACGAACACGTTCTGGCTCCGGTACGAATGCAAATGCGTATCGTCGCCCGCCAGCGGCACTGATCGTTGGGTCGCGGTCAGCACCCGGTGTGCCCTCGTGCGACCTGCGGGGACGTCGCAGAGGGGAATTAGGCCGTCCTGGGTGCAGTCGCCGACGGTGCTCACCGTGGCACCTTGGGGAGGTCGTGGGCGTAGTGCTGGTGGTCCATGCCGTCCTGCTTGGCTTCGAGCACGTCCGCGTAGGGACCGGCCCAGATGCGGCAGCCGCGGGTCGTGCACCTGCGGTACCAGCCGGAGTTGTTGGCGCCGAGTTCGGTGGTTTGGCTGACGTGCCACGCCATGTAGGTCATTCGCGGGGACCGGCCACGGCCGAACGTCGGCTCCGAAGCGCTGGCGTTGGTTACGGTCCAGGTGGCGGCGTCGGGGCTCACCGCAGTGCCTGTGGTTTCGCTGGCGCGAACCCGGGCACCGCGCGCGGCCCGAGCTGGGCCTCCAGCTTGCCTTCCGCGGCTAACGCCAGGACCAGTCGTGACCAGTCCGGGTAGTGCTCCACCTGTGGGAGGGTGTGGAAGATGTTCTCGCGTGGACCCATCAGGATGACTCGCTTTGCGGGTTGGGCCAGGGCGTAGCCGAACTCCACGTACCGGCCGCCTTTGCCGCCGCCGGCCGCGTTGGTGAAGGAGATCACCGCGTCCGCAGTGTTGACGTCCTCAATGTCATGTAGGCCGAGTCGGGAGCAGTCTTCGGGGTCGGTGTTGAGGTGTTCGGGGGTGAAGCTGGTCAGGTATTTTCCGGCGTGGCAGTCGATCCACCGGGAGGTGACTTCGTGCCCGAGCGCGGTGAGGACGTCACGTACGCCGCGCATCTCGGCGTTGCGGTTGTACCGGGCCGCGAGGTAGATCTTCATCGTGGAGTCCTTTGCTGGTAGCGGCGGGTGGGGATGCCGGCGGCTTCGGCCAGCCGGGCGGTGTGGCTGGCCCCGGCCGAGCCGTCGCGGATGAAGGCCAGGCAGACGTCGGCGCGCAGGGCGACCATGACGGCATTGCGTCGGTACCCGGCTGCGCGGCCGTGGCGGTCCCAGTCGGCGGGGTGGCATTCGGGGGTCCATCCCCAGTTCCGGGCTACCGCGTCGGCGAGCTGGTCAGCACCCCGGGCTCCGCCGTGCACGACGATCGGGAATGGCCATGCACCGCCGATGCTGGTGCCGGTCGACCCGAGGTAGTCGCTGATGGCCCGGGCGATGGCGATCCGGTCGGTCCAGGTCCGACTGCCAGTGATCAGGATGCGCAGGGGCTCGCGGGTCATCGTGTCACCTGCGGTACCGCGACGGTGACCGTCCACTCAGTGCCGCAGTGCCGGCAGGCCCACTCGTCGGTGCCCGGGGTGCTGATCACCCAGCGGACCCCGTCAGCCTGGTCGCAACCGGGAGATATCTGTTGGTCGGTGGTCGGCTCGGTACTGGCGCTCATCGGACTCCTGCCTCTGGGAAGGAATGCGGGGCTGCTGGCCCCGGCAAGTGGGCGGCGGGGTGCTCCCCGCTGCCGCTTCGAGCGCCGGGCGCGGCCGCGGAGGCTCACTGTCAAGGGATCAGCGGGCAAAGATCTTGGGCGAGCGCAGCGGCCCCGGCAGGGGCGCCCAAGATTGTTTGCCTGCCCCTTGACAGTGAGTGCGGCCGTGCGAAGCTCGGGGCCAGTAGCACCGTCCCGCCGCAGGCGGGTCCGCTGAGGTTTCTTGGCCGGCGCGGCCCTGAGCGCGAACCTAACCAACCCCGAAAGAGGGAACCCGCGGGCGGGTGCTAAATGCGTTGTCGGGGTCGCACCCCAGACTCAGAGGATGAGCCGACCAGGGACTATCGCGAGCGTGGTGGACGTCATCGAGGAAGCCGCGCGGGACGCTGCGGGGCAGTTGTTGAGGGAATCGGGTTCCGTGGAACCCCCGATGGTGCACATCCTCATCGAGGGCGGAACCCCTGACTACGCCGGGTACATCAGCAGCCGCCCGTACTACCGAGGTGCTGACGCGGCCGCCGCTATCGCGGGGATGGGCGCGTTGCCGTCGGCGTTGCGGGCAACACATTTGGTGGTCATCTGGGAAAACGCTGATGTGTACACGGCACTGGAAGCACCGGGCGGACCTTTCGAGGAGGCGCTGGCCGTGCTGGAGGTGTCGATGGCAGGTCACACGCTGCGGTGGCACCCGTTCGAGTTGCGTATCGGTCCCTTCAACGAAGCGGGGGCACCGACAGCGGACCCGGAGTGGGGGCAGACAGCCAGGTACCCGAACGGACCGCTTCCGGAGCCGATCGAGGGCCTGGTGCGGTTGTGGAGGCAGTGGCGGCCAGCCGAGGTGACACAGCTTGCGGACAGCTTGCGGCAGGCGGGGTACCAGGTCGGGTTGGTTCCCCGCTAGACCGTCACGCATCGACCCGAGCGTCGTCGACGGTGTCAGCTGAGGTCGACGGCCCAGGCGGCCAGGCAGCTGCCGGGGCCGTCTCATCGGTGTCCGCGGCAGCGTCGAGGTCCCGGCGCGCGGTGATCTCGGCGACCGCTCCCTGCGCCCGGTGCAGTTTCGCCTGGGTCTGCGCCATCGGTGGCACTCGGCGCCGCAGCTCGGAGTCGGTGTGTTCGACTGGGTCTGGTTCGCTGGTTCCCCGGATGTCCGGGATCGCGGTTTCCGCCAAGCCCGACTCAGCGACCTGTCCCGCCGGGACCTGCTCGGCGTCGAGCACCGCCTGATCGGCGACCTTCACCGGGTCGAGCAGTTCCGCCTCGTCACGGACTTCTCGCACCCGTTCGTCTTCGACCCGCTCGGCCAGGTGTGCGTCGACCCACTCCTGCGCGGTGGTCCGCTCATCGGTGGCGACCAGGTCGACCCCCCGGGCGGCTAGCTCGTCCCGCGCGGCGTCTCCCCGTTCTCGGGTGACCGCGGTATGAGCCAACGCTTGGGCTCGGTGGAGGTCCATTTCCTCGAGGTGGGCCCGCTGCTCGGACAACACGGCCAGCGCATCAGCCGCAGCCTGGGCCTCACCGCGCACCATCGCAGCGCGTTGCGGATCGCTGGTGGCGGCGTCGGCTTGCGCTGCGGCGACCGTAGCGGTCTCCCTCGCCCGGTCGTGCGCGAGCGACACCGCGGCAAGCTCGTCACCGACATAGGGGGACATCCAGTTCTCCTCCCGCTGCGCGGCGACGACCTGGCACCGCAACCAGCCCTCCGACGCTTCCCGCTCCTCCGGCCCCGCGCTCGGTAGCCCCAGGGCGGCGTGCCCCGCCCGCCACAGCGCGTGCTTCTCCGCCAACTGGGCGGGTGGCGGGTCGCCCAACGCGTCGGCGGGGTCGTCGTGGCCCATCAGCTCCCGCACGACACCGGCGATACCGGCGTTGTCTTCCCACTCCAGCCGCGCGATCGGATCGTCGGGGACCGGTCCGAGGGCCTCGACCGCCCACTGCGGTCGCGCCTCGGCGATCTCTTCACCCAGGACCTGCCGGCGCTCGTCAGCGTCCGCGGCGCGCCGTTCTAACCATTCCCGCCACGATTCCGGAGTATCAGCGGGGATCAGGTCAGCGAATGTCCGGATCTTGGGTGTGAGGTCGTCGCGGACCGCCTGATAGATCCGGGAGTGCAGCACCCGCGCGGCGGACGCGGCGGTGACGAAGTCCCCGCGCCGGACCGCGCCGGCGAGTACCGCATCGGGGTCATGGCCCGCTAGCTCAGCCTGGCGCAGCAGGGAGTGCACCGACCACATCGCCTCATCCCCGGCCATCCGTACCCGATCGCCGGGGGTCAGCTCACCCGCGGCCGTTAACCGGTCCAGGGCGGCACCGGTGCGATTCTGGGTGATCTGCGCAACCCCGTCGATCAACCGTCCCCCGTGCGTCACTGTCGACGCAGCGTCGCGCTGCGCCTGCTCCATGTGGGCCAGCGCGGACACCTCAGCTTCGTGGTTTTCCAGCACATCGAGGACCACCGCCGCAGCGGTGCGCTCCTTGATTTCCGCGACTTCACCCGGCGCCGCCTCGGCCGCTGGTGCGGCTTTCGTGACCGCGATCCCGATGTTGCGCTCAGTACCGCGTGTCATCCCGACCAGTCCACCCGGTGCGCTGATCCCCGAGCCCCACATCGTCAGACCGGTGTCGACGGTGCGGCCCTCCGCCGCGTGCGGGGTCGACGCGTACGCCAACGTCAAGTGCCGATCCACGTACCGCGCCGGCAATTGCAGCACCTCACCGAGCACCGTGCCGTCGGCGGACCGCGACACCACCGGCGCCACCGTCAGCCCACCATCAGCTCGGACCGCGACGACCTCGTAGGTTTTGCGGTTGATCGGCGCCGCTGTGTTGCCTTCCCACCCCAGCAGCACCCAGCCGTTACGGCGGGCCTGGACCAGGTCGCCGACGCCTGCGGTGGCGTCCTGCATCCCCAGGTGCACCCCATCGGCTTCGACACGACCCAGCGCGACGAGCTCGGCACGCAACTTCACCGACATCGTGGTGGCCTCCGCGTTCGTCGGGACCGTCAGCAGGGCCTCCTTCCCGTCGAGGGTGTCGGCCAGCCAGGCCCGCGCCAGCTTGTCCCGCGTTTGTTCCAGCGACCCACCGTCAACCAGCCGGCCGTGCTTGGCGTACTCGGCGACCGCTTCTCGTTTGCCGTCGCGCAGACCCAGCGAAGCGTGCTTCTCCCAGTCCTCGCGGAACCGGAACACCTCGGTCAGCTCGTAGTTGATCCCGTGCGCCGCGACGTCGGCTAGTGACCCTCCGGGACCGACCGGCCCGAGCTGGGCCTGGTCCCCGACTGGCAGCATTTTCACCCCCGCCCCGGCGCACCATTGTTGGACCGCGACGAGATTCCCTTGGGTGGTCATCGACGCCTCGTCCACCGCGATGATCGCCCCCGGCGTCAGCGCGTATTGCTGATCCCCGGCCCAGGGTGACCCGTCGGCGAGGCGCTGCTGTACCGCCAGCCACTGGGTGATGTTCAGCGCGGTCAGGCCCTCCTCGCGCATCACCTCAGTCGCTGCCTGGGTGGTCGCGACCCCGAACATCTGCCGACCCGACTGCTCCAACACACTGGACAGGGCACCGAGCAGGAACGACTTACCCGACCCGGCCGTCGCGGTGATCGACTCCAGCATCGCGCCGGACGTCAGGACCCCGACCAACGCCCGCGCCTGGTCACGCCCCAACGCCGCCCCCGACTCAGCGAACCGCGCCACCCAACCCAGTGCGTCCTCGACCGGCATCGCCACCGCGCCGCGCGCCACCGCCGCGGCCCGCAGCAACCGGGCACCGACGACGAGCTTCTCCGACGTGAACGTCCGCGCCGCCGGCGCCTCATACACCGACCGGCCATCGTCTAGCAGCAGTTCATCGGGTGCCGCCTCCGTGGGCTCCGCACCGCCCGCCGCCACGATCGTGCGGATGGTGTCCCGCGTCAGCCCGTCCAGCAGCACCGGCACCGCTTCCGGGGCGATCCTGAGCTCACCCGGCAGTGCCCGGTTCAGGGCGCGGGTCACATCCGCCTCCCGCCAGATCGGTCGAGCTGTCTGCTCCAGGGCCGCGATCGCCCGGAGCTGCACATCCGTCGGCACGAACGTCGGAACTGGGCGCTCCACCGCACCGGCAGCCAGCACCGCCACCGCGGTCGCAGCCAAGCCCGCGCTCGTCGCCTCCCGAGTCTCGGCTTCCCACCGATCCATCCGCGCGGTGTCGGACTCGCTCGCGTACTCCTTCGGCTTCCTAGTCGCCAGGGTCGCGTCTTGAGCCAACCGCGACCAGTCATGCAACGACGGCTCCCGCCCGAACCGGGCCCTGAACATCTCCGCTAACTCCTCGGTCTTCGGGGTGATGTCCGCCCGCCGCTTCGACATCTGATCACGCAGCTCCACTTCCACCCCGACCACTTCGCGGGCGACCCCATCGGGGCGCGTCTCAAACCGGATGCCTGCCTTCTGCGCTGCGTAGGCCTCCGCGGTGCGGTCCGAGACCGCCTCCGCCGCCGCCCTCCACCTCTTGATCGCGGTCGTGTCCAACGCCCGCCACACCCCGTCCGCACACAGCTGCCGATTCAACACCGCCTGATGCACATGCAGGTGCGGGTCGTGGTCCCGAGAATCATGCTGGAGGAACTGGGCGACCACCCACGAGTGCGCGTCCATCCACCGCCCCGCCTGCTCCTTCCCGAACTTCCCCACCCGCCCGTAGCCCGCCCGCTCCTGCAGGAAATCGATCCCCGCCCGGGCGCCCGCCAGCACGGCCTCCTCCATCACCCGGTGCTTACCCGCCCAGAACTCAGCCCCCGCCTCGTCCCCCACCGCGCGGGCCTCGTTGGCCGCCCGCTCGAACGCCACCGCCGCCACCGAGAACGACTTCGTCGCGTTGAACGTCAAGTCGATGAACGGCAAAGCCTGCCGCGCGTCGCGCTCGGCGCCAGCCCGCAGCTCCGCGCGCCGCTCCGGACCCGCGTGCGGCTCCTTCGCCACCGCCGCCTCATAGAGCTGCCCTGGGGTCTTGTACTGCTTGTGACCGGCGGACAACATCGCCGCCTGCCTCCACATAGACCGGTCGTGCGCCGCCGGGTCCCGCGGATCAAGCAGGTTGGCGTAAATAGCCTCCAGCAGGTCCGCATTAACTTCGCCGACCAGACCGAGCGTCGCTGCACCAGCGCCGTACCAGACCCCGGGCGGCTCACCATTGGTTACCGCCGCGGAGTAATAACCCTCCCGCCCGCCGGCTACGCCGTCGGTCAGATACTGGGTGTCATACCCACGCCCGTAACTCAACACGACGGCCTCTTGATCTTGGTTGGGGAGGTTTCCAAAGGGTTCAAGATCACCACTGGATCGGGATGCCCCGGTGTGATCTGCTCTTCTACGTTATTTGATGTTTTGTTGTACGGATCTTGTCTTTGTGGTTCGGGTTCTCGCTGTTGACTCTGGGTTCTGGTTGCTGATTCCGGTTCTCGCTGTTGACTGTGGCTTCTGGCCTGGATGTCTCTGGTGTGCTGTCTGGCTCTCTTGTTGCGGGTTCTTCTGGTGGGTGTCTTAAGGTCTGTGGTTCCTGTCTGGTGCTGGCGTTCGTAGTGCATGTGGCAGAGGTTGTGCGCGTGGTGCGGTCTGGTGCAGCCCTTCACGGTGCAGATCAGCGCCCGTGTGGACCGGTCGGGCGGGTCAGTGGTCCCGGTCTGGCGTAGTCGTATGTAGTGGGTGTGGCACAGCCCGCGCGCGTCGTAGGGTCGGGGGCACCCCGTGACGGCGCAGGATTGCTTCGGCTGCGCCCGAATCGGGACCGGTCCGGGGTCGCCAGTGCGCCGCCACCGGGTGTAGTGGGCGGCGCACCACCCGCGTGCCTCGGTGACCCGCCCGCACCCGGTGACGGCGCAGCTCGCCCGCTTCTGGGTCTGGTCGGTCATCAGCTCGCTCTCTTGCGTGGGTGTTGGTCGGCGAACCGGGCGGCTTCCAACTGGGCGGTAGTGGGTAGGGGTGTGCCACCGTTGGTCCAGTGCTGGGCGATCCACCCGGCTTCGCCCGCGAGCGGCACCTGGGGTGGAGCTTGGATGCGGTCGCCAGTTTCGGTGTGGCGGGATAGGTCGCAGTCCCGGGCGATTTTTTGGAGGCGGGTGACGACGCCCGGGCGGGACCGGTCGTGCCAGTCACCCGCTTTTTGGACCGACCGGGTGCCGGGTGCGTAGGCCTCCCGGTGGGCCTGGCGCAGCCACCACAGTTCCTCGACCACGGCGGGGTGCCACGCCCAGCAGGATGGGAGGACCGCACCCGGGTACCGGAGGTACACCCGGGCCAGCCACCCGGTGAGGTCCTCCAGGTCCGTCACCGCCCGCTTGGCGTCCGTGGCGAGCAGCCACGACCGGGGCGCCGATTCTTTCTCGACGTCGGTGCGGGTGACGAGGGTTTTCACGTCGGTGGCGAGCTGGGTGAGCAGCGCCTCGAATCCGTCCGCCCGGTTGTCGGCGGTGTCGAGGCGGCGGGTGGCGCGTTCCAGTGCCCGCCCGAACGCGACCAGGGTTTCCCGGGGGTCGGGGTCAGTGGGTGGCATCGCCGGCACCTCCTTGGTGGTCATCCGCCTGTACGGCAGTGCGCGTAGTCGGCCAGGGTGGTGAGTAGCTCGGCTAGCTCGTCGACCCGGTGGGTGAGCTGTTGCAGGTCCCGATCGAATCCCAGCAGGACCGCCCGTATCTGATTGAGGTCAGTGGGTGTCATCGCCCGCGCCTTCTGGTGTGCCGCCCGCTCGCCCGTTCAGTGCGGGCTGGGGGGTGTCGCCCACGGGTGGGTGGGTGTCGCCGGTGGGTTCGATCACCCACCGCGCGGGCGCGGCCACGGGTGGCGGGGTGGTGGTGGGGTCGGTTGGCCGCCCCGCGGCGACGGCGGCAGCGGCAGTGGCCTGGGTGTTGCGTCGGGTGTGGGCGAGGTGCGCTTTAACATCTCGGCGTTTCCAGGCCATCTGCACCCGACCGACCGCGGGTGGCATGCCCCGGCAGATCACCAGGACCCGGCGGGTGGGGAGGTTGGCGATCTGCGCGGGTGACAGCACCGGCACCCGCCGGGGTGGTGACTTCGCGAGGTCCGGCTGCCCGCGTCGGTTGGGTGGGTGGGCGGCTTCGTCGCGTTCCCCGAGCCGCTCCGACCACGCTTTGAGGTCTTCGACGTCGTTGGTGCCACCGAAGACGAGGATCGCGCCGGAGTTGTTCAGGATCCGGGCGGCACCGGTGCGCCCCCACCGGTTGATCATGTCGGGGCGGGATTGGAACGCGAGGATCAGCTGTACCCCGGATCCGCCCATGTCCCCGGTCCAGTCGGGTGCCGGTACGGGGGCGATCCGGGCGGCCTCGTCGAGCGCGAGTGTCAACGATGGGTCCAACCGGCCACCCGGGGCGAGCGCGGCGAGTTTGCGGGCGGTCCTGGCGATGTGCCCGGTCAGCGCGGCGAGCAGCGGCGCGGTGTGTCCTTGTTCGCGACCCAGCAGGTACACCGTCCCCCGTGAGGAGAGGAGGTCCGCGACGTCGAGTTGGTTCTCGCCGGTCGCGGCGGCCACCGCGTCCCGGTCGATGAGCCAGGAGAACGCGGGCATGATCGCATCCGCGATGCTGGATTGGGTTTTGTCGTTCAACCCCAGGAGTTGTTTCGCGGCGGTGGTGAACGACGGCTCGGGGGACTGGCGCAGCGCGGTGAGGATCTCCCGCTCCGATCCGGGGAGGTCGGCGACCCACTCCGCGACGGTGGCGCACGACAGGCCACCGATCGCGGCGGCGTGCAGCAGGACCGCGAGGTTGCGGCGGGCTTTGGCGTCCCACCGTTCCGCGTCACCACCCCCGGTGTCGGGGATCATGTCCGCGGCCCGGTCCACCGCGGTCATCGGGTCCTGACACCCGTGGAGCGGGTCGAACGTGATCGTCGACGCCTTGCCCCCGAGCCCACCGGGGTTGAACACGAACACCGGCCGCCCGTCGCGGCCGCGGAGTCCGGCGGTGAGGTCATACAGATCGAGGCGGGTGGAGGTGCTGATCACCGCCCCGGGGGCGTCGATGATCCGGCCGGCGAGCCACCCGGTTTTCCCGACCCCCGGCCCACCAAACACGGTGATCACATTCCGCAAGGACGTCCACACCCCCAACGCCCCGACCCGACACAACGGCACCCCCAGCTCCGTGGTCGGCACCCGCAGGCGGGCAGCCCAGGTGAGCTCGGCCAGCGACGGGCGCATCGTCTTGGCCTCGCACCGCACCGAAAGGCAGCTGGCCACCCGGGCGATGTCGACGACCGACGCGACCCCGTGGCGGCGCCGGGACCGGGCTCCCCACTGCTTCACCGTCCCCGCCGACCCCGCGCGACGCCGGTACCGCAACCCGGTGACCCCAGCCAGGACCACGATCCCAAGCAGCGTCAGCAGCGGCCAGTACCCGCGCCCGGGGGCGCCGTCGGGTAACCAGTCCAGGACCGCGCTCGCCGCGAGGATGGCGAGTGCGATACCAACGGTCCGGTTCATGACGCCTCCGCGTCCATCGTCGGGGCCTGCTCGGCCGTGTCGGGCAGTTGCGCGTGGCGGTCAGCGGCTGTCCGGGCGCCCTGTGCATCGAGTTCCTCGACCGCGCGGTGGGTGTCCGCGGTTACCGCGGTGTGGGCGGCGGCGACCGCGTCAGCCGCTGACGGTTTTCCCGGCGGCTCCTCGCCGGGGGGTGTGGTACCGCGCCACGGCACGTTGAGGTCTTCGGTCATGCAGTGCACTGCCCCGGGCATGTGCTCGCAGCCCAAGCAGTCCTCCGCGTGTCGGGAGCTTCGCTCGGGAGGGTCATCAGCACCCTCGGGGGCGTTGTCGATGAGCCACTGCTCCGTGCGGGCAGCCTCAGCGGTCATCCACGACGCGGTCTTCGCGGCCACTTCGGGACCCGGTGGCGCCGGGTCGGCTGTTGCATCCACGTCGCTGGGGTAAAGGTCCGACCCGGGTGCCGCGTCGAGCGCGTGGATCAGCTCAGCTAAGTGTTGCGCGAACATCGGATCTGAACTCCGCTGCACCGTCTCGGCTTCGCGCGGGGCACCCTTAGCCCAGTTACCCTCGTCGACCGTGTCGGTGACAGCGTCGACCGCGAGTTCCGTTTCGAGCAGCTCGATCCGTGCTTCGTGCGCGGCCCGCTCGACCTCGGGCACGTCCCCGGCCTCCAGCTGGGCGCGGGCCTGATCGAGCGCCTCGGCGAGTTCGGCGCGCAGTTCGCCTGCGAGTTCCTCAGCGCCAGCAGGGGCGGGTCCGGATCGGTGCGCGTCGGGGTACTCGGTGTACTCAGCGGGCACCGGCGGCAGATCCTCGCCCCCACCGTGATGGAACGCGTAGTCATAGGCGTCGTCAGCGAGGCTGTACTCCTGCGGGTAGGACTCGGCGACCGCCCGCTGCGTCTCGGTCGCGGAGAGCGTCCGGCTGGCAGCTTTGAGCACCGGCCCTGCCTCCTCAACCGGTGTGATCGCTGACCCGTTGATGTGCACCGTGTCCACTGTGGCTCCTTGCAGGGCAGACAGATCCGCGGTAGCGGCCGCGTGCACCGCCGCGTCGGCCGGGCTCAATTCGTCGGTCTCGACCTCGGCGCCGTCTTCTTGCCAGGGGTAGTGGTAGAACCCGCCGTGGTTCGGGTTGAAGACCGGCGGGGGCGAGGTCCACGCGTCAGGCCAACGGTCGGTCGCCCGAGTGATGGCCCGTATCGCCTGCTCGTCGGGGGATAGCGCAGGTAGCTCCAGTCCGATCCAAGGCGGGTGTCCGGCGTCGATGGCTAGACGGAGGTCCGCTCCGGTCCTGTCGGCCGGGTTCAATTCGTCGGTGGCGACCTCGGCATGTAGTGGCGGTATCGGCTGGGCACTGTTCCTATCGCTGTCAGCGTCGCCCGACGCCCAGCGCGCGAACGCGACATCCTCCGCAGTCACCCACCCCCGGCCCTGGTCCTCAGCCACTAGTTCAGCGAGTTCCTGGACCGCTGCGTCCGCTGCCACGACGTTCCGAGGGGGCGCCCCATCACGGAGGTCCGCATCGAACGCCTCCTGCTGGGGGGCAGCTTCACCGCGCTCCACCAGCGGGGGCAGCGGGTCCTCGGAGCAGACGGTTTCCGCGGTGCGAGAGGCCTGCTCCGCCGCGAGCCATCGCTCGGTCACCGCCGCCTCGGCAGCCACCCATGCCGCGGTCTTACCGGCCAGCTCGGGATCACCACCGCGCGCGAGTTCGTCGGGTACCGAGAGGTCACCCGCGGCCGACGGCTCCGATGCCGGTGTGTCGTTAGCGACATCCCCGGCCTGCGTGTGGACCGCGGGGCGCTGCTCGTCGCGGCGGGCTTCGTACCACGCCGCGGCCCACTGCGCCGCTGCTTCGGCGTGGGCACTCTGACTCTCCGACCGCGCACTAGTCGGGTGGGTCCGAGTTGCCTCGTCGGCGGCTTTAGCCCAGTACTCCGCGACCGCTGCCGGTCCCTGCGCCGCGACGTAGCCTGGGACCGGTGTGTTGACCATCGCCTGCCACCCCACCGCGTTCTCGTCTGTGAGTTCCGCTTCGAGCAGCTCGATCCAGGCTTCGTGCGCCGGGCGGTCCACCTCGGCCACATCCCCCGCGGCGAGTTGCGCGCGGGCCTGGTCCAGCGCATCGGCGAGCTCGGTGTGGAGCGCGTCGGCGAGTTCCTCGCGGTTCGCTACTGCGTTGTGGGTGTGCAGCACCCGACCAGCCGTAACGTCCTCATCCGCAGCCCAGCCAGCACCGGGATTCAGCGCGACCCACGTGTCGCCCGACTCGCCGCGGAGCTGCGCGGCGGTCATGCCCGTCGCTTCGTCCGCGGAGGAGGCCTCCATCCGGAGGTCCGCGTCGGTCATCTCGGCGGGACCCCAGCTCTCTACCTGCGCTTCCAGCGCCGCGGCGGCGGCAGCACGGGCGGCCCCGTCCCGGTACGTCTGCTGCTCCGCCTGGTATTCCGCCCACTGGTCGGCTACCTGGTCCCAGTCGGGCTGTCCTAAGGTCTGGGTATCGGTGTGGTCCCGGCCGTACCGCTCCGCTACCTCCTGCACCGCCTGGTTGACCGGACCGGTGGGCAGCCCCAACCTTTCCGCGATCGCCTCGATGGCCCGCCACTGCGCGGCCCTGTCCTCCGCGCTGATGTGCCGGTCGGCCTCCGGTGGCCCGTCGTTGCCATACTCCGCACAGATGTGGTCGTAGGCCACACCCACCGCGGTCCGCCAGGCTCCCTCCACATCAGCCGCCACCGCAGCCGCGTGACCCGCCGCGTGATACTCGTCCTCGTCGTTCGCCTCCAACCACCGCCGGTGATCGTGCTCGGCGTCGACCGCGTCTTGGTGGATCTGCCGCGCCTCGGCCAGCACAGCGTCCGCGACGGCCTGTCGCGCCTGGGTGGCGGCCACCTCGTCAGGATCGGACAGCCACGGCACCTGCCCGTAGTCGTCAGCCAGGCCCGGCTGCGGGTGCCCGTTGCGCGCGTCCGCTGAATCCGCATGCGCCCCCACCGCGAGGTAGTCCGCCGCGTCTACCCAGAAGCTCGCAGCCAGCGCCGCCTGGTACGGCGTCGCCGTTCCCGTAGTCAGCGCGTCAGCCACCTCGCTCAGAGTTGTGGTGCCATCGGCGACCGCCGTCAGCTGCCCCCACTTCTTCGAGTAGTAGAATTCGCCCCGCCCGTAGGTCATCGCCCAGTCCCGGGCATCGGCATCCGCGGCGCACCGCTGCGCCCAGGTCCCTGTGATCATTGCCATCCGTTAACCCTCCGTGTTATCGGGATTCGTGACCCACCGAGTGGTAGGCCGGTACCGCGCCTGCTGGTCGAATCTGTTGTCAGTGTTGATCCGTGCCATTAAGAGACGGTGTAGGTACTTTCCGCCCCCGGATCTTCATTCGTTGGCTAGCTCACTGATGTGCAGCGCCCCCCTAGTGGCGGTGTGCCATCGGGGGAGTTGCTCAGTCCGGTCCTGGTCGTCGGTGTCCTGCGCTAGCAGATTGGTAACGGCGTGATGTGCGTCGGACACGATTTCCGGTATGTGCAATCCGTAGTTGCTCACTGGCGGATTCCTTTCTGGAATCGGTTACTGCTGGGGTGTGGATGGTGGGGACCGGGCCGGATCACCGGCCCCCACCATCCACCGCTCTAAAACGGCGGGGTCTCGTCGTCGGCGGGCTTGCCCGCGGAGCCGCCGACGCGCTCAGCCTTGGTGACCGTGACCGTGGCCCACAGCAGCGAAGCGCCGACCTCGGTGACGGTCAGCTCCAAGCTGGTGCGCTTCTCGCCCTCACGCGTCTCGTAGGAGTTCGACTTGAGGTTGCCGGTGACGACCACGCGCATCCCGCGGGTGAGGGACTCGGCGATGTTCTCCGCTGTGGTCCGCCACGCGGTGCACCGCAGAAAGATCGGCTCGGAATCGACGTAACCATTGGTGGCCTTGTCGAACCGGCGGGCATTGGAGGCGACCGTGAAGTTGGCAACCGCGATACCAGCGGGGCTGAAACGCAATTCCGGGTCGGCAGTAAGGCTGCCGGTGATGGTCAGGGTGGTCTCGTTCATTTCCTTTGTCTCCCTTGTGCTTGGTGGTTTCTGTGACGCGGCTTGCCTCAGTGGGGCGCCGGGTGGGTCCCGTAGGGACGGCGGGGGTTCCGACTCGCTCACTCGGGTCGTGATCCCGCAGGGACCCCGCTTGAGGGGCGTGTCTCACCCGGGTGGATGGGTCGGGTTCATCGGCGCTGGCCCACCTAGCGTTCTGCTGACCTCCGGGCGACACAGAGGCCCCCAGTGCACAAGGTGCAGGAACGGGAACGGGACCACGCGCCATCACTGGCCCCCCACCTGGTGGTGACCTTCGTCTTGCGCTGAACCGCTGGTGCCGTTGAGGGCCGCCCCGGTGGTGGCCCCGACGAGTTCGAGGGCAGCCCGCACGCGGTGCTCGGTGGTGTCGAGCCGTTTCGCGATGGCCCGGCGCCCCAGGGGGCGGCCCGCCGCGGTGGATTCGGCGACGAGTCGCCGGACCCGCTCGGTCAGGTCGTCGTCCCCGGCCAGCTCCGGGTCGGCCGGGAATTGGACGGGTGGGGGCACCACGCGTCCCGGTGCGGGTACCGGCGCCGGTGGCGCCGCGACCGGGCAGGTCACCGGGTCAGGGCCAGTAGGGGCAGCCAGGACGGTGGTCGGCGCGGCGGCAGCGGTGCCGACCAGATCGGCCTGCCGCGGTGGCGGTGGGGGCGCCCAAGCGGTCCGCGGCGGTGCCACCCGCCGGTAAGTGGCCGGCGGCACCGCCACTGGAGTGTGGCCGGCCCCCGCAGCCGGCGGAGGCTGACTCTGCTGTAGATCGGTGACGATTTCGGCCAGGTGCCGGCGCACCCGCGGGGCGGCCTCCGCCAGCAGCAACACCAGCCCGGGGGCGACGGAGTGCAGCAGCACCCCGGCCAGGGACCCCCCGGTTACCGACACCCAGATGTTCATCGCCCAGGTACACAGCCCGGCGTACCACTTCGTGGCGGTCAACCACCCGACCGTGCGGCCGTAATCGGCGAGCAGACCCTCGTAGACGATCGCGGCGCCCATCGTGATCGACGCCATCGGGTCCAATAACCAGGCGATCCACCACTGGACACTGCTCAGCACCTGACCGGCGGCAGCGAACTGCTGCACGTTGACCATCGTGAAGACCAGCGCCAACAGCACGACCAGCCCGAGCACCCGAGTACCCCACACACCCATCCGGGCCACCCAGGCCGCGTCACCCGGCTGGCCGGCGGCCGCAGTCACCTGGTCGGTCACCTGGTCCACCGCCGCCACCGCGTCCCAGCCGCCCCCGGGGCTGGCTCTAGCTCACGGGGGCGGGGACCGGTCACCGCCCGACGCGACGGGGCCGCCCGCAGCTCGGCTCGCAGCCGGCGCTGCTCGGGGATCCACCGGACCGCCGCCCACCACGGCGGGTCCATCCACCGAGCCCACGCCGCCGCCTCCCTGACCCGGTCGTCGGGGGTGAAGGGCCCGACATAAGCCAGGACCGTCCCGTACCGGCAGGAACACCCTCGGTGATGCCGGTGCACCGGTTCGGCCGCCGGGTGCAGGGGCCGGGTTGTGACGTCGCGGACCTGCGACGGCCGAACCCGGACCACGAGCTCCCCGTCCGGGGCCACGTCCACCCGACCCGACACCGCGCCACCGGCCACGCGGACAACCTCGGTGGGCCGCTCAGGTGCTGCGGGTACGAGCGCGGCCCCCGGACGATTCCCGTGGGTATCCATTAGTCCCGTCTCCGGTAGGCGGCGCGGTTCTCCCACGCGCGTTTGGCTTCGAACTTTCCGCGAGCGAACTCCGCCCACCACTGACCGACCGGGAAACCGCACGCGGCCCCGACGATCAGCAAACCGATTACCGCTGTGGTATCCACGAGGTTTCCTTTCCGAACGCATTGGTGGGAATCGTGAGGTTCTGACCACAACGACACCGCCACGCGGCCCAACCGGGGCCGTTATCCGGCCAGTGCGTGCCGTCGAAACCACCGCATGTCGGGCACGGATCGGTAGCGGTGAGCGTTCGCGGACTCGTGACGCACCCCGCTGGCTGGACTGGAAAGGCCGGGCACAGCGTGATCACGTGGGACCCGAAGTCCGACGGCCACCCATCCAGCGGAACCGGGCAGATATTCGTGGCCTCATCCAGAATCAACCGCAGCGGCGGGTCCATGACCTCACCGTCGAGGACCTCAGCCGGGGGCCGCCGCCACCCAGGCCCGTACAGGTCGACCTCCTCGACCCGGGCTTTATCATCAGCGGAATACCGCACGCTGGTCAGGTTGTGGTGGTCAGCGAACTCCCGCGCCCCGCAATGCTCGGTGAACACCGCCAGGACCCGGTATTCGTCGTAAACGCCTCTGCTCACCAGATAGGCGGTAATCGGTGCGATCATCGGGGTTATCTCTTTCGGGGACGAAGGTGTTCTCGGTAGAGATGTCTGCGAGTGCAGACTTGGTTGCGTGGTCATGACTGCGGCTCACTGATCTCGCCAAGCAACCGACCGATCCTGTCGTAATCGGCTTTCAACCCACGTCGATAGTCGTCCAGTGCCCGTTTCGCGTCGTCTCGCCGACGGTAGATGGCACCTAATTCAGTGAGTGCTGCGACCACGTCATCGACTTCAACGTGCTGTGCCCAAGTCCCGATCTGGTCGCCGTTCCATTGGCCGCCGAGGTCCCGGACGATCCTGGCTATGACGTCGCGCTCCGGGCTGGGGTGCGCAGTGGGGCTTTCCAACCGGAGTTGATGGTTAGCGTGGTCCAACCGTGTGCATTGCTTGTCCAGCGCGTCAACCCGGTTGCGGGTGTCCCGGAGTTTCCAGTGCAGCCACGCTGCGAGCGTCCGCAGCGCCGGCGCCTGTTCAGCGGGTGTCAGTTGGGGGGCCGGCCGGTACACGGTCATCGATCGGGTACGACGCCCGCCCGGTGGGGTCAGCACTCCCCAGGAATCCGGGAGTTCCAGTCCGGTGATCAGCGAGGTGTGCGGGATGACCAGCCACCACCGGTCGCAGTACCGCTGCCACGGGTCGGACTTCGTCAGATCCGCCAGCTCAGCCAGAACATCGGCACGACTGACCTTGATTTCGTGGCCTACCAACTGACTGCCGGCGGCGGCTGTGCATCCGAGCCAGACCAAGTCGGCTTTGCGCAGCGTCGGGCCCGGGGCCTGGATCTCGGGGGCGAAAATCCCCGCAGGTCGGGCTTCGTCGGGCAGGTAGTGGCGTCGAAGCAGCCCCAGCAGGTAGCCCGCCGTCGCGGATGGTGGCCCCACGGCCGGCCCGGGTGGTATCGGGAGGAGTTCCGGTTGCGCGGTCACAACGCCACCTCCATCGGCTCAAAAGGGACCCTCGGGGTGGCGCCGTGGACGTAGAGCGGGTGCCGCGGTGCCCCGCTGTTGGTGGTGCCCAAGCAGTGCATCGCGACGCCGGCACCGGTGCAGCTGCGTAGGAGCCCGGTCACCACGCCTGCTCGGCGGACCGCGAAGGGGTGCGCACCCCACGCGCACACCACTGCCCCGGCGTCACGGGCCGCGGCTTTGATGTAGTCGTCGTTGTCCGCGACCGGGTCCAGGTGCCGACGCAGCTGCTCGGGATCGGTGGCGCGCAGCACGTAGAGGTTGACCACGACGATCCCGCCGTAGCCCCAGGACCGGGAAAAGCTCCGGCACCGGCGGATGGTCGGATCATCGAGATCGGCGTCGGCCATCGACGGGTTGAGCATCACCCAGGCGCACAGCGACCCCGCGGGATCCCACGACCGACGCAGCTCGTAACGGTAGGTGCCGCAGTCACTGAGCACCGCGCTGCTGCGGCCGAAAACAGCGGCAGCCATCAGCCACCACCCCGCCGCGACGACACCAGCGAGCAAGGCCCGACCGCCCGCGGGTACTGCTGCCAGATCCAGCCATCAAGCTCCCGGCCGGCGGCCTTCTTGCCGACCCGGATCACCGGGACCGCGGCCGAGCCGGCAGCCTCACGCGCGCAGTGCACATGGCCGGCAGGGTCGATCAGGAATGCTGGGGGATGACCAGCGCGCCCGAGCATCGTGTCGTATTCCTCGCCGAGCTTCGGTGCGCGCCATTCGCCGTTTTGCTTGTGGAAGTAGGCGACCCCCGCGGTCAGGCACTCGTCGCGGATCTGACGGAACCAGTCCGGGTGCGCGGGCCTAGCCCGCCCGCCGGACTCACCCCCGGTGATAACCCAGGAAACGGGAGTCGGATCGACTGCGGTGGTTTCCGGGTAGTCCGTCGCCCGAATCCATGGGCTTAGATCCACCGGGCCGAGCAACGGCTCGCAGGACACAAACCGCACCGCGGCCGGGGTGTCGAGCAGGGCCGGGATGCGCAGTTCGGCGCGCTTGTGGTCCTCCACGGACACGCCCAGATGCACGTTCGGCAACGGCCAGACCACGTCGCGGATCATCATCGGACGGTCGTCGGGGTGGAGCTGGACCGGGCGAGTGCATGTTTTAGCCCAGCTCGATAACAGCGATCGCATCCGGCCGTGGCGTTTGGTCAGGACTTGGTAGGTGTGTCTGGGTGTCGCAGCCATAACCTCGAACACCGACCCGATAAAGACATCGGGTACGGCGTCGTGGAAAAGGTCGGCCATGCTGTTGACGAACACTCGCCGTGGTCTACGCCACCGCAGTGGACTGCTCAGGCGGTCGGCGTGCAGGATGACGTGCGCGAAAGAACCTGTGCCGTGGAACCGTTCGGTGATGGTCTCGGCGTAGCAATGATCACACCCAGGTGACACCTTCGTGCATCCGGTGACCGGATTCCACGTCGCGTCGGTCCACTCGATACCGCTGGTCGCGCTCACCTCAGGGTCTGCTTCCCAGACGGCGAGGCGCCCAGGTACGCGATCCACGTCCAACCCCCGCACCGGGAACAGCCCGTGTTGCCCGTGTCGAAGGCAGCGAGGTCGGGTTCGTAGACGAACTGGCAAGCGGTGCACGCCAGCCACACCACAGTCAGCTCCGGCTGGTCGTGGCCCTGGGCCAGCGGGCCGGCGCCGGTCATCACGCACCACCCTCAGCGGCCACCGCCAGGCTGTGACGGTCCTCCTGCTGGTGAGACTGGACCGCGGCCTGATCATCGGCGTGCCACCGGGCGACTTGCTGCGCCCGGTCTGACTCGGCGCGGGCCGGGTCGGTGTCGGCCACGTGCTGGGCGACCTCGGTGACCGCGGTCCGGGCCCGTTCCAGCGCATCGCCTGGCGGCCGCTTTTCAGCAAAGCACCCGCGCTGAGCAGGTAATCCGCTGTCGCCAGCTACCCTCGCCGCAGCGACAGGTGCAGTGTTGTTAGGGCCGGTCATCGCCGCCCGGAGCGCGACGATCGCGCGGTGTTGCAGCGCTTTGACCGCGCCCTCGTTGCGACCCATCGCAGCCGCGGTCTCCGGGACGGACAACTCCTGCCAAAAGCGCCGTCGAATGCACTCCTGCTGCGCGTCGGGCAGGCCCGCGACGTGGCGATGCAAATCAGTCGCGGTTTCCTGCGCGATCACCGCTTGCTCGGGGCCGGCCTGGTCGGTGTCGGCGTCGGCCATCTCAGCGGTGGTCGTCTCCAACCGGTACCGGCTGGACTTCACATGATCCAAAACCAGGTTCCGGGCGATCGTGGTGAACCACGCACCCACATCCCGGCCCTGATCACTCACCGAGCCGATCCGGCGCAACGCCCGCGCGAAAGTCTCACTCGTGAGGTCTTCAACAGCGCCCCGGTCACGGAGCCGATTACCGACGAACCGGGACACCCCACCCACGTACTGGGCGTACAGCTGGCCGAAGGCGTCCCGGTCACCGGCCTGGGCTGCGGCCACCAGATCCCAGCCGGTCGGGGCGGTCATGCCGGCACCCGACGCGCGCGAAGCCACATCCCGGCGCAGGTCACCGCGGTGTCAAACAGTGCCGGGGCGGTCTCGCGGGACTGCGCCATCAGCTGCACCATCGCGACCGGTAGCCGCCGGATACACGCCTCGCACAAACCGCAGACACCCGCACACGGGGCGCTCAGGCCGACATCTGGGGAAGCGGCTGGTGACTGGCCATTGTGGACAGTCGCCATAGACGTATTGCCCTGTACCATGACGAACTCCTCGATTACCTCGAAGTGGTTGGGGAACCCGACCCGGTGGGCGCTCGTGGTGGGATGGCTGCCGGGTCGGGACTAACGGGCTGCTACGGGTCGCTGCTGTGCGATCAGTTCACGAGTGGTGACCCCGCCCGCACCGCGCGTGGGGTCGGACGATCTGCGAGACGTCGATGGCCGAGCCGTGCGCGAATACCTGGATCCGGTGACCAGCGCCCAACCGTCGGGGGCGATCACGCCGCACCCTCGATGACATCGGCTTGGATAGTGGCCGGGCCGATGCTGTTCTTCGCCGCGCTTATCCGCTCGGCGGCGAGTATGCGGCGAATCAGGTCCAACTGGGCACTGTTCAGTGGCCACGGCTGAGCAAGTTGCTGCGCGACCCACTGATCGATGCGGGGGATTTGAGCTGGTAGTCCTCGGGACTTGTGGGCGCCTTGTTCCGCTGCGAGTGAAGCGTCCATGATTAACGGGCCTCCTCGTAAGAGGTTGGTGGGCGAGGGACCCGGCCCTGAGGTCGGCAAACCGGATGCCGGGTCCCTCGCGTCTGCGTCTACCTGCTGCTTCTGCCCGAGGTGCGATCGTCTGGGCACCACGCTGTGGGCCATCAGGCCCCTGAGAACTTCCTTCCGCCGTTTGCGGTGCCCGCCCCGGGCCCTGTGTCGGGTCGGATGATCTGCGGGACGTCGATCGCTGAGCCGTGCGCGAAGACCTGGATCCGGCGGGCCTGCTTGCCTGTGTAGTCGGCGTTGTAGGCGCGGATGAGCATGCTCAGCAGGTCCACGGCCTCGATCCGTTCCCGGTTACGCCGGGAGGTGTTGATCCGATGCAACAAGGCGTACTTCGGGTCCCCCGGACCGGTGCTGCGCATCTCGGCCAACGCCCGGAAAAACCCCTCCACCCGCTGCGGGTCGTGCCCGGATTCGGTTAGTCCCCACCGCGCAGCGCAGATCACCGACGGATGAATATCCAACCCGGCGCGTCGCATCTGCGTCGCGAACGCAGCCGCGTCAATCAGGCCCGGGTGGGCCTGGATAAACGCCCGGGTCTCCGGGTCAGACACCGCGTCGCGAGGCTGGCCGAGCCGCCCCATCCGCCAGGCCAGCGCCAACCGGGCACCCGCCGCCAGAACCGAGCTGTTTTTGTAGCCGGCGATGCTCAACTGATCAGCCACGGTGCGCTTAGCCCCGGTATCCATATACGACTGCGCGGTCGACGCCAGACCACGGACCACGAACATCGGCAGCGTGGATCCGGACTTGACGATCGCGGCCAACCGGTGCTGCCCGTCCAACAGTCGCCCGTCAGCGGCGAACTGGATCGGGGACCCGGTCAGATGCCACCGCCCGGCGATCATGTCACTGGCGTACTTGTTGACCTGGGCCACGCGCAGGTGCCGGTTGGCCGCATTGCGGGCCAGCCAAGCCGTCGCGGTCTCCGGATCGATCATCACCACCGACGACGACGGCTTGGTCACCAACTGCGCGAATACCGCCGGGGTCGGCGCCCGCCCGGTCAGCACGTCCCCAGTGGTCGGGCGCGGTCCATCGACCTGCTCTCCCGCGCCGTTGGTGGCGTGGTGGTTGGTTGTGATGCTCGACACGAATACACTCCCTAGTTGTGATCGGATAGTTCACCGAGAGCCGCGGTCACGGCCTCGGCGACGAACAGCAGGTGACTGCGCAGCGCGGAGCTCACCTGCTGTTTGTTTGCAGACAAGCGGTCATCACCAACGATCCGGCCGATGCGCTCCGCGGCCCGACGGATCTCCCACCCCGCATCCTTGGCCTGCTCAGGAAGGGGCCTGCGCTTCGGCGTGGTCGAGGCAGACGGTGGCGACCCCATCGGTTCCGACTCCTCGTCCTCGACGAGCTCGGCGTCGATCGGTTCCTCTACATCTGTCGCCGCGGCGCGGGACCCGGGGTAGGACTTGCCGTTCAACCCTGTTACCGCAGGCACCGGCTGTTGGGTTGCATCTGCAAGTGCCCCATATGGGGCACTTGCACTGCGATGCACCGTGCCCTTGCTGGTTCCCGTGGCTGCGGCGATGGCGCGGGTGGACAACCCCGCCGACCGCAATGACCGCACAGCCTCGTCGCGCTCCTCCGACGGCAACCGCAGCCGGGTAGATCCCAGCTCGGCCCGGCAATAGGAATCCCAGGAGCCATACCCCAATGGCTCCCACACCCGCCGCTGATACGCCTCCACGACCTTGTCCCAGGCCAACGCCAACGTCTGAGCAATCTCCTCAGTCAGTTCTCGGGCTTCAGACTCCGACAACGGGCGCAGCCTGGCTGCAGACTGAATCAACGGGTCCCCCAAGAGCGCCGGGGAAAGCTCGGTGCTCGCTGTGCCAAGGTCCGGGCTAGTCTCAGGTCGCGCGTCGGTGATGGTCACGCGATTGCCTCACTGGTGATGAGCTCTGTTTCGCCGTCCCGACCGCTACGCCCGTGTTCTGCCCACAGGGCGGCATCAACTAAGCGGCCTGTGTCGACTGCCGCGTGCTCCATGGCATCAAGCGCACTTGCAGGAACCACGTACCTGCCGCGGACCTTGACCGCAGGGAATTCGCCGCTGCTGATCGCTCGGTACAGCGTCACCTCGGATACTGCGAGGACTCGAGCGACGGCCGCGACCGAGAGGAACCGTGCTCGGGTGCCAGCCGGGTTGCGGATCTGTGATGCGGTCACCTTGGTAGCTACCTCCTCGTGTGGCCTGTGGCGTCGGGGCCTGCTCCGGGACGCCGATGTCGCCACAGTAGCCGCAGATTTTCTGCGAGTCAACAGTTTCACTGCTAGTTCATAGTTGTCTTATCCGTCGGAGGAGGTTCTATGAGCGGTAGGTTCGGGTTGATCGTGAAATTCACCCTCAAGGCAGGTCACGAGGAGGCCTTCGACGCGCTGGTCAAGGACACGTTGCCTGGTGTTATAGATCAGGAGCCCGGCACTCTGATCTACGCGTGCCACCGGGTGCGAGATGTACCTGGCGAGCGGGTGTTCTACGAGCTGTACCTAGACCAGGAGGCGTTTGACGAGCATGGCCAGCAACCACATGTGCGTCGCTTCCTCGAAGAGCGGGAACAGCACTTAGAACGCGTAGCGGTGGATCCGCTGATGGTTGACGGCGGTAAGGGTCTGCCGGACAGCCGTTGATGTGGCATGGTCCGCCGTCAGGATATCTGGAGAACGGAAGGCTGAGCCTGTGGTCGACGCCATGGCCGGGGGAACCTTCGGTGAGCGGGTCTCCGAGCTACGCCGCCGGCTAGGGCTGTCGCAGAAGGACCTAGCTAGTGAGGTTGGCCGGTCCGAGAGCTGGGTATCGCAGGTTGAGCGCGATGTGTTGCCAGTTGAGCGCATGTCGGTGTTACAGCTCCTCGCTGATGCGCTCGGCACGTCCGTGCGTGATTTGCGCCCAGAGGCTGCCATAGACGCGTCTGTGACAGAAATGATTCCGGATGAGCTGGCCACGCTGCGGCTGGCGATGACGGGTCATCCGGCGCTAAGCACGCTGCTCGGCACGGTCGCTGCGCCGTCCCGCGATTTCCGCGAGCTAGGGGCCGCCGTTGAAGAGGCGTGGCGGCTAAGTCATGCTTCGGAGTACGGCGCGCTGGCGGTGATGCTTGTTCCTCTGCTGGCTGATCTCGAACGGCTGGTTCGGAGCGCGCATGGGCGTCGTCGCGCCGAGGGTGCGCGGCTGCTCACCAGGGCTTATCAGGCAGCGGCAGCTACATTTGCTCGACAGGACGAGGCTGACGCTTCCTGGTTGGCTGCGGATCGAGCGATTCGTTGGGCTGAAGACGCGGGGGATCCGTTCGGCGCGGTGGCTGGTGGCTTCCGGATGGGCCACGCCTTTATCACCTTGCGGCGACTAGATCAGGCTGAGTACGTCGCAACCCAGGCGATCGCTGCGATCAGGCCCTTGACGACTGCGCCCGATTGCGCGCCCGAAGTGTTGTCGTTGTATGGCGCGATGCATCTGCTTCTCGCGGTTGTCTACGCACGCGAGGGTGACCGAAGTGGCACCCGGCGCGCTATTGCGGAAGCTAGAAGAATCGCCTGCGTGATTGGCGCAGATCGCAATGACTACAACACAGAATTTGGGCCGACCAACGTAGAGCTACACGCTGTGTCCACGGCAGTCGACCTCGGTGACGCGGGCGAGGCGATAGACTTAGCGAGGGGCATCGACGCTAGGGGGTTGTCCACCGAACGGCAGTCCAGATTGCTCATCGACCTTGCCCGCGCTCATGTTCAGCGGCGCCACATCGGAGAGGCTGTGTCCGCGCTCCTTGAGGCAGAGCGTCTGACGCCGGAGCAGGTGTTACATCACAGACTTGTCCGGCAGATCGTTCACGATCTGCTTAGCCTTGCCGGACGTAGGGCGACTCCTAGCTTGCTCGACCTAGCTCGACGTATCGGGGCGTGAGAGCGGCTCCACACCTGTGTCGCTCGCGCACGACCGGGCGAGGGAGACCGCTACGGTCGGCCGCAGCGCAAGCCGACGACGCCGCCGGCGACCGCAACGCGCTGCGATGCTGCGCAGCAAGCCCAGCAAGTGGTATTAGCTGTGAGATTGACCTCGCCGAAACGGACCGGGGACACTGACCGAGACAGGCACGCCTCGGGAGGGAGACCCCGTGACCAAGGTTCGGCGGACGGAATGCCGGATCGGCACCTCGTGCCCCCCGGATCGAGCGAACGGACGGGAGCTACGACATCGTGGGAACCGACATCCCCGACACCACGTTGCCCGCCCACGAACGCAAGGTCCGCGTGCCCAAGACGCTGCTCCCCGAAATGGGCACCCTCGACATCCCAGACTTCAACGCCTGGTTAGAGCAGCACCGGAAGGCACCCGGCGACATACTCCGGGTGCAGACGCTCGACGCATATGAGGTCGCCTCAGACGGCGGAGACTTCGCCGGTTACCTCGACGGTGCCCCCGAACCCACATCTCCGGACCGGGAGTCCTTCTTCCAGCAGCTTCGCGACGAGCGCGCTAACGGCATGATCTGGTACATGCCTGACTGTCGGGGCAGAGGGCCCACCCGTTACGGCCAACACGCGATGATGCTGCTGGTGATCTCGTGATGGCTAAGCTCATTATCAGCTGGAACGGTCCCGTAGACGGTCGTTAAGCGACAGGCCCGCATGGTTTGCCGCTGGGATGCAGGAGCATCATCCGTGTACGCGATCGGCACGATCGCCGCAGCCGCCTTCGCTGCCGTTCTGTACAAGGTGGTGACCGGCGATCTTATCGTCGGTGCCCTCAACGATCTAGTGCAGCGGGCGCTGTCGGTGAAGTTCTGATGAGTGCCGACGACCGGGGATCGGTCACCGTGGAGGCGGCGTTGGCGCTGTGCTCGCTGGTCGTCGTGCTCGCACTGGTCCTGGCCGCGGTGGCGGCGCAGCTGCGGTGCGTCGACGCCGCGCGGGAGGCGGCCCGGCTGACCGCGCGGGGCGAGCAGACCCGCGCAGCGGATCTCGCCCGGCGGATCGCGCCCCGTGGTGCCGTGGTGGCGGTGACCGTCCGCGGTGACGAGGTCACTGCGCGGGTGTCGGCGAATCCGGTCGCTGGGCTGTTGCCGGGAGTCCAGGTCGGGGCTGAGGCCGCGGCGGTACTGGAGCCGGGGCCGGTGCCATGACGGGCTGCGTCGATGGCGATCCGGTCGAGGGTGATCGAGGGGTGGCCACCGTGTGGGCGGCTGGGGCCATCGCGGTGCTGGTCAGTGTGGCGGTGTTCGGGTTGCATCTGGGCGAGGCGATGATCGTTCGCCACCACGTCGAGTCGGCGGCTGACCTGGCCGCGCTGGCCGGGGCCGCGACGGTCGTCGCCGGTGAGCAGTACGCCTGCGCCCAAGCCCACCGGGTGACCGACCGGATGCGGGTCCAGCTCACGTCATGCCAAATCCGTGGCTGGGACATCCTGATCGAAGCGACCGCCCACCCCGCCGGCTGGCTAGGCACCCTCGCCGTAGCCACCGCCACCGCCCGCGCCGGCCCCACCACCCCCGTCGGGCCGCCGTCGTGAACTCGACAGCACAACGTCCAGCACGACGATGGCGCCGGCCTTGTCCAGGGGGTCGTTGCCGTTGCCGCATTTGGGGGACTGCACACAGGACGGGCAGCCGACCGGGCATTCACAGGCGGCGATGGCATCGCGGGTCGCGGTCAGCCAGGGCGTCAGCGCAGCGTGCGCCCGGTCGGCGAAGCCGGCACCGCCGGGGTGCCCGTCGTGGACGAAGACCGTCGGTTCACCGGTGTCGGCGTGCCGCGCGGTGGAGACGCCACCGATGTCCCACCGATCGCAGGTGGCGACCAGGGGCAGCAGCCCGATCGCGGCGTGCTCGGCAGCATGCAGCGCTCCGGGCCAGGCGGCACAAGGCAACCCGGCGGCCTCAAGTAACTGCGGCGAGATGGTGAACCAAACCGCCCTGGTTCGCAGTGTGGAGGGTGGCAGCTCCAACGGCACCGCATCGAGCACCTGGCCCGACGGGAGCCGCCGCAGGTAGCCCACCACCTGCGACGTCACCTCAACCTCGCCCAGTGCGATCGAGACCCCACCGCAGCGTCGCTGCGCCAGCGTCGATACCACGCAGATGTCCGTCGTGGAGCGGGCCGAGGTGTGCCATTCCGGCGCCTCGGGGTGCACCAGAGCGACGCCGGAGTCCAGATCCAGCTCGTCGACCACGAAGGAGTCCCCCCGATGCAGATACACCGCGCCCGGGTGCACCGCCGTGCAAGCCGATCCAGGATCGACGGTGCCGAGCAGCCGACCGGTGTCGCCCTCCACCACCGCCACCGGGTGCCCACCCGAGCCGCGGATGTCCACGTCGGAATGTGGGCGCCGGCGTGCAGCGGCCCAGAACCAACCGTCGGGTCGGCGGCGCAGCGCCCCCTCGGTGACCAGGTCGGCGACCACGGACCGGGCCACATCGCCACCCAGCGAGTCGACACAGGCGTCGGTCAGCGGCAGCTCGGCGGCGGCACAGGCCAGTTGCGGCCGCAGCACGTAGGGATTCATCGGATCCAGCACCGTCGCCTCGACCGCCGTGCCGAGCAGCGCCGCGCTGTGGTGCACCAGGTAGGTGTCCAGCGGATCGTCCCGGGCGACGAACACCACCAGCGCTCCCGATCCGGTCCGCCCAGCTCGCCCGGCTTGCTGCCAGAACGAGGCCCGGGTGCCGGGGTAGCCGGCCAGCACCACCGCGTCGAGCCCGGTGATGTCCACTCCCAACTCGAGTGCGTTGGTCGAGGCGACCCCGAGCAGCTCCCCGGAGTCCAGCGCGGTCTCCAGGGCCCGGCGCTCCTCGGGGAGATAACCCGCGCGGTAGGCGGCAACCCGGGGAGCGAGGTCACCCGCCGCGGCAGCGGACAGCGCCCGCTGGGCCCCCAGCGCAGTCAGCTCCGCACCCCGCCGGGAGCGGACGAACACCAGCGTTCGGGCGCCCTCGATCACCAGGTCGGCCAGCAGCCGGGCCGCCTCCGCACCCGCCGAGCGGCGCACCGGCGCCCCGTTCTCACCGGTCAGCTCCGCCAGCAGCGGCGGCTCCCACAGCGCGATGGTGCGCTCGCCGCAGGGCGAGCCGTCGTCGGTGACGGCCACGGTGTCCAGACCGGTGAGCCGCGACGCCGACGCAGCCGGGTCGGCGACCGTTGCCGAGGCGAGCACGAACACCGGATCTGCCCCGTACCGGGCGGCGACCCGGCGCAACCGGCGCAGCAACAGCGCGACGTGCGAGCCGAACACGCCGCGGTAGGCGTGGCACTCGTCGATCACGACGAAGCTCAGCCGCCGCAGCAGGCGTGCCCATCGGTCATGCCGGGCGAGCAGGCCGTGGTGCAGCATGTCCGGGTTGGTGAATACCCACCGGGCGTGCGAGCGCACCCAGTCCCGCTGCGCCATCGCGGTGTCGCCGTCGAAGCCGGCCGGCCGGATCCCCGGCAGCTCCAGCGCGGTCACCGCTCGGATCTGGTCGGCGCCCAACGCCTTGGTGGGAGCGAGATACAGGGCGGTGGCCTGCGGATCGGCGAGCAGGTGCGTGAGCACCGGCAGCTGGTAGGCCAGCGACTTGCCCGACGCGGTGCCGGTCGCGACGACGACGTGGCGGCCCGCCCGCGCCAGTTCCGCAACGGCGACCTGATGCGCCCACGGCGTCGCCACCCCCGCCACGACGAGCGATTCGCGCAGCGGGCGAGGTACCCAGCAGGGCCATCCCACCGTCATCGCCGCCCGGCCGGGAATCGTCGTGACGTGCCGCAGCGGCGTTTCGCCACCGCCGGTACCGCTGGCAAGGAGCCCTTGCAACAGGGCCTGCCCGCGCCCGTCACCGCACGCCACCGTCTCACGCCTCCCGTTCCCCAGGTCCTCGCCCTGCACGTTAACGCCCTGGGACGGGGCCGCTGAGGACACCGGGGGAGCTGAGCTGCGGCGGCATGCCTAGACTGACCGGCCGTGACGCCGTACGGGGCGGCGTCATGGCACTGTGCACGGAAACCAGCACGGAAAACCAGGAGGACTGATGTCCCGGTTCGTCCTCGCCCAGGGCGGGGGTCTCGACCTGAGCGGGGGTGACTACACCGTTGTCGGTGTGGTCGCCGTCGTGGCTCTCGCCGCGCTGGCCGTCGGTGGCGTGTTGATGCGGGAGGTGCTGGCCGCGGGTGAGGGCACCCCGCGGATGCAGGACATCGGCCGAGCGGTGCAGGAAGGTGCATCGGCTTACCTCAACCGCCAGTTCAAGACGCTCTCCGGGTTCGCCGCGGTGGTCTTCCTGCTGCTGTTCGCGTTGCCCGCTGAGGACCTCGGTGAGCGGATCGGTCGCTCGATCTTCTTCCTGGCGGGAGCGCTGTTCTCAGCGTCGATCGGCTATCTCGGTATGTGGCTGTCCACTCGGGCGAACATCCGGGTCGCGGCGGCCTCGAATGAATCAGGTGGTCGCGAGAAGGCGATGCGGATCGCGTTTCGCACCGGTGGCGTGGTCGGCATGTTCACCGTCGGTCTGGGCCTGTTCGGTGCGTCGCTGGTCGTGCTGGTCTTCGCCGGTCACGCCCCCCGGGTGCTGGAAGGTTTCGGCTTCGGCGCCGCGCTGCTCGCGATGTTCATGCGGGTTGGCGGCGGCATCTTCACCAAAGCCGCCGACGTCGGTGGTGACCTGGTCGGCAAGGTCGAGGCCGGCATCCCCGAGGACGACCCACGCAACGCCGCCACCATCGCCGACAACGTCGGCGACAACGTCGGCGACTGTGCAGGCATGGCCGCTGACCTGTTCGAATCGTATGCGGTGACGCTGGTCGCGGCGCTGATCCTGGGTACCGCGGCGTTCGGCCTCAAAGGCCTGTTGTACCCGCTGATCGTCCCCGCGATCGGGGTAGTGACCGCGGTAATCGGGGTATACGTCACCAAGGGCCGGGTCGGCGAGCCGGGGCTGCGCGCGATCAACCGTTCCTTCTACATCGCCGCGACGATCTCGGCGGTGGCCTGCACCGTGGCTGCTTTCCTCTACCTGCCCACCAGCTTCAGCCAGCTCGCCGGGATCAGCCAGATCGACGGTCAGCCTATCGGTCTGGTGGCCGGCAGTCCGGCAGTGATCGCGGCGGTCGCGGTGTTGATCGGCATCGTGTTGGCCGGGATCATCCTGTGGCTCACCGGCTACTTCACCGGTACCGAACACCGGCCGGTCCGCGACGTCGGCACCAGTTCGTTGACCGGTGCGGCCACAGTGATCCTGTCCGGCCTGTCGATCGGTTTCGAGTCGGCGGTGTACACCGCCCTGGTGATCGCCGGTGCGGTGTACGCGGCCTTCCTGCTGTCCGGATCGGTCACCGTCGGACTGTTCGCGATCGCGCTGGCCGGCACCGGCCTGCTCACCACCGTCGGCGTCATCGTCGCGATGGACACCTTCGGCCCGGTCAGCGACAACGCCCAAGGCATCGCGGAGATGTCCGGCGACGTCCAGGGCGATGGGGTGGCCATCCTCACCGAGCTCGACGCGGTGGGTAACACCACCAAGGCGATCACCAAGGGCATTGCGATCGCCACCGCGGTGCTCGCCGCGACCGCACTGTTCGGTTCCTACCGCGACGCCATCCTGTCCGCTGCCGCGAGACTTGACCTCAACGCGGTGTTCAACGTTTCAGTGCCCAACGTCCTGGTCGGCTTGATCATCGGCGCTTCCGTCGTGTTCATGTTCTCCGGTCTGGCCATCAACGCCGTGTCCCGGGCGGCCGCAGCCGTAGTGTATGAGGTGCGCCGGCAGTTCCGGGAGAATCCCGGGATCATGGACGGGTCAGTGCGGCCCGAGTACGGCCGGGTGGTCGACATCTGCACTAAGGACTCGCTGCGCGAGCTGACCACGCCGGGCTTACTCGCGGTGCTGTCCCCGATCGCGGTGGGCTTCGGTCTCGGTGTCGGTCCGCTGGCGGGTTTCCTGGCCGGGGCGATCATCACCGGCACCTTGATGGCGGTCTTCCTGGCCAACTCCGGCGGTGCCTGGGATAACGCCAAGAAACTGGTCGAAGACGGCAACCATGGGGGCAAGGGCTCCGATGCGCACGCCGCGACCGTGATCGGGGACACCGTCGGTGACCCGTTCAAGGACACCGCGGGGCCGGCGATCAACCCGCTGCTCAAGGTGATGAACCTGGTTTCGGTGCTGGTCGCGCCGGCGATCGTCACGATTGCGGCCCTACCGAACGGTGCCCCGCTGCGACTAGGTATCGCCTTGGCCGCCGCTGCGGTGATCGTGATCTCGGTGGTCGTATCCAAGCGGCGGTCCACCTCGTTGGTGGATTCATCACCTGCCCAAGTCCGCGCGTGACCAGGCTTCGCCCAACAACATCCGAGCAGGGAGCAGCCGTGCCCGCATCACGTCGCCGGACGGGCGGCGCTGCAGCTGTCCTGTTGGCTCTCGGCTTGGCGCTCAGTGGATGCGGGGGCGCCACCAACGCTAAGCCGACGCCGCCAGCCGCCCCCCCGGGGTCTGACCCGGTGGCCTGGGCAGGCGCGTTCTGCGGCGGTCTTGGTGAGGTGATCGCCGGGGTGTCCACAATTGCGAAGGCGCCGCCAACGCCGCAGGGCCAGAAGGATGGTTTGCTCGAGTTCTCCGATGTCGCCCAGCGGGCCTTCGCCAGCACCGCCCAGAAGCTCCAGCAGCTCGGCCCGCCGCGGATCACCAACGGCAAGCAGGTCCAGGACACCGCGGTGAGCTTCTTCAGCAATGCGTCTCAGACAGTCGGCGCCCAGCGCACGAAGCTGGCCGGGCTGGACCCCAACGACCCAGATTTCGTGAACAAGGCCAGCCACCTCGCTGGTCCCGATCTCGGTGCGGCCAGTACCCAGATGCAGCAGCTGACCAGCAACAAAGAACTGGCTCCAGCATTTCGAGCCGCGCCACAGTGCCAACAACTGAGCGCTACCGCAAATCATCGATAGTCAGACCATAGTGCTGTTCGATCCCCGCGTGGCGTAAGGCGGGATCGCTGGCTGTTCGCGACGGGGTGTGCGACGCTGGCTGCCCCGCGACGTTGCACACTCCTGGCGTTGCAAAAGTGTGCACACTGGGGCACGGGGGTCGGGGCATCAGGAATTCGTACACTGAGGTGAGTTGAGCGTGGCACGATCGAAAACGGCGGCGACTCCGGGCGACACGTCCGGCGGTCGCGGGCGCAGCAGCACTGCTGGGCCGACCAACGGCGCACGGCTCACAAGCGCCGGGTCCAACGGCGCAGGGTCAAACGGCGCCACGCACGGCTCCGGCCGTCGGCTGGTGATCGTGGAATCGCCCGCCAAAGCCCGCAAGATCGCTTCCTATCTCGGACCGAGCTATGTCGTGGAGTCCTCCCGGGGGCACATCCGGGACCTCCCGCGAGGTGCCGCTGACGTGCCCGCAAAGTACAAGGGCGAATCGTGGGCACGGCTTGGCGTGGACGTCGATCACTCGTTCGAACCGCTGTACGTCATCACCCCGGAGAAGAAGTCCACGGTCACCGAACTGCGCAACGCGCTCAAGGGCGTCGACGAGCTCTATCTCGCCACAGACGGTGACCGCGAAGGTGAGGCCATCGCCTGGCACCTGATGGAAACCCTTAAGCCCACGGTTCCGGTGCGCCGGATGGTCTTTCACGAGATCACCGAGCCGGCTATCCGGGCGGCCGCGGAGAATCCCCGCGATCTCGACAAGGACCTGGTCGACGCACAGGAGACCCGGCGCATCCTGGACCGGCTCTACGGCTACGAGGTCTCCCCGGTGCTGTGGCGCAAGGTGATGCCGAAGCTGTCCGCCGGGAGAGTGCAGTCGGTGGCCACTCGCATCATCGTGCGGCGCGAGCGTGAGCGGATGGCGTTCGTGTCCGCCTCCTACTGGGACATCGCGGCGACGCTCGACGCCGGCCCGGACGCTGCCCCACGCACCTTCGGGGCCCGGTTGGTCGACGTCGACGGGCGCCGGGTGGCTACCGGGCGCGACTTCGGGCCCGACGGTCAGGCCAAGCGCTCCGAGCGTGACTTGCTGATCATCGACGAGGCCTCCGCTGGGCGCCTTGCCGAGACGCTCACGGATGCCCCGCTGACCGTGTCCAGCGTCGAGGAGAAGCCCTATACGCGGCGGCCCTACGCGCCGTTCATGACCTCCACGCTGCAGCAGGAAGCCGGCCGGAAACTGCGCTTCTCGGCGGAGCGGACGATGCGCACCGCGCAGCGGCTGTATGAGAACGGCTACATCACCTATATGCGAACCGACTCCACCACGCTGTCGGAGACGGCGATCGCGGCGGCTCGGGCGCAGGCCCGGGAGCTCTACGGTGACCGCTACGTGCCCGACGGGCCGCGGCAGTACACCCGCAAGGTGAAAAACGCCCAGGAGGCGCACGAGGCGATCCGGCCCGCCGGGGAGGCCTTCGCGACCCCAGGGCAGCTGGCCGGCGCGCTGGACTCCGACGAGTTCCGGCTCTACGAGCTGGTCTGGCAGCGCACCGTCGCCTCCCAGATGGCCGACGCCCGCGGCACCACAATGAGCGTGCGGATCACCGGCAATTCCGCAACTGGGCAAGCCTGCACGTTCGCCGCGTCCGGTCGCACGATCACCTTCGCCGGCTTCCTCAAGGCCTACGTCGAGACGGTGGACGAGCAGGCCGGCGGGGAGGCCGACGACGCCGAGCGCAGGCTGCCTCAGCTGACCGAGGGCCAGCCCGTCACCGCGACCGAGTTGCTACCTGAGGGACACAGCACGACTGCGCCGCCCCGCTACACCGAGGCCAGCCTCGTCAAAGCCCTCGAGGAGCTGGGTATCGGCCGGCCGTCGACCTACGCCTCGATCATCAACACCATCCAGGACCGCGGCTACGTGTGGAAGCGTGGTTCGGCGCTGGTGCCGTCCTGGGTGGCGTTCGCCGTGATCGGGCTGCTGGAGCAGCACTTCGGCTGCCTGGTCGACTACGACTTCACCGCCGCCATGGAAGACGAGCTGGACTCCATCGCATCTGGCGCACAGCACCGCACCGACTGGTTGACCGATTTCTACTTCGGCTCCGAGCAGGGCGGCGCCATGTCGGTGGCCCACCTGGGTGGTCTGAAGAAGCTGGTCGGCGTGAACCTGGAGGAGATCGACGCGCGCGAGGTCAACTCCATCCCGCTGTTCACCGATGATGCGGGGCGCGATGTGGTGGTCCGGGTAGGGCGCTACGGCCCGTATCTGGAGCGGATGGTCGGCGACGAACAGCAGCGGGCCAACCTGTCTGATGACCTGCCCCCCGACGAGCTCACCGCTGAGATCGCCGAGAAGCTCTTCGCCACCCCGGTGGAGGGCCGCTCGCTGGGCACCGATCCGGTGACCGGGCACGAGATCATCGCCAAGGAAGGCCGGTACGGCCCTTACGTCACCGAGGTGCTGCCCGAGGACGAGGTTGCCCACGCTGCACCCAAACGGGGCCCGAAAAAGTCCTCCGCAAAAGCCTCCGCCAAGGCAGCCGCGAAGAAACCGCGGACCGGCTCGCTGTTGAAGTCCATGAGCCTGGAGACGGTGAACCTCAGCGATGCGCTGCGGCTACTCTCGCTGCCCCGGGTGATCGGCACCGAGCCGGGCACCGACCAGGAGATCACCGCGCAGAACGGGCGCTACGGTCCCTACCTCAAAAGGGGAACGGACTCGCGATCCTTGGCCGACGAGGAACAGCTCTTCACGATCACCCTCGACGAGGCGATCAAGATCTACGCCGAGCCCAAACGCCGGGGCCGCCAAGCCGACGCCAAGCCGCCACTACGAGAGTTGGCCGCGGATCCCGTCTCCGGAAAGCCGATGGTCGTCAAGGAAGGCCGCTTCGGGGCGTATGTCACCGACGGTGACGGCGTCAACGCCTCACTGCGCAAGGGCGACAGCGTGGAGACGCTCACCGATGAGCGGGCCGCGGAGCTGCTCGCCGAAAAGCGGGCTAAGGGCCCGGCTGCGCCGCGTGCCAAGAGCGCCGCTGCGCCGCGTGCCAAGAGTGCCGCCGCGCGGCGCGCTTGAGTAGTAAACACCGTTATAACGCGTTCGCCATTCACGAGCTGTTCCCGCCCGTGGCACCATGGGCGGTGTGAGCGAGCAGTTGCCGGATGCCTTGTTCGGGGGGTTCGACGGCACCGAGTTGCCCGAGCCGTTGCCCGACCCGCTAGGGCGCGCCGGCTGGCGGGACGAGTTGCCGCCGTTCACGCTGCCCGCATTCCCGAACACGCGCCTGATGCGGGAAGCGATTGCCGCTGCCCTCGGTGAAGATCCCACCGGCCCGGTAGACCAGGACCCTGGTGCGCTGCCGGCGCAACAGCCGGCCGCCCCGCCCAACGTCGCCCCGCCGAGCGTTGCCCAGGCCACTACCGCCCAGCCCGCTACCGCCCAGCCCAACGTTCCGCTGACACACGTGACAGCACCGCTGCCTCGCCCCGCTTCGCAGGCGGCTGGGCCACGGCCTGGTCAGCCGGGCCAACGCGTGCGGCCGGTCGTCCCCGTGCCGGCGCCTTCCAGCGCGCCGCCGCCGCGCAGATCCAGTGGGCTGCGTTACCGCCCGCCGTTGGCAGCCGGGTCCCGCATCCCCGTGCAGCTTGGTGACCTCCGTCGTCGAGTCGGGCGCCCACGTCCCGGCCTCCCGGTGCGGACCCGCTCCAATGGCGGCGCGGGCGCCTTCTTCGTCATCACGGTGATTCTCTTCGCGCTGTTGGCGTACGGGGTGATCAGTGGAATCGCGGAAGCGATAGCCAGGCTCATTCCCTGACCGTCGCCCCTGGCGTCGCTGCGGGGCCACCACCGGCTGCATGGCAGACTCCGCGCATTACTCACCTCCGCTCGGGGAAGCTGTGATGTGATGCGAGCCGTCTTGACTGTGCTGGCGCTGGCCGCGACCCTCGCCAGTTGCTCTACGGCCAGCGTGCAGCCCGATGATGCCGACCCCGCATCGGCACCCGCCGCCGCATCAGGGCCCAGCGATCCCATCCCACCGGTGCGCACTCCCAAGAACCTGTCCGCCATCCAGCCCTGCATGTTGGTTACTCCCACGCAACTCGATGCCTATCGGATCGATCAGCCTGGCGAACCCAAGGACACCCTCGGCAATACTGGTTGCGAGTGGACTGACAAGGCGCACACCCGCGAGTTCGCGGCCTTCGTGGACATCGGCAACGACGTGCTGCACAACGTGTACAGCCAGCGCGACTCGATCCCGATCCTCGAAGTCACCCAGGTGGCGGGGCAGCCGGCGATCCGCACCAAGGACGATGCGAACAGCCCCAGCTGCTATTTCCGGGTCGCCGCGGCTGAAAACGAGACCTTGATCCTCCGGTACACGTCGCTGGGGCCGGGGCACGAGGATCCGTGCATCCCGGCGAAGGCGTTCACCGAGACCATCATCGGCAACCTGCCCCCACTGACGGGCTGAGCGCGCGCCCTGCCGGCTTGATCGCGGTTAATGTGTCGTAGACGACTCGGAGTGTCGCGCACGGCACACAAACCGTGATCTTGGGCCGCGGTCCCCCGCCGCTGGTGAGCGTTATGGCAGACTGCGCGACGCTGCTGCCGGTAGGTGAGGAGGCATGTGTCGATGAGCGAGCCCGGTGGGTTCGGTGCTCCCGCGCCCTCTGGCGGGATGACCGAGCACCTCAACGAGCTGATCCACCCACCGGTCGCTGGACCGGCACGGGTCCAAGATCTGGCCTCGATCCTCGGTGATCCGACGCAGCACTTCCAGCTCGACCTGGATCAGGCCCCGAAGGCAATCGCCGCCTTCCGCCAGGTCGCCCAGGGAATGCGCGACCTGATGGACCAGGCCCGTCTGTTGGCCAACGTGCCTGCGCCGGGTCTCGACGCGGTCAGCATCAACGCGGCGAAGGAGATCGGGCAGTGGGCGGCCAGCGAGGAACCGGGCTCGCTGCGCTGGGCGCTGGAGTCCGGCGCGGTGCAGCTGGACAGGGCAGCCAATGCCCTCGAGCAGTCGCTGGCCATCCACCGGAGCACCGATGAGGCCAATGCCTCCCACCTGAGCCGGCCGCAGCTGTGATGCGGCGCGTCGCGGTTGTGCTAGCGATGGCCGCCGTGCTGGCCGGCTGCTCGACGGGTGGCCCGCAACCCACGGCGCCGGGCGCGGCGCCGACATCGTCGGCAGGCGCAGCTGCTGACCCGATCCCACCGGTGCGGGACCCGAAGAATCTGGCGGGCACGCCGCCCTGCCAGCTGCTCACGCCGGCGCAGCTGGCGGCTAACCAGATGGACCTGCCCGCCCAGACCAAGAAGTCGCTCAACATGCCAGGGTGTGAGTGGGACAACCAGGCACACACCCGCGAGATCACGATCTATGTGGACACCATCAACGACGCACTACACAACGTCTACGCCCAGCGCGCGACCTTCCCGGTCTTCGAGGTCACCCAGATCGCCGGGTATCCAGCGATCCGAACCAAGAACAACACGGCAGCCACCAGCTGCTACATCCAAGTCGCCGCCGCGGAGAGGCAGTCGTTCGTCGTCCGGTTCACGTCGCTGGGGGATGGGCTGGAGGAGCCGTGTGGGCCGGCTAAGGCGCTCGCGGAGGACGTCATGGCCAATCTGCCGCCGTTGAAGAGCTGAGGAGGGCGCACCAACATGGGTACGAGCGTTGATTACAGCACCGTCGCACATGAAACGATCTATCAGCACATCACCGGCGGTCCGGGTCACGCCGGGATGATTGACAACAGTCGCGGTTGGCAGGATGTCGCGGCCCAGTTGCAGCAGTTCCGCGGTGCGGTGGAGCAGGCGGTGCGGGGGATTGGGGTGGCGCAGCAGGGGGCGGCGGCGGATGCGGCGACGCATTCGACGTCAGCGTTGATGCCGTGGCTGGAGGAGAGCGTCTCGGCGGCGAATGGGGTGGCGGCGCGAGTGACTGAGCAGGCTGCGTCCTTCGGTTATACCCGGGACAATATGCCGCCACCGCGGCCGGTGCCCGAGGTGTCTTTTCGGCAGGACCCGGCGACGTGGACGGCTGATCACGCTTTTGAGTGGTTACCTGGAATCCAGACGCAGAATGAAGCCGCTCACGTGGCGGCTCAGCAGGATCAGGAGCGGGCCCGGGAGTTGATGATCGGGTATCAGGGCAGCTCGAATGACAATCTCACGGCCCGGAATCATTTCGTTGCGGCTCCGACGGTTGTCGCTGAGGTGACGCATCCGAGTCCTGCTGGCGGCGGGGTCGGCGGCGGGTCTGGCACCAGCGGTCAGCTGGCGCAGGCCCCCGCGCACTCGGCGCTGGCGAGTCCGGCGCCGGCGCACTCGGCTGCGGTCGCTGGTGGGCACGGGGGCCCCGCGCACGCAGCGCCGGCAGCTACCGCGGCGCAGCTCGCTCCTGCGGCAGCGGCCACCACGCCGCAGCTCGCCGGCGGCTATCCCGGTCCGGTGGATCAGCCGATGCCCGGATCGGTCTCGGGTCAGCCGGCTGCGGCGGTGCCATTCAGCCCTACCCCGATGCACGCGGCGGGACCCAGAGCTCGGGGCGGATCACGCGGCGGCGGTGGTGGTGGGTACCGGGCGGGCAGCTTCGGGCCCCGCCCCACGGCGTTCAGCGCCGGTGACTCCCATCTCAGTGCGCCCCGCTCCGCTGTGCACAGCACCGAGCAGTCCCATGCTGGGCGGGCGGCGGGTCGGGCCGGTTGGGGAGGCGCTCCACTCGGCGCATCCGGTGGCTCCGGGCGCGACGATGAGCGCCGGGAGCATCAGCGGGCGACGTACTTGATCGAGCAGGACGTCAACGCGATCGTCGGGGAGCTACCCCGGACGGCGCCACCGGTCATCGGGGCCTATGAGGACTACCGGTGACGTCGACCCTGCCCGCTCTGGAACTCAGCCCGCAGGAGTACCTGCTGGCGTGGAACCATCTCCAACTCGGGCTGGCGCACTGGAACCTCCAACCCACCGGTGCGTCACAGCGCACCGTCGAAGAAAGCACAGCGACCCAACGGCAGGCGTGGGACGGGTTGCGGCGTCGAGGGCTGGCCGGCCCCCAGCAGCTCGCCCCGGAACTCGAGGACGCGCTGCAGCTGCTCGCGCGGCCGGTGGCGGAGCTCACCGCTCAGCTTGACCTGTCTGCGGGCAGGGGCACCGTCGTGGGCGCCGCGGGCGGCGAGACCGCGGTCATCGCCGAGCTCACCGAGTTCGGGATGCGGATCCGGAGCACCCGCAGCACGGCTCTGCCCACCGCGGTGGCCGAGGTCATCGGGGACCGGCCAATGGGCGCGGGGACGGCGGTGTCGGTTCCCGCCGAAGCACTCGACGGCCAGGGACTGACCGGCGCCGAGGTCGAGCGGGCCCTTCAGCGGGCGGGAACACGACCGGATGACGCTCGGCGCTTCCGCACAATGCTGCACGGACCCAAGCTCGGCGGCGGAACATTCGGGGCGGCCTGGTGCGACCGCCAGGGCAGCAGGCGGGTCGCAGAGTTCGTCGTCACGTACTACGAAACCGAGCGCGGCGGCTACACGATCGAACAGAAACGCGGGCCCGATCGCAGTCGCTGGTACACCTTGGCCCCGGCAGCACGGCCGCAACTCGCGCAACGGCTGGCGCATCTGCTTGACTCCATCCGGATCTGACAGGTAATGAGTCATCACAGCCGAACCACGTGGAGCACCATGGACCCAGCCGAGCACGACCTGGCGGAGTCCACCGTGGCGCGGGTGCGCGGCGTGCTGGCCATTCCGGCGTTCCGCCGGCTATGGGGCGTCACAGCGATCACCGCGGTCGCGGAGTGGCAATCCCTCCTGGCGCTTTCCGCCCTGGCCACCCAGCTGACCAGTGGTTACCAGGCGCAAAGCTTCGCGCTCGGCGGTGTGGTCGCCACCAAACTGCTGCCCGCGATGCTGCTCGGCCCACTGGCCGGAGCGCTGGCCGACAAGCTGGACCGCCGGCATGTGATGGTGGTCTGTGACGTGCTGCGGGCCTGCCTGTTCCTGTCCATCCCGCTGGTCGGCCAGTTGGCTTGGTTGTTCGCCGCGACGTTCCTCATCGAGATCTGCGCCCTGTTCTGGATTCCGGCCAAGGATGCCTCGATTCCCAACCTGCTGCGCCGGCCCGCGCAGGTGGAGACCGCCAACCAACTGTCGTTGATCATGACCTATGGGGCGGCCGTGCTGGTCGCCTCCGGGGTGTTCAGCGCGTTGGCCAAACTTGGTCCGGTGCTCAGCGGGGCGGGGTTGATCATGCCCGGCGCTGAAGGATCGGCCTATCTGGCGCTGAGCCTCAACGGCGTCGCCTACGCCTTCTGCGCGCTGATGGTGGGAACCCGGATTCCGGAGATCTCGGGCCGGGCCATGGCCACGCGTGACGCTCAACCCGGTCTGCTGACGATGTTGCGCGACGGGGTGGACTTCGTCCGCGGGACGCCACTGGTCCGTGGTCTGGTCATCGGAATCCTCGGCGCCTTCGCCGCAGGCGGGGCCATCATCGCCTGCGCGAAGCTCTACGCCACCAGCTTGGGTGGTGGCGACGCCGCCTACGGGCTGCTGTTCGCGTCGCTGTTCGTCGGTCTCGGCCTGGGCATGGCGCTCGCGCCACTGGCGGCGCGCCGGATCCGGCACCGCGGACTGTTCGGGCTCGCGATCGTGGCGGCCGGAGTGGCGCTGATCGCCGTCGCGCTCGCGCCGCATCTGATCGCCGCGCTGGCCGCGGTGATCTTGGTCGGCGTTGCGGCGGGGATCGCGTTCCTTACCGGTCTGACCATCATCGGGGCGCAGGTCGCCGATGAGATGCGGGGCCGCACCATCGCGTTCGTCCAGTCACTGATCCGGCTGGACCTGCTCGTCGCGATGGCCCTGGTCCCCTTCGCCGTCGGACTGGTGCAGCAGCGCACCCTCACCCTGTTCAGCGAGCCGGTGACCATCGACGGGACCCGTCCGGTGCTGCTGTGCGCCGGGCTGCTGGCGGCGATGGTCGGCGCGACCGCGCACCGTCAGATGGACGACCGGCTCGACGGGTCACTGTTGGCCGACCTGCGATCCGCGCTGCGCAGGCGTTCGCTCGCCGGTCCCCCGGCGGCTCCGGTGACTCCGGTGGCTCCGTCGGCGCCGGAATGAGTGTGTGGACCGGCCTGGTCGGGCAGGGTCCGGTGGTGGCCACGCTGGTCGAAGCCGCCGGAGCGGCTGGCGCGATGACCCACGCGTGGCTGTTCACCGGACCGCCCGGCAGCGGTCGTTCGGTCGCGGCACGAGCCTTCGCCGCCGCGCTGCAGTGCACCAATCCGGTAGCGGGACCGGGCTGTGGCAGCTGTCAGGGCTGCCGCGCGACGCTGGCGGGCAACCACCCCGACGTCCGGCAGGTGGTTCCTGAAGGTCTGTCCATCTCGGTGGCGGACATGCGCGCGCTGGTCGTCGGGGCATCGCGGCGGCCGTCGGCGGGCCGGTGGCAGGTGCTGCTCATCGAGGACGCCGACCGGCTCACCGAGGGCGCGGCCAATGCTCTGCTCAAGGCCGTGGAAGAGCCGCCGCCGCGCACGGTGTTCCTGCTCTGCGCGCCCTCGGATCACCCCGACGACATCGCGGTGACGCTGCGCTCGCGCTGCCGGTCGGTGGTGTTGCGCACCCCGGCCGCTTCCGCGATCGCCGACGTGCTGGTGGCGCGCGACGGGTTGGCGCCCGACGCGGCGCGGTGGGCCGCCTCGGTGTGCGGTGGCCACGTCGGCCGGGCTCGCCGGTTGGCCACCGATCCTGAGGCCCGGGCCCGCCGGGATGCGGTGCTGCGGGTGCCGGCGGCGCTGCGCTCGCTTGCCGACGTGTTCGCGCTGGCCGACGAGTTGGTCGGGGCCGCCCAATCGGAGGCCAGCGGTCTGACCACGGCTCGCAATGCGGCCGAGACCGAGGAACTGGAGACGGCCCTGGGGGCCGGTGGGACCGGGAAGGGTGCTGCGGCGGCGACCCGGGGCGCCAAGGGCGCCATCCGCGATCTGGAACGCAGGCAGAAATCTCGGGCCACCCGCACGCAGCGCGATGCGCTGGACCGCGCCCTGGTCGACCTGGCCGGCTTCTACCGGGACACCCTGGTCACCCGCTGGGGCGCCGCGGTGGCGCTGACCCACCCCGATTGTGCGGCCGACATCACCGCCGTCGCCGGGCGGTCGTCGCCGGAGACGCTGCTGCGCAAACTCGAAGCGGTGCTCGGCTGCCGTTCGGCGCTGGAACTCAACGTCAAGCCGCGGATTGCCGTCGAGGCGCTGACCAGCGCACTGCACAGCGAGTAGTGAGATGCGCCTCTGGGTCGGCCAAGGGTGCGGCGCGAGCGATCGTTATACTGTTCGGCGCTGCCCGGGCAGCGGTGCCGCCTTAGCTCAGTCGGCCAGAGCAGCTCACTCGTAATGAGCAGGTCCGGGGTTCGATTCCCCGAGGCGGCTCCACCTCTCACCTGCGGAGTCCCGCAGTGTGGGAGGCTGGTACACATCGGCTGGTCACGGCGTTGGTCACCAGTAGCTTGCCGATCATGGCAATGAGACGTGAACGAGGTAGCCTCGTCAAGCGCGGGGACGTCTGGCGGGTCCGGGTGTCGGCCGGCACTGACCCGGTCACGGGCAAACGGCTATGGTTGTGCGGCACCTGCGACACCAAGCAGGAGGCGGAGAAGCTCCGCACGAAATTCCTCGGCCAGGTCGATAGCCGAAAGGCCGGTCGAACCCGGGCTAGTCTCGGTGCGCTACTCGATGAGTGGTTGCCCGGTGCGGAGCTGGGGGCGAACACACGGGACAACTACGCGGGGCTCATCGATCTGTTCATCCGGCCGGCGCTCGGTGATCTACCGCTGAGCAGGATCACTCCGCAACGGATCGAACGCTTCTACGGCGAGCTGCGCCGGTGCCGCACCCGCTGCGACGGACGGCCTTCCGTTGAGCACCGGCGGCAGAACGCGCACGACTGTGTGAGAGCCAAGTGCGGCCCACACGAGTGCCGGCCGCTCGCGCCGTCCTCGGTGCTCGTGTTGCACGCCATCCTCAGTGGTGCGTTTGAGGCCGCGGTCCGGTGGGACTGGGCCAGTGTCAACGTCGTCCGCGTTGCAAGGCGACCGAAGGTGCCACCACCCCACCCTGACCCACCCACACCGGATCAGGCGGCCGCCATGGTCACCGCGGCGTGGGAGCAGGACGTCATGTGGGGAACGCTGGTGTGGTTGGTGATGACGACCGGGATGCGCCGCGGTGAGGTGCTCGCGTTGCGCTGGCGGCACGTGCATTTCGACCGCCAGCTGCTGGAAATCCGGCGCAACTACGTTCAGCGTCGAGGACGCAAGATCGAGAAGGACACCAAGACACATCAAATGCGCCGAATTTCCCTCGACCAGCACACGATTGCAGTCCTCGAAGAGCATCGTGACCGGGCGCTGCATCGAGCAAAGCTGCTCGACGTGGCATCCATCGATGAGTGGTACCTGTTCTCCAGTGATCCGGCCTATGGCCGGCCGTTGAATCCGGACTGGGTCACACACCGGTACACCGACATGGCCGCCAACCATAGCATCTCCACGCATCTGCACGAGCTGCGCCACTACAGCGCCACCGAGCTGCTCAGCGCGGGAGTCGACTTGGCCACCGTGTCCGGCCGACTCGGTCACGGAGGCGGAGGCGCGACGACCCTGCGGGTCTACGCGGCCTGGGTTGCCGCTTCCGATCGGCGAGCAGCCGAGGTACTCGGCGCCAGAATGCCAAGCCGGCGAACCTGAGTCGCAGAGAGAGAGTGGTTTTAACACCGGTGCACTCTGTTCCATATAGTTGCGACTGGCCCGGCGAGCAGCTTCACCGCTCAGGTACCGCTGGCGCTGTCCCTAACGCCCCCGCGCCTCCGCAGGACCCTTGCTCGCGTGGTTCCCAGGCCACAATGGGGAGAGCTGGTGGTGTTCAGGGAGCACGGACAGCCGTGCTGATCAAGCCGAAACGAGGGAAGCTGACGTGATTGACAACCTGCATGAGTACCTCTACGATCCGCACACACTCAAGCCCTGGAAGTTCCCTAATCCCAGCGTAGACTACAATGGGGTTATTGAGGCTTATGCGAAACGTAGTGTGAAGAAGTGGAGTGCTCGGACGGCGTTGAAGGCTGTGGAGTAGGTGCGCTCGGGCCTGCGGTAGTCGGTGTGCATGCAGCGCCAAGCCTTGAAATGAGCGATCGCGCGTTCGATCACGTAGCGGATCTTATTGATCGAGGTGTTGAACTCTTTTTGCCAGTCGAGGAGCTCCCCGCCGGCTGGTTTGCGGTACGGGGTGGTGATGCCGGTTCCAATGTAGCCTTTGTCGCCGATAGCGTTGTCGTGGTGGAGAAGTTCGTTCAGGCCGGTCTGGTGCATGGCCTTTGCATCGTGGGTGTTTCCGGACAGGGGGTCGGAGATGTGCATCAGGTTCCCGGACAGATCGCAGACGAACTGGTGGGCGTGGCCCGTGGTCTTGTGCTTGCCGGAGTATAGCTCGGGTGCATCGGCCCAGGACCAGCACGGACACAGCGATCCGTCGACCACGGCGACTCGGCCCTCAATGTCCTCGGGCAGCTCGGGCACGAACTCGTCGAGCGCCTCGGCGATGATTTCTTCCAGGTCACCGATCGCTCGGGAGATCGTGGATTGATCAACGAACAGCAGTTCGGCGATCACTTCCTGTGTGATGTTGGTGCGGAAGTAGGTAACGACTGCTTTTACCGCCTGACGAAGCGTCAGTTCTCTGGGTCTGCCTTGTCCGCTATTCCAGACCACTCGCTGTTCGACGCGGTCAACGAGCTCGTCGAATTGCTCGGACGTGAGTCCCGTAGTAGCCTGGCCTGGCAATGGTCCCTCCGGGGTGTGAAGACTATTGGCGTAGCCTTCAAATTCTCCCGTTGGGACCATTGCCCTACTGGTTACGACACGCCGAAATGTTCAAGCTCTTTAAAGGGCTTCTGCATAAGCTTCATTGTTACCACCCCCCAAGTATGTTACCGCTTAGATAGGAACAGAAACCCGCAGTGGGTACGTGAAGGCGTACGTCGCTGGTGCCTGTGGGTGAGCGTGAAAACTAACGATGACTACTGCGGATTCTGTGTCGATAGGAATGCGATAGCCCACGCGTTTAATGGAGATGCTAATGAAAAAAATCTCCGTCGCTGGGCGGATCAATGGAAGGTTGACGGTCGATTGCAGATATCTTGGACCGAGGACGTTCGGGGTGAACGGACGTGGCGTGGTCGCTACACGCCGCCGCCGGAAGGTTGAGGAGCTGCGCCGATCGTCGTGTACACTCCGGACGGTAGGAGCGCGTCAGTCGTCTGACGCGGAGCGTTGGTGGAACACCGGTTCGCCAGGACCGCCTTAGTCGCTCAGACCCAGGAGATGTGCCCACGTGATGCGTGGGGTTAGCGGTTGGCGGAGTCGATCCGGGAAGACGATCGATTGGCCGAGGCAACCGGGACACTTCCCTCCTGGGAGAACTCGTGCCTACACTCGATCGCTACCCGCCTGCGCTCCCGCCGATGTCGACGGCGACTGTCCGGTTCCTGCTCGGTGCAGTCCCGGCCCTGGTTACAGTAATTTTCGCTGGGGTGATTGCACTCCTGGCGCTCCCAATGGACAAGCAGCGCCGCGATTACGCGATCCAGGTGGTTGACTGTTTCCGCAAGTTCGCCGCCGTGCTGGTCGGCACCGGACCGGTGCAGGACGGCGTCGCGGACCGGTACGATCAGCGGTCGGCAGATCTATGAGGGCAGCAAACACCGCTGCCCCGTGACGGAGATCGCCAATCCTTTTGCCTGTTCGCGAGACAGATCTATCGCGTATGGTTTTGGTTGGTTGTCTCCTCGCGGCGCCCCTGTGGGGCTGTCGGGCGGTGGGTCCGGAGTGCAAGGGTGGGGTGTCCCTTGCGCGGAGTGGCCCGCCGTCTGGCAGGGCTTGTCCGCGCCGTGAGGAGACAACCAGCCTGGTGATCTTCCCCGTGCTCTCCGAAGTGGTGCCGGGGTTCGGGGCAGCGCCCCGGCCGCCGGAGGCTTCGGCCCTTGTGGGCCGGTAGGTGTGGGGTTGGTCGGGTGGAACAAGTGTTCCGGCTGTTTGCCGCGAAGCCGGGGTTTGGGGTGCGGGGTTGTCGGGGTGGTTGCGCATACTCGGGGATGTGGCAGGGAATTTGTGGGCGGAGCGGGCTCCGGTGTGGGTGGTGCCGCCGTTGAGTGAGATTGTTACTTATTGCCCGATGGCGTTTCGGTTGGTGGAGATCACGGGTTGTGTGCAGGCCCGGGGGCAGTGCGCCGCGGTGCGTTGGCTGATGGGCACCACAGATCCGGCGCCGATCACCGAGGGACAGAGTGCGGTGACGCGGGATGCGGCGCGGCTGGAGTCGCGGCTGGCGTTGTGTATGGCTGCGGGGCGTCCGGCGGAGGCGGACCAGGCGCGGGCGCGGCTGGGTGTTCCGCCGCTGCTGATTGTTGAGGGCTCCCGGTGGTGGGCTCATGGGGTGTGGCGGACGTTGAGCTGGGTACTGGGCGAACGTGGGGATCCGCCGATTGAGCTTCCGGTGGTGGCGGAGGATGGCTCGATTCTCCCAGGGACTCAGGTGTACGCGGTGCCGCGTAATCCGGAGTCGGCGTTGTGGCGCCGGTCGGAGGCGCGACGCGAGCAGTTGGAGCTCGACGAGGCGTACCGGTGGTGGCGGGATAGCTATCCGGTGGCCCGCGATACCGGTTGGGTCTGAGTCGCGGGTCACCGCTGCAGCGAACCGGCCGGGGTCACTCATGGGGGCCGGCTGGTTCGAGCGTGGGTCCGGTGTGGTCGGCGACCCGCTGGCTTGTGCGGTGTTCGGTGGCTCGGTCGTCGGCGTGCCAGCGGGCCAGTTGTTGTGAGCGGGCTTGGTCGGCGTGGTGGTGGGCGTCGAGGGTTTGGCGTTGGCGGGTTTCGGCGATCGCTCGGCGGGCGCGGGTGAGGTCGTCAGCGGTCTGCTGTGCGGTGGGGACGTGGACGGTGTCATCGATGGGTCGTGGCGCTTCGGTGGCGGCGAGTTCCCGGATGTCGGACACGATCGTCTCGGCGACCGGCCCGCGCTGGGTGGTGTCGGTGAGGCTGGTCAGGTCGGGTGTGTTCTGTTCGGTGACGTCGGCCAGGTTGTGGTCGTCGGTGATGTCGCGGTGGGGGTCTTCGGCGAGTCGGTCGGCGGTGTCGGCGGCGAGCCAGTCTTGCGCGCTGGTGGTGTCGGTGGGTGGTGGGTTGGTGGCGTGCCGCGCGGTGAGGGCGGCTTGGGCCTGGTGGGCGTTGGCGCGGGTGACGGCGGTGTCGACGAGGTGGTAGGAGTATGCGTCGTCGATCTCGGTGAGCTGCTCGATTTGGGTGTCGAGGAGGTTGGCGAGCGCGGCGGCTTCGGCGGCTTCTTGCTGTAGTCGGTTGCGGGTGTCGGGGTCGGTGGTGGTGTGGGCTTCGGCGGTGCGCAGGGTCGCGGTGTTGCGGTGGCGGGTGGCGGCTTGTCGGGTGCCGGCGAGTTCGTGGGTGACGTTGGGTGGTGCCCAGGCTTGTTCGCGTTCCCAGGCGCGGATCCGCATGCGGAGTTGTCCCTCGGACAGCTGCATTTCTTCGGTGTCGGTGTCGGGGCGTCCTAGCGCGCGGTGCGCGGCCCGGTATGACGCGTAGTGCTCGGGTTGGCCGGGTTTGGGTGGCGCGCCGAGGGGGGTGGTGGGGTCGGTGTGGCCGGACAGTTCCCGGTGCGCGGCCACGATCCCGGCTTTGTGCTCCCAGCTCCGCCGCTCGTCGGGGTCGGTAGGTGGCGGCCCGAACACGTCCACCGCCCACTCCGGGGGCGCGTCGATGGTTTGGGCGCCGAGTTCGGTTCGGCGGGTGTCGGCGGCGTGGGTCAGGGCGGTGATGAATCGTTGTTCGTCGGGGTCGTCGGCGGTGGGTGCCCGCTGGGTGTAGGTGTCTCCGATCGGGTCGAGGGAGAGCTGGCGGTTGGTGGTGATGCGGTCGTAGAGGACGTTGCTGAGTTGCCGGGCGCCGGTGAGGCCGCGTGCGGTGACCGCGGTCTGGAGCACCTGGGCGGGGTCGTGGCCGGCGAGCTCGGCGCGGCGCAGCACCCGGGCCAGGGTCGGCGCGCCGTCCTCGGCAGCAATCCGCCGTCGTTGGTCTGGGGTGAGGTGGCCGTGGTCGACGAGCTGGTCGAGCCAGCGCACGGTGCGGCGGGTGGTGACCTGTGTGGTGAATCCGGCGAGCCGGTCGATCGCGGTTTGCACCGAACGGGCCTCGGCGGCAGACTCGGCTTGGATGGCCAACGCGGAGCGATCCGGTTCGTCGCGGTCGAAGGCGAGACCGAGGATCGCGGCGGGGCTGCGGTGAATCGCGTCGTGCACCGCACCCGGAGCGGGGTCGGGGTCGGCCACGGTTTGGGTGGCCATGTGCGCGGTATTGGTGTCCTGCCCGCGGGTCATCGCCATGTAGAACGCGCCCCGACTGGTTTGCGGGGTGGCCAGGTTGTGGCTGGTGCCCACGGTGACACCCTGGATGGAGTACTCAGTCGCCGCGTAGCCCAGCTCGATGTGCTCGGTGACGTAACTCCCGGGCACGGTCAGCGGCTCCCCGTGCTGTTCAACCCCGTCAGTGTTGCGGCCGAGTACGGGGGCGAGCACCAGGCCCCCATCCTCACGGGTCGACAGGACCCGGTATTGCTGCCGGTTGACCGGCCCAGCCCGATTGCCCTCATACCCGACCAGCTCGCGAGCGATCCGGCGGGCCTGGACCAGATCATTGACCCCGGCGTAGTTACCCTGCACCCCGACCGGCACCGCAGCGGCCTCAGCGACCAGGCCCAGGCGGACGAACTCCGCGCGCAGCTTCGCCGACAGCCGGGCGGCTTGGTCGTTGGAGTTGACGCTGAGCAGGGAATGCTTCCCGGCCAGGGTGTCGGCCAGCCACGCCGTCGCGGCGGAATCCTCCGCCGCCTCCAGGGTGCCGCAGTCAAGCAGCCGCCCGTGCTTGTGATACTCGGTCAGCACGCTCTCATCACCGGCGCGCAGCCGCAGCGAGGCGTCGCGTTCCCACTCGTTGGTGAACCGGCGGGCCTCGGTCAACTCATAAGCCGCGCCCGCGTCGACGATTAACTCCATGCCGCCGCCGGCGCCGATCGCCGAGCACTGCCGGTGGTCCCCGGTGAGCAACCATTTCGCCCCAGCGGCGGCGACATGCTCGTGGACCGCGGCTAACGCCTTGGTGTCGACCATCGAGGACTCATCGACCATCACCAGATCCCCGGCGCCCAGCCGCCACGCTTGATCATCCCCGACCGGGCGGCCGGCGGCGAGCCGGTCCTGAATCCGAAGCCAGCGGGCAATGTTGCGCGCGGTCAGCCCTTCGCCTTCCAGGACACTGGTGGCCTTCTCGGTGGTGGCCAACCCCACCACGCGGCGCTGCTGCCCGTCCCACAGGGTGGGGTCTTGCCAGGCCTGCGCCAGCACACCGGTGACGAACGACTTCCCCGTCCCCGCCGGACCAACCAACGACTCCACACACGCCCCCGAGCTCAGCACTCCCCGTACGGCGGCGGCCTGATCCGCCCCCAGCTCGATACCGTTTGTGGCCAGGGCGGTCATAAACTTCTCCACCGTGGCGGTCGACAACGCCGGGGCACCCCGGCGGGTGGCGGAGGCTTGCAGGAGGCGTTCGGTGTGGATGTGCTCCAGCGAGGCGTAGAGCTGCGAGCCCGGCTTGTCGTAGGACGACTCGCCGTTGCCCAACCGCTGCGACTCAGTGAGTTCCTCATCCCCGGGTTTGGGCTCCTTGAGCGCCTGCACCAACGGCATCCCCTCAGCAACCACCTTGTCCAACAGCTCCACCACCTGGTGGCCCTCCAGCCCACCCAAATAGTCCGGCAACGCGTTGTTGACCTCCCGGTAGAACTCCGGCTCCGACCAGCCACCCCGCTTGTCCCCGGCCGCGGCGATCGCCGTCTCGATCACCGCGCTCGGCGACCACGACGGCGCCTGGGGTGGGGTGTCGGCCAGCGCGACCACGTTGTCGGCGACAGCCTCCAGCCCGGCACCGGTCGCGGTGAAAAACATCCGGTCGATCCGCCGCAGGAACTCTTCCTGCGATTCGCCGGTGTACGACTTCGCGGGACGGGTCTTATCCGCTGCTTCCCGGTTCAGCGCATCCAAGGCTTTGCCCTTGGGGGCGCGTCCGGTGACCGCTTCGTACGCGGCGGCTAACTCGGCGACCTTGGGGTTGATCGCCCGGGTCCGGGAACTGGCCAACTCGACTAACTCCCGACCGATCCCCAACACCTCCCGGGCCTGACCATCCGGGCGCATCGCCAACCGGGCCGCCACCGCCCTCGTCACGTATTCCTCGGTGGTCCGCTCGGCGACCGCGGCCGCCGCCGGGCGCCACAGTCTCAGGACCTCCGCATCCAGGGTCCGCCACTGCCCATCAGCGCCCTGCACCCGGTTGAGGATCATGTTGTGGATGTGCAGGTGCGGGTCATGGGTGCGGGTGTCGTGCTGAAAAAACGACGCGACCGTCCAGTCGTGGGCATCGATCCACTGCCCCTGGGTCTCGCTGTGGTGCCCGATCCGCGAGTAACCGCCCTTGGCGGCGAGGAAGTCGAGCATCGCGTTGTTCCCGGCCCACACCGCGTCCTCCACCGCGGTCCGGTACCAGCCCCATGCCTCGGCGGCTTCGAGGTCGCCGGCCTTGCGGGCGGCGACTTCTTTGGCCTCGAACGCGAGGTGCACTATCGAGATCGACTTTTGTACGCTGAACGTCGCGTCGCGAAACGCCACGTTGTGCCGAGCTCGCTTCGCGGCGTCCAACCTGAGTTCATCACGGCGTTCAAAATCCGCGTTGGGTTCCTTGGCCAACGCCGCGGCGTAGAGCTGTTCAGCCGACTGGTAGTTCCGCCCAGTGTGCCCCAACGTGTCGGCCTCGGCCCACCGCTCCGGGTCGGCGAATCGTTCGTCGCGGGGATCGACGAAGTGCGCGTAGACCGCCGTGGCGTCTTGGGCGTCCACCAACCCGGACAGCCCCAGCGCGGCCGCCCCAGCCCCGTACCAGCGCCCCGGCGGCTCGCCCTCAGCGACCGCACCCGTGTAGTAGCTCTCGCGGCCCGTGGCCACCGCGTCCAGGTAGTAGTCAACGGAATGCCCCGCTTGGATTCTCAGCACGGCTCACCACCCCCCAACAAGATCAACACCGACCGTGCCAAGATCACCACGCGGGGTGGGTTGGTGGCGGCGGGCGCCAGCCCGCACGCTCCCACGGATCGTGATGTAAGGGTCCGCTCCTGACTTTGTTGTTGTTTTTAGATTTTGCGCTCCTGACTTTGTTGTTGTTTTTAGATTTTGACTTTGACTCTCTGGTTGAAACTTCATCATCTGCATTGCTGGCCTTGTCTCGTGTTCTGGTGTTCTCGGGTTTGATCTTGGGTTGATCTTCTGGTTGTTGGTTGTGCTGCTCTGTTGGTGGTCGTGTCGTTTTCTCTGGTCATCGGTTGGTCCTTGCTTGGTCGGTGCTGGTTGTGGTTGTGGCCTGGTGCTGTTGGGTGCGGAGGTCTTTCAGCGCGGTGGCGGCGGTGCCTCGGGCGACTTGGGCCAGGGCCATGAGTTCCGAGACGGTGGGCAGGGTGCCGTGCCGGGTGGCGTGGCCAGCGGCGGCGGTTTGGGCGCGGACCCGTGCGGGGGCGGCGTCGCGTGTCGCGGGTGCCCGTACAACCGGGTCCGCCGCGGTGGCGGCTGGGTGTTCAATGCCGTGTTCAATTGGCGTGCTGGTCAACGCCTGTACAAGCTGGCGCGGCGCCGGTTGAACACTCGGCACAACGGGGAGCGTTGGCACGCTGCCCGCCGCCGTCAGGACCGCGCGCTTGGTGGCCGGTGGCGGTGAGGTCAGCGCGGGGAATGCAGCCGCCTCAGGAACCGACAGCGCCTGGGGCGCGGGTTGGACCGGCGCAGCGGCGACCGCCGCCCCAGCGTCAGAGGGCTCCGCGGGGTGCTGGGCGGGTGAGTGGTCGGTACCGAGCAGGTAGAGCAGGTGGGCGACGACGGCGGCGGCGATGGCGGGCCACGCACCGATCGCGAACCGTAGCGGTGGTGGGGCTGTGGCGACGCCACCGGCGAGGTAGCTGGCTTGGGTCAGTCCCGACAGACCCGCGGCGATGACGACGATGGTCCAGGCGTAGCGGCGCCCGGACTCGGTCAGGCGGGTGGTGGCGGCGTAGGCGACCAACGCCAACCCGTCAGTGATCAACGGATACAGCCATGCCAGGAGGCGGGGTGTCCCCGCGGCGAGGGCGACCTCATACAGACCGTGCGCGGTCGCGACCCCCGCGCCCAGGGCCACGATCAGCCCCGCCACCCACACGATCTCGGGCCGCCGCGCTGACCGTCTGTTGGTGTCAGGTGGCAGCTCGGTGGTGGCGTTGGCCGCCGCGGCAGTGGCAGGCTGGTGGACTGGGTTGTCCGGGGCGGTGGTCGGGTGCGGGGTCATCGGCTGACCTCGCGGTGCTCGGTTGCGGGTGGTGGCAGGTGGGGGTTGGCCAGGCGGAGCAGGACATCGGCGTGACACGGATCCGTGAGTGGGCACCAGCAGGCGAGGTGTTTGCCGCGCAGCTCGGGCAGGTGGGTCAGGATCACGGCCCGATCGACTCCGCTGCCGAGGGGTTGACTGGTGGGGCTGCTCAGCCAGCGTTCGAACAGGCGCACCGCTTGCGCCGCGGTCAGTGGGGGCAGGTTCGTGCGGTGCAGGCCTACCGGATAGGGGTTGCCCCACCGGGAGGGCCGACCCACGTAGACGGTGTCAGCTGGCATCCGCCAGCCCTTGTCTCGGCGCCGTTGGACCCGGCGGGGAACCACGGTGGTGGTCACGCTGTCACCGCCTGCGGGTACTGCTCCCAGATCCGGCCGTCGAGCTCCCGGCCGGCGGCCTTCTTACCGATCCGAATCACGGGGACAGCGGCGGAGCCGGCAGTGTCCCGCGTGTAGTGCACGGTGCCGGCATGGTCGATCAGCAACGCGGGAGGATGACCCGCCCGCCCGAGGGTGGTGTCGTAGTCCTCGCCGTGGGCCGGTTCGCGCCATTCGCCGTGTTGCTTGTGGAAGTAGGCGACGCCAGCGGTGAGGCAGTCATCGCGGATTTGGCGGAACCAGTCCGGGTGCGCGGGCCGAGCTCGCTTACCGGACTCACCACCGGACTCACCACCGGACTCACCGCCGGTGATCACCCAGGACAGCGGTGGCGGTGTGGTGTCCGATCGGTGCTGACCCCGGAGCCAGGGGCGCAGATCTACCGGGCCGAGCAGCGGCTCGCAGCTGAGGAAGCGGACCGCGGCGGGGGTGTCGAGCAGGGCCGGAACGCGTAACTGCGCGCGTTTGTGGTCCTCGGCGGACACACCCAGCCAGACATGCGGAAGGGGCCAGGTCAGTTCAAAGTCGAGCAGGCTCGCGTCCTCGTCCTCGGCCCAGAACTCAATGAAAGAGCAGACCTCGTTGATGAACCGCAGCGAGGACAGCAGTGACCGCATGCGGGCGTGTCGTTTGGTCAGCACTTGGTAGGTGTGGGCCGGGGTGGTGGCCATGACCGCCAACACGGCTGCGAGGTAGTCCTCGGGTACCGCGTCGTGGAACAGGTCGGACATGCTGTTGACGAACACCCGCCGTGGCCTACGCCACCGCAATGGAATGCTCAGGCGGTCGTCGTGCAGGGTGATGTGTGTGAAGGAGCCTGTGCCGTGGAAGCGTTCGGTGAGGGTTTCGGCGTAGCAGTGATCACACCCGGGGGACACTTTGGTGCACCCGGTGACCGGGTTCCACGTCGCGTCGGTCCACTCGATACCGCTGATCGCGCTCACCTCAGGATCTCCCTTCACGAAGGACTGGCAAGGCATCACCGGGGTGTGTGGTGTAGGCCCGGTGGCGCACCTCGGGCGGGTGCTCATCGGCGTGCCCCGGGGCGGCGTCGGGCGGCAGCGGTGGCCAGGTGCCACTCGTCGGGCGCCGGGGCTGGGTCGGTGCGGGTGGTGGCCCACCAGGTGGCGATCTGCTCGGTCGCCTTGTCGACCGGCACCACGGGGCCACCGGGCAGCGGGTGGCCGTCGCGGGGTTGGTGGTTTTCCAGCGAGCACCGCCCCGCGCTCGTGGTGATCCGGCGGACCACTCCGGGGCGGTAGCGGTCGTGCCAGTCCCCGGCCAACGACACCGCGGCCTTGTCGTCGCGGTAGGCGGCCAGCCAGGCCTGCATCAGGCACAGCAGCTCCTCGATCACGTCGGGGTGCCACAGCCAGCAGTCCGGCAGTCCCGCGGCGGCGTCGGGGTAGCGCAGGTACACCACCTGCATCCACGCCAGCAGGTCACCGAGCACCGCTTGGGTGGTCTCGACCTCAGTAGGCAGGTCCAGCCAGGACGCGACCCCACCCGCCGTTGTGGTGTTGGCGTTGAGGGTGTCGGCGAGTCGGCGGACCGTCTCGGCTAAATGATTTACTCGGCCGGGCAATTGCCGCAGCTTGTCGATCGGCAACTGGCGCAGCTTGTCGATCGGCAGTGTGTCGATCGCCTCGCGGAGCGCCTCAATGTCGCGCGCCAAGCCCGCGACCGACTTGGCGTCGGCGTAGGCAGTACCAGTCGCGCGGCCATTCGCACTGCCGTTCGTGCTGCCGCTGACCCCGCCGCCGCTGCCGCTGCCGTTGGTGCTGGGGGTGGGGTTGGGGTTGTCGGTCACGCTTCGCTCCCGTCGGGTTCGGCGGCTTCAACGGGCCGTGCAGTGCGGGGGACGGTGATGCCCAGGCGCTGGGCGAGGGTGATGCCGCCGAGTTCGGTGGTCTCGGCCCATTCGGTGAGCCGGTCCTGGGCCTGTTCCCAGGCCATCGCCCACCGCTCGGTCCGCTCGCCCCAGGCGGCGGCGCGGCGGGCGGCTTTGACGTCGGCGCGTTTCCACGCCATTTCCACGGTGCCCACCGCTGGGGCCATCCCCCGCCGGATGATCACCACATGCCGCGCCGGGAGCTGCGCGATCTGCGCTGGGGACAGCACCGGCACTCGATGTCGGGTCAGGGACCGGACTAGACCGTCGTCGTCCCAGGTCGGGGTTTCCTCATACCGCTCCCCGGTGAGGGTGGAGTAGGCGGTGAGGTCGTCGTGGTCGCGGGTCCCCCCGTAGATCAGCAGGGTGGCGGTGTTGTTCAGGATCGCCGCGGCGCCGGTGTCGCCCCAGCGTTGCCTCAGCTGGGCGCGGGATTGCGCGCCGATGTGGATGGTGACGTTGCGCCCGCCCATGTCGGCGGTCCAGTTGTCCAGTGGGATGGGGCAGATCAGCGCGGCCTCATCCAGGACCATCGTCAGCGGTGGATCCAACCGACCCTGACAGGCCAGGGCGGAGTCGGTGGCGGCGATCCGGCGGGCTTCCCGGGCGATGTGCCCGGTCAGGGCGGTGACCAGGGGGGCGACTTGGCCGTCGTCGGCGCCGAGCAGGTACACCGTGCCACGAGATTCCAGCAGCTTCGCGACGTCGAAGTCACCGGACTGTGCGGCTGCGGCGGCGGTGGCATCGGTCAACCAGCCCAGGGCGGGCATGATGGTGGCGCAGATGCTGGATCGGGTGCGTTCGTTGGTGTCGAGGAACTGCGCGGCGTCGGACTCATAGGCCGGTTGCGGGGACCGCCGCAGGAACTGCTCTACTTTCGGGGCGGCGGCGTCGGGGTCGGCGACCCAGGCCAGGACGTCGGTCATCGAGGCGCCGCCCAGGGCGGCGGCGTGCATGAGTGCGGCTAGGACTCGGCGGGCTTGCCCGGTCCAGTACTCCCGATCCCCACCACTACCTCCGGGGGCGGCGCCGGCGGCCAGCAGATCCGTCGCCCGTGAGGTCGCTGTCTTCGGGTCGGCGCACCCGGACAGCGGGTTGAAGGTGATGGTCGACGCGATCCCGCCGAGGCCGGAGGGGTTGAAGATGTGCACCGGACCGATCCGCGCGCGGCACGCCGCGGTGAGTTCGATCATGTCGGTGCGGGTGGAGGTGGCGATCACGGCGCCGGGGGCGTCGAGGATCCGGCCGCACAACTCCCCGGTCTTGCCGGTCCGCGGCCCTCCGATGCGCAGGGTGACGTCTTCGACGGGGGACCACACCCGCAACATTCCGACCCGGGCCAGTGGGGTGGCTACCGCCAGGGCGGGGACGAACCAGCGGCGCCATCCCAGTTGGCGCAGCCCTGGGCGCAACACGGTCGCTTTGTGGCGCATCGCGAGTGCGGAGGCGACTCGCAGGATCGCCCACGGACTGGCCAACCCGTGATTGCGCCGGCCCTTGCGGGCCCACCGGTTGACCAGGCCGGCTGAGCCGCGCCGCCGGGTCCGCCACACTCCTCCTACGCCGAGCACGGCAAGGACGCCGGTGATCAGCAGCCAGGGCCAGTACACCCGCCCCGGCGTGCCCTCAGGCATCCACTGCATCACCCACCCCACCGCGATCAGGCCCGCCCCAGTCAGAGCCGCTCTCGGGAGTAGGGACTTGCGTGTGATGCGCCGGTTCATCCGGTTCATGACTGCACCTCTTTCACCGGCAGGACCGGCATCGCATCAAGAAAACGGGGGGCACCCAGCGGCATCGCGGGCTGGTGTGCTGGCCAGGGCAGCGGCGCGGCCAGGTGCACATGAACCGCCACCGGCGCCGGCGCGGGTAGCCGGTGGGCCTGACAGTGGAGGCGGGCGTCATCGAGGTGGTCGAGGTCATCCAGCGCCGAGGCCCGCTCGAGGCGGACCCGGGCGAGTTGACCCGCCAGGTTGTTGTGCTGTGCCGGGTGGTGGCGGTTCCGGGTGGCGTAGCCGATACACCAGGCGGTGAACAGCCCCAGGAGCCAGATCACCACCGCCATCGCCCAGATCTGATGGCTGGTCATGACGCCGCCCCCTGACTGTCGCTGGGGGTCGGGCGTTGCTCGTGGTGTTCGCAGCGCTGACAGGTCCGCCACTGCATCGCGCACTGCCCGCCAGGGCCTGCTGGGTGGTCGAGACTGCGTTGCTCGCACCCGCAGTCCCGCCACGCACTGAATGGATGTCCGTGGGTCTGACACGCCCTCGCTGCCGCGCATTGACCGCACGTCAACCGCGCCCCGCTCACCTGCCACCCTTGGTTGGCCAGGTCGGTTAGCGCGGCGGTTTCGGTGGGCCAGTGCGGCTCGAAATCCTCATCGTCGAAACAGTCCTGACCGCACTGATCACAACCGGTGGTCACGCACGTGCGGGTCTGTAACATTGGTTGGTCTCCTCGAAGGGGAGTGGTCGACAACCCCGACCCGGCGGGCGTTCTTGGCGGACCGACCGCCGGATCGGGGAGTCGCACAGGGGTGGTAGTGCTGCGGTGGCCGGTCATGGCGCGCCATCCTCAGCGGTCAACGCCAGGTCCTGCCGCCGGCTCTGGTGGCGGGCGGTCTGGTCGTCGGTGTGCCACCGGGCCAACTGCCGCGCCCGGTCCTTGTGGGCTTGGTCGGCCCGTTGTTGTTGGACCTCGGTCACCGCGTGCCGCGCCCGGTCCAGCGGATCGGGCGCCGCCTGCCGTGTCGGTGCTACCGTCCGGGTGTCTTTGGCCATGGAGGTGCGGAGCCCTTCGATGCCGCGGTGGGCCAGTGCTTTGATTGCGCCGTCGTTGCGGCCCATGACCGCCGCCGTTTCGGCGATGGAGAGGTCTTGGAAGTAGCGCAGCCGGATGCATTCCTGTTGATCGGTCGGTAACTGGGCGACCCGACGCCGGACATCGGCCGCGGCGTCGCGCCGGATCACCGCCTGCTCAGGGCTGTCCTGCCGGTCATCACTGTTGGTGTCGTCGATCTCGGCGGTGGTTGTCTCCAACCGATGCCGGCTCGACTTCACGTGATCAAGGACCAAGTTGCGGGCGATGACGGTTAGCCATGCGCCCACATCCCGGCCCTGGTCGCTCACCGAGTCGATCCGGCGCAACGCCCGGGCGAACGTCTCGCTGGTGAGGTCTTCGACGGCGCCACGGTCGCGGAGTCGGTTGCCGACGAACCGCGACACTCGTCCCGCGTAGTCGGTGTAGAGCTGACCGAAGGCGTCCCGGTCACCGGCCTGGGCGGCCGCGATCAGCTCCCACCCGCCGGGGGCGGTCATGCCGACACCCGCTTGCTGGGACGGTGGCTGAGTGGCTGGTGCCCGGCCCGGTGACGTTGGAGCCAGCGGTGGACCCGGCGTTCACCGACATCGAGTTGCCGGGCGATCGCCCGTGGCCCCACGCCCGCCTCGTGCAGCGCGACCGCCTGAGCCGGGGCGTCCTGGGCGAGGGCCGTGCGAGTCGGCCGCTGTCCCGAGGCCCGCAGCAGCGCACGACGTTGGGCCGCGGTCAGTCCACCGATCACGCCGTACTGCTCGTCAACGGGGAACTCCAACGCCGACGCGAGGCACCCGGCGCCCACACGGCAGCCGGTGCACACCGCCACCGCCCGCCGTTCCCACCCGAACATCGCGCCGGCTACGGCACTGTCATCCGGGCCGAAAAACAACTCCGGATCGACCGTCGAACACGCCAGGTCCGGCCGGGTGGTCAAGGGCGCGGCGGTCATCGCACACCACCACAATCACCAGGCGCGGTGCCCAGCTGCGCGATCCAAGTCCACCCACTACACCGGGGACAACCCGTGGTGCCGGTGCCGAAAGCCGCGAGATCCGGCTCCCACACCAGCTGACAGGCCGTGCACGCCAACCGCACCACCGGAACCTCGCGGGACAGATCGGTCCCGCTGACCACACCGCCAGGTTGGGTGCGCCCACTGGGCTGGTCCGGGCCGGTCATGGCGCACCACCCTCAGCGGCCAACACCGGCACGCTGCGGTCATCACGGCGGTGCGGCGCCGCGGCGGCCTGGTCGTCGGCGTGCCACCGAGCCAACTGCCGCGCCCGGCCCTCCTCGGCGACATGAGTGCCCGGCCCGGCGACACGCTCGTGTACCTCGGTCACCGACCGCCGGGCCCGGGCCAGTGGGTCCTCCCGCACGGTGACCGCCGCCTCTAAGACGGCATCCCCGCGCAACGCGGCCAGACCCGCGGCCGCGCGACGGTCCACCGTCGCGGTCCCGCGCCCCAACTCCTGCGCGGCCTCGCGCCGCGACCGGCCGTGGAGATAACGCAGCTCCAACACCCGCCGGGTCGCCACCGGCAACCCGTTCAACGCTGCTGTCAGCGCGGCCTGACGTCGGTCGGTCACAACGTCATCGGCGGCATCTGCCTGGGGTGCGGCAGCTGCCGTCTGCCACACCGGCGAATCCTCCGCGACCGGTGACTCGGCGGCGCGTTGCAACCCGGGCCCAGACCGGTAGTGCTCCGCCACCACCCGCCGAGCGATAGTCGCCAACCACGGACGCGGCGGCGACGCCGCCGTGAACTCCGCTGTAGCCAAGGTCGGCCACGCCCGCAGGAAGGTGTCCTGCGCTAAGTCCTCCGCTACCTGCTTATCCCGATCCTGAACCCGGCCGGAGATGAACCGCACCGCCCACGGCCGATACTCCGCATACACCTCCGTCAACCGATCACGACTCGCCACCATCGACGCAGCCCGCTCCGCAGGCCCCCGCCGTCCCCCAGGCATCATCGGGACACCTCCGCCGCCAACAGCCCACGGGCGTCCGGCTGGGTGATGTCGGCGGGGTCATTGGTGTGCCATCGGTCCAGCGGCTGAGCCTGGGCGTCGTCGGCGCGGCGGCCCAGCATCGGCCCGCACTCCGGGCATAGCAGTTGTCCGTTGGGCTCGATCTGCCAGCCGTCGGCTATCACCGCGTCCAGCGCAGCGGCCTCGGTGGGCCAGCGTCCCTCGGACTCCAGCCCGTTTGGTCTGGCTCCACACTGTCCACAGTGGACACTCACACAGATATGGGTCTGTAGCATTCCGATTACCTCGATTGCTTGCGAGTGGTTGGGGAACCCGACCCGGCGGGGAGCTGTCCAGGCGTCTAACCGCCGGGTCGGGACATGCGGTGGTGACGGTTTGTGTTAGGCAAAGCTGTCGGATTGGGCGACCGTCGGCGATGACGAAGCGTCTGGCGGCTACGTTCGGTCGCCCCGCCCTGCACGCCTTCTACTGGCTGGCCACGCAGGGACAGCTCAAGGCACTCGTCTCTCACCGGACAGCGTGCGCACATGCGCCGAGCGCGCATCTCTTCCTGAGCTGCCATTCGGCGATCGGCCAGCCGCGACGCCGCTGGCCGTAACCAATCCAGCCGATCGGCACCCAGGCGGGTGCATGGCTTCGCCTCGGCCGGAGAACGCATCAGCACGTTGAGCAACTGCTGGACAGTCATTTTCCGGGCCTCGGCGGCAGGCTCGACGATGAACGGCACCGAGGCGGTCAGCCGACCCACGCCGAGCTCCCCTGCCGTTGCTCACCGAGCCAGGAACCAGTCCACTCGGCGACGTCGACGACCGAACCGGCCGACAAGGAGTCCGCTTCCAGCTGCTGCAGCGCGCGGAGCGGCACGACGTAGCGGTTCCTGAGCTTGATAGCAGGGAACTCGCCCGCCCGGATTAAGTCGTAGACCAGGTCGTCGCTCACTCGCATGGCCTGTGCGGCCTCGCCGACTGTCAAGAACTGGGGACGCTGCTGCTTGCGGGCTACCAACGCTGTGAGTCCGCTGGGCTGGCCGCTCGTGTCGCTCATGTAGGGGTCCTCTCGCTCGACGCGCCGGCCTCGGGGGCCGAGGCGCTACAGCACTGTACTGATGACACTTACGTTACACCGTACTGAGAACGATGACAAGAGTGTCAGTAGTACGGTTCGGTGCAGCGGTGAGGACCTCCTGGTAGCAACCCCATGGGAGTACAGTTGATGGCGTCCTAATGACACCGACACCTAGGGATGACTCCAATGACCGAGGCGATCACCCGCGGCGAGCCGCCCTACCTCCAGATCGCCCGCCACTACCGGGAACGGATCGAGCGGGGCGAACTCAGACCCGGGCAGCCGCTCCCGTCGGTCCGTGAGATGGCCGACCGGTGGCACGTTGCGAACACGACCGCGACACGGGCTCTAAAGGCTCTCCAAGCGGAAGGGCTGGCTACATCTCGGCCCGGTGCGGGCACGTTTGTAGCCTCGCCAGCCGGGGCTCACAGTGCCGAGCAGCTGGCGATCCACCTAAGAACCACTGGGCAGTTCTACCCACCTGGGTACTACTCGGTAATTCTCGGTGCTGAGATCACCCCGGCACCGGAGCAGATCGCTCACGCGCTCGGCCTCGAAGACGAAGACCCAATAATCCGCCGGTGGCGGATCGCCTACGACGAGAGCGACACGCCGGTTGAGACGTCCACCAGCTACATCAGGGGGGAGTTCGCCGACGTCGCCCCTGACCTGCTGATCGCGGAGCCGCTGTCCAATGGTGTGCTTGGCTACCTAGAGGCACAAACAGGGAAACGGGCAGAGTTGGGGTGCGACCAGTACGCTGCGTTCCCGGCCTCAGAGCAGGCCTCCGCCGACTTAAAGCTGCGTCTTGGGTCACCGATACTCGTTGAACGTCACTGGTGGACAACCGCCGACGGGATCACCCTTGAATACAGCGAGACCGCTGAGCCAGGCGATCGATGGCGCACTCACCGGTATGCCATTCCAGCTCAAGCGGATTAGCCGTGGTCCTCGCGTTTGGCCCCCAGCTGGAATTTACTCTACGGGGTCAGGTCGTCCTGGCTATCGACTGCCTCGATCACGGGACTACAGGCAGGCGCTCCCGTCGGTGCGAACACGGCAGAGGCCCGGTACCGGCAGTGGGCCAGCAACTCGGCGGCTTCTTCGCTAGCTGCAATTGCGGCCATGACGTTGCGGTAGATCTCGTCAAGCTCATCGCAGCCCCAGTTGACTACCCCCTCGGCGACCAACACCCGAACGCGGTCATCGTCAGCCAGGTCGTCAACCGGCTGGGCCGATTCCCAGGTAAATATGAACAGCGCGGCGGCTACCTCATCCAGGGTCAGGGTCACTGGTGCGGTCACTGTTACCAGCGCCGACCAGCGCCGGTCCGCAGGCCGGTACACCGCAACCGCCTCGCCGTTGAGCTGCACCGTCGTCAGATGGTTGAGGGTGTTCATCAGTCCACCCTCCGCGCCAACTCGGCGAGGGCATCGCTGCGTCCGCGGCCGTCGACCTCTGCGGCCACGCCAATCTCCAAGAACCGTGACCGTTGCTGCATGTGGGCCACCGACGGCGTAATCTCGCCGGGCCGGGCGCTCGTGTCGCTCATGGACGAGGTCCTTTCGTTCGGCCCGCCAGCCCGGGGGGCGGAGGCGCTACAGCACCGTACCTTGGTAGGTCTACGGTAGCACAACCATAAGCCATCCAGCAGTCGGCTCTCCTGAACTCGTGCGGCAGGATATATAGACGAAGGGCAGCGGAGGTACCGGGCCGATTGTGCGGTCTATGGTCGGGTTATCTAGGCTTGGAACCTGATCAACCGAACAATGGACCGGAGATGCCAAGACCACCCGCGAAAGCGCACAGCCTGGCGGACGCGCTCGCAGAGCGGATCACTGCGGGCACCTTCGCGGAGGGGTCCTGGTTGCCCTCGGAGCGTGAGCTCGCTCAGGAGTACGACGCCGACCGATCCACCGTGCGACGTGCACTTCGTATCCTGGGAGAGCGGGGCATTGTCACGTTAGCCAGTGGCACAGGCGCTCAGGTCGGGCTCGGCAACGCCCTCCGTCGTGCAGCCGATGACGTCACCCAGCAAGTCGGCACATGGCGTGGGTTCCACGTCTCGGCTACCAGGGCGGGCCGCGAGCCCTATACCGAGACAACCGTCAGCGCGGTCACCGCCGACGTGTCGGTTGCCCAAGGCCTTGGCGTGCCAACCGGAGCTCCTGTGCTCCGCCGCGCACGGCGTCAAGGAATCAACGGTAATGGTTGCGTGCAGCTTTCGACGAGCTACATCAGACAAGCCCTCGTCGATGAACTACCGATCTTGCGCCAGATCGACACTGGCCCGGGTGGCATGTACTCCCGGATGGAGGAGCTCGGATACCAGTTGCACTTCGAGGAGACCGTGACGTGCAGGCTTCCAAACGCGACGGAACAGACACAGTTGGAGATCGCTGCGTCGGAACCAGTGCTCGTCCTATGGCGCCGGTGCTACGACCAGAACGGCCGCATCCTCGACCTCACCCATCGCATCGTCGTTGGCGACCGACACGAGCTCGTCTACCGCTATGACTCGACGACCTGACGCTCACCGCCACAGCGGACCCTCGATCGAGCAGGTGTCCTCGCGCATCGTCTACAGCAATCCGTGGATGACCTTGCGTGAGGACGTAATCCGTCGACCGGACGGGTCCGAGGGTATCTACTCCTATGTCGAAAAACCGGACTTCGCCCTCATCATCCCGATCGACCGTGACGGCTTCCATCTCGTTGAGCAGTACCGCTACCCGGTCGGACACCGGTCGTGGGAGTTTCCGCAGGGGACCCTACCCAATCGGGAGAAAGGCGACCCACTAGATCTCGCCCGCCGGGAACTCGCTGAGGAGACCGGCCTCCGCGCGCTCAGGCTCTACCACCTCGGCGATCTGCACCCGGCCAAGGGTATGAGCAGCCAGGGGTTCGCCGTGTTCGTCGCCGACGGGCTCGAAGCCGGAGAGCACGCTCGCGAGCACGAAGAACAGGACATGCGCCAACGTTGGGTCTCGCAGTGCGACTTCGACGGGATGATCCGCGATGGGCTCGTCACCGACGACTCAACTCTCGCGGCCTATCTGCTCCTCCTACTCCGAACGGGCAGCGCAGACCCACCCAGGAAGAAATAGCACAGATGGTGCGCGGCCGTGGGAGTTCTCCACAGTGGACGGTCAGGTCACCGGGTTCTGCCGCAGGTGACACGCGCCTCCCTCTCCTTCCATGTCACATACGGGTGATCGTTGGGTTCTCCGAACTACCGCGTCGACATGGCCGGTAGACGCCAGCACGATGCGTGAGAATGAGTCGCCGCTTGTTCGAATAACACCACCGTCTCGCCGCAATGCGGCCGACGCTCGTCGGCATGTACAGCCAAGCGCATCAGCCCGTCTAATCCAGCTACGCTCCTACTCGGTACGGGTGCCCTCACCCTTATCGGCCGGATTATTCTCCGTCGCACCAGTCACCAAGAGCCCGGATAACTCTCCGATAGAATGTTTGGCGGTCAAGCGGCTACCAACGATTCTCTATTGAACCGCTAGTGGCGGGCCGACCGTGACCACTGAAACATTAACACCTAAAGTATCCACAGGATCACGCCCGGTCATCTCATACACCACTTCGCTGGGCGCGACCCTTTCGGGCTAGGTAATCTATCTGCGGGATTTACGTGGTGCTGGTGGTTGCCGCCTGGTCATTCTCCTAGGAGAGTAAAGGGGTCAAATCGGACAGAATGTCGATGATGTGCTGGCTGTGCCCCGGTTCATCGGGGCACCTTGTTCCTAGGAGGACCTGATGTCTGACGCACTGAGTTTTATGGAGATCAAACGACAGTACGTCGAACTGCTACCGGCGCGCACCGTCATGTCGATGATCTGCTGCACTCCCAACACCGGCACTACCGCCACCAGCGGCACTACCGGCACCGGCAGCAGCACGGCCGCGACCACGGGTGCCGCCAGTACTGGTGGCGCGGGCAACGGTACGACCATCACTGGTAACATGATCTTTGTCTTCTTCATCGAGGGTAATCAGTACAACACGCTCACCGGCGGTGCTAGCGGCACCAGTGGCGCTGCCAGCACCGGTGGGACCGCCACTGGTGGCGCTAGCTAAGTCGAGCACCTCCCGATCCCCGAGGGCTTGGTTGCGGCTGAACCACTGAGCCACGTGCGCTCCGTCGCGCGTCCAGTACCGCCAGAGGGAGCGACTAGCGCTGTCCTGTCTGAGGAGTACGCGTTAGGCTTCTTCCGCGCGATTGATCCACATGAGGAACGTTGCTAATCGGGGACGCCGATGGAGGACACTGACTACGCACTCGGCCGGACGAGTGCTGAGTACGACCGGTTGATCGAACAGGCTGACTTGCTTCGACCTCTCACCGAACGGATGCTGCGTGCGGCCGGGGTCTGTGCCGGTATGCATGTGCTCGATGTCGGCTGCGGTGTCGGTGACGTCAGTTTTCTGGTCAGTGCGCTGGTCGGCCCACAGGGTCGCGTCGTCGGTGTTGACCTCGATCCAGAGGCAATCCAGGTCGCGGAAAAACGGCGGGTCGAGCAGCGGCTCACTAATGTCACGTTCTACCAGGGAGATGCTCGATCGATCGAAGCCGAGCAACTCTTTGATGCCGCGATTGGCCGGTTGGTGCTCATGTTCACGAGCGACCCGACTGTAGCCCTGCAGCTCATTGCTGAGCGGATCCGTCCCGGTGGTGTCGTTGCGTTCCATGAGTGGATGGGCGAAGTGCCGTCCGCCATAAATCAGCCCGTACTCGCATCCTTACAAAACCTCCTCAGTGCAACTTTCGCGCGCTCAGGTGCGCGGCTGGGAATCGGCACAGAACTGTATTGGCGGATGCTCGACGCCGGACTAGAGCCGGAGCCACGGCCACTCGCCGAGATTGCCGTCGATGCTGGACAAGGCGCCGTGGCGTATCGTCGTTGGGTACTCATCACGCGGAGTTTACTTACCAAGATCGTTGAGTACGGCCTCGCAACCGAGGAAGAAGTACTTAACACCGTTGAACATGAGCTGCGCTATGAGCTGCTCACCACTCGCGGTCTGACGCCGTTGTCATGGCTCATGATCGGCCAGTGGGCGCACAAGCCAATGTCGTGAGCTGCGGCTATATCGGGCGTAAGTCTGTCTCCGCGGCACTCAAAAGCCACCAAGGTGCCGCCGGAAGACTGTCCGCGATGCTCGGGCGTCTTTTATGTGCCAATACTCACCGAACCATGATCCGACGTCCACAACTGTATCGTGAGTCTAGCCGTGAAGCTGCGGAGTATAGTCGATTGAATTGGTCCAGAGTGCACGGTGTATTTCGGTGAGCCGACGGATATCCGCGGCTTCCATGCAGTAGATGGTAGCAATTGGATTTCCGTCAGCGTTCATTTGAGCTTCCCAGGAAACCCGGCCGTCCCATATTGCGTAGTTAATTCTTTGCTCGGGTCGCAACGTCTCGCGCAACGCAAGTTTCACTTGAATTCCAGCCGCATAGTGCTCCGTCGCCAAGTCAAACGCATCCTTGCGCTGATCTTCAGAGTAGATTACGATTCGTTGAATTAAAACGCCGCGCTGGACAGCCGCTTTATTTTCTTTGAGGTAGGCTACGCCGCCTCCTCCTCGCCACCAATGTGGGCTCCCAATACCTTGACCGACGTTAGTCGCAGCGAGGATTTGCGATTTCGCGTCTCGGGCATGTTGAATGAGATAGTGTGAATCTTCCGGACCCCGGCGCAATCGACCTAGGCGGAGGTTGCTGAAGTCGGCACGAAAATCCTGCAACAGATGGCGTGCTTCTTGCTCTATCGGCGTACCGCGAAAGTCAGTGGAGATGACCGCCCCATCGGCCGCCACTTTCTTGATCGAGTCGCGGAGCCACGCGGGACCTGCGAGTAACTCGGCGAGCTCGTAATTTTCTTCCTGGCGAACAAGTATCGCAAATTGTATAGACAGGATAGTGCCGATCAAGCCAAGAATAACTGACTCCACCGCGTTGGCCGAGCCAATTCGCCACGATAAAGTCGCGAGTAGAACCGATAGTAGGATGCCGCCCAGCGGCACAATGCTCGGGACTTTATGTAAGGGAAACCGGCGCACGGTCGCTCCATTGCAAGAGTGTTTCTGTCAGAATTTCTGTAAAGTGTATGCATAATACCCGATACAGTTGGCAGCGCGAACCGTCGACAGTCGCACCGTTCAGCAAGGGTCGCCAACCCCTTCCGCCCAGTCGCATGGTCTACAGCAACATCAGCCGCGGTCGTACGGACCCGAACCGAGACCCTCAGGCCCTGCCATCTTCGCGAGGTGCCCAGCCTTTCATGTGGCCGTGACCTGCCGCGCCGAGTTCAGCCCCATGGCTATCGGCGGTGCCGTGAGGCAACCTCCGACCCACGGTTGGGCGAGTGTAGGCGCACGTGGCGGGCGGTCAGGCTGGGCGCCGTTGATAGCGTGGGCACGTGCGTGGTGCGGGTGAGCAGCTCAGTATCGGCGAGCGCATCGCCTTCTACCGGCGTCGCCGCGGCGCCTGCCCCAGGTTGTTCTCGCTAACTTGGTGGGTCGGACTGAGGATTGGCTGAGCAAGATCGAGCGTGGCGAGCGGGAGATCCGTCGGCTTGATGTGCTCGCGGATGTGGCGCGGGCGCTTGAGGTTGTCCCGCGAGTCGTAGAAGTTGAGGTGGCGGTCCCCCGCTCGATGCCTGCCTGGTGGTAGGTGTCGGGCGACCGTCAAGTCACTCCGACGAGAAGGGGACCACCGTGAGCAATAACTATCAGAGTGGAGTGCTCGATTCGCACGCTGCCGGGCGCCTGGCGCTGCCGGAGACGGTGAGCGTGGCGCTGGAGGAATCGCCACCGACATGCAGGAGGGGCTGCTCGCGCTCGCGGTCGGCGCTGGGCTGCAGGTGATGCAGCAGTTGATGGAGGCCGACGTGCCCGCGCGGCCAAGTTCTCCACAGTGGACGGTGAGGTCACCAACATGGTCACGAACTGTGGCGACTAGGTCGGGCGTCGGCGTCTCACGCCTGTCATCGAGGAACCATGAGCGCTGGTAGCGGTCACGGTCGGTGTTCCTCAGCCCCCTCGTAATGAGCAGGTCCGGGGTTCGATTCCCCGAGGCGGCTCCACCTCTCACCTGGGAAAACAGCCTCAGGATGAGAGCTGGGCTCGATCGCGTGGAATCAAACGTGGTGCGAATCGCGCTACAGTGCGTCCCATGGCTGCACCCTCCGTACGCCGCACGAGGCGGCAGCGCGGAAGCATCGAGGAGCTGCCCAGCGGCGGGCTGCGGGTCTCGGTGTACGCCGGGACCGATCCGCTGACCGGGCGACGCCACTACCTGCGAGAGAGCATCCCGGCCAGCCCCAGCGCCCACGCCGAGGCGCAGAAGGCCCTACACCGGCTGGCAAACCAGGTCGACGAGCGGCGCAACCCACGGACGAACGCCACCGTTGATCAGCTGCTCGATCGCCACTTCGAGCTCGCCGAGCTAGAGGTGAACACCGTCGCGAATTACCGCAGCCTGGCCGAGAAACACATCCGGCCACTGATCGGCTCGGTGAAGGTGGGCGCACTCGACGGCGATCTGTTCGACTCGTTCTACGCCGAACTCCGGCGCTGCCGGGACCACTGCGGCCAACGGCAGCGCATCGATCACCGAACCGACGGCCCGCACCAGTGCGACAACCGGCGCAAGGCGCACCAGTGCCGGCCGCTGTCGAACGGGAGCATCCGGTACATCCACTTCATTCTCAGCGGCGCACTGAAGCGGGCCGTGCGATGGCGCTGGATCGCTACCAACCCCATCGCGCAGGCCGTCCCGCCGCCCCAGCCCAAGCTGAACCCGCAGCCGCCCACCGCCGAGCAGGCCGCACGGATTCTCAGTGAAGCCTGGCAGGACCCGGATTGGGCCATGCTGATTTGGTTGACCATGGTCACCGGGTTTCGCCGCGGGGAGCTCTGTGCCATCCGGTGGCGCCATCTCGAGCTGGCGGCCGGTGTGCTGATGCTGGAAAGAAGCATCGGCCAGCGCAGCGGCCGGACGTGGGAGAAGGACACCAAGACCCACCAGCACCGCCGCATCGCCCTTGATCCGGAAACCCTCTCCTTGCTCAGCGAGCATCGACAGCCGGCGCCTCGGCATCTCAACGACGATCCACAAGCTGCGCCACTACTCCGCCACCGAGCTGATCTCCGCGGGCGTCGACGTCCGCACGGTGGCTGGTCGGCTCGGGCACGGTGGCGGGGGAACGACGACGCTCAAGGTCTACGCAGCATGGGTGTCCGAGAGCGACCAGCGCGCGGCCACGAGCCTGTTCGCCCGGCTACCCGCCCGGCCCGACGCGGCTGTCGCACCGGCTCCACACCGCGGCAGCGGTGGTGACGCAATGTACCCGCGAATCGCTACCGAACTGCGCGCACAGATTGCTTCAGGTGAGCTGCCGCTCGGCGCGCAGCTACCCACGCATAAGCAGCTCGCCGAGCAGCACGGAATCTCAGTCGGCACGGCTCATCGCGTCATCGCGCTGCTAAGCAGCGAGGGTCTCGTAGAGGTCAGCCGAGGTCGACGGGCCACTGTCATCGGGCAGGCCCTCAGCAATGCAGACCAGGACCCACGCGCCGCTGATGACATCGGGACGCGTGTCTTACCGGATCACCGTCGCCAGCAGAACACCGATGAGACCGTAACGGCAACGCCGCGACTGTGGGCGATCACCGTTCGTGGACCCGATGGTCGCCGCTACCCGGCTCGGCATGTGTGTGAGGACATCAGCCGTCCTGACTCGTTCCGGGCGCACCTCCTTGCGATCGCCAAGCTTGAGCGGCCTATGGAGACCGACTGCGGTGAGAACTGGATCGGTAACTACGAGCTTGAGATCCGCGAACCCGAGAAGGAACATGAGGATCCAAAGCTCACGTTGCGCTGGCAGGTGAGCTGACCGCACCACCCCTGATGCAACCGCGGCGCATGTCATGAGATCCGAAAGTACTCATCTGCTTGATATGCGCGCACGCTCATGCGGTCGACCGGTTGATCGCCGAAGCATACAATGGTGCCCCGTCCGAATGTGGACAGTCCCGGCGCATCATACGCCAATACCGCAAGCATGACCAACCTGCTGCCGGGCCATGGCCAGCGAGCCTGATACAGCTGATCGGACCCGCGAACGGTGCATGCGGTACCCTGCCTGGCAGGGACACACCCTGCTTAGAGTTTCAGCTGACCGTTGTTCTATCATTGGCGCCAGACAATGAGGCTTATGCGAAACGTAGTGTGAAGAAGTGGAGTGCTCGGACGGCGTTGAAGGCTGTGGGGTAGGTGCGCTCGGGCCTGCGGTAGTCGGTGTGCATGCAGCGCCAAGCCTTGAAATGAGCGATCGCGCGTTCGATCACGTAGCGGATCTTATTGATCGAGGTGTTGAACTCTTTTTGCCAGTCGAGGAGCTCCCCGCCGGCTGGTTTGCGGTACGGGGTGGTGATGCCGGTTCCAATGTAGCCTTTGTCGCCGATAGCGTTGTCGTGGTGGAGAAGTTCGTTCAGGCCGGTCTGGTGCATGGCCTTTGCATCGTGGGTGTTTCCGGACAGGGGGTCGGAGATGTGCATCAGGTTCCCGGACAGATCGCAGACGAACTGGTGGGCGTGGCCCGTGGTCTTGTGCTTGCCGGAGTATAGCTCGGGTGCATCGGCCCAGGACCAGCACGGACACAGCGATCCGTCGACCACGGCGACTCGGCCCTCAATGTCCTCGGGCAGCTCGGGCACGAACTCGTCGAGCGCCTCGGCGATGATTTCTTCCAGGTCACCGATCGCTCGGGAGATCGTGGATTGATCAACGAACAGCAGTTCGGCGATCACTTCCTGTGTGATGTTGGTGCGGAAGTAGGTAACGACTGCTTTTACCGCCTGACGAAGCGTCAGTTCTCTGGGTCTGCCTTGTCCGCTATTCCAGACCACTCGCTGTTCGACGCGGTCAACGAGCTCGTCGAATTGCTCGGACGTGAGTCCCGTAGTAGCCTGGCCTGGCAATGGTCCCTCCGGGGTGTGAAGACTATTGGCGTAGCCTTCAAATTCTCCCGTTGGGACCATTGCCCTACTGGTTACGACACGCCGAAATGTTCAAGCTCTTTAAAGGGCTTCTGCATAAGCTTCAATCCCTCAACTTAGGAGACCTACATGGCGCGCAAGGTAGAGACCACGCTCGTTGATGACATGACGGGCGAGGCCGCTGATGAGACGGTGAGCTTCGGCCTGGATGGCGTCGAGTTTGAGATCGACCTTTCGGCAAACAACGCGGGCGTTCTGCGGGACATTCTCGCGGACTACGCGAACGCGGGACGTAAGGTCGGCAAGCCTGCCGCCGTGTCGAATGGTCGCTCTCGTCGGTCCGCGACTCCCCGCGCGAATCGTGAGCAGACTGCTGCGATCCGCGCATGGGCCCGCGAAGCTGGCCGTCAGGTGTCGGACCGTGGTCGGATCTCCGCTGACGTAGCGAAGGCGTTCGAGGACGCACATCGTGGACTGGTGGCCGCTGCGGGGTGACGATCGGGCGCGGCACGGCGCGCCTGATCGGGTGTTGGGTCTTCGCGAGGGATAGGACTGGTGCATTTTCCGCCCCTCGTCGAAACACCCACCTAGGCGCTCAGCAGGCTCAGCAATCCTGCAGGCAAGCAGTGCGGGTCGATGCGATCAGAGCACCTAGGGTGTCGTAACTGAATGTACTTCACATTGGTTCAGTTTAGTGCATAATTCTTGGCGTGCAACTAACACATGAGGATCGAGTTGGCCTTGAGTCACTGCTTCGTCGTGAAGGTTATGACGGATCAACCTCGGCGCGGGCGCAGATCGTGTTGTGGCGCGCGGAGGGACATTCGGTCCCTGAGATAGCACGGATGGCGGGAACTACGAGACTGACGGTGTATAAGTGGATCGCCCGATATGAGCAGCATGGTATTAACGGGTTGAGCGATCGCGTGTCGACAGGACGACCTCCCGAGGTCTCAGGTGAGGCCCGAGCGAAAATCTTGGCGTTGACTCGTCAGTCTCCGCCGGAGAAGAGCGGGCCGTCACATTGGTCGAGCCGGGAGATGGCCCGCTATCTCAAACGCGAGATGGGAATCTGTATTTCGCATAACTTCGTGGCTGCGTTGTGGCGAGAGCACGGTCTTCAACCGCATCGTCAAGGGACGTTCAAGCTATCCACCGACCCTGACTTCGAGGAGAAGGTGATCGATGTGGTCGGGCTCTACCTCGACCCTCCGATGGACGCCGTGGTGCTGTCGATCGATGAGAAGACGCAGATCCAGGCACTGGATAGGACACAGCCACTGTTGCCGATGACATTCTGCAAGACCGAAAAGCGGACCCATGACTACACACGCCACGGAACCACGAACCTGTTCGCGGCGCTGAACACCGCCACCGGCGAAGTCCCGAAACCATCGTTCGACCAGATTGAGCCATGACGAGGAAGTGGGGATGAAGTGCAGGTGAAACCGCGGGTGTTTGGCCAGCCATTTCTTGACGTCGGCATGGTTGCGGGTGCCGTAATTGTCGCGGTAGCGGCACCGCAGCCAGCGAGTACGCTCCCTGGGCGGCGGCTCGGGGGTGTTCAGTTTGGTTGGACGTGGGGCTGGTGATCCGGTGCGCGGGGCAGAGTGGTGACCAGGAGTGCCGCAACGCCGACCCAGGCCAGTCCGAGTGCCGCTCCGGCCGCGACGTCGCTGGGGTAGTGCACCCCCAGTAACATCCGGGAGGCGGCGACGGCGGAAATGAGCACCGCGCTTGCAGCGAGCAGGCAGGCCCGTGCCCACCGGACAGTCCACGAGGCGGCCAGTAGCCCCAATGCCCCGTAGATGGCGGCGGACCCGCCGGCGTGTCCGGAGGGGAAGCTGAAACCGGAGGCGTGGTCCACTGGGTCGAGCAGTGTGGGTCGGGGTCGCGCGAGTAGCACTTTGGCGCCCGATTCGCAGGCCAGCTCACCAACCCGGGCCATTATTACCAGCACGGCGGCGCGCCAGAACCCCGTGACCAGCAGTGCCAGAATCACGATCGCGCCGACTAAGTCGGCCACCAAGGGGCTCCCGACAGTGGTGGCTGCACGGGCCGCGACTAGCAGCCACGGCTGGTTGAGAACATCGACGTGCGCAGCGCCGTCGGCGGCTTGGTCGGCGGTCAGAAACGGAGGCCAGCGCACGGCGACCAGCCCGAGCAGCAGGACGAAAACTAGGAAACCCGCGATAGTCATCCACAGAAGCGGACGGCTGGGAATCCGCAGGCGCTGGTCACGGCGAACCCGCGCGCTGTAGATCATGGAGCGGATCGACTTCCTTCGTCGGTGACTAACGAGGGACGACAGTAGGGCAACCCCACCAGCCTCCTACAGTACTGTAGGAGTCGAGAAGGGTGGCGTGCGCTGGTCCCTCCTACCGACCCCGGGAGGAATCCGATGACCGCCGCCGTCGCGGATCACTACGGATCACGCGTCGATGTAATCAGCGGCGTACGGAGGGGATCAGTCGCGCGGCCAGGTTCGTTGTCGCCGCGCTGGCGCGGGGGTTGTGTGCGCAGCACAGAGTGTGCTCCTCGGCGGTAGTTCCAGCACCGGCTGCAGTTCCCCTCAAGCTCGGGCTCCTCGGCGGTTCAGCCTCGGCCTAACTCGTCGGCCGAGGCGGGTGGCGGGGAGGTCGAGGCTGCCTGCGGGGAGAGGCGTTGGCGGGTTTGGGTGAAGCTCTCCCCGTCGCGGTGCGCTGCGGTCAGCCGCTTGACCGGCTCCCGGACGTCGAAGGGGACGATCGTGGCCACCGCATTGGGTATCCGGCTGACTTGGGCGGCGATGTGGTCGGCGGTGCGGTCGTGCAGCAACCGGCCAGCCACCGGGCCGTAGCTGCGCCGCGGAAGCAGCACGGTCGCCTCGGTGCGGCCATCGCTCACGACGCGGCTGAGCAACTCCAAACTGGCTCGCCCGAGGCGGCGGTCGCGGCACTCGAGCAGCTCCAGGCCGATGTCTCCGCGTTGGAACTGCTCCCAGCGCGCCAGAAGGTAGTCGGATCGCGCATCGTCGATGACGAAATGCACCGCCCGGATTTGGGTGGGTCGCAGCCCGCGGGCGTAGCGCAGCCCGCGCAGGGTGGCCAGGTCCAGACGATCGACGAAGACCAGCACCACATGGCGGGCCCAGTTGGGTTCGACATCCACCACCGGCGCCAGCGCCGCCAGCGCGGCCTCCTCTTCGCGGTACTCCCGGTTGAGCCGGATCAGCACGAACACCAGGATCGGGAACAGGATCACCACTGCCCACGCACCTTCGGTGAACTTCACCGCCGCGAAGATCGTCACCACGACTAGTGAGAGTCCACCGCCGGTGGCGTTGATGACCAGCTTGCGCCGCCAGCCTGCCTCGCGCTGGGTGAGGTGGTATTTGGCCATCCCGAACCCGGCCATGGTGAATCCAGTGAACACCCCGATGGCGTAGAACGGCACCAGTGCGTCGACGGTGCCCCCGGTGATGATCAGCAGCGCCACAGCCACTACGGCGAGCACGATGATGCCGTTGGAGAACACCAGCCGGTGGCCGCGTTTGGTGAGTTGGCGGGGTAGGAAGGAGTCACCGGCGACGAAGCTGGCCAGATACGGGAAGCCGTTGAAGCTGGTGTTGGCTCCGGTGTAAAGGACCAGCGCGGAGACGGCCTGCACCACGTCGTAGAGCACGGTGCCCAGCGCGCCGTGGCCGAACACCGCGCGCGCCTCCTGGGAAATCACCGAGGGATAGCCGCTGTGATAGGGGGTGGCGTGGGTCAGGTGAGCCAGCCAGGACACTCCCGCGACCAGAAAGGCCAGCGTGAAGGCCATCACCACCAGCACCCGGCGGGCGTTGCGGCCCTCGGGTTTGCGAAACGCGCTCACCCCGTTGGAGATCGCTTCCAGCCCGGTCAGCGATGAGCCCCCGTTGGCGAACGACCGCAGCAACGTCAACACCACCACGGCGCCGGTCAGCATTGAGGCGGTGCCGACGCCGACAGTGCCAGGCATTTTCGTGGGGTCATACACCGGCAGCGCGCCCAGCAACTCCCGCACCAACCCAGTGATGATCACCGCGCCGATCGCCACCGAGAACAGATAGGTCGGCAGCGCGAACGCGCGGCCGGCCTCTCGGATGCCGCGCAGGTTGCCATAGGCCAGCGCAACCACCACCCCGACGGTGATCTCCAGGCTGTAGGGGCCCAGGGCCGGGACCGCGGAGACCACCGCGATGGTGCCCGCGGCGGTCTGCACCGCGACGGTCACCACATAGTCGATCAACAGAGCGACCGCGGCGATCTGCGCCACCCGCGGTCCGAAATTCTCCCGCGCCACCACATAGGACCCGCCGGCCTTGGTGTAGACCTGCACCACCTCGCGGTAGGACAACGTCACCAACACCAAGATGAACAACACCACCCCAGTGATCGGCAACACCAGCGTGAACGCCGCCAACCCGAACACCGGCAGCAACTCCAACAACATCTCCTCGGTGCCATACGCTGAGGAAGAAATGCAATCCGGCGCCAACACCCCCAACGCCAACGGGTTGGACAACCGCTCATCACGCAACCGCTCAGTGACCAGCGGTCGGCCCAACAACGCCCGCTTCAGCCGGTAACCCCACCGCTCCCGAACCACGACCGCCTGCCCCACTGTGGAAGGGCCCCCTACGGTCGACCCATCCTCAGACCCGCGACTCACCGCCACAATCGGCAAGTCTGCAGCCACCAGGTCTCCCCCGCGAACCTGGGGCCGTGCTAGCTGGTGGACCGCCAGCGGCTGATCGTCGGCCAACGTGCTGCGATAGCCTCCGGCCCTCTGCGGAAAAGGGACCTTGAGATGAACCCCGAGACCATCGATAGCGAGTACGCCAAGCTGCAGCGCGACACTGAGCAGGCCGGGCAGGCCATCCAGGCGTTATTCCAGAAGCTGCATGCGGCGGCTGGCGCGGGTGACATCAACGCCCGGGACTACCTGCTCGATGTGAAGTCCATCGCCCTGCAGGTCCAGCAGGACAGCTGCAGATGCAACCGCTGCTCCAAGCCATGCACGACCTGACGGTCAATCACCTGTCGAGTCCCCAGCCCGAGCCAGCCCAGTACTACCCAGGCGCCCCCGCCCGTCTACGTGCCGCAGGCCGCCTACACCATGCAACGGGGCGGTGGTGGTGGGATGCTGTCGCGGTTCATGGGGGGCAACTTCGGTCGCGCCATCGCCATGGGAGCCGGCTTCGGCATCGGCGACGACATCATCAACTCCATCTTCTGAACCCTGACGATCCCCGACAGCCTGTACGGGGACGTCGGGTGGATCGGCCCAGGGGCTGTAATCTCAACGGTGTAACTCCCGAGACTGGAGGGGCATCTGTGACTGCTGTGACGATGAACATGTCGGCCGAGCCGGCGGAGAGCTCGGATGAGCAGCTGGTCCGGCAACTGGTCGACCGGGCGCGGGCCGAGGGCCTGAAGCTGACCGGGGAGGGTGGGCTGCTGGGCCGGTTGACCAAGGTGGTGGTCGAGTCCGCTGTGGAGGGTGAGATGGATGATTATCTTGGTTATGGCAAGCATGATCCGGTGGGCCGTAATGGCGGGAATTCGCGGAATGGGACACGGCCGAAGACGCTGGTGACCGAGGCCGGGCCGGTTCAGATCGAGGTGCCTCGGGATCGGGAGTCGACGTTTGAGCCGGTGATTGTGGGCAAGCGGCAGCGGCGACTGTCCGGGGTTGATGATCTGGTGATCTCGCTGTCGGCCAAGGGGTTGACGCACGGTGAGATTTCCGCGCATTTGGCGGAGATTTATGGGGCCCAGGTGTCGAAGCAGACGATTTCGACTATTACCGACCGGGTGGTGGAGGGGATGGCGGCGTGGCAGAACCGGCCGCTGGATCCGGTGTATCCGGTGATCTTCATTGATTGTGTGAATGTGAAAATCCGGGAGGGTAACGTGGCGAACCGGCCGATCTACGTCGCGCTGGCCGTGACCTGCGAGGGCACCCGGGACATCCTGGGGCTCTGGGCTGGGGAGCACGGTGACGGGGAGGGTGCGAAGTTCTGGATGCGGGTTCTTTCGGAGATCAAGAACCGGGGCACCCTGGACTGCCTGATCGTCGTGTGTGACGGACTGAAGGGCCTGCCCGAGGCGGTGACCACGGTGTGGCCCCAGACGATTGTGCAAACATGTATCGTGCATTTGCTGCGCAATTCGTTCAAATACGCATCGAGGAAGGATTGGGCGGCGATCGCGAAAGATCTCAAGCCAGTGTACACCGCGGTCTCGGAATCCGCCGCGCTGGACGCTTTCGCCGAATTCAGTGAGAAATGGGAGAAGAAATATCCCGCGATCATCCGGTTGTGGACCAACGCCTGGGCGGAGTTCGTTCCCTTCCTCCAGTTTGATCAGGAGATCCGCACGATCATTTGTACCACCAACGCGATCGAGTCGATCAACGCCCGGATCCGGCGCGCGGTCAACGCCCGCGGCCACTTCCCCACCGAGCAAGCCGCCCTGAAGTGCGTCTACCTCGCGATCATGAGCCTGGACCCCACCGGTAAGGGCCAGCGACGCTGGTCCAACCGCTGGAAAGCCGCGCTCAACGCCTTCGAGATCGCCTTCGACGGACGTCTGTCCGCCGCACGCAAGGCTTCGTGAACACCAAACAAGATCTAGTTACGCTGAGTAGGCCACGGGCGCGGTGCCGGGATTGCTCCTGGTCCGTTTCCCGTGGCCTCTCGCCGAACCCGCCGTGCGGCTCTCACCGCAACGGGCTCTCCACGATCTCTGTCGTCAAACGGGTGTTCGGACCCAGGGGTTGGGGATCGTGGTGCCGCGGTAGCGGTACCGAGTGACCGGCAACGCCGCGATCCGCCGCAGCTCAATCTCGCCTGCCGTGATCGGCAGCCACCGCCCGGTGGGGTCGGTGAACTGCCGGCGGACGTCGGTCCACCTCCAGTGATGCCGTCGCTTTAGCATCCGGATCACTCGCCACCAAGCGAAGCTATCCAGCATGCTGAAAGTGTTCTTAGCGATGGCATACCGGAAGTAGTTCGCCCAACCGTGCATGATCTGACCCAGCCGGGTCAGGACTCCTGCCAGGTCCTGTTGCGACGCCCTGTGCGTGATGGCACGGATCTTCGTCTTCAGCGACCGGATCGGGCGTTGGCCGATGAAGGTGTAGACGTACCACTTGTTCGTTCCTCGTTTGCGGCGCCGCTGGATGCGGAACCCGAGGAAGTCGAACCCCTCGCGGAGGTGGACGATCTGGGTCTTGGCCTCTGACAGGCGCAAACCCAGTGACGTGAGTACCCCCGCGACTTCTTCGCGCACGGCTTCGGTGTCCTGCCTGGTGCCGTGCACCATGACGACGAAATCGTCCGCATAGCGGACGATCCGCCACGTCGGCAGGCCCTTGGCCCTGCGGCCTGCGCGGCGGCTCTCGGTCGACATTGACCCGCCCGGTTTCCACGGCCCGTGTAAATGCTCATCGAGCACCGACAGGGCGATGTTGGCCAGCAGCGGGGACAAAATGCCTCCTTGCGGAGTGCCGGTGTGGGTGTTCTGCTGTTCTCCGAGCTCAGTCAGAATCCCGGATTTCAGGAACGCCTTCACCAACGTCAGGACACGTTTGTCCTTGACGCGCAGCCGCACCCGGTCCATCAGCGCCGGATGGGATATCTCGTCAAAGCACGCCGCGATGTCAGCATCCAGCACCCACTCATATCCACGGGTGCCATAGAACTGGATCTCGGCGATCGCGTCCTGGGCCCGCCGCTTGGGTCGGAACCCGTAGGAGACCGGTTCGAAGTCGGCCTCGAAAATGGGTTCCAACACCAGCTTCAGCGCAGCCTGAACGACCCGGTCCGTGACGGTGGGAATACCCAACCGACGGACCTTTCCCGAACCACCGGGTTTGGGGATCTTCCGTTCCCGCACCGGCAACGGCCGGAACGTGCCAGCCTTCAGGCTGGCCCGCAGGTCGTCCAGGAAACCCGGCACGCCGATCCGCTCCTCAACGTCAGCGGCGGTCAGGCCGTCGACGCCGGGGGTGCGGGCGCCCCGGTTGCCCGCGACCCGATCGAACGCCATCACCAGCGTCGCCGGGTCGCACACGAAGTTGAACAGGTCATCGAAACGACGGCCAGGATCGACCACCGCCCAACGGTGAAGTTTGGTCTGCATCTCCGATACCCGCCGAAACGACCCCATCGGGGCCTCCACGAGCGGAGCGCCACCATCCAGCGGCGCGTCTTCCGGCATTGCAGCCTCCGTCCCCTCTCGATATCGCTGCCGCCCTTCCCCATGTGCACAGGCTTTCCCTGACTCGGAGTACTACGGCGGCTCCGCCCCACCCGGACCATTCAGCAGTCGATGTGCCTATCCCGCCAGAATCGGCCGGATGCCGACGCCGGCGGGAACCGCGACCAGGTGGTTCCCGTGTTCACTGTGATTCGCTCGATGAAGGAGGAGCCCGACTGTGTCCCAGCGACCTCGCCATGAGTACGCCGCAGACCTTCCCCATGACCTACCCGAATGGCTCTTGCGCACCACCCGAGAAGCTCTCGCCGCAACTGTAAACAACGAGACGCGCCGCGCCCGACCCAGATCCACCAGATTTCGAGTCGGTGTCAAGATTGAAGGACGTAACAACGCCGGTTCCTCACGTACTCCTCTCCATCACGCTCGCCGAACCCGCACCATCTGGCAGTACTGACACGTCCCGGCTTTGTCAGGGCTGCTCCCACCCTCCCCGGCACCACCCGGATCAGGCTGCCCTCAGCTCCGTGAACCTGCTACGACAGACCCACGATGGCGGTCTCTCACCCCCACTCGAATCAACAGCGCCTCACGGCGCAAACCGTTCGCTTGACAGACCCCAGATGGCCGATACCACGCAGGGCGGTGGGGCGGGCGTGGTGGCCGGTACGGTGCGGGGTTACCTGGTCAATTACCCGGGATGAGTGGGCTGCTGGTGGTCACTCGTCGTGGGGTTGAGCTGGGGCTGCTGGTGTTCTCGGCCGGTTTGGTCACGCTGGCGTTGGTCCTGGTGGAAGCCGAGCAGAAACAGCACCTGTCCCGGTCGCTGCTGTATCTGGGTCTGGCGTATTTGGGCCTGTTCGTCTTGGCCCACACCGCGGTGCGCTGGTTGGCCCCGCACGCCGATCCACTGATTCTGCCGTGTGCGGCGCTGCTCAACGGCCTGGGCCTGGTGATGATCCACCGGCTGGACCTGGGTGCGGCGACCCAAGCCATCGACGCAGGCGAACCCATCCCGCCCGCCGATGCCTCCCGCCAGGTGGCGTGGACCGCGGTGGCCCTGGTGTTGTTCGTCGCGGTGCTGTGGCGGGTGCGCGATCACCGGCGTCTGGCGTCCTACGGCTACACCTTCGGTCTGGTGGGGTTGGGGTTGCTGGTCCTGCCCGGGGTGCTGCCCGCGAGCATCTCTGAAATCAATGGGGCCAAGCTGTGGCTGCGACTGGGGCCGCTATCGATTCAGCCCGGCGAGTTCGCCAAGATCGGGATCATCGTGTTCGTCGCGGTGTTCCTGGTCACCAACCGAGAACTGTTCACCACCGCGGGCCGCCAACTACTCGGAATGACCTTCCCCCGGCCCCGGGACCTGGCACCACTGCTGACCGCCTGGGGACTGTCCATCGGGGTGCTGGCGCTGGAAAAAGAACTCGGGGCCTCACTGCTGATCTTCGGGGTGGTCCTGGCGATGCTCTACACCGCCACCGAACGCCTGTCCTGGGTGCTGATCGGGCTGATGTTCTTCGCCGCCGGGAGCGTGCTCGCCTATCAGCTGTTCGCCCACGTCCGGGTCCGCGTCCACGTCTGGTCCGATCCCTTCGCCAGCTACTACGGCTCGGGCTACCAGGTCGCCCAATCACTATTCGGACTGGGCACCGGCGGCCTGGCCGGCACCGGCCTCGGCGGAGGCCGACCCGAACTGGTCCCAGTGGCCAACACCGATTTCATCATGGCCGGCATCGGCGAAGAACTCGGCCTGATCGGACTCACCGCAGTCCTGGTGACCTACCTCCTGCTGATCACCCGCGGCCTACGAGCCGCCCTGTCCGTCCGCGACACCTTCGGCAAACTCCTCGCCACCGGCCTATCGGTCACCATCGCGCTGCAGGTGTTCATCGTCACCGGCGGCGTCACCAACCTCATCCCCGAAACCGGACTCACCACCCCGTTTCTGTCCTACGGCGGCTCCTCCCTACTCGCCAACTACATACTGATCGCCCTGCTCATCCGCATCTCCCACACCGCCAACCAACCCCCACCCACCACACCACCACGCCCACCCCCAGTCCCCCTCGCCTCCGCCGCCACCGAACTCGTCCCCCGCCCCCGCACCTAGCCACACCAGCGTGCCCAGCATTGCCAGCACAAGCCCGACCTGGACCAACCCGCCAGTGCCTTCACCGAGATGACGACCGGGCGCCACGGCGAGCGACTCGTCACCTGATCGGCCACGTGGAGGCCGATGAGCAGCTACACCACGTCCGCGACCTCACTGATGCCTGTGACGCGATTTTTTTGTTTCACCGCGCTCTATTTCGTGTCGATTCGCCGATCCACTGTCACCCGGTGGCGGGCTTAGACAGGCGCGGGACAAGAACAGGCCGCCACCAGCGGGGATTAGGCCGGCCAGCGTGGCCAAGACCAGCCAGGGTCGTCGGTATCGAACCGTCGCACCTACCGCTGCCCACACAGCGAGCGCTCGGTCACGCTCGGTCACGGAGTGTCGTGTCTGTCCGCCCGGCCGGTCGTTGATCTGTGATGTGAGCGGTGATGAGGATGCCGGTGGGCGAACCGGACCACCCAGCGCTGAGGTCCCTGGTGGTCGTCGTGCCCAGCTAGGTGGCTATCTGCTGCGCGGGATGGTCTCCGGTGCTGCACTGGTCTGTGTTTTCTGGTGGTGACGGGACTGGCTGGGGTGGCCGCGCCGCTGCCCCGATGCCGGGCTCGCTGCGTCCACCCGGGTGGTGATGGCCGCGCCTGCGGCGTTGCCCGATGTCCCCGAGCCCGCGGCTCAGCCGGCCGCGCAGACTGTTCAGCCCGCCGGACAGCCGTCTCAGGCCGTTACGATCCCGGTGCAGATCCCCGCGCCTGCGGCGCGCCCGCGTGCCCCGCAGGTGGCTTTCGCCGCGTGGGCCACTCGGGTGTCCCGGGCCACCGGGATCTCTCAGCGCGCGCTGGAGGCCTACGCCAACGCCCACGCGGTGATGGCCGCCACCCATCCCAGCTGTCACATCACCTGGGTCACCCTGGCTGGCATCGCGGAAGTCGAGTCCCAGCACGGGACCATCGGGGGTCGCACCCTGCTGCCTGATGGCCGGCCCTCGGCACCGATCATCGGCCCGGCGTTGGACGGCGCGAACGCCAATCGGGTCATCGCTGACACCGACGGCGGCCTGCTCGATGGCGACAAGGTGTGGGATCACGCCGTTGGGGCCCTTCCAGTTCATCCCGTCCACCTGGGCGAAGTGGCGGGCCGAGACGCGCATGGCGACGGGATGACCGACCCGCAAAACATCGACAACGCAGCCCTAGCCGCGGCGCAGTACCTCTGCGCCGACAACCACAACCTGGCAACCGGTGACGACTGGCTACGAGCGGTCCTTTGTCCTACAACAGTTCCATCGACTACGCACGCCTGGTCTACGGCTTCGCCCAGGGCTACGCCCCGCAGCGCCCAAGGCCTCACCTGACCGTGCGCCGGGCCCCAAGCCCCCCGGACCCAACCGTCTCAGGTGATGCGACAGGCAGGTCAGAGTGCCCAAGGGGCAGCCAAAATTTGCGGGCGTCGCGGCCCAAGAACCGCGCCCCCTCAGCCGCCAGTTGCTCACCCTTCGTGTCCAGGCCCCTCGAGCAGCGCCTCCAGACCGACAGCGGCCACGGCCCTGATCGTGCCGCATCTACAACGCCACGACTGGTCCGCCAAGGGAGCGGCTAGCTTGCTCTAGTGACAGCCGATCAGCCGCCGCTGCTGTCCTGTTGTTCTTGGCTGCAGGTGGCGATTAACAACGTCTAACGCCGCCTCGGCCGCTTGCTCGCGCACCGCCTGCGACGTCGGCCCAAACAGCCGGGCCAGCTCGTCGGCGACGACGTTGACGTGCCCGGCATGCAGCGCCGGGTCGTCATCATCGGGAAGCGCCGGCTCCACCGGCGGACCCGCACTCACAGCTGTGATCCTAGAACAACAACATCAACCACCACCATCGGATCTGTCACCGCGGACCCCGCTGGCCTCGGACCGAGAACGCGGGACAGCACCCTGGGGTGGATCTTGAGCCACGGTCTGCTCGGTGTGGGGATCCGCTTGCTCACGGTCAGGCCGCTCCTCGGTTTCGGTGCGTCGCGGCCAGTTCGTCGACCTCGCCGGGTGCTTTGACCGCCGCGCCCGATGGCCCAGCGAAGGGCAGATACTGGTGGCACTGACCGGATGGCGGGGAGTGGCGATGACCAATGGTGGGGATCGAGGCGAGGTTGGTTCCGGGCGCAGTGAGGGCGCTGCGGGGTGGCGCGCCAACGGTGCTGCAGCGAGGGCAACGCCGGTGATGGTGTGCAGCCGGATCACCTGCGTGCGCTCAGCGCGGTCCGTGCGGAGTTGACCCGTTTGGAGGAGGTGCTCTGCGCCGGGCACCACCCGATGTCGAGGCCACCACCCGAGTGGCCCGCGCGGTCGCTACCGGCACGGCAAGGGCCCGCGACACCGAGCGCCACGTGCACATCCCGGCCTGGTTGCGGGTCACCCGAGGGGAGAACCGGTGGCCTGTCGCCGTGGCGATCGTGGTGGCCATCGGGTTGCAGCTCGCGCTGCCCGACCGGTTGGTCCTAGCAGATCCCCGGTGGCTGCTACCCGGCCTGGAATTCGCGCGATGCTGATCGGGTTGATCATCGCCAGTCCGGTCCGGTTCGAACCGGGA
>CAVQVV010000018.1:0-92012 GCA_963717245.1 uncultured Actinomycetota bacterium | reverse complement strand
CGGGTCCATCGTACCGACGCCCAAACGCCGCTGTCCCACCCGACGTCGATCTCACCGACCCCGTACCGGCGGTAAACCGGCGATTACCGAGAAAGCGAAATCAAGCAGGAGAAACTACACCTGTAGGTTCTCAAGCTGGATGACCTGAGACGCGCTCGTGACCTGGGGTTTCTCATTGTGTCTCAGTTATGGATGTGCTCGTAGCGTCTCAGTTTTGTGGCATTTCTTCGCTGGTGCACCGCGGGTTTGGCAGAAACGGGAGTTTTGCGAATGCCGTGCAGGGCTTGGAGGAGGACGGTGCCCCGTTTCAGTAGTCGAACCGGCTCGTGTGAGTGCTGGTCGTGATCGGCTTTCGGCGAGCGGATGTTCGTAGTTGATCACTGCTGCTGTTTGATCCGGCGGCTCTGGCGGTAGTTGATCACGTTCGGTTTCCCGTTCTTCCGCGATTGTTGGTCGCTGGCCTTGTTCCCACGGGTGGCTGCGGCGTCGAGGTGGATTTGAGCGTTTGGGTGTTCGAGTGCGCGGAGCAGGGCCGCTCCGCGTCGTGTTGGGCGCATAGGGCGGCCGACGGTGGCGCGGGTGTAGAGCTGTGCCAGCACCGAGGTGGTCTTACCCAAGCCGGGGAAGGCATCGATCGCGACCGCACCTTTGGGTTTGTCACCGTCTTGGAGGTTGCTGTCCAGGATGTCCCACAGATCCTCATGTAACTCGGCCAGCTGCGGTGTCTTGATCGGTCCGAGATTGGCGTGCCAGATCCGCCGTGCCCGCTCGTATTCGAATCGCACACCCTCCCCCAGCGCCCGGATTTGCTTGCGGGTCAACTGTTCCGGTGCCCGTCGGGCTGGCGTGTCGACGAACTTTTTCCACCCCTCCTTGCGAGCCAGGGTGAGGTTGTCCAGCCTGGCCTGGCTGTCAGAAGGCTGAGCATCCGGGTTCATCAAACGTCTGCCAACGCATCGGCGTAGAAGTCGCCATCAGCGGCCAGTGCCTGCTGGTCATCGGCGTCGTCATCCCCCATCTCGGCTACCGCCTCGTCGACGGCCCTGTCCGGATCACCGCCTGGTTGCAGGACCTTCTGCACCGACGGCAACGACGCGGCGGACGCCTCGGAGGGAACGGGAAGGATTAGCGCGGCTTGCTCCCGGGACAAACCGAACGGCTGAGCGACAATGCGCCGCACCGACACATCAAAATCGGCAAACAGCAGGCGAGCCAACTCCAGCCTGGACTCGTAAATGACGTGATCGCGTTCGGTCGCTGACCAGAACACACCCGAGTAGTGCTTTTGCCCCTGACGCCAGCGAAACGTCCGCCACGGCGCGACCGCGCCCAACACGTCGGCGCCGACCTCGCCCCACGGGCGGTGTTCGGCTGGGCCGTCGGCCGAGAGTCGGAAACTCACCCGCACCGACTCCGGTTCGGGCTGGTCTGTCATGCGCCCGTTCACCTCCAGCGCCGCAGCCAACTGGTGGTCCGGGCCAAGTTTTCACCTCCGACACCGAAACAGCCGGCACCACGACCGGCATGTCGCGACATCACTACCAAGAATCAGGGATTCGTAGGAACGCCTGGGCATGCGGATTATTGAACAGCCGGTCCGGCCGGCTGCTTTCGCGTGCCCGCGCCACGCCCAACGCCGTCTTGGCCACGCCCGTCAACCAGCGTGGTTCGTGCTCAGGCCATGCCGCTGAGGCCACGTCCGCTTCTGCCGATGAGAGGATAGTGGTGAATCGGGCGTCGACGATTCTGGATGCACATCCATCCGTGCTGCTGATCCGAAGGGCTCGGGCACTCGGCGCGGCGGGTTCGCGCGAGCACAGCTCCTCATAGTTCCGCGCGGGCCTCGGCGAAGTCGGCCAGCCGCCGATGCTAACTCCGCGTCCTCCGGCATCGACGTCGGCATCGGGGTAGCGGCAGGCCACTCTCCGGGTCAAAGCGCTCTCGCGGCGTGTCATCTTCGTTCCCTCGTCAACCTGGCGCTACTGGGCGCGGAGCACTGCCCGCTGTGCGATCCGCCGCGTGGCATCGCCGGTCGCGCGTCGAAGCGACGGTCATCGACGTGACTCAGGAGGACATGGCGCTCGCTGAGCTGGTGCGAGAGGCTCAGGGCTGCGGCTGCGGTGGCCGAGCAACAGCTACGCGAGGGGACAATCCATGAATTACTATCAGCTGTTGATCGCGCTCGGTCTGCTGTTCCTGGCGGCGAGCTTCCTGGTGACGCACCGGACGGGACGTATCGCCCTGGTCGTCCTGGCCTGTGTAGCGTTCCTCGTGGCTGCGATCTTGACCGTCGTCGGGACCGCCGGGGTGCCAGGCGGCTGACTGACCGCCACCCTCGCCTGGCCGCCACGTTCGACCTGGACTCCGACCTCGCCCGCTTCAACGCAGACGTCTGGTGTGGTCGGCGGACTACCGGTGCAAGGTCGACTCCCTCGTGTCCGCCTGATCTAGCTGCCGCATCACCTGAGCGATGAGACCGGCGACGACCTCAGCCGCCGTGTGGTCGTCGACAGCGCTGCCGTCCCTGCTCACGGATCCCCAGTGGAACACGGCAGCCAGGCCAGCGGGGCGTCCGTAGGGCTTCGCGTCGATCACGGGGTTTGGCAGGGTGGCCGGGTGAGCATTCGCTACCCCGCCCCGCTACGACCCGGCGACCGCATTGGGGTCACCTCGCCCTCGGCTGGATTGGGTAGGGAGATGCGGCCCCGGCTGGAGTTCTGTATCAAATACCTGCGTGACCTCGGATACGACGTGGTCGTCGGGGACTGCATGGACGGCTCCGGTGTCACCAGCGCCCCCGCGTCCGCCCGGGCCGCCGAGCTCACGGCGATGCTCGTTGACCCTGCGATCCGCGCCGTTGTGCCGCCCTGGGGTGGAGAGTTGGCCATCGACCTGCTGCCGCTGCTCGATTTCGACGCGATCAGTGCGGCGGAGCCGACATGGCTGGTGGGTTATTCCGATCTCACGACGGTGATGGTGCCCCTGACCCTGCGCACCGGAATCGCGACCCTGCACGGCAGCAATCTCATGGACACCCCCTACGCGGTCCCCCAGCCGTTGCTGCCGTGGCTCGCCGCGGCCACCGCGCCTGCCGGAAGCGAGCTGTGGCAGGGCGCCGCAGCGGCCTACCGCACCGGCCGGCACGACCACTATGCCTTCCACCCGCAGGTGCAGGAGATGACGCTCAACACCCCGGGCTGGTGGAAACTGCTCGGCGTGCAGGACCGTGCGGCGGTGGAGGTGTGCGCGACGGGACGGATGATCGGCGGCTGCTTGGAGACGGTCTCGATGCTGCCCGGCTCGCCCTACGGCGACGTTGCGGACTTCGCCGCGCGACACGCGACCGAGGGTCTGCTCGTCTACGTCGAGGTCGCTGAGGCTGATGCCGTCACGGCGGCGCGGATGTTGCACCACCTGCGCCTCGCCGGCTGGTTCGATCGCGCCAACGCCGTGCTCGTTGGCCGCGCGGCCGGCCTGTCCTCCGGTCATTTCAGTCAGCACGATGCGCTCGTGCACGCCCTTGGTGATCTATCAGTGCCGGTCGTCTACGACGTCGACCTCGGACACATCCCACCGCAGCTGGCGATCGTCAACGGCGCGTTAGGCACTGTCGAGCTCACGCCTGCGACCGCCACTCTCATCCAACACCTCATCTAAGGAGTCATTCCAAGAAGGGGCATACCACCTCCTCTAACCTCCGTCACGTACGTGTGCACCTCCGGATTAGGCGAAGGGGGAAGCATGGGGCCGCGCTGACGTGGCGCCCAGCACATGGCAGCTATACACCCGTTGAGGATCCGCACTATCTGGTCGCGACGGTGATGAAGCTGCCCCAGGGGGCGGCGGATGGCAGCAACGGGTTCGCCGGGCTGGATATGGGCGAGCTACTGCGATGGTCGCCGATGTCGCCCAGACCGAGATGTGGGAGAAGCCTCGGTCTCCGTCGTGCGAGCGTCGTCAGGAGCGGGTGTCCGCATTCCCGTCCTCGCTCCGGGCACCGGCCCGGGTGCGGGCCGGATCGACTTCCCGTTCGGGGTGGCGCCGGAAGTATTCTTCCTCGAGTAGCGCGGTGCGGCTGCTGTGTTCACGCAACGCATCAGGTGAGCCGTGCAGGAAAGTGCCGTGGCGGGTCGTGTGGAGATGCTCCAGCTCACGGAGCAAGTCCGTCTCTGCAAGATTCTCGGGGGGCACACCTGACACGTCGTCCTCCTGCGACCGGATACTGCGATACATGCCGGGCCGCGCCCAGCGGTGCAAGCTCGGATGCGCCGACGCGGCAGTGTGCGCTGGTGGATGACAGCCTCAGGCAGGCTGAGCTGATGCGTCCCCGCTGCCGTCGAATACCTGCGTCGTCGACCCGCGCATCGGATCGGGACCCGCTGCTGCACAGCGGAGCGTCCTGCACCTGACGGCCCAGACAGGCCCTCAGCGGAGGGGCGTTAGCGTTGGAGCGGCGACCAGTACCGCGGGTCGCCGCACCGCTTTCAAGATCAGGTCACCCCCGGCGGCCCACCACCCGACCGAGGAAGAATCCCACCAGCCCGCCGACGAAAAGACCGACCGCAAATACCACAGCGAGGAAGGCCACCACAGCTCGGCGCAGGGTCTGGAGTATTCCCGCCGCCATGAGGTGGTCGGTAGTGACCAGCAACTGATGGGCCAACATGTAGACAGCATGGCAGGCCGCACAGTGACCAGCGGCGGCCGGGTTCCAGCGCAGGCTTCGGTAAGTCTCCGACATTTGCCGATCCATTAGAGGACGGACGTGGCCACTCACGACTCGCGGCATGTGAGTGCTTTATTGAGGATGAAGACCGTCCTGAGGCGGAGCGCCAGGCGACTCTGGAGGATCAGGGCGATTCGGACCGTCCGCTCATGCCTGGCGCACGGCGTCGAGCATGTCGAGGTAGCCGTCGCTGGCCCGCCACAGCGCGTCGGCAGCAGGTTCGAGATTGCCGGGGCTCCAGCGCCGGTCCTCGTAGGAACGAGTCTGGCCCCGCAGAGCGCGCAGGCTGACGGTCAGCTCGTCGTCGAGGTGTGCGCGCAACTCATCCGGTGTGGGAGCCGGTAGGCGAACACGGTCGCCCCGGCCCTGTTTCACAGCCGCCAGCGTTTCCTCGGCCACTCCGCTCTCTGAGTCCCACAGCAGGGCGGGCCTGTCGATGTGGTGGTTCCAGACCGGGGCGTACGCGGATCTCCACAGGGCAACGACCGGGTTGTTGGTGAGGTGGGTAGCGTTGGCCCAGTGCTGGGAACCGGGGGGCTCGCTCAGCCACGGGACGTCATCGATGGGTAGGTCCACGGCCAAGGCCACAGTGACGGTCTCGACATCACGGACGGCGCCGAGAATGTCTCCGGCGGCCCACAACTGGACAACACGTAAGGAGAAGACCGAGCGTGGTCGGGTGGCCATCTCGGCGCATGTCTGCGCCAGCGTTTCAAGGTGATGCACAGCACGCGTCCACTTCACACGGTCATTGTCTCCATGCGGGGGGCCGACGCCCGCCGATGTCCGCACATGCCGCTGCCCGCGCACGGGTCTCGGCGCAGGACATCGGGAATGAGCAGGCCCCGGCAGGTGACGCCGAGCTGGCGGGCCAGCTCAGGGCCATAGAGATCGACGGTGGTTTCCCGGGCCGTTCGGCGTGTTGTGACCGGCCAGACCGCCCATGCCCCTACTCTCACTCGAACATGCATTCGACGATGAGGGGGCCGGGATGAGCACGACCACGCGGACGACTGCGCTACGCCCTGGACCTGGGGCGCCCCGGGCGATCGTGGCCCGCCAGGTGAAACAGCAGCGCCGCGGCTACACCCAGGCCGTGCTCCACGCGCTGGCACGCAGCCAACAGGGACAACCCACCGCGCAGGTCCAGCGCATGCTCCGGAACTGCCTCACAACGCTGGGCTTACGCCTGTCCACCGCAACACTGCACAGGCTCGCAGTGGACATCACCGCCGGGCGTCCCGTCGAACTGCCCTGAGCCTCAGCCATGCAACTGCCGAGGATGTCGTGCTGCGGCACCGACTGGGTAGGGGTTGATCGCGCGCATTGTTGTCGCCGCACCGGCGGATGCGGCCACGTCTTCGACGACGCGCAGCTGTGGGACGCCCACCGCCCCGCGAGGGTCTGTGTGGACCCCCGCTCTGTGGGGCTGGTGCAAACCAACAACGGGATCTGGTTGCGGGCACCGGACCTGGCACCCACCAGCAGCCGGCCAGCGGCGACGAAAAAACTCCCCGATTGCGCGGCCAAACCCGAAGCGGTAACCGAACATACGGCAGCTTCATCCCAGGGCTGGAGCCAGCGCCCGCACCGTCGCAGCACTTCGGGAACGGGACGTCTTAGGACAAGCTCTCGATATCCATCGAGGGGTCGAGAGTGAGAAGCGGTTCCGCGTCATTGGTCACGACCGGCCACCCGCGCTGCTGCGCGCAGCGCACAACGTGTGCGACAGGCGGCATCAAGACCGGGCCGACCGCACTGTTGCGATGAGTGGTGCCAGGGAGCACCGCGCCTGTAGCGCCTGCCGCGGGCCGGCTATGTCAGTGCGTCGCACAGCGCCTGGCGGTGGCGGTCGCCCGGGCCGGCGGCGCGACGAGACGAGACGATCCTGCTCGAGCAGCGCGGTGACTTTGGCCGGGCCGTAGCCGGGCAGGCTCGTGAGCAGGTCGATGACCCTGGTCTTGCCGACGACGGTGTCGGTCTTGGCCCCGTCCAGCACCGCGGGAATGGTCTGCTCCCCGGCGGCGACCGCGGCGAGCAGCTGTTTGCGAGCGGCCCGCGCGGCCCATCCGCTACGCCACGATGACCGCACCGACTTCCTGGGCTACCGTCGCCCAGGCTGCTGCGGCTAACCAAAAATTCGACTTCACCGCCCGGGTCTGCCAAATAGCCTTCCCGAGATCAACGAGCCCCAGCTCAGGGCGGTGCTGACCGCATGCACGAGACGCTCGGCGCCTGCTACACCGGCGGTGAGGAAGCACCGGTCCGACCCCTCTTGACCACGGACATCGCCTGACACTCCCCTGGAAACAAACGCCATCGCCGTGACTACCTCGCCGGCACCGAGGGTCCTGAGCTACGCCACCCGCCGATGTGACCTCGGGGAGAGGATGCTGGGGCACCCGATGGTGGAGGAGGGGCGATGACGCAGCATTTCGGTGAAGTCACCAGGGGCCAGCAGCTGATGTGGGCCACGGGGGACTTCCACCGCATCGGTGTCTCCCATCTGGTCGTTGGCGAGCTGCTCGTGCGCGCGTTGCACGTGCATGCCGGTGAGGCTGTCCTTGACGTCGCAGCACGCGCGGGGAACACGGCCCTGGCTGCAGCGCGGCGCTGGGCGCAGGTCACCTGCACCGACTACGTGGCCGCCCTGCTGGAGCACGCCGCGGCTCGGGCGCGGTGCGAGGGTCTGCCCCTGGCAACACAGGTAGCCGACGCGCAGGATCTGCCCTTCCCCGAGGGCAGTTTCGACGTGGTGACCACCACGTTCGGCGCGATGTTCGCCCCCGACCAGCAGCGCACCGCCACCGAACTGATCCGGGTTCTCAAGCCTGGAGGGCGACTGGGCATGGCCAACTGGACACCGGAGGCTGGGCCGGCGCCCAGTTCGCCCTACAGGCGCGATACAGGCCGCCGCCAACCGGGCTGGTCCCCCCAGCGGAGTGGGGAACCCTCGACCGACTGCACGAGCTGTTCGGCGACCGGGTCGTCTCGCTGGAGACCAGCTGGCAGCACGCCGACTTCACCCACCACGACACCCACCAGCTGTTCGAGCTTTTCAAAGCATCGCTCGGCCCCGTCGCCACCCTGTGGGACGCCCTCGTGGAGATGGCCCGGGCCGAGTTCGCCACTGCCTGGATCTCCCTGGCCGAGCAGTTCAACATCGCCGACCACGGCACCTGCGAGATCCCCTCCACCTACCTCCAGGTCATCGCGGTCAAAGTCTGACCAGCACCCAGCACGCGACACTCCACGACGCTCGCGCGATCGAGGTATGATCACCAAAGTGCGGATCTCGGCATCGACCCGATAGCCGCGCCCCGCACGAATGCCTGCGTCGAGGCCGTTCCCGGTTGAGGACCCCGTAGCAGGAGCAGGGCCTGCAACTCGGTCGCCGGTGGGGGTGGTCATCCCCAGCGTTAGGTAGCTCGTCTGACCATCCCTGAATCGGTCGCTGACAAGATGCTGTTCATGGCCGAGGTGCCGTCAGCAGCTGCAAACCAGCTCAAAGTCATGCAGGGTGAGTCGCCGGGTGCAACGTCCCCTTCTGCCGCGACCCGGGTGATCGAGGTGTCGACGGCCAAGCCGCCGCCCGCTCACCGTGGTGAGTATGACCACCACGTCAGAGGCATTGACCTCCCCACCTGATGACCACGATGCCGTCCTGCGACTGGCGGGCTCGGCCTACCTGGGTCGCTACACCGGTACCTCCCGGACCCACACCGAGTCTGACCTGTGCCTGTTCTTCGCCTGGTGCGCTGATCAACACCTCGCGCCTCTAGCCGCCCAGCGTGTGCAGATCGAGCGGTATGTGCGGTGGATGCAGGAAATCCGTCGGTTCAAACCCTCCACCGTGTCCCGGCGCATGGCCGTCGTCACCGGGTTCTACCGCACCTGCGTGATCGACGCAGTCCTGGAGCACTCGCCCGCCGACTACGTCCGCCGTCCCCTGGTGCCAGCCGAGTCACCCACTCTCGGGTTGTCCCATTTGCAGTTCGAGGCACTGCTGACCGCCGCCCGCGAATCACCCAACGTGTTCGACTTCGCGCTGGTCACCATGCTCGGGCTGCTGGGGCTGCGAATCTTCGAAGCGTGCGGCGCGGACACCGCAGACGTGGGCAAGGAGCACGGCCACCGCGTCCTGCGGGTATTTGGCAAAGGCGCGAAGGTCGTGCTGGTGCCGCTACCACCCGCGGTGGGGCGAGCATTGGACCATGCGATCGCCAACCGGATCAGCGGCCCGATCCTCCTCAACCGGCGCGGACGACGGATGGATAGGCATTGCGCGACCCGCCGGTTACGCCGGCTGGCGCAGGTATCGGTGATGCGGCTGCCGCGGATGCATCCACATATGCTGCGGCATACTTTCGTCACCACCATGCTCGACGCTGGGGTGGATCTGCGGGACGTCCAGATCGCTGCCCGCCACGCCGACCCCCGCACCACGATGCGCTACGACCGTGCCCGCAAAAACCTCGACCGCCACCCGAACTACATCCTCGCCGCCTACATGGCCTCGGGCACATGACACGAGCATGTCGATCAGCAGCCGTACGTACTGGAATGCCGATGTGCGCCAGTTGCTCCTGGACGACGGTCTTGGAATGCTTCGCACATGTCTTGCCTGCCGACAACGTCCACCGAAGACGTCATCGACCAGCCAGCCCAGGCCCAGTTTGAGATGTTCCTCGACGAGCACCGTGGTGCGCTCAATGGCTGCTTGGACGGGTTGACCGAGGAGCAGACGCGCCGATCTTTGGTGCCTTCCCGGACCACGCTGCTGGTCTGGTGAAGCACGCGGTGTTCGTCGAGAAGGTCTGGTTCGACGAAGCCGTGACGTGCCGGTCGCGCGCCTGAGATCGGCATTCCCGCGACACCGGACGAGTCGTTCATCCTCGATGACGAGGACACCATCGCCACCGTCCAGCGAGCGCACTGCGAAGCATGCGAGGGATCACGCCGCGCGACGGCGTCCCTGGGGCTGGATGATCTGATCCAGGGCAACCGGCGCGGCCCGCTCCCGCTGCGCTGGGTGTACCTCCATGTACTGCGCGAGCTCGCCCAGCACTGCGGGCACGCAGACATCCTGCGTGAGCAGCTCATCAACGAGTAGCTCGTCGGCGTCCGCTAGTAACGCTGTGTGCGCGGTGAATGCCGGGCGGCCCGTGAACGATTACTGATGCATCGCGGCCGGTGTGCCGTTGTAGTTCGTCGCGTGGGTGAGGTCGGCGGACAGTGGGCGATGTGCGGGAGCACTTGACTCTCGTGAGGCTCACGCCGTGGGCAGTAACGGGGGGAGGTGGTGGTGCCCTCCGGTAGGCGGTGATCAGGTCGGCGATGTCGCACTCATCGAGGCGGTCGCGCAGGCTCCGCCGACGCTTCGTGCTCGGTCTCGGGGCCGCAGGCAGGGTGGGTGAGGGCCGTGGTGCGGCAAAGCCGTAGGTCAGCGGGTTGAATAGGGTGCGAGTAAGCGGTAGTACCTCCACCACCTGTGTCGCTCACGTCGGTAGTTGCCGATAAGTTGAGGCACCGGCGGCGCGCTTGGGCGGGCGGCTCGACGTCAACCGGGGTTCGCGTCCTGGAAGTACTTGGAGTAGAGCTCGTCGTAGGTGCCGTCGGCTGTGATGTCGAGCAGTGTCTCGTTGATCGTTTTGCGTAGCGTCGAACCGGTCGGTAGCGCGATGCCGTAGTTCTCGCGGTCGAGGGTGCCGCCGACCATGGTCTCGTTGGTGCTGTGGGTGAGCTTGATGTGGTTTTGCAGGACTGGAGCATCGAAGACGATGGCATCGACCCTGCCGGAATCTAGCTGTCGGTAGGCGTCGTTGATGGTGGGGACGCCGGTGAAGGTGATGGCGTGGGCTGTCAAATACCCTGCCGCTGAGCTGCCGGTGACGGTGACGACCTTCGCCCCGCTCAGATCCTGCAGCCCGGTGATTTTGCTTTGGATGTTCTGCACGGTCAGCTGGCTGGCGAGGGCTGCGGTGAACAGCGAGACGAAGCTGACGCCCGCGATGGTCCAGATCACTGCGGCGGCCCGGCCCAGTGGCCGTTTGGGGTCCGCGACGCCGTAGTCGCCGACCAGCCCGAGCCCGGCGGCCTGGTATATCCCCAGCCCGACGCCGGCGAGGTAGCCCAGCTGGGTATGACGCCGGGTGGCGAGCCAGACCAGGTGCCCTGCGATGATCAAGGCGGTCAGCAGCGCCAGCAGGTAGCGTCCCAGCCCAGCGGTGAGGAAGCTGGCCAGCTCGCTGGTCAAGGTCGGTGAGCTACCACGAGGTGTGGTCATCACTTCCAGCCCGGCGCTGAACATGGGATAGCTGAAGTCGAGTGCCTGCTCGCGGTCCTTGGTGATGGTGATCCCGGCGATGCCGACGTCCACGGTGGAGGTCTGCACATCGGTCAGCAGCGGGGGCAGGGTGTCGTGCCAAACATAGTTGGTCTGCCAGGAGTTGCGTCGCGCGATCTCGTTCCACAAGTCGATGCTGAAGCCGTGATACTGATCGCCGTTCCTGGTCACGAACGGGTCGAGCGGCTTGATCCCCACCTTGATGGTGCTGCCTGGTGCGCCGTCGGCATCCCGCCTCGGCGTATCCGCGGACGCCGCTGACCCTCCGGCCACGGTCAGTATCAGCCCTACCCCAACAATGGCCACCCACATGCGTGTTCGGGTCATCACGAGGTGACACTATGCTCCTGGGGAATGGTTACGCCGCTTGATTAGCGCGTGCTCGGTCCACGATCGGGACGGCGAGCAGTGCCAGCATGGCGCCCTCGGTCAGCACGCTGAGCAGGGCCTGGGGCGCGGCTGGAAGCCGCCCTCGACGAACCGAAGCACACCGACCGTCCGGGGAGGCCGCGAACCGACCAGCCCGCACCGGCCACTCCGGCCGCCGCCGGACCATCGCAGGCGCGCCAACACCAGCCGCACGTCCACCACGAAAGACCCAAACCTTGGACGAGGCATTGATCAATAACAATATCCAGCACATCTACCGGTGACGCCGAGCCGCGGAACGTCCGCACATGCCGCGTAGGACGCGTTCTTGCTGGGTTCAGCGCACGGCCGTGCAGTCCGATCCGAGGACCTCTGTCACAGTGGAAGGGTGATAGCACCACGGGCCGGGGTCGAGCTGGTGCGGTCGTCGATGCTGGCCAGTTGCGCTCCCTCGGCCTACGCTGCCGTGGCGCACGACGTCTCACGGCTGGTTTCACGGCCGGTGCCTGTCCCCTCGATGAGAGCGGAGCCATCGTCGCCGTTGGCGATGTGGTCGCTCAGGCGGAAAGGGTCATGACCAATCTGCGTATTGCCTTGCAGGCGGCGGAGGCAGATCTGTTCGATGTGGTCAAGACGACGGTCTACGTTGCCAGTCAGCGCCGTGAGGACCTAGTCGCCGCCTGGGAAGTGGTGCGGCGGCACTTTGGCGACCACGATGCGCCGAGCACGCTGCTGGGGGTCGGAGTCCTGGGCTACCGGGACCAACTGGTTGAGGTGGAGGCGGTCGCCGCCCTCCACTGAGCGCAGGCCTCTTGTCGTAACTGATCCCTTGTCGGAACAAGATGCCGATGGACTGGATCTCCAGCAGAAGGCCGTCCTGCGGGGGCTCACCGACGCTGGCGAGTTCGCGACGTGACCCGTCTCGTATGCATGATCACGCAGTCTTCACCGGCCACGCCATGCGCTCTTCTGCCGCTGAGCGCATCAGCCTATTGATCTTGTGAGGCAGGCGGCAGCTCAGCTTGTCTCATCCACGTGGCACATATGCCAAACAGAAGCCAAGATCAATGAGAATGTGCCGTCAGAATTGAGACCCTACAACACCCGGGCGCACCGCCCCCATGAACTGCCGCGACCAGTACGGCGACTGCCAAATCCCGACAGTGATCTTCACAACCTCACCGCTCTGCGGGGCCTCCACCACCCGACCGTCACCCAAATAGATCGCGACGTGATGGACCCCGCTGGCCCGCCCGTTGTCCGACAGCAGAATCAAATCCCCCGGCTGCACCGCCGCGCGGTCGGTGATCGCCGGCTGAAAGCGCGCCCAGATCGCCTCAGTCTGGTGCGGCACCGCCACCCCGATCTGGGCGTAGGCGAACAACGCCAAACCCGAACAGTCGAAACCCACCTTGTACCGATCCCCGGCCCGATCCGCTGCCCCACCACCGTCAGAGATCCCCCGGGTGGGTCCATGGGCATCACCCCCACCCCACGCATACGGCACACCTACCTGCGCTAACGCCGCGTTGACCACCACCTCAGCCCGCGGGTTACCCGGCAGCGACACCCGCTGGCCAGGTGCTACGCCGGGCCCGCAGACAATTCCCTGCGCCGACCCGACCACCGCGTTGGCCGGTTGTTCCCACCGGGCGTAGGCATCCGGGAAAGCCGAGGCCTGCACCCGCTGCACCGCCACCGTCAACGGCAAGGCCTCCCAGCCCGGGACCGTGACCAGCCGGCGAAAGAACAACCGCGCCGAGCCTCGGGGGTCCATCCGCTCGGCCACCGGCCCCCAGGAGGCCCGCTGCTGAAACAACCCCACCGAATCGTAATTCGCCCCGACTCCCTCGTGGGGCAGCGCCAACGACTCGGGCACCGTGGTGTTCGCCAACACCGCCAGATGCGACTCGGCCATCGCGGCCGCGGTTGCTATCACCCACGCGCGCTGCGGTAGCTGCATCTCTTTGCCGACCGCGACCACCAGGCCCGCGTTGACCAGCTGCCGGCCCCCGAACCCCGCCACTGCCGCACCCGGAGCACCCGGCGACGCGCACACCACACCAGACAGGCCATCATCAGCGCGAGCATCCTGATCGGCCGCCACCGCGATGAACAACACCATCACGAACGCCATCACCACCGCGGCGCCGGCAAGCGCGAACCACAGCAGCGGTCTGCGTCCCAACGCCCCCTCCCCCACCCACCACACCCATCGTGACCAGCTGAGCACACAGCGTGGCACACCACGAAATCCAGGCCACTGCGTCCTCGCCGATAAGGCGCGCCACCGAAATTGCGACGACGCACGAGGTGGGGGTCAGTCGGGGCCATCGCGGATGACGGTGTACTGGATCCTGAACCCGCTACGGGCGAAGTGATCACCCGACCGTTTCACTCGGGGACGTCGGAGCTCAGGTCTCCCCTACCGCGCGTCCATCGAGGAGGCCGGGGACTCAGCCAGCGCCGCGGGGAACCGGGTTTACTGCGAGGTGACAGCGGGTAACTGGCTGCAACCGAGATGACGCGAGCAGAAGGGACGGTTTCCGCAGTGAGCGAGTCGACGGATGCAGTGGTGGGTGTCTATGAGTCGATGAAAGACGCCGAGTCGGCGGTGCACACCCTGCTGGAGCAGGGAGTACCGGCCGGGCAGGTGTCGATCGTGGGACAAGACCTCCACAGTGAGACCCATGTTCACGGCTTCGTCACCACCGGGGACATGGCCAAGACCGGCGCCAAAGGCGGGGCCTGGGTCGGTGGGCTGTTCGGTGTGCTGACCGGGGCCGCGTTGTTGTTCGTGCCCGGGGTGGGCGCATTGATCGTGCTGGGCCCGCTGGCCGCCGGAGCGGTCGCTGCTGCCGAGGGGGCCGCGGCCGGCGGTGGGATGGGTGCGGTGCTGGGGCATTTCATCGCCAAAAAGCATGTGCCCAAATACAGCGAACACCTCGAAGCAGGGAATTACCTCGTGCTGCGACACCAACCGCAGGCCTCCGACGCCCAGACCCTCCAGCAGGACACCACCCCCATCGACGTCGAGCACCACGACGATCTGATCACCGCCCCCGGCGCTACCGCACACTGAGACCCATGCCTGCCGCCGGGCCCCGGCGATCTCACCGCTGCGCCGCCGGGGCCGGCGGGGTCCGAGCCAGGCCGCCTGTCCCTCCCGCGCCCCCACGATTGCGCCACACTGGGGTCATGACTGACGAAAGCGAGGTGCTAAGTCGAGAGGAAGCCCTGGTCGGTGGGTTGCCGAGGTTCCGCTGGGACTCACAAGAAGCGGTGCGCTACGAGGTCGCCGTCGAGGCCCTCAACCGCGCGATCGGCGCCTACAGCGCGCGGTGCTCGATCGGCTACGGAATGATCGCCTGCGCACAGGTGCGTGGCCAGCTTGATCCGACCGACCACGCGGCGGTAGACGAGGTGATCGCCACTACTACGCCCTCGCGGATGAACTCAGCGCCGCCAGTCCATCCCAGTGAATCCGGAAGACCTGGACAGCTACCGGTTATCAGCCGACGACAACGAACGGCGCTTCCAGGAACGCTTCCTGGAAGTCCAACGACGCCTCCACCGCGAACTGCCCGCCGAGTTCGGTGAAGAACTACGCACTATCGACGAGCTTGCCCGACCCCTTGGTAACTGGTCGGACGAGCCTCTATAGTCGCGGCCGGGCGAACACCGGACCAGGTCATCAACCGCGCCCGCACCGTCTCTCTCGCACCAAGGCCGCCGCAACCCCCCACCGCGCCAGGGGCAGAAGCCGCGACGAGCTGTCTAGGCCCTCGCCCGCACTGCCACCTCGCTGACGCCCAACAGTATGACACTGCTACGATTATAGTATGACTGACCGAACGCATCACCGTAAGCCTGCCGCCTGAGGTACTGGCCGGGGCCCGGGGTGCCGTCGACGCCGGCGCCGCCGACAACCTCTCAGCGTTCGTCGCCGATGCCCTCCGAGACCGACTCAGCCGCACCCACGCGCTCGCCGAGCTCGCCCGCGTACTCGGTGCCCCACCGCCCCTCGAAGCGCGGGCAGCTGTGCGCCGCGCCTGGGAACTACCCGCACTGCCCGCCGACGCGCGGTGATCGGCGGACGAGTCCTCGACGCCTCGACACTCCTCGCGTTCGCACGCGGTACCTCCATCTACGCCGCCGCGGCAGTCTGGACGGCCGTCGAAGAATCCATCGTCCTGATCGTGCCCTCAACCGCGGTCGCGGCAGCGTGGGCTGAACTCACCGACGAACACCGCCCCGTGCTCGACGTCCTGCTCCACCTCCCGGTCACCGTCATCGACAATCTGGACGAGGCGCGGGCCCGGACCGTCGGTCAGCTCGCAGGCCCCCAAGCCGACGCGCACGCCATCGCTTGCGCCCAGGAACGCGGCTGGCCCCTGGTCACCGCCCATCCAGCCCAGTACGCCTCGTACCAGCAGGCCGGCGTCGACCTCGAACCCCTGCCATAACGAGCGCGGCTTGATCGGCTTGGTCGGCCGCCGGGAGCGATGGAAACGATGAAGTGCCAGCGTGGCCTTTAGCGCTGAGCAACTGGATGGATGCGAGCCTGCTCGCAGAGCGCATCCTTGTAGCGCTCCGGTAGTACACCGGAGGCAACCCACATGCCTTAAGGCTGTGTCCGACACGCGGGCCTTCAATAGATAGCAGGCATCCTGGCCGCTGCTAAAGTGCGTCAACGGAGCAGGCAGAGTGTTGGCGAGCAGCTCCCAGCCCGTGGGTGGTGAGCACTGTGAAGGCAAGCGGAACCCAGGCTACAAACAGGGAGCACGCAGCGATGTGGCCCACAATCGTCTGAACCGAGGGACTACCAACGCCTTGCCGAGGAACTCCTAGGTCGACTCGCGAAGGTGAGCGAGGTCGCGGTATGAACGCACCGCGCGGACCCGGCCGCGACCTGTCTGCGTTGAAGAAGTCGCCCGGTATCCGGGCGCTACGGTCCGACGCCGCCTCGATCGAGCAGAAGCCAAAGCCAGTAGACCCGACGCTGGACCCAGCCGACTCCGAGCAGGCCGCGAAGAAGCTGGCTGACGCGTCTCCGCCGCAGCCCAGGCGGGCACCACGCTCGAATGCCGCGCATCAGGATCTCCCGCCGGTTGCCGCTGTGACTGGCGGAAAGCGCGGAACGATCGCGTACCTGCCTGCCGAGGTCAAAGCACGGCTCGAAGTAGTGGCTCATGACGCAGCGCAGACCTACACCGAGTGGTTCCTTTACCAGTTCGACACCTTCTATGACCAGCTGGCAGAGGAGTTCACTCCGCCACCGCAGCGGCGGTCCCCCCTGCCGGCGCGCGCGAGGGCACCGCGACGACGAATTGGACCCGGGCCGTCGACGATGCTGCAGCTGCGTTTAACCAGCGAAGAACTCGCGGCGATCGACGAGCGACGCGCACAGCTCGGCAGCCCGTCGAGGTCGGAGTTCATTACTCGCGTCATCGAGCTTGGAATCGAAAGATCGATGTCTTCCTGAGGGTTCCTGCGCTCTCCGGGGTTGGGGTGCCGATAAGGAAGCTGACAGGAGCCGCCATCGATCGGTTATCTCCTGGTCAGCGCTCCGCTGACACAGCGCTTCTGCACTCCAGAGAGCGCCCAGCGCCGCAAACGATCAGCGCTGTGACCAGTAACGCGGTGGCCAGCCCGCAGCCGGTAGACATCGCGGCCGCCGAGCCGCCCGACCTCCTCAACGTGCTCCTCATTGCGTGTTACGCCCCGTGTATTAGGCCCAGCGCCGCCATCGCTGTGGCCCGGCGGATCATCCGACCGGGAACTAGATGAACTCATGGCCAGCACCGTTGAGACATGGCACCTACCCCCGAGCAGCCTCACCTCGGCGGCACCGCCCCCGCCATCAACTCGCGCTCGAACTCCTTAACGACGCTGTGGGCCGTGTGCCAGGCCGGAGATCACTCGGTCGGCCGGCACGAATTTCGGACGTTCCCGGCGTGCCTTCCCGGTTTGTGATTGCAGGTTCGATAGAACGTGCACTATGGAGCACAAGAAGTGTGGGCGGCCGTCGAAGGGTGATCGTCGCCCGGTCATCACGCGGCTGCCACGTGCTCTCGCCGACGCCGCGCAAGAGCACGCCGCCCGCCAGGGCATGAGCTTCAACGACTTGGTGGGTTTGCTGCTCAGCCGCGAGGTCGGCATCCCCTACAGCGACCAGGAGGGTCTATCGCTTAGCGCATAAGGAAAACGCCTCGACTGATGTCGAGGCGTTCCCGTTTTCCCTCACATAAGCACCAGCAACTCAGTCTCGTCGGCGACCGCCCTGGAAAGCCTCGTCCGTCGAGTGGGTTTCTGACGCCCTGAACACGCTGGAGCCACCATAGCAGGGGAGCCCCGGCGCGGTCCCGTATTGCCCGGCGATGACACGCGGGCGAGGGCCCAGGCGCCACTCACACCATCACTTTTCGCGGCCGTGCCGACGGCGCGGTCAGCCGGTGCGTCGGTCGCCGAACCGACGACTGCCGACAGCATGTCGGACCCTGCCGAGCTGGCCGCGCCCAGAGAACGGGACGGCCAAGGCCTCATTGCGCCGTCGGGTGGTGTGTGTGTGACGTGTCAGGTGCGGGTGGGGCGGCCGCGGGCGACGGTGCGGCGGGCGGTGGTGTGTGGGTCGTGTTGGGCGGCGCATGGTGGGTTCCCGGATGCGGGGGAGATGGGGCCGGCGCCGACGGTCACGGTGGCGTCGTGGGATCCGCGGGATCAGCTGCATTGGCTCTCGGCGCTGGAGCGCCAGGATTGGGTGCGCGAGATCCGCGCCGACGGTAGGGCGAATCTGCTGACGGTGGCGCGGCTGTTAGCCCTGCACGCGGGGTGGGAGACCCTCGAATCGCCGGCCGACGTGGGAACGGCTGGTGTCTCGCTCTGGACTGAGTGAGCGCACGGTGGCGCGGTGGCTCCAAGAGCTAGGGTCCGGGGGTGGTTGGCGCACTTGGAGCGGGGCTCGACCCCGTCGCACCGGCCGATGGTGCTGGCGCACCTGGTGGGCAACCGGGCCGCGGTGTACGGGCTGCGGATCCCGCTGACCCCGGCCGAGGCAGTGAACCGCGCTGTGGAGCAGCTGGTGATGCTCCTGGTTGCCGAGCTCGTCGACCAGGCCGCCGCGACCGCCCCGACGGCGAACCCTGACCGCCGTCCCGGCGCCGAGCCCGCCACGGCCTCCCCGAGCCCCTCTGGGCCGGCCGCGGATCGCACCCCGCCCGGCCATGCTGACCCCCAGCAATCCCCGGCGCCTGGGGATATAAATGGCACCCCTACTGGGTTTGGTTTTGTTTTTGGAAAGAGTGGGGTTGGTGGTTACGCGCGCGCGAGCGCCACTGTGGACATCCTGGGGACAATCCCGGCGGATTCGACCAAAACAGCCCAGCATCTGGCGGAGTCAGGCACGGGAACCAATCAAAGGACCGCCCTTCGGGCGGGCTCGGAAGCCAGCAGCGGGCCGGATTGGGCGCTTACGGTCCCGACCAGCGGGTTTGCTGGCCTGATTCGGGTGTGAGCGGGATACGGCCAGAAGGGGCCGTAGATCTTCAGATGGCCTGGTCGACAGGCTTCGCACCGGCCGCCGACCGGCGACACTGCCGCTACACACTTCCTGATTCGCCCAGGTCACGCCTCTAACGGCCCTTTCTGGCCGTATCCCGCTCATCCCCCTGATCGCCCTGCTCATCCGTATCTCCCACGCTGCCAGACAACCCTCATCTACCACCCCGCCGCCCCCTACCCGGGCCCCCTCGCCTCCGCCGCCACCGAACTGGTCACCCGTCCCCGCACCTAGCCACGGCGCCACGGCTTGAGCACCTTCGAGTCCATCCGCAGGGTCCACGTGCCGCGGGCGAGCAGGAGCCTGCGTGGTGTCACCGCGACCTTAATCGGTCAGGGCAACCGGCGATGGATTCGTCGCTCACTTCGAGCAGCGTCGCGTTACAGATCACCTGCTCCAGCTTCGGTGCCCCGTCGTCGTGGATCTCACCGTCCGTGCGGAGGTAGACGACACCGTCAGACTTCCAGCGCCAGACGTCGCGGCTTAGCCTCGGGCTTTCACGGTAAATGATCATTTGGGCGACGCGCCGGGGTTAGATGCGCGAAAATGCCTGCTCAGCCCGGTTGGATCGGAGTTCTCAAGTCTCGATCCGGCCGGATGGAGAGGCACTTCGCAGGTGAAGGATAAACAACGTCGTCCGTGGTTGTCAGTGATCACCTTCGGTGAGTCGTTGGTGTCGCACGCAGGTGGATCACTGCTGGTGGCGACGGCTCGCGCCGCTGGGCTGTGCGGGGAGTTGTCGACTCGGCTGAGGCCCTGGCGGGGGCCGTGGGCGATCCACGATCCGGGGAAGATCGTGCTGGATCTGGCCGTTGCGGTCGCGTTGGGTGGGGACTGCGCCGCCGATATTGGGGTGCTGCGGGCCCAGCCTGGGGTGTTCGGTTTGGTGGCCTGGGATCCGACGGTGTCACGCCTGGTCGCCACACTGGCCGGGGATGTCGATGCCGCGCTGGGCGCGATCGCTGGGGCTCGGGCTGCGGCCCGGGAGAGGTGCGGGGCTGGGCGGGCGCACCGATCGCCGACGGGCGGGTGGTGATCGATTTGGATGCCACCCTGGTCACCGCGCATTCGGAGAAGGAGGCCGCCGCGCCGACCTATAAACGCGGGTTCGGGTTCCATCCCTTGCTGGCTTATGCCGATCACGGCGACGGGGGCACCGGGGAGCCGGTGGCCGCGCTGCTGCGTCCGGGCAACGCAGGCTCCAACACCGCAGCCGATCACATGGGACTGTCGTCGGTGGTGTGTAAGAGGCCGACGAGGCGCGCCAGTTGTGCAGAATCGGGGCGCGGTGCGGTGTCGACGATGTGGCGGATGTAGTCGGTGAGCGGTTGCGACTTGGGGTCTGCGTCCGTGTTGGTGGGGATGCTGCGGTGTGGATGGCTTGGTTCTCGTGGTGTGGTGGTGGCTTGATTATCGCGGGCGGTCACGGATTGCGCCCTTCTGGTCACTTGTGTGGTCAGATGTGGTCGTGCCGGGTCGGTGCGGGCAGCGGATGTGTGCGACCGGATGTGGTTGAAAGGCCCGGAAACGGGTCCCAAGCGGCCGGGTTAGTGGGGGGTCTACCCCCCGCTACCGTGCTGGTCACGGCCCGCTACCCAGGGGCTCTACCGGGGTAGCGGCCCCCCGCTACCCGCTGGGCTGTGGGCGGGTGCGGGTAGCGGGGGTCGGCTAGTGGGTGTGCCAGAGCCCTTGCCCTCTATTGGTCGCTTTCCGTAGTCGGTTTCAGATGTGGTTGCGTGGGGAGGGTGGCTCCGGTGGGCACGGCGGCTTCGAGGTCGGCGCGGCGGTATCCGGAGAGGTTGATTCCCTCGACTTTGACTTGTCGGCCGGTGCGTCGGACGCCGACGTGTTCGAGTTCGTCGGCGAGGCGTTCGGGGGTGTAGTCGCCGTAGGCGTCTTCGTCGGTGTTGACCAGCCGGGCCAGCAGTGTGGTGGTGTGCATACGCTCGACCCCGTGCATGGCGTAGAGCACGTCGGCTAGCACGTCGGGGATTTGCACTCCGGCGGCTTCGGCGATAGCCACCGTGTCGGTGGCGGCGTCCCCGGTCAGGGTCCCGGCGGCGATCCGTAGTGTCCGGCCGTGTGCGCAGATCTTGGCGAACGCGGGTAGGTCCATGTAGTCGCAGCGGATGATCTCGAACGATCCGGGCCCTGTAACGAGGACGCCGACGCCTTTGTGGTCTTCGGACAGGATGGAGGCGTCGGCGCCTTGGGCGGCTTTGCCCTTGCCGAGGACCATGTCCGAGGAGGTGCGGTCCACGACCTGGGTGCAGTAGCGGTAGGTGATGATCTCCCTTAGTTTCGCTGGGACGCTGTCGGTGTCGGGGCGTTGGGATGCGGCGTTGAGGATGTACCCGGCCGCCGGGGCGCGCCGGGCCAGGCGAGCGAGTTTGTCCACGGCTTCCTCCCTGACTGCGGGGCTCATCGCGGAGAGGTATTCCTGCAGCTCATCGATGGTGATGAAGATGATCGGCAGGTCGTAGCGTCGGCTGATCTCCGGAGTGAGCTTGCCCTCGGGGCACACGGAGGTGGGCAGGCCACCGAGCACGGTGAACCGACGGCCCATCTCGGTGATCAGCTCATCGAGCATGGCGAGGAAGGCTGCGATGGCGTCGTCTTCGGCGCCGATGACCAGTCGGTGCGCCACGCCGCGCATCGCTCGCCAGTCCGCGCCGCCTTTGCCATCGGCGACGTAGTGACGCACGTAGGGATCGAGTACTCCCGCAGCCGAGGGCAGCCGTTGGGCGAAGGTCTTGCCCCGCCGGGGCAACCCGCCGAAGAACATCGACTGCCACAGCAACGCCAGCATGATCCGCCGGCCCCGCGCGTCGCGGCCAAACGGGATCGGTTCCCACACCGAGAACTGCTCCAGCCCGGTCAACGGTGAGGGATTCGGCACCCCGATGTAGGGGTCGTCGTCGGCGACCCAGATCATCAGCCGACCGGCGTGGCCGCCGGCGACGGCTCGGACCCGGGACATGATGACTTGGATTTCATCGACGCCGAGTTCAGCGGCCATGGTGTCTCGTTTGGCGATCGCGTCGGCCGCGGTTTTCCCCCCGCCCCGGGGCAGGTCGAGGGTGACGGCCCATCCGTGGCCGTCCCGCAACGGTGGGGTGACCAGCTGAGGCGTGGCGTCGGCCTTGACCAACCCGGCGGCCCGCAGCGCGGCGGTGAGCATGTCCGCCGACAGATCCAGCTGTACCGGTAGCACCGGGCCGGGCGGCAACAGCGGGGCGGTGTGTGGGCGACCTAGCCATAACGCGGCCAACCCGGCCACCAACGCACCGCACCAGCCGAACTCCTTCCCTAACGTGAGGAACCCAGCAGCACCGGACGCTGCGGCCGACAGAGCCAGCCATGCGGTGATGGTGGCCCGGACCCGGCCCAGCGCACGCCGCTCGATGACCAACTCGCGGACCAGATCCCACCGTTTCGCCTCCCGCGCGGCGGTGATCAACGGCCGGTACTCGCCCCGCGCACTAACCCAGCCGAAGGCGGCGGCGATAGCCCGACCGGCGCCGCGCAGCATCCACCAGGCCAGCCCCAGCACGTAGCCAGGGGCGCGCACGGCGTGGAACCCGAGATGCCGTGCCGCGTAGTGGGCGGCCCAGCGCAGCGTGGCCAGCGCCGTCCGCCGGGACCGCAGCCACGGTGGCAGCACGACTGGCAGCGGTCGCCGGGTGTAGTCCCGCTCATCGAGCAGTTCCCCGTCGAGTACTTCCGGGGCCGGTTCCACTTCAGTTCCCGTCGCGGGCCAGCGCCCGGCGTGCGGTGGTGGTGGGTCCGGGGCGCTCATCGCCGGTTCCCCCTGGATTGCGTCGGGTCGTGGAGGAGTTCAGTCACGGAGAACAGGCGTGCGATCACGCTGCCGGCGAACACGGCGGGCACTCCCAGCGCGACGCCCCACGCGCGTGGATCGGAGGTGAAATACACCACCGCCCACTGCATCCCGACGATCACTGCGGCGGTGCCCAGGGCCCGAATCAGGTTGCCGCCCATCCGCGTCACGTGCTGGGTCTGCCGCGCGACCCGGTAGGCGCTGTGGGCGCCGCTGCGGAACGCGGCGATCACCCCCAGGCCAGCGAGCACGGCCAGCCCGACCAGCAGAACGTCAAACTGCGTGGGGTTCATCGGGGCTCACCGCCGTTGCGGCGGTTGTGCGTGGCCGGGCGGGCTTCGAGGCAGCAGCAGCGCCAGCAGTGCCGGTACTCGCTGAGCGCGGGTTGCCCGTTGGCGGTGACCGGGTGGCGCCAGGTGCTGAAGTCGTGGCCCTCGGCTTCACAGATGAGGACCGGGGCGCATGCTGAGCACAGCAACCGCCTTCCCGAGCCAGTTCGCCATCCCTGGGTGGCGGCCGCGTCCAGTGCTGCCTTTTCGGTGCGGTAATGCCTCTGGACCAGGGGACTGCCTAGAGCGTCCCCGCACTGGTCACAGTGGACACTGACGCAGGTGTGGACCTGTAGCATTTTCGATCTCCTCGATTACTTCATGCTGGTGTTGGGGAGACCCGGCTCGGCGGCTGCTGGCAGGCACTTGACCGCCGGGCCGGGGGATATCCGTAGTGCTGGTTGCGGCGCTACGTCGTGGCTACTGTCGAGCCGGTAATCGGTTGGTCGCGCTCTGTCATGGCACATATAAAAGCCGCTTTGCGCCGGAATCTCCCTACCTGCGCGGAGAGGCTTTCCTCCCCCGATCGCAAGTCGTCTACCAGCACATATGAGGTCGGCAAGGGCTGTCACTACCCGATGCCAGCAGGGGTCACCCACTGCGGAGTACGGTGCAGTGCGTAACTTCGCAGGTGCGGAGCGTGATCCCGATCGTGAAACGGGGTGTGCATGGCCGTCGTGAAGACCGGCAGTCGAGCCGATCGTGACGCGCTACGTGCGGCGATGCTCGCTCAGGGGTGCGGGGTTGATGAGATCGCTGCGGAGATGCGTGCGCGATGGGGGTTTGTCCTGCGGGCTGCCTACCGGCACGCCAACGGACTGACGCTGGATCAGGCGGCCGATCGGTGCAATGCGGCGGCCAACGACGCCGACACCCGCACGACCGGGAGCCGGATCTCCGACTGGGAAGGATGGCCGCAGTCGGGGCGGCGGCCATCGGCCTTTAACCTGGTTGTCTGTCCTGGCCAGGTCCTACTGCACGCTGCCCCGCAGACTCATTTCCCCTGACGAATGGGAGCTGTTGGATGAGCGCGAGCGGCTCATCCTGGACGAACTCGGGCGCTCACATAACGACCAGAAGTCGAGCGATGGTCACCTGTCCAGGCCGGAGCGAACCGGCGTTGCCCCAGCCGATCAGCAACGCTCGGATCGGCCGGACCTGGCAGCATTGACGGAGGCGGCGGCGCGGGATTCCCTCGCGTTCGCCAGTTGGGCCGAGAGTTCCAACGTGAGTGTCTCTGCGCTGAACCATTTGTCCTATGAACTGTGCAGGATCGCGATCAATTATGTACATGCACCCCTGGTGCCGTTGTTCCGTGACCTTGCAGCCCTTCGGAGGCATGCGTTTGAGTTACTGCGAAATGGCAGGCAGCATCCCACGCAGGCACGGGAGCTGTTTTTCCTGGCCGGAACGAGTTGCCTGCTGCTGGCCCACGCCTCACAAAACCTGGGTGACTCGGCGTCAGCGATCGCCCAGGTACGCGCCGCGCTCACATGTGGGGAGCAAGCCGACCACAACGGGCTTCGAGCATGGACCCACGGCACCGCCGCCCTCATCGCTGAGTGGACCCATCAGCACCGGCAGGCTGTGGAGTTTGCCCAACGCGGACAGCGATTCGCCCAGACTGTCGATTCCCGGGTGCGCCTAGCGGCCCTGGAAGCCCGCGCGGCGGCCCGGGCTGGTGACCGGTGCCTAGCCCTCGACGCTCTCAACCGGGCCGCTGGTGCCCGCGACGTCGCCGCACAGCCGGACGAGTTGGCAGAGTTCGGCGGCCTGTTGAGCTTCCCGGTAGCAAAGCAGCATTACTACGCTGGTAGCACCTATGCACTGCTCGACGAGGCCGAATTTGCCCAAGAGAACGCCCTGCTGGCCATCAGTATGTATGAGACGGGTCCGGTTGAGCAGCGTTCGTACGGCGATGAGGCGCTGGCACGGGTAGACGTGACCACGGCGCGGGTGGAGCTCGACGACCTCGACGGGGCACGAGAGGCACTCAAACCCGTGCTCGAGCTGCCCCCGGAACGCCGCATCGAGCAGCTCACTGTCGGCATCGGCAGGGTGCGCTCTACGCTCGCCCTACCTCGTTACGCCCGAGCGCAGGTCGCCCGCGCGATAGCCCAAGACGTCGACCAGTACCGGACGGAGTCAGCGGCGCACTCACTACTGTTGATCCGATGACACCGTCCCGGACTCTCGCGGTACTGAAGGAAGCTTGCTCCCGAACTGGTCTGAATGCATCAGATGCTGCGCCACTTCACCAGCATGCGGCAACGCTCTACCTATTAGAGGCTAACCGTGTTATCGTTCGCCTCAACCAAGATAGTGACGACCGCAGACGCGCGCGTACCGTGGTGGAACTCACACTGTGGCTCACTAAACAAGGCTTTCCATCTGTCGCGCCAATCGACGTGGAACAGCCAATCGACGTGGATGACTACACTGTCACATTGTGGCGCTATTTCCCCCAGGATGACCGGCCGAAACCTACCGCCGATCACCTCGGGACCATGTTGCGGCAGTTACACGCGTTGCCCACACCGCCTGTACAACTCTACCCGTATCAACCGCTCAAGAATTTCGGCGATTCTGCGGCAGCCAGTATCTCCCTGCCTCCCCATGATCGCGCATGGCTGCTAGCACGACGGACCGAGCTACTGGACGAGTATGAACGACTCAATTTCCCCCTGGGATCCGGCTGGATTCACGGGGATGCCTACCCAGGAAACACGCTATGGGACGGCGACCGTGCGCTACTCGGCGACTGGGATGAGGTCGGCATCGGACCGCGAGAGCTTGACCTAGTAAATACCCATCAGGGAGCACGATTCGGCAGAACTCAGGTCGAGCGGGAGGCATTCAATGCGGCATATGGTTACGACGTTACGACGTGGCCAGGCTTCCCGATACTGCGGGAGATGAGGGACCTGCATACCCTAGGGTCCTACATTCGACTGGCGGACGCAGGAAACGAACAGGCCGCAACTCAGCTGAGCTTTCGGATCGACACACTCAAACGCGGCGACGTCAGCGCCCAATGGAACGCCCGATGAATCGAAAATGATCTAGATCCGAGTCCGGTGCCTCACCAGGCGGTGGTTGTAGGGTGGCGACACCACCGGGTGAGGCCCGGTTCGGTTTCGGTATCTGAGTCGTCATTCTTGCTTGTGGTCGCTGTCGCGGGTGGTGGTGGTCCTTGTGACCTGCACCGTGGCGTAGTTGAGTGAGACGGCGACCTCCGTGGCGTGAACTTCGTAGGAGTAGCGTGTATCACCCTCGGTGGTTTCCCACTCGCGTTGCCGAAGCACGCCGGTGATCAGCACGCGAGTACCTTTAGTCGCGGATTCGGTGACGCTCTCGGCGGCTTGGCGCCCGACTGAACAGGGCAAAAACGTCGTTCCTGTGTGCACCCACTGTTTGGTAACCGGGTCAAAGCGGTGCTCATCAGCCGCCACGGTAAAATTGGCTACTGCGCCAGTGGAGGTGAAGTGCAATTCTGGGTCGGTGACCAGGATGCCCGCGAGGGTGATCTCGGCTGATCCAGTCATGACCGATCAAGTCCCTCCCTGCCGTTTTCTGCAGGAAGCACGCGCACCAGATGTGGTCGCACGCCAATCACCCGACCCTCACCGTCGAAGCGGATGTAAATCAGGTCCAGACTCCGGCCAACGACCTCCCCCCGCCGGTGCAGCCGGGAGAACAGTGCTCCGTCCTCTGGGTTCTCTGCGACCTGCTCAACCTTGCAAAACAAGGCAATACGGGTGCCTTCGAGATCACACCACCGGCCCTGAGCTGGTAGCGGTGCGTGAGCGGTCATGGTGTACCTCCGTATCGGGGATCTGCCCGTTTGGAACCGGCCCGGCCGCCGGGAGCGCATGCGTCGGGGGAGCGCAGGCTCGACCGGTGGCCGGGCCGGGGATTTAGACATCCCAGTCACACACCACGGTGTGCAGCACGCTCAACGCATCTCCATCGATTTGCTGGCTGACGAGCGGTCCGCCTGGGACGATCAAGGACGATTTGCGGGCCCGGACGGCGGTGCATGCCTGGCCGAACCCGGCGAGGTAGATGGTGTCGCGCCACCGGAGGGTCTCTCGCACCCCCCACAGCGGGCCGTCCGGGCCCGGCGCCATCCGCCTGAAGCTGAACCCCCTGGTCTTGGCGGTATCCAGCAGCCGCTTAGCGGCGGTCAGATCCGGACTCTCAACGGTCATCGCGGTCTTAGTCCGCTCCTGAGACGATCGGCGCATCGGGCGCGCTCGGTCCGGCGTGCTGACAGTCTGCACAGCATCGGTCTCCTCCTCACTCGGTGGGCGTTCGCGAACTCGGGCATCGCGCCAACTTCTCAGGCCAGAAACTACACCAGGAATCCTGGTAGAGATACTTGGGTCTCTAGATTCGTCCTATGGGAGGTATGGCGTGGCGAGAAAGCGGCGGTGGGGCAGACTGGGCGATGTGGCCGCGCAAGATCCGGGACCGGTTGTCCAGCGCATCATGCTCGGCCACGAACTGCGGGCCCTCCGGGAGACGGCCAAGATCAGCACAGACGACGCCGCTACGGCGCTCCACTGGTACCGCGCCAAGGTCAGCAAAGTGGAAACTGGCACGGTCAGACTGACCGTTGTCGAGCTGTCCTCGCTGCTCAAGCTCTATAAGGTGGATGCGACCACTGGCGAGCGGGTGCAGCGGCTTGGCGAAGAAGCCAGGCGCAAGACGACACCAGCCCGCGTGCCCGACTGGGCCAGCAAGTACGTCAGCCTGGAAGCCAGCGCGACCGAGATAAAGATGTTCTTCGGGGACTTTGTCCCCGGCATGCTCCAAACCCGCGACTACGCCCGAGCGCTGCTGTCAACCTCGGTCATCGTGTCGCCTGCCGACATGGAGCAGATGGCCAGCAGCCGGGAACACCGGGCGGAACGCCTGCGCAGCGGTGCGCCCCTGCTCTGGGTCGTCCTTGGCGAGGAAGCCCTACGGCGCACAGTAGGCGGACCACAGGTCCAGCGCGGGCAGCTTATCCGGCTGCAGGAGCTGACCGAGCTGCCCAACGTCACCGTGCAAATCATGCCATTGTCCGGCGGTGCGCACGCCGCGCTCGGTATGTCGTTTATCTTGCTTGATCTCGGGCCATCACAAACCGTGTACATCGAGGGCCTCACTAGCGGGGACTATCTTGCTCGCCCGCTGCACATCCAGGCTTACAGCCTCGCCTTTGATCGGCTTCGGGTCGCCTCGTTGGGAGACCGGGAGTCGCTGGCGATCGTCAATACGCTGATCGATGAGTTGGAGGAGTGAGACACATGCTCGCCATTCCCGACGACACCTGGTACAGGTCGAGCCGCAGTAGCGGGGCGAACAACTGTGTAGAGGTTGCCCATCGGTACGGGTGGACAGCCGTGCGCGACAGCAAGTGCAAAACCGGCCCCGTCCTTATGTTCTCCGACCGCGCGTGGCACGCGTTCATCGAAAGTGTTGACGTCGGATCAGCACACTCGCCAACCTCATAAGCGCGCCAATCCGAGTAATTCAGGTGCCAGATCCCGTTACGGTTACCCACGCCACCATTCGGTGCGTTCGTGGGCGGGTGTGCGGGTTCGTCCACGCCGGGGGGAGGGCTGTAGGCGTAGCTGGCCGATCAGCTCGGCTGTGAGTAGGAGCCGGGCGATTTCCCGGCGGGTGCTCATGGGTGTACCGATCCAGCGCTGAGCGACGTCAGCGCCCGGTTCGATCAGACCGCGTAGCGCGCTCGGGGTACACAGCTCACGCTCCCGGGCCTCTAGCGTGGTGATCTCGGCGAGCAGGGTCGGTTCGGCCCGGATCAGGATGGCGACACTGACCGTCCCGGCCGCCACGGCGTCGGCGAGTTGCTCATGTCGGGCCCGCACGGCGGCCAGCCGGTCCCGGACGTCGGAGAGTTCGCGGTCGCCGTCCTGCTCGCCTGAGCGCAGAGCGTCGATCACATCGGGCTGCGCGAGGTAATCGAGCATGACCTGCTCAGCGAGGGTGTCCAGGTCGGCTTGAGTAATACGCACGCATCCCTTGCTTGCGCACACGTAGAAGGGGTCGCCGCCATCACGGTAGGCGACGTGGAGCTTTCCTAGGCACACCCCACAGCGCCCGATCAACGACAGCAGGTGCTTAGCCCGGCCGGGGCGGGTGGTCTTACGCTCAGGTGCACGCAGCAATCGCTGCACCGCAAACCAGTCAGCCCGGCTGACCAGTCCCGGCCACTGACCGTCATACAGGCTGTCCAGATCTACCATCCGGTCTCCGCCGCACCGGCCGGGGACGTGCGCCCGCAGACCCGCATAGACGGGCTTGATGGCCAACGAGCGCAAGTGTTGCGCGGTCCACGCGACACCAGAGCGAGTCTGGATTGCTCGCCGCTGGAAATCCCGGGCGATCCCCTTGAGACTGTGCCCTTGAATCAACCGCCGGTACAGCTCTGTGACCACCTCCGCTTCGCCTGGTTCAGGTTCCTGAGCGAGGAACGCCCGAGTCTGTGGATGAAAGACCCGCCGGTACCCATACGGGATACGCCCGTGCGGCCGACCCGCCGCCGCATTGGCCGCCGCCGCCCGCCGGCCCCGGGAAGACATCTTGGCTGACTCGTACTCGCTGTCCACCGCATCTTCCAACAGCGAACGGCGGTCCCGGCCATTGCCCGGCTCATAGCACCGGCCGTGCGTGGTCACGAAGATCGACACCGAGCGTTGCTCGCACAACTCCAGCAACCGCACCCACTCCCCGACCCGGCGACTGCCCCGGCTGCTTTCCCAGATCATCAACACCTGCGCGCCGAACCGGTCACCCTCCAGATCAGCGATCAAGGCATCGAACCCATCCCTCACCTTGCGGGAATACCGCGACGCGCTGACCGACTTATCCCGATAAGCGCCCTCGGCCAGGCTCCAGCCCTGCTCACCCGCCACCCGAACATGATCCGCGTGCTGCTCCTCCAACGACCGCGCACGACCAGATCGATCCAAACTGACCCGCAAGTACTCCCGTGCCCAACCACATTTACCCTGTTCAACAGCACCCAAAGTCATCATGCTCGAAGAGTACCTTTAGCAAGGCATCACTGAGCTTGGACAGCTCTGCTGCGAGGTTGAGCCATCAGTGAGATCATCATGGGATCACGCCATCCACGAGGTGAGGTCAGGCAATGAACGTGCCGGGGAACCCCCGAGATGGCGATCCGTACCGCCCGCCCGTCGGCTACGGCCAAACCCCCCGGGGGTATGGCCAGGCTCCCGGGTACGGCAGGCCCCCGGCGCGGCCCCGCAATGGCTTCGGGATCGCCGCCCTGGTACTGGGAATTCTCGCGCTGGTGCTGTGCTGGACGGTCGTCGGCGGCATTCTCTTCGGCATCCTCGCGGTGATCTTCGGGTTGCTCGGCCGGGGCCGGGCCAAGCGCGGTGAGGCGACCAACGGCGGCCTCTCCCTCGCCGGGGTGGTGCTCGGCGTCATCGGCCTGATCATCTCGATCGGGCTGATCGCGTTCGGGTTGTCCCTCGCCAACTCGCCGGCCTACCGGCAGTGTGCCCAACAGGCGGGTGGGGATTTGGCGAAGTTGCAACAGTGCGCCTCGGACCTCGGACGCCAGGTCGGGGGCCGGCCCTAGCTAGCTGCTCAGGAGGCGCAGGTACCGGTGGAGACTTCGGTGTTGCGGTGTGGTGCCTCGGCGACCTGGTTGGCGATCTCGTCATCAGCGAGCACGAACCCGGTCTCGTCGTTATCCACCGCTGCGCCGAAGACCAATCCGAGCACCTGGCCCGAACTGTCGAGCAGTGGGCCACCGGAGTTGCCACTGCGCACCACGGCGCGGACCGTGTAGACGTTGCGGACCACGGTGGACGCGTTGTAGATGTCCGGGCCGCGCAACCGGATACGGTCCCGGACTCGGGCTGCAGAGGCCGTGTACGGCCCGTCCAGCGGGTAGCCGAGCACCAGCCCACTCAACCCGGACAGGGCCGGCGCAGACGCCAGCTGCAGCACCGGGGCGTGCAAGCCGGGAACCTTCAGGACCGCGACATCAACCTCCGGGTCATAGGTGACCACCTCGGCGTCCAGGGTGCCCTCTGAGGTCTCCACCTGGACCCGGTCGGTGCCGGCGACCACGTGCGCATTGGTCACCACCCGCTGCGGAGCCACCACGAACCCGCTGCCCTCCAACGCCCGGGAGCAGGACCGCGCCCGACCGCGGATCTTGAGCACGCTGGCCCGGGCTTGGCGCACCACCGGACTGTTGAGCAGCACCGGATCGGCTGGCCCGACATCCGTGATCGGGGTAGGCGAGAAGGGTGCGAGCACGTCAGGGAACCCGGAGACATCCAATAAACCGGTCAGCTCGGAGGGCAGTTGGCGCAGCACGTTGGGCATCACCGTGTCCACGACGCGCAGCACTGATGAATCCCGCACCGCACCGGTCAACCCGGTGTAGACCGACGATTTCGACAGCGGCAGAGCCACCAGCCAAGCCACCACCAGAGCCGCGATGCCCTGCACCACAGCGCCCAGGAAACTGTCCACCCGGCGCAGCGCCTCAGCGTCGATCCGGCGCTGCACCGCCCGGCCCAGCAACACACCCATCGTCTCGCCGAGCGCGATGAGCACGATCACGATCGACACTCCGAGCGCGACGCGGACCTCCGGGCTCGCGTAGTGAGCGATCAGCGCCGGTGCAATGCGGACTCCGATCACGGCGCCGGCCAGCACACCGACGAAGGACGCTGCCGCGGTCACCATCCCCTGCCGGGCACCGGAGACTCCGGCGAGCAGTGCCAGCGCCAACACCAGCACGTCCACCCAGTTCACCGGATCACCTCGGTCCGCTCGGCCAGCCGCCATGCGGCGTCCAGGTCGTACTCAGCCGCCGGCTCCCAGGGCCGTGCCCAGCCGCCCATTCTCAGTAGCGCGGCCAGCAACCCGCCGGTGAACCCCCAGACGAGCATCCCACTTACCACGAACGCGGGGCACGGGTACCCACTGGGCCCGCGCACCATCAGCCGGTTCGCTGGGTCGGCGAGCACCCGCAGCAGCACCCGGGCGACCGCCACAGTCTCCCGATAGTCCACCGGGGCGACCGCTGCGGGCCGCTCCCAATAACCGAGCACCGGCGTGACGACGAAGTCCGAGGGCGGCACGTACTGCTGCGGCAACACCGCAACGGGCCGCACGTCGCCGGCGCGGATCCCGACTTCCTCGGCTGCTTCCCGCAGAGCGGTCGCGACCGGGCCGGCGTCCCCGTCGTCCACCGCTCCACCGGGGAAGCAGACTTGACCAGCGTGCGAGGACAGGCCCTGCGAACGCACCTGCAGCAGCACATCCGGTTCACCGGTGCGCGAGTCCTCGGCCAGGAGGATCAGCACAGCGGCGGGCCGGCCGCCCACCCGTGGAACCGCCATCCGGCCGAGATCACCGGGGCCGAGATCACCGGGGCCCAGCTCGGCGGTGCGGCGCAGCAACGGGGCCAGCCAGCCCGGCACCGAGGAGGGATCGACGATCAGCCCGGTTCTCGGCGACCCCGTCATCCGGCAGCTCCGGCGCCGAGGTAGCGCGTCACGACCGCGCGCACCTGCTCGGGGCTGCGTAGCACCTCGGGCGGGTTGACCTGGGTGACCCGGCCGTCGGCGGACACCAGGTAGGTCAGCGGTATTACCGGCGGGGCGCTCAGCGCGGCACGCAGGCGACCCTCGGGATCGCTGACCGACGGGTAGTGCACGTTCAGTGTGGCGAGGAGGTCCAGCGCTCCTTCGGGCAGGTTCTGCACCTCGATGCCGAGCACCGGCACCGCCCCAGGTTCGCTGGCGTAGGCAGCCAGCGCAGGCAGCTCTTGAGTGCACGGCTGGCACAGCGGTCCCCACAGGTTGAGCAACGCCGGCTTCCCGGCCAGCGCCATCCCCAGGTCCACCGTCCCTGGCTGGCCGAGACAGGGCAGCACGAGCCCGGCTAGCGGCCCGTGAACCGGCGTAGTGCCAGGGCGGGTCGCCGGGCAAGGCTGCAGAGCCGCCCGGGACCGCAACTGGTCGGTACTGGGCGGCTGCGGCTCGGCGGCAGTGGACGCGGGGACTGCTGTGGGGCTCGCCGTGGGAGTCGCTCGGGGCCATAGCGCCACCACGAGTGCGACGACCAGCACGGCCGTCAACAACGCCCAGCGCAGGGCAGGCTTCACGGTGGCGACCCAGGAGTCCTGCCCGCGACTGTACGGCTAGCTGCTGGATCGCCCCCCAAATCAGCAGGCAACAGATCAGCAGGCAGCAGATCAGCAGGCAACCCGGCCATCGTCAACAGATGCGGCGCCTCAGGCCCGCGTAACAACGCCGCCGCAATCGCTGGTTCGGTGGGTCCCAGGCCGTAGGAGGGGCAGTCCGCGGCCAGCGGACACACCCCGCAGGCCGGTCGCCGAGAGTGGCACACCCGACGGCCGTGGAAGATCACCCGGTGGGACAGCATCGTCCAGTCCCGTTTCGGCACCAGCTCACTGAGCGTCTGCTCGACCTTCACCGGATCCTCGTGCTCAGTCCATCCCCACCGGCGCACCAGCCGCCCGACGTGGGTGTCCACCGCGATGCCGGGCACGCCGAAGGCGTTGCCGAGAATCACGTTGGCCGTCTTACGCCCGATTCCTGGCAGCGTGACCAGCTCAGCCAGCGTGGGAGGCAGCTCACCGTCGAAGCGGTCGACCAGCGCGGTGCCGAGCCCGATCAGTGCCGTCGCCTTGTTCCGGTAGAACCCCGTGGGACGAATCAGCTGCTCCAGCTCGTCGCGATCCGCGGCCGCGTAGTGGGCGGCGCTGGGGTATCGGGTGAACAAGTCTGGAGTGGTGAGGTTGACCCGCTTGTCGGTGCATTGCGCAGACAAGATCGTGGCGATGGCGAGCTGCAGCGGCGTCTGGAAATCCAGCTCGCAGTGCGCGTCCGGGTACGCGGCGGCCAGTACCCGATCCATCCGGCGGACTCGTCGAACCAGCGCGAGGTGGCTCTCCGCAGCAAAGGATCGGCGCGGTCGAGCTGGCACTCCCACAGCCTACGGAGGTGGCGCCGGGCAGCGCCGTCCAGCCTGGTGGCCGCATCTCGACGAGACTGGGTGGCACGAGGTGCGACACGCCAGACCCACGCCCCCGGCGCGCGCGCCGGTCGGTGATAAGGCATGATCCCCGGCACCATGACCGTCTGGTTTGTTGCCGCCGTCCCAGTGTTGATCATGCTATTTGCGCTCGGAATGGAGCGGCTGGAAAATCGACTGCGTCATCTGACAGTGCAGGAGAACGAGGTCGAGGAGTTCCTGCAAGCAGCTCGGCCTGACGAGGTGCGGGCACTGTTCCGCAGCGGGATCGGTCGCGCCCTGGAACTGTTCCGGCTGCGCCGGCTACCCGAGACGGGGCTGCGTAACGGATCTGGGCCGCGCAGCTTCGGGCTGGTCACCTCCCGCCGGGCTCGCCAACGGTCCTAGACTTCACGCCATGTGATCGGCGACAGTAGAACGTGGATCCTTGACGGCGTCCCCTGGTCAGGTGGAGGAACGTGGTGAACGACGACCCCCTCGCCACGGCCGGCATCTTCCAAGGTGTCGACCCGTCGGCAGCTGAAGCTTTGCGAAGCAGCCTGGAACCGGTCAGCTTCCCGCGGGCGCACGTCATCTTCGCCGAAGGTGAACTGGGTGATCGCCTTTACATTGTGCTCTCGGGCAAGGTCAAAGTCGGGCGGAAGTCCGTTGACGGTCGGGAGAACCTGCTCGCGGTGTTCGGGCCTTCGGACATGTTCGGCGAGTTGTCGATCTTCGATCCAGGACCGCGGACCTCGACGGCCACCACGGTGACCGAGGTCCGCGCCGTCAGCATGGACCGCACCGCGTTGCGGGAGTGGATCACCAAGCGGCCGGAGATCGCTGAGCAGCTGCTGCGGGTGATCGCTCGACGGCTGCGTCGCACCAACAACATGCTCGCCGACCTGATCTTCACCGATGTGCCGGGACGAGTGGCCAAGGCCCTGCTTCAGCTCGCGCATGACTTCGGTGTTCAGGAGGGCGGCATGCTTCGAGTGACCCATGACCTCACCCAGGAAGAGATCGCTCAGCTGGTCGGTGCCTCCCGTGAGACGGTGAACAAGGCACTTGCCGATTTCGCCGCGCGAGGCTGGCTGCGCCTGGAAGGCAAAAGCGTCCTCATCCTGGAGCCACAACGCCTAGTCCGCCGCGCCCGCTAACAACGGTAGCCCTTCAAGTACCGCCAACCCCGGGCGTGGCTGCTCCAGACAGCTACCAACCTCGCCGTCGCTGCAGCGCTGCAACGTATGCGGGCTAAAACACCTCGACGACCAGTTCGACTTCGATGGGCGCACCCATCGGCAGCTCGGCGACCCCGACCGCGGAGCGGGCATGCGCGCCCGCCCCGCCGAATACCTCGCCGAGTAGTTCGGAGGCCCCGTTGAGCACGGCGGGCTGCGCGGTGAACCCGGGTGCTGAGGCCACAAACCCGACCACCTTGACCACCCGGCGCACCGCGTCGAGCCCGACCAGACCATCGACGGCGGCCAATGCGTTGAGCATGCATGTTCGCGCCAGCTGCTGACCTTGCGCAGCGTCGATCTGCGACCCGAGCTTTCCGGTCGCCGCCAACACCCCCTCGACCAGCGGTAGCTGGCCGGCGGTGAACACCAGGGATCCGGTGCGCACCGCAGGCAGGTACACCCCGGCCGGCGCGGCCACCGGCGGCAACACCAACCCAAGCTCGGTGAGCCGGTCTGACCAGCTCACTGCTTCGGGCGTTTGAGGTAAGCCACCAGCTGCTCCCCGGTCGGCCCAGGCGTCACGGTAACCAGTTCCCAGCCGTCGCTGCCCCATTGGTCGAGGATCTGCTTGGTGGCATGGGTCAACAGCGGCACAGTCACGTACTCCCAGGTGGTCATGGCGTGCAGGCCTACGGCTGCCGCCTTGATCGCCGGTTATGTGCCGCAGGCGACACGGGATGTCGTGCACGGCACATAACCGGCGATCTTCGGTCGCGGGCGGCTTGGGGAAGCTCGTCGGCTGGGCCAGCGGATGCGCCGAGCCCCCTAGGCTCATTGATATGTGGTCCGACGAGCTGGCCCGGGCCCGCCTGCACGTGGTCACCGGCAAGGGCGGGACGGGCAAAACGACGGTAGCCGCTGCGCTGGCGGTGGCGCTGGCCAGCGGGGGTCGCCGAACGCTGCTGGTGGAAGTCGAGGGACGCCAGGGCATCGCGCATCTGTTCGACATCCCGCCGTTGCCCTATCAGGAGCGGCGCATCGCGGTCGCGCCCGGCGGGGGTGAAGTCCGGGCGCTGGCGGTGGATGCCGAGGAAGCTCTGCTGGACTACTTCACGATGTTCTACAACCTGGGTTTCGCGGGGCGGACCCTGCGCCGGATGGGCGCGATCGAGTTCGCTACCACGCTGGCGCCGGGCCTGCGAGATGTGCTGCTCACTGGCAAGGTGAAGGAGGCCGCGACCCGAGCGACCAACGGCATCCGCACCTACGATGCAGTGGTGCTCGACGCCCCGCCGACCGGGCGGGTGGTGCGGTTTCTTGACGTCACCAGGGCGATGGCCGACCTCGCCAAGGTGGGACCGATCCACAACCAGAGCAAGGGGGTGGTACGCCTGCTGCACTCCGCGGATACCGCGGTGCACGTGGTCACCCTGCTCGAGGACATGCCGGTGGCCGAAACCCTGGACACCGTTGCGGAGCTGGACCTGGCGGACCTGCGTCCAGGCGCCGTGCTGGTCAACCGGGCGCGGCCATCCCGGCTGCCCGCCCAGTCGGTGACCGCCGCGGCCAACGGCCAGGTCCACGCCGACCGGGTCCGGGCCGGGTTACTCGCCGCAGGCTTGGATCTGGACCCGGGCGTGCTCGACGGCCTGGTCGCCGAAACCGTGGAACATGCGATGCGGGCGGACGCCGAGCGCCACGCCCGCAGCAGACTCGCCGACGCTGGGATGCCCCTGATCGAAATCCCCGAGCTCACCGAAGCCGGTGGGGATGGAGTGGATCTCGGCGGGATCTACGAGCTCGCCGAAGCGCTCCGCGAACAGGGGGTGAGATGACTCCGCTGGATATCGACGCGCTGCTGGACAACCGCGCCACCGCGGTGGTGGTGTGCTGCGGCGCGGGCGGGGTGGGCAAGACGACGACGGCCGCGGCGCTCGCGCTGCGGGCAGCCGAGCGCGGCCGATCGGTGGTGGTGCTCACGATCGACCCGGCTCGACGGCTGGCCCAGTCACTGGGGCTACCGGAGCTGACCAACAACCCTCGCCTGGTTGCCCCCACCGCAGAGATCCAGGCGGCCGGCGGGCAGCTCCACGCGATGATGCTGGACATGCGCCGCACCTTCGATGACATGGTTCAGGCGCACGCCAGCCCGGAGCGGGCCGCCCACATCCTCGCCAACCCCTTCTACCAGGCTATTTCCTCGTCGTTCTCCGGAACCCAGGAGTACATGGCGATGGAGAAGCTGGGCCAGCTGGTGGCGGCGCGCCAGTGGGAGCTCGTCGTGGTCGATACGCCGCCGTCGCGGTCCGCTCTGGATTTCCTGGACGCTCCACAGCGGTTGGCGTCGTTTCTCGACGGGCGGATGATCCGGCTGCTTTCGGCCCCGGCCCGGGCCGGCGGCCGCGGCGTGCGCCGGCTGGTGGGCGCCGGCTTCGGCCTGTTCACCAAGGCGATCTCGACGATTCTGGGTGGCCAGATGTTGGCTGACGCGTCGGCCTTCGTGCAGGCCTTCGACACCATGTTCGGCGGGTTCCGGGAACGCGCCACCGCGACCTACGAATTGCTCCGCGCCCCGGGAACGCAGTTCGTGGTGATTGCCACTCCGGAGGCCGACGCGGTGCGCGAGGCGGCCTACTTCGTCGACCGGTTGGCCACCGAGTCGATGCCGCTGGCGGGGCTGGTGCTCAACCGGACTCATCCAGTACTCGCCGACCTGCCCGCAGCGCGGGCCGAGACGGTGGCCGAGGCGCTGGAACTCGCCGGCCCAGCCGTCAACTCCGCTGCACCGATGGCGGCGGCGGTGCTGCGGCTACACGCCGATCGGGTCGCGCTGGCCGGCCGGGAACGCCGACTGCTGGCCCGGTTCCGCCGGGCGCATCCGGCAGTCTCGGTAGTCGCGGTTCCTGCACTGGCCGTCGACGTGCACGATCTACCCGGACTGCGTGCCATCGGCGGCCTACTGGCCGGGCATCATCAGCGAACTGAATCCAGCATGTGATAGAGCAACAGCAGCTGGGTGATCGCCAGCGGCTCGCTGCGGGCGCCATCACCGATGTGACCCAGCGTCACGGGCAGCTCCGACTCGGTGCCGAGTTCCGACCAGATCGCCTTCTCCAGCAGCCGGCTCTCCTCGCGGGGCACGTACCCGTGCACATGCAGCGCGTCCACCGGCCTACCGTCCTCGTCACGCTTGAGCTTGAGGTGCATGGCGCGCCGGTCGGACTCGCGGAAGACCCCGGTGAGGTCGGGGTGGCGGATCGTCGGACGGAGAGTCAGCTCAGCCGACAGCGGAGTGTCCGGCGGGTCCTGGCGCCCCTCAATGGGACCGAACCGGACCACGATGTCGGCGGCGGAGCGTTGCGGGCGGATGAATTCCTCGGACTCGGTTTCCCGTTTCTCCAGCTCAGCGAGAACTTGGGCGGGGGTGTATCCGCGCTTGCTGGTATCGCGCTTGACCTTCCAGTCGCGGCGGATGGGCTCCGGCGGGTCGAGGTAGACGGTGATGTCGAAGCACGCCTGGGTCAGTCGGGTGTGCAGCGGCAGCAGACCCTCCACGATCACGAACTCGGTGGGCTCGATGAGCTCGGGCCGAGTGAGCTGACCAGTGTCGTGGTCATAGACCGGTTTGAGCACCGGCTGCCCGGTCGCCAGCAACTGCAGGTGCTGCTCCATGATCTGCACGTAGTTGCAGTCGGGGTGCAGCGCCGTGAATGGCAATCCCTTACGTTCTTGCCGGTCATAGCAGTGGTAATCATCCGCACACAGCGAGGTGATCCGATCTGCGCCCAGCGCGTCCACCAAGCCCTTGGTTAGCGTGGTCTTCCCGGCCGCGCTGTCACCGGCGATCGCGAGCATCACCGGCCGCGAGGTTCTCGACCCGGCCCGCTCCATCCGCACCAATTTGTCGGGCACGACACACCCCATTTCTCCGAAAACCTTCGGCAAAGAGTAAAGAGGTTGCCTGCTGCCCGGCGTCCCCTCCTGGAGGGAATGGCAAGGTGATCCAGCCGACCGTGAGTGAGGTGATTACACTCGGCAGATGGAAGGCCAGCCGCTGCGGGTGGTCCTGGTCGATGACCATGAGATGGTGCGCACTGGCCTCAAGGCGATGCTCAGCCGCTTTGCGGGGCGAGTCCGGGTGGTCGGCGAAGCAGCGGATGCGGTGAGCGCGCGGCGGGTCGTAGCCGGACTGGACCCCGACATCGTCCTCGCCGACGTGCGATTGGGTCGGGAAAGCGGGCTGGACCTGTGCCGGGAGCTCATCGCCGACTCGCCCGGACGTCGGGTGGTACTGCTCACCGTCTACGACGACGAGCAGTACCTGTTCCAAGCCATGCAGGCCGGCGCGGCGGGCTACCTGCTCAAGCGCATCGACGGGCCGGAGCTGGTCGAACAACTGCGACGGGTGCACGCCGGCGGCGTGGTCGTCGACGCCGGTCTCAGTGCCCGAGCCGGGGCATCCGCCGCCCGCCTGCGGGCTGGTGAGTTCTGGCCCGGCGCGCGCCTCGGGCTCACCCAACGGGAGAGCGAGGTGCTCTCACTGATGGTCAGCGGCTCATCCAACCGGGCTATCGCCACCGAGCTAGTGGTCGGCGAGGAGACGGTCAAGAGCCATGTGCGCAGCATCTACCGGAAGCTGGCTGTGACCGACCGGGCCGCGGCGGTAGTAACCGCGCTGCGCGAAGGCCTCTATCGGTGAGTGTCAGGGCGCGGAGTGTCAGGCCACGGCGGCCGAGTTGGGCTGCACCCGGTCGGCGAGCGCCTGCTGTCCCGCTGAGGCGAGGGCGGGATCGCCGTGCCACGCCTTCAGCGCCGGGTCGACCAAGGCCCGACCGAAGGAGAACGTCAACGGCCACGGCGTCTCATGCTTCTGCATCGCGGCCAGGTTCGCCGTCGCCACCTCCGGCGACTGACCACCGGACAGGAAGGCCACCCCGGCCAGCGTCTCGGGCAGCACCGCCCGCAGTGTGGCCACGGTTGCCTCGGCGACCTCTTCGGGACTGGCCTGCTGACCTGATGTCGTGCCCGGCACGACCATGTTGGGCTTGAGCACAGCGCCGGCGAGATCCACCCCGGCCTCCTCCAGCTCCGCGAGCAGATGCTCCAGCGCCGCACGGGTCACTTCGGCGCACCGCTCGATGGTGTGGTCGCCGTCCATCAGCACCTCAGGCTCGACGATCGGCACCAGCACCGATTCCTGGCACAGCGCGGCATAACGCGCCAGCGCGTGCGCATTGGCGCGCAATGCGCGCTGGGTCGGCCGGTCCTCACCGATCGTGATCACGGCACGCCACTTCGCGAACCGGGCTCCGCGGGACACGTAATCCCGCAGCCGTTCACGCAAACCGTCGAGACCCTCGGTGATTTTTTCGCCAGGCGAAAAAGCTAAATCTTTCGCGCCCGTGTCGACCTTGATTCCGGGCAGGATGTTCAGCGCGTGGAGGGCCAATGGGAAGGAGTTTCCGTCGCTGAGTTTCTGGTTGAAGGTCTCGTCGGAGAGGATCACCCCGCTGATTCCCTCGTGCAGCGCGGGGGTGGTCACCAACATCTCGCGGTAGGCCCGCCGGTTCTCCGCGGTCGCCGCAACCCCGACCTTCTCCAGCCGGGAGGACATCGTACCGATGCTCTCGTCGGCCGCGAGAATGCCGCGCGGCCGGCTCACCATCGTTCGAGCGGTTCCGTGCAGCGCCTCGATCATGGCCCTCCCTCCACGGCGACGGGCCAGTCCACGCCACCACCGTCGAGCCTATGCCCGGACGGCTGTGCCGCACGTCCCCCGGTGGGTGGATCCGGTGGGGGGACGGTCGCGGGTGGCCGCCAGCCGCACTCGTGCAGATGCCGGACGAACAGTCCGGTGGAGGCGCCGGAGTACGCACCGACGACCGCATGCCACGGCCGAAGTAGCGGAGTGCCCGGGGTGGGTACCGTGACCAGCCGCCCGTTGGACAGCAGTTCGGCGATGGCGTCCCGGGAGACCAGCGTGCACCCGAGCTCGGCCACCGCGCCGGCCACCACCGCCCCGTTGGAACCCAGCACCAGCCGAGGCGGTGCGACGTGCTGGCTCTTCAGGTAGGCCTCGACCCGCGTCCGAGTGGCAGAGCCCTGCTCACGCAGCAGCCAGGGGTGCTGGCCCAGTCGAACGCGTCGGCGACCGAGGGTGCTGCCGTGACCACCAGCTCGTTCGGCTTGGTCGCGACCACGTGCGCGTCCACTCCCGAGGGCGGCGCTCCGGCGATGACCAGGTCGACTTCGTGGGCGCTGACCAGGTCCCACACCTGCGCGCTGGGGGCCACCTCCAGCGCCAGCGCGACCCTCGGGTGACCGCGGCGGAATGCGGCCAGCAGGGCGGGCAACAGGTGCTCCCCAGCGGTGGTGACCGCGGCGAGCCGTAGCCGACCCCGCTCCGGGTCGAGTTCCTGGACCGCGGCCGCGGCGCCCTCGTCGAGCAGGCCCAGCACCTGACGGGCGTATCGCGCATAGACGGCGCCAGAGGCAGTCAGCCGGATTCCGCGGCCCACTGGTTCCACGAGCGGCACGCCCAGCTCGCGGGCCAGCGCTCCGATCGAGGCCGAGACCGCGGACTCGGTGACCGTCAGGCGGCTGGCAGCACCGCGCACCGATCCGGTGGCGGCAAGCGCAACCAGCGTCCGCAACCGGGACTCAGTCATGAGTCATCATTACACGATCGGAGGCAAAGTCTTGATAGACAAGCTGAGTGTTTAGCGCCACGCTCGGTACTGACCTAGAGGAGGCGCGAGTGGCTGACACCGAAGTCAACGGATCCAAGCAGGGAACGAAGAAGAAGGCAGATCGCTGGTCCGCAGGGGTGATCCCGTATGCCGAGATGGGCTATTGGGAGCCGGACTACCAGCCCAAAGACACCGACATCCTGTGCGCGTTCCGGATCACTCCGCAACCGGGTGTCCCGGCGAACGAGGCCGGTGCCGCTGTCGCCGGTGAGTCGTCCACGGCGACCTGGACGGTGGTGTGGACCGACCGGCTCACCGATTACAAGACCTACCAGGCCAAATGTTTCAAGGTGGATCCGGTCCCGAATTCCGACGCCTACATCGCCTACATCGCCTACGACATCGACCTGTTCGAAGAAGGCTCGATCGCGAACCTGACCTCGTCGATCATCGGCAACGTCTTCGGGTTCAAGGCCCTGAAGGCGCTGCGGCTGGAAGACATGCGGATCCCGCTGCACTACGTCAAGACCTTCCAGGGTCCGGCGCACGGGATCATCATGGAGCGGGAGTACCTGGACAAGTTCGGCAGGCCACTGCTCGGCGCCACCACCAAGCCCAAGCTGGGCCTGTCCGCCCGCAACTACGGCCGGGTGGTCTACGAGGCGCTGCGCGGCGGGCTGGACTTCACCAAGGACGACGAGAACATCAACTCCCAGCCGTTCATGCGCTGGCGCGACCGGTACCTGTACTCGATGGAAGGCGTGAACCGCGCCTCGGCAGCCACCGGTGAGGTCAAGGGTCACTACCTCAACGTCACCGCGGCCACCATGGAGGACATGTACGAGCGGGCGGCGTTCGCCAAGGAGCTCGGCACCGTCATCATCATGATTGACCTCACCATCGGTTTCACCGCGATCCAGTCGATGGCGAAGTGGGCCAGGGCCAACGGGTGCATCTTGCACCTGCACCGGGCCGGGTACGCCACCTACGCCCGACAGAAGAACCACGGCGTGAACTTCCGGGTGCTCGCCAAGTGGATGCGGCTGGCCGGCGTCGACCACATCCATTCCGGCACGGTGGTCGGCAAGCTGGAGGGCGACCCGAACGCGATCGCCGGCTACTACGACACCCTGCGAATGGGCAGCCTTAAGGCCAATCCGATCCGGGGCCTGTACTTCGACCAGGAATGGGGCTCCATGCCGGGCGTCATGCCGGTGGCTTCCGGTGGGATCCACGCCGGGCAGATGGGTGATCTGCTGCACTACCTCGGAGAGGACGTGGTGCTGCAGTTCGGCGGCGGCACGATCGGGCACCCGATGGGTATCGCTGCCGGCGCCACCGCCAACCGGGTCGCCCTGGAGGCGATAATCAAGGCGCGGAACGAGGGCCGGGACTACCGCAAGGAGGGCGACGAGATCCTCAAGGCGGCCGCCAAGAAGTGCCGTGAGCTGGACGTCGCGCTGGCCACGTGGGGGGACATCTCCTTCAACTACGAGTCGACCGACGTGCCAGACGTCGTCGAGACGCCGACCTCAGTCTGATTGGAGAAGTTCAGATGCGCATCACTCAGGGGACCTTCTCCTTCCTGCCGGATCTCACCGACGACGAGATCACCAAGCAGATCCAGTACGCGCTGGACAACGGCTGGCCCTGCTCGGTGGAGTTCACCGACGATCCCCATCCCCGCAACGTTTACTGGGACATGTGGGGGCTGCCGATGTTCGACCTCGCCGACGCCGCCGGGGTGCTCGCCGAGGTGAACGCCTGCCGCAAAGCCAAGCCGGAGCACTACATCAAGGTCAACGCTTACAACGCGAATTATGGTAAGCAGACCCTCGGGCTGTCGTTCTTCGTGCAACGGCCAACGGAGGAGCCCGGCTTCCGGCTGGAACGTCAGGAATCGCACGACCGCGCCATCCGCTACACGTTGCATTCCTACGCCACCGACGCCCCGCCCGGCCGCCGGTACAACGGGCAGCAATGAGCGAGCCATCCGTTCGGATCGGGTTCGGAATGTCCTCTTCCGGCCGCACCGCGGCCGGGCAGGGGGCAGCCGAGGAACCCGCCGAGGAAGACAAGACACTGCCGCCGGACGCTAAGGTCAATCTGGCCAAGGAGCGCGCGGAGACCGGAATCGACGAGGTCTTCACGTCCTTGGACGCCGAACTGGTCGGCCTCGCACCGGTCAAGAACCGGATTCGCGAGATCGCTGCGCTTTTGTTGGTCGATCGGGCTCGCAGCCGTTTCGGGCTATCCACCTCCCGGCCGAACCTGCACATGAGCTTCACCGGCAGCCCGGGCACCGGCAAGACCACCGTGGCCTTGCGGATGGCCGACATGCTGCAGCGGCTGGGTTACCTACGCCGCGGGCACCTGGTCTCGGTGACCCGTGACGACCTGGTCGGCCAATACGTCGGGCACACCGCGCCAAAAACCAAAGAGGTCCTCAAGCGGGCGATGGGCGGCGTGCTGTTCATCGACGAGGCCTATTACCTCTACCGCGCCGACAACGAGCGTGACTACGGGCAGGAGTCCATCGAGATCCTGCTGCAGGTGATGGAGAACCAGCGTGAGGATCTGGTGGTGATCCTTGCAGGCTACAAGGACCGGATGGACGCCTTTTTCGTGTCCAACCCCGGGATGAGCTCGCGGATCGCGCACCACATCGATTTCCCCGACTACACCCTCGATGAGCTGGAGGACATCGGGAAGCTGATGATGCACGCGGAGGGTTACAGCTTCACCCCGGAGGCCGCAAAGACCTTCCGGGAGTACCTCGATCGCCGCAAGGCGCAACCGCGGTTCGCCAACGCCCGCAGCGTGCGCAACGCGATCGAACGGGCTCGGCTGCGGCACGCGAGCCGATTGATGACGACCGACGAGGCCGTCGGTCGCGACGAGCTCACCACCTTGAAGCCGGAGGACTTTCTCGGTAGCCGCGTCTTTAACGAGACCAACGGCGACACACCCACTGATTAACGCTCCGGATCGCGCGAACCGCCGGCAAGGTCAACACGTACAAAGCTCCCGGGGGCGCCTACGGATGCAGGGAGACCCCGATGCCGTCGTTGTCCACGCCCACTGACGTGGAGACCGCGGTCTCCCAGCGGTACAGCGCCGGAGCGCAGGAGGTACAGCCGGCGCTGTGCTGCCCGGTCGACTACGATCCGCGCTTCCTCGCGGCGATCCCCGAGGAAGTCCTCGAGCGGGATTACGGGTGCGGCGATCCCAGCCGCTACCTCGTCGAGGGCGACATCGTGCTCGACCTCGGTAGCGGCGCGGGCAAGATCTGTTTCATCGCCTCGCAGGTGGTGGGCGCGACCGGCCGGATCATCGGGGTGGACCTCAACGACGACATGCTCGCACTGGCCAGGGCCGCCGCTCCGGTCGTCGCTCAGCGGATCGGCCACGGCAACGTGGAGTTCCGCAAGGGCCGCATTCAGGATCTCGCGCTGGACCTTGACGCGCTGGATCGCTGGCTCGCTTCCCATCCCGTCACCGACGTGTCCACGCTGGCCAGGCTGGAAGCCGAGCAGCGGCGGCTACGCGCCGAACAACCGCTGGTCGCCGACGGTTCGGTGGACGCCGTGGTCAGCAACTGCGTCCTGAACCTCGTCGCCACCGAGCACAAGGAGCAGTTGTTCGCCGAGACTTTCCGGGTGCTGCGCCGCGGTGGCCGGGCGGTGATCTCGGACATCGTCAGCGCGGTCGAGGTGCCCGATCACCTGCGCGCCGATCCCGAGCTGTGGAGCGGCTGCATCTCCGGGGCATACCAGGAAGAAGCGTTCCTGGTGGCGTTCGAGCGGGCCGGCTTCTACGGCGTGCACCTGGTCAAGCGAGACCCCACCCCCTGGCGAGTGGTGGATGGCATCGAGTTCCGCAGCGTCACCGTCATCGCCTACAAGGGCAAGCAGGGCGAATGCCGCGACCACGGCCAGGCGGTGATTTACAGCGGCCCGTTCAAAGCGGTGCTCGACGATGACGAACACGCCTTTGCGCGTGGAGTGCCGACCGCGGTGTGCGCCAAGAGCTTCGAGATCTACTCCCGGGAGCCCTACGCGGGTGCCTTCCAGCTGCTGGAGCCTGCGGTGGCCATCGACCCGGCTACCGCGCCGCTGTTCGACTGCTCGCCGCCTTCGCCGTCGCTGGCCGGCTCTGTCCCGGTCGTCCGCCGGGCGGTGTCCGGGCTGACGTCGCCCGGGTGCAACCCGGCGACCGGCTGCTGCTGAGGCCGGCCGCCTTGACGATCGCGATCTTTGTGCTGCTCGTCGCGCTGGCGGCGGCCAATGGCAGCAACGACGTGCCCAAGGGCGTCGCCACCCTGGCCGGCGCTGGCGTCGCTCGATACCGCACCGCGATTGCGTGGGGCACGATCACCACGCTGGCCGGTGCGCTCTGCTCGTTGGCATTGGCCGGCAAGCTCACCGCGCTGTTCTCCAAAGGCATCGTGTCGGCCACTCCGACGCCCGCCTTCGCGCTCGCCGTGCTGGTCGGCGCCGGGGCCTGGGTGGCCCTGGCCACCGCGACGAAGTTGCCGGTGTCCACCACCCACGCCTTGATCGGAGCGCTGATCGGGGCCGGCCTGCTGCTGTCGGCGTCCTCAGTGCAGTTCGCCGCGCTGGGCACCAAGGTGGTGCTGCCGCTGCTGGCGTCCATCGCGGTGGCCTACCTGCTGTCGCTGCTGCTGTCCTTGCTCCCGTTGCGGGTGCCCGACTGCGTCTGCGTCGAGGTCCGCCTGTCCCCCCGAGCGGTCGTGGCCGGGCCGGACGGCTCCATGGCGTTCACCACCTCGGCCGGTCTGCCCGTCGTCTCGGTGACCTCCGGCAGCGCGCAGGCGTGCGCCGTGCATGCCGGCCGGGTGAACATGTTGGCGGTGGTCAATGCTCTGCACTGGTTGTCCAGCGGCGCCACCAGCTTCGCCCGCGGCCTCAACGACACACCCAAGATCGTCGCGATTGGCGCGTTCGCGCTGGCGCCGGCCGGGATGTCGATTACCGGCGTGTTGCTCACCGTGGCGCTGGCGATGGCAGTCGGCTCGCTGGTCGGCGGCCTACGCGTGGCGAAACGGCTCGGTGAGGGCGTGGTCCGGATGTCGCATGTCGAGGGGTTCAAGGCGAATCTCACCACGTCAGTGCTGGTCGGGTTAGGCGCCACCCAGGGCCTGCCGATGTCCACCACGCACGTCTCCACCGGCGCGATCGCCGGCGCCGCCGGCCGCGACGTCGCCCGGCTCAATCGCAAGACGCTCCGCGACTTCGCCATCGCCTGGACCGTGACACCGATCGTGGCCGCCCTGATCGCCGTCGTCGTATACCTGCTCGCCCGCTAGTCGTTATCCGTAGCGCTCCTCAGAGCCTCAGAGCATTCCGCGATCTGTTGGCGCCCAGGTGGAAGTTCCCATGTGTGTGGGCTGTTCGACGAATCGAGCCAGACCCATTGGCGTGCATGCGAAACACTAAGGCCGAAGCGCTCGCGGCGAGGCTGCTGGCAGTCGTGCCATAAGTGTGGATCTGTTCAACTTCGCCCACAACGCGCGAGGTCCGATTTCTGTGACGAGAAAAGAGCCGTCCTGGGTGGTATCCAGCCGCGCCGAGGACCCGGTGTCGTCCCGGATAATCAGATTATCGAGGGAGGGGCCGTGTTGGCCGGCAGACACCTCGGGTAGCGCGACCGCGAGGAGGAACCGCATTGCGTGCTGGTAGAAGGTATCACGTGGACCCAGCGAGGTGCACCGCGAGTGGTTCCGTGTCGACGCCGTTGGCAACTGGTAACGCATGCGGCGCCGCCGTCCGCGCTGTTGCGTAGCGGCATGAAGTAGCCGCCTTCCGCAAGGAAACGACCGGTGGCGTGATCCGCATCCCGCACATCAAGGGTGATCAACCCCTTGGCGATAGGCGCGACAATCCTTGCTCCTGACACAGCCTGCATGAGCAACCCCTGAAGGGATGCGACGCAGGCCGCAGGTAGCGAGAAATCCGGTCATAAGGCGCACCGGATGGGTGTCCGTAAGTACCGTTGCCGGTGATGACGGTGGGGTGATAGCCCATCGAAGCCAATCGGGCATCGGCAGCCTGCACTAGCGCAGGGTCGATGTCGACCGTGGTGACGTGGTTGGAGCCCACGCGCTCGCACAACAGTCCCGCAGTGTAGCCAGTACCGGTTCCAACCTGAAACACTCGATGGTGATCGCGTACGTCAAGGGCGTGCAGCAGGATGGCGACCAGTCCAGGCATGGTGGCCGACGACGTGACCGTACGCGCGGTCTTCTGGGTGATGAGCGTCTCGTCGGAGTACACCGACCGAAGCCACATCGAGTGATCGTTCGCTCTGGTCGCATCGATCTCCTGGTAATTGTCCGACCGGTAGTAGCGTGGGACGAGCGCATGGCGCGGCACCGCAGCGAACGCCTGTCGCCAGCGCTCATCGGTAATGTCTCCGGCCTGGACAAGCGCATCGACCATCCGCTCGCGGAGCCGGCGCGTCTCATCCGTGTCGGAAGCCCAGGAACCTAAGCTATACACGGCCGTCCCTCCAGCAGTTCCGCCAGCGCGGCGACAATCGGAAGCCCAGTCCGCCGTTCGATCCACAGCCACTGGCCATTCGGGTTGATTTCGTAGAACCACCATGAACCAGCATCATCGACCGCGAAGTCAAGCGCGCCGAACGTTAACTCGAGTGAACGCATAAGTTGCCGCACGCCGTGGGCCGACCTCGGCCGGTACATCGCACGGCTGGTAGCGGAGATACCGGTGGTTCTTGCGCCAGTCGGGCTCCTTCGTGCCGCTCTCCCGACGGATCTCGGCAGCGAACAACTTGTCGCCCACGACGGTCAGACGCACGTCGTAGGCACTCTTAATCCTGGCCTGGATGCGCGGTCGCCGTGATTCCGGGATCGGCGTACTGGTGAGGCGAGACCTCTGCCGTGTAGAGGACTCCTGTGGGGTATCCATCGGCATCCCGGGGCGTACGCGCATACAGCGCCTTGGTGACGATCGACCCGCCGGCTGCGGAGGCGAACGCGGTGACATCCCGGGGGCAACTGGTGATCATTGTTGGCGGCACAGATAGTCCGGCTTGTCGAGCAAGCCGCAGCTGCCGGGGCTTGTACTCAGCCCGCTGGACAGCACTGGGTGGGTTAATCCACGTGACCGCCAGGGTTTCCAGCACGCCCCAGAACCCGTAGCGCGCTTGCCCTTCACACCAGTTGAGCTGATCGGTGGGGATGGCCGGATCGAACGCGAACCGCCGGGGCCGTCGGTAGTAGACGGAGTGAAGCCCGACGAGATGGACGCCGCCGAGACATGCGCGCCACCCATCTGCATCGAGGGTCGCGGTAAGGCTGGCCTCCATGGGAAACTGCGCAGCATCGAACCGCGCGAACGGGACGCCAGCGGCAGTGAGATGCTGGATCACCACATCGGCGGTGGGGTCCACCAGGTGCGGTCAACGCCAACATCCGTGGCTCTTCATTGTTGCAGGCACCCATCCGAGTGGGTTAGTCGTAGAACGGGTCGGAGTCAACGTTGATCGGATCCTTGCCATCCTTCTCGGTCGGACTGGACTCCACCATGTCCGTCGCCATCAGCTCACACAGTGGGCGACCGTCAAACATTGCGATCTGGCGCCGTTCACAGAGAACCGCCCCCGCGACCTCCCGTGCCGGAAAAGAAACATCCAACGGCTCGGCGAACCTCAAACCAAACGGCGTCATCACGGTTACCTCTCTTTTCTGACGGTGCTGCCATCTATGATCAATCCAGGGGTGCGACGAGACCGCTCGCGGAAAGCGTTGGCCAGATCGACGAGCTGGCGACCGAAAGCGATCTGATCATCCCGCGAGATGCTATTTTCCAGCACGCCCAGCGCGAATGCGCCGCTGCCTTTACTGATACGGGACAGTGCCAGCAGCAATGTCTCGTCATCAAGAGTCATGAGTCGCCACCTGCGCGGTCGTCGAAGCGAATTAGTGGGGGAGCACTACGTTTGTGCTCAACCGGCAGGATAACCACGTGTCCGGACAGAGTCTACCGAATTCGCTGCACTCGCTGCTCACCCTTGACTGCTCTGTCGCTGATTCAGTGGCGACTGGCACCTGGACCGAACGGACTTCTCCGACCGGATATTACAAGGGCGCGGTTTATCGTGGCGCCATCCAACTGCTGATAGATCCAACCGGCACGCGAATGACCGGCAGATGGCTAGGATTCGACAAGGAATCCAATATCAATACTGGTGATTGGGAACTGACACGCGTGGCGGCGTCCACTTCGACTACCGCAGCACGGCAATTCTACTTCAAGGTGTGACTCTTACGCTCGCCGATGGCAACCAGCAATACCTTTCGGTTGGCCTCCATCGGATGGCGGCGTGGTACTGGCGGCCAATGTCACTAAGTTAGTGGCGGTAAATGACGAAGGATCACCGCTCATGATCACTGTTTATGTGCCGGGAGCGACATCTCGTGTCGTTTTCGACACACAAACCGTGATCATGAGTTAACTCGCCCGCTAAAGTTAGTAGCATTGAGTACTGGCGGCGGTCAGCGGACGCCGTAGACGTCGCCGCGGAGACGGATAGAAAGCACGTAGACCGCGTGGGCGCTGTCGTCGATGCGGTACACCACGCGGTACGTGCCGAGGTGAGCCGAACGGCGACCCGCGTAGGGGCCGGATAGCTCGCCCCCGAGTCGATGCGGGTTGGTGGCCAGCCGCTCGGTGATAAAGGTGTACGCCGCCCAGGCGACCGGCTCCGGAAGATCTCTTTCGAGTGCTCGCCGGGCTGGGCCGGTGAGTTCGATCGTCCAGCGGTCTGTCACGCGGTGGCGGGACGGCGCGAGAGCATCGAGTCGCGGATCTCTTCGACGTTGACCGTGCGCCCGGCAAGGATGTCTTGCTCTGCCTGGCGGATGTCCTCGACCGCCAGGGGGTCGGACAAGATGGCGATCGTCTCCCGCAGCGCGGCCATCTCGGCATGCGAGACGAGCACCGCGGCGGGCTCACCGTTGCGAGTGATCTCGATGTGGTCCTGCGTGGCAGCCACCGCGGCGACCAACTCTGAAAGCCGCGCCTTCGCGTCGGTGACGGTGACTGTCTCTGACATGGTTCGAATTCTAGTCCGGCAGATTCACATGCGCCAAACTCGATGCGCGAAAGATCAGCGCCGCGCACCGCTACGAGAGGCTGAGGGGGGCGGGACCATCGGGCCGCAGTCGCCGTCGGGTGCGTCGTCGAAGTCCACGATCACCGGGGCGTGGTCGCTGGGGGCGGTGCCCTTGCGGGCGTGCCGGTCCACCCAGGCGGCGCACGCCCGGGGCGCGACTGCCGCACCGGCCAGGATCAGATCGATCCGCATCCCGCGGTCCGTGTGGAACATGCCGGCGCGGTAGTCCCAGTAGGTGAAGATCCGCTCGGTGGGCCAGCGTTCCCGCACCACGTCGCGCAGCCCGAGGGCGCCCAGGGCGTCGCGTTCCGGGGGGTGACGTGGGTCGAGGTGGCGAAGGCGGCTGCGCTGTAGACGTCGTCGTCGGTGGGGGCCACGTTCATGTCACCGCAGACCACAGTCACCGCAGGATCTCCGGCGGCCACGGTGGCGCGCAGCGCGGCCAGCCACTCCAGCTTGTACTGGTAGTGCGGGTCATCGGGGGTGCGGCCGTTGGGCACGTATACCGAGATCACCCGCAGTCCTGCGCAGGTTGCAGACACCGCACGGGCTTGCGGATCCGGGAAACCCGGCTCGTCAAGGAGCCCGGCGACGACGTCGTCCAAGCCGACCCGGGACAGGATCGCCACCCCGTTCCACCGGCCGTCGCCGTGGTGCGCGACAGCGTACCCGCGCTCGGCCAGCGCAGGGCTGACCAGTTCGTCAAAGGCGTCCGCTGGCAGCTTGGTCTCCTGCAGGCACACCACGTCGGGCACCCGCTCGTCCAACCACGGCAACAGCCGAGGCATCCGCGAACGCACCGAGTTCACATTCCACGTCGCCACCCGCACCCGCCCACGCTACCGAGCCGCATTCAGCGGGCTCAGCGGGGTGATCCGCGCCTGTTTCACCCCGCTGAGCCCGCTCAATGCGGGATCAAGCGGCGGCGCAGCACCACGTGGCGGAATTGGTGCAGGACGGCTGCGGTGGGGCAGTGTAGCCATCCGCCGTGCAGGGGGAGGCGGACTTCCGCGCCGTGGGCGGATCCTGAACTCGTGACGAAGACCGGCTCAACGTCGACGTCGGCGAACGGGACAGCGAGGACTTCGGCGGCCGGGGCGTGCTCGCCGGCCCAGAGCACCACGGGTGTGATCACCAGTCCGGCGTCGGTGACGTAGTCGTCGAGCAGCCCGAGTACCGATTCCGGTGGCAGCCGCATGCCGAGCTGGTCAGCGAGGCAGCGGCGGCCCGCCGCGGGTGCTGACTCCCAGCGATCCGCCCGCCCACCCGGCAGTGCGAACGCCCCGGAGCGTGCGCTCAACGAATCCGCCCGCCGGGTGAGCAGTATGGCGGGACCCTCAAGATCGGTGACGATGGTGACGGCCAGTGCGGCCCGCCGCGATCCCCACCGCCGGACGCCACGCCTGCGGAAGCCCCGCAGCGCGTCCTGGATCTCCTCTGGAGGCCTCATCCGGAGACCACCCTGGCGAACAGATCGTTTTCCCAGTTGTACGGCCCCGAGCCCGGCCCCCGCTCACCGCGGACCAACAGGTAGCTCTCGACGGCGAACTCGGGAACCTTGGCGAGAACAGCGAACAGCCCAGTGTCCAGATCGACCTGGCTGCGGTGCGCGCGCAGCCCGGCGACCTTGGCGTCTAGGTACTCGCGCCCGTCGACCACGGCGGTGATCTCGTCGTCGGGCAGCGAATTGGGCACCACCGATAATGAGGGCAGCACCCCAGCGTCCACCGCGCTCTGGACCAGACTGCGCGCCAGCGTCATCCAGTACACCTTCGCGACCTGCCACGGCGCGCCCAGCTCCAGGGCGAAGTCAGGGTCGGCAGCGGGATCCAACGCGGCCATGGTGACCCGGTTTGCCTGGATGTGATCCGGGTGCCCGTATCCACCGTCGGCGTCGTAGGTCACCACCACCTGCGGGCGCTCGGCGCGCAGGATCGCGACCATGGCCCGGACCGCCTCGTCGAGGTCGGCGCCGGCGAATGCCGCAGGATCTTCGCCGGCAGGCATTCCACTGTCGCGCCACCGCCCACGACCGCCCAGCCAGTGGTGCCGCGCGGTGCCCAACGCGGCCAGCGCGTCGGCCAGCTCGGCTTCCCGGTGCAGGCCCAGCCCGTCGGAGTCGCTATCGCGCAACCCGGCAAGATCGGGCGCGACGATCTCGCCGAGTTCGCCACGGGTACACGTCACCAGGACAACAGTGGCGCCCTGCCGCGCGTAGCCAGCCATGGTTGCGCCGGTCGAGGACGACTCGTCGTCGGGGTGGGCATGCATCAACAGCAACCGACGGTCATCCATCCGACCACCCATCCTTTCCCGGGCAGCCGCCGCTGGTCGCGAGCCCCGGTTGGGGGTGATTGTGCACCCAGACGGGCGACGCGGGACCACGCCACCCCCGCCGGATGCGTCATCATGCGGCCTCAGCGCGGAAGACTGTCCCAGAAGAGCAGTTCGTAGGCCTGCAGCAGTCTCGCCGCCCGGGCGATCCTGGCCGGATCGACACCCTCGACCAGCCCCGCGTCGATCACCTCCAGGCTGATTCGCTCCAGTTCGGTCGTCGGGCCGGCGAAGTGCGCGAAGAAAGCGCAGTCATCCAGGGTTAGCTGGTAGTTGCTGGGCAGGGCGTCGGCCATCCGTGCACAGCAGCTGCCCCAGGCGTCAAGGTTCACCACGAACGCGCCCGCGACCTCGGCCGGCGTGCCATCTCGGGCCAACCGAGCCACGTAGGACGGGTAGACCTGGCAACCGGGCAGCGGCTCGTAACTCTCACGCCCCGGACCGTCGAGCCCGACCGCGGTAGCGAAGGCATCCAACGCGTGCAAGGCGGCTCGCTCTCCGGTGGCCATCCCCGCCAGATATCCGTGAGCCGGGTCGGTGGCAAATCGCTGGCTGAGCCCCTCAAAACTGCGCAAATCGCTCGGAATGATCTGGAGCTGCTCACCCGCGAAGGCCCGCAGAGCCCCCGTGGACAGCCGCCCGGCCACTAACTCCGCCAGCCACGAGTTGCCCTTGATGCGGTCCTCGACGTCGGTCAGACCTAGCCGGATACCAGCGCACAACGCTTGTGCGTCCATCGTTGCCGTCCCCCTTCCCGCCGCCGGCCACTCAGCCGGCTGTTCCAGCATCGACGAGCTCGACCGCGCCTGCAAAACGTCGTCGTGGACCTTCGGCGGCCGCCGGCAGCGTGACCGCGATATTTGTCACAGATATCCCACCGGTGAATGCACAGACTGTGACGGTGTGTCAATCCTTGTGTCACGAAGTTGATCGGCATGCAGCCGGTGAGACCGTTCTCTAGAAGTCATAACGGCCAGGTAACTCGCTGAGGTAATCTGCGGTTACCGCAGATGGGTGCGCGTCGTCCCGATGCGTGAATCAATCCAATCGAGACGACGGGAGGTGCTTATGAACGCTACCTATCGACGTCCGGCAGCCGGCCTTTACGACCCCGCCTTCGAACACGACGCCTGCGGCGTGGCCTTCGTGGCCGACCTCGCCGGCCGCCGCGATCACGGCATCGTGCAGAAGGCCCTGACTGCGCTGCGCAACCTCGAACACCGGGGCGCTCGCGGCGGGGAGCCCGACACCGGTGACGGCGCCGGCATTCTGGTCCAGGTGCCCGACGCCTTCTTCCGGGCAGGTCGTCGACTTCGAGCTGCCCGCAACCGGGTCGGTACGCGGTCGGCACCGCCTTCCTGCCCGCGACCGACGCTCGCTGACGGCCGCCGCGATGGCCGCGATCGAGGGCATCGCCGTGCAGGAGGGCCTGCGAGGTCCTGGGCTGGCGGGAGCTGCCGGTGCAACCCGATGGCGTCGGCCCGACGGCCCGCTCGGTGATGCCCCGCTTCCGGCAGCTGTTCCTCGCCGCCGAGTAACGGTGAGGAGGGGCTGGAGCTGGAGCGGCGGGTGTTCTGCGTCCGCAAGCGCGCCGAGCGCGATCTCGACGTCTACTTCCCGAGCCTGTCCGCCCGCACGATCGTCTACAAGGGGATGCTCACCGAGGAGCAGCTGGTCGAGCTTCTTCCCCGACCTGTCCGACGCGCGGGTCACCAGCTCGCTGGCGCCTGGTGCACTCCCGGTTCTCCACCAACACCTTCCCGTCCTGGCCGCTGGCGCACCCGTACCGCTTCGTCGCGCACAACGGCGAGATCAACACCCTGCGCGGCAACCGGAACTGGATGCGCGCGCGGGAGAGCGCTGCTCGCCACCGACCTCATCCCCGGCGACCTCGAGCGGCTGTTCCCGATCGTGCACCCCGGAGCGCCAGCGACTCCGCGACCTTCGACGAGGTGCTCGAGCTGCTGCACCTGGGCGGCCGCTGCATGCCGCACGCGGTGCTGATGATGATCCCGGAGGCGTGGGAGAACCACACCGAGATGGACCCGGCGCGCCGGGCGTTCTACGAGTTCCACTCCACGCTGATGGAGCCGTGGGACGGCCCCGCGCTGATCGCGTTCACCGACGGCACCGTGATCGGCGCCGTGCTCGACCGCAACGGCCTGCGTCCCGGCCCGCTACTGGGTCACCGAGGACGGCCTGGTGGTGCATGGCCAGCGAGGTGGGCGTGCTCGACATCGACCCCGACCACGGTGGTGCGCAAGGGCCGCCTGCAGCCGGGCCGGATGTTCCTGGTCGACACCGCCGCAGGGCCGGATCGTCGACGACGACGAGATCAAGGCCGAGCTCGCCGCCGAGCACCCGTACGCCGATGGCTCGCCGCCGGCCTGATCCAGCTGGCGAGCTGCCCGCACGCGAGCGCGATGGTGCCATCACGCACGCCTCGCTGGTGCGCCGCCAGCAGCTCGTTCGGCTACACCGAGGAGGAGCTCGCGTCCTGCTGGCGCCGATGGCCGCGACGGCGCGGAGCCGATCGGGTCGATGGGCACCGACACCCCGCTGGCGCCGTCCTCCCGAGCAGCCCGCGGCTGCTGTTCGACTACTTCACCCAGCTGTTCGCCCAGGTCACCAACCCGCCGCTGGACGCGATCCGCGAGGAGCTGGTCACCTCGCTCGGCGCACGCTCGGTGCCCGAGCCCAACCTGCTCGCACCCGGCGCCGACTCCTGCCGGCAGATCGTGCTGCCCTTCCCGGTCATCGGACAACGACGAGCTCGCCAAGATCATCCACGTCAACGACGACGGCGACCAGCCGGAGTTCCAGGCGGCCAACCGTCCGGGACTCTACGAGGTGCACGGAGGCGGCGCCGGCGCTGGTCAGCCGGCTCGACGAGATCTGCGCCGAGGTCGTCGAGCCGCGATCGAGCGACGGCGCCCGGCTCATCGTGCTGTCCGACCGCGGCTCCGACGCAGAGCACGCGCCGATCCCGTCGCTGCTGCTCACCGGCGGCGGTGCACCACCACCTGATCCGGGAGCAAGACCCGCACCCGGGTCGGCCTGATCGTCGAGGGCGGCGACGCCCGCGAGGTGCACCACGTCGCGCTGCTGATCGGCTACGGCGCGGCGGCGGTGAACCCGTACCTGGCGTTCGAGCCACCGTCGAGGACCTCACCGACAGGGGCCAGCTGGCCGGCATCGACGCGCAAGACCGCCACCCGCAACCTGATCAAGGCGCTGGGCAAGGGCGTGCTCAAGGTGATGTCCAAGATGGGCATCTCCACCGTGGCCTCCTACACCGGCGCGCAGGTCTTCGAGGCGATCGGCCTGGGACCCGAGCTGGTCGACTCCTACTTCACCGGCACCGCCTCCCGGCTCGACGGGGTCGGGCTCGACGACGTTGGCCGACGAGGTCGCGACGCGGCCATCGCCGGGCCTACCCACCCGGCCGGGGTCCGGCCCGCCGCACCGCGAGCTGGCGATCGGCGGCGAGTACCAGTGGCGCCGCGAGGGTGAGCCGCACCTGTTCAACCCGGAGACCGTCTTCAAGCTGCAGCACGCCACCAGGCCGGGCCGCTACGACGTCTTCAAGGAATACACCCGGCTGGTCGACGACCAGTCGCGCGGCTGGACCCTGCGCGGCCTGTTCGCGCTTCCGCGAGGGAGCCGAGCGCCGGTGCCGATCGAGGAGGTCGAGCCGGTCAGCGACGATCGTCAAGCGGTTCGCCACCGGCGCGATGTCCTACGGGTCCATCTCCAAGGAGGCGCACGAGACGCTGGCCATCGCGATGAACCGGCTGGGCGGCAAGTCCAACACCGGCGAGGGCGGCGAGGACGCCGACCGCTACCTCGCCGACGCCAACGGCGACCTGCGCCGCTCGGCGATCAAGCAGGTGGCCTCCGGCCGGTTCGGGGTGACCAGCGAGTACCTGGCCAACGCCGACGACCTCCAGATCAAGATGGCGCAGGGCGCCAAGCCCGGCGAGGGTGGCCAGCTGCCCGGCACCAAGGTGTACCCGTGGATCGCCAAGACCCGGCACTCCACGCCCGGCGTCGGGCCTGATCTCCCCGCCGCCGCACCACGACATCTACTCGATCGAGGACCTCAAGCAGCTGATCCACGACCTGAAGAACGCCAACCCGCGCGGCGCGGGTGCACGTGAAGCTGGTGGCCGAGGTCGGGGTCGGCACGGTCGCGGCCGGGGTGGCCAAGGCGCACTCCGACGTGGTGCTCATCTCCGGCCACGACGGCGGCACCGGGGCCTCGCCGCTGACCTCGATCAAGCACGCCGGCGCGCCCTGGGAGCTGGGCCTCGCCGAGACCCAGCAGACGCTGCTGCGAACGGCCTGCGGGACCGGATCGTCGTGCAGGTCGACGGCCAGCTGAAGACCGGCCGCGACGTGATCGATCGCCGCGCTGCTCGGGCGCCGAGGAGTTCGGCTTCGCCACCGCGCCGCTGGTGGTCGTCGGGCTGCGTCATGATGCGGGTCTGCCACCTGGACACCTGCCCGGTGGGCGTCGCCACCCAGAACCCGGAGCTGCGCAGCGCGTTCACCGGCAAGGCCGAGTTCGTCGTCAACTTCTTCGAGTACATCGCCCAAGAGGTGCGCGAGTACCTGGCCGCGCTCGGGCTTCCGCTCCATCGCCGAGGCGGTCGGCCACGCCGAGATGCTCGACACCGCGCCGGCGATCGAGCACTGGAAGGCAGCCGGGCTGGACCTGTCGCCGATCCTGCACGTGCCCGAGCAGCCCGACCCGGACGCGCCGCGGCACCGCGACCAGAGCAGGACCACGGGCTGGACCAGGCGCTGGACAACACGCTGATCCAGCTGTGCGAGGGCGCGCTCGAGCCGGCGGTGAACCGGTGTGGCTGGAGATGCCGATCCGCAACGTCAACCGCACGGTCGGCACCATGCTCGGCTCACGAGGTCACCCGGCGCTACGGCGGCGCAGGGCTGCCCGACGACACCATCGACATGCACTTCACCGGTTCGGCCGGGCAGTGTTCGGCGCCTTCGTGCCGCGCGGGATCACGCCTGCGGCTGGAGGGCGACGCCAACGACTACCTCGGCAAGGGCCTGTCCGGCGGGCGGATCATCGTCCGCCCGCACCGCGATGCGCCACGTTCGCCGCCGAGGACAACATCATCGCCGGCAACGTCATCCTCTACGGCGCGACGTCGGGCGAGGTGTTCCTGCGCGGGCTGGTCGGCGAGCGGTTCTGCGTGCGCAACTCCGGCGCCACGGCCGTCGTCGAGGGCGTCGGCGACCACGGCTGCGAGTACATGACCGGCGGCCGGGTGGTGGTGCTCGGCCCGACCGGGCGCAACTTCGCGGCCGGGATGTCCGGCGGCGTCGCCTACCTGCTCGACCTGACGGCCATCCGCGACCGCGTCAACCCCGAGATGGTCGACCTCGAGCCGCTCGACCGACGACGACCGCGGCTTCCTGCGCGATGCGGTCGCTCGGCACCACGCGCGAGACCGGCTCCCCGGTGGCGCGATGCCTGCTGGCGGACTGGGACGCCGCGGTGGACCGCTTCGCCAAGGTGATGCCACGGACTACAAGCGGGTGCTCGGCCGCCCATGCGCGAGGCCGAGAAGCCGGACGGACGATGCCGATCAGGAGGCGCATGGCATGGTCATGGCGGCCGCCGCATGGGCTGAGTCCCGACCAGGGTTTCCTCAACTGGCAGCGGCAGACTCCCGCCGCGCCGGCCCGTCGCCGCTGCGCTTGCTGGACTGGAAGGAGGTCTACGAGCCTTTCCCGCCGCGAGCGGTCGGAACGCCAGGCCGGCCGCTGCATGGACTGCGGGATCCCGTTCTGCCACAACGGCTGCCCGCTCGGCAACCTGATCCCGGAGTGGAACGACCTGGTCTGGCGCGAGCGACTGGGCTGACGCCATCGAGCGGCTGCACGCGACCAACAACTTCCCGGAGTTCACCGGCCGCTGTGCCCGGCGCCGTGCGAGGCGGCCTGCGTGCTCGGCATCAACGACGACCCGGTGACCATCAAGCAGGTCGAGGTCGAGATCGTCGACCGGGCCTGGGACGAGGGCTGGGTCACCCCGGTGTGCCGAGCGCGCGACCGGCAAGAAGGTCGCCGTGGTCGGGTCCGGCCCGGCCGGCCTGGCCGCCGCCCAGCAGCTGACCCGGGCCGGCCACGACGTGGTGGTCTACGAGCGCGCCGACCGCATCGGTGGGCTGCTGCGCTACGGCATCCCCGAGTTCAAGATGGAGAAGCGCGTGCTGGACCGGCGGCTCGCGCAGATGCAGGCGGAGGGCACCGAGTTCCGCACCGGCGTCGACGTCGGGATGGACGTCACCGCCGAGCGAGCTGCGCGAGCGAGTTCGACGCGGTGGTGCTGGCCGGTGGGGCCACCGCGTGGCGGGACCTGCCGGTGCCCGGGTCGCGAGCTGGCGGGCATCCACCAGGCGATGGAGTACCTGCCGCCGTCCAACCGGGTGCAGGAGGGCGACCTCGCCGAGTCGCCGATCGACGCCGACGGCAAGCACGTCGTGATCATCGGCGGCGGCGACACCGGCGCCGACTGCCTCGGCACCGCGCACCGCCAGGGCGCGGCCTCGGTGACCCAGCTGGAGATCCTGCCGCGCCCGCCGGAGTCCCGCGCCCGACACGCAACCCGTGGCCGACCTGGCCGCTGATGTACCGGGTGTCCTCAGCCCACGAGGAGGGTGGCGAGCGGCTGTTCGCGGTGACCACCGAGCATTTCCTCGGCGACGCCGACGGCCGGGTGCGCGCGCTACGGCTGGTCGAGGTCGACATGTCCAAGCGGCAAGTTCGAGCCGGTGACCGACAGCGAGCAGGACCTGCCGGCCGATCTGGTGCTGCTGGCGATGGGCTTCGTCGGGCCGGAGCAAGGGCAGCTGCTCGAAGGGCTCGGCGTCGAGCTCGACGCGCGCGGCAACGTCGCGCGCGACGCGTCCTTCATGACCACCGTGCCCGGCGTCTTCGTCTGCGGCGACATGGGCCGGGGTCAGTCGCTGATCGTGTGGGCGATCGCCGAAGGTCGTTCCGCCGCCGCTGGTGTTGACCGCTACCTCACCGGCCGCGACGTCCTCCCCGCCCCCATCGCGCCCACGGACCGGCCCGTGGCCTAGCGGCCCCCGTGAGTGGCGATGCGAGCTATGACTCGCATCGCCACTCACGGGTTATCCACAGGCGCGGGGTTATCCGCATGTGGATAACCCGTGGCCGTCGCACAGTGGCTTGGTGTGTGACTGTGACGGCCATGATCGACGATCACTGTCCACGCCTACCTTGCCCACTGGAACCGTCCCGGGCGGCTATCTGGCGACAGCTGATTCGCGACCAGCACGGGCTAATCGACACCGACCAGTTACGGCTGCTTGACTTCGGGCCTGGCGTGATTGCCGCCAATATCGAAGCTCAGCGATAGCGACGAGTGCTGCCGCGGGTATATGCCACGTTCACCGGTCCGCTGATCAGAGAGGCGCGGATTACCGCGGCGCTGCTCTACGGCGGTCCCCTGGCGCTGCTCAGCCACACCACTGCGGCCGAGGAATGGCGGATGCTGACGTTCGACGCGGACGCGCCCGTGCACATCACGGTGCCCTATGGTTCTTCTGCGGTATCGCAGGCTCCGCATGTCGTGGTGCACCGTTCCCGCGCCTTTCCTCACCTCATGGTGGCTACAGATCCCGCGCGGACCAGCAAAGCGGACACCGTGCTGGACCTCGCGACGAGTGAACCTGACGCGCGAGCGGGGATGCGGCGGTTCGTCGCGCTCGCTACCAGAGGCCGGGTGCCGGTTCGAGAGCTGCAGGGGCGGCTTGAAGAACGGCGGCCCCGCCGATACGGCAAGGCTCTCGGCGACGCGCTGCGCTTGCTGGCTGACGGAGTGCAGTCGGCCCTGGAGCAGCGTTACGCCTGCGACGTCGAATTAGCGCACGCTCTGCCCACCGCGCAGCGTCAGCACCCCGTCGTCGTGGACGGCCGGACACTCTGGGAGGACGTCACCTATGACGGGATCGGTATCCCACTCACTGTCCGGCTCGACGGCAGAGCCTTTCACGATGCGCCCGAGGTGGCCTTCCGGGACCGCAGGCGCGACAACGCGGCCGAACTCGCCGCCCGCCACCGCCTAGATGAGTGATTCCGTGAAGTTGGTGTTAGTGGTCGTAGGCGGTCAGTGAGCGTTTGCTGGTGACGCCGGTGGTCCAGTTGTGCCAAATCCCGGCGGCCATGGCCAGTAGGCGCTGTGCGACGCGGGTGAACACTCCGGCGGGAGTCCGGCCGCCGTGGTCTTCGAGGTCGAGCTGGCCTTTGAGGGTCTGGTTGACCGACTCGATCCACTGGCGCACGCCACCGAGGTTGCCGTTGCGGTAGGTCTCGTCTTTGCGGTCGGGGCGCAGCAGACGCAGTCCCATCGCGTCGGTGAGTTGTTTGAATCCTTTGCCGGCGAAGCCCTTGTCGGCCAGCAGGATCTGCCCGGTGCGGACGAGGTGGTGGTTGTGTTGCAGCAGGGCGGCCACCACCTCGCGTTCTCCGATCTTGGGGTTGGCCAGGCACCACATGATCGGCATTCCATCGCCGGTGCAGACCAGGTAGAGCTTCAGGCCCCAGTACCAGCGCGAGTGCGACGCGCAGTAGCCATAGCCGGCGTGCCCGGCCAGATCCGAGCGTTTCACCGTCTCGCGTGACATGCCGCAGGGAACCGGGGTGGCGTCGGTCATCCACAGGTCGTCACACCAGGACGGGCAGCACGCGGCCAGGGTGAGGATCGCCTTGCACAGCAACGGCTGGGCGTTCTTCAACCGCTTGTGATAGCCCGGCTGATCGGGCAGATAGGGGAACATGGCACGCCACTGGGCGCTGCAGCGGATATGACGGATCCAGCGGCGTTCGCAGTGATACCCCTGCAACACCTGGGCCACCGCCAGGGTGATCAGTTCACTGTCACTGAGCAGGGGCTGACGGCCACGACCGACGCGAGCCGCCACCACATGATCGTCGATCAACACGTACAGTGCGGTCAGGAGGGTGTTCAGTTCTTTGCTCACACATTGATCTTGAACGCCCTCCGCCCACATCCACGGTAGCGACGCGCCCACACACGATCTTCACGGAATCAACCATCTAGGTATACGGCTGGGACGAGGTCACTCGGGATCCCTGCGGCGTGGCAACGGAGGTGGCGGCGGTCCTCCGGCGCGCCGGTTGGCACGGAGCACTGCGACGATGTGTCTGCAGCGGACCGATATCAGGGTTTTTCTCGTGAGGCGAGTGACGGCACGGATAGCGCATGAGATCCCGGATCGGCCTTCTGTGCGGCTGAGTGTCAGGGATGCGGTGCAGGTCGGCGCCTGTGACACTGAGTGGCCCGAGTTCGTGTTCGTCACCGCGCCGCACGGAACCGGGTGGATGCCGGCCCGGCAGCTGTCGCGGCCGTCGGGGGCAGCCGTTGTACACACGGAGTACGACACGACCGAGCTGCCGACCCGGGTCGGCGAGGTGCTTGAGGTCATCGCCGAGGACTCGATGAGTGGTTGGCTGTGGGTCCCCATCAGGACAGTTGAGAAGGGTTAACGCAACCTCCTACGAGTCGGACAACTCCAGATCCGCGAGCAGGACAGCGTGGTCGCTGCCTACCGCGGCGGCGTCCTCGACCAGGCGCTGGACGTCGAGCACCTTGAGATCGGGGCTCGCCCAGAGGTGATCATCGTCGACGCTGAGCACGTGGTTCAAGTGGTGCGTCGGAGCTGGACCGAGCAGGGGGTCCGCGCCTTCGGGTACCGGTGGCCCGGCGTCGATGCCGAAAAGCACCGGGCCGGTCACCTCGGCGAGCCAGCCGGCGATCCCGGTGTGAAACGCTTGCCGCAGCGCGGCGGCGGGCACCCCCGAGGGCTGCCTACCGTGGAAACTGCACACCGTCAACAGGTCACCGGTGGACAATGCCACCTGGGTCGCCACCGTCCGCCAGAGAAACCCGGGAAGCACCGGATCGCGGACGCCGAAGGGCGCGCGGTCCAGCACTTCGGCGTCGAGCAGGGCGGTGTTGGGAGCGCCCAGCACGGCGCACCCTAGCCGGTATTCGCTGGCCCGGGGGTTGCACAGATCAGTGGACAACGCACCCCAGGCGAACTGCCGGGACTTGCGGTGCATCCGCTCATGCGCGGACGGGTGCGGCAGCAGCGCGCGATAGACCGGCCGGCCGATCTCCTGGAGCAGCACGAGATCAGGTTGCAGTCTGCGGAGCAGTTCGACCTTGGCGTCCAGCAGTCCGGTCGGTCGGGAATCGACGTTCCAGCTCAGTACCCGGATGCGCACCGACGTTACTGCCCCGCGCCAGGAGCCCGGTACTCCGCGACCCGGTGGATCTCGGGCACGAACCCCCACACCGATCCCAGCCGCCCGAGCTCGTAGTCCCCGCTGACCCGCTTGCGGTAGGACGCTTCCAGAATCGGGCGCTCGTCGACCCCTTGGGTTATCGCCAGACAGGGCGCTCGGTAGGCGCAGATCGAACAGTTCTCCCAGGACGGGTTCGGGTACATGCGCAGTGCCGGGTCGGTCATGTCCTGCATTTCCCGCGCTACCGAAACGCCGTGCCGTTCGATTTCTCGTTCAGTCCTCGGGATGTGGGTGCGTCGGAAGGATTCAGTGGTGCGCTGCGTCGTGATGCCACCAGCCCCGGGCACTGCCCGGATCTTCACGCTGGGCTTGCCCGCGGCGGGTACGGCAATGCGCAGCTCGTTGTGGATGGTGCCTTCGAGCCTGGCCAGAAAGTGTCGCTGCCACGCCCAGCTGCGGGTCAGCGCCTGCTCGTCGAGCCGTAGCTGGTCGAGCTCCGGCCAGTGCGGGCCCGCGCTGAGCCGGTGCTCGACGAGCCAATACAGCTCGTGGTCATCGATCACGACCAGGTCGGTCCGGACCCGGTACTGCAGCGGGCGGCCTTCCGGGGTGGTGAGGCCGCTATCCGGATCGGCCGGGTCGGGCAGCGTGATGTCGAACTGCGACGCCACCTGGATCGGCGTGAAACGGTCGACCTCGCGCGCCCAGTCGAAATAGCGCTGGAGAATGCCGGTGCCCAGCTCCAGATGCTGCTCCCAGTCCTGGACCTGGTCAGCGGATAACTCGAGGGTCTGCGTGTAAGCATCGCGCTGCCGGCGCATCGACTTCTCGAAGCCGGCGACGGCCAGTGGGCGCACGATCGCCCGGTTCCAGTCCCACATACCGGGGAAGTAGTAGACGTCGAGCGCGTCGTGGATCGCTTCGCCGAAGTCGAACACCTGCGCCGGCTCGATCCGCTCGTAGTCCTGCCGTTCCCGCGCGCCGAGATCCCAGGCCCGTCGACAGCGCCGGAATAGTCGGTTTTCCCACGGTCTGGCCACATAGTGCACGCTCACGGCCGCCTCCTTGCCGCCCGACTGGCATGTCGAGCGTACCGTGGCGACGCTGCACAGACATCTGCTAAGCAGAGTATGCTCATCTGCATGCGGACGACGCTCAATCTTCCAGACGGACTGGTGGAGCAAGCCAAGGCCCAAGCTGTGGTGCGCGGACAGACCCTCACCAGCCTGATCGAAGAGGGCCTGCGGCTGGTGCTGCAACAGCACGGCATCCCGTGTACTGCTGCGCCGGAGCCATTGCCCGCCTATGGACACCCGACCGGGCGCATCCTGGTTGACCTGGAAGATCGCGATGCCGTGTGGGCAGCCCTCGACGAGGATCGGCAGAGATGATCCTGCCGGACGTGTACGTCCTGGTGTGCGCGTTTCGGCGGGAGGCGCAGCGTCATGAGCGGTACGCGGCTTGGTTGGCTGCCCTGGTCGCGGGTGCCGATGAACTCGCGCTGCACGACACCGTGCTCGCTGGGGTGGCCCGGCTGGTCACCAACCCGCGGATTTTCGCTGATCCGGCTCCGATGCCGGCGGCACTCGAGTTCATCGCGCGACTACGTGGAGCGCAGCGGGCCCGCTGGCTGCCGTCCAGCGATAGGACCTGGATTGCGCTCGAACGCCTGGTGACGCAGGACCGCGGGTTGCGGGGCAACCTGGTGCCGGACGCGTTACTGGCCGCGCTGGCCCGCGCCCACGGCTGCCAGATCGCGACCGCCGACCGCGGGTTTGCCCGGTTTCCCGGCGTCCGCAGCTTCGACCCCGCCGCCTAGCTTCGAGCCTTGTGGGCGACGATCAGCCCACGCCTAGGTGGCGGGCTATCAAGATGCGTTGGACTTCGCTGGTGCCTTCGCCGATCTCCAGGACCTTGGCGTCGCGGTAGAAGCGGCCTACCGGGTATTCGTTCATGAATCCGTACCCGCCGAACACCTGGGTGGCGTCGCGGGCGTTGTCCATCGCCGCGTTCGAGGAAACCAGCTTGGCGATCGCGGCCTCTTTCTTGAACGGTTCGCCGCGCAGCATCCGCGCAGCGGCATGGTAGTAAGTCAGCCGGGCGGCGTGCGTCCGCGCTTCCATATCGGCAATCTTGAACTGGATCGCCTGGTAGCTGCCGATGACGTGGCCGAAAGCGTGCCGCTGTTGCGCGTAGGACACGCATTCGTCGATACATCCCTGGGCCAGGCCGACCCCCAGCGCGGCGATCGCGATGCGACCCTCGTCGAGAATGGACAAGAACTGTGCATAACCGCGGCCGCGCTCACCAAGCAGACTATCCAGCGGTACCCGGCAGTCGTCGAAGAACAGCCCGCGGGTGTCCGAGCAGCGCCAGCCGACTTTGGAGTAGTTCGCCGAGACCGTGAAACCCGGGTGCTGGGCCGGGACCATGATGGTGGAGATCTCCTTGCGACCGCCGCTGACACCGGTGATCGCCGTGACGGTGACCACGGACGTGATGTCGGTGCCCGAATTGGTGATGAAGGCCTTGGACCCATTGATCACCCACTCGTCGGCGTCGCAACGAGCGGTAGTGCGAGTGGCGCCCGCGTCGGATCCGCCACCCGGCTCGGTCAGGCCGAACGCGCCGAGCCGTTGGCCGGTGCACAGATCCGGTAGCCAGCGCTGCTTCTGCTCCTCGGTACCGAACCGGAAGATCGGCATCGCGCCGAGCGAGACGCTGTCCTCCAGTGTGATGGCCACCGACGAGTCCACCCGAGCCAGTTCCTCCAGCGCCAGGCACAGCGCGAAGTAATCGCCGCCCATCCCGCCGTACTCCTCGGGGAAGGGAAGCCCGAACAGTCCCATCTCGCCCATCTTCGCGACCAGTGCGTAGGGGAATGTCCCGTGCTCATAGAGGTCGGCAATGACCGGGGCGACCTCCTTGCGGGCGAACTCCTCGACGGTGGCCCGCAGCGCCGAATACTCCTCGCTCAGCTCCACTGGCGTCCTCCCTCCGGTCCGACGAGTGTCAATAGCACGCTATGGCGCTCGACGGTGCCGCCGGGGCGGGCGCGTAGGTCGCGCACCGTCCCGGTGATCGGCGCGGTGAGCACATGCTCCATCTTCATCGCTTCGAGCACGAGCAGCCGGGCGCCCGCGGTGACGTGCTGACCCTCGGCTACCTCGACGACGGTGATGGTGCCGGGCATCGGAGCGCGCACAGCGCCGTCAGCGTCCTGCTCGGTGCGCCGCACGGTATCGAGGGGCTGCTGTTCGCGTAGCTCCCAGCTGTGCCCGTCGAGGCCTAGCCACACCGCGGTGCCGTCCACCGCGCAGGTGTAGCGGCGGGTGATCTGATCAAGGGTGACGACCAGGTCTTCGCCATCCCACCGGGCTGATGCACAGGTCGGGGCGCCCTCGCCGACGATCAGCTCGGCGGCGCCGGCCCGGCCCCGGGTTCGGACCTCGACCGGATCGTGCCCACTGGCCTGCACCGGCCAGCAGGTCCAGGCCGGCTCGCCGACCCGCCAGCCGCCGGGCAACGCGAACGGATCCAGCACGGACCCGGTGGGTTCTCGTGCCAGCAGCGCGCGCAATCCGGCGGCGGCCAGCACCTCCGCCGGCACCTCAGCGCTGGTCAGCCGACGGCGGTGCACCAGCCCGGTGTCCAGCGTGCCGGTCCGCACGTCGGCGTCGCCCAGCAGGCCGCGCAGGAACGCCACGTTGGTGCCGACGCCCAGGATGCTGGTGCGGGCCAGCGCGGCGTCCAGCCGGCGCAACGCGGTGTCCCGGTCCGCGCCGTGCGCGATGACCTTGGCCAGCAGCGGGTCGTAGTCGCTGCCCACGGTGTCGCCCACCGCCAGCCCGGAGTCCACCCGAACGCCCGCGCCGGCGGGTTCGCGGAGCGTCAGGACCTGCCCACCGGTGGGCAGGAACCCGCGGGCAGGGTCTTCGGCGTAGATCCGCGCCTCGATGGCGTGGCCGTCGAGGCGCACGTCGTCCTGCCGCACGCTCAGTGGCTCCCCGGCGGCCACCCGCAGCTGCCACTCGACCAGGTCCAGCCCGGTGACCAGTTCGGTGACCGGGTGCTCGACCTGCAACCGGGTGTTCATCTCCAGGAAGAAGAACTGATCGGGTGCATCGGCGGCCACCAGGAACTCGACGGTGCCCGCGCCGGTGTACTCCACGGCTTTCGCGATGTCGAGAGCGCACGCGCCCATCCGGGCCCGGATGGCGGCGTTCAGCAGTACCGAGGGCGCCTCCTCGATGATCTTCTGGTGCCGCCGCTGCAGGCTGCACTCGCGCTCGCCGAGATGCACCACCGCGCCATGCGCGTCGGCCAGCACCTGAATCTCGATATGCCGCGGCGCGGTGATCAACCGTTCTACCAGCAGTGTGTCATCGTCGAAGGCGCCGCGCGCCTCCCGGCGAGCGCCGGCGATCGCTTCGGTCAGGTCCTGCGCGCGGTGCACCACCCGCATGCCCTTACCACCGCCCCCGGCTGACGGTTTGAGCAACACGGGGTAGCCGATCTCCTCGGCTGCGGCGGACAACGCATCGTCGTCGCAGCCCCGGCCGTCGCTGCCCGGGACGACCGGGACACCCGCAGCCGCCACCGTCGCCTTGGCCCGGATCTTGTCGCCCATCACCTCGATGGCGCTGGCCGGCGGGCCGATGAATACCAAACCGGCGCTCGCGCAGGCCCGGGCGAATGCGGCGTTCTCCGAGAGGAATCCGTAGCCGGGGTGCACTGCCTGCGTACCGGTGCGTGCGGCGGCGTTGAGGATCGCCTCGATGGACAGGTAACTCGGCGGATCGAGTCGGACGGCGACGTCAGCGTCGCGGACGTGTCGGGCACCGGCGTCGGCGTCGCTGTGTACGGCCACCGAGCGGATGCCCATCGCGCGCAGCGTGCGGATCACCCGGACCGCGATCTCACCCCGGTTGGCCACCAGCACGGTAGGGAACATGGCGTTCACATCCGGAAGATGCCGAAGCGGCTGGGCTCAAGCGGGGCGTTGGCACAGGCGGACAGTGCCAGCCCGAGCACCATCCGGGTGTCCGCCGGGTCGATCACCCCGTCGTCCCACAACCGTGCCGTCGAGTAGTAGGGGTTGCCTTGGTGTTCGTACTGGTCCCGGATGCGCTGCGCGAAAGTATTGTCAGCACCCCGGACGGCACCGAGCACTGTGGCGGCCTGCTCGCCACCCATCACCGAGATCCGCGCATTAGGCCACATGAACAGAAATCGCGGCGAGTACGCCCGCCCGCACATGGCGTAATTTCCCGCACCGAATGAGCCGCCGATGATGACCGTCAGCTTGGGCACCCGTGTAGTGGCGACCGCAGTGACCATTTTAGCACCGTGCTTGGCGATCCCGCCGGCCTCGTACTCCCGGCCCACCATAAAACCGGAGATGTTCTGCAAGAACACCAGGGGAATACCGCGCTGGTCACAGAGCTCAATGAAATGCGCACCTTTGAGTGCTGACTCACTGAACAGGATCCCGTTGTTGGCCACAACGCCCACCGGGTGACCGTGCAGCCGGGCGAAACCGGTGACCAGCGTGGTGCCGTATTCGGCCTTGAACTCGTCGAAGCGAGACCCATCGACGATCCGGGCGATCACCTCGCGGACGTCGTAGGCGGTGCGCGAATCCACCGGCACCACATCATAGATCCCGTCCACGGACGGCTCTTCGGTGCCGAGCACCTCCCACGGCCGGGGCGGGCGGGGCCCGAGGGTGCCGACGATGGAGCGGACGATCCGCAGCGCGTGGGCGTCGTCGTCGGCGAGATGGTCGGTGACCCCGGAGACCCGGGAGTGCAGCTCGGCGCCGCCGAGTTCCTCGGCGGTCACCACCTCGCCGGTGGCGGCTTTCACCAGCGGTGGGCCGCCGAGGAAGATCGTGCCCTGATTGCGGACGATCACTGCCTCGTCGCTCATCGCGGGTACGTAAGCGCCGCCCGCGGTGCAGGACCCGAGCACCGCCGCGATCTGCGGGATGCCGCGCGCGGACATCATTGCCTGGTTGTAGAAAATCCGCCCGAAGTGCTCCCGGTCGGGGAATACCTGATCCTGCTCAGGGAGGTAGGCCCCGCCGGAGTCGACGAGGTAGATGCACGGCAGGCGATTGTGCAGCGCCACTTCCTGGGCGCGCAGGTGTTTCTTCACCGTGATCGGGTAGTAGGTGCCGCCCTTGACGGTCGCGTCGTTGGCGACGATCACGCATTCCCGCCCGGCCACCCGGCCGATCCCGGTGATGATCCCCGCGGCGGGGGCCTCGTCGCCGTACATGCCGGTGGCCGCGAGCGGGGACAGCTCCAGAAACGGGCTAGCCGGGTCCACCAGTGAATCGACCCGGTCCCGGGGCAACAGCTTGCCGCGCTCGACATGCCGTTGCCGCGCCCTCGCCGACCCGCCGAGCCAAGCGTGCGCGAGCCGCTCCCGCAAGTCGGCGACCAGCGCCGCGTGCGCCCACGCGTTACCCGCGGCAGCGCCCGCCAGGTCGTCCACCCCGCCGGCCAGGGCACCCATCCACCGCCCCCCTTCGCCGCTCCGCACACCACGTTAGCCCTCACTCAGCAGCGAGCGGGCCTGCCGGCGACGCGCAGGGTGAGGTTGAGCCGGGCCGTGGGACAGGCCTATGTCGGATGCGTCGCCTTGCCCGCGTTCTCAAGATCGCCAATAGTGAGCAGTCACCGCGCGCTGAATGGGCTAGGGGCGCCCGGGGACGGTGAGAACGACGCGGTAGAGCGATGTCGTGGCGGTGATGTAGAGGGTCTTGCGGTCGGGGCCGCCGAAGGTGCAGTTGGAGGGCGTCTCGGGGAGGGTGATGGTGCCCCAGAGGGTGCCGTTCGGCTGGTAGACCTGCACGCCGCCGTCGGTGGCCACGTAGACGTTTCCCGCGTCGTCCACCGCCATCCCGTCGCCGCCGCCACCCGTGGAAGGCACGAACAGGGTGGGCGGTCCCAGAGAGCCGTCCGGCCTGACGGGGAACTTGCGCACCAGCCCAGCCGCGGTGTCGTCCACATACAGCGTCTTCTCGTCCGGCGACAGCGCCACGCCGTTGGGACGGTTCATATCGCTGGACTCGAGGTGCAGCGTGCCCGCTGGATCCACCCGGAACACGCCTTGGAAGTCGAGTTCGCGGGCCTGGCCCGGGGGGAGCCCGTAGGGCGGATCGGTGAAGTAGATGGTGCCGTCGCTGCGGGTGATGTTGTCGTTGGGCGAGTTGAGTCGCTTGTCCTGCCAGCGGTCGGCCACCGTCACGATGGTGCCGTCGGCCAGCGTGCGCGACACCCGCCGGTTGGCACCCTCGCTCACGATAAGCCGCCCCTGCGGGTCGATCCCGAGTCCGTTCGCTTCGCCGGACCGCAGCCGATACGCGGTGACGGTGTCGGGTGGCTGCAGCTTGTCGATCATGCTGGCGGGTACGTCGGAGAACAGCAGCACGCCTTTCGAGGCGATCCAGACGGGACCTTCAGTGAACAGGAAACCGCCGCGGACCTTCTCGACGGCGCCCCGCCCCGCCAGCGGATCCTTCGCTGAACCCGAGGAGCGGTCACAGGCCGGGCAGACAGCGACCGTCACCAGGACGACGGCCGTGAGGACACTGCGTTTCAGGAGCCGCATGGGGGCGTGATCATACGCCCAGCGGCGCGGCGATTACGCCGTGGTGAGGCCCTGAGGGAAGGTGAACAGCCGGCCGGGGTCATAGCGCTGTGCGACCTGGCGCAACCGCATCAGGTTGTCGCCGTAGTAGGCCTGCGCCCAGTTCGGCATGCCCGCATCGATGTAGTTGACGTATGCGCCGCCGCCGAGGATGCCAGTCAACTGGTCGCGCATCTCGGACATCGACGCGGTCGCAGCCGCCTGGCCGGCCAGGGAGGTTCCCAGGTAGATCTGCATGGTGGCCAGTGCCCCCCGGTGCGGGAACGCCGTGTCGGCCGATCGGACCCGGCCGACCGCACCGCGGAGTCCGTCGATCAGCACGAACACCCGGCGGCCGTCGAACACCGAGACGATCTTGGCAGGGTCGGCCACCGGCTCAGTCACAATCCGCGACGTGGCCACGAACGCCTCGCGATTCCACTGCCGACCACTGGCCTGGTCATGGCACTGCCCGGCCGACTTGTCGGCGCACCCGGCGAAATAGCGCATCGCGTCGAGACAGTCGTACTCGGCAACGGTGCGCGACGTCGGCTGGTTTCCGGTGCGGCGGATCAGCTCAGCGAGCAGCGGATTCAGCGTGCCGGCCGGTCCGATAGAGCAGCCGATGACCGTGCAGCTCGACGGGCTGCCGCCGCTGATGTTGCATTTCGACCACAGCTCGTCGGGCATGTCGACGATCCACTGCTGCCACCCGCCGAGCACCTCGGCCACCGATCCCGCCGGGAAATCGAGCTGAAATACGGCCAGCTGCGGTGCGACAACGGTGTCGAAGGTGAATGACGTGACGATGCCGAAGTTGCCGCCGCCACCGCCCCGCAACGCCCAGAACAGATCCGGCTGCGCCGACGCCGACACCGTCCGCGCGGTGCCGTCCGCCGTGACCATGGTCGCGGACACCAGCCGATCGCAGGTCAGCCCGTACTTGCGGGACAACACGCCGATCCCGCCGCCGAGGGTGAGACCGGCAATGCCCACCGACGGACACGACCCGGCCGGCAAGCACCGCCCGGCACCGGCGAGGGCGGTGTAGACGTCGATCAGCCGGGCACCGGCCCCGATCACCGCAGTGCCGTCGGCATTGACTTCCACGCTGGACATGCCGGACAGGTCGACGATCAGCGCGCGGTTCGGCGTCGAGTAACCGGTGTAGCTGTGCCCACCGCTGCGGGCCGCGATCGGCGCCCCAGCGGCAGCAGCGGCTGACACGCACGCCTGCACGTCCTCAATGCGCCGGCACTGCGCGATGGCGGCCGGCGTCCGGTTGTCGAACAGCGGGTTGAACGACCGGCGGCCCAGGTCATAGCCGGCTTGCTCCGGGGTGATCAGCGGGCCGGACAGCGTCCTGGCCAGGGCCGCAAAGTTGACCGGCGGGTCGCGTGGCAGCGGCGACGTGGTGTGCGTGCCACCGCAGCCGGCCAGCGTGGCCGCCGCCGGGCCGAGGCCGGCGGCATGCAGAAACGCACGCCGATTGATCGGCACGGTGAAAGACTCCCCCCTGAAAGGCGCCAACGAGCTGATCAACTTATACCGTCTCGGTCGTGGGCCGGCAGTGGCGGCATGGCCGGTAGCCCGTCGCGCACGCGTCACGGCCGCCGGCCCCACCATCCCTGAGAAGCTGGGAGACGTGAGCGAGTACGAACTGGTCGAAGCATGGGTCGCCCCCTCGAACGTCGAGCAACTCGCCGCGTGGGACGGCGACGAGGGCGCTTACTGGGCGGCACGTGCCGATCGCTTCGACGAGGGGGTCGCCGGCTACCGCGACCAGTTCCTCGCCGCGGCGGCGATCGACGCCAACGCGAAGGTGCTCGACGTCGGGTGCGGCAGTGGGCAGGTCACCCGAGACGCCGCGCGGTGTGCCACCGCCGGATCGGCGCTCGGCGTGGACCTCTCCTCGCGCATGATCGAGCTCGCCCGCCAGTGCGCGAGGCACGAGCAGGTGGTGAACGTCACCTTCTCCCAGGCAGACGCCCAGGTATACCCGTTCCCCGACCACAGTTTCACTATCGCCCTCAGCCGCCACGGTGCGATGTTCTTCCGCGACGCTCCAACCGCCTTCACCAACATCGCGCGAGCTCTACACCCGGGCGGGCGCCTCGTCCTGCTGACCTGGCAACCGTTCGAGCGCAACGAATGGCAGCGCGCCTTCTTCACGGCTCTGGCTGCCGGTCGCGACCTGCCCACGCCGATGCCGGGCCCGTTCCCGCTGAACGACCCCGATCAGGTGCGGCCACTGCTGAGGTCAACCGGGTTCGAGGACGTCGCGCTGCGGGGCCTGAGCGAGCCCATGTACTTCGGCCCCGACCCCGAGGACGCCTTCCGGTTCATCTCCGGTCAGCACGCCGCGATGGTGCGCGACCTCGACGCCGACGCCAGAAGCCGGGTGCTCGACAACCTGCGAACCAGCATGGCCGATCACCAGACTGAACGAGGCGTGTACTACGACTCGGCGGCCTGGCTCATCGAGGCGCGACGTAGCTGACCCGATTTCGCACGGAGATCCTTGGTCAGGCGCGCTGGTCGGCGTCGTATCTCGACCGGTACAAGTCGCGCAACAGTGCGATCTCCGCGCCGTGGTGAATGATCTCGCGGTTGATGTGCAGCACCAAGGTGGCCATCGGAGCGGTAGCGAACGGCTCCTCCGCCGGCCCGCACGCCCGGGCCAGCCCCTCCCCGCCGAGCTGGCACACACGACCCAGGCGGCACCTGTCAACGGAGCGGGCGGTATCCTCATTGCCGGAGTGGGTCGTGAAGTGGTTGTCCGGTGGGGCTTACGGTGGCTGGTGGAATGAACTCCGGGTGCCCGCGCGCATTGAGTTTGATGTGCCAGCCTTGCCGGTGCACGATGGTGTGGTGGTATTCGCATAGTAAGCACATATTGTGCAGAGCAGTGTCGCCGAGATCGAGCCAGCTGCGAATATGGTGCGCGTGGCAATAGCGGGGCGACCGGGTGCACGCGGGAAAGGCGCAGCCTTGATCGCGTTGAGCCAACGCCTCGCGCAGCGCGGTGCTGGCCAGGCGTTGCTGGCGCCCGACGTCCAGGGGCATGGAATCGCTACCCAAGACCATGGGCACGACACCGCAGTCGCAGGCCAGCCGGCGGGCTTCGGCGGCGGACAGCCGCCCGCCGGTATCGAGCAGGGCCGAGCCGAGGCTGTCGATCAGGTCGTTGAGTCTCATGGTGATCACCAGATGCGGGCGTTGCCCGCCCTGGGTGGGGAGCTGCCCGTCGTCGAGGTTGCGGGTCATGGCCTCGATGAGGGCGTCGGCGTTGCGCCGGTCGAGGCTGCGCCCGTCGGGCACCCCGTCGATCGGCGCGCGGCGGGTGTTGAGGGAATTCAGGACTTCGAGCACTCGGGCGCCGCCTTCGGGGTCCAGGTGCCCGTTGAGGTTTACGGTGCCGTCGGTGCCGGTGCGGACGCGCAGTTCACGCGTGGTTTCGGGGTCGTCGCGCGGTGGGTCGCCGTCGGGGTCGAGGTGGGCGAGCAGGCGGTCGCCGATGCGGGTCAGCGCGGCAGGGTCGAACCGGCGTGCAGCGTGCGCGAGGGTTTCCTCAGCGTCGGCGACAGCCTCGGGGTGGGCGCCGGGTGGGATGCGGCGCATGGTCGCGGTGATCACCCGCAGCTGCGCGGGTGAGATGACCCCGGCGGCGAGTTCGGCGGCGGTGGCGGGCAGCGTCGGGGGTAGCGCCTCCCCGGTCAGCGACCGGCGTGGGCTCAGCTGCCGCGCTTGCTCAGTGCGGGCGCCAGCTTCCCCCTTGGAGAGGTTGAGCACCGCAGCCAGCATCTGCGCGGTGGTGCTGAAGCCGGTGATCGGCTTTTCCTCGTCGAGTACGGCGATTACCCGCAAAACCCGCGCATAACCACGTCGCCACTCGGTCTCGGCGTCACGCAGCTCATTGAGCAACCCGTTGATACGGGTCTCCTCAACTGTGGTCACCCGCCTATTGTCGCAGACCGCACCGACAATCCCAGACAGTTGGTACCGTTGTTGATCGTGAATCTCATGCAATGCGACGAACGGTCATGAGGAGACGGCCAACGACGGCCGCTTCCTGTTTCCTCACGGTAGATCCAGGTAATCCGAGCGGCACCCCGCACCACGCTGGATCTGAAACTTGGTTACGTGATACGCATTCGCCCGGCGACTCCCGGGGCGGTCATGAACGTAGTCGGTCACCGGGGTCGCCGGAGTGCTATGCCCCGCGCGGGGCATACACGATGACCGCGACGCCGATCAGGCAGATCACGGCTCCGATGATGTCGTAGCGGTCGGGTGTGTACCCATCCACGACCATTCCCCAGGCTAGCGAGCCGGCGACGAACACCCCGCCGTAAGCAGCCAGGATGCGGCCGAAGTGCGCGTCGGGTTGCAAGGTGGCGGCAAAGCCGTAGAAACCCAGGGCGACAATCCCGGCGCCGATCCAGATGATGCCGCGATGCTCGCGCACGCCCTGCCAGATCAACCAGGCACCACCGATCTCAGCTATGGCTGCGAGCACGAACAGTCCGATGGAACGCAGCACGGTCATGCCGCTCAGCGTAAGCAGCGCCCACCCGCGGGCGAGCCTTAGACAGACCCGACCTGGGTGTGCCGGTGGTCCCCGACCTGCTGTTGGACGTCGTCGAGCAGCAGGCGCAGCAGCTCGGTCAGCGTGGCGCGCTGATGTGGCGCCAAGCAGGAGATCAGGTCGGCTTCCCGATGCAGGACCCGGTCGACGAGGCTTTCGACCAGTGCGTGCCCGGCTGGGGTGAGGGTGACGATGACGGCTCGTGAACTGTCGCCGGCTGGGGCTCGCTGGACCAGCCCGGAGTTCTCCGCGCGGGCCACCCGCTGCGAGATCGCCCCTGCGGTCACTCTGGTGCGCTCGGTCAGCTCGCGGGTGGTCAGTTGGTAGGGCGCTCCGGTCCGACGCAACACGCTGAGCAGATCCAGGGTGGCCGCATCTGCGCCGACGGCAGCGAGGATTCGGCGACGGTCCTCGCCGAACAGCTTGGCCAGCCGCCACACCCTGGTGGCGATCCCGATGCCCCCCACGGGGGTTCCCGGACGCTCCCGTAGCCACGCCAGAGCGGTCGCATCGACAGGGTCGTCCTCATCCCACCGGTCGATCAACGCGGCTCCTTGTTTAGACCTAAAAATCTAAAGTAGTGTAGGTCACAACGGAGTTGACAGGAGATGCCCGATGGCACGCAATGTGATCGTCACCGGCGGCGGTACCGGCATCGGACGGGCGGTTGCTGCGAGCTTCGCCACCCGAGGCGACAACGTGGTGATCACCGGACGGCGACCGGAACCGCTGCAGCGGGCCGCAGCCACACTTGGCGCAGGGGTGCGGGCCGTGGTCTGCGACGCCACGGATCCGGCCCAGATACAAGCGCTCGGCAGTCAGCTGCCGGCCACGATCGATGTGTTGGTCAACAGCGCCGGAGGCAACACCGACTTCGATCGCACTGACCCCGATGACCTGGCTTCCCTGGCGGCCAACTGGCGGGCCAACCTGGAGGCTAATCTGCTGTCCGCCGTCCTGATGACCATAGCCGTAGCGGACCGGTTCACCGAGGGCGGTTCAGTGATCAACATCAGTTCGATCGCCGCAGACAACGGCGCGGGCGCCTACGGCGCTGCCAAGGCGGCGCTGGCCTCGTGGAACATCGACCTGGCCAGGGAGCTGGGTCCCCGTGGCGTGACCGCGAACGTCGTCTCACCCGGCTACATCGCCGATACCGAGTTCTTCCGGGACCACCTCAGTGATCAACGCCGGGCGGGCCTGATCGCGGCTACCTTCACCGGACGCCCCGGTACCCCGGACGACATCGCGGGCGCCGTCACCTTCCTCGCATCGCCCGCAGCCCGCCAGATCACCGGCCAAGTCCTCCCGGTCAACGGCGGCGCGCACCACCCGCTAATCGGAACGTAGCCGCGGTTTACCGGTTGGAGTCAGCGAAAGACGTACGCCCGCGCGCCACCGTCAGCTGTAACTTGCGCAACGCAGCCAAATCAACTATTGGATCACCATCGACGACGATCAGGTCCGCGTCATACCCGACGGCCAGGCCCGGTGCGACCGGACAGTCCTAGGAATTCATGAGGTGTGCAGGAACTCGGTGAGCAGCGCCGTAGTGCGCTCCGGTGCTTCTTGCGCCACGAAGTGCCCGACGCCGGGCAGCACCTCGTAGCGGTAGCCGTCGCCCGCCCAGCGGGCCGATCGGCGCGCGGTGCGCTCCAGCACGTAGGGGTCATCCGCGCCATGCAGCTGCAGCACCGGCACCCGCACCACCCGGTCCACCGCATGGGAGAACCGGCGCCCGTCAAAGCGGAACTGCGAGCGGCCGACCCATCGGTAGTACTCCAACGCGCAGTGCGCCGCGGCGGGGATCAGCATGGCTTCACGGTAGCGCCGGGCCACCGCCGTGAACTCCTCCGATGCGCGCCAGCGCGAGCCGGCCCCGCCCCGCAGGAGGTGTTCCACCTGCACCGCACCATCGCGGACGAGGCGACGCTCGGGTAGCCACGGCGTTTGGAATTCGGCCAGGTGGCGGGCGGCGTAGCGCTGCGCTGGATCGCCCAGTACCGCCTGGCCCATCGCGCGCGGATGGGCGGCGGCCAGCACCGACACCGAGCGCACCACCCGGGGGTGCAACGCGGCCGTGCACCAACCCAAGGTCCCGCCCCAGTCCTGCCCGACGAGGTCGGCTTGACGCTCGCCGAGCGCTCGAACCAGGCCCGCCACGTCGCCGGACAGCGTCCACAGGTCGTATCCCCGGGGTGGCTTGTCGGAGTCGCCGTAGCCGCGCAGGTCCACCGCGACGGCGCGCATCCCCGCGGCGGCCAGGGCCGGGAGTTGGTGGCGCCAGGACCACCAGAACTCTGGGAAGCCGTGCAGCAGAAGCACCAGTGGACCCGTCCCCAGCTCCGCCACATGCAACCTGATTCCGTTGGCGTAGACGTCGCGGTGCGTCCACGGCCCGGGGATCCGGACCGAGTTGGGATCGGGTGGGCGGCTCACCCCGTGGCTGGGTCAGCGGTGGGTTCGCTGGCAGCGTGGTCGCCGTTGCGCCGGCGGGCCAGTGCCGCCCCGGTCTCGCGCATGGTGCTGATCGTGCGCTCCGGCTTGCGGATGCTGCGCATCCGACGCGTGCCCAGCAGGGCGAACGCCACTGCGGCGGCCAACATCAGGCCGAAGACGATACCGAACCCGGCCCACTGCGGCAGCCAGATGGCCAGCACCTCAGCGACCGTGATGAACAGGAAGAACAGGCTGAACAGCAGGATTGTCAGCGCGATGACGAAGAAGACGCTGCCCTTGACACCTTTGCGGACCTCGCGGGTCACCTCTGCCTTGGCTAGCTCCACCTCGGAGCGGAACAGCGTGGAGAAGTGCGTGGCGGCTTCCCGGACCAGGTCGCCCAGGGACGCATCGGCGAGTTGCGGCAGCTCCACCGGTGACAGCGGGACATTGGGCCCGGCAGTCGGTGGTTCCGGCTTGGCGTGCCGGCCGGTGCGGGGCTGCGTGGCTGTCACGGGCGACATGGTGCCACGACGGATCTCGATCGCTCACTGTGGCCGTCACAGTAACGCTGCGTGGTACGCCAGCCCGGGACGGACGTCGTGGCCCTCGATCGGGTCGATGCGACCAGCATCGGGCGATTGCTCGCGGCCAGCGGTACCAGCGACATCGCCGCCGCCCACGTAGTGATCTGTGCACGACGTGGTGGTCAACACGTCATCACCTCGGACCCCGAAGATCTTCGCCGCTTCGACCCGCACCTCGGCGTCGTCACGATCTGAGCTCGCCTAACAGCTCAGTCGTCCGTCGAGCGACGCAGCCGCTTGATCAGCATCCGGCGGCGCTTGTCGGCGAGCCGGCGTTCGCGGGCCGCCCGGGACGGGCGCGTCGGCCGGCGGGTGGGCGGATCGGGGGCCAGTGCGTCTCGCAGCATCGCGGTCAACCGGCTCCGGGCGGCTTCCCGGTTCCGCAACTGGGAGCGGTACTCACTGGCTACCACCGTCAGCACTCCATCGACCAGCCGGGTGGATAGCCGTTCCAGCACCCGGGCCCGTTGCTGCTCGGTCAACGACGTGCTGGCCGTCACGTCAAAGATCAGTTCGACGCGCGAATCGGTCGTATTCACTCCCTGCCCACCCGGGCCACTCGACCGCGAGAACCTCCACCCCAGCTCCCGTTCCGGAATCTGCATGCCTGGCTCAGCTCATGATTCGGTTTCGAATGGCGGCCCAGCAAGTGGCTGAGACCGCCATTCGGAACCGATTGGCAGCTGGGTTACTCCGCGGCACCGGATTGCATGCCTGCTGAGATCATGTTCATGACTGAGGAGTCGGCCAGGGTGGTGACGTCGCCGATTTCGCGGTGCTCGGCTACGTCGCGCAGGAGCCGGCGCATGATCTTGCCGGATCGCGTTTTCGGGAGGTCCGCGACGACCATGATCTGCCTCGGCTTGGCGATCGCGCCGATCTCCTTGGCCACGTGGTTGCGCAACGCCTTGATCGCTTCCTCGCCCCGCGCTTCGTCCTCGGCGACGTGGCCGCGCAGGATCACGAACGCGACGATGCCCTGCCCGGTGATCGGATCCGGCGCACCGACCACGGCGGCCTCGGCCACCGTCGGATGCGACACCAGCGCGGATTCCACCTCGGTGGTGGAGATCCGGTGCCCGGAGACGTTCATCACGTCGTCCACCCGGCCCAGCAACCAGATCGCGCCGTCGTCGTCGTACTTGGCGCCGTCCCCGGCGAAGTAGTAGCCCTGCTCCGCGTAGCGCGACCAGTACGTCTCCCGGTACCGCTCGTCGTCACCCCAGATGGTGCGCAACATCCCCGGCCAGGGTTTATCGAGGGCCAGATAGCCCCCCTGGCCGTGTTCGACCGGCGTGCCGGACTCGTCGACCACGGTGGCGCTGATACCCGGCAGCGGGCACATCGCCGAGCCCGGTTTGGCCGCGGTGACGCCGGGCAGCGGCGCGATCATGATCGCACCGGTCTCGGTCTGCCACCAGGTGTCCACGACCGGGCAGCGGTCGCCGCCGATGTGCTCCCGGTACCACATCCAGGCCTCCGGGTTGATCGGCTCCCCGACGCTGCCCAGCACCCGCAGCGAGGACAGGTCGAACTTCTCTGGGATCTGGCTGCCCCACTTCATGAAGGTGCGGATAAGCGTCGGCGCGGTGTAATAAATCGTTACGCCGTATTTCTGCACGATTTCCCAATGCCGGCCCTCATGGGGGGTGTTCGGGGTGCCCTCGTACATGACCGACGTGGCCCGGTTGGCCAGTGGACCGTAGACGATGTAGCTGTGCCCGGTGACCCAGCCGATGTCGGCGGTGCACCAGTAGACGTCCTGACCGGCCTTGTGGTCGAACACGACGTTGTGGGTGTAGGCGCACTGCGTGAGGTAACCGCCGGAGGTGTGCAGGATGCCCTTGGGTTTCCCGGTGGTGCCCGAGGTGTAGAGGATGAACAGGGCCTGCTCGCTGTCGAACGCCTCGGGGGTGTGCTGGTCGGACTGGTGATCCACCAGCTCGTGCCACCACAGGTCGCGGCCCTCGGTCCAGTCGATGTCGATCTCGGTGCGCTTGACGACGATGACGTTGCGCACCGTCGAGGTCTCCTTGAGGGCCTCGTCTGCGTTGGCCTTCAACGGGGCTGCCTTGCCGCGCCGGAACTGACCATCGGCGGTGATCACCAGTTTGGCTTCCGCGTCGTTGACCCGCTGGCGCAGTGACTCGGCGGAGAAGCCACCGAACACCACGTTGTGCGGCATGCCCAGCCGCGCGCAGGCGAGCATGGCGAACACCGCCTCGGGGATCATCGGCATCTGGATGGCCACACAGTCACCGGTCTGCAAGCCCAGCGAGAGCAGGGCGTTGGCCGTTTTGCAGACCTCACGCTGCAGATCGGCGTAGGTGATGGTGCGGCTATCGCCCGACTCGCCCTCCCAGTGGAAGGCGACCTGCTCGCCATGGCCGTCTTCGACGTGGCGGTCGACGCAGTTGTAGGCGACGTTGAGCTTGCCACCGACGAACCACTTCGCGAACGGCGCATCCGACCAGTCGAGGACCTGTTCGAAGTCGGTATCCCAGTGCAACCGGTGAGCCTGCTGCGCCCAGAATCCCTCCCGGTCGGCGTCTGCTTGGTCGTAGAGCTCCGCAGTGGCGTTTGCCTGTGCAGCGAATTCCGCGCTCGGGGGGAAAGTGCGGCTTTCGGTGTGCAGATTGGCGAGTCGCTGGCTCGAGTCACCCATCGTGAAAGGTCCTCCTGTATCGCGTTCGTCGTGGTCAGCTGCCGACGGTAGTAGCCTCCCCACCCCAGGGCTAGCGCCGTGCCGAGACAATGGCGCAGTTACCTGTCCTCGTTGACGCGGCGCAGGATCGCGGCGAACTCGCGGTCGGGATCCTTGACCAGCGCGTGGATGGTCGTCACCACTGGGCAGGGCCACGGCGACGGGCAGGTCCGGCAGTTGCCACTGGGGGCGATCTCGTGCGCGATGAGCAATCCCCGGATCCCGAGGAGCAGGTCGGGGATCAGCCTGCGGACCGAGTCGATGTCCTCGCCGGACCACTCGTCGGTGTTGCTTACGAGGTCTTCCGCCTCGCACAGGTGGTTGTAGAGATCCAGCAGCAGCAGCCGGAACGCGTCGGCGTGCACTGGTGAGATCGTGTCCATCGGCTACCTCCTCAGAGTTCGGCGAGATCCGCTATCCCGCCGACCGTGACACAACCGGTTGACCCTGGGGCACGCAATACCCGAGTCTGCATGTCCCTTATCGCTGATGCAGTATTTGATGTCATGCAAGACCGTGAGCCGACGATTCGCAGCCGCGAGCTGGGCGAGGGACTGCGCCGGGCGATGCACAACGCCGGGCTGACCGGCAAGGATGTCGCGAGGCTGCTCGACCTGTCACCGAGCTGGGTGTCTCGGTTGATCTCCGGCAAGCGCAACGTTACCGCGGTGCAGGCGTCGGCATTTTTGGCGGTCTGCCGGGCGCCGAGCGCGGAGCGTGAGCGGCTGCTGGAGCTCTGCGATGAGCAGCACACCCCGGGCTGGTTCCAGCAGCACGGCTCCCGGCTGCCCCTGCAACTCGTGACCTACATCGACCACGAGAACAAGGCGGTGGCGATCGGCGCCTTCGAGTCGACGGTGATGCCCGGCCTGCTGCAGACGGGCGACTACACCCGGGCGCTGCTCAAGGAGGCCGGGCGGGTGCCGGCCGAGGAGATCGATGCCCGGGTGGCTGCCCGGCTGGCCCGGCAGAGCCTGTTCAGCCGGGACCGTCCAGCCAGGTTCACCTTCTACCTGCACGAGTTCGTGCTGCGGCTGCCGGTTGGGGGTCCAGCGGTGATGGTCGATCAGTTGCAGCAGCTGCAACGGTTGTCGCTGCGGCCGTATCTCACGCTGCGGGTGGTGCCGGCGTCACTCGGCGCGCACGCCGCGACCGCCGGGTCGTTCATCCTCATGGAGTTCGCTGAGTTCAAGCCGGTGGTCTACCTGGAGAGCGAGACCTCCAGCCTGTTCCTGGAGAAGCCGGTGGAGATAGCCGCCTATCAGGACATCCTCGAATCGCTGGCGCAGACCGCGCTGGGCGAGGGAGAATCGAGGAAGCTGATTGCCACCCGGGCAACCGAGCTCTCCGCGGATCGAGAGGACTATGATGACCGCGCCTGAGCCGGACAGGATTGTCTGGCACACGAGCAGCTACAGCGCCAGCAACGGTGCCTGCGTCGAGATCGGCTGGCGCACCAGCAGCTACAGCAACGGTGCCGCCGCCTGCGTCGAGGTCGCGCCCGTGCCGGACGCCGTGCTGGTCCGCGACTCCAAAAACCGCACCGGCCCCGCGCTGACCGTCCCCACCCCCGCCTGGCGAACCTTCCTCACCACCATCGCTCGCTGACCCCGCCGGACCCGCTCCTGGTTCCCCATAGGCGGCGAACGCCCGATCGAGGACGACGCGCAGCTAACCTCAGTAGCTCGCGCACAGCGGTGTACTGCCTTCGATGCCCGGGTAACCGGGCTGACAACGTGGTTGGCATAACCGCCCGCCGCGATAGGTCAAGATCGAAGCATTGCACTTGACGCAGTGCGGACGCTGTCGCCGTCCCACGGAACCGAGAGGACGCGGGGATGACACAGCTCGGCTGGTACGGTGCCGACCCCTTGATGGGACCGGCCGATCGGCTTTCCTTGATCGCCCACGGGTGGATGTCGCCGGCTGTGGGATACGGTTGAAATGGCTCACGAATGGGGGGTTAGGCTCAGGAATCCAGACCCGTGCCGCTTTAGCATAGTCGCAAACTCAACGATTCAGTTCGTATCGCTAGATGGTGACACGAACTGGCTACGCTGGCCGCTCCCCCTAGCTTAGCCTTGGAGCTTTCCTCAATTACAGAGCAGTTTTCCTGCACCGGTGCTGCCCTGACCGTCCACGTCGCACCGCATTATTCGCTCAGCGCGGCGAACATGGCATCGACGTCGTCGAACACCTCAACGTCACCAGCCTTGGTCTGGGCACTTGCTTCACGCTCTCCCACCTGCCAGTCCGGGTCCCAGAACCAGCGTTGGTCAGCCGGCGCACTGGTCATGCCGCGCAGCAAGACATCGCCCGCTTCCGTAACCGTTGGTCGTTCCTCCGCAGCAGCCATGACCAACTCCTCTCCAACGATGGCTCGACGGATTTGCTCCGGAGCGCTACATGCTATCCACGCCGGCAGCTTGACACTGTTCACCATGTGACACTGTTCACCATGTGAGACACAGAACCCACCATACGAGATGGACGCTAGCATCGACCTATGGCTGCTATCTACAGCCCACACGAGTGGGACGCCGCTGCATATGACTCGTTGCCGCTGCCGCACCAACGCTGGGGCCGTGGAGTATTGGCTTCGCTTCCACTTCGAGGCGACGAGCGGGTACTTGACGTTGGCGCTGGCACCGGCCGCGACACCGCGCTGTTGCTCGAGCGGTTACCTCGCGGGCACGTCGTCGCGGTGGACGGCTCGACGGCCATGCTCGCCCAGCTTCGCGGCCGCCTCAGCGGCGTCAGCCCCGACCGGTTGACGATCTTGCATGCTGACCTCACCGGGCCGCTAGCGCTCGAAGGAACCGGTCGACGCGGTGTTCTCCGTCGCGACGCTGCATTGGATTCCCGACCACGCATCCCTGTTCAGGTCACTGGCTGCGGCGTTGCGGCCCGGCGGCCTGCTTCGGGCCGAGTGGGGCGGCGCCGGCAGTGTCGCCAATATCGAAACCGTGCTGGTCGACCTCGGACTACCGCGAATCGGAAAGGCATGCAATTTCGCCACCGCGGAGCAGACCGCCGAGCGGCTGGCGGCGGCCGGTTTCGCTGATATCGATGTGGTGAGCGTGGCGGATCCTGTTCGGATGGAATCCGGTGCGCAATTCGAGGCATTCCTGACGAGCGCGGTGCTCAGTGGCGTCCTCGATTCCCTCCCGAGCGGACAGCACGAGCAGGTCGTCAGGGATGTGGCGGCCCGGCTGGCCGAGCCGCAAGTGGACTTCGTGCGACTCGAGGTGTCCGCCCGTCGCGCTGCCTGACGATGCTCAGGAGGCGTTGGCGAGCTGACCGACCCGCTGCTGAGACACCCGCAGCACGTCCGCTATCGCGGCCTGGGACAGCTTGGACGCGATACCGGCTTTGATCAGCTCGGTGCGAATGGCGTCACGTTGAGCTTCCAGGACGTCGAGGGTTGTGTCGACGTGTTCGAGCTCGGCTACCAGGGTGGTGACGTCCGTGTCACCGAACATGATTCGCCAGCTGAGATCGAAGCCTTCCGGATCGCCGTCGGTGAGCCCAGCGACCAGGTCGCGCACCTCGACGTCGAGATCAGCGAAGCGTGGCACATCGGTGACGCCGATCAGGTTGAGAGCCAGGCCATTGACGTCAGCGAACCAGGCGCCGTCCTGGCGGGTTACCGTCACGTGGTAGCTGGTCATCGTTTCTCCATCCACTTCTGGCCGAACCACGGCACCAACCCATTTTCCAGCCGCTGCAACAGCGGCCAGCTGAGGTTTTTGGGGTGATCGGTCAGACCGAACCGGGCGACCTCGGAGCCGTCAGAGTCAACCAACGCGTAAATACGGTGGCTGCCCTTGCCTCGTCCGGCTCGCTCGACAACGGACATTCCGTGGTGCCGGGCGACCCGGCGGACGAGACTGAGGGCCTGCGCCGGCCGCATCTTGCGGTCCACCATGAGGTTAATACTAGCGGAGTGGTGACGCAAGCAACAAGTGTATTAGTGGGCTTGAAGTGCGATAGTACTCGTCTACGCGCGGTCGCAGGTGGCGTTCAGGTGGCCGCCCGTCGCGCTGCCTGACGGGCTAGCGCCGCCCAAGATCGCGTTTTGTGTGCCGTGCGCGACAGAATGTGTCGTCTATGGCACACAACCGACGATCATGCGCGCCGTAACGTGGTTGTTCATGACGAGTGCGGCTGCAGACCCGCTGGTCCCGTTGCTGGATCTTCCCGGAGTGGGGGAAGCTGTCACGCGCGCCCGCGACGCGGTGACCGCGGTGCACCGGCACCCGGCTAACCGGCGTAGCTGGCCGGCCACCGCGGCGGAGGCGTCGGTGCGGGCAGCTCGGGCTTCGGCTGCGCTGGACGGCGGTAGCCCCATGTTGTCCGGCGACGGGTCGGTGCGCGACCCGGTGCTGGCCGGCGCATTGCGGGTGGCGGAGGCACTGGGTGGGTTGCTCAGCACCTGGCAGCGCGCTCCGTTGCAGGCCCTGGCCCGGTTGCACGTGCTCGCCGCGGTGGATCTGCTGCCCGAGGCGCAGTTGGGCCGCCCGGACTCGTCCCGCGACATGACCGCCCGGCTTGACGACTTGGCGCGGTTGGTCACCGGCGGCAGCCGGGTGGCGGCGCCGGTACTGGTCGCGGTGGTGCACGGCGAGCTGCTGGCGCTGGCGCCCTTTGGGCAGGGCAACGGTGTGGTCGCCAGGGCAGCGGCCCGTCTGACCCTGGTGTCCAGCGGCCTGGATCCCAAGGGACTGGTCGTGCCAGAGGTATTCCAGCTGCGCCGTGAGGGGCAGTACCGGACGGCTGCGGCGGGCTATGCCAGCGGTGACGCGCAGGCCGTCGGCAGGTGGATCGTGCACTGCTGCAACGCGCTCACCGTCGGGTCGAAGGAGGCGATCTCCATCGCGGAGGTGGTCACTGCGAAGAGGACGTGATCACAGACATGACGACGGCCGCGCAACTGGGAGCTATCACAGCTCCCAGCGCGCCGCCGTCCGCACGGAATGCCGGGGTACCAAGCGTGCAACTCGTGTCGTACCCTGCGGTGTCTAGGCGCCCGTGTCCCCAGAAGACGCGGTACGCAGACCCTTGACGACAAGCCTCCCGCGGCGTGCTGCGCGTGGGATGCCCGACGCCCGTGCGCGGAGCTCCAGTCGGGGTGGACGGTACTTCTCTGCCGCACCGCCCCTGGCCTTCCAGAGGTCCGTGCAGTCATGTCTACTCCGTGACTCGTGGGTCAGCAAGAGGCCCGATCAGGCACTGCGTTCTCATCACTCTCAGTATAAATACCTGGTAGGGGCCACCCGTTTGCTCTAGGGGGAACCCCATTGAGCCGACTGGGCTCAACGCTGCCGTCGTCGCAGCCCGTACCACGCAACGCCGGCAGCGGCCACCGCCCCGACTCCCACGGCTGCGGCGATCTGCGCACCGGAGGGGGCCGGTATCCGGGTCCGTAGTGACACCGGGTTGGAGAATGCAAGCACCGGCCAGCCCCGCAACAGCGCCTCGCGGCGCAGCGCCCGGTCCGGGTTCACCGCCGTCGGATGGCCGACCGCCTCCAGCAGAGGCAGATCGGTGATCGAGTCGGAGTAGGCGTGGCAGTGTTGCATGTCGTAACCCTGCTCCTCGGCCAGCTGCCGGGCAGCCAGAGCCTTGTTCTCTCCCCCGCAATAGAACTCCACGTCGCCGGTGTAGCGGCCGTCGTGGGTCACCATTCGGGTGGCCACGGTGTGCGTCGCGCCGATCATCTTGGCGATGGGTCCGACGACTTCGACGCCCGAGGCCGACACCACGACGATGTCTTCGCCCCGCTGATGGTGGGCGGCGATCAGCTCGGTCGCCTCGGCGTACACCAGCGGGTCGACCACATCGTGCAGGGTCTCCTCGACGATCGACGTCACCTGGGCGATGTCCCAGCCGGTGCACTGCGCGGTGATGTGTGCCCGCATCCGTTCCATCTGCTCGGCGTCGGCCCCCGCCAACAGGTACATGAACTGGGCGTAGGTGCTCTTGAGCACCGCGCGCCGGTTGATCAGACCTTCCTGGAAGAACGCGCGGGAGAACACGAAAGCACTGGACTTCGCGATGATGGTCTTGTCGAGGTCGAAGAATGCCGCGACGCCCGAGGAGCTCGGGCCAGAGGAGCTCGCATCGCCAGCATATGAGGCAACGTCTGTGCTCCATCCACAGCGCTCCCGTTATCCACATGTCGATCATGAGGTGCTGGCCTGAGCGGTCCGGCTGACTGACAGTGGCACCGGACGCCCCGAGCGGTGCGGGGCCCGGTACCTGGGGGCAACAGTGCGGACAACCAGCGAGGATCCGGCCGTTCGGCGGCCAGTTGTGATCATGGCCCCAGGTGGGCTGGCCGACGAAGTTGCTCGACTCGCGGCGGCGGCGGGGTGTGATCCGCAGCGGGTCACTGACCCCGAGACGGTCCGAGAACAGTGGAACTGCGCTTCGCTGCTGCTGCTGGACGTCGAAGCAGCGACGGCGAGCGCCAGCGCTGGACTACCCCGCAGAGACGGCGTGGTGATCGTCTCTGCGGACGGTGATCCGGAGGTGTGGCGGTGCGCGGTGGCTGTGGGCGCCCAGCACGTGGCTGTGTTGCCGGACGCGGAGGCCTGGCTAGTGGGGGCGTTGGCGGACGCGGCGGAGTCGCCGACCGACCCGGGTCGAGTGCTCGCCGTGCTCGGCGGCCGCGGTGGCGCCGGAGCGTCGGTGTTCGCGACCGCCGTCGCGGTGGCCGTGGCCGAATCGGGACGCCGCGCCATGCTGGTCGACTGCGACGCGCTGGGTGGCGGCCTGGACCTCGCGCTGGGCGTCGAGAAGATGGATGGACTGCGCTGGTCCGGGCTCGCGCTGGGTGGCGGACGGGTACCAGCTGCGGCGCTGCACGCGGCCCTGCCCACCCCGCGCCTGGGCGGCCGCGGTGGCCTCACGGTTCTCTCTTACGGACGTCCGGATTACGGACGGTCGGACGGTCCTGTGCCGGACGGAGCCGCAGTGCGCGCCGTGTGCAATGCGGGACGCCGCGCCGGGGAAACGGTGATCTGCGATGTGCCGCGACATCCCTGCGAGCCGGGTACCGCGGCGTTGGAGACCGCGGATCTGGCGGTGCTCGTCGTCCCGGCGGAGGTTCGGGCCTGCGCATCAGCTGCGACGGTGGTGGCGCGCGTGGCGCGTTACGGGTTCGCGCTGCAGTTGGTGGTGCGCGGACCCGCACCGGGTGGGATCACGCCCAGCGACGTCGGCCGGGCACTGGGCCTTCCCGTGCTCGCCGCCATGCACCCACAGCCCGGCTTGGCCGGCGCGCTGGATCGCGGCGCGGTGCCCGGCCGGTCCCGGGGACCGCTGGCCACCGCTGCCCGCCAGGTGCTGGCGGTGCTCGACGGATCCAGCCGGTCCCGGGGCGCGGCGGCGTGATCACGTCCGGGCAGCTCGCCGTGGCCCCCATGCTCTCCGGACAGCTGGTCGACCGGGTCCGGCAAAGGCTGGCTGCCGCTGGTGTAGCGGTCTCCCCCGGCGCGGTGGCCGCCGCGGTGCGGGCCGAGTCCGGTGGCGTGCTGGCCGATCTGCAGGTCCTCTCGGCGCTGCGCGAGCTACAGCAGGAACTCGTCGGAGCCGGTCCGCTGGAACCGCTGCTGGCCGATCCGGAAACCACCGACGTCCTGGTCAGCGGTCCCGACCAGGTGTGGGTCGAGCAGGCTGGCGAGCTGCATCGCACCGAGGTGCGGTTCGCCGACGCTGACGCGGTCCGCAGGCTCGCCCAGCGGCTGGCGCTGGCCGCGGGGCGCCGCCTGGACGACGCCTCCCCCTACGTCGACGCGCCACTGCCCGGCGGCGTCCGGCTGCACGCCGTTCTGCCGCCGATCGCCACCGGCTGCACCTGCATCTCGCTGCGCGTGCTGCGGCCGACCACCCATGGCCTGGACGCGCTGCAGGAGGTCGGCAGCGTGTCGCCCGACGCCGGCAGGCTGTTGCGCGCGATCGTCGCCGCCCGGCTGGCCTACCTCGTCGTCGGCGGCACCGGGAGTGGAAAGACCACCTTGCTCGCTGCCTTGCTGGGCTGTGTGCCCGCCGGCGAGCGGATCGTCTGCGTGGAAGAAGCACCGGAACTAGCGCCGGAGCACCCGCATGTCGTCCGGTTGACGACCCGGGCGCCCAACGTCGAAGGCGCCGGGGAGGTGACGCTGCGTGAGCTGGTGCGCCAGGCGCTGCGGATGCGCCCCGACCGGCTGGTGGTCGGTGAAGTGCGCGGGGCGGAGGTGTGCGAGCTACTCGCCGCACTCAACACCGGGCACCAGGGCGGCGCCGGAACGCTGCACGCGAACTCACCAGCCGAGGTGCCCGCCCGGCTGGAGGCGCTCGCTGCGTTGGGGGGCATGCCGCGCCACGCGCTGCACAGCCAGCTCGCGGCCGCCGTGCACGTCGTGCTGCACGTGGCGCGGCGAGACGGTGTGCGCGGATTGGCCGCTGTGGGCGTGCTGGACCGCGATGGCGATCTGGTTCGCGTGCTACCGGCCTGGCAGGACGGGCAGTGGGGTCCGGGACGGCAGCGCCTGACCGACCTGCTGGATGCCCGAGGTGTGAGGTGTTGAGCGTTGCAGTGGCCGTGCTGGCGGCCGGGGTGCTGTGCTGGCCGGCCGGGATGGGACGCCACCGCCTCAGCGCGCTGAACCGCGGGGCGGCCCCGGGGGCTACAGCACGGCGGAGCTCGGCCACTCGACGTTGCGGCCTGCTGCTGATAGCCCTGGCAGCGGCGGTGGGTGCACTACTGGCCGGCCCCGGTGGCGGGCTCGCTGTCGCCATGGTGGCAGGCACCGCCACGGCGCGCTGGCGAACCGGTCGGGATCGCCGGGCCGAAGCCACGGCGGTCACCGGGCTATCCGATGTGCTCGGCGTTCTGGTGGCGGAGCTGCGGGCCGGGGCACATCCCGGCGAGGCGATCAAAGCGGCCGCCGGCATGTGCCCCGACGCAGACCCAAACGTAAGATCAGACGTTAACCGGGCACTGTCCTCGGCGGCTGCGGCGGCCAGACTCGGCGGCGACGTCCCGGCAGTGCTGCGCACCGCGGGTCCGGCGCCGTTGCGCCCATGGCTCGGTCGGCTCGCCGACGCGTGGGCGCTAGCCGACCGCTACGGGATCCCACTTGCGGACCTGCTCGACGCGGTCCGCTCGGATACCGAGCACCGGGTGCGCTTCGCCGCCGAGGTGCAGGCCCGGCTCGCCGGCCCGCGGGCGACCGCTGCAGTGCTGGCTGGGCTGCCGCTGCTCGGGACGGCGCTCGGCCAGGCGGTGGGTGCCGCCCCGTTGCGGGTGCTGTGCGCGACTGTGGTGGGCCAGGTACTGCTGGTGCTCGGCACCGCGCTGGCCTGCATCGGCGTGCTCTGGAGCGCGCGGCTGGTCTCCGGGGCGGCGGCATGACGCCGCAGGTACTGGCCACGCTGCTGGTGGCAGCGGCGCTGCTGATCGCGCCCGGTCCGGCCGGTCCCCGATCGAGATTACTGGCACAGCTGCGGCCGCCGATCATCCTCACGCCAGCGACGGGCTGGCGCACCCGGTGGCCAGCCCGTCGGGCGGATACCGCCGGCGAGCCGTTGGCGCTGGCCGGAGCATGGGAACTGCTGGCGGCCTGCCTTCGGGCCGGAGTGCCGGTCCCGATGGCGCTTCGGGCGGTCGCTGAGGGGCTCGACGTGCCAGCCGGCCCCGCGTTGTGCCGGACTGCGGAGCTGCTCACGCTGGGCGCTGATCCCCCGCAGGCCTGGCTGCCCGCGCTGGACTGCGGCGCGACGGCGCGGCTGGCCAAGGCCGCCCGACGCAGCGGTCGTAGCGGCACCGCATTCGCCGAGTCGCTGATCCGGCTGGCGGCGGAGGCGCGGGCGGGCGCCCGGGAACAGTCCGAAGCCCGAGCGCAGCGCGCCGGAGTGCTCATCGCGGCTCCGCTCGGGCTGTGCTTTCTGCCGGCATTCCTCCTGATCGGCGTCGTTCCGGTGCTGATCGGGTTAGCCGGCGGGCTGATGCAGCAGTGGTGAGACAGCAATTCACGACACAGACAGGAGTGCACCGATGACAATCGAACCCAAAACAGTGACAAGACGACGGTGGCGGCAGCTGATGATCGCCCGCGTGGTCGGTGTGGTGGACGGCGAGGCCGGCATGAGCACTGTCGAGTA
>CAVQVV010000017.1:0-639337 GCA_963717245.1 uncultured Actinomycetota bacterium | reverse complement strand
GTTCGCGCGTCGTCCCCAACCGGCACCGCTTGGCCGCCGTGGCAGTCCTTGGCGAGCGTGAAGCGCACCTATCCGCGGTACAGCGCCTCGCCCTGGTCGATGCCGCCGCATGGTGGCTCTCTGAACCCAACGGTGGCGAGGAACTCGCGTACGCGTTGCTCGCAGCGAGCTGTTCGGAGTCGGTCACAACGGAACACGTCTATCTTGCCCTGATCACTCCACCCGGCGAACGAGACGATTACGGCGAGGAACCTTCCTCTTAGCCGGTTCTACGGGGCCAACCGCGCATCGCCTCGGCCCGGACCATGACAAGGCGCTCGGCGACCCCACGTGAGGACTTTGTTCTCGGGTCGCCGGGCCTTTGTCATGCGCGCGCCGCCGCCGGGCCGGCCGCCCGCAGCGGAGCGAGGACCGGACCGGCCCGGCGATCAGCGGTGGCGGCCGAAGGCCGCACTTGACCAGAGGAAGGAAAATCCTCACGGACAGTCAGCTCGCCAACCAGACAGTCATCAGACAGACATCGCAGTGGACACCGGCAAACTTTGGGTTGGCCGGAATTGTGGAGCTGGGCCCGAGGCCGGTGGAGTCGAGCTGGGTTGTCATCATGGCCCTCTCTCCTCGTCGGTTCTCTGGGTTGTGCCTATCCTGGGTCAGCGCTCTTGACTTGGACTCGGCGTTGGCTTGTCGAAACCGACCCCCAGCGTTGGGTGACCTGGAATCTTTGGAGGAACCAGTCCCCTGGCTCTCAGCGACGAGTAATCCGGGTGACGAGTTCGTCGCGCTGTCGAGGCCCGGCGGCGTCAGCTGGTCGGCCCGTTCATGATCGCAGCCTGTGCCTGGCCGTCGGCGTGTGGTGGTGTTCACCATCGCGTGGTCGCCCCGGTCTGCGTGGATAGTGGCCTCGATGCTGGTCAGCGTTCGTCACTTACCGTCAAGGGCCGCCGGTTCATCGTCCTGAGTCAGCGCACCGTTGGGCCCGGGTGATGGCGTCGCGGGCTCGGGCCAACCAGGGCCGTGCGCCCATCCGTTCGTCGATCTCGACGGCGATAGTGAGGTCGGCCAGTGCGGTGTCGGGATCGCCGAGGGCTAGCGCGGCTTCGCCGGTGAAGTAGGCCACCGACCCGCAGACCAAGGCCATTGACGCGGCGCAGGCTAGGTGTCGGTAGGGCAGCAGTTGGTCACGAAGCCGGTTCAACAGCTCGATGTCGCGGAGTCGCGCCGCGGCTAGGAGAGCCCAGCACTGGGCGGGGAGCCACCGGTAGTCCTTGGGGCCGAGTGGTAGGGAGTGCAGGAGGACGCGAGCCTCCGCCGAGTGTCCGGCTTCCACCAGTGCCATCGTCAGGATGCCGCGCGATATAGGCGTGCCGGTGGCCTCGACCGATGCGCGCAGCTCATCGACCATGTCCGCGCCGCCGCCAGTCAGGAACGCCGCCGCCCAACGCTGCTGCATCCGGATGGCCTGCGCCGTGCCTCGTGCCCCCAGGCCCAAGGGCCCGCTGAAGCTAATCTTGGAGTGCCGGTCAAGGGCGGCGCAGCTGATCTCATCGGCCTCGGGCCAGCGGCCGGCAAGCAACAACAGGCCAGCCTGGCACCATCCCACCAGCGCCCGAACAGGCGGGGAACCGGCACGTTCGATGAAGTCGAACTGGGTGGCGGCTTCCGCAATGCGACCCATGAGGGTGAGCAAATGGGAGTGGAATAGCCGGGCGCTGGCCATCATGGGTGGGGGGATGCTGGGCAGTTCCAGTAGCTCGGTGGTCGCGGCTAGGCATTGCTCAGGTGGTCGGGCCCGTGCAGCGCCATTGCCCGGAGGAGTAGTACGTGGGCTAGTGCGATGGTGTCTGCCGTGGGGCGGGCCAGGGTTAGGGCTTGGTTAGAGAGGGCGAGACGGCGCAGCGGGTCGTCGTCGTAGTAACGGGCGACGGCCTGGAAGGACAGCGCCAATGCTCGGTGCACAGGGTCGTTCAGTCGGGGCAGGGCCCGCTGCAGGGCATCGATCAGCTGCTCGTTGTTGACACCGGCCGAGATCGGGTACCAGGTCGACTCGCAAAGGGCCGTGACGGCCGTGGTGACCAGCCGGGAGATGTCTTGGGGATGGTTTTGGGTGAGGACGTGTTGCATGGTCTGGACGAAGATCGGAAGCCCGTCGTGGGGGTTCCCGGCCCGGTACAGCGAGGTGGCCAAACCGCTGAGCAGGGGGTACCGGTCCACGTCGTCGCCAGCTAGGTTGGCGGCGCTCAAGGCTTGTCGCCATAGTGCGGCGGCGTCTTCGGGGGCCAGCCGGGTATCGGCGACGCGGGCCGCGGTGGCCGCGTAGGTGGCGGCTTGGGTAGCGGTGTCCGGGTCGAGTTCAGCGGCGAGCAGCCAGTGTCGGGCGATCTCGCTGGCCTGCTGGTCGTGTCCGGCCCATATTTGGGCGGCCGCGGCCCCGATCTGACGGTGCCACCGGACCCGCCGCAGCCGCCCGGTGGCCTCATAGAGTGCCTCGGCGACTAGGGCGTGGGTGAAGCCGAACCAGCCCAGCCGTTGGGGGTCTTCCACGACGAGGCCTGCGGCGACTGCGGCGTCGATGGCCTCCAGCGCCGGCTCGACCTCAATCGATGCGGCCCGGGCGACGACGTCGATGTCGAAATGTCGGCCGGCGATCGCGGCCACCGACAATACCTCGGCGGTGGTCTGGGGTAGTCGGGTGATGCGGCGCAGCACCACCTCCCGTACCGGTACCGGTACCGCCACAGTGTCTGGCTGATCCAGGCGCTGCTCACTGACCAGCAGCCCGATGAGTTCCCGCAGGAAAAACGGGTTGCCCTCGGTCCGGGCCCACAACCTGTCCCCGGTGTCCTTGCTGACCTGCCGCCCGGCCACCGTGCTCACCAGGGCCTGGGTCTCCTGGGCGTCCAGGCCGCTCAGCTCGATCCGCTCGGCACCGGCGCGGGCCAGCGCGGCCAGCGTCTCTGCTAGCGCTGCTGATTCGTGACTGCGGTAAGAGGCCACCAGGAGCAGCCGACTGCGGGTGGTGATGGTATCGGTCAGGTAGGCCAACAGCCGCAGTGAGGCCAGATCCGCCCAGTGCACGTCATCCAGCACCACCACCAGCGGGTCTGGCCCCGCAGTCAGTGTCTGCCCGATCGCCTCAAACCGCCGCAGCGCGGCACCGGCCACGTCCACGCCCTCGGCCAGCTGCGGGGTGTCGCCGTCGAGCAGCTCGGTCACGCTGCTCAGCACCGTGTGGTCGGGATAGTGGGTGAGAACCGCGCGCAGCACCTGCTCCCAGGGCCACAACGGGGGAGCCGCGACATGCTCCGAGCAGGCACCCCAGACCACCGCCACCCCCGCCAGCTCGGCGAAACGGCGTAGCAGCCGGGTCTTGCCGATACCCGGCTCCCCGGCCACCAACACCACCCGCCCGTGACCGTGCGTCGCCCCGGCCACTGCGTCAGCCAGGCGTTGCAGCGCCGCCTCCCGACCGACGAAAACCTCTGCGTCCTCAACCGACCGCAATTGGGGTGTCGCGACCCGCGGCAACACCGTGGCTGCGGTGGGGACCACCGGCCTCGGGTGCCAATCTAAGACCGGCGCCTGGGTCAAAATGTCGCGCTCAAGGCGTTGCAGTGCTGGGCCGGGGTCGATGCCCAAGTCCTCGGCCAGCCGCGTCCGGGTGGCTCGCAGCACCGCCAGCGCGTCGGCCTGCCGCCCGGCTCGGTACAACCCCAGCGCCAACAGCTCGCAGTTGTGTTCCCGCAGCGGGTGGAGCTGCACGTGGGCCTCCAGCTCGGCCACCGTCACCGGGTGAGCCCCCAATTCCAACAGCGCCGCGAACCGCCCCTCGATAACCGACAGCCGTAGTTCCTCCAACCGAGCAATCTCTGGGGCCGCCCACTCGGCGTCGCGAACCTCGGCGTAGGGCGGCCCCCGCCACAGTCCCAGCGCCGCATCGAACTTCCGCACCGCCTGCTCGGGATCGGCCCGGGCCAGTGCCTCGTGCCCGGCCGTGGCGTGACCGCTGAACCGGCGGACATCAACCTCGGCCCGGTGGCTATCCAGCAGATAACCCGGCGCGCGGGTCCGCAACACCACCGCGGGGGCCCGGGGTGGGCGCTGCGGCTCCAACACCCGCCGCAAATTCGACACATACGTCAGCAGCGATGCTATCGCCGCAGCCGGTGGGCGCCCCGACCAAAGCTCCTCGATCACGGTGTCGACCGCCACCGGCCGGTCCACCCGACACAACAACAGCGCGAACAGGGCACGCTGCTTGGGCGTCCCCAAATCAACCAGCTCACCACCGACCACGGCCTCCACCGGCCCCAACGCCCGCAACTCCACCCCGACCGCGCTCACAGCATCGTCCGAAACCGTCGACACCGGCTGCTCCACAGCCGGGAACTCAGGACCGAGCCACTCACCTACCCACCCCACCGCTCTGAGCACGCCAAGCGGCGTCATTCCGCCCGATCGTGCCCCTACCAGCACCGGCGTGCTCATCACCATCCAACCCCGGATCCCTCAAGCAACGCGTGACACCGCGCGTGTACCAGCTCAAAGTGTGACTAGACGACCGAAAGACACCCACACAGGCGGACTCCGACCACAACAGCGGCAACCAGTATGAATCGCCCCGGAGTGTCCGGAGACTCGGTGTTCTGAGAGCCTGTTGGTAAATGGTCACGCTGCTTGTTGATCGGGTGCGGACGCTACGGTGCGGGGTCGTCCCCATCGGGGAGGGGGTGGCGCGCCGGATGTTGTGCGGGCCAGCTTCCGGGTCATGATCGCGACGGTGGCCCACAGCACCATGGCTTCATGGTGTTCGGGTCGTCGTTCGTAATCACGGATCAGGCGGCGGTAACGCAGCAGCCAGCCGAAGGTTCGTTCCACGACCCACCGGCGGGGCAGCACGACGAATCCCTTGGTGTCGTCGCTGCGTTTGACGATGGTGACCGTGAGGGCCAGCACCTGACATGCCCAACTCACCAGGCGGCCGGCATAGCCGCCGTCGGCCCAGACCAGGGTGATCGTGGAGAGCCGCTCGCGCAGCACGGCCAGCAGCCGAAACGCCCCATCGCGGTCTTGCACTGAGGCCGCGGTGACGATCACGGTCAGCAGCAGGCCGAGTGAATCCACCACTATGTGCCGTTTCCGGCCGTTGATTCGCTTGCCGGCATCGTATCCGCGGGAGTCGGCACCGACGGTGTCTGCGGCCTTCACCGACTGTGAGTCGATCGAGCCGGCAGTCGGGAGCTCGGAGCGGCCCCAGGATGTTCGCAGCCGCCCGCGGAGCCGGTCTACCACCCCCTGCGGCAAGCCGCGCTCATGCCACCGAACGAAGAAGGCAATATACCGCCTCCCACGAGGGGAAATCCACGGGCAGTGCCCGCCACTCGATGCCATAGCGAGTGACGTAACCGATCGCGTCGAGCACTGCCCGCAGATCATGTTCCATCGGTCTGCCCGCTGGGCTGCGGCGCAACTCGGCCATCACCGCCTCGGCCTCCGGGCGCAGCACCTCCCACTCGGCATCGGTCACATCCGAGGGATAGCGCGGCACGCGCTCGTGACACTCGCATCCCGACACGCGGCAACTGGCCTTCGTGACCTCGACAAGGTAGACAGACATCCACGGGCTTCTGGTAGATCGAGTAGGTGGTACTCCTCGGCTACCAGAGGCCCATTCTCATTCCCGGTGTGACACGCCACCGTGACCCAATCGCTACCCACCGTCACCTCAAGCAAACCCAAGCAACATCATTCGCCAACAGGCTCTGAGTCATCCGGCCTCGGCGAGGTCGGAGTTGTGTAGACGGTAGTAGGCCTGCTCAAACCTAGGCCGAATGGACGTAGACGATCGGTCAACCCAACTAATCCGACGCATGCCTTCGAAATTGCGCACGATGGCCTGTTAAGCGGCGAGCCGGGCGAGGTGTTCGTCCAGGGCCCGGAGGGCCCTGTCATTCAGGGGCCGCTGAGTGACGGTACGGAATGCGCGAAGCCGGGCGGCACCAACTGCATAGGCAGCGTGGTGCAGGAGATCGGCAGCCTGGGTGGCGTGGGAACATGCGGCGGAAAGGTCGCCGCTGTGCAGTTCGGCGGTAGCGAGATCGATCAAGATCAGTATGCGCTGTCGACGTGGGAGCGGGTGAGACTGGTCAAGTGCTGCGAGGAGCTTCTTGCATGCCTCGGTGTAGGCACCGGCTAGGGAAAGAACGTGACCGGTCGCGGCGTTGACTTGCGGGGTGCCGAGGTGGCGACATGACGCGGGAGCCGCCCAGCGACCGGCTTGGTCGAGGAGGGTGTGTGCGCGGTCGAGGGCATCCCGGGCTGGGGTGTGTTCGCCCCTGTCTGCATGGATGGTGGCCTCAATGGTGGCAAGCCAGCAGACGATGGCTGGAGTGGGACGGGCGTGTTCGTTGCCTGCGGTGAGGTGATCCAGCGCGGCCATGGTGCAGCCTTCGGCGGCGGCGACTTGGGCGGCGTACCCATGCGCAATCGTGGTGAGCGGATCATCCGCCACCTCCCGGGCAGCATCGAGCGCCAGACCGTAGTAAGCGCGGCCGGACATGGTGTTGCCGAGGTCATCCGCGGCGAGCTGGCCAGCGAGGATCGCGACCTCGGCCAGATTGCGCAACAACCGACGTCGCATGTCCGTTGGCAGGTTCTGCCGCAAGGTGTCTTGTGCCATCCGGACGTGCGCCGCGACCGAGGTGAGCAAGGCCGCTGGGTCGGCGGTGTCGTAGAGGGCTTGGTAGCGCAGGGCGAGCTGCTCCAAGTCAGCGACGGTGGCCGTCGTGGCACGGGCATGGCCGATGGGATCGGTGGCACTCGGGTCGAGCAATCCGAGCATGGTGCGGCGGGTGGTCACCGCTTCTTTCCACACATGCAGCATGTGCGGGGCCAGCGCCGTCCCCGCCGCACCGAGTTGATCGAGCAGGCCGGCGGCGTTATCTAACATCGCCACCAGCGATTGATCATCAACCTTTGCCAGGACGCGTTCAGCTCCGGCTGAGGGTAGGTTCTTCAAACCGAGCTGGGCAGGTGTCACGCCGAACAGGCGGCACAATAGCTCGCGGTATCGGGGGCTGATGCCCTTCACGCCGCGTTCCCACTTCGCCACCATGTCCGCATTCACGCCGGCACGCTCGCGGCGTTCCATCCACGCCAGATGCGCGATCCGGTCCGCCATTTCCTGCTGTGTCCAGCCCAGCTGGAGGCGGTACTCACGAAGTGGCGGACGCTCAACATCAGCTGCCACTGCCGAGCACCTCCCTGCCAATTCCGTTCGATTACCGGAGGCAAGGAAACGACATATAAGGCGATACAGGGCACAGGGTGGTACTGCCCACATAACAGTGCGGGTGAGGGCAACAAACTAAGATTTTTGTGCGGGTTACCCGGTGGGAGGCAGCACCCAGGCGGGATCAAAGTGTGCGATGACGTCGCCACCGGTACCGGACTGGACGGCGCTTGGTTGTCCGAGGTGACCGGTTTGGATGTCGATGAACCGCACTCCTGCTGCGGTGAGGGTGTCCAGGTTGTGTTGCCACACCGGATGTGGCCACAACCGGTTATTGACCATCGGGGCGATAGTGATCGGGACCTGTGAGGCGAGGGCTTCGCATAGCAGCCCTGCGGCGTAGCTGTCGGCGATCCCAGCGGCGAGCTTGTTCACCGTGTTGAAGGTCGCGGGACACACGACGACCTGAGTCGGTGGCGGGAACCGCTTGGCCTGCCCGGGCTCGCGCTGCTCGACCAGCACCGGAAACCCGGTGACCTGCTCGACCCGCTCGCTATCCACCCAGTTCATCGCCGACGGCGTGGCGACCACGTGCACCATCCACCCCGCCTCAACCGCCCGCGCCGCGACATCGTGCACCCGGGCAGCCAGCGGTGCCCCACAGGCAACGAGCGCGAGATGGTCGGGCACCGGCTGGCCTAATCCAGCACGCCAGCGCGTACCGACAGATCGTGCAGGACACTGTTCGGGCGACGCGACCGGGCGAGCATCTCGCGCAACAGATCACGAACCATCGCGTTGTACCGGATCGCCTCCGGCGCTGAGCGTTCCGCTTCCAGCAGGTGCAACGTCGCCTCGGCGTCGCGTTTGCGTTGCGCCTGCGCCCATGCCAAATCCAGATACACCTGCGCGCGACGGCTGCGCAGACCCTCCGCCAGCATCGTCGGGTCGACCTCCGTCGCAGCGCGCAGCGCCTCGCCTGGTTCACCCAACTCCGCAGCGACCGATACCCGGTGAATAAGAACGTTCGTCGGCCCAAACGCTGTCCACGCATAGTTAGCGTCCTCACCGAGCAGCCCGGCAAGACGGTCAGCAGCATCCAGACGCGCCCATGCTTCGCCCCGATCGGTGCGCCGGGCAGCGGCCACCGCCGCGATCAACCACAGCGCCCCGGCAATGGAGACAAGGACGGGGGCCTCGGCGGTCGCTGACCCGTCGATCTTTTCGGCCATGCTCACCGCGAGTCGCTCAGCCTCGTCCGTGCGATCCGCGCGCAACAGCGCACACACCACCTGGTAAGCCGCCATCCCCCGAACCCCGAGGGAGTCAGCTTCGACCGCAATCGTCGCTGCCCGATCGGCCGCGACCACGGCAAGATCGGTCACACCGAGCTTGGTGAGCAACTTCGCGGCACCGACATAGGCACAGACGTAGGTGCACAGCCCCTCGCGCCACTCTCCATCAGCGGCAACCCGCGGTAGCCCATCGATGAGCGTGATGAGATCCGGAAGCTGACGGACAACGGTCTCATACCGAGCAGCCTGGTAATCCTCATGGAGCGTGGCGACCTGGGCACGCAACTCGGGCAGCGGCAGGATCGGCGCAACGTCCACGCCGAGCAGATGGTCATAGCGGGTCATGACCTGGCGTACCGCGTCTAGGCCCTGAGCAACCGCTCCCCCGTTGGGAGCGAGCTGCCATGGTCGGCCGATAAGCGACTCGACATCGACATGCAGGATCTTCGCCATATCCAGCAGCACCGACAACCGATCTACCGAACGGATGCCACGCTCGACTTGGGACAGCCACGACTCAGAGCGGCCGATTAACCCGGCTAGCGCTGCTTGACTCAGCCCGCGTCGGCGCCGGTACACCGCGATGCGCTCACCGGTCCCAGTCGAAGACACCGGTCAAGTGTCGCATTCCCCCAGCTGGCCGCTGTCTTCGCTTCATCTGCTCAGCTGCGACCTTGAAGTTGAGGTGGGCCGATCGGGACTAGCAGCAGACTAGCTCGGGACTAGCTCGCGGACCCCCTCGGAGCAGGTGTTTCGCCGTTTGATTGGTGTGCGGTCACAGCGGTCCGCAAACACCGATCAGGAGGAGCACGCCATGAAGCCGGAGGATCGTCGCGGTAGCGGTTCGATCCTCGAAGGATCCGGGGCCCAGCTATGACCCCGATAAACAGCTTCCCGGCGCAGACCGTGGAGGAGATCGTCACCCGGGCCGGCCGACCGGACTTCGACCGGTGGGCCGAGCAAGTGGCCCGATGCGGGCACTGCTCACAACCCGTCCGGCTCCGTGGCCGGGTCCAACACCGAGCAGCCACCGGCCAACGGATCACCTACTCCACCGACGGTGAACCGGATCGGGTGTTGTTGATCCGATGCGGGAACCGGCGGGCAGCGGTGTGCCCGTCGTGTTCGTATGAGTACGCCGGTGACATGTGGCAACTGCTCTATGCCGGCGCTGCGGGTGGCCGCAAGGGCGTACCTGAGTCGATCCGGTCGCACCCGCTGGTCTTCGCCACCCTGACCGCGCCGGGGTTTGGTCCGGTGCACACCACTCGCGGCGACCGATCCGGGCCAGCGCGCTGCCGTCCGACTAAGGGTAAGCCGCGGCTGTGCCAGCACGGGCGGCCGACCTGGTGCACCACCATCCACGATGAGGGCGACTCGCGACTCGGGCAGCCGATCTGCTCGGACTGCTACGACTACCCGGCGCACATCGCGTTCAACTGGCACGCCCCGGAACTGTGGCGCCGGTTCACCATTGCTGTCCGGCGCGCGCTCGCCCATATCACGGGGCTGACTGCGGCCGAGTTCGGCAGGCGGTGCCGGGTGTCGTTCGTGAAGGTCGCGGAGTTTCAACGCCGCGGCGTCGTCCACTTCCACGCGCTCATCCGCCTCGACGCCCCCGACGAGGACTACCAACCACCTCAGATCAGCGTCGATGCCGCTGATCTGGCCGGGGCAATCCGCCAAGCCGCTGCCCACGTGCGGCTCACCGTCGAGATGCCCGATGGGTCCGGGTTGGTGCTGCGCTTTGGTGACCAGCTCGACACCCAAACCGTCAACAGCGGCCCGACCGGACAACTGACCCCCGGGCACGCCGCTCGCTACATCGCGAAATACGCCACCAAAAGCGCTGATGACTTCGGCCTGGGCGACCGCCGCATCACTCCCGAAGCACTCCCCCACCTTGACGTCAACGACCACGTCAACCGGCTTGTCCGCACCGCGTGGCAACTCGGAGAGCACGGGGCTTATGAGGGGTTGCGGCGGTGGGTGCACATGATCGGCTTTCGGGGGCATTTCGCTTCAAAATCCCGCCGTTACTCCACCACCCTGGGCGCCATCAGGGACGAACGTCGTGCCTATCGCCAACGCCAGGCGGCCGAGCATGCGCGCGAGCTGCTGCCTGATGAGCAGGACACCACACTCGTCGTCGCCCACTGGGAGTTCGCCGGAGTCGGCTACCTCACTAACGGCGACGCAGCCCTCGCCCTCTCGGCCGCCGCCAGAGCACGCGAACAACGCCAAGCCGCACGAGACGCCGCATAGCAACAAATCAGAAAAAGAGAAAGGAACAGCACGGGTGAAAGAAGAATTGCGGGCAGGGCCGCGATTCTTGCCGAAGTGGTACAGCATCGCCCAGGTGGCGGAGATGCTCGGCTTTGGTCTGAGCAAGACCAAGATGCTGGTCGCCACCGGGGAGCTGCGCTCACTCAAGGACGGCAAGCATCGCCGCATCCTGCCCGAATGGGTGGACGAGTACATCGAACGTCGAGTCAAGGAAGGAGCAGCATGACTGGTCGCGCGCGGGCGAACGGGGAAGGCTCGATCTTCCCTTACCGCAATGGTTTCGCCGCCTACACGTGGGTCTCTAAGCCTAACGGGCAGCGGCAACGGAAGTACATCTACGGCAAGACTCGCGAGGAGGTGCATGAGAAGTGGCTGAAACTTCAGCAACGGGCACGGCAAGGACCGGTAGCCACGAGTGTCCCCAAGCTCGGCGAGTTCCTCGCCTACTGGCTTGAGGAGGTGGTGAAGCCGAATTTGGCACCCGCCACTTACGTCAACTACGAGATGTTCGTCCGCCGGCACATCACACCGCTGCTCGGTGCTCGACGGCTCGATCGGCTGAGTGTGCGAGACGTCCAAACGTGGATCAATGAGGTGGCCCGGACCTGTCAGTGTTGTGCGCAGGGCAAGGACACAACTCGCGCTGAGAACAAACGGCGATGCTGCGCCATAGGCAAGTGCTGCGAAGATCGACTTTCCTCGCGCACCGTCAGCGACGTCCGGGCCTGCCTGCGAGCAGCGTTGTCCCAAGCAGTGACGGAGGATCTGATCGCCAAGAACATGGCCACCTCGATCAAGCTGCCTTCGGTGAGAAGGCGCAAGGGCAAGGCGTGGAGCAGCGATGAAGCCCGGCAATTCCTGGAGTCCGCACGCTCGGAGCATGATGCGCTCTACGCCGTCTACGTGTTGATCCTCGTGCTCGGCCTGCGCAAAGGCGAGGTGCTCGGCCTGACGTGGGACGACGTCAACCTGGACGAGGGAGAACTGTCGATCGGGCGTCAGCTTCAGCGGGTAAGCCGGCAATTGCTGCACCGGGAGACCAAGACAGCCACCTCCGATGCCACGTTGCCGCTACCCGACATCTGTGCCGCTGCATTGCGGTTGCGGAAGGTGGACGAAGCTCACGCGAGGGAGCTGGCGGGAGCGGCGTGGCAGGGCGGCAAGCTGATCTTTACCACCAAGTGGGGCACGCCGATCGAACCGCGTAACTTCAACCGTTCCTGGGATGCCCGCTGTGCCAAGGCCGCGGTCCGGAAGATCACAGTGCACGACGGGCGGCGCACCTGCGCCACGCTGCTGGTCGATCTCGACGTGCATCCTCGGGAGGTCATGCAGATCCTTCGACACGCACAGATCGCGGTGACCATGGAGATCTACGCCCAAGCATCCTCAAAGGCCACCCGCTCCGCGTTGAAGCGGTTGGGAGACAGCCTCAGTGGATGATCCGTTGCTGTACTTTGCTGCTGTACGAGGGCCCCACACCCCTTGTGAAGATCACTGTATAGGGCCTGTGAGCTGGGTGGAGCTGAGGGGAATCGAACCCCTGACCTTCTCGATGCGAACGAGACGCGCTACCAACTGCGCTACAGCCCCCCGCGATGCCCGCCGAGTTTAGCAGCGGTCACCGACTACTCGCCGACCGCCTGACGGTAGCGCGGCTGGAAAGCGGACTTCAGCTCGTCGAACATCGGATCTTCATCGTCGGGGTCCAGCGCGACGGCGGTGTGTTGGGGCGCTGGCGGCGCCGCGGCGGACGCCTCCGGCGCCGGGTCTTCCTCAGCCGGGGCGACGTCGTGGGAAACGGCCGAGGTCGTACGAGACCCGGCGAACCGTGCGGCGCGCCGCTGCCGTACTTCGTCCTCGATACGCACCTGCCTGCGCAGATACCCTAAGTAACCCACCACCGCCAGATCCAGCGCAACGTGCAGCCACCACAGCAGGCTCGACACCGCGAAGGCCAGTACCAGACTGACGACTGCGGCGACCGCCAGGCCGACGACCACCCGTTGCCGGAACGCGTACTTCGTCCGCGCTAACTGTGCGGCGACCTCCGGGTCATAGCCACCGCGACCGGGCCTGTACCGACGCTGCTCCGAGGTCGGCTCCGGCGCCGCGAAACGTTCACTGATCATGCCCACCTCCTGACTGTGCTCGCGCGCCGCACGAACAGGGTGCGGCCGGCGCAGTACCCGAGAAGCAAGCGCGGACTCCGCAGTGCGCACCACTTCCTGCCGTCGCTTCGCGACCATCGGGACGAGGACGACAAGCCAGGCCGCCGCCAGCGCCGCGAAGATCAGCGAGCTGGGCACTCCGCGCTCCCCACCCCGGTCCGTCACTGTCGATCCGCTCGTATTACTGCCGTTTCACGGTAGTCACAACAAACGTCCGGATACCGGAGGCGCGCCGACCCTTAGGGCAGGTGGGCGTGGCCCGAACCGATTAGTCGGGCCACCAGCCCGGCGCCGATCTCATCCTTGGTCAGCGCGAGGAGCCGATGGTCCCGCCAGGCTCCGTCCACCTCCAGGTAACGTTGCAGCAGGCCTTCGTCCCGGAATCCCAGCTTGGCCAACACCCGGAGGCTGGCCGCGTTCTCCGGCCGCACGGTGGCCTCGACTCGGTGCATCCCCACGGCTGCGAACGCGTGATCCACCGCCAATGCCACTGCCGCCGTCGCCACGCCACCCCCGGCCGCGCCGGACTCCACCCAATAACCGACCCACGTCGAACACAGCGAACCCCGCACCACGTTGCCCAGCGTGAGCTGACCGGCGAATTCCCCACCTAGCGTGATAGCGAACGGCAGCGCCTGCCCTCGCCGAGCCGTCGCGCGCAGCCCACTGCACATCACCGGCCAGACCATGGTGGTGAAGCGTTCCGCCCAGGTGCCCTCCCCGTCCGGCTCCCACACCCGCAGATAGGCCTCATCACGCAGCCGCAGCCGGCTCCACGTAGGGCCATCGCGCAACCGCACGGGACGCAGCGCGACGTCCCCCGCAGCGACCCGCACCGGGCCCAGGCGCACCGGCCAGCCGGGGTGGCGGCCATCAGGTCCAGGCCCGAACACGGCGCCTCATCCCCGCTGGGCGAGGAAGCTCACTGCCACCTGCTCGCCGACGGACACCTCGGTGGTGTCTGGATCGACGAGGATCAGGCAGTTCGCCTCAGCCAGCGAGGCCAGTAGATGGGCACCGGAGGTTCCGAGAGGTTGCACGAGGTACTCCCCAGTGTCGGGATCGCGCAGCAGCTGGCCGCGGAGAAACCCGCAACGACCCGCCGTGGACGTCACCGGAGACAGCAGCCGAGCTGTGATGGTCCGGCGATGAGGATTGCGCTTGCCCAGGACCAGCCGGATCAGCGGCCGAACCAGCACCTCGAAGATCACCAGCGCGCTGATCGGATTGCTCGGGAGCAGGAAGGTGGGCACCGAGTCCGGGCCCAGCCGGCCGAAGCCCTGCACGGAACCGGGGTGCATCGCCACTCGCCCGACGTCCAGCGGCCCCAAGTCGGCCAACGCGGCGCAGAGTTCGTCACCCACCTCCCCACCGACTGCACCGGTCACCACCACGATCTCCGACAGCAGCAGCCGGCCCTCCACCGCCTCGCGCAGCCGAGACGGATCGCTCGGCACGATGCCGACCCGGTGCACTTCGGCGCCGGCGTCACGCGCGGCTGCGGCCAGCGCGTAGGAGTTGATGTCATAGACCTGGCCGGCACCCGGAGTGCGTTCGACGTCGACCAGCTCCTCCCCGACCGACAGCACCGACAGCCGCGGCCTCGGATGCACCCGGACCTTGGCCCGTCCCACCGCGGCAAGCAGCCCCACCTGCGCCGGGCCGATCATCGCACCGGGGCGCACCGCGACGTCGCCGGTCTGCACGTCCTCCCCGATCCGGCGTACGTAGGCCTTCGACGGCACCGAGCGCGCCACCGTGATCCGGGCCGCATGCGCCACCCCGCCCTCGATGTGCCCCAGCGGAACCACCGCATCTGCCAGCGTGGGCAGCGCCGAGCCGGTGGCCACCCGGACCGCCTGGCCGGGCTGCAGTCGCATCGGCTGCCGCGAGCCTGCGGCGATCTCCCCCACCACCGGCAACGTAGTCGGAACCTCGGTGACGTCCACGCTGCGCACCGCATACCCGTCGACCGCGGCGTGGTCGAAGCCGGGCAGCGCGCGTTGGGCCACGATCTCCTCCGCGCAGAGCATTCCCTGCGCCTCAGAGATCGCCACCCGCACCGGTGCTGGACGCACCGCAGCGTCCAGCACCCGTCCGAGCTGCTCGTCCAGCGATCTCACGTGTTCTCCTGCGCCAATCTGTCGCGCAGCCAGCTCCGCAGCTCAGGACCGATCTCCGGATCCTCCAGGGCGAAGTCCACCGACGCCCGCAACAATCCCGCTGGATTTCCCAGGTCGTGACGCCCGCCGCGGTGCACCACGGCATGCACCGGATGGCCCTGCTCGATCAGCAGTGCGATCGCGTCGGTGAGCTGCAGCTCACCGCCGGCGCCCGGAGCGATCCGATGCAGCGCGTCGAACACCGCCCGGTCCAGCAGGTACCGTCCGGCCGCCGCGAAGGTGGACGGCGCCATGTCGGGCGCCGGCTTCTCCACCATCCCGCGCACCCGCTTGACGTCCGGTTCGTCAGTGTCATCGATCGTGAGGACGCCGTAGGCGGAGATCTGCTCGCGCGGGACGTCGAAGGCACAGACCACGCTGCCGCCGTAGCGCTGCCGGATCGCGGCCATCTTGATCAGGACCCCGGTGGGCATCACGAGGTCATCGGGCAGCAGCACGGCCACCGCATCGTCGAAGGCGTCCAGCAACGACTCAGCACAACCCACCGCATGACCCAACCCGAGCGGCTTGTGCTGCACCGCCACCTCGGCCCGGATCAGCTCGGGGGCCCGACGTACCTTGGCGAGCAGCGCCTCCTTGCCGTGGCCCCGCAGCCCTGCCTCCAGATCCGGGTTCGGGTCGAAATGCGCCGCCACCGACTCCTTGCCCGGTGAGACGACGAGCACCAGACGATCAGCCCCAGCGTTGGCCGCCTCCGCGGCGACATACTCGATCGCTGGAGTGTCGACCACCGGCAGCAGCTCCTTGGGCACCGTCTTGGTCGTCGGCAAGAACCGGGTACCGAGCCCGGCCGCCGGCACGATCGCCGTGCGAAACACACCGCGCCCAACCGGCCCGCTCATCGAGGCGCTCATGAGACCCGACCCTATCGGCCCACCCGATGCCCCTGCCGCGACGTCCACCCGGCCCGACATGGAGACTTAACGGGCCTATAGGGGGCTCGACAACCCCGATAAGTCTCCATGTCGGGTGGTTACGTGGACAAGAGCGGCAAGTGGGAGTTGCGGCGGCGGCTGGTTGCGGCGCGGCGGGGGGTTCCGGCGGCGGTGCGCGCCAGGGAGGCGGCGGCTTTGGCTGGGGTGGCGTTGCCGGGGCTGCCCGGCACGGTGTGCGCTTACTGGCCGGTCGGTCATGAACCGGGCTCACCGGAACTGCTCGACGGTCTGGTGCGCTGCGGCTGCCGGGTGCTGCTGCCGGTAGTCAATCCGCTGGGGCCGCTGGACTGGGCCGAGTACACCGGCGCGGGCACGCTTGCGACCGGGCCGCTGGGGCTGCTCGAACCGACCGGGCCGACGCTGGGCTGCGCGGCGATCGCGACCGCGGTGTTGGTGCTGGTGCCGGCCCTGGCCGTCGACCGCAGCGGGGTACGGCTCGGCCGCGGCGGCGGGCACTACGACCGGACGCTGCCGCTGGCGACGCCGGGTACCCCCCTGATAGCGATCGTTCGCGACGAGGAGGTACTCCCCTGGCTACCCGGGCAACCGCACGACGTCCCCGTCACCGCCGCCCTGACCCCACGCCGCGGCGTAGTCGCCCTGGCACCGGGAGGTCCGACGCCGTGCCGACGGTGATGGCGGTGGTGTTGGTAGCATGACAGTTGGCACTCTCGTGGGCAGAGTGCCAACCTGTGGAGGCGAAACGTGCCGACCTACTCCTACGCGTGCACCGCGTGTGAGCACCGCTTCGACACCGTGCAGAAGTTCACCGACTCGTCGCTGACCGACTGCCCCGAGTGCTCCGGACGGCTGCGCAAGCTGTTCTCGGCGGTGGGCATTGTTTTCAAGGGCAGCGGCTTCTACCGGACCGACAGCCGTTCCGGCGATCATGCGCGCGAAGGGCAGTCCAGCTCGACCGGCAAGGCCGAGTCCGGAAAGTCCGAGTCCGGTAAATCCGAGTCCGGAAAGTCCGATGCCACGACCAACGGCAAGTCCGGGGGCAGCTCGAACGGTAAGTCCTCGAATGGGAAATCAGAGTCCGATTCCTCCAAAAAGGCCGAATCCGGCGGCAACGGCAAATCCCCGTCGGAGTCCAAATCCTCGAAGTCTCGATCCACCTCCGAGTCGAGATCCGGGTCGGGTTCCTCGTCATCCGCTTCTTCGTCGAGTTCGGCGACCGCTACCACCTCGGCGACCTAGCCGCGTTGTCCACAGCCACCTGGTTGTCCACAGCCGCCGTCGGTGAGCCCGCGGCGGCGACCTGATCCCGCCTAGCGTCACGATGGTGACGACGAGATCAGGAGGTCAGGATGGGCGATGGCGATGCCACAGCGAGCCGCGAACGTTGGCGCTGCTGCTGCGGCAGCGATGGGGTGCGCGAGGGTTCGGCCGAGCGGCCTCACTACGCCGCGCCGCGGCTGTGGCGTTGGTCGGACTTGCGGCGGTACTGGCGCTGAACCCGAACCGGGAAAGCTCCGCCGACGACGCGGTGGTCGTCGCTGTCCGAGATCTGGCTCCGGGCACCGTGCTTGGGGCACGCGAGGTGGCGCTGCGCGGGCTGCCGGCTCAGCTGGTGCCCGACGGCGCTGTCCGGACCGCCACCGCGGTGCTGGGCCGGACCCTGGCCGCGCCGGTACGGCGTGGTGAGCCCCTGACCGATGTGCGGCTGACCGGCTCCGATCTCACCCGGTCGGTCGCCACGAATCCGGACCTGGTGAGCGTCGCGCTGCGGCTGGCGGATTCGGGCGTCGCCGCACTCCTACGTCCCGGTTGCACGGTCGATGTGGTCACCGTCGGAGAACGGCAGGACGAGCCGGTGGTGCTGGCCCGCGGTGCCCGGGTTCTCGCGGTGCTGGACGCAGGCGCTCGGACCGGCGACCATGACGGGAGGCTGGTGCTTGTCGCACTTGATCCCTCCGCCGCGACCCGGGTCGCCGCGGCGTCGATATCCCAAACTCTGACCGTGACCCTCCGTTGAGCAACGGCGTCAAGCAGTGTCATGATGCGGGGGCCGGTTGTCCTGCAGCCACTGGTCATGCTCGTCGGGCGCTGTGTCCCCCGGCCGGGTTCGGTCGTCTGAGGTGCGGTCGGGCAGGACGTCGCCGAACACGAGATCCAGCTTTCGCTGGCAGTCTTCCGCGCCCTGTTGCACGCTGACATCCTCCTCGACCGCGTGATCGCACGGAACAGCCGGGTGCCGATCACTTCCCGCTATGGGATACCAGTGCCAGGATGAGCATCTGACGGCGTTACAGTCTCCATCTCGCGAGCGGAAGGCCTCCCACCATGAGTCTAGTGAACAAAATCAAGGACGTCGCTGGTCCGGTCGTCACCATGGCCGGCCCAGTCGTTGCGCAGGCCCTCGAGAAAGCCGCCCCACTTCTGGAGCTCGGCAAAGAAAAGGCCGGCCCGTACGTCGAACAAGCCAAGGAGACGTTCGGTCCATTCATCGACGTGGCCAAGGAGTTGGGCGGCCCACTGTTCGAGGCAACGCTCACCAAGGTCGGCCCGTACGCGGAGAAGGTCTCGGTCACGGCCGGCCCGGTCCTCGAGCAGGCCATGGAGAAGGCCGGCCCCCTGCTGGAGAAGGCCGGCGGCATCGCCGTCGAGTGCGTCGGGGCCGCGGTCTTCACTGTAGACAAGGCCACCAAAGGCCGGTACCACGACCAGTTCGAGAGCGTGAGCAATCTGGTCGGGAATGCGCTGAACGGCACGGGCGACAAGCACTGAACCGCCCCGCCCGCGGGCCCGCAACGGCGACCGTTCGGGCCCGATTTGGGCTGCGCAGCGGTGGCCAGCCGATCCTGGCCCTGGTGCTGCCAGTCAATCCTGGTTCGGCCAGGACAGCTCTTCGATCACCCGTCCTACCAGCGGGGTGAGGGTCGCCATCCCGTCCCGGACCGCCGCCCGAGACGGTGCCAGATTCACGACCAGGGTGCTGCCCGAGACCCCGGCCAACCCTCGGGACAGACCAGCGTCCACGGCGCCGGCCGCGAGTCCAGAGGCTCTGATGGCCTCAGCGATACCCGGTATCGGGCGGTCGAGCACGCCGGCCGTGGCGTCGGGCGTGACGTCTCTGGGCGATACGCCGGTACCGCCGACGGTGACGACCAAGTCCACGCCACCGATGACGGCAGTATTGAGTGCGTTGCGGATGTCCACCAGCTCGCCGGCCACCACCACCGAGCCGTCGACCACGAAGCCAGCTTCCTCGAGGAGCTCGGTGACCAGCGGACCAGTCCCGTCGCCATGTTCGCCATGCACCACCCGGTCGTCGACGACCACGACGAGAGCCCGGCCCACGCTGCGCATGCTGCGTTCCATGCCGAGCACCGTAGCTGGATGCAAGCGCCGCGGATCAGCGGGTCCCGACCTGTTGGCTGCCCAGGATGGCCTGGACCTGCCGGGCGGCCCCACCTGCGCCCTTGACGGTGATCGTGACTTGGGAACCCGGTGAGTGGGAGCGGATGGCCGCGACGAGCGCATCCCCGCTGCCGATCACCCGGTCGTCCACCTTGGTGATCTTGTCTCCGGACTGGATGCCGGCAGCGGCAGCGGCGCCACCGGGCGTGACGTCCTGGACGGTCGCTGCGCCGTCCTCTGGTCGCCCGGCCGGAACGTGTACCCCGAGGATCGCCGAAGTGGCCTGACCGGTGTGGACGAGCTCGTTGGCGATCCGTCTGGCCTGATCGATGGGGATCGCGAAACCCAATCCGATCGAGCCCACCTCTCCGGTTCCGGAGCTCAGCGAGGCGATGGCAGTGTTGATCGCGATCACGCGGCCCTGCATGTCGGTCAGCGGGCCACCGGAGTTGCCCGGGTTGATCGCGGCGTCGGTCTGGATCGCGTCCAGGACGGTGTCCTGCCCGCTGCCCTCGCCGCCGGCCCGCACTGGACGGTCCAGCGCGCTGATGATGCCGCTGGTCACGGTGCCCGACAGGCCCAGCGGCGAGCCGACCGCCACCACTTCCTGCCCGACCCGGACAGTGCCGGAGGTTCCCAACTGCGCTGGGACCAGGCCGTTGACGCCTTGGGCGCGCACCACGGCAAGATCGAAAGAAGGTGCCCGTCCGATGATCTGGACCGGCACCGAACGGCCGTCCTGCAACACGGCAGCGAGGTCACCGCCGGTCGCGGCCGGCTCCACCACATGGTTGTTGGTGAGGATCAGTCCGTCGGCGCTGAGCACGATCCCACTGCCCTCGGCAGCCACCTGCGGCCCGTGCACCCGGAGCTGGACCACGCTCGGTGTCACTTTCTGCGCCACCTGCTCGACCGAGCCGGCTGGGAGGTTCGCGATCGCTACGGCTCCCGGCGCAGGCACGTCGAGCGCGCTGATAGCACTCGACCGGCTACTGGCCAGGTCGTAGCCGACGGCGCCTCCCACGCCTCCGGCGACCAAACCCACGATCAACGACAGCACGACGGCTCCGACGACGGGTCGCCCGTGGTTCGGTCCGGGCGCTCCCGCGGGCGGCAGGCTGATCGGGGCGGTGGGCGGTGACTGGCTCGCGGACCACGACGATCCCGGTTGACCGGTAGGCGCCCACGGAGAGGGATGGTCGCCGGGTTGTGGTGGGTGCGGCGTCTCGTCGGTCATGTCGCTAGGTTGTCCTGGGTTCCTGAGAGTGGCATGTGGCACACCTTAAGAGGATTGGGTGGATGGTCGGCCGGGCAGCTCGAGGGTCATCAGCATCCCGCCCGCGAGGCTTCTCCTGGCCCGCACCGTACCTTCGTGACGGGCCGCGACCTGCGCCACGATGGCCAGCCCCAGCCCCGACCCAGGCAGGGTACGGGCATCCGACGAGCGATAGAAACGCTCGAAGATGTAGGGCAGGTCTGCGTCGGCGACCCCCGGTCCGGCGTCGGCGATGTCCACCGCACCCGTACCCCGGCCAGTCGGCGCCAGCCGGACCATCACGGTGGCCGCCGGGGGGCTCCACTTGACGGCGTTGTCGAGCAGGTTCAGTACGGCGCGTTCCAGGGCGTTGGCGTCACCGAGCAGGCTCCACGGCACGAGATCGACCTCGAAGTGCACGCCGGGTGCTCGGCGACCCGCTCTGGCCAACGCCCGCTCGACCACGTCGGCCAGCTCCACCGGTTCGTGCACCACCTGAGGGGCGTCCTCGCGGGCCAGCTCGACGATGTCGCCGACCAGGGTGGACAACTCCTCCACCTGGGCCCGCACGTCGTTGGAGATCTCCTTGCGGTCCAGTTCGGACAGCGAAGGAGCGTTCGGGCGGTCGGAGGCGGCCAGCAACTCCAGGTTGGTGCGCAACGAGGTGAGCGGGGTGCGCAACTCATGGCCGGCGTCCGCGACCAGCCTGCGTTGGCGTTCCTGGGACTCCGCCAGCGCACCGAGCATGCTGTTGAAGCTCCCGGTAAGGCGGGCGAGCTCATCATCGCCCGAGACAGCGATCGGTTGCAGATCACCGGTGCGGGCGATCCGCTCGGTCGCTTCGGTCAGTCGCTGCACCGGGCGCAACCCCCCCTGGGCGACCGCTGTGCCCGCGGCTGCGGCCAGCAGCACGCCGGCTCCGCCCACCAGGGTGAACACCAGACCGAGCCGGGACAACGTGGTCCTCGTGGTATCCAACCCCCGAGCCACCACCAGCGCGGCACCCGTCCCCGCTGGCACGGCGGCGACGCGCAGGTCGCGGGCTTTGTCGGTGCGCAACGACTGGGGTTGTTCACCACGGGCCACGGCGAGCTCGTCGGGGCCCAACTCCAGATCGCCGAAGACAGCGCCGTTTCCGGTGCGGCCGTCGAGCAGGCCGACCCTGATGTCGGCCGCGCTGAAGATACTGGGGGGTATGCCCCCGAGCTGCTCGGCGTTGGCCAGTGTGCTGCGCAGCGACTCGGCGCGCTGCAGCAGTGTCGTGTCGAGCTGGTCGTAGAGGCTGGTACGGACGGTGAAGTAGCCGGCCAGCGATACCAGAGCGACGGCGGCTCCGACGCAGACCGCAGCCAGCAGGGTAACTCTCGTGCGCAGCGACATCCGCCGATTTCCGAATTTCGGATCGGCTGCCTGTTTCACGGAGGCGTCACCCGCAGCGCATAGCCCACGCCCCGCATGGTGTGGATCAGTCTCGGCTCACCGCCCGCCTCGGTCTTGCGCCGCAGGTATCCCACGTAGACCTCCAGCGCATTGCCGGAGGTGGGGAAGTCGTAGCCCCAGACATCCTCCAGGATCCGGCCGCGGGTGAGCACCTGGCGCGGGTGTCGCATGAACAGCTCCAGCAAGCTGAACTCGGTACGGGTGAGGCTGATCCGGCGAGCGCCGCGGGCGACCTCGCGGGTGCCCTGGTCCAGGACGAGGTCGGCGAACTCCAGCTCGGCCCCGCCGGTGCCGGCCGCGCCGACGTTGTCCGGTGAGCGGCGCAGCAGGGCGCGCAACCGAGCGAGCAGCTCCTCCAGGGCGAAAGGCTTGGGCAGGTAATCGTCCGCACCGGCGTCTAACCCGGCAACCCGATCGGAGACCGCGTCCCGGGCGGTGAGTACCAGGATCGGCAGGTCATCGCCGGTCCCCCGAAGCCGCCGGCACACTTCCAAGCCGTCCACCCGGGGCATCATCACGTCCAGCACCATTGCGTCCGGTCGCTGCGTGGCCAGCACTTCCATGGCCTGTAGACCGTCCCCGGCGAGCTGCACGGTGTAGCCGTTGAACTGCAACGAGCGGCGCAGCGAATCGCGGACCGCCCGATCGTCATCGACCACGAGGATGCGCATGCGCCTAGTGTGGACCTTCTGCCTGAGAGCGACCTTAGACAGTCACGAGCACAGCGGCTGGCGTAACGGACGACGGTGCTTTGACGACAAGGAAACTATGGGTGATCGGTCCGATACATCCAGGGTGAGCGACCGGGGGGGGTAGCCCATGATGGACCGGCAGTACCTGATGCCCACGTTGATACCCCAAGCAGACGGGAGCCCCCTCACCGTCGTCGTGTGCGCACATCCGGAGCTGGACGTCCTCGCCACGTGGGACGCGATGGTTGCAGCTACCCCGCAGTCCGACGTCACTCAGCTCTCGGCTTGGGCGCAGCTACGCAGCACGGTGGGTTACGCACCGCTGTACGTCCTGGTGTGGCGCGGCACCGATCTCGTGGCCGGCGCGCAGATCCTGCATCAACGCTTCCCCGTGCTCGGTTCGGTGGGCTACCTGCCCTACGGCCCGGTGATCGCGCCGGCCGGAGCCGGCCCGGACGTCTACCGTGAGCTCTGCGGGGCGCTCGCGGACATTCCCCGTCGGCGGTTGCGGATGCTCTTCGTCCAACCGCCTGATGGCGCTGACGACGTCAGCTCCGAACTGCTCGCCCGCGGGTTCCGGCCCTCCAGTGCCGGAGTCGCACCCTCGGGTTCACTGCGCATCGACCTCGCCGCGGAGGAGGCGGAGCTGCGGCGTGGCTTGAGCAAGCGACTGCGGACCTGGACGAGGCAATGGCAGGCGCGGGGAGTGACGGTCCGCCTCGGCGACGAGCAGGATCTCGGGCTGCTGATCGACCTGATCGCCCAGTCCGCCAGCCATCAGGGCTATGAGCCGCTCTCCGGCGAGTATCTCCGCGCGTTGTACCGCCTGCTGGCCTCGGCAGGCCACGTGGTGCTGTTCATCGGCGAGGTGCATGGTGCGGCGCTGGCTGCCGAGCTGTATACGGCGTGCGGCGGCATGCTGCGCCTGCGGCTGCGCGGGCTGGACCGATCCGGGGAGGCTGCGCGGCTCAGCGTGCCGGCTGCCATCACCTGGGAGGCGATGCGCTGGGCGAAGGCGGCCGGCTTGAACTGGTTCGACTTCGGCGGGCTGCGTGCTCCGACGCTCCAGGCGCTGCTCGATGGTGGCGCCCAGGGCGGGGAACAGCCGAGCGTGGACCGCTTCAAGACCTCTTTCGGCGGCACGCCGTACCGTTATCCGGTCGCCGTCGAACTGATTCATTCCCCAGTACTGCGGCTCATCTATGACCTGACCCGCCGATGGCCGGCTGGGCGCCAACTCGTCGCTCAAGCGACCCGGATGGCGCGCGGCAAAATCGCACCGCGCGACGTGCTCAAGATGTTGCTTTCCCGATAGGTTGCCCGGTAACCGCCCAGTCAGCGGCTGGCGCGCGCCAGCCGCGCTACGGTGCGGATCACCTGTTTGGTGACCGCGCGGCCTTTCGCTTCGGCAGCTGCCGTCGGCAGTCTCTCGAAGTAGTAGGTGTGTACCGGTACCTCAGTTGCCCCAAAACTACTCTTGAACCTTCTCAGATCGTCAGTTTGCGAGATGCCAAAATTGTAGCTCTGTCGTTGCGCGACGCAGGCGGCCTCGATCGCGTGACGGTGCAGGAGTTCATTGGCGCCGGTCCCCCGGGACCGTTCCTTGTCCATCGCTCCCCGCCAGTAGGTGGCCCACGGTCCGCTTGTGAGAACGAGAATGCCGGCGAGTGGTTCACCGGCCCGCCACGCCATCCAGATGGTGCAACGCTCGCCCATCCTGCGGGCCACCGTCGCAAATTTGCTCCGCGGATTGCGGCGCTGGGCCAGCCAGCGCATGACCGTTAAGGGCAGTGCACGTTCCTGAGCCCATCTGTCGACGGAGCGACGGTAGAGCGCATCGAAGACCGGGACCAGCCGCCCGGTGTTGTCCGACTCCACAACAACGCCTCGGCGTTCGGCCTTGCGGGCATTGGATCTCACGTTACTGGTGAACCGCTGCGACCACACCGTGGAGAAACCACCACGGAGATCGAGCGCGTGCGCTGCCCGGGCAGTGGAATAGATGGCGCTCGGCATCACTGACGCCCAGAGCTGCGCCTCATCGCTGCTCACCGTGATGCGCGTGCGCAAACCGGGTTGGCACCGCATTTCCTGGATGAGCGCCCTGGTCTGCATGGCCGATACCGGTTCTCCTTCGCTGAGGAAACCACTCGCATCAGCGCCCAGATCCCAGCCGTGCGGCGGTGATTCGAATAGCCTGATTCCGGTGCTTCGTACCCGAGGTAGGACCAGCCGTCGTCCATCTTCTCCCCGGAACAGCACAGTCGAGTCCGTGAACCGGCCGGAACTGCATATGCAGTCGATCCACTGCGGTGTCTTCGCGAGCGCGACGCTGCCGTTGTGGGTGATGAGGTCTTCCCAACCGGGACGGGCGTCTGCACCGTCGGCCTCGATGAATACCCGGTAGGTCTGAGACGTCACCATGTGGGCGGATTGTGGCAGGACCGTCATCCTGACGCGATGTGCGGGTGTGGTCAGACGACGCGGCGTGCCCCGACGAAGCCGTTGAGATACATGGCCCGGACATGGACCGGGTGCCCAGGCTGGGATGCCTCGGCGATCTTGCCGTTCCCGATGTAGATGACAACATGATCCACTGGCTTGTAGAAGAAGAGCAGGTCACCCGGTTGCAGCTCGCTGAGGCTCACTGGATGACCGACGGTGGACTGCGATGCAGCGGTGCGGGGCAGGGTGATGCCGACCTGTTTGTAGATCCACTGCACCAGACCGCTGCAGTCAAAACCACCTGGTGCGGCGCCGCCGTATACGTAGGGCGTGCCCTGCTGAGCCAGAGCCGCGGTGACTGCGCGGCCGGCCAGCTTCATCGTGAACGCTGCGGGCGCCACTGCCTTGGTCTCCACAGGTGCCTCGACCGCCGCGGGCGCCTTCGCTGGCTCAGGTGCCTTGGCCGGCACGGGTGCCGTGGCCGTCTCGACGGCCGGGACTGTCGCAGCGGGTGCCGGTGCTGGGCTGAGAGCCCGCACCGCCGCGTCGGTGAGTGTCATGACCGAAGCGATGGTCGGTGGAGTCGCCGCCGGGACCATGGTCGCCGCACTGTCGGGGACCTTCAGATGCTGGCCGACGGCGATGGCGTTCGGGTCGGTGATCGTGTCCCGGTTGGCGTCGTAAATCTGCTGCCACCCACCAGCCAAACCTTGGGCAGTGGCGATCTGCGACAAGCTGTCACCGCCGGCCACGATGTAGTCCTTGGTGGGGCCGGCCAGAGCCGGCGCGGCTGGGGTTGGGGCCGGCTCTGCTGGGGCCGGCTCAGCTGGGACTGGCGCTGGCTCAGCTGGCGCCGAATGCTTCGGTGCCTCCGCCGGAGCAGCGTGTCTCCCTGCTGCCGCGGAGGTGCTGTCGCCGGCGTGACGTCCGCACACTGGCCACGCACCGATGCCCTGGCTCGCCAGAACGCGCTGCGCCACGCTGATCTGCTGCTCCCGGGTCGCGCTGGCAGGGTTACCCACTCCACCGTTGGCGTGCCAGGTGGACAGCGTGTACTGGAGGCCGCCGTAGAAGCCGTTCCCGGTGCTGATACCCCAATTGCCGCCAGACTCGCACGCCGCAATCGCGTCCCAGTTGACGTCCGGCGCGGCGGATGCGGTACCCGCGAGGAGCCCACCTGCGGCCAGCGACACGCCGGTGACGGTGGCGGTGACAGCGGTGCGCCTGCGGTGTGGGATGGAGCGACAATGCTTGCCGGACATCTAGGGCCTACCGTTCCCGGCCTCGTCCAGAGCAGAGCCGGTTCGCTGGGGTCAACTTTCGCCGCGTATCACCTCACGGGTCAGCCCCAAGGGATGCATAGATTCGAGTGAACAGCGCCCAACGGCAGGTAAATGTCGGCCAGTGGTGTGCGGGGACTAACGGTCCGCGTTGGGACCGTTACCGAGCGATACTTAGGTGCAGCGGGGCGGCGAACACGGCGTCCGCCTGCACGCGGCTGAACACTCCGGTGGCGACGAGCCGGTCGAGCACATCGCGCTGCCGCTGTTTTGCGAGATCGAGGTGAGTGAGCGGGTCGTAAGCCGTCGGCGCCTGCACCAGCCCGGCCAGCAGGCTCGCCTGTGCCCAGGACAAGTCGGCCGCCGTGCGGCCGAAGTACCCTTCGGCGGCGGCGGCAAGGCCGTAGTAGCCCTGGCCGAAGTAGACGCTGGAGAGGTATGCCTGCAAAATCTGCCGCTTCGAGTAGGCGTGGTCGATCTTCATGCCGAGGATGACCTGCTCGATCTTGGCGCCGACGCCGGTGCGTCCCGGGGTATAAAGCAGCTTGGCGAGCTGCTGGTCCAACGTCGCCCCGCCGTCCTCACCCCCGTCGAGTCCGCCGACCAGGCCGCGCACGGCTCCCCGGGGGTCCACGCCGTGGTCGCTGAAGAACCGGCTGTCCTCAGTGGCCACCACGGCCTGCCCCACCCGGTCCGGCACCGGCAGCGCACCGAGGTCGGCTGCCACTCCGTGTGCTGCCAGCCGGTCCGCCACCCGCTGCTGGAGGTCGCCCACCGCCGGGGTGAACGCCCACAACAGCCCGAACGTCACGGCGGCGGCCACCACCAAGGCGCCGAGCACGAGGCCAGCGGCCCGCATCCAACGCCACGCACGTGAGCTGGAGTCCCGTCCGGCCGCCGGGGTCCACGGCTGGCGGAGGCTGCGCATACTGCAGACGGTAACCGCGCTGGTGTGGTCCGTCGCGCTCAGCTGTCGGCCGTGCTCGATCGCGGCCGGGTCGGCCGGCGGTCACCGGTCTGAAACGAGCGAGCCGTCAGGCAGAGGACGAAGTGTGGAGGTCCCGTGGCTGGATAAACTAGACGAGAGCCCAACGGCGGGCGAACGCTTGCGATCCGCGTGGGTCATTCTCGCCGGCCTACGACCGCATAATCGGTAAACCGCACGGGATGGTCGTCGACATCGGCCGGCAGGATCGGTGTTGTGCCAGGCGTCGTGCCCGCAGCCCGCTGGGCTGTAATGGGGGTTGGTCGCTGGGCCGGTGTGCTCGGCAGGGCCGGCCGCGGGTGGTCATCTGGTGCTCGTCGCTACCACGATCGGGGCGCGGGCAGTGGCCAGGGCGTCGGAGTCAGGTCCGGAGGCCGGGTGGCCGCCGAGGCCGAGGGCGACTTGGGCGACCTTGAGGATGACCAGTGCCGCCGCGATGATCAGGTAGGCGCGCAGGGTGATCAGGCCGGCTCGACGCAGCGGGCTGAGCCGCGGCCGGGCCAGGGTGGCCAACGCCGGGGTACGCCAGGCCAACCGGTCCTGATCGCGCAGCGCGGTGCGTTCGGGTCGGCCCAGCGCACCGGATCGCTGGTCGAGGTCTCGATTTAGGGTCGGGTCCAGGCCGACGGGGGTATCGGGGTCCAGGCGGGCCGGATCCGGCGCGCCGACGCTGCGGTGGATGATCCCCACCAGTGCACCGACGACGACCCCGATCCCGGCCCCGGCCACGAGACCGATCTCCAGGGTAGTGGCCGAAAGCTGCGGGAACAGGGTGGAGGCCCCCGAGGCGAAGGACAGCAACAACAGGACCCACACCACGACGCCGACCACGATGTTGTGCCCGCTGCGGTTGACCCAGGGGCCCAGAACCGCCCGGTCGTTGCACAACAAGACCAAAAAGACGCTGGTGGCGGGTAACAGCACCCCGGTCAGTGCCTCCACGCCCGTGGTGAGCAGCCCCAGCGGCAGGCCGGGCAGCAGCACGACCGCGGCCGCGGCGGCGATGAGCCCGGCGTAGAAGCCGTAAAACAGCGGGGCTCGGGGCAGCTTGTGGTGCAGGGAGCTGCGATTGTCCAGCACATCACCCAGGGTGTAAGCGCTGGTCAGCCCGACCAGGTTGGCGCCGATCAGGGAGCCATCAAGCAGCACGAGGGCGAACAACACCGCCACCGTGTGCCCGGCATGATGTGACAGGTCGCCCATCACGGTGGCGGCGTCGTCGAAGTGCCCGGCCAGCCCGGTACCGGCCAAGGCGAACGCGGTCACCGCCATCAGCGCGACCGCCCCGATCATCTCCACACCCAGACCCAGGGCCAGGTCGGCGCGCTCGTAGCGGATCCAGCGCGGGGTGATCCGCTTGTCCACCACGGTGGACTGCTGGAAGAACAACTGCCAGGGCTCCACGGTGGTGCCGATGATCCCGATGAGGAACAACAACAGGGTGGCGTCCAGGCCTCCGGGCAAGCTTGGGATCACGCCCTGGGCGAGCTGGACAGGGCTGGGGTGGACCAGCCAGACCATCGGGAACACCACCAAATCCACCGCGACCAGCAACAACAACAACCGCTCCCAGGAGCGGAACGTCCCGCCCGCGATCACCGCGAACAGCACCACCGCAGCAGCGGCACACTGACGTAGCTCGGGAGACCGAAAAATGCCAGCGCCTGGGAGACCCCGATGAACTCCACCACGATCGTGATCGCGTTGATGACGAACAGGTCACCGACGCTAAACCAGCCCCAGAAACGACCGAACCGTTCGAAGATCAGTCGGGCGTGCCCGACGCCGGAGACCGCGCCCAACCGGATGACCATCTCCTGGTTGAGGTACAAGATCGGGCTGAGGATCACCAGCACCCAGATCAGCGTGGTGCCGTAGTCCTGGCCGGCCTGGGCGTAGAGGACCACCCCGCCCGCGTCGTTGCCCCCACCCATCACGATCAGACCCGGACCCATGATGATCAACAGCGTGCCCAGCCGTCGCCGCCATGACCGCCGCGGGCCGGCATCGGCCGCCTTGAGGGTGCCCAGCGCCCCGATGATGTCCGTGCTCGATGTGACCTCCAGTACCGAGGCCCCCGGACCGCTCACCGGGGCATGATCGGGCTCATCGGGACGCTCAGCGCTACCGCTGTCACCACCAGGCATGATCACTCCCACTCTGCGCGTACCGGGGCGCCGCCCGGACCCGCCACAGCAGCCGGTACCTGGAGTCAACAGTCAAAGCTGAGGCCCGACTGCCCTCCGTTCGGTCGAATCGGCCCGGTTGGCAGGGTGAGGGTTGGGGACGGCGCCACCAACAAGACCGCAGACCGAGACGCCCGGTTCTCGTTCGCACGGCCAACGACGACTGTCGACGACATCGGCGGCGAACATCCTTTGCCCGTCAGCAGGCCGGGTCCCTGACAAGCCCTGGTGCAATCACCTTTGGGCCTCACCCGCGCCCGAGCCATGCTCGGCGCATGAGGACCGCTTGGTCCGAATGGACCACTATCGGAGTGTCTTAGCGCCAGCAATCGACCAGTGGGCGCAGTCAGGCGACGGGGCTCTCAGGTCTGAACGAGATGATGATCCGCCTCCCTAGGGTTGCGCGCCATGCCGACGCCACCCGGTCCGTGTCACCGAGGAGGCCGACGCTACGGATGCCGCGGTGCTGATAGAGGAGAAGCTTGCGACGTACGGGGTCGAGGCCCAGGATTACACGCGCCGTTCGACCCGGTCGCCTTGCGCGCCGAGTTCCACACCACGCTGAGGTACCGCTGACGCGGGGTATCCGGACAACGAGGGCTTGCTCCTCAACCCGCACCCGGCACCCCGACGCGCAAGAAAAAACCGGGCGAAGGGGGCAGCGGCGGTCTGCGGCGAAGCTGGAGCAGGAGATCGACCAAGGAGTGTTCACAGATGTTCAAGCGGTTCAAGCCACTCCGGCTTTCGGGCTGGGTTCTCGCCTCGTCGCTCCTCGCGCTGGCCGCCTGTGGCGGAAAAACCTCCTCCGCCGCGGGGCCCCCTACGGTTGCAACGCCGTCGAATACCCCCGCCGTGAGCCAGTGCGATCCGGCGATCATGACGAACATCGTCAATGACGCCTACGACCGTAAGAGCGTCAATCTGAACATGGGCGACACGCTCCTGGTCATGAACGAAACAAATGACACGTTCACACTGAAAACTATCCCAGATGACGGCTTGCGTTACATGGTCGTCGATTCGAAGGAAATGGAACACGTACCATTCAAAAGCCGGGGACCTTCACGCTTACCAGTCAGGAGCATCCCGGCGCGACCCTCGCGGTGGTCGTCTCTTCGATATCGGGTTTCACCTGCGGTGAAACACCCGTCGCCACCATCGATTTCGGGACGGGTCACGCCTTCACGCCAGTGACGGCGACCATCACCGAAGGGCAGAGCATCATGATAGCGAACATGTCCGGCCAGACGCTGAACATCACGAGCAATCCAGACCTCGGTGCGGGTATGGGCAGCCAGATGTATCATCCAGGAGAGCGTCAGGCCATCCTGTTCACCAACGACGGTACCTACGTCTTTACGGCACAACAATACCCGAACACGCATCTGACTGTCGTCGTCAAAAATGGTCCCCAAAAATAGTAAGGGTGTGGTCACAGGCGAGGCAGGTGACCGCACGCAGCTACCACTACCGCTCTAACGCCCTAGCGGGCACCGATCGGTACCGACGGGGAGAAGTGATGATCGAGGGGAGCACCTTGAGTCCAGCCTGCCGGCGCTCGACCACGCCGACGACCCCCGCGGAGGAGCCGTTGTCTGGGCGCTGTTGGCAGCGAGCCTGCTGCGGCTGTGGTCGTCGGCATCTTGCTGACAGTGACGTGGGCAGCTGTCTCCTGGAGGACATCGCCGCGCTGTCGGCATCCTCGCTCTCGGTCCGGGGGCCGACCTGATCGGTGGACCCGGGAACACTCCGCGGAACGCCGACCAGGCTCGCGAGTCCGAGTCGTGTCGGCTTAAGCGGAGGCTATCTCACCCGGGGTCTGTCGGGACTACCCAGCCGGGCCCGCGAGTACAACTGCCGGGTCTAGCCTTTTCCCGATCGAGACAGCTTGTCCCTGCGGCGGAAACGGATCGCACCAGCACCGATGACACGAGACGATGGGGGTGGGCCGTCCGATGCCCAGCGGGTTGATGAGTTTTCTGTTGTCCGTGCTGCCGCTAGGTGTGGACACTTTTGCGATCGCCGCGGTAGTGGGGACATGCCGGCCCTTAGGTGGACCCGATGGCGGATCTCCGCTGTTTTTTTCCTCTTCGAGGGCGGTATGCCACTGGCCGGCATCGCCCTTGGCGCGGTCCTTGGGCACACAGTCGGAAGCCTCGCGGGTTACCTCTCCGGCGTCCTACTCGTCCTACTCGGCAGCTACCTGTGCGCGACCGACGATTGCTGGGCCAACGACGACCAAACCAAGAACGAAGACGATGAGGACGACGACGAGGTCGCCAAGGCCAGGCAACTGATCAGCGCGCGTGGCCTGGCCCTGATCGGACTTGGTCTATCGATCAGCCTCGATGAGCTGGCCATCGGCTTCGGGCTCGGTGTCGGCTCCCACCTCACCCAGGCCACCGCCCTCGTGGCCGCCATCGCGATCCAAACACTGCTGGTCTCCCAGCTCGGCCTGTCCCTCGGCACACGGATCAGCGAACACTTCCGCCAGCGCCTCGAACGCCTCGCCGCCCCCGCCCTGATCTGTCTGGGCGTGTCCCAGCTCGCCGAAGCACTGATCCGCATCGGCCTGCTCACCGCCCTCGACGTCAACCTCACGGCCCTCGGCGTCGGCCTGCTCATCCTGGCTGCCCGCCCCATCCGCCGCAGACGGCCCACGACACCACCACACACTCCACGCTCATCTGCAGCCATACACCCGTGAACTGAGCATCTACGGCAAGCGCGGCAAGGTTCGCACCGCAAATCCACCCCAAGCTCCGCACCGAACTTGACCTCTGCTTGCCTAACGGCGCCTGCCGGGCGATACCAGCAAGCGCAAAGCGGTCCAAAACAAGATTTGCCCTCGCCGAGCGGTTGCTGGTCTCCGGGATGGCCGGCCACCAGCGCGGACGCGCGGAGTCGGGTGTGGACAGGGTGTGGCATCCCGTCGACCTCTCTCAGGGGCTACCACACGGCGACCCCGGGGGTAGGGCTACCGAGGATCGTCGCCGGACGCGTCGAAGAGCTGCCCCGGGTCCGCCCACGCGGTCGGGCTACGCCAAGGTCAACGGGATGCCACACGAGCCCCAGCGTGCACGGTCAGAACGATCACAACCCAAGCCTTTGACCGGTTCCATCCCTGCAGAGATGACCGGCACCATCAAACGTACAATCGGTCCGCACGTCGAGGCGGATGGGATCTGGTCACGGCGCGCGGCACAGGTGCGGCACAGGCCGTCGGACGCGAGGTAGCAGCGCGAGTCCAACGGATCAACATTCGCCCGACATGCTGGGCGAACGTACGACGTAGGCCCTCGTAGCTCAGGGGATAGAGCATCGGTTTCCTAAGCGGGCCTTAGCGGTCGCCTCTCCCCCGCTCCGCAAAGCGGATTTTCCCTGGTCAGCGCGAGAATCTGAGACCCTAATAATGATCTTCAGAGTCCCGCTCAGTCCAGTGAAATCCAGCCTTTTACAGCGCTCCGCGGACCATACGCGGACCAGTTCGGCCGGAGGGGACGGCCCGGCAGCGCGCAGTCGGACTAGCCGGCGGACCTTCTGCGGGCCGCTCCTGACCGATGTGATGAAGGGGCTTCCTCGCATCTGAGGAGGCGGCCGAGGACGGGTGTAGAGGCACCTGCCCTCGGCCTTGATCCCCAACCCTGAATTGGAGGGTGGAGACCCGATGACGAACCCTATGCAATCCGATCCTGACCGCCTACGGCTGGCTCTGGATAACGGTGAGGAGGTGGAACTGGACGGCGGCACGCTTGCGCTGGGCGATGAGGAGTCTCCGTCGGTGCTGCTGCGCTTGACACCATGGCGAGCCCGGTCAGTAGCGCGGGTCTTGGAGGAGTGGTCGGCGGTCTCCCGGGTGTTTCACCGGGCACCGCGACCGATCCTCACTGAGCTGGAGCTATCCCGCACCCTCGACCTTGCGGCGTCCGTGCTTGGCGATCCCGAGCCGCCCATGCCGATGCAGCGAGGCAGTCATACCGTGCCCAGTCGTCAGCGGCTAGACGCGGTAGCGGTACTCGCCGAACGCGAGACCCGGCTCTCCGCGCTGCAACGTCTCGCCCTGGTCGACGCGGCGGCCTCATGGCTCTCCGAGCCCAACGGCGGAGACCAACTGGCTCATGCGCTCCTCGCGGCGGCGTGCACGACCGAGGTCACCACGGAGCATGCGTACCTGGCGCTGATCACCCCACCGGAGAACCAGGAGGAGGATCATTCTGAGGGCCTGCCTTCGTAGTGGCCAATCCTTACGGGCGAGCGCCACCGGTCCAGGCTCACGCGCAGCGTGATCCCGCCAGGGACACGAAGTGGCCTTGACCGGTGGGGGGGGCGACCGTGACCAGGATCGGTCGCGGAGAAGGCCGGCCCGGACGCACCACAACAGCATGACCAGACCACACGGGCCCGGTGGCCTGGGGAATTCCCTCCTCGGTCATCGGGCCCTTGTCGTGCGCCGCCGCCGGGCCGGCCGCCCGCAGCGGAGCGAGGACCGGACCGGCCCGGCGACCAGCGGCGGCGGCCGAAGGCCGCCACTTGACCCGAGTAAGGAAAATTCTCACGGACAGTCAGCTCGACCAGCTCGACCAATGCTTCGAGCCTTGCTGTCTGAAACCGACGGAGATCACGGAGATCGTTGACGCCTAGGTTTTCTAGTGATCGTTGGGAGACCTGCGAGTGATCCACTACGAGATCGTGAAGTGCGTCGCCGGCAATGTCGCGATGACCTGCCGCTACTTCGGCATCAGCCTCCAGGCTCTACTACACCTGGTTACGCCGCTACCACGCCGAGGGTCTGAAGGGCTTGCGGGAGCGTTCCCGGCGGCGAGGTCCGTTGCCCTGTTGATCAGTTGGGAATGTCAGGAAGGCCTGGGTCATACTCGGGATAATGGTCCGGGCAGACCCAAAGGAGTTCTCCGGCCGGCGCTTGTACCCGGCGCAGACCGCCGAAGGCGCGCATCGGATCCTTCCGGAATAGCAGTGTGCGGAAGCTGCGTAGTGCTTGGCCTTCAGCAGGGCTGAGCCGATCTTCTTGGGGACCGTGCAAGTCGACATCATGGTCATATTCACTTACACGCGAGGGTAGCTTGTCTACCAAGCTTTTCATGAGCTCGACTTCGGATTTGGCGTGCTCGATCTGTTCTTTTGGCATTGCGACGCCTGCCACAGCTGCGGCTATTGGCACGGCCACCCTTAGCGTCTTGATTACAAGGTAGACGTAGGGTGCGACGTTGGCCAGCCAGCCCTTCGGTTGATGCAGATGGTAGGTGGCTGATGGCCAGGTGTGCCAGTGCGCGGGGTGTTCGCACCAAAGCGCTAGGGCGTAGTGCTCTTCGTGGATCATCATCCTGCGGAGTCTGGTCGGGCGTTCGGGTACAATCGTGAACAGGCGAGGGCAGTCGGTCACCTCGGCGGCGAGAGTTTTAATAACTTTGCGTACGGAGTCGGCGGTCTCTGCACTAAGACGCTGAATATTTTCGACACCTTTAGAGACGATGCTGATCTCGTGGTGTAGCCGTTCGAGTTCTAACCGCAAGCTTGGTGCGGGTACAGCGAATCCTGTGAGGAGCTGGGAGACCTCATGGTCCGTAAGACATTGAAGGCAGCTGTGGCTAGTTCCGCCGCCCTCCCGATAGCGCAGTAGACCGGAGAGTGGGAACTCGCCGTCACAGGAGCTGCCGTCAGGATGTCGACCAGGGCACGGAATGAGCAATTGGTAGTTGAGACCGCGCCAGCGTCTTCTCATGAGATGTTCGACGCTGTCGCGTAGCACATTGAAGAACATGTCCGGTGATGGTGCACGCACCTCAATAACCAACTGAGTGTCAGCGCGCAGTTCCAGAAGTGCCTCCGAAGCGTAATCAGTGATGGGATGACGCAGGAAGACTCCGCTGCGCCAGTGTTTGCCGATCGAGGCATCATGATGGCGTACCGTCAACCAGGCGACCAGGCCAGGGGCTGACTCGCTAAGCTTGCAAATCAGTGACATCGTGCGGATTCTCTCGGGTACCAGCGAGCGGATTTCCCACGGTAATTCAGGTCGTTCATGCGGAACAAGTTGGGCAACCAGACTGCCGTTCTCGCCGTTGTCCAGCCGGTAGGAAACGTCGAATTTCTCCATCAGACGCAAGAAGTATGGGTGGTAACGGGTTGGGTAGCCGGATCCGTCCGGTCGTTCCTTCCAGATATCCTTTAAACGTCTATGATCGAGGACACCTTGCGACTGCCGCGTTGGCCCGTCTTCGAGTACACGGCCGATGGCCTTGGTCAGCCATTCGGGATTGAGCACGACGAGGTCACGCAGACCTTCGTCATCGCCGTAGTAGATAACCTGACCGAGATCGTGCAGCAGATCAACTAATGTGGCGACCGCATCACCAGTAACACCATGGTGCTTGCATACGGCAACGAACTGTTCGTATGGGACCTGCGGTTCGGACTCCGCAAGGGCCCTAACGTGTTCCCGGACAGCGATCCAACGCCGGCTGAGCAACTGCCCCATCTGCGGCAGACCGGCGGCTTCAACAGCGATCATCTTGCGGAGCTCTGCGACCCCGTTGCCGCTCGAGTTGTCGATGGCGCATTGACCAGCCAACATTCCCGGCAGCGTTCGTTGCAGCTGAGAAAAATCAAGTTCGGGCCTGCGCTCATCGCTGTGCGTAGCTACTACAATGGCCCTGCACTCTAAGCCGACACGAAGCCGGATACGGCGCAACCACCCCTCAACTTCGTTCTGTTCTTGACCCTCGCGGGCGTTCCACACTATGAGATACAGGGCACGGCGGCTGAAAAAAAACTGGTGAGTAATTCGGTACACCTCTTGCCCGCCGAAGTCCCACGTCCGAATCGTCATATCTACATCTAGATCAGGATGGCGCAGGGTCAGGGGATGGATCTCGATACCATGAGTTGTATCCCGGTTAGCCACAAACGGGGCATTAAGCAACAGAAGCGACCAGCGAGGTCTTACCCACGTTGCCTTCACCGACCAGCAAGACTTTCGCCTCGAACTGCTTGACTACGTCTTCCAGACTAGCCAAATACGTAGCCAGTGCGTCAGAACTGCGACCGATCAGTTCCGGTAACGGGTCGAGCAATGGGTTCCGGTCGAGGCCCAGTTCGAGCCCGTTCTTCAGCAGTGGCGCCAATTCGGATGGCAGCGCGGCCAGCTGGTTGTCAGCGAGGTCCAGCAGTGAGAGGTTGGTCAGCTGGGCGATCTCGCGTGGCAGAGCGGTCAGCTGATTACCACTGAGGTTCAGTACCGAGAGGTTGGTCAGCTGGGTGACCTCGCGTGGCAGAGCGGTCAGCTGATTACCACTGAGGTCCAGCGTCTGAAGGCCAGTCAGCTGGGCGATCTCGCGTGGCAGAGCGGTCAGCTGATTACCACTGAGGTCCAGCGTCTGAAGGCCAGTCAGCTGGGCGATCTCGCGTGGCAGAGCGGTCAGCTGATTACCACTGAGGTTCAGTAGCGAGAGGTTGGTCAGCTGGGTGACCTCGCGTGGCAGGGCGGTCAGCTGACGATTAGGCAGCTCAAGCCACTCTAGGTCGCCAACCTTCCGAAGTCCGTCAACTGCCATCGTCACCAGGCTCCCATCACCAACATGGATGTTCTCATCGAACCAGATATCGGCAAGCGCCCGGGATAGCCCCGCATCTCCGCCACATCGACTCCGTCGGCGATGCTCGACCAGGATCTGGACGGGCTTTTGAGGGCCTGCTCGGCGGCGTTGTTTACCCAAGGCACGGCGGGGTTTCGGGTGAAGGTCCAAATCTGCTCGGCCTTGTCGTGAAGGCGTGTGACGAGGTTGTATCCGGGGTGGTTGCCCTTGGCCCAGTCGCGGTGCTGGTTGGTGGTGATTCCCCATCGGACTGCGTGGTCGTAGCGCCTGCGTAGGTCGGCGAGGAGTTGGGGGCAGTTGGGCGCGCTCGTCGGCTTGGGCGTCGGCGACGGCAGCGGCGGCCTCGCGGAGCACGGTGATGACCTGCCCGGCCCATTGCTGCTGGGTGGTGTGCAGTTCGAGGACGCCTTTCGCGTGGCGAATGATGTGAGCTGCGCATTGCTGGACGCCGTCGAGTTGGTCGTCGAACTGGTGCCAGCCGGCGTAGTCGTCGCGGACCAGGTAGCCGATGGACGCCCAGTTCAGCGATGGCGTTTGGATCGGGAGCCGATCGATGCGTCCCGCACGAGCCGCGCGTTGGGGGTGCGTGCGGTGACCGCGTGCGGCGATCCAGGTACCGGTGTGCCATGGGCGTCGGTGTTGTTGTGGATCACGTTGGTGGGGGTCTCATCGCCGCACAGGACGTGTCTCAAGCTGCGATTCTGGCCAGGTGTTCGTCGAGTGCACGGAGGGCTGCGTTGGTCAGAGGCCGCTCGGCCGCGGTACGGAACACACGGAGACGCGCGGCACCGACCGCGTAGGCACCCTGCGTCAGGAGTTCCGCAGCCTGGGTGGCGTGAGAGCACGCGGCGGGAAGGTTGCCGCTCTGCAGTTCAGCTTCAGCGAGATCGATTAGAACTTGCACGCGTTGGCGGCGCCTGGCCAGGCGAGAATCGCCCAATGCTTTGGTGAGCACCTCGCGTGCGTGACTGTGATCGCCGACCCGGAGGAGGATGCGGCCGGTAGCGGCGGTCAGCTTCGCGGCGCCGTGGTCGTGAAACGACGCCGGGACGGGACAACCGCCAGGTTGGTCAAGGGCGGTATGGGCGGTATGGGCGGTATGGGCGCGGTCGAGCGCACAGCGGGCTGCGGCGTGGTCCCCCCGATCAGCGTGGATGGTGGCCTCGATAGCGGCAAGCCACGATGCGATTGCGGGGGTGACTCGGGCGTGTTCGCGTGTGGCGGTGAGGTGGTCGAACGCGGCGGTGGTCATGCCTTCGGCTGCGGCGAGTTGAGCGGCGTATCCGTGGGTGATGGCGGTGAGCTGATCGTCTGCCACCTCGCGGGCGGCATCGAGGGCCACGCTGTAATGTGCACGGCCTGACATGGTGTTGCCGAGGTCATCGGCGGCTAGCCGTCCGGCGAGGATCGCGACCTCGGCCAGGTTGCGCAAGAGTCGGCGCCGCTCATCCGGTGCTGGGTCTTGGCGCAGGGCGTTCTGGGTCAGGCGCATGTGGGCGGTGACCGAGGTCAGCAGGGCTGCGGGGTCGGCGGTCTCGTACAGGGCGTGGTAGCGCTCGGCGAGCTGTTCCAGGTCGGCCACGGTGGCGGTCGTGGCACGGGCGTGGCCGGCGGGGTCGGTGGCGCTGGGGTCAAGTAACCCGAACATGGTGCGGCGGGTGGTGACTGCGTCTTTCCACGCATGCAGCATGTGCGGGGCGAGCGCGGTTCCGGCGGCGCCGAGCTGGTCGAGCAGTCCAGCGGCGTTGTCCAACATCGCTACTAATGACTGATCATCGGTCAACGGCCGCGCGCGGTCAGCGGGGATCGGGGGCGTGTCCTTCAGGCCGAGCTGGTTGGGTGTGACACCGAACAGGCGGCATAACAGTTCACGGTATCGGGGGCTGATGCCTTTCACGCCGCGTTCCCATTTCGCGACCATGTCCGCGTTGACTCCGACGCGTTCGCGGCGTTCCATCCACGCCAGGTGCGCGATACGGTCGGCGAGTTCCTGCTGTGTCCAGCCGAGGTCGGTGCGCAGCTGGCGCAGTCGGGGGCGCTCGGCGTCGGTTGTCACGGCGGAGCACCTCCCTGTGGCTGCGGCCTGGTCGGCTGGTCCGGCCGGGCATGGGAGGAGCGTCGCGGTTATGGGGGTTTGCGGGCTAACAAGTGATGGCTGTACAAGCGGTACTTGTGGTCAAGCGAGCAAGGTCGAGCGGTGCCGCCACGCCAGCCGCAGCAGACCCGCGCCCGCGGCTTGCATGGGCTCAATGCTCGTGTACCGCTCCACGGTCTGGGCGGTGAAAGGCACGACCGGAATGATCATTCCTTCTGTGTTGGTGTCGGCGATGTCGCCGAACAGCTCGTCGTACATCGGTGCGTCGATCGTGACGACCGTGAGGATGTCGGTGGCGAAGGTGAGCGGATCAACTCCAATGCCCAGGCAGAAGGCGTGCACCTGGGCAGTGTCGAGGGCTCGGGTTAGTTGGTGGGCGAAGGACCAGGTGTCGTAGTCGATCGATCCACGGTGGGTGTCGTAGTCTTCGACGTCGCCACGCAGTTCCTCGGCGAGTTCCCGGATGATGCATCGCCACAGGGAAAAGTCGTTAGCCGTGTTCCATGGTTCCTCGCCCGCTGGCTGGAAGATCCCCACGGGCAGAACCTGATACATGCCCCCGGCATGGCCGACGCGGGCGCCGTCGCGGCGATGCAGCGGGAACGTCACCGCACCGGCTGCCCGGTCGCACCGAAGGGTGAGCGTGCTGATAGCCACGTTCATAAGGCGACGTGTCGGGTTGTGTGGGTCACCGATTGCGGTACGTAGATCTTGAGTCACAATCTCGCTGAGTGTGGCTGCGGTGAATTCGTGCGCTACGGCGTCGCCTAGGTCGATTCCGTCAAAGTAGTGGCCGCTGCCAAATATCATGTACGGGTTGGATCGCAGGTTTGCGCGTATCAGGCGGTATGTGGAGCGGTTTTCGAAGATGGCAGGTGCGGCGAGCGTCGCAACAGCGTCGGAGTAGGTGCGGTACTTGGTGCCGTCGGCCCGGGTTGGCAGTAGTCGTTGAACGATAGGCTCTGTGCCTGTGATGCCGTCGAATTTCTCAGCGGGCGTGTACTGCAATTTAATATGGTCGAGCGGGATAGGCTCGTCGGGTAGCCATAGCGGTGTGCTCAACAGTGGCGTTCCCTCGACCACTGCGGATTCCAGGTACTCGCGGGCCGCGCAGACAGCCAGTTCGTACCGGCGATCGCGCAGGTGGTTCCGGATACGGAGCCACTGCTGTTCGCTGGCGGTAAGCAGCCTGGTCAGGGTTGCCTCGTTCGTACGGTCGGCCGGGGCTACAGGCCGAGGATGCGGTCGCGGTGGCGCCAAGCCAGCGCCAGGCATGCGGCGCCTGGTGAGGCCATCGGCTCGGAGGTGAGCAGTCGATGGACTGATTCCTGGGTGAAGGGGATTCCCTCGGTGGCGCGGCCGTCGCCGATCGTGACGATTTCGCCTTCTTCGTTGTAGCGCGTTGCCGCTCCGAAAGCGCGGGTGAACACGTCGTCGTCGATTACGACCACGGTCAGGATTGTTGCCGCGAGGGTGAGCGCGTCGAGCCCGAGACCGAGGGTGAATGGAACTAGGCCGCCAGATTTTTGGGCGTCTTCGAGGTCACGGTATAGCGGCCAGCCGTAGTAGTCGATGGGTTTGCTGCGGGTGCCGTCGTGTTCGGGTGTGCCGAGCAGTTCCTCGGAGTACTCGCGCATGATGTTGCGCCATAGATCGAAGTCATTGCGCCGATCCCACAAAGCGACGCTGGCCGGCTGGAATTCACCGGCGGGGATCACATCGTACACCCCGGCGGCGGTGGCGACCTTCGCGGGATCACGCCAGTGCAGGAGGAAGCTCGGCTCCGCCGGGTAGCGGCGTAACCGGATCGTCAGCGTCGTGACCGCCGGGATGATCGCGCGGCGAGCAGGATCGAACGGGTCACCGATCAGGGCCCGGAACCCCAGCTGATCACGCAGCGATTCGGCGGAGGTCGAGACGCCGTTGCGGTCACGGAGACAGGCGATGGCCAGTTCGTGGCCGAGTGCCTCGGAGATGTCGAGCTTGTCGAAGTATGCCGCCAGCCCAAAGTGGAGAGTCCCGTCGTCAAGTTGGTCGCTGAGCAGGCGATAACTCGGTCGCGACTCAAACAGCCGGGGCGGATCAAGATGCCGAATCGCCGAGGTGTACCTGTCAAACCACACACCCGGAGCACACAGCGGGCGGGTCGGCAGCGTCTCGGCCTCAGTGCCCTCGACGGCAGCGGAGTGCGGCTGCTCATCCAGGGTCAGCTGCAGGGAGCGCAGTTCGATCGGCTCATCTGGAATCCAGCCGGGGCCAGCGATCAGTGGCGTGTCTGGCACCTGGTGTTCTGCCGGATACAGCTGGACGGCGAGTCGCGCTAGTTCGGAGCGGTGCTGGTTGAGCCAGCGCCGCTCTTGACGCCACCGCGCCTGGTCGACGGCAACGGCGGAGTCCAGCTCGGTGAGTGGCCGGCCTGGGGACAGCCCCAGATCCTCCGCGGAGATACCCAGTACGGACACCACCCGCTGCCGCTGCTCGTAGGACATCGTCTGGCGGCCGTTTTCGATCTGGCTGAGATTCTGCTGCGTCATCCCGAGCAGCCGGGCCGTCTCCGCCTGGCTGCTCCCCGCCGATCCACGCCACGCGCGGACGACGACGCCCGCATCATCGCCAGGTCCACCGCGAGGTCGACTCAGCCACTCCCCCGGGACCGAAGGGGACACCTGGGGGTGGCTGCAGCTTGTGCACACCCGGTCGGGGTTGTATCGGCTGAGCGGCGCGCCACACTGCGTGCACTGCCCTACCCTCGCAGCCGCATTAGCAGCCGTCACTGGCCCTCTCCCTCCTCGGCGCGTGGTGAGCCTACCGGCCAGGCACAGATTGCGGGACTAGGAGCGGACTAGTTCGGGACTAGTTTGCGGACCCCCTCGGAGAAGGAATTTCGCCGTTTGATTGGTGTGTGGGTCAACGGGCCCGCGATCACCGATCTGGAGGTACGGCTAACAGTGCAGTTGGAAATCAAAACCCAGGGTGTGGAGTTCGTGGTCTCCCGGGCACCACAGCCCAAAAACGATAACGATGGCCGGCAGAAAGCAGACCGAGACTCCGGCGCGTCGCTGTATGTGACTGAGCTGGTCGCGATGGATGACACCGGCGCGGAGGTCATCAAGGTCACCACCGCCGGGCAATCCAGGATCACCACACGCCAGCTCGTCACGGTGGTCAAGCTGGTCGCCACACCGTGGAACATCGACGGCCGCGGTGGGGTGGCATTCCGCGCGGAGTCGATCACTCCCGCCCCCCTCAATACCTCGACCGCATCGACTGTGAGTTCGAAAACCGCTGCTGGTTCGAGCGGCATCCGATGAGCGCCCCGACGACCACGGACCTGGGACAGCTCGAAGCTGTCTGCCGGTGGACTGAGCAGCTCGTGCAGGAAGCGGCTGAGGCGGCATGAACACTCTTATCCACACCACGCTCCCGTCGCGCACGGTGGAGGAGATCGTTCGGCGGGCCGAGCGGCCGGACTTCGAGCGGTGGGCCGAGCAAGTGGCTCGGTGTGGGCACTGCTCTCACCCGGTGCGGCTTCGCGGCCGGATCGAACACCGGTCGGCCGATGGTCGGCGGGTCACTTACTCGACGGAAAGCGAGCCGGATCGGGTGCTGCTGATTCGCTGCGGCAACCGCCGAGCAGCCGTCTGCCCGTCCTGTTCTTATGAGTACGCCGGGGACATGTGGCAACTCCTCTACGCCGGTGCTGCGGGTGGCCGCAAGGACGTGCCCGAATCGATCCGAGCGCACCCCCTGGTCTTTGCCACTCTCACCGCGCCGGGGTTCGGACCAGTGCACACCACCCGCGCCGACCGCACCGGCGGACCCGCACGCTGCCGACCCACCCATGGCACACCGACGTTATGCCGGCACGGGCGGCCGAGCTGGTGCACCGCGATCCATGCCGAAGACGACCCGCGGCTCGGACAGCCGATTTGCTCGGATTGCTATGACTACCCGGGACACATCGCGTTCAATTGGCACGCTCCGGAACTGTGGCGTCGGTTCACCATTGCCGTCCGCCGGGCACTGGCTCGACAGGCCGGGTTGACCGCGACGGAGTTCGCGCGGCGGTGCCGGGTGTCGTTCGTGAAGGTCGCGGAGTTTCAACGTCGCGGCGTGGTCCACTTCCACGCACTCATCCGTCTCGACGGTCCGGGCGAGGATTACCAACCACCCCAAATCAGCGTTGATGCGACTGGGCTGGCTGAGGCGATCCGTCAGGCCGCTGCGCAGATGCGGCTCACCGTCGACATGCCCGATGGGTCCGGGCTGGTGCTGCGTTTTGGTGACCAGCTCGACACCCAAACCGTCAATAGTGGACCGGCCGGCCAGCTGACTCCCGAGCACGCCGCGCGGTACATCGCGAAATACGCCACCAAAAGCGCTGAAGACTTTGGCCTCGGGGAGCGCCGCATCACTCCCGAGGTACTCCCCTACCTCGATGTCAACGACCACGTGCACCGGCTCGTCCACACCGCCTGGCAATTCGGTGAGCACCCCGCTTTCGAGGGGGTGCGGCGGTGGATTCACATGATTGGCTTCCGTGGCCACTTCGCCTCAAAATCTCGCCGTTATTCGACCACCCTCGGTGCTATCCGGGGGAAACGGCGGGCCTACCGCCAACGCCAGGCCGCCGAGCACGCGCGGGAATTGCTGCCTGAGGAACAGGACACCACGCTCGTCGTCGCCCGCTGGGAGTTCGCCGGGGTCGGCTACCTCACCAGCGGCGACACCGCCCTCGCCCTCTCCGCCGCCGCCCGAGCACGCGAACAACGACAAGCAGCACGAGAGGCAGCGTAAGTCCACGACAAGAAACGCGAGAGGAGCGACGGTGGCGGAGGAATACCTCACCATTCCCGAGGTCGTTGCCGAGCTGCGCGTGCCTCGCTCGACCTTCTACTACTGGCGCCAACTCGGACGCGGACCGAAAGCGTTGAAACTACCTAACGGTGACGTTCGCATTCGGCGCCGCGACCTGGATTCCTGGTTATGCGATCTGGAGGAGTGCATGAGATGAGTAGCTACGAATTCCGGATGTGGGGCATCCGGAAACGGGATCGACAGAAACCCTATCAAGTCCGATGGTTAGTCGCCGGTCGCTCGCACGCGGAAACCTTCGTGACCCGTGCGCTGGCCGAGTCTTTCCGCGCTGAACTCATGTCGGCCGCCCGTGCCGGGGAAGCGTTCGACGAAGTCACCGGGCTGCCGGAATCCCGGGCGCGAGATACGCCGTGGTTCGACCACGCGATGTCTTACGTGGACACCAAGTGGCCGAGGGCAGCAGCGAAGTCGCGCAAGTCGATCGCCGAAGCATTGACGACCGTGACCATGGCGCTGCTGCTCCCCCGGCGTGGCCGCCCCGACGATGCCCTGATCCGCCGGGCCTTGTTCGGATGGGCCTTCAACACCGGGCGCCGAACCGCCGGCACGCCGCCGGCCGAGATCGCTGAGGCGCTCGCCTGGGTGGCCGGCGCGTCCCGGCAGGTGTCCTCGCTGCGCGATCTGGCGGTGATCCGCAGCGTGCTCGATGCGCTCACGGGGCGCCTGGATGGCAAACCCGCGGCAGCGACCAGCGTGTACCGCAAGCGGGCCGTGTTCTACAACGCGCTCGGGCTCGCGGTCGAGCGGCGGTTGCTGCTGAGCAACCCGGTTGATCTGGTGCAGTGGACGGCACCTGATGTGGCCGAAGCGGTGGACCGTCGGGTCGTGGCCAGCCCGGTGCAGGTTCGCGCGCTGCTCGATGCCGTACAGGACCAGCCTCGCCGGGGCGAGTACCTGGTGGCCTTCTTCGGGTGCCTGTACTACGCGGGCATGCGACCGGCCGAGGTTGTGGCCCTGCGGGCTGGCGACTGCGAGCTGCCGGCATCCGGCTGGGGACGGCTGCAACTTGCCCGGTCAGAACCCTGGGCCGGTCAGGAATGGACCGACAACGGCGAGGCCCGCGACCGACGCGCGCTCAAACGACGAGCCCTCAACACGGTCAGGACCGTGCCGATCCCGGCCGAGCTGGTCGGTCTGCTCCGCGCCCACCTGGAGACCTTCGGGACCGGGGAGGCCGGAGCGGTGTTCCGCAACGAACGCGGCGGCCCGTTCAACGAGGCCAGCGCCCGACGAGCCTGGGCCAAAGCACGCCTCGCAACGCTCACCGAGGAGCAGATCCACTCGCCGCTGGCCCGCCGACCATATGACTTGCGGCACGCCGCGGCCTCGTTGTGGCTCAACAACGGCGTTCCCGCCACCGAGGTCGCCCGGCGGCTCGGCCATGACGTTGCGGTGCTGCTGAAGATCTACGCCAACTGTATCGACGGACAGGAAGGACAGATCAATGACCGGATCACCGCCGCTCTCGCGGCCCAGCACGACCATGAGACACTGCCCGCGGCGACAGCCGTGGACACTGCGGCCCAGCCAAACCCGCGGACCAGACGCGGACCAGAGCCAACACGATAGGCTCCGGACCCGGCAAAGCCGCAGATCAGCCCTCGTAGCTCAGGGGATAGAGCATCGGTTTCCTAAACCGTGTGTCGCAGGTTCGAATCCTGCCGGGGGCACCACCATCGACCAGGAGTAGCCAGTCTTGACCAGCACGAACGCTGGTAAATACCGATCTTGTGTTCTGCCACTGTCTGCCGCCGTCTGGCCCCATCTGCCACCGTTCGCGAAACCATTGCGAAACGAGAGGACGGCCCCGGAGGTATCCCAGGGCCGTCCGACGCAGGTCCGCGTCCTACTCGGCAAACGCATCCTCAGCCACCTTGTTGACCTTCACACGATCGCCCTCGATGCACTTCGCGTAGACCTTGAGCAACACGTCCACCGAGTGGCCGGCCCGCTGGGCAACCTCGGGCGCCGGGACACCCCGGTTCAGCCACAGCGACACCGCCGCGTGCCGCAGGTCATAGGGGCGACCGGCAAGCGGTGACGCCACCTGGGCAGGAGTGAACGCGTACATCCGGGCCTGCGCCCACACCCGGTAGTACGTGGACGACCCGACCACGCCACCGTTCGGCGAGCGGAACAGTCGACCATCCGGGCCCGTGCCGTAGGTGGCCAGGTGTTCCCGCAGGATGTCGACTAGCACGGGTGGAATCGGCACGATGCGTACGTCTTTGGCGCCCCGGTGTTTTAGGCCCCGCCGGTCGTGCACCTCCCCGGAGTTCGTCCACCGCTTCCCCGCCGCAGGCCGGGACCCGCCGAGCGCCAGCTCGCCCCAGCCCTCCGCCGGCAGCGTGCAGTCCTGCTCCCTCAGCGCCAGCCCTTCGGCTGGTCGAGCCGCCGCGTAGTACCCAACCGCAAAGAAGGCACTGAGATGCGCACCTCGGTCTCGGTTGCGCCGGCCAACGTACGTCGCTGCCATCAACAATCGCCTGACTTGGGCCGGGTTGGCAACCACGCGCGGATCTACTTCCTCGGAGATCTTGGGAGCGGTCCTTTTGACTTTGGTCATCGGGTTGTCCGGCAGCAGCTCTCGCTCGACTGCGTAGGACAGCATGTTGAACAGGACCGCCCGCTTCCGCCGGTACACCGTGGCCGCCGCGCTCTTGCCATCCAGCCTCGTCGCCAAGGCGTCCAACATGTCCCGCATCGCCACCACGTCGGTCAGGTCGTACAACGGACGCGACTGCCGAAAGATCCAAGCCACAACCTCCCGATCCTCCGGCGGCAACTCATCGTCTCGCGTCGTCGGGGGCAGCAGCTTGGACATAAGCACCCGCCGAACGTCGGTCACCTCCGGTCTGCCGCCAGCGTCGCGAACGAAGGCGGTGCCGGCTGTTGCCAGCGCTTCCACCGTGCTGGCACGCGTCTTCGCTGCCGCGTCCGACCATTTTATGTCCAGGTAGGACTGCGCGAACTCGACGAAGGACAGCGAACTTTGCCGTTTCAACTCGGCCACCGGCAAACCGGACTCGACATCAAACGCGTCACCGTCCCGCGCCGCTTGCATGAGCTCGGCTCGCCGACTGTTTGCCAGCGCCTTGGTGGAGTACCACTCCGAGTGCGGCTTGCGCTCCGTCACCCACCGAACGCCGTAGGGACGACCCTTCTTTTTCTTCTTGTCTTTCGACTTCGTCCAGTCCGCGATCTCCCAGAACCGCACCTTAAACGTTGCGTTCATGCTGCCACCCCCTGTAGCCGGGCAAGCCATTCGGAGAAATCAGTTACCGTGCACCGCAGTTCCCCATTCGGAAGGGAGAAGCAGCGAGGCCCCTTCCCGGTCTGGCGCCACTTGTAAAAGGTGTCTCGTGACACTGACCCGCCCAGCGCCGCCAGGATCTCTGGGACGGTCATCAGCTGGGTCAGCTCCCGAACCTTGCCCGATGACTTGCTGTTCATCTCTCGCCCTCTCCCCCGTCACGCTGCTTCTGGAACTGCCGAAACATTCGCATTGCTGGGTGGGGGTCCGGTCGCGGCTAACATCGCCCGGTCGTATTCGGCCCGCCATCGGATTCGTTCGGCGATGGCGGCCATGAGTAGGTGCGCTCGTGGTGGCACGTTCTGATCACCGGGCGCGACTTTTCGCCAGATCAGCCGTGCGGTGCCCAGTGCCGGTTGCTCGATTCCGACCGCCGCAAGGGCTTGGGTGACGAACGCCATCCGGTCGGCCCGGTGGTCGGCTAACGTCTTACCTGACCACTTCCGCGACACCAGCACCCGCCGCCCAGGTAACCCCAGGGTGCTCCGGCGGTGCGCCCGACCCTTGCACTGCCCCGGCACCGTGCGGGACGTGACGCCCAGGGGTTGGATGCCATATAAGAGCCACACCGCACACCGAGGCGAACAAGGCGTCACCGACAGCTCGGCGTGCAATCGGTCGGCGTGTTGGCGTGCGGCGTCGGTGTCCTGAGTGACTATTTCTCCAATGCTTTTGACTAGGTATTTTGTTAAGTAGCCAATGTGCCGGCCGGCGTCGTCGGTGCCGCCGAGGATGCCTTTGGAGTGCACCTGTTCCCCAAAGGTGACCACGTGCGCGGGTTCGTCGACCCGATCGATTGCCTCCGTCCAGCTGGTCAGCGGTTGGCGGGTGTCGGGGTCGGTGAAGGTCTTGAGGCGGGGTTCCCAGACCGGCACCGTGCCGTCGGTGTAGGTCAGCTTGTCGTGGGTTGGCCACCACACTTGGTGGTAGGTGGCCGCGGTGACTTGGCGAATCACCCCGTGCGGGATCGACCCCCGCAACGCGGTGTGTAGGTGTGGTGCGGCTCGGCGCTGGGGTTCGATCGTGGCGAAGTACTGCACCTCCCAACCGACGACCCGCCGGAGGTTCTGCCACCACCGGTCCACCAGAGACGCGAAGTGCACCGCATCCCGCGCGGCCCGCTGGTAGTCGTAGCTTTCCGGGTGGACCGGGGTTCCGTCCTCACGCACCCGCCCGTAGCTGTCACAAGTGAGGGTGAGGAACATCGACGGCCGGTATCGACCGGCGAACTCGCGACCCAGAGTGGTCTTGCTGACCTGCCGGGTAGGCAGATTCGGCGCGTCCTGTCTGCGGCGGGTTGATCGCTTCGGGGGACGCTTCGCTGGCGCGTCCGGTGACGGCAAGCGGCCCCGGACCCCGAGTTGCCGAAGTTTGTCGTCAGTTTCCCGGATGGACTCCCGCAGCTCGTCGGCGTCTCCGGCCCGCTCGTCGTGTACCGCGTCTCGGTAGTGGGCCACCAGGTCCGCCCGCGCGGTGAGCTGTGCGCGCTGCTCGGGGGTCGGCTCGTCGAGAGTGAAGAGAGGTTCTTCGGCGAGATGCCACCCTTCCCGGCACTGCGCCATCCGCAACGCCCGAGCCTTGCGGGCACAGGGGCCGCACACCGACTCGACGGTGGATCCGCACGGCATTGGGACGTAGCGCAGTTCGCCGGTGTCCGGGTCGCCGACTTCCATGGTGAACGGCCGTATGCACACCCCGTGTTGATCAGCGACCGCCGCCACCACATCAGCGGCCAACGGTTGGCGCATCCGCTCGGCCCTGGTGCGCCGGCTCGGCGGTTCGGTCCCAGCCTCAGTGTTGGTAATCATGCCCGACCTCCACCGGTGTTCGAGGCGCTGGCCGCCCAGGTACGCAGTGGCCCCAGGGATAGTGCGACCCGCTGACCGGGTGCCAGATCAGCAATCAGAGCCGGATCGTGATCGGCGGCGCCGTAGACATCTAGGGTGACGGTGCCGGTCGGGCCGGTCAGGGCGCCGGCGAGGGACAGATGGACCCGATCCCCGGCCGGTGGCCGCCACGCACCGACCGTGACCGTGGTCAACGTGTCAGCCCAGGCCAGCAGGTCACGGGCGACCATGGGCACGATCAGCGAGTCCAGCTGGACGGTGACCTCCGACCGTCGGTCCCTGGTGGCCACCGTCAGCGATGCCGGTTGCGGTAGGTCGTGGTCGGCCAGGTGCGCGGCGAGCAGTTGCGCCGCCGCCACGAAGGTCACACCGGTGGTTGACGTGGTGGTGTTCACGCAGCACCTCCCCGGGTCGATCCGATGGGGTCGGTCGGTTTGGTGGGGAACGGCAGCACCGTGGTGTCATGGGTGATTGGACCGGTGACGAACGCTTCGAGTTGCTTGATCGTCTCGTCCGGCACCCAGCCCGCCCGGATCCGCAGGGGTTCGCGGATGCCTTCACCGACCACATACCCGACCCCGGCTTCGGACTCGCCGATCCGGTTGGCCCACGCCCCCCGCTCGAAGGCCTGCTCGCCCAGCACCATCCCCACGTGCGACTTCGCCGACACCCGCAGGCACACCCGTCGCGGGAACAGCTCCCGCACCGGAACGGTGTCCTTGGTGGGTTCCTGGACATAGCCGCGCACCGTGAACCCCAACGCCCGCCCCTGCGTGGTCAACAGAGCGACTTTCTCGGTGATCGCGTCGCGGGTCTTGCGGTCGGTGTACTTCGTCAGCGCGCCGATCTCGTCAAATTCCAGCAGCTCCAAGGGATGCTCGGGGCTGATAGGGACGGAACGCACTCGGCCCGCGAACTGCGATTTCCGGGCCTGCATCTCGCCGATCAGCTCATCGAGCACCGTCAGGGCGTCAGTTCCGGTGACCGCGTAGCGGGCGAAGATCCCCCTGCCGTAGGCCAGCTCCATGCCCTTGGGATCGATCCCCGACACCCGCACCAGCCCGTCACGGATAGCCGGAGCGATGGACACCAGCGGGCACCACATCACCGAGTTCTTGCCCGCCCCCGTGGAGCCGGCCACCAGGGTGTGCCCACCCACCAGCGGGACATGCCAGTCCTGGCCGTACTCGGTATGCCCGGACCACACTCGCGCCAGATCCGCCGCCGCCCCATCGACGTTGACCAGCCCCGCCAGATCGGGACAGGCCACAGGATCGGCGAGCAGGTTGCGACGCTGAAAATCGATCGAGACGACGTTGGGCGTCAGTTCGCGGACCTGGCACCGAGCCACCCCACGGGCCGAGGCCAACGCCCGCGCGGCCTCATCGAAATCTTCCGGCTTTTGGCCAGGCACCAGCCGAATGCGGACCTCGTCCCACGACGCACCGGAACGCACGCTCAGGACCTTCGGTAACTCTTGTGTCGGACGCCGGTCACGGCGAATGTTGCGTCGCAGAGGGCTCACCGTCACCACCACCGGCGGAGCGCCCTGCTTGATCCCAAGGCCGCAGGAGTGCAGCCACTCGGGGAGCTTCGGCGCATACACCGTCCACCGCAGCCACCAGGCCCGCAGATGCCGACCCGCCCACGCGTCGAATGACATCAGGTCGACCAGTCGCCACACTGACAGTCCCGATGTGACCACGGCACCGGTGGTGGCCAGTGAAGCCCAGCCCCAGCAGTGCCACCACGCCAGGGCCGCTACCACGACCAGGCTCGTGCGCCAGTGGATGACCACCTGACGGAGAGCCCACAGCACCGCCTTGAACATCAGCCACACCGCGAGGAACACCACCGCAGCGGCCGCCAGCGCCTCGGCCACCTTCACCAGCGTCTTGCCGACCTTGGCCAGTACCCACACCACGACTCCCAGTACGCCGCCACCGGCGATCAACGTGGCAATCATGTGCACGTCCATCACCGATCACCCCCAAACGTGACAACCGTGATCGACACGACGAAGATCACCGGCAGTGCGCCGGATGACCGTCCACAGACGCTCTTGCCGGGGACGACGGCGCATATCCGTCGCGAGCGCGTGCACGTCTGTTCATTGCGATTCTCATTTGGACCGGGTAGGGGGCTTGCGCCGCGCCCGGTAGACCTGCGTATCCTCACTACTGTTCACTCCTGACTGGGTGGACAGCGCAGAAGCGGACAAGGTTGGTAGCCAGGAATCCGCTTCTGCGCGTACGTCTCTATTGCGTTTTATAAGGGCATGCGAAATCGCCGCACCACCCGGGTGCGTTTAACTCCCTTCCGAACCTTCTTCGCGGAGTCTGTTATTGCAGGCTGCGGCAGCTGTCGCAGACCGGATCAAGGCCCGCCGGGAGGAACGAGTAGCTTCCACATCTGCGGCAAATCCGCCACGTCAGACCAACCCGCCATCTGCGTGCCCGTCGCCGTGCGGCTCGAGCAGCCCACCACCTGCGCCAGCCAATCACCTCCTTTCCGCGCTTTCGGCACCGTGGTCGCTTCTCTGCGCCCATCCAGCCCGCGTGCCCTGGTCGGTTTGCTTCGGCGGTGCCAGCACGAGGACGTCGGTCGCATCGCAGGTCTGCCATATCCAGTTGTCGAGCTGCACCGGGAACAGGCCTAACAGACCGGGCGAATGCATGGGCTGATACGGCATCACGGTCCCCTTCAGTCGATTCCCGGCTCTAAGCTGCACTCGCGTACCCGGTACCAATCCCGGCGTGGCGGCCATGCGTCCCACCGCCACACCCACAATTCCGGTAGAGCGGATGCCTACCATCCCCGATCACTCGCGCGGTTTAAGTACGAATTGGCGAAAACGCCCACCACGCGGCCCCGATCGCGGCGCATTCGGATCAGCCAGCGACGGTTCTGGCAAGTCAAGACTCCTCACGCCGCAGCCCTCCCGCTCGACTCCGCCGCAGACCTGCCTGACGCCGGCTTGCCCCCTGCGATCACGCTGGCCGAGGCACTACCGGGCGCTGTCATGCCGGTGGCTCGGATGGTCCATGTGATCCACTTGGCCTGCCCGGATGTCTCCGCGCGCGGTGCCACCGTCATGCCTTCCAACACCACCGGCCGAAACGGCAGACCAGCAAGCGCTTCCGGTGGTACCGGCTGATGAGCGCAGGCGAACTCCACCGGGAACGACTTCTCCCGTTCCTTCTCCGCTGCCGGGTCAGCGAACGTGCCCTTGTACAGCGGAAATCCGGTTGCCTCGTCGATCCGTGGCCGCACCGGGCGGTTGCGTGCCCGATCCTCCTGCGACTGGTACTCCATCACCGGTGCGATCTCGCCCACGAGGAACAACCCCTGGGGAAACCACTCGTCGAAGTTAGCCTTCAACCTGACATTCTTCGGAGCTGCCATGGTTCTCACCACCTTCTAGTAGGTTCCCGTGATGCGCTGTCATCTCATCTGCTGCCTGGATCAGCATTTCTCCAACCGTCCGAGCCTCGTTAGCGCTGAACTTGAGACCGCGGAGGCCGGGTATTGCGAGCACAAGCTGATTCCCTTCCGGGAATACCCAGATGTATCGCTCCGCACCCTCATCCACTATTCCTTTGCCAGAGGACTTAGCCTCGACTGCTTGCGAACGCCGCGCTCGTGTCGTCATCCCTTGGTCCTCTCACCAGTCCGTCCCCCTTCATGTCGTGAGCCTCGTCGGACGCCCATACAGTGCCCTCGATCGACCGAATCGCCAACCAACAGAGCGCATATGCACCGCCACCAGACCTGCGCATATGTGTCGGACGCATACGTGCACGTCAAAGGTCCGCCGTGGGCTACACTCCGCGCATATGCTGGACATGACGGGAGCACCGATGAGCGATCACCACACATGCCATTGCACGTCGTGCACTGCCGCCTTGGCAGCGGACAACAGCGCTGAGCTATGCGGGTCGTGTGCGGTAGCCGCTCAGGCTGCGCCGGATGTGGCCCCGGTGCTATCCGCCGACTTCTGGGAGCAGCCGGAAATCAGATCAGTCCTGCTCAGCCGGAATTTTGGTCGTTTTCTCCGCACGTACCGGACGGTTCAACAGCCACAGGTCAAGCAGACCCAGCTGGCCTACTGGCTCGGCATCACTCAGGGCCAGCTCAGCCGGATCGAGCGATCTTCCACATCCGTCGGAGACCTCCACAAGCTGGACACTTGGGCGCGCGTCCTGCACGTCCCGCCCGATCACCTGTGGTTCAACACAGCACCCGCTCCGCCCGACCCAAGCGAACCAGCGCCCAACCGAGTTACCGTGGAGAAGTCACAGCACAACGAAGGGAGCGACGTGCGCCGAAGAGACTTGTTGAAGATCGCCGGCGTCGCAGCCGCTGCCGCCGGTACTGGTCTTCTCTCCGAAACCCCGTGGCAGCGGCTGATCGACTCGGTAGACAAAGGGCGACCTGTCGACACCGCAACCGTTCAACTCATGCAAGATCGAACCGCTGACCTTTTTCATACTGAGGAGACTGTTCCGGCTCGCCAGTTGCTCGAATCGATTGCGCAGCACCGGGGCATGCTTAAGTCTCTGCTCGCCAATGCGCGAGTCGATTCGATTCGAAACAATCTCGCAATCGCAATGGGCGAGACCGACGTCCTGACAGGTTGGCTTCTGTTCGATCTCGGGCGGGGAAACGAGGCTGCCAACGCGTGGCGCTCGACCTTGAAGATCGCCAAAGATACGGGAGACGGTGCGCTGGCCGCGTGCGCACTAGGCTATTGGAGCTATCTGGCCACATCGCGAAACGACACGACCCCCGCAGTACGCCTGTTACAGCAGGCGAGAGAGTACGTGCCTGGTTCGTCCGCGCCTGCCACCCGTTCATGGCTCTCAGCGCGCGAGGCGGAAGAGCTAGCGCGTTTAGGCGACGACACCGGAGCACTGCGCGCCGTCGAACGCGCACTCACCGCTTACGATTTCGCGCGCCCACGGGCCGAGCGACCGTGGACCGCGTTCTTCGGCGCAAGTAGGCTCGGGAGCATGACGGTATCGGCATACACGACCTTGCGTCACAGGGAGGCTACTACCGCAGCCGACTCACTGCTGACGTCTCTGTCTCCAATGGAGAACAAGGTTCGGGCGATTGTGCTTTCCGATCTAACGATCAACGCCGCGCAGACCAACGATTACGACCGAGCTACCGCGCTGGTTTCAGACGCCCTTGAGCTGACGACGAGGACCGAGACCACCCTCGCTAAACAGCGACTCTTGGCGCTGGCCGCCACGCTCACACCCGCGAACAACCAAGGCCCCACCGGCGTCCTGCGTGACCAGATCATGTCAACTCTTCGCCGGTAGTGCTCCACGCTACTCAGGCAGGTCGGGTCTCGTCGGTAACCCACGACAAGTACTCGTCACTGCCGCCGACAATCGGTAGCGCGACGACTTCCGGTGTGTCGTAGCTATGATTCTTCTTGATGTATTCAGTGAGCGCGTCGAGCCTGTCAGCGCTGGTCTTTACCCAACACTGCCACTCCTGATCATCCTGGACGCCACCCTCCCACCGATAGATGCTCCGGATCGGCCCAACAATCTGGACGCACGCCCCAAGACGTGCCTCCACGATCCCCCGACCAAGCTCCGCGGCCGCCTCAGCACTATCAGTCGTCGATATCACCGCGCAGTGTGACTCCGCCACGTGTCCTCCCAGTCCCGCACGCCGTTTGCACCCACGAGCCTAGCTACTTGGTCCTCATCACGCCTTGTCACATCATGATTACTTTGCGTGTGTTGCCGAATTTGGCTCTATGGGATCAAGAGCGCCGCCTGCGGCGGCGCCAACGTAACGGAGTCCGTCGTCCAACTTGCGTGCCCACCGGGCCGACCCCGCTTGCTGCGCGCGGCCTAGCGGCCGTGCTCGCGCGGGCCCGCCCGGCGGGCGCGGTGGTCGATAGGGGCTACAGCGATCTCCAAAGCCACAAGATGTCTCACGTGTCTCACGGCAGTGCTCCAGCCCGTGTGCTCGGTTGGCACATCCTCAGCGCCGAGCGGTCGGTTACCGCGACTCCGGAGCGTCAATGGCCTTGCTCTCCAACCCCAGCGTGGACGTCCTAGTCCTACGGACCGTGGCAAAGGTGTCGCATAGTGTGGCATGCATGATGCACTAAGTGACGAGGTCATCGAGGAACGCCACGAACGTGTGATGGTGCTCTATGCTTTGACCGAGGGTAAGAAGATCGCGCGCTGTAGCCGAGACAGAAGGTATGGGGTGTCCCGTAGTGGTGTCCGACGCTGAGCAGAGTGAAGGTGCAACGTGACAGATAGCTCTACCCCCCGACCCACTATTGACACCACCGTGCCGCACTCGGCTCGGATCTGGAACTACTGGCTGGGCGGTAAGGACTACTATCCCGTGGACCAGGAGGTCGGCGACCAGTTCTCCGCGATCTTCCCGGACATTACCGCGGTAGCCCGTGCCTCCCGAGCGTTCAACGCCCGCTCGGTGTGGTATTTGGCCGGTGAGGTCGGTATTCGTCAGTTCCTTGACATCGGCACCGGCCTACCGAGCGCCAACAACACCCACGAGGTCGCTCAGGAAGTCACGCCGGAGTGCCGCATTGTCTACGTCGACAACGACCCGCTGGTGCTGACGCACGCCAAAGCCCTGCTCACTAGCACCCCAGAGGGGGCGTGTCAGTACATTGACGCAGACGTGCGCGAACCCGACCTCATTCTGCAAGCGGCCGCCCAGACACTGGACTTCCGCCAACCGGTCGGACTCATGCTGAACAACATCCTGGGTCACATCACCGACGACGCCATGGCGTATGCCATTGTGAGTCGACTCATGGATGCCCTGTGCTCCGGTAGTTACCTATCGCTCAACGACGGTACTAACGTCATTCGCGGGAAAGAGTTTGAGGAGGCTATCCGAGTCTGGAACCAGGCTAGCTCGGTCCCGTACCGCCTGCGCAGCATTGAGCAGATCACTCGTTTCTTCGACGGTCTGGAACTCGTGGAACCCGGTGTAGTGTCGGTTCCGCGTTGGCGGCCCGAAGCGAACCCCTTCGGCGTCGCTGCCGAGCTGGACGAGTTCGGCGGCGTGGGGCGAAAGACCTGACCGACAACTCATTCCAGTCAGTTTAGTTCATACCTTGTGATGCCGCGTAGTTGAGGCTTCGATAATTAAGTCGAGGGTCGCTCGGAGACAACCCACGCCCTGCAATTCGTGTCTCCCGAGGTGATCAACGCTGTGGACAGCATTGCACTGGTGCCGCGCAGAGACCTTCGGCCGACCGCACCGATGATCATCATCCGCAAAGCCGTCAGCCAAAGCAGCGTGAAGTGCTCATGCGGGTCAGTGCTCATCGACACCTAGCGCGACGTCAACAGCACGCAGCGACAGCTCCAGCCAACCCACCTCACGGCCAATCTACGTTCACACAGAAGAGCACAATCGACCTCATATCAATTACGCCTCCGGCGGGCCTCGCTCCGGGATGGCTCCAGGATCGGGCGTGAGAGCGGTGGGCACCAAGGCCGCGGGTATCCCGTCACGTCGGCGCCGGAGGTGTAGCGGGTCGGGGGGAAGACATCCAGATCGTTCAGCCGTTGGGTGCTCCATCTGGATGTCTTCCCCCCGACCCGCTCCAAGGCAAGCTCGCCGACGCGACGGGATACCCGCTCCCCACCCTCCGTCCTGCGGCAGGCCAACACCCCGCGTGTGCCATTAGCGTGCCATTACCACCGGTCAACCACGGTCAACAGCGGTACCCCGTGACCCGGCCTGACCACCGATCGAAGCCTCTGACGGCCTGTAGCGCGCGGCCTTCCAAGCTAGTGCTCGCGAAACGCGAAGCGGATGCGAAATGACCGCGAGTCCGACCACCGGTAATCAAGACAAAACAGCACGTCAAACGCTGTGCACAGTCTGCTACTGACGAACCATTCCTAAACCGTGTGTCGCAGGTTCGAATCCTGCCGGGGGCACCAAGCCAGAGCCATAAATCGGCCCTGAGCTGAAAAATCGTGGTGCGAGCGCCGACTACCAGATTCCGACAGCAGCCTGACCAGGACCACCACGAGTAACGTCCAAGATCCTGACACAGCCCACAACGGCGTGATGCCAACGGCGAAGGTTAGCGGCGAACAGTGAAGCTTATGCAGAAGCCCTTTAAAGAGCTTGAACATTTCGGCGTGTCGTAACCAGTAGGGCAATGGTCCCAACGGGAGAATTTGAAGGCTACGCCAATAGTCTTCACACCCCGGAGGGACCATTGCCAGGCCAGGCTACTACGGGACTCACGTCCGAGCAATTCGACGAGCTCGTTGACCGCGTCGAACAGCGAGTGGTCTGGAATAGCGGACAAGGCAGACCCAGAGAACTGACGCTTCGTCAGGCGGTAAAAGCAGTCGTTACCTACTTCCGCACCAACATCACACAGGAAGTGATCGCCGAACTGCTGTTCGTTGATCAATCCACGATCTCCCGAGCGATCGGTGACCTGGAAGAAATCATCGCCGAGGCGCTCGACGAGTTCGTGCCCGAGCTGCCCGAGGACATTGAGGGCCGAGTCGCCGTGGTCGACGGATCGCTGTGTCCGTGCTGGTCCTGGGCCGATGCACCCGAGCTATACTCCGGCAAGCACAAGACCACGGGCCACGCCCACCAGTTCGTCTGCGATCTGTCCGGGAACCTGATGCACATCTCCGACCCCCTGTCCGGAAACACCCACGATGCAAAGGCCATGCACCAGACCGGCCTGAACGAACTTCTCCACCACGACAACGCTATCGGCGACAAAGGCTACATTGGAACCGGCATCACCACCCCGTACCGCAAACCAGCCGGCGGGGAGCTCCTCGACTGGCAAAAAGAGTTCAACACCTCGATCAATAAGATCCGCTACGTGATCGAACGCGCGATCGCTCATTTCAAGGCTTGGCGCTGCATGCACACCGACTACCGCAGGCCCGAGCGCACCTACCCCACAGCCTTCAACGCCGTCCGAGCACTCCACTTCTTCACACTACGTTTCGCATAAGCCTCAGTGTGGTCCGCCCGATCCCGGCCGGGATCAAGAGCCCGGAGCGTTAGGCGACGACTACGCGCACGATCGCGGTGCCGACCCAGTTAGTGGAAAGCTGGTGATCATGTCGGCTCCTGATCTCGTCGAAGAGTTGTGGCGCGAGCAGTCGCTCTGGTCGCGCACCGCCAACCGGATGAAGAAGCGGATCGAACGCGCCCGCCTCACAGCGCTCACGGCCACCGTGACAGCGGCGGTGCTGGGTGCTGCCGCTGGGCTAACGATGACCTCGCTGGCTGCCTGGCCGGCCGATGCTAGCCGGGTGTTGGCTGTTCTCGCGGGCCTGGGCGCGGGGGTTCTCCCGTTGCTTCGGCCGTACTGGAGCGGAGAACGGCTGCGGGACTGGACCCGGGCACGTTCGGTATCCGAGGCGCTCAAGAGTGATGTGTATCTATGGCTGGCGCGCGCCGGAGAGTACCGCGGCGACGCCCAGGCCGCTCGACTGCGGGACGAGACCGACAAGGTCCGCGCCGACGGCGCCGACCTGCTCCGCTACCGAAACGGCATCGTCGCCGAGGAGCGGCCGCTGCCGGCGGTGCATGACCTGACCTCGTACTTCGCGGTGCGCGTTACCGGGCAGGTTGACGGCTACTACCGGCGCCGGGCCCAGGAGCTGCAACGGCGGCTGCGCTGGTTCCGCAGCGTAGGAATCGCGCTCGGGGCCATCGGTGTCGTCGTCGGTGCGTTCGTGGCCGCGGGTGGGAACACGTCCTTCGCCCCCTGGATCGCCGTGATCACGACTGTCAGCACCGCGCTGGCCGTGCACGTCGCGGCGAGCCGGTACGACTACCAGCTGATCGAGTTCCTGCGCACCGCGGAACGCCTGGACCAGTTGCGTCGCAAGGCCGCCACCGCGGTCGACCAGACGGAGCTTGGCGCGCTCGCTGTCGAGGCCGAGGGCGTCATCTCCATCGAGAACGAGGGTTGGATGGCCAAGCTCGCCGAGGATCCAGCCGAGCAGAAGGCGTCATAGCGCTGATCAACGCGCATGAGAAAGTCAACTAGCGAACCCTCGCCCTCCCGACTCTGGCCCGTTTCCCCACGGTTCCCGGCTCGTTGTCACCGAATAGCACTTGCTGTGACCGCCGCCACACCGCAGCATGGTGATCAGCGACGCTGATGTCGCCTGCTCGGAAGGCGCCTGCAGTGAATACCGCGACCACGCATCGAAATCCTCACCTGAGGCCGCGCTATGTCCGCGCCATGGACGGCGATGTTGCGAGTCGCTGCTCCCGAGCGACATCACCTCTGTACGCCGCGCCGGTGACGCCCGCAGCTGAGTACCGTCACGCAGCATCGCTCAGGTGTGCTGCCGTGGCAGGTTTTCGGAGGGCACTGTGAGTGGGGCATGGTCGCGAAACCGGTGGGCGAAAGCCGCGGAGTTCGCCCGATGAAGCGCGTATTCCTCAGCTACGCCCGGGAAGACCAAGCTGTCGCCGATCGGCTCGCGCGCTGGTTACGGGACAAGGGATTGAGCCCTACTGGTTCCAGAACGAGGAGCAGCGGGGCCGGCGGTTCGTCGGCGAGATGGAGCGGGCCATCGCGGAGGCGGATCTCTTCGTCGTCCTGCTGTCTCCGAATTTCCTGACATCGGCATGGTGTCGGCACGAACGGGATGTCGCTCTGCTGCGTGAGATCGATTTTGGCTCCGATCGTCAGTTCATCTACGTCCTCAAGGTCGCGGAGACGTCCCGGCCCGAATCGGGGTTCCTCAGGAGCTACGACCAATTGAACGCAACCGCGCCACTGACCGAGGGCAAGCTGAAGGCCATCGGCTCGCTCTCGACCTCGACGCCGAACCGGAGGAGGCCGGTCAGTCCGCCCTCCGGCCCACGGTGGTCTTCCGCAACCGTGACGACGAACTGGACGCAGTGGTGAACGCCCTCACGAGAAGCGGAGGTCGCGACCTGTGGGTGATTGTGTCGCCGCCCGGGATGGGGAAGTCATGGTTGTTGAACCAGGTGCATCGCAGCCTGATGGAGAAGGACAGTGGATGGTCGGAACGGCTGGTCGACGTGAGCGAGCAGCCGAGGGAGCTGTGCACGAACGCCGGGCGGCTCCTCGGCACCCTGCTGGACGTCGACGTCGCAGACCCGCCTGACGGCGAGCCGATCCCGGATGCCACCCTTCGGCGCATTGCCGTGACTGTCAGCGGCCGGAGTCGCCAGCAGTTGTACCTGCTCGACAGCGCCGACCGGCTTGACCCCGTCTGCGCGATGCACTTGAGATTTGCGATCACCGAGGTCTATCGCCGCGTGCAGGTCGGTGGCAATCCTGCAACGCGCCTGGGCATGGTGATCGCCACTCGCCGCCCCGACGAGTGGCGTGGGCTCGGCAGCAATCCGTCGCGGGGAAGACCGCCACGGCGTGGTCAAGTCGTGGCCCAGCTCAGAGGCAGGTGCTCGGGACCGAGAACGGCACTGGAATACGGGCGCCAGCGCTCGACGCCAGCCAGCCGCATCTTCGGCATAGCCTGGGCCAGAATGGGTAGCGCCTCGGTCAGCTCAGCCATGGCCAGGTACGCACCGAGGCAGTAGTGCAGCCCGGCGCCGAAGGTAACGTGCTGGGCGGCGTTGGGGCGGGCGATGTTGAAGCGGTCGGGGTCGGGGAACACGAGCGGGTCCCGGTTGGCGGCGTCGGCTCGGAGTATGACCATTGTGCCAGTCTGGATACGGACCCCGCCGTGCACGATGTTGGTGGCCGCCATCCGCAGCGAGTGCGCGGGTGCGATGGGGTGCAGCCGCAGGCCCTCTGCCACGGCGTTTGCGGCGAGGTCAGGGTTTTCGGCCAATTGCTCCCATTGGTCGGGCTGATCGCAGAAGGCACGCAACAGGTAGGCCAGGGCACTGCGGGCGGTGTCGTGGCCGCCGAAGGTCAGATTGACCAGCTGCCACTGCAGCTCCTGAGTGGACAGCCGGTCGCCATCCTGCTCTTCGGAGATCAGCCGAGAGAGCAGGTCCTCGCCCAGTTCGGAGCGGCGGCGCTCGATCAACTCCCCGGCGTAATGGAACATGCCGGCGATCGCGGCTTCTACCCGGTCCAGTACTGGCGCGACGGGGAAGGCGAACGCGAGACCGATGTCGGTCGACCAGTGGGCGAAGCGGTTGATGTCGGCCGGCGGGATGCCGATCATGCGGGCGATGATCTCCATGGGATAACGGTGGGCGAAGGTGGTCACGAGGTCGGCGTGGCCGAGGGGGGCGAACTCGGCGACGAGCCGCTGAGCCACCTCCCGCATGGTGCGACGCATGGCCTCCACCGTCCGTGGGGCGAATGCAGAGGTCATCAGCGCGCGTAAGCGGTCATGACGCCGGCCGGGAATGAAGGCGAGCAGCCCGTTAGTCCAGTAGGTGTGTAATACGCCTGAGGTGATGCCTTGCAGTTGTAGGTAGGCGTCGCCGGTGACCACCAACGAGCGGCTTCGCAGCAACTCGGTCACCGCGTCGTAGGCCAGCACGTTTAGGCCCAGCTCGGTGTAGGCCAGCCAGTGCCGTTGACGTACCGCGCGCCAGGTACCGTGTGGGTCAGCCAGGTAGTCCGGGCTTAGCGTCTCGACCATCGGCAGGTCAAGGTCGCCGAGATCGACAATATCCATGACCGGAAGTATCCCCCGCGCGAGGTGCGCACATAGCGCTGCCGCCAGCCAGTCACTGTCGGACGCGACACCCTACCCGAGTGGCAATATCGGTGTTGGTCAGCCCCTCGGCAGCCAACAGCACGATCCCCGCCCGTTGCGCCGACCCGCCTGGATCCTCGAAGACCGCAACCACCCTTCGAGGTGCTCACGATCGCCCTCCCGCAGCCCCAACGGTGCAGCACGCATACCGAAGTGTCTCGCACACCACCGACAACCTCCGGCGACCACTCAGACCGGTCGGAAATCACCCGGTAACGTGCGCCCGCCATGGGTCACTGGTCTTGGCTGGGCTTGGTGGCCGCTTGGCGCAGCCGTTGGGTCCGGGTGGTGGCGTCGCGAGCACGGGCCAGCCAGTGCAGCGCGCCCATCGCCTGGTCGGCTTTGATAGCCAGGGCAAGGTCTGCGAGGGCGGCGTCGGGGTCGCGGAGGGCTAGATGAGTGATTCCGTGAAGTTGGTGTTAGTGGTCGTAGGCGGTCAGTGAGCGTTTGCTGGTGACGCCGGTGGTCCAGTTGTGCCAAATCCCGGCGGCCATGGCCAGTAGGCGCTGTGCGACGCGGGTGAACACTCCGGCGGGAGTCCGGCCGCCGTGGTCTTCGAGGTCGAGCTGGCTTTTGAGGGTCTGGTTGACCGATTCGATCCACTGGCGCACGCCACCGAGGTTGCCGTTGCGGTAGGTCTCGTCTTTGCGGTCGGGGCGCAGCAGACGCAGTCCCATCGCGTCGGTGAGTTGTTTGAATCCTTTGCCGGCGAAGCCCTTGTCGGCCAGCAGGATCTGCCCGGTGCGGACGAGGTGGTGGTTGTGTTGCAGCATGGCGGCCACCACCTCGCGTTCTCCGATCTTGGGGTTGGCCAGGCACCACATGATCGGCATTCCATCGCCGGTGCAGACCAGGTAGAGCTTCAGGCCCCAGTACCAGCGGGAGTGCGAGGCGCAGTAGCCATAGCCGGCGTGCCCGGCCAGGTCCGAGCGTTTCACTGTCTCGCGTGACATGCCGCAGGGAACCGGGGTGGCGTCGGTCATCCACAGGTCGTCGAACCAGGACGGGCAGCACGAGGCCAGGGTGAGGATCGCCTTGCACAGCAACGGTTGGGCGTTTTTCAACCGCTTGTGGTAGCCCGACTGATCCGGCAGGTAGGGGAACATCGCACGCCACTGGGGGCTGCTGCGAAGATGCCGGATCCAGCGACGTTCGCAGTGATAGCCCTGCAGCATCTGGGCCACCGCCAAGGTGATCAGTTCACTGTCGGAGAGCAGGGGTGCCCGGCCACGACCGACGCGCGCCGCAGCCACGTGATCGTCGATCAACACGTAGAGTGCGGTCAGGAGGGTGTTCAGTTCTTTGGTCACACATTGATCTTGAACGCCCTCCGTCCACGTCCGCGGTAGCGACGCGCCCTCACACGATCTTCACGGAATCAAACATCTAGTGCGGCCTCGGCGGTGAAGTAGGCCACTGACCCGCTGACGACGATCGCCGAACCGGCGGTGCAGGCCAGCCGGCGGTAGGGAAGCAGTTGGCCACGCAGTTGGGTCATGAACTCTGCTTCGCCGAGGCGGGCCGCGGCGAGTAGGCTCCAACACCGGGTGTATAGCCACATATAGTCCTTCCGGCCCAGGGCAACGCCGCACAAGGCGGAGCGGGCTTCCTCGGTGCGGCCTGCTTCCACCAGGGCCATCGCCAGAATCGCCCACAACCCTGGGATGCTGATGGCGTTGGCAGCGGTGCTCAATTCCTCGACGAGATCCGCGCCGTTGCCGGTGAGAAACGCCGCCTCCCATCGCTGCATTAATCGGCCGACCCGCGCAAGGAACCGTCTCGTACGAGCGTGTAAGTCGTAGGTGGCTCGGCTCAGCGTGTCGGCGTCGGACCAGCGACCGGCAAGCAGCAGCAGGCCAGCCCGGGCCCAGTTCAGCTGAACCCGAAGCAGCTGTGACTGCAGACGTTCGATGAGCGGGGTTACCAGGTCGACCTCGATGGCCGCCTCCGGGGCGCGGCCGAGCATCACCAGCGCATCGACGCGCAACAGCCGGGCCCCGGCTGTAAGCGGCGAGGGCAGCCCGAGCAAGCCTAGTAACTCAGTGGTTGCCGCGAGGCACTGCACGGGGTAGTCGGGGGTGCGTAGCGCCATTGCGCGCAGGCGCAGCGCGTGGGCCACCATCTTCTCGTCACCGGTAGGGCGGATGAGAGCAAGGGCCTCGTCGGATAGGGTGGCGCGGTGCTCTGGGTTGTCGTCGTAATAACGGGCGGCGGCCAGGCAGGCTAACACCAGCGCCCGCTGCGCGGGGTCGGCTAGTCGCGTCAGCGAACGCTTGAGGACATCGACAAGCCCGTCGTCGACTACACCGTACGGCACTGGGTACCAGTTCGATTCGCCCATAGCTGCCAGCGCCGCGGCGACCAGCCGGGAAGTGTCGGCACCGTTTATACCGTCCTGTCCGAGGACGTGGTTCATGGCCTGGACAAACATCGGTAGCCCGTCATGAAGGTGGCCAGCCCGGTACAGCGAGGTCGCCAGACCCATCAGCAGTTGGTAGCGATCGACCTCGGCACCGGCTAAGTCGGCGGCGGCCAGAGCTTGCCGCCATAGGGTGGCGGCGTCCTCCGGCGCCAGCCGGGCATCAGCGACGCGGGCCGCGGTGGCGGCGTGGGTTGAGGCTTGGGCAGCGGTGTCTGGGTCGAGTTCGGCGGCGAGCAGCCAGTGCCTTGCGATGTCGGCGGCCCGCTCGTCCTGCCTGGACCACGCACGAGCCGCCGCCTGTCCGATCCGCCGGTGCCAGCGGACCCGGCGTAGCCGTCCGGTGGTCTCATACAGTGCCTCGGCGACCAGCGCGTGGGTGAAGCCGAACCAGCCCAGCCGCTGTTGGTCTTCTGACACGAGGCCGGCTGCAACTGCGGTGTCGATGGCATCCAACGCCGCCTCGACTTCGACTGATGCGGCCTCGGCAATGACGTTGATGTCGAAGTATCGGCCGGCGATGGCAGCCACAGACAACACTGCGGCCGTTGTCTGGGGCAGGCGGCCGATGCGGCGCAGGACCACCTCGCGCACCGGCAGCGGAACCGGCGCGGTGTCTGGCTGATCCATGCGGTGTTCACTGATCAGCAGCCCTATTAGTTCCCGCAGAAAAAATGGATTGCCCTCGGTGCGGGCCCACAATTTTGCCGCAGTGGGCTTGCTGACTTCCCAGCCAGTCACCGCGCTCGCCAAGGCCCGGGTGCTCTCGATATCCAGGCCACTCAGCTCGATCCGCACCGCCCCGGTGCGGGCCAATGCAGCCAGCGTCTCTGCGACCGCAACGGACTCATGGCACCGGTAGGAGCCCATCAGAAGGAGCGGTCGATTCGCAATGGTGTCGGCCAAGTAAGCCAGCAGCCGTAGCGAGGCCAAATCCGCCCAGTGCAAGTCATCAAGGACCACCACCAGCGGGCCCGGTCCATCGGTCAGGTACTGCCCGATCGCCTCGAACCGCCGCAACGCAGCACCGGCGACGTCCACGCCCTCCGCCAGCTGCTGGGTGTCCCCGTCCAGCAGCTCGGCCACCGAGCCCGGCACTAGACGCTGCGGGCAACGGGTGCGCACCGCGCGCAACACCTGCTCCCAAGGCCACAGCGGGGGCGCGGCGACGTGCTCCGGGCAGGCGCCCCAGACCACTGGTACACCCACCAACTCGGCGAACCGCCGCAGCAGCCTGGTCTTGCCGATTCCCGGTTCCCCGGCAACCAACACCACCCGCCCACGACCACCCACTGCTATGGCCAACGTCTCGACTAGTCGCTGCAGCGCCAGCTCCCGCCCAACAAAGATCTCCCCCTCCTCGATCGGCGGCGTTATGGCCTGGGGTGCGACCGTGACCTCGGCGGCGACGATGCGTGCGGAGGTCGGGGGACGCCAGTCCAGGACCGGGGCCTGGTTCAGGATGTCGCGCTCCAGGCGTTGCAGCGCTAAGCCGGGGTCGATGCCCAGCCCATCGGCCAGCCTCCTCCGAGTGGTCCGTAGCACTGCCAGCGCGTCGGCCTGCCGCCCCGCCCGGTACAACGCCAGAGCCAATAGCTCACACCCATGTTCGCGCAGTGGGTGGGCATGTACATAGGCCTTGCACTCAGCCACTGCCGCCTCATGAGCCCCCACAGCCAGCAGTGCCGCACACCGTCCCTCCAGCACCGAGAACCGCATCTCCTCGAGCCGCGCCACCTCTGACGCCACCCACGCGGCGTCGACCACCTCGGCGTAGGCCTCCCCACGCCACAACGCCAACCCCGCCTCGAACTCCCTCAATGCCCGCTGCGGATCACCTCGGTACCACGCCCCCCATCCCGCCATGGCGTGCTCACTGAACCGGTGGACGTCGATGTCGACGCTATGGCTATCCAACAGGTAACCTGGAGCGCGAGTGCGCAACACCTTCGCCGGTGTCCGCGGTGGACGATCCGGTTCTAGCAGCCGCCGCAAATTGGCCACATAAGCTTGCAGCGACGTCATCGCCGCCGGCGGCGGAGCCCCCGCCCACAATTCCTCCAGCAGCACATCCACCGCCACCGGCCTATCCACCCGACTCACCAACAACGCAAACAGCGCACGCTGCTTGGGCGTCCCCAACTCGACCATCCGGCCACCAACCACCGCCTCCACCGGACCCAACACCCGCAACTCCACACCGACGCCCAACGCGCTCGCCGCTCCGCTGCTTTCCTGGTCCACCAGGCCCCCGGTCCCCGAGTCATGCATGGCACCCACACCCGTTGACCAGCAGTGTGACCGAAGCCGCCAATCACAGGAAGTGCAGCAGCGGAACCCAGGTCGACGGACGCTGATGCTCCTAATGGCCCTGTCCGTGGCAGGTCACCAGCTCGGGCAAGCTGCGTTGACGCATCGCCGTGGGTGCTGTGTACCAGAGCCGAGATCGAGCTTCGCTGGTTCCGCTTCCCACCTGACGTGATCATGGTGACAGTGCGCCGGTACGTGCGCTACGGCCTGTCTTATCTCGACGTGGAGAATTGCTGGCCGAAAGGGGTATCGAGGTCGATCACGTACGCGTGTTCCGCTGGATTCCGCGGTTTTGGCGAGGCAGGTAAGTGCAGGGAGGTGATGGGAAACTTTCCCACCGGCCCGGTGCTCCCCATCTCGTTCCTCACATCGTCGTAACTGTCTCCGTCGCCATTGTCGTTACACTTCGTGAGACGTGGGTGACGCCTGCTTGGGTGACGCCTGCTGCCCGGAACCACGTCCCCGCCGCATCCGGCGCTGTAAGGTGGGTACTACCCACTTGCCTACTTTCCCTTTGGGGTGGAGGCTGGCCAGCGGAGGCAGGAGGTTGCCATGTCCGCCATGCCAGAAGGACTGCCCGTCCCCTTCGAGGTCATCACCGAAGCCGAGGTAGACGGCCGCGGCCGGGTCAGCCTGGGCCGCGCCGGCGCTGAACCAGGAGGGCGCTACCGGGTGGCCCGCAACATCGATGGCGTGCTGCTGCTCACTCCAGTGGTCTCCATCCCCGAGCGCGAGCTGATCGTCTGGGAGAGGCCTGCCCTGGCCGACCGGATCCGCATGGGGATTGCCGAGGCCCAAGCCGGGCGCACCGTCGATCTAGGTGACTTCACCGGTTACGCCACGGACACCGATGACGAGTAGCCGGATGGCCTCCTATCAGCTACGTCTTGCCATCCCCGCCAGGGAAACGCTCGATTTGCTTGATAGCAGTCCCCAGTACGCGGCCAAACTGCGCAAGGTGCGCCGCGCCCTGGGATTGCTGCAAATCAACCCCCGTCACCCACGGTTACATTCCCATCAGTACGAGAATTTCCTCGGCACTCCGAAGGCAAAGGTGTGGGACTCATACGTGGAAAATCGTACTCCCGGCGCGTGGCGGATCTGGTGGATGTACGGGCCGGATGAGATCCGCGACAATCAAACCGTCGCGGTGATCACCGTGCTCGACATCGGCCCTCACCTAGGTATCGGATGAGCCTGAGACGAGCGCTGAACCGCGGAGCGCGTGCCTCCGACCACACGGTGCGCTACGGCGAGGGCTCCGAACACGTCATCGAACTGTGGCGGCCGAAGGGCGCTCCTGGCTTCCCAACGGTGGTCGTCATCCACGGTGGCTTCTGGGCCGCACGGTACGACCGCGCCCACATTCGGCCGCTGTGCGCCGCTCTGGCCGACCATGGCTTCGTCGCGGCGGCCTTGGAATACCACAGGGTCGGCCAGCCACGAGGCGGCTGGCCGGGAACCTTCCAGGACGTCGCTGACGGCCTGGACGCGTTGCCCAACCTCACCGCTGGGCTCCTCGACGACGACCGCACGGTGCTAGTGGGTCACTCGGCAGGCGGACACCTGGCGTTGTGGGCGGCGTTACGGCGGCAGTTGCCACTGGGCAGCGCGGGTCGGCGCACTGAGCGCCTGCCCATCACGGGGGTCGTCGCGCTGGCCGGGGTTAGTGACCTTCACGAGGCGCACCGGCTAGACCTCGGCGCAGGCGCGGTGGAACGTCTGCTCGGCGGCGGTCCGATGCAGTATGCCGCCCGCTACGCGACGGCTGATCCCGCTCGCCTGCTTCCGCTCAGAACCCCTGCGTACTGCTCCACGGCAGCGCGGACGATCACGTTCCCTTCCAGATCAGCCAGCGTTTTTACGATCTCGCTATCGCCGGGAGCGGGCGCGAGATCACATTGACCAGGTTGCCCGGCACCGGACATTTCGACGTCATCGACCCAGCTTCGACGGCCTTTCCGGCTGTTCTGGACGCGATCAACACCGTTTCCCGAATAGACAACTCCCGTTGAACATTCCCTGTCGGATAGCGAACTGATCGCGGACTAGTCGACCTCGAACTCCTTGATGACTCAGGCGGCTGACGCAAAATTCGGCATAAGGGCTCGGAAATCCGACGTACGACCTGTCGACGGCTTGAGGGTCTGGTGGGTGTGCAGAGACGGTGTTGGGCGCACCATCGTGTGACGGCGCCCAACACCACACGGCCCGCCCCTATAGCGGATATTGCTTGTTAGTCAGGTCCGCCGACTCCAGCTTCAGCTTCGGTATCGGGGGCGCCTTCCCTGTTTCTCTTTGCATCGCCCGCCCCCGTCGATTCCGGAAGGTTCTCATCCGTGGCCGGATCCGGCTCTTCGTTACCTGCGTCTATATTCGTTGCTTCCGACATCCTTAGCTCCCCTCGATAAGCAAAACAATCGGTGCAATACCCTGACGGATTGACTATACACTTCCCTCCCCGCCGCAGGCCAGCATTCGCTGACGCAGAGCGACAGGAGCTGGCGGTTGGTCGCAAGCGCGGCTGCCGGAGTGACGCCGGAAGCGAGGTGCACCTGCGGGGTTGGTGAGCAGGTGTTCTCACCTCGTCGCTACCTCGGGGCCTTTACGGCACCCCGGGTGGTGGCGCCCTCACGGGCGAGGGAAGCCGACCAGTGAGGCAGGCGCGGATGCGGTCAGGCGTGGTCGAGGCGGGGGAAGAGCACTTCACGGGTCAACAGGAGCAGCGCCGCGGCGACGGGGATGGCGACCAGGGCGCCCACGATGCCCAGCAGAGCGCCGCCCACCAGGACCGCCACGACGGTCACCAAGGCCGGCACCTCGACCGCCCGGCCGATGATCTTGGGGACCAGCAGGTAGTCCTCGACCAGCCGGTAGACCACGAAAAAGCCGACGGTCGCCAGGCAGACGGGCAGCGACACACTCAGCGCGACCAGGCAGACCACCACCCCCGCGATGGTGGAGCCGATCACCGGGACCAGATCCAGGATCGCCACGAAGATGCTCAGCAACAGCGCGTAGGGCACCCCCATGATCGCCAGATAGATGAACGACAGGGCACCGGCGATCAGCGAGATCAGCAGGTTGCCCAGCACGTAACCCCCGAACTTGGCGAAGATCTCATCGCCGAGCAGGATCGCCCGTGGCCGGCGGGAATCCGGCACCAGCCGGTAGAGCGTCGCCCGGATCCGGGGCAGGTCGACCACGAAGTACACGATGAGCACCACGACGATCAGCGTGCTGGCCAGCGCACTGAAGACGACCTGACCGGCGCCGAGCAGGCCGTTGGCCAAGCCCGAGGTGTCCCCGCTGAGGGTGTGCTGTATGCGTTGTTGGAGGTGGAACCGATCATTGAGCTGACCGAGCAGCGAATTGTGATTCTGCAGCCGGGACACCATGCCCGGGGTTTGGCTGACGAACTGGGTAGCTTGGGCCGCCAGCGGGGGGATCGCCGCGGCGAGGAAACCACCTACCACGCCCAGGCCCACCAGCAGCACCGTGAGCACCGCCGCCCACCGCGGGAATTTGTGCCGAGCCAGCACCGACACCGCGGGCTCCAGGCCGATCGCCACGAACAGCGCCACCCCGATCAGCAGTAAAACGTCGCGAACGGTGATGATCATTTCAACCACGCCGATCGTCACCGCGACTCCGGCGGCGGCACTCATACCGATGAGAAATGGCGATCGGTGGTTGAGCGGTTTGCCGGGTGGACCTAGGACGTGCTCCGAGGTGCTGAGCTGGGAGGCGACCGCTTCAGCGGCGGCCACCGGCCCTTCATCACCGGTGTGCGGTTGCGCGACCAGCGGGTGATGACCAGCCCTCGGTCCGGAGCCGTGGTTTCCGTTTCGGCGGCTCGCATTATCGTGATCGTGCGCTACTATCGCCATATCCTCTTGCCCTCAAAACATCAGCGGCCAGAATACGAAATGCTCCGAAACGCCGACAATAACAAACGCTAGCCAATGGGGGAAGCCATCGCTTTGCGCTCGCCTTGACGGCTTCGATGTCGCGTTTGGTACTCGCCATCGCCTGCTCCGGCATCGGCGGCCCAGCGCGCTTGAGCTGGCCGATGCCGGTCAGGGCCGGCACCCCGGCGAGCGAAAGTACGACACCGCCGACAATCAGCGCAGCTGCCCACACCGGCAACACCAAGGCCAACGCGGCGATCGTCGCGGCCACCAAAGCGCCCAGTCCGTACAGCGCGATCAGCCCACCGGCACCGGCCAACCCCGCGCCGATGCCAATCCGCTTGCCCTCGTGCTCGAGCTCCGTCTGCGCCAGCCGCAGCTCATTTCGCACCAGCTGCGGGATCTGTTCGGCCAACCGAGTGACCAACGGGTGTCCTCCATCGACCCGTACACGCCCGCCACCGCACCGTCGCCTCGCTCACGTCTGAACCGTCCCTTCCCATCGATTCCACCGGGTCGACCGCGGCTTCACCCACAGGTCAACCCAAAGCCTTCTGGTTGCAGAGGGTTACCCCACCTCACCCGCAGTAAACATCGAAGGAAAACTGTGGGGGGGTGGTGAGGATGCCGCCGGGCTTGATCAGCGGCGCGGTCACCACGCCGCCCTCATCGATGCACGTGGTTGACGCGCCGGGAGACTGTGCGTTTCTACGGAGGTGGCCTCGGCCCCAGGGACGACGCCCGGACCGCCCCGCGTGGAAATTACCTTTGCTTACTCGTGAGAACGTTCTGCTCGCGCCCCGCAGCGCAGCACTTGAGCGAAGGAGACCGATCGATTATGCGTATCCACCATGTGGCCACAGTGCTCGCCGCCGCGGCCACTGTCGGGGGACTCCTCGCCGGCTGCGGCAGCAAGACCACCCCCAGCCCCGCGCCCCCACCACCACGCGTCGCGAGCAGCGCGGCGGCCAACCCGCAACAGCAACACAACCAAGCCGACGTCGTCTTCCTCCAGAACATGATTCCCCACCAGGCCCAGGCCATCGCGATGTCACAGATGGCCAGCAGCCAAACGACATCACCCCAGGTGAAGGATCTCGCCAACCGGATCAGCACCGAGCAGCGCCCGCAGACCCAGCAAATGAGCGATCTACTCACCGCATGGGGCGCTTCTACCCCGGCCACCACGGCCGGCATGGGCACCATGGGCGGCCTGGGGCACGGACAGGTACCCGCGACGATGAGCGGCGCCGGGTTCGATCGGATGTTTCTTCAGACAATGATCATCCGCCACCAGGACGCGGTAACCATGTCTCAGACCGAGCTGAACCAGGGCAGCAACCCCGCCGCCCGCAACCTCGCCCAACAGATCATCAGTGCACAGCAAGCTCAGATCAGTGAGATGCAGGCCCTACTCCAGGTGATCTGATCGGGACAGTCAAGCGCCTAGATGAGTGATTCCGTGAAGTTGGTGTTAGTGGTCGTAGGCGGTCAGTGAGCGTTTGCTGGTGACGCCGGTGGTCCAGTTGTGCCAAATCCCGGCGGCCATGGCCAGTAGGCGCTGTGCGACGCGGGTGAACACTCCGGCGGGAGTCCGGCCGCCGTGGTCTTCGAGGTCGAGCTGGCTTTTGAGGGTCTGGTTGACCGATTCGATCCACTGGCGCACGCCACCGAGGTTGCCGTTGCGGTAGGTCTCGTCTTTGCGGTCGGGGCGCAGCAGACGCAGTCCCATCGCGTCGGTGAGTTGTTTGAATCCTTTGCCGGCGAAGCCCTTGTCGGCCAGCAGGATCTGCCCGGTGCGGACGAGGTGGTGGTTGTGTTGCAGCATGGCGGCCACCACCTCGCGTTCTCCGATCTTGGGGTTGGCCAGGCACCACATGATCGGCATTCCATCGCCGGTGCAGACCAGGTAGAGCTTCAGGCCCCAGTACCAGCGGGAGTGCGAGGCGCAGTAGCCATAGCCGGCGTGCCCGGCCAGGTCCGAGCGTTTCACTGTCTCGCGTGACATGCCGCAGGGAACCGGGGTGGCGTCGGTCATCCACAGGTCGTCGAACCAGGACGGGCAGCACGAGGCCAGGGTGAGGATCGCCTTGCACAGCAACGGTTGGGCGTTTTTCAACCGCTTGTGGTAGCCCGACTGATCCGGCAGGTAGGGGAACATCGCACGCCACTGGGGGCTGCTGCGAAGATGCCGGATCCAGCGACGTTCGCAGTGATAGCCCTGCAGCATCTGGGCCACCGCCAAGGTGATCAGTTCACTGTCGGAGAGCAGGGGTGCCCGGCCACGACCGACGCGCGCCGCAGCCACGTGATCGTCGATCAACACGTAGAGTGCGGTCAGGAGGGTGTTCAGTTCTTTGGTCACACATTGATCTTGAACGCCCTCCGTCCACGTCCGCGGTAGCGACGCGCCCTCACACGATCTTCACGGAATCAAACATCTAGTAGTCCGCCAGCCGATAACCGGTGCGTGCTGTCGGGCAGCGGCCCCCTCTCTGCCAGGTGTGCGGTGTAACCCCTGTGCCTATTTGTAGGTGGAGCCGGGTTGGCGCTCGCCGCGGAGGTGATGGCTGGTGTGATCGGACGGACGGGGCGTGGTCACGCTGCTGCCCCCCGGATGGGCGCCGGGGCTGACGAGCCAGGCGCGGACGGGCCACAGTTGCGTGTGGTCGATGGCGAGTTCTATCCGGACTGGGAGGCGGTGTACCGGGACAACGTCGATCGGGTGTATCGGCTGATGTTCGCCAAGGTCGGTAACCGGCCGGACGCGGAGGATTTGACCGCGGAGGTCTTCCTGGCGGCGCTGCGTCCGCTGCGGGTCTCGGCCAGCGTGGGTGAGGTGCGGGCCTACCTGTCAGCCACCGCGCGAACGGTCTTGGCCGGGCATTGGCGGCGGACATTGGGCCGCGAGATCACCGTGCTCTCCGATGACGAGGGGCTGGAGTCGGCGCCGGCCGAGACCGCGGCGGCCTCGGACGCGACGGCACGGGCGGCGCTGATCCTGGCGGGGCTCCCCGAGCTCTATCAGCGCATCCTGCAGTTGCGGTTTGTGGAATCCTGTTCGGTGCGTGAGGCCGCAGCTGCGCTGGGGATAAGCGTGGCGTATGCGAAAGTGCTGCAGCATCGGGCATTGCGTCGAGCCGCGCAGCTGGAGGTGGGCAGGTGAGTGCACGGGGCGCGCGCCGGTTCGTCGCGGATCTGTTGCGGGGTCGTCGGCCACGGTCGTTTCGGGCTGATGAAACCGACGTCGGGCAGTTGCGCGCGGCGATCACGCTGCGGGCCGCGCAGCCGGGTAGCGCGACACCGCGCGAGGAGTTCGTCACTGATCTGCACCGGCGACTTGCCGACCAACGGGCAACGGAACCGACCGCGACACCGTTGCCAGCGCCTCGACCCGTGGTGGACAGCACCCGGCGACGGCTGGTGGCGGCGAGCTCTATCGCGGTGGCTGCCGCGGCGGCTGGTGCCGTGGTGGACCACACGGTGATCAGCCGGGGACCTGCCCAGAGCGGGGCGGGCGGGGAGCAGACGTTGATCCCGAGCACTGGTCAGTGGCGCACGGTGAGCGCCAGCGCGGATCTGGCCGAGGGTGGCGTGCAGGGTTTCGACCTGGGCTCGGTGGTCGGGTTCGTGGCGCGTTCCGGTGGTGCGCTGCGGGCGGTGTCGGGGGTGTGCACGCATCTGAGTTGCCGGTTGGCCCTGGACGCGGCGGCCCGGCGGCTGGACTGCCCGTGCCACCGCACCTCCTTCGCCCTGAGTGGGGAGTTGCTGCGGTATCAGCTGCCCGTGCCGCCCGCGGCGTTGCCGCAGTTCGAGGTGCGCGAGATGCACGGTGAGGTGCAGGTCTACGCCCCGCCAGGTCCGGTGTAACCCCGGTCCCTATCTGTTGGTGAGACCCGCATCGGGTGGGCCTCACCAGTGGAGAGGGGTCGATCATGAGGCACCAGTTCAGGGCCAGGCTGGTGATACCGGCGGTCACGGGGTTGGCCATCCTGGCCGGCTGCGGCGGCCCCACTTCCGCCGCCACCACACCCGCGCCCGCCGAGTCGATGCCCCCGGCTGCGGCGTCGGGTCAGGACGCGCCAGTGGCCACGAACACGGTGGCGATCCAAAACTTCGCGTTCTCCCCGGCCACCGTGACCGTCAAGGCCGGCAGCACGATCACCTGGACCAACCGCGACTCCGATGCACACACCGTGACCGCCATGCCGGCAGGTCCGTTTCACTCCCCGACGTTGAACACCGGTCAGTCGTTTCAGCTACACCTTCACCACCCCGGGTCGTTTCGACTACCTGTGCACCATCCACCCGTTCATGACGGCCACCGTGGTCGTGACCCCATGAGCCGCGTCGCCGGGGATCCGAGCCGCAGGCGCGCCAGTTGCTCCGCCACACGGCGTGGTTCGGCGCCGCGGTGGTGCTCACCGTCAGCCGGCGGCGAGGTGATCAGCCACCTCGGCGGACCCCACCCGCCAGCGCTCTCGCCGCGGATCCGCACGCATTGCGGTTAGTCCAGATCAGCGACAGCCACCTGGGTTTCACGGGCCGGCGAACACCGACGTGACCGGCTCGTTCAGCCGAGCCATCGACCAGGTCAACAGTCTGGGGTTTCACCCGGACTTCGTGATGCACACCGGTGACCTGACCCACCTGTCCACTCCGGCCCAGTTCGACCAAGTCGCCCAGATGCTGCGCGGGCTGCGCACCGGAGGAGTCTTCACGGTGCCCGGTGAGCACGACTCAGTCGATGACCACGGGCAGAAATACCGAGCCATGTTCGGTGCCGGCACCCACGGAGATGGCTGGTACAGCTTCGACATCAAGGGCGTCCACGTCATCGCGCTGGTCAACACCCTGGCTCTGGAAAAGCTCGGCCACCTCGGTACAGACCAGCTCGACTTCGTCCGCAACGACGTCGCCGGTCTCTCCAGTGACACACCGATCGTGGTGTTCAGCCACATCCCGCTGTTCGCGATGTATCCGACGTGGGGCTGGGGTACCGACGACGCCACCCAAGCCCTGAGCTACCTGCGCCGGTTCTCCTCAGTGACCTGCCTCAACGGCCACGTCCACCAGCTGTTCACCAAGACCGACGGCAACGTCACCTTCTACAGCGCGACCACGACCGCGTATCCCATACCGCACCCCGGGGTCGGGCCAGGCCCGATCCCGGTCACCCTGCCCGCCGGGCAACTCGGTGCCGCGCTGGGCATCCGCGACGTCGCCTACCAACCCGGCCAACACGCCCTCGCGATCCGCGACCGGAAACTCACCGGACGGAAGCCGGCATGAAATCGAGCCTGGCACTGACGGCGCGGGTTGCCGCGGCCGGCTGCCTCACGACCAGCGGTGTCATCCACGCCCAGCTCTACCTGCACGGCTACCGGGCCATCCCCGGCGTCGGCCCGGCGTTCCTGCTCCAAGCCAGCGGCGCTCTCGCCGTGGCGCTCCTGCTGCTGCTCACGGCCACGATAGTGCCGCGACTGGCCGCCGCGGGGTTGGCGTTGGGCGCGCTGGGCGGGTTCGCCGCGTCCCGCACCGTCGGGATCTTCGGGTTCATCGAATACGGCCTGCGCCCCGCCCCGCAAGCCCTGATCACCGTCCTCGTCGAGATCGCCGCACTCGGGCTGGTCATCCTCCCACTGCTGCGCCACAACGACCACGAGTCCGAGCGTCCATAGCAAAGGGTGCAAACAGCATGCTAGCGTCATGCCGGTGGCAACCTTACAGGTGAAGGACGTTCCGGACGACCTGCATCGAGAGCTGCGGCGTCGCGCGAATCTGGAAGGGCTGAGCATCCGCGATTACCTGCTGCGCTTGATCCGAAACGACCAGCAGCGGCCGCCCGCAACCGAGTGGTTGGCACGCCTTCGTCGGCTCAAGCCGCTCGATCTCGGTGCACCAGCCGCCGACTTGGTTCAAGCCGATCGAGCCATGCGTGACCTCGAGCCGCTGCCGGAACAGCGCCAACCGTGATCGTGATCGACGCGAGCGCGTTTCTTGAGGTGCTCACGCGTTCGACGTCCGGGTTGGCTGTGGAGGCGCTACTCGAGGACACGATGGCCCCCGACCTGCTGGATGCTGAAGTGTTCCGTCGACTCGTCCGCGCGGAACAGGGCGGAGCACTTCAGCCGACACAGCTCGACGAGCGCCTGGCGCTACTTTATGACGCTCCGATCCACCGGGTTCCGTGTCGGGAGCTGCTCACCACAGCCAGCCGGTTCGTCGCTGCGATGTCCGGGTACGACGCGCTCTACGCCGCCCTCGCTGGAAGTCTGGGATGCCCCCTGGTCACGACGGACGGGCGCCTGGCGCGTACCGCAACGACACAGTTCAACATCACCGTGACCCATGTTCCGACTAGCGGGCGGTGATCTTTGGCGAACCACACCAGGTCGCCTACTTGATCCCGACGACCACCGAGTCGGGCCCGTCGGCCGCGTCACCAGCGAGCGCGGCGGCAATGAGCGATCGTGGCGGCCGCGCGGGCCGATCTGCTGCGCTTTCCGCGTGCAGCGCGCGGGCGCGGTCCAGTAGCTCCGGGTTCCCGGCAAGCCGATCGACCGGGTCGAGCGCGTTGATCCGGCGCGCCACGGCGCGCAGCAGGGCGGGATCTCGCACCGCGGCCGGGTAAGCAACGAAGCGCAGGAACAACGGGAGGCTGACGGTGGGGTCGGTGATGTCGATCGGTTCGCCGGACCACCACCGAGCGCGGTCCCGGTCCTCGGCACTGACTGCGTGAAACCGCGCCGCCGCGTCGGCGCCGACCTCGGATTCGAAGCAGGTGACCAGATCTCTGTCGTCGGTGGCGTGGTCAGCCAGGTCGGCCAGGCGGACGGCGTGCCAGAGCGACAAAGACGCCCCGAATGCATACGTCGGGTTGGTGTGGCAGCGCGCGTCCCCGATCGGTATCAGCCCAGTCAGCAGCGGCCCGTCGCCGTCCACGACATCGAGCAGCTGATTTCGCAGTTGCCCCATCGGCAGTACCGCGCTCACTGGGTCCGACAGCTCCAGCCAGGCCGCCAGCCCCGGCAGCCGGACGGCGATCCGCTGGAACGCGGTTGGGTCGCGCAGCGCGCGGAAACCGCGATCTCCGGGCGGGACCATAATGCACAGGCAGAACGTGCGATTGTCACCGATGAAAGTGGCGAAGGCCAGGTAGCCGAGATCGCCGCGGGGACCGCCGAGCAACGATGCGTACGGCGGCATAGGCTCGCCGTCGCGGACTCGATAGTGCCGACTGTAGTAGAGCAGGCCACATTCGGAACTGACCGACGGCAGCGGCCGGGCACCGGCGACGGACAACCAATCCGACGTGCGGGAGCGCCGTCCGGTCGCGTCCACGACAAGATCCGCGGTCAGCGACTCCCCGCTCGCCAGCTCCACTGCCCCGACATGCGCGGCGTGGCCGTGAGCACGCAGGCGCAGCCCGGTCACCTCGGTCCTGCGGTGCGTGACCCGCGGCTGCGCTGCGACCGCGGTGTGCAGCGCGGCATCGAAGACAGGGCGCCGGCACGCCACCGTGGCTAGGTCCTCGTCTCCTGCTTCCCTCGCGGCATTGCACAGGAAGCTGTCTTGTTTCACCTCAGTGGCGCCCACACCACGCACGGCGGCGTACACGTCGGCGAAGCGGTCGCGGAGCACGGCACGAGCCAGCCCGAGGAAGTTGTGCGGCTGCCGGAACTGAGCGACACCGCGCCGGTGCCACCGCGCAAACACGTCGTCTGCGGACCAGCCGTCGAACGACTGCATGTCAGCTCGGTCAAGCACGACCACATCATGGGCACCGCGGGCGAAGGCCAGCGCGGCGGCACACCCCGCAACGCCCGCGCCGAGCACGATGACGCGCACCGGCACAGCATCCCGCAAGTCAACGGCCGTGACTACCCGGTCTGTCAGGGATTGCGTATCAGGGGCCTGAACTTCAACCCCAGCCACGGCTTGCGGCCCCAGGCTATGAGCTGACCCTTGGCGATCGCGTTCCACTGACACTGCCGCTGCCAGAACACCATGAAGAACGCTACGGGAACGGGCTCCTTTTCCGCACCGAGGCGTGACCGGCTTCATGAACGGCAGTCCCTTCCCAGGTCCGCACGACAAGCTCACCCTTGGTGATCTCCACGTAGTTGGCGCCCGAGAGCCAGTTGCCCGAGTTCACGTAGAGGCCCTCGGGAAGCGTGACCATCTCAGCGCAATGCGTGTGACCGAACACGCGTGACATTGTCGGCCGAGATCATCGAGCTCGCCCAGCAAGCCGGCGATTTCTCCCTGGAGCTAGCCGGGCACGTCTGGCATCTCTCGGACCTATTCGAGATGGGCGACATACCGGCAGCCGATCGCGAGATCGAGATACACGAGGCGCTGGCCCGGCGAACCGGGTATCCCCACTTCAACGCCCACTCGCTGATGTTCCGTGCGACACAGGCGATGTTGCGCGGTGAGTTCACCGAGGCTGAGGCCTTCGCCCTGCGTTCGCTGGCGCTCGGTGAGCAGGTCGGAGATGTCAACGTGCGGATCTCACACCACGTCCAGATGGCGGTGCTGCGGGCCTTGCAGGGGCGGCCGCAGGAGTGCGCCGCCTACTTCGAGCCCGCGGGGCGCGAACATCCCCCCGAACTCGCGAGGCTGGTGAACCTGGCCTTCGTCTGTCTCGCCGGGGACCGGACTGGCATCAAGGAAGCCTTCCCCCTGATCTGGCGGGCCCGAGACCGGATCCCGCCCCCCTTCTGGCTGTCCATGATTGGCATGTGTATGACGTCGCTGGCTGCCCACGCCGGAGCGCACGAGGGGGCCGCCATCTATGACCTCGTTCGCCCGTACGAACGCCGCTGGGCCTTGGCCGGGCGAGACGCCGTCGCCGCGGGGGGGCCCATCGCCTATTACCTCGGGATGCTCGCCGCGACCCTGTCCCGCTTCGACGCTGCCGCCCACCACTTCGAGCTGGCCATCGAGGCCGCGGCGCGGATCGGTGCTCGGCCCTACCTCGCCCTGGCCCAGGGCGCCTACGGCGCCATGCTCGCCCGCCGGGGCGCCACCTTGGACCATCAGCGAGCCAGACAGCTGCTCGCAGACGCGCTGCAGGCGGCCCAGAAGTTGGGAATGAACCAGCTCTACGACGAGGTCGTCGCGGCCCAGACCGGCTTGCTCCCCGCCCCGCTCGTGACCGAGTCGCAGCTCGGCTCGTTGCCCGAGGATGTCCTTGGCGCCGCCGTTTTTCGCCTCGACGGCGAGTACTGGACCATTGCCTTCGAACAGACCATCATTCGGTTGAAGGACACCAAGGGCCTGCGCTACCTACGGAGTTTGCTGGCCGCCCCAGGGCGCGAGTGGTACGTTCTCGACCTCGCGACGGGAACTACATCGTCGGCCGATCCCCCGGCGAAGCGGGCGCGCTCGAACGTGACCAAGTCGCTGCGTGCTTGCCTCAAGCGAATCGAGACAGCCCACCCGGCGCTAGGGGCACACCTGGCGACGACGGTCACCATGGGCTACCTCTGCTCATACCGGCCCGACCCGCACGTCCCGGCCGAGTGGCGGACCTGACGCGATCTGGCCGGCTCGCCGCCCGTCGTTGCCGGACCGGTCAGCCGGCTGGTATCTCGCCACCAGTGTGGGCGAACGTCTTGTTGACGATCTTCCACGAAGCGTCGATCTTCGTGAGCGTGAAGAAGTCAACGAAGGACAAACTCCCCCAGACGCCATCCTCATTAACGATCGCGATTGCCGCGTCACCGACCTGCTCGACCGACGTAATCCGGGCGGTGTAGGCGCCGCCGCTGCCGAACGGCTGGATTGTCACCATTTCAGTCAACTGACAGATCGGGATGTCATAGCGCTGGCCGCCGAGACGGAGCCGAACATCCATGCTGCACTGTGGAATCCCGTTTTGAGCTTGTCGGCGTCACCCTTTGATACGCCGTCGATGTAGAGTCGAACTGCATCCTCGATCGCGCCACGCTCGTTCGCCGAGTACGCCGTCGCCATAGCGGCTCACTTTCCTTTCGTCATCGGTTCCTGACCTTGCCGCGATCCCACTGCGACTTCAAGGCCTGCATGAATCGTCCACATCAGGATTGTGTGGTCCATCACGCGGTCCGGCTGTCAGGTGCTCGACATGGGCAGTGTCAGCTTGCCGACACGTTGATGCGCCGCAACTCCGCCAGCGGACACTGGCGCTTGATAGTGGGAGAATGGGCTCATGGAGCCACAACAGGGCAAGCAAGCCGGCCATCGCCCGGACGCGGAGCCCGCCAGTGGGGTGGGCGAAGCGGAGATCGTTCTCCCGGGGGCCCAGGAACGGCAAAGGATCCTCGAGTTGGGCGCGTCCGTGTGGGCTTCCTCCGCACTCGCGGGTGCCCTTGAGGCTGGGATACTCGACGAGCTCGCCAGCCCGCAAACCGCTGCCCAGATCAGCGAACGGACCGGAGCGTCGCCTGGCCTGATCGAGGCCGTCCTCGATGTGCTCACCGCGCTCGACCTCGTCCGGGTCGCCGGAGACACCTTCGTCTGTACGCCTGGCATGTCGGCCTACATCAGCGGACGGAGGAAAGAGATCGTCTGCGCGGACCTCCGTGCCACCCACTTACAGGCGGCAGAGCTCGTGGAGCGGTTCCGGGCCGGTGGCGCGTCAGCGCAAGGGTGGCGCTATTCGGATCCTGCGCTGCTCGAGGCGTGGGGGATGCGGTCAGTGGAGCCGGTCCCCGTGTGGGTTGAGCGGCTCTTTCCCGTTCTGGAGGGCCTGCCCGAGGCACTGAAAGCCCCCACCGCACGTTTCCTCGACGTGGGCACGGGAGTCGGGCACCTTGCCATCGCGATGTGCCGTCAGTTCCCGAACCTACGGGTCGTCGGTATCGATCCCTTCGATACAGCACTCACGCTTGCTCAGCGCAACGTCGCCGAGGCCGGCCTCGTGCCCCGGATTGATCTGCGCCCGGAGCCGGTGCAGAACCTGGCCGACGAAAACTGTTACGACCTCGCCTGGGTTCCGGTCATGTTCCTGCCCGCGGACGTGGCGGCCCGGGGGATCCACCGGGTACGCGCCGCCCTCCGGCCGGGTGGCTGGGCGGTTCTGGGCTCACTCGCGACCGAGGGCGAAGGGCTCCAGCCCGCTGTCCTGCGACTCTTGAGCCTTCTGTTCGGCAGCGGGCGCATGTTCCCCCACCATGCCGTCGAGATGTTGGGTGCAGCGCACTACGAGAGCATCCGAGTCCTCCCCGCTGCGCCGGGAGTTCCGATAAGGATGATCGTCGGGCGCTGTCCACTCACCTAGTTTGTTGAGGCCGAGCGCGCGCGCCGATACCAAGCCGATCATGCGGTCGGTCACCTCTGGTCAGGTGACTATGCTGGCCGGCGAGAGGTGGGCGGCGTTATCTCCGTCCGGTTTGACCAGCGCAGATCTGCTGAAAGATCTCAAATCAGGGTTCGCTTGGCAAGCGTCCACTCGGCACAGTCTGGCTGCGGACGGCAGCCTCACAAGTGGCACACTGCCCGCACCATGTACCTAGCCACCCACGCGCTGCGTCCAACGACAGGCCGCAACCACGACTTTGCCGGAGCCTTGCGAACTTACGGGATCGGAAGGGGCTGCTGAGATGGCCAGAGTTTATGTCAGTCTCATCCAATCCGACTTCGGAGGCAGCCGCCACGGCAATTTTGAGGCGGTCATCGTAGAAGGCGAGCAGCTGTGGCATTGGTCCCGCGACAACAGCGATACCCACCTACCCTGGATCCGCGGCCAACGAATCACGGGTGAACAAGACGACGTCGTCGGACCCGGCTGCATCATCCAATCCACGTCCAGCGCAGCACACCACGGCAACTTCGAAGTCGTCGTACCCCTACGGCAGACCACCGGAACCGTCGAACTGCGCCACTTCTACCGCGACAACAGCGACACCCACCTACCCTGGATCCGCGGCCAACGAATCACGGGTGAACAAGACGACGTCGTCGGACCCGGCTGCATCATCCAATCCACGTCCAGCACAGCACACCACGGCAACTTCGAAGTCGTCGTACCCCTACGGCAAGCCACCGGAACCGTCGAACTACGCCACTTCTACCGCGACAACAGCGACACCCACCTACCCTGGATCCGCGGCCAACGAATCACAGGTGAACAAGACGACGTGGCCGGACCCGGCTGCATCATCCAATCCGCGCCCGACCTAGGACCCCTCGGCAACTTCGAAGTCGTCGTACCCCTACGGCAAGCCGGCGTGGTCGAACTGTGCCATTTCTACCGCGACAACAGCGACGCTCATCTACCCACCGAGCTGCGTCAGAGGTTGACGATGACTGTGCACCCACCCTGGATGCGCGGGCAACGAATCACGGGTGACCAGGACAGCGTGGCCGGACCCGGTTGCATCATCCAGTCTGCCTTCAGCGCAGGACAGCGTCGGTTCGAAATCGTGGTTCCCCTGCATCTTCACGACGGTTCGATAGAGTTTCGACACTTCTTCCAGGACAATATGAATGTTGGCGTACCTTGGACCAAAGGTCAGTTCATCACCCAATCATGCGCAGGACTTGGTGGCATCATTCAGTCCAGCTACGGATCAGCAGGCCACGAAAATTTCGAGGTCCTCGTCGACGAGTGTCGTGACGCAGTCGTTCATTACTGGCACCTGAACTCCCGCGCCGAGGAGGTTTGGATTCGGACTGACTGCTTCACCATACTCAAGCCGTATCCGCGACTCGCCCACCGTGCCCAGAAGATCGTTCAGCTAACCGGTGAGTTTGATCGCGAGGGCTGGAATGGAACGGGAAAGCCACGATTCGCCTTCAACCGGACCGAGAGCAGATTCGGCATTATTGGCACCGATCTTGGCGTATCTTTCGCCTACCAAGGGCGCCTCTACTTCCTGTTCGGTGACACCTGGCGAGTGGGCCACAGCACTCCAAATGACGATCTCGACTCCATCGCTTTCTGCACGGACGCCACTGCCGACGATGGTCTTGAACTAACGTTTCTCCCCCAGTACCCGCGAGTCCCCGGAATCGCCCAGGGTGCTTTCGAAGTGCCGCTCGACGGGGTCAGCTGGGACGGTGACATGTACGTCTTTTTCAGCACCGATCACCGCCCAGTGGGAATATACACCATGATGGGCAGATCAGTATTGGCACGGTCGCGCGATGGCCTTGATTTCACACTCCTTTATGAAGTGTCCCGCTACAAGTTCATCAATATCTCTGCTGTGATCGTTGACGCGGGCGAGCATGGGCTCCCGGGCGAGGGGCCGCAGCTTCTTATCTTTGGCAGCGGTCGCTACCGCTCCAGCGACGTCTACCTTGCGGTCAAACCAGCAGCGCAAATTGCAGAACCGGGCGGTTTCCTGTTTTATGCTGGTGGACGTGGCGAACTGCAGTGGAGCCGTGACGAAGACAGTGCGGTCCCACTCTTTGGCGAGGGCTGCGTCGGTGAATTGTCGGTCCGCTGGAATCCGTTACTCGAGGTCTGGATGTGTCTTTATAACGCGGACTGGCCAGCGGACAGATCATCCGTGGGTGGTATTATGATGCGCTGGGCCAAGCGTCCTTGCGGGCCCTGGTCCCAGGGTGAGGTCGTCTTTTCGGTGAACGACGGACTTGGGAAATTCATGCATCTCCCGGGCGCTGATCATACGCAGGAAGGCTTCGGTTCCGATCGCAGCTCCGACCTGGCAGGGATGTATGGCCCTTATCAGATTCCTCAGTATACTCGCTGGTCGGATGACGGAGTGCGGATCTACTTCACCATGTCCACTGCAAATCCTTACCAGGCCATGTTGATGACGGTCGGTATACCGACACCACTCGGCTAAAGCCAGCTCTGACTCCGAAGGGCACCCTCACTTCGCGCGGGTGAGCGGGCCGGCGTCGGTCGAGGGTCACCCGAGTGCACGGCTACCATCGCCCTGACCCGTATGACGTGCCGATCTTCATCCCGGGGTAGGCGCGCGTTCTGCTCGCCCATACGCATCGGGCGCAAATACACGGCCCTTACCGGATACGCCGAACCACCGACGGGCGTAACCAGAAGAGGCGAGTCGGCGTTGTAGCGGTGCAGGCACATGCATCCCATCGACTGGCTCAGTGGAAAGCAGGACATGGCATTCACGACAACTCGACGCTCCGCCCTGATGCTGCTGATGGCTCCGGGCCTGGCGTTGCGCCACGGAGGCATGGCCCGCGCTGCTACAACCACCGCCATTTCGCCTGTCCCCAGAGGTGACCACCCGGAGCATTCCGTATGGGCGCATCTGGGACGGTGGGATCCGGTTTTCGAGTTGCCGAACGTAGCGATCCATACGAGCGTGCTGCCGAACGGAAAAGTGCTGTTCTGGGGACGGCGGGACGAGCCTACCGGCTCGATGAATGAGCATGAGTGCACGCCATACATCTGGGATTCCAGAACCGGGGAAGTGACCCCGACACCCCAACCTCAGCGTGCGGACGGCACGAAAGTCAACCTGTTCTGCTCGGCGCATGCCTTTCTCCCCGACGGTCGGCTGCTGGTAGCGGGAGGGCACCTCGCTGACGGCGACGGGCTCAACCAGGCGTGCGTCTACGACTACCGCACCAGCACCTGGACCGCCCTTCCCGTAATGAACGAGCGCCGATGGTATCCGATCACCACCGCGCTTTCGGATGGGACTGTGCTGGTGTCGTCGGGTAGCTATAAAGACAACGGTCGGACCGTCATCAACGATATCCCGCAGATCTGGGATGGGCATCGGTGGACGTCGACCACCCGCTTCGGTGGCCTTCCGCTGTATCCGCGCATGCACGTTGCGCCGAGCGGCCGGGTATTCACGTTTGGGTCGACTACCACAACGGGTGCCTGGACCGCGCTGCCCTGGCCGAGAGGAGTACAGAACAGGGATCGGCAGCACGGTCCTTCGGTAATGTACGATGCCGGGAAGGTCATCCACATAGGCGGCGGCAACGACGGGTCGACTGATATCCCTACCGCTACGACAGAGGTCATCGACCTCTGCGCCGATTCCCCGACGTGGCGTGAGATCGCGAGTATGCACGTCCCGCGCCGCCAGCATAATGCGACGATCCTCGCGGACGGGAGTGTCCTGGTGACCGGCGGCACCAGGGGGCCAGGCTTCAATGATCTCTCGCCGGGAAAGCCTGTCCACGTCGCCGAACAATGGGATCCGGTGACGCAAGAGTGGAAAAAGGTCGCCGCCGAAGATGTGGATCGCTGTTACCACGGAACAGCCGTGTTGCTGCCGGACGCCACGCTGCTCAGCGCGGGCGGTGGCGAGTTCGCCATTGGCAGCGAGCCGAACGATCCGAAGGACAGCCACCGCAACGGGCAAATTTTTCATCCACCCTATCTGTTCCAGGGCCCGCGCCCGGAGATCACCTCAGCTCCGGAGGAAATCGCCTACGGCGACACCTTCTCGCTCGGGACCTCGGGCCATGACATCGGAAAGGTGACCTGGATACGGTTGCCCTCGATGACACACGCCTCCGACCAGAGCCAGCGCATCAACGTTCTCAAATTCCGCTGCAACGACGGTGGCGTGACGATTGCTGCGCCCGAACGGCCGGAGGTCTGCCCTCCGGGGCACTACATGCTCTTTGTCCTGAGCAAGGCTGGGGTTCCCTCTCCCGCGAGGATCGTGCGGATCGGCCCGTCCGCGGCACACTCCGCACGCAGGAGCCAAGCGCTGTCCGGCCGCGAAGCGAACTGATGCCCGCGGTTCTGATCATCGGGCGGCGGCATCGCCGGCGCCGCGATCTATGAAGCGCATCCTCACAGGAGCCACGACCGCGGCGCATTTCTTACCCTGGCCAGCAACGGGATGCGCGCCCTCCGGCAACTCGACGCCAATACTGCCATCTCCACCGTGAGCGCGCCGCTGCGGGCGTTAGCCGGGCACGTGCAGCAGGTAGTCGCCGGCGTCGTCGTCCCACTGCATGGCGATCAGGTCACGCGCACGGGCCGCCTTGGCGAAGGACAGGAAGCTGTTGAAGCCGTAGCGCTTCTCACTGAAGTCGGGCAAACGCTTGCGGAGCTGGTTCTTCAGCCCGCTGAGCTGGGGTGGCGCGCCCGACGCTTGCAGCTCACGGACCACGTCGACGAGCAGCCGGAAGGCGTCGTCGTCGGCCGAGCCGTCCTCAGGGAACGTCACCTCGGGGTCGCCCTGCGCCGATCCCCGGCGCAGCTCCACGACATGCTGACTCTCCAGGTGCCGCAACAGCTCGCCGAATCCCCGGAATCCCTGATCGGCCTCGTCGAAGGTGGGATCCTTGCGCAGGATCGCCCGCTTGAGCATCGACGCGCGGACGGGTCCATCGGCGTGGCGCTGCAGACCAGACAGAGTGCGCGCAACGAGCAGGCCGACATCGCGCTCCTCGCCCGCCGGCACCTCCTCGTCGACCGGCACTTCGGCGACCACCTCGGGCGCCACCCTGTCCGAGGGCGTCAGGAGTACGACCGGCGGCGACATTACTGGTGGCACCGCGCCGGACTGGCGGCCGCGCCCTCTGCCCCGCCTCGGCTCGTGCGTCGGCTCCACGCCCGGCAGGCGGTCATAGAACAGGAACTCATCGCAGGCGGGCGGCAGCAGGGCCGACGTCGAGGACTGCACGCCGATGCCGATGACGCGCTTGTCGAGCTCGCGTAGCTTGTGCACGAGTGGGGTGAAGTCGGAGTCACCCGTCCCGATGGCGAACGTCGTGATGAAACCGCGCTCGTAGGCGAGTTCGATCGCGTCGACGGCCATCTTGATGTCAGCAGCGTTCTTCCGCGACCCCCCGATGCGCTGGGGAATCTCGATGAGCTCGACCTGCGCTCTCGCGAGCAGCCTGCGGTCGGCGTCGAAATACGACCAGTCGGCGTAGGCCCGGCGCGCCACCACCCGCCCTCGTTCAGCGAGCGCGTCGGCCACCGGACCGAAGTCGAAGGGCGAGACCCCCAACCCGTCTCGAGCTCCGATCGCGAGGTTCTCGTAGTCGAGGAACAGGGCGATGCGTTCGTCGTCGTTTGCCACTGCACGCGCTCCCAGAGCTAGTCCGGCCCCGCAGCGTACGGTCCGACGAGGACACAGCGGTGCCCCGGGGCGCGCGAACGACCCCGCCGGCTAGGTAAGGGCGGGGCCGTTCGCCAAGGTCGCGTCGCTACTAAAGAAGTCGGCCGCCGTGCGGACTGAGGAAGCAGTCCTGCGAAAGATCAATATCGCTTGCGCAGGTTGGTTGGTCTGAGCCGGTACCGCCTGTCGGCTTTCCCGTGTCAGCAGCGGCCACGCCCGCGCCGGCGAGAATAACTCCGCCGACCACGGCAGTGGTCGCCAGAGAACGAATGATGACTCGTCGCATGGTGTCCCCCCAAGTTGAGTTGTCGGTGAACCGTGGCCGCGGTTCCTCTAGTCCAACCTCCCACCGCAGCGAACGGCCCCATCCATATATCGGATGCGGCCGTTCGCTGTTACCGGGAGGAATCAGCAGCTCCGAGGTCAGTACCGCGGCGCGTAGTCGTCCGGCGGCGACTCGACCACAACCGCGCGGCGTCGCCAGGAGAACACCAGGTTCAGCAGCAGCTGCCGCCGAAGCTCATGCGGCCACGCCAGCGTTAGCGAGAACAACGCGGCCGTTCGCTGTTACCCGGCAGCTATTCGACGCCGCGCAGGACCTCGGACACCACGCGCAGCCGGCCGGTACAATCACCAGGGCCCGGCCGGATAGGCCGGCCGCTGATGTTGGGAAGAATCCCCAGTGGATGCCGGCACCAATCTGCCCGGTGAGCTGACCAGCTTCGTCGGGCGGCGTTCTGAGCTCGCGCAAGTCGGCGAGCTGCTGGGCGGCGTGCGGTTGTTGACGCTGACCGGCGCCGGCGGCTGCGGTAAGACGCGCCTGGCGTTGCAGGCCGCGGCTGGTGCGATCGACGGACACCCGGACGGCGTGTGGTGGGTCGAGGTTGCACGACTCAAGGACGCCGTGCTGCTGCCAGCCGCCGTGATCGGCACTCTCGGCCTGCGCGAGATGCCCGGTAGCGAACCCCTCGACACGCTCGTCCGCTACCTGCGTACCCGCCGCACGCTGCTGATTCTTGACAATTGCGAACACCTGCTCGCGGCCTGCGCGCAGCTCGTCGACGCGCTGGTACGGACCTGCCCGTCAGTGACGTTGCTGGCAACGAGCCGGGCACCGCTGGGGGTGGTGGGCGAGACGGCGTGGCGGGTGCCGTCGATGTCGTTGCCGGCTGAACCCCGGAGTGAGGCGCTGCGCCAGTCCGACGCCGGGTCCCTGTTCATTGAGCGCGCCACGCAGGTGCGCCCGGATTTCACCATCACCCCGCCCAACGCACCCATCATCGCGCAGATCTGTCAGGACCTCGACGGCATTCCGCTGGCCATCGAGCTGGCCGCGGCGCGGGTACGAATGCTGTCGCCCGAGCAGATCGCTCGCCGTCTGAGCGACCGTTTCCACCTGCTCACCGGCGGCGCCCGCACGGCTTTGCCACGCCAGCAAACCCTGCAGGCCTCGCTCGACTGGAGCCATGAGCTACTCAGCGACGGTGAACGCGCGCTGCTGCGGCGGCTCGCGGTCTTCGCCGGCGGCGCGACGCTGGACGCGGTGGAGCAGGTGTGCCCAGGCGAGGGCATCGACCGCGATGCCGTGCTCGACCTGGTGACCGGCCTGGTGGACCAGTCCCTGGTCAGCGTCGACGCACACGGCTGCGAGATGCGCTATCGCCTGCCGGAGACCGTCCGCCAGTACGCCGCAGCGCGCTTGGTCGACGCCGGTGAAGTCGACGACCTCCGCGATCGCCACCTGGCTTACCACCTCGCGCTCGCCGAAGTCGCTGAGCCACAAGTGCTCGGCGCTGGGCGAGACGACCGCGTTCTCAGCACTGTCGCCATCGACCTACCGAATCTGCGCGCCGCCTTGGAGCGGGCGGCGGTGACCGACCCCAAGTCCGGCCTGCGTCTGGTAGCCGCGCTGACCCTGTTCTGGCTGTTCACCGGCAGGTATCAGGAGGGTGATGCGGCCTACGCGCGCAGTCTGGCCGCCGCAGGCGAGGAGCCGACACCGCTGCGCGGACGGGTATTGGCCGGCCGGGCGAACCTCGGCCTCTACGGCGGCGCGTACGAGGCCGCACACGGATGGGCGCAGGCGGCGCTGGCGGTCGGCGAGGCCTGCGGCGACCTGTGGACCCAAGGCCGGGCCTTGGACATCCTGGGACTGATGGTCTCCATTGGCGACCCGGCCGGCGGGCGGGCGCTGCTGCAGCGCAGCCTCGCGCTGGCCACGCAAGCCGGTGATGCGTGGTGCCGGACCAGTGCCTCGCAGACCCTGGCGATCGCCTGGCTTTACCAGGACGAGTTCGACACGGCCCGCCCGCTGCTCCATGACGCCTACGCGACCGCGACGCGGCTTGGCTACCGCAGGGGGTTCGCGTGGCACTGGTTCTGCCTGGGCTGGGAATCGATGTACCACGGGCGGCTGCCCGAGGCTCGGCGGTTGCTCGCGCGTGCCATCGCCGCCAGCGACGAGGTCGGTGACCCGGCCCCGAACGGGCTGGCCAGCGGCTTCCTGGCTTACACGCATCTCATGTGCGGCGACAGTGAGCTCGCGTACTCGCTTGCCGCCACCACGCTCGCGCAGGTGCTGGAGGCCGGCGCGGGCTTCACCTTCGGCATGGCCAACCAGATGCTCGGCAGAGCCGAGATGGTCGTGGGCGAGTTCGCCGCGGCCCGGAGGCATCTTGAGACCGCAGTAGAGGTGGAGCGCCGCTCAGGATTCGGGTACTTGCTGACCTGGCATCTTGGCGCCCTGGGCACTCTGGAGCGGGTCGTCGGGAACCTCGATGCGGCTGCGGCGCGTGGCGAGGAGGCGCTGGAGGTGGCCCGGCAGCTGGGCAGCGGATGGATGCAAGCCAACGCTGAGCGCCTGCTGGGCCGTCTCGCCCTGGCCGCGGGCAAGACCGCCGACGCGGAGCAACACAGTCAGCACGCGCTGGGCCGCCTCAGCGCCAAGGGCTTCACGATCGACATACCGGAGTGCCTCGATGTGCTCGCCGCCATTGCCGCCATGCAGGGCAGGTTCGAGCACGCGGCTCGGTTGCTGGGCGCTGCGGCGGCCGGTCGGCAGCGGCTGGGCATCGTGCGTTTCCCGGCCGAACCGCAGTTCTGGACCTCCGTCGAGGCCACCACCACCGAAGCGCTCGGACCCGACGGCTACCACGCCGCCTTCACCGCCGGCGCCGCGCTGGACACCGACGAGGCGGTCGCCTACGTCCGTCGGACCCGCGGCGAACGGAAGCGCCCATCCCGCGGCTGGGACAGCCTGACCCCGACCGAGCTCGACGTCGTACGCCACATCGCCACCGGCCTCACCAACCGCCAGGTCGGCGAACGCATGTTCATCTCTCTCGGGACTGTCAAAGCCCACCTCTCGCATATCTTCGCCAAGCTGGGCACCGCGTCACGTTCGGAACTGGCCGCGGAGGCCACCAGGCGCACCCTCGGTACCGCTCAGTAGCGAACCCGCCTGCGCTGCCGCGGATATAGGTCCGATGGCTGATGTACGCCGCGCGTCGCCAGGACACGATCAGAGCCTGCGCAGCGACGCCGAGAGGGCGTCGCGGAATGCATAGGAGCATGCGACATGGCGACGAACAGTACGGTCACCGCACCGAGTGCCATCCGGATCGATAACCTCTCTGAATACGACAGAGTGTTTCAGGATGCGTTCAACGAAGCTGACCTCGAGGGACTGGTCAGTCTGTACGAGCCCGACGCGGTGTTCATTCCGTCCCCCGGGCAGGTGGCTACTGGTTCCGATTCCCTCCGAGAGGTATTCGCTAGTTTCCTGGCCATGAAGCCACACTTCGAACTCACGATGACCAGCCTCCATCAGGTCGGGGATCTCGCACTCGAATCCTCTGCATGGAAGATGGAGGGCAACGATCCCCAGGGCAACCCGATAGCGCTTGGTGGCAGGTGTTCGGGCGTCCTTCGTCGCCAGGCGGACGGATGCTGGCTTTTCGTCATCGACAATCCCTTCGCCTCCGCATAGCCGATCGTGCGCGGTTACGCGGCGATCAACACAGTCACCGGGAGATCCCATGCTGGACAGTTACGGCTTCGACGCCACCCTGACCTCGATCCTGCCCATCGGCCTCGTCGCCGAAGGCCTTCGGCTTGACGTCGCCTTCAAGGGCACCGTCGTGGAAGGTGGGTTGAGTGGCGCATCGATCACTGGAATCGACTACCTGCTCATCCGTCACGACGGGGTCAGCGTGATCGATGCCCAGGAGCGAATCACCACCCCAGCGGGGAACATCATCGCTGCACACGCCCTGGGATACATCACTGCACCCTTCGAGATGCCAGCCCTGCACACCTTGACGGCCCCAGACTTTCAGTGGCCCGATGTCGAGCTGACCCTGCAAGGTGTGCTCACCATGCAGGCCGCGGTTCCCGAGCTCACCGAACTCGACCACACGATGTTCGGCTTTACTGGAACCGTCAACGTTGCCACCGGCGTGCTGCGCCTGCACGCCCGGTCCCTGATTGCCGCGCTCGTCTGATTTGCTTGTCTTGGGATGAATGATGGGAGGTGGCTGATGTCATCCGATCGGCTCAGAAAAATCGGGGTTGCCGTCTTTCTTTCGACACTGGTGCTCTCCACGCTGATGGCCTGCGGCCTGGGACCGGCACCCGGCCGGAACGCGGTTAGCGTCACGACGCTCCGCTTCTTCGAGCACGACACGCAGCAGGCGACCGTGGATCTCGGTGCTCAAGGGCCAGGTCCGGGAGATGAGTTCATCTTCTCGGGCGACTTGTTCGACCATGCGGGCGGACCGAAGGTCGGGCGAGTCGGAGGTCACTGCACAACGGTCGGTGGGAACGCAACCACCGCCGGCGAGGTCCTCTGCACCGCCACCTTCGTCCTCAACCGTGGGCAGATCACAACCCAAGGTTTGCTCGACGGTGCCGCCATGTTCGGTGGCGGTGGCCAAACCCTCACGTACCCGATCACAGGAGGGTCAGGGGTCTACACCAATGCGCACGGCGATGCCACCGTGCAAGTCACGAATCAAACCGACGCCAACTTCGTTCTCAACCTAGCGGCAGCTTGAACCCTTCGTGCGTTGCGGTGAAGCCGATCCGCTCGTAGAAGCGGTGCGCGTCGACGCGTCTCTTATCTGAGGTGAATTGAACCAACTGGCAGCCCCAACTGCGCGCTTGGTCGATGGCCCATTCGATCAGGTACACCCCCAGCGCGTTGCCACGCTCGCTGCTTGCTACCCGAACACCCTCGATCTGGGCCCGGAAAGCCCCTCTCCTGGACAGGCCGGGCAGGCGCGACAGCTGCACTGTGCCGATGACCTCACCGTTGCGTTCTGCGACCACGAGCAACTCGTGCTTGTCCGCATCGATGACCTCGAACGCACGCTGATACGGCGTGAGGTCGTCTGGCGACTCGCGCCCAACGCCGATCTCGTCGTCCACCAGCAGCGCGACGATAGCTGCCAAATCCGATGCGGTGGCGCGACGGATCACAACGTCGTCATGGTTATTCACAGACGCCTCGCCGTGCCTTCACCGGTAGGCCGCTTGTAGTGATCGCCGCCGCGAACCGGGACACGGCTTGTGCCGGCGCGTAGGAAAGGAACATCGAGGGCTCGACAAGTTCCAGCTCCAACAGCAGCGGCCTGCCATCCGAACCCTCGACCAGGTCGACCCGGGCGTAGAGCAGGTCGGCTGGCGCGAAGGGCGTGGCCGCCAGCACGGCCTCGGCCAGGTCGCGTTCCGCGGTCGTGGGGACCGCCGAGGTCATCGTCTCGGCCGCGAACAACTTGTCCGCTGTCGGTGGCCGTCCCACTGCAAGCAGGGCAGCCTTGCGGGCGGCGTGGGTGAACCGCCCGTTGACGAACATCAGCGCAGTCTCGCCCCGGCTATCGACGCTGTCCTGATACGGCTGCACCAGCACCGTGCGCCCCGCGTTGAGCAACCGTTGGGCATGGTTTCGGCCCAGCGTCGTTTCACTGGCGGTGTAGCGGGCCGTGTCCCGGCTGCCCGCCGACACCGAAGGCTTCACAACGAAACCGCCGTTGGCCGCCGGGAACCGCACTTCATTGTCCGGTGTCAGGAAGGTGGTCGGTACCACCGGCACACCGGCGGCGGCCAACTCCCGCAGATACGTCTTGTCCGTGTTCCATGCGAGCACGTCCGGGCCGTTGCGCAACCTGGTCTGCCCGGCGGTCACTGTGGCCCAGGCAAGGAACGCGTCGCGGCGCAGGGTGTAGTCCCAGGTTGACCGCACCACCGCCAGGTCGAAGACACTCCAGTCGGCGACGGCGTCGTCCCAAGCCACGACCTCGACGTCCGCGCCCACCTCAGCCAGTGCAGCCAGCAGGAGCGGCTCGTCCTCATCAGTGCCAACGGCCGCGCAGGCGGTGACGATCGCGATACGCATGCACTGATAATGCTTGACCAGGTTCATCAGCGTGGGCTTGCCCGGGACGAGCTGGCCGCAGCCGCGGCACGCAGACTGAAGCCGCCCTCGCGGTCAGGGTATTCGCCTCACGCCATTGTCGCGGGCCAGCCGGCTTTCGTAGAGCTCCCAGGCGCGCCGGTGAGCCTCGTTGGCGCGCCGCTGCGCGTCTTCATACACCAGCTGCTCCTGCTGCGGCGTGGCGTGACCTGCCGCGACCGCCAACTCCGCGGCCAGCAACCGATCATCCTCATCGCCGTGGTCGTGATCGTGCCAAGAACCCGCTTCCTCACGATGCCGTCGCTGGTAGTACGGATTATCCGACGGCAACCCGCCACTGAACCGGCCGTAGGCGCCAAGGCACAGGAGGAGCGTCCCGGCGATAATGCTGAACACCACGTTCGACAACCGGAACGCCAGCAGGTTGAACTTCGTGTCCAGCACGGCGAGGTTCAGCATGCCGGAGAACAGGAACAACAGTCCCACGACCACCGTGATCGTCGAGGAGATCCGACCACCGCGCAACGCGGCACCGATGAGAACAACGCCGACGACGACCGAGATCGTCGCCAGCAAGCCGTTCGAGGCAAGCCCGAGCACGACTCTGCCGTGAAGAGCGAGGAACTTCAGTCGGTCGACGAAACCCAGGATGCCGAATAGACACAACCCGGCTCCTAGCACCGCTGCTCCAGTACGGTGCACGAGGTCCAGCCGATTCCCAGGCGGGGAGTGAGACATTCGTCACATGGTACTCCGATCTTTTCCTGCTGATAAGCGCGATCTGGGACTCAGGACCCGGCAAACGGCTAAAAATGGTTGCCGGTTTCGGCTAAGATCGCCATCTTCGGCTCCGTCGCCGCCTGACCGGCGCCTCGCTGGAGCGGTTTAGCAAAACTGCTCAAAGGCAGCCCGCGACGGTCAGGTGTCCTGGGGACGAGCGCCCCGCTCGACGTCGAGCAGCCCATCGGTCTGTCGGGTTCGGCTGCCGTTGTCCGCGACGTTGGTGGACGACAGAGGTCGGGCCCCGTTACCTCCGCCTGCAACTGAGCCGTTCGCAACTGAGCCGTTCGCAACTGAGCCGTTCGTGAGTGGACCGCCGTTGGTGAGTGCCGCCGGTGTGGCAGCCTGTTGCCGCGGGGCGACGCTGGCTGACATCGCGGGAGCGGGTCCGGATCTCAGCAGCAACGCCCCCAGGGCGCCCAGCGCGCTGAGTCCAGCGGCGATCAGAAACAGGTCAGCCAGTCCCCCGACGAACACCTGCAGCTGAGTCTGCTGGTAGGTGGCGTACGCGCCGACCCAATCGGGCACGGCCGGACCGCCCAGATGCGGGGTGACCGTGTCGGCGGGCAGCAGCGCCGCGCGCCCGGCCAACTGCTGGGCCTGCTGGGTGGTCAGGATGGCGGTGAGGATCGCGATACCCAGCGCCCCCGCGGTTCGTTGCGCGACGTTGTTGAATGCGCTCGCGGCGCTGACCTGGGCAGCAGGGATGACCGCGATGCCCCCCGCCATGATCGGCATCATGGCCAGACCCAAGCCGACGGCTCGCAGCATCAGCCACAACACGAGCTGCTCACGAGAGGTGTCAACAGTCAAGTTGTGCATCAGGTAGGTAGCGGCGGCCACGATCGTCAGGCCGATGAAGGCCGGCCAACGGGGCCCGATGCGGTCATATAGCCGCCCAGCGATCGGCATCAGCACCCCCATCACCACCGCTTGGGGCAACAACGTGAGTCCGGCGTCGAACGCCCCCAGACCCTGAACTTCCTGCAGAAACAACGGGATATAAAACAGCACTCCGAACAAGCCGATCATCAACACCGCGATCAACAGCAGTGAGTTGGTGAATGGCCAGTACCGGAACACCCGGATATCCAGCAGCGGCTCGGCGACCTCCAGCTCGATCACCACGAACAACGCCAGGCTCAGCACGCTGACGGTGAGCAGGATCATGACCCGGTAGGAATACCACCCCCAGGACGCACCTTCCGACAGCGCCAGCAGCAGCGAGAACAAGCCGCTCGCCACGGTGACAAAACCCAGCACGTCAAATCGGCGCCCAGCCACCCTCGGGAATCGTGGCAACACAAACGCCGCGGCCACCGCACCGAGTATCCCGACCGGCACGTTGATGTAGAAGATCAATCGCCAGTTGACGTACTCGACCAGGTAACCCCCAATGGTTGGCCCGATCGCCGGGGCGACCACGACCCCCAGGCCATACAAACCCATCGCGGCGCCGATCTTCTCCCGCGGCACGATCCGGTACAAGATCGACAGTGCCAGCACCGGAAGGAGCCCGCCCGGAATCGCCTGCACGATCCGGAAGATCACCAGACTGTTGAGGTCCCAGGCCAGCCCGCACAGCGCCGACCCAGCGGCGAACGCCAGCATCGCCACCTTGTACATCCGGCTCAATCCGAAGCGATCCCCCAACCACGCGCTGGTCGGTACCACGACGCCCAGCGCCAACGTGTAGCCGGTGACCACCCATTGCACGTCGTCGGTGGTCGCCCCGAACTCGTTCTGAATGGTGAGGATGGCCACATTGACGATGCTGGTGTCCAGGATCGACATGAACGATCCAATGATCAGCACCAGCAGCGGCAACCCCCAGCCGGCCCCCGCGCTCTGTCGAGCAGCCACCACTGCACCGGAGCGCGCCGCGGACGGGAGGCTCGCCGGGGGCTCCGCGTCGATCGTCATCGGAACATCAGCGTGGTTGCATAGGAGATGTCCGCCCACGGCATGAACGTGGTTGGTTGCTTCACGCAACTAACATAAGCTTGGCCCCGACGGAACTGCAACCCGGATCGGAGGGCGGCCTGCGATGACTGCTCCGCTCGCCGTGCGCGGTAACGCGATCCGGCACCGTTTCGGGGACACGGTCGCGGTGGACGGGGTTGACCTGGCGGTCACCGCTGGAGCGGTGTTCGGGCTGCTGGGACCCAACGGTGCCGGCAAGACCACCACGATCCGCATGATCACGACGCTGCTACCGGCGCCGATCGGGGCGATCGAGGTCTTCGGCGTGGACGTGGCCCGCCACAAGCTGGCGGTGCGACGGTTGATCGGCTATGTGCCGCAGCAGCTGTCCGCCGACGCGTCGCTGACCGGACGGGAGAACGTGACGTTGTTCGCCCGTCTGTTCGATGTACCCCGTGCGCGGCGGCGCCAGGTCGTGGACGTCTCGCTGGAGTCGGTCGGTTTGGCCGACGTCGCCGATCGCACCGCGGGTACTTACTCCGGCGGCATGATCCGCCGGCTGGAACTGGCCCAGGCGCTCGTCAACGCGCCACGGCTGCTGGTGCTGGACGAGCCGACGATCGGCCTGGACCCGATCGGCCGGGCCAGCGTCTGGGATCGCATCGCCGACGTCCGCGCGAGCACCGGAATGACCGTGCTGGTCACCACGCACTACATGGAAGAGGCCGACCAGCACTGCGACCGGATAGCCCTGATGCACCGGGGCCGGATCCGCGCGCTGGGCACACCGGCCGAGCTCAAGGCCGACGTCGGCCCGGACGCCACCCTGGACGACGTCTTCCGGGCGACCACCGGAGACGAGCTGGGTCGCGACGCCGCAGAGAGGATGCGCGATGTCCGAACAACTCGCCGGACCGCTCGCCGACTGGGGTAACTCGGCCCGGATCGGCTTGCCGCGCCTGGTGGTCTCCCGGATCGCCACGATGTGCCTGGTTGAACTGCAGAAGCTGCGCCACGACCGTACCGAGCTGATCACCCGCGCGATCCAGCCGGCGCTGTGGTTACTGGTCTTCGGCGAGACCTTCACCCGGTTGCGGACCATCCCGACCGGCAACGTCCCGTATCTCGACTACCTCGCGCCCGGGATCCTGGCTCAGTCCGCGCTGTTCATCGCGATCTTCTACGGCATCCAGATCATCTGGGAACGCGACGCCGGGATGCTGGCCAAGCTGCTGGTGACCCCGACCCCCCGGATCGCGCTGGTCACCGGCAAAGCGTTCGCCGCCGCGGTACGCGCCCTGGTCCAAGCCCTGGTCGTGCTGGTACTCGCAGCCGTGCTGGGCGTGGGACTGACCGCCAATCCGCTGAAGCTGTTGGGGATGGCGGCCGTGGTGATCCTCGGTTCAACGTTCTTCTGCTGCCTTTCGATCACGATCGCCGGACTGGTGCTCACCCGCGACCGGCTGATGGGCATCGGGCAGGCGATCACCATGCCACTGTTCTTCGGCTCCAGTGCGTTGTACCCGGTGGCCCTTATGCCTGGCTGGCTACAGGTGTTCAACCACATCAACCCGCTCGGTTACGAGGTCGACGCGCTGCGAGGGCTGCTCATCGGCATTCCTGCGCAGCTAGGGCTGGACTTCGGCGTGCTGATCGCAGCCTCCGCAGTGATGATCAGCATCGCCTCCGCCCTGCTCGGCCGGTTGGCCCGCTAACATCGTTAGTTGCGCTATGCAATTTCTTTGCTTATCTTGGTGAAGGCGCCACTCTCAGCGCTCCAGTCACCCCCGTCCCATCCTGCTTCCGAGAGGAGCGCACCCGATGCCGACGATCGAGACGAGCACAGCCGGATCTGAGGCACCCGGAGTGCGCCGCAGATGGGCCGGCCCGGACTCGCCGCGCTACAAGTGGATCGCGCTGTCGAACACCACGCTGGGCGTGCTGATGGCGACGATGAACTCCTCGATCGTGCTCATCTCGCTGCCGGCGATCTTCCGCGGGATTCACATCGACCCGCTGCAGCCGGGAAACATCAGCTACCTGCTGTGGATGATCATGGGATACATGCTGGTCACCGCGGTGCTGGTGGTCACCCTCGGCCGGCTCGGGGACATGTATGGCCGTGCGAAGATCTACAACGCCGGGTTCGCAGTGTTCACCGTGGCCTCGATCCTGTTGGCGGTGGACCCGCTGGACGGCGGCGGTGGCGCGATGTGGCTGATCATCGTCCGGGTCCTGCAGGGCATCGGTGGCGCCATGCTGATGGCCAACGCCACGGCGATCCTCACCGACGCGTTCTCCGCCGATCGGCGCGGCCTCGCGGTGGGCATCAACGCCGTCGCCGCGATCGGCGGTTCGTTCATCGGCCTGCTCGTCGGCGGTGTGCTCTCCGAGGTCGACTGGCGGCTGGTGTTCTGGGTCAGCGTGCCCTTCGGCGTCGTCGGCACGATCTGGGCATACCTGAGCCTGCACAGCACGAACATCCACCGGGCGCACAAGATCGACTGGCCGGGCAACATCACCTTCGCCATCGGGCTGATCCTGCTGCTGGTCGGGATCGTCTACGTCATCCAGCCCTACGGCGGGCACGCCGAGGGATGGACGAACCCGTTCGTGCTTGGTTGCCTCGTTCTCGGCGCGCTGACCCTCGGCGGGTTCTGCATCATCGAGACCCGGGTTGACCAGCCGATGTTCAACCTTCGACTGTTCCGCATCCCGGCGTTCGCCTTCGGCAATGTGGCGACCCTGATGAGCTCGCTGAGCCGCGGCGGCCTGCAGTTCATGCTGATCATCTGGTTGCAGGGCATCTGGCTACCGCTGCACGGCTATGACTACTCCGAGACGCCGCTCTGGTCGGCCATCTACCTGGTCCCGCTGACCGTCGGATTCCTCGCCGCCGCGCCGGTGGCGGGTTGGCTGTCCGACCGGTTCGGGGCGCGCATGTTCGCGACCGGGGGCCTGGTGATCGTTGCCGTCACCTTCGCCGCGCTGCTGGCGTTGCCCACCGACTTCACCTACTGGCAGTTCGCGGTCATCCTGTTCGTCAGCGGCATCGGCGCCGGGTTGTTCGCGTCGCCGAACATGACCGGGGTGATGAACAGCCTGCCGGCCGACCAGCGCGGGGCGGGCAGCGGCATGCTGAGCACGCTGCAGAACTCCGGAATGGCGCTGTCGATTGGTGTCTTCTTCTCCACGCTGATCGCCGGCCTCGCCACCACCATGCCCGCAGCCCTGTTCTCCGGTCTGACCCAGCAGAACGTCCCGGCCACCGTGGCCAGCAACGTCGCGAACCTGCCACCGGTCGGCACCCTGTTCGCCGCGTTCCTGGGCTACAACCCGATGCAGAAGATCCTCGGCCCGCAGGTGCTAGCCCAACTCCCCCCGGGCAACGCCGCGACGGTCGTCGGCAAGCAGTTCTTCCCGCAACTGGTCGCCGATTCCTTCCACCACGGACTGGTCATCGTGTTCTGCACCGCGATCGCCATCTCCCTGATCGGCGCTATCGCGTCCCTCTTCCGCGGCCCCCGCTACGTCCACGACGAAACGCACCGTCATGAACTCGACAGCGGCGACGTTTTCCAAGGCGACGAAAAGGTCGGTCCGGTCGAGTTCACGACGGTGCCGGACCCACGATTTCTCGCGCAAGTTGGAGAGCAGCGTGGCGGCGCTGCTCGTCGGTAGCGTCGATGTCGCGGCCGGCGAAGGCACCTACGTGGAGCGCCATCAGGGCGACCCTGGCGCGGAGCTGGGTGGGCAGCGGCTGGCCGGGGGTGGCGAGGATGCCGACCAGCCGGTCTATCCGCTTGCGCATCTCCGTCCCGGCGGCCAGGTCGCGGATGGCTGCCTGGCCTTCTTGCATGAAGCGGGCGAGCTGCGTCGTCCGCCCGCCCAGCAGATCGCTGTAGCGGCGCAACACCTCGTGACGGGTCACCGCGGTGGCAGGTTGGGACTGCGCCCAGTCCACCACGTCGTCGACCTGTGCGAGGAAGTCCTCGATCAGGCTGAGCAGGATCTCCTCTTTGGTCTTGAAGTGGTAGTAGACCGCGGCCTTGGTCACCCCCAACCGCTCGGAGATCTCCCGCAGCGAGGTCTTGTCGTAGCCCTGCTCGGCGAACAACTCCAGAGCCACCGACCGGATCGCCTCACGGGTGTCGGTACGCCGTTCGTCCATCATGCCCAGCCTCCCCGAATCTGCCAGCCGAACTTACTTGACGACCGGCTAGTAAGTGATAGCGTACTCCTAGGGTCCACTAGCCGGCCGCCAAGTAAGTAGAGGGAGCAGAGATGACGACGACCACTGCGCGGCCGACTCCCCTGGCGCTGGACCTGCCGCGGTCCAAACGGGAGATCTACACGGTGATGAGCGGTCTGATGCTCGCCATGCTGCTGGCGATGCTGGACAACCTCGTCGTGGGCACCGCGATGCCGACGATCATCGGTGAGCTCGGTGGCCTGGCGCACCTGTCCTGGGTGGTTACGGCCTATGCGCTGGCGACCGCGGTGTCCACCCCGGTGTGGGCGAAGCTCGGTGACCTCTACGGTCGCAAGGGCGTGTTCATGGCATCGATCGTGGTGTTCCTGGCCGGGTCCGCGCTGACCGGGCTGTCCCAGAACATGGGCGAACTGATCGGCTTTCGCGGCGTGCAGGGCCTGGGCGCCGGAGGGCTGATGGTCGGCGCGATGGCGATCATCGCCGACCTGGTGCCGCTGCGCGAGCGAGGCCGCTACCAGGGGCTGATGGCCGCGGTCATGCCGCTGGCATTCATCGGCGGTCCGCTGCTCGGCGGCTTTCTCACCGACAACTTCAGCTGGCGGTGGGCCTTCTACATCAACCTGCCGCTGGGTGTGCTCGCCCTGGTCGTGGTCGCGTTCACCATGCACCTGCCGGGACGCCGCGCCGAACGAGTTGTGATCGACTGGCGGGGCGCCGGGTTGCTCGGCGCCGGGCTGGCGGCACTGACCCTGCTGTGCAGCTGGGGCGGCAGCCAGTACCCGTGGACTTCCGCGCCGATCATCGCGCTCGGCGTGGTCACGGTGGCGTCGCTGGCGGCGTTCGTCTCGGTCGAGCGCCGGGTCACCGAACCGATCCTGTCGTTGGAGCTGTTCCGCAGCCGCAACTTCACCGCCGCCACGATTCTGACCTTCCTCACCGGCTTCGCCATGTTCGGCGCGGTGACGTTCCTGCCGCAGTTCCAGCAGAACGTCCAAGGCGCCTCGGCCACCAGCAGTGGGCTACAGCTACTGCCGCTGATGGGCGGCATGCTGGTCACGTCCCTGCTCGGCGGGCAGTTGGTCACTCGCACCGGCCGCTACCGCGGCCTGCTGCTCGCCGGATCGGTGATCATGACCGCCGGGCTGGGCCTGCTGGCCACCATGGGCGTGACCACCGGACAGTTCACCACCTCGGTGTACATGGTGGTGCTCGGCGTCGGGATGGGCCTGCTGATGCAGACCACCATGCTGGTGGTGCAGAACAGCGTCGCCCAGCGCGACGTCGGCGTCGCCAGCGGCGCCGCCACCCTGTTCCGCACCATCGGCGGCTCGATCGGGGTGTCGCTGTTGGGCACCCTGTTCGCCCAACAGCTGCAGTCCGCGGTTCCCGACCAGGCTGGCGGCGCTGCGGGGGGCGGTCACCTCACGCCCGCAATGCTCGAAGCGTTACCCGCACCGCTGCGCGAGGCTTACCAGAGCGCGATCACCAGCGGCATCCACCAGGTGTTCCTGTGCGGCGCAGCGATCGCTGTGATCGCGCTCATCGCCGCCTGGGCAATCCGGGAGGTCCCGCTGCGCGGCAGTGTCACCCGGTGACGGGGAGCGCAATGAGGCCGCCGGTGAGCAGGTCACCACGGTGAAGACAGCCTGGAGTTCGACGCGGGCCAGGCTGGCCCCGATGCAGAACCGCGCCCTGACGCAGCGACACTCCGGGCACGCTCTCTGCGTCGGTGCGACCCTTGGCGCAGCGATAGCACGGAACCCATAACCGGGGAGTCCACATCTCCGGCGGGGCCAAGCACCGGTCGCCGATGAAGGTGGTGGGCCACGGCCAGCCATCCCCGACCTCATCGTCTACGTAGATCACCGGGTGACCTTCACTCGGCGGCAGTCCGGGCACACTTGCTCCGGGTCCGGTGGGTCACCGGGCAGGCCGCGAGGCAGGTAGTCACCTGGCCGGAACACCGCACCGCACGCGGCCACCACGGTGCCGTTGGGCTGCAGTCGCCCACGGTGGGTGTCCCGGTCGGACATCGACCGCAGAAACAGCACGCACGAGCCGTCTGCGTGCGGATCAAGCTCTATCTGGCCGTCGCGCTTGGTGGCGACCAGGTTGGTGAAGCCCACAGCGGCACCGTGCGTGGTGCAGGTGGCATGGATCACGCGGCGGTTGCGGTGCGGTCGATTACTAGTCTCTGGTAGCTGCTCTGTTCCCGTCACACGCAAGACAATGCGGCGAAGATCGCGCTAGTTGTTTGCACTTCGCTAACGCTGCGCGCCCACACCGAAGCGGTTGCGCAAGCTGTCCAGCTCCCACACCCGGTGCTTGGCCCGCCGATCCAGCGCGAGCACCAGGTCCCGGGCTATCGGGTCGTTACGGATCCGTAGCGGCGCGAGCCGGTCCGCAGCGTCCAGCGCCCGCAGCGCCTCGCCGTCCCGAGATCCCTCAGCTTGCGCCCAAGCACGGGCCAGGTCGAAGGTGATATCGGCTTCCCGTTCCTTGCTGGCGAACGCCGACAGGTCGATCGGGGCGGCGACGAAACGTTCCGCCGCGCCTGGTCCGGTGCCGGACTCCACCGCGAGCCCCAGCTCCCACGCGGCCACGTTCGTCGGACCGAAGTGGAACCGCAGGTGATTACGCTCCCCGGTGTGCGCCGCCAAGTCCGCGGCTTCCACCAGGTACTCGGTGGTATCAGCGGCGCGGCCGTCGCGGGCGGCCCACAGTCCCGCAGTGAGCAGCAGCATCCCGCGCGCCTCTGCGTCCCTCGTGTCATCAGGCGTCGGGCCAGGCAACGCTGAGACCTCGCTCAGCGCGGTCGCACACACCGACTCGCCGCGGCGCCGGGCGCCCAGCCTCATCAGTCCACCGCTGCGATTCATCGCCATCACGCCGGCCAAGTCGGATCGCTCGGCTCGTCGAGCGGCGTCGTAGCCGCGGTCGGCTGCGGTCATCGCCAACTCCGCACGCCCGGTTAGCCGTGCCAGGTGATAGGCCACCTGGCACGCTTCCACCAGCGCGGTCAGCGCGGCCTGGCGGTCGTCACCATCCCCGGTGACAGCCCAGACGTGCAGCTCGACCAGCAGCTCGCCCAGCTCGCGGCCGGCCATCGCATAGCGAGCGTTGTCGCGGTACATGTTGGCTCTCGCGACGGCTTGGACTAGTTCCGGTACTGGCCGGGCCAGTGCGTCAGGTACGTCGTCGAGAGTGGCGCTGTGCAGCGCAACGCGGACCTCAGAGATCGCTGCGGTCGCAGCAGCGGTTTCCCGGTCCACAGGGAAGTACGGCTGGCCGGTCAGGTCCGCCACCGAGCAGCCCAACGCTTCGGCGACGTGCTCGATCAGGCCGCGTCGGTTGAACCCGCGTTGGCCATTCTCCAGCTGCGACAGATACGGCTTGCTGATCTCGGCCAGGCCGGCCGCGACGTCCAGGCTCAGCCCGCGGCGACGTCGGATCTTGCGAGCGCGCGCACCGATCGTCGACGCTTCCTCAGCGTCCATAGGTCCTCTCTCCACCGGACCCCCCACCGATGCCCCCGGGAGCTAGCCGGGGGCGGAAACCTCAGTGGAGAGGTCACTCAAGGCTAGGCGGTGGCCTGGGGGTGGACACCGCGGACCATGGACGCCACGGCTCAGTAACCCGCCGCTAAGTGTGTCACCCGGATAGGCTGGTGTGGACCAGCCGCCTGGGCCACAGCTACCACAGGCCACCACCCCCGATCCTCGAACCATTACCCGACTCCCTCCCCGCAAACCGGCCTCCGATACCGCTGCCGGTCCCGATCGACGCTGAAGGGGAAAGCTCAGTGATCTGGGCGGAACCGCCACCTCCGCCCGAACCCGAACCTCCCCCGGGACCCGATCCCCCCGAAGGTATTCCCCCGTTCTGACGCGAATCGCTATCGCGGTTCGCTGACGCGTGAACGGATCCATGTCGCTGTCGCTCGAAGTCGAGCAGGTGCTGTTTGCGTTCCAGGCCGCCGCCGTATCCGGTGAGGCCACCGGTGGCGCCTACGACGCGGTGGCAGGGCACGATGATGCCGATCGGGTTACGACCGTTGGCGAGGCCGACTGCCCGGGCGGCGCTGGGGCGTCCGATCCGCGCGGCAAGCTGGCCGTAGGACCAGGTTTCGCCGTACGGAATCTGCTGCAGCGCGGCCCACACGGTGCGCTGGAACGGGGTGCCGACCAGCGTCATCGGTACGTCGAATTCGATGCGTTGCCCAGCGAAATACTCATCGAGTTGCCTGATCACCTCGGTGAACGGCCTGGGGTCCGACTCACCGAACAGATCAGCGGCCGGTCGATGCCGCTGCAGGTCCATGTACAGGCCGCCGAGGACGCCGTCGCGCGCCACCAAGGTGAGCGGGCCGACGGGGCTGTCCCGCACGGTGTGCACTAGCGCGGTGGGAACTAGCACGAGTGATCCTTTCATCAGGCCGGTAGCCGGTTGATGGCGTGGTCGCCGGTCGCCCACAGGTACTGCACTGCGTAAGCGCGCCAGGGACGCCAGGCGCTGGCGTGATGGGTGAGCCCGGCGGCGGTCGGGGGAAGACCCACGTCCCGGGCGGCGCGCCGGATGCCCAGGTCCGTCGGCACGAAAGCATCGGGATCGCCGAGAGCGCGCATCGCGACTGTCTCGATGGTCCAGGGCCCAAAGCCCGGCAGCGCGCCGAGTTGCGCGCGCGCCTGTTGCCAGTCACTGCCGGCGCTGAGGTCGATCGCACCGCCGGCCAACGCACTGACCAGCTCAACCAGGGTGGTGCGACGCGCCTGCGGCAGGGCCAGCGCGGCCGGATCGAGCGACGCCAGCGCCGTCGCGTCGGGGAATAGATGGGTCAGGCCGCCGGCCGAGTCGGTCACCGGCTCGCCGTGGGCGGCCACCAACCGGGCAGCGTGGGTGCAGGCCGCCTTGGTGGAGACCTGCTGCCCGAGCACCGCCCGGACCGCGAACTCCGACGCGTCGACGGTGCGCGGCACCCGACGACCCGGGTTCTTGTCCACCATTGGGGCGAGTACCGGGTCGGTGCGCAGCAGATCGTCGACGGCCACCGGGTCCGCGTCAAGGTCGAGCAGCCACCGGCATCGGGTAATCGCCGCGGACAGGTCCCGCAGGTCGGTCAAGGCCAACCGGCAATCGATGTGATCAGGCAACGGCCGCAGCGTCACGACACCATGACCGTGCGGCAGGCGCACGGTACGGCGGTAGGCACCATCACGCCACTCCTCCACCCCAGGCACGGCGGTCGCCGCGAGATGCCCGAACAGGTTGTCCGGGCACAGCGGCACGCGGAACGGCAGCCGCAGCGCCAGAGATCCGGACGCGGCCAGCGGATGTCTGCGGGCGGCGCGAGCTCGCAGATCGGTCGGGGCCAGGGCGAAGATCTCCCTGACGGTCTCGTTGAACGTCCGCACGCTGGCAAAGCCCGCGGCGAACGCGATGTCACTCATCGGCACGGCGCTCGTTTCGATCAGGAGCCGCGCGGTCTCGGCGCGCTGCGCTCGCGCCAACGCCAGTGGGCCGGCCCCCAGCTCGGCGAGCACCTGGCGCTGAACCTGCCGCACGCTGTATCCCAACCGCGCGGCCAGGCCCGGGACACCGTCGCGATCGACCACTCCATCGGCGATCAACCGCATCGCTCTGGCCACCAGGTCGGCGCGCTCGTTCCATTGCGGAGATCCCGGGCTGGCGTCCGGTCGGCACCGCTTGCAGGCCCGGAACCCGGCAGCCTGCGCCGCCGCAGCGCTCGGGTAAAACCGCATGTTGACCGCCTTGGGCGGCACGACCGGGCAGCTCGGCCGGCAATAGATACCGGTGGTGAGCACCGCGATGAAGAACCAACCGTCGAACCGCGCGTCCTTGGACTGCACCGCCCGCACGCACCGCTCCACGTCCTCGTACACGTCCACAGCATCGCCGGTGGCCGCAGGGGAAGCTAGCGAGAATGCGACACGATCCCAGGAGCAGACGGTGATGTCGCAAACTCGCCGGACCACGCGTGCTGCCGCCCGATGGCCGTGGGCGACACCAATCTACCGCTCGCCGCCGGCGACGCGTGCTCCAGTTCGCCGGTAAGGAACGGGAAGCGTAGCCACTCCGGCTGAATGTCGCGATTGCTCCCTCGCAACCTCTTGAGCCTGAGCGAGGGCTCGTATCAGCTTGTCCGTCTTCTCTGGGTCCATAATTGCTTCCCAGGTGAAAGGTGGATAGATGCCCACACGTGACCTCGTTGCACTGTCACAACCACCGTTGCAGAAATCCCGCTGCTGCCTTCCACCGCCACAGTCCGACGTAGGCCTGGCGCAATGCTACCAAGTTTAGCGGGCGAGTTAACTCATGATCACGATTTGTGTGTCAAAAAGGACACGAGATGTCGCTCCCGGCACACAAACAGTGATCATGCATGGGCGGTGATCCTTCGTCGCCACTAACTTAGTGGCATTGAAGGCCTGGCGACTCAGAGCTTTTCGAGTTCATACGACACTGCGCAGCGCATCTTGGGCATTCTCATAGCCGTCACAGGGGCAAAAGCTGACTGTATCGTTCCCCACATCGCTGGGCCTCGCTGGTGTGCTCGCTGATGTGGACGGCACCGGGACCGGAGCGAGCCACCACCGCGACGCATGGGTGGGACCCATGCCCCGCCAGGCACTCGCCGCCGCACGCGACCGCGCCCGCGGTGGGAGCGCGATCGTGACGCTGGAACCGTGTAACCACCTTGGCCGCACTCCACCTTGCCGCCAAGCCCTGGTCGACGCCGGTATCGCCCGAGTCGTCATCTCGGTCATGGATCCGACTTCGCGTGGCGAAGGTGGCGCAGCGGCATTACGAAACGCCGGTGTCGATGTTGAGGTTGGCGTCCTCGACGACGAGAACCGATTGGTGCTGTCTCCATGGCTGGCCGCGCTGGAAGGTGCCCGGCCTTTCGTGACGCTCGGATATACCGTGGACGTGAACGGAAAGATCAGCGGGTTGACGTCAGCATCCTTCACCCCGATACGTGAGGTTGCGATAGACGTCCATAATCTCCGGCTCGTCCACGATGCCGTCCTGCGTGATGATGACCGGCTCGAAGAAGGTGCACCCGGAGGGCACGGTCGAGAGGTGTTCGCTCTCGCTACCGGCACCGCGCACAAGGCGAGCGATCTGCTTACGTCGCTGGTCGACGGTGGGGTTCGCTCATTGCTCGTTGACGGCGCGTCTTCGTTGGCCGAGTCGTTCCTGGACACCGGTTTGGTTGATCAGGCGGTCACCTACATCGAGAGCGGTGGGCCGTCCAGCGCGAGTCAGACGGCAGCGGACACTCGGCACTTCGCTGGCCTGCTTCGGGGTTTTGCTCTGCGCGAAGTAACCCGAGTTAGCCAGACGGTTCGCGTGCGCAGCGTACGTCGGCAGTAACGTGAGCCGCTGCGCCGCCAACCATCACGGGCAGACGCCCTGCGGACAGACGGCGCCCATGTAGCCACCCCCGCAAGCGCCGCGATGGTCCTTGGCGATCTGCTCGAAGCCGCCGGTGATCATCAGCTCGGCCAGGCTCGTGTAGCGCTGAAAGCGCAACACCGGCGAATCAGCAACGATCGCTCCTGCCCGAGTGATGTAACGCAGCGTACCCACCGCCGAGTAGTCCAAATCCAGCCGATGCACATACGGCTTTGCAAACGGCACCGCGGCGAACATGTGCCGGAATGCGAGACTCGGCGGCAAAAACGGCACGATGTCGTCGGCGTATTCGTAGCGGACGCCTGCAATGTGGCCATCGTACGCGGTGGCGAAGTCCGCGTTGCCGGGATGCGGCGCGGCGTAGGTGACGGGCTTGACGGTCAGCCCGCGCTCGATCAGCAAACGCATCGCCGCGAGGTCCGCCACTGCACCGCCCTTGCTGTGCCCGGTGACATAGAGTTGGCCGCCTTGGGTGAGCCGCCGCTGGACCTCGGGCAGGAGCTTGGCCCACAGACTGTCCAGCGATCCCCAGAAGCCGGCGTGCACCAGCCCCGGCAAGCCGCCGCCTCGGACCAGTTCGGCGTCCAGATCGTTGATCCAGTCGCGGATCGTCTGTTCCCAGTCGGGGCTGTCCAGAGGCAACGTCCCACGGAAGGCCAGCACGACGCCATCCACGGTGGTGCCGACGAGGCACGCATTGATCGCCTCGTTCCCGCCGACAAAACCGGCCGGGTCATCAATGAATTGCGCCCCATCAAAATAAGGCTGCGCTGGAGTGATCGGACCGTCGTTCGTGATGGAATAAGCTGTCATGCTCGCACAGAGCAGCCGGCACTCAAGGCTGGTCGACATGATGGATCCTCTCCGTCGTGCGGCGCGCCGACGAGCCCGCTGCCCGCCGTCCAGAGGCTACAGTTGCGCAGGTCAGGTCAAGAGCACAGCGCGACGGAGGGAGACGACTCGTGGAAGACCCCTCGCCCCCGGCCGCGCGGGAGCCGCTTACGGCTATCGACACCACAGTTCCCCAACCAGCTCGGTTCTGGGACTACATGCTGGGCGGCAAGGACAACTACCCGATCGACCGCGAGGTCGGCGAGCAGGTCCTGACGACCTTTCCCGATCTGCGGGACGCCGCTCGCGCGGACCGAGGGTTCCTCATCCGGGCCGTCACGTACCTCGTCCGAGACGCAGGGATCCGCCAGCTACTGGACGTAGGAACCGGCCTGCCCACCGTGAACAACACCCACCAGGTTGCGCAGACAACCGCGCCGGACTGCCGCATCGTGTACGTCGACAACGACCCGATGGTGCTGGTGCACGCACGTGCGCTGCTCACCAGCACACCGGCGGGCAGCACCGATTATCTCCACGCCGACATCCGCGATCCGGAGGGAATCCTCGACGAAGCTGCCCGGACGCTGGACTTCACCCGGCCTGTTGCGCTCATGCTATTAGGCGTGATCAACTACATCCTGGATGACGCCGAAGCCCACGCAATCGTCGACCGGCTCCTGGAGTCGTTGCCTTCAGGAAGCTACCTGGCAATGTCTCATCCCACCGCAGAAGTCCACACTGAGGCGATAGAGGCTTCCGTTGCACAGTACAACTCAAGCGGCGCCCCCCCGATCAGAACCCGCAGCCGCCAAGAGCTCACCCGCTTCTTTGACGGACTGGAGCTACTGCAGCCAGGTGTGGTCTCGTGTTCGCTGTGGCGCCCTGACCCCAGCGACGTCGGAACCCCTACAGAGGTAACTCAGTATTGCGGGGTCGCCCGAAAGTCTTGATCGACTCCTGGGCTCAGGACTCCTTGAGGGTGCTGGTCAGGAACCTGATCGTTTCGACGGGAGATTTGGCCTGGACGCACAACCGGTCCATGACTACCAGGTAATACTGAACGTCCTCGCTCTTGTCCAGGTACAGGGCGCTGGTCAATTGCTCAAGGTAAACCAGGTCCGGTAAGTCGGGCTCAGCGAATCGCAGGATTGTGAACGGACCACCCACTGCTGCGTGTGCACCGGAATAAAACGGCATCACCTGCAACGTGACGTTGGGCAGCTCGGCCATCTCGATGAGGTGCCGGATCTGCTCCTGCATCACGCGACGCCCATCGATGCGCCATAACGCCGCCTCGTCGACCACTGCCCACAGGTTGGGCGCTCCGGGTTGGGTGAGCACTTTCTGACGTTTCATCCGCAGCGCGACCCGGCGCTCGATATCGTCGACGGATAACTCCGGGTTTCCCATCTGGATCAATGCGCGAGCACCCTCTTGGGTCTGCAGCAGGCCGGGTACCAGCTGTGACTCATAGGTGCGAATGACGGCGGCGGCCTGCTCCAACCCGAGGTACATCTCAAACCAGCTCGGCAGGATGTCACCGTAGTGGTGCCACCAGCCGGGCACGTTGGCCCGCCGGGCCAGCGCCAGGAACGCTCCTCGGTCATGTTCGTCGGTAATGCCGTACAGGGTGAGCAGATCCGCCACGTCACGCTCCTTGAAGCCGACCCTTCCGAGCTCCATGCGGCTGATCTTGGCATGGGACGCCCGGATCGCATGGCCAGCCGCTCCGGTGGTAATTCCGCTCGCTTCACGGAGCTGACGCAGCTGGTTGCCCAACACGATGCGTAGTGCGGTCGGCCCCTGTGGTCGTATCTGAGCGTGACCACTAGCCGGATCGTTACCCGACCGAGCAGTCCTCACCATTCCTCCTATGGGTGAAGCACTACAGATTCATCTCACCATAGACCGCAACTACCCCACCGGAAACCCGGTCTGGGGTGTCAGATGTCCGGCCGAGGGGTCATCCCGCCACCTCGGAGAACTCTCCGTCCTTCACGGCCTGGACGAATTCGGCCATCCTGGGTCGGGGGCAGATCAGGGCGGGGCCAGCGGGGTGCCGCGAGTTGCGGACCGCGACGGTTCCCCCAGCCAGCTCAGCCAACTCCACACAGTTACCATTTGGATTGCTGTGACTACTCTTTGTCCACCTTACTCCTCGCAGTAGTGTGGCCGGCATACCGTCGGTCACCGGCGGCATCTTCCACCTCCTGTGAGCTCCGGTCGACCAGCGGACGGACCAGAGCGGTCAAAATGCGCGAAAGTCGTGTGGCGACCCTATTAGATTGCATCAGTACTTGCATCGGTACACGACGTTTGCGTTCGTCCATGACGCTGGCATTCCGGTGAATCACGCACCGTGCTGATTCGCGCACCGGTTGCGTTCAGTCCGGCTCCGTGTCGGCGCGTGGTTCTACGGGTGCGACTCGGCCAAGTGGCCGGCAGCTGTCTAGCCGCAGGTGCGGAGTAAGCGGCACCAGATCACCGGGGTCAAGGAAGCCAGCTTCAACACATTCGACGGCACGTGTTGCACGGGTAATCCCGAGGGCACCGAGCGCCACAACAGCGCGCAGTTCGGGTGGCGCTGAGCGCTCCAGCCAGTTGGCTATCCCCCGTGGGGTTTCTTGTAGTCCTCAGGTCGATTTCTGGACATCTGCCGTTCACCTTGAGGACGCACTGTCCCAGACATGGGATCTGCGTTCACGTTGACATGGTGACCGGGAGCATCGACTCCCGGTCACCATGTCAACTGTCTCTCTGCGTGCACGACGTCAGCGACGACGTGGTTGGCATGCCACTGGTTCGTCCGTCACGGACGTCTGCCCCGGACATCCATCCGGGTTATCCCTGCGACGTAAGGCTACCAATGCGAATTAAGAATTTCCTTAACATCCGCGGCACCTGCCGTGGCAACCGGACCCCTCCAAGTCGGGGCGGCCCCCGGCAGCACCGCCGCCCGAGGACAGCAGGAGGGTGCCCGGCGCGTTATTCCGCGTGGACGATGGTGCCTACGTGTTCTCCGTGTAGGGCCTTGGTGATGTTGCCAGGGGTGAGGCCGTTGATGATCTGGATCTCCTTCTGATGTTTGGCGTGTGCCATGAGCTGGAGCACCAGTGCGTCGACGGGCAGGGTGTCGAGTTTGCGGGCCAGTAGTGCAGCCGCCCCGATCCGCGGGATGAGCTCGGCTGGACTGCCGTTGGTTGTGGCCGGATCGCTGGTGAACACACCATCGACGTCTTTGACGTAGACGAGCCGGGCGGCACCGTAGGCATCGGCAAGTAAGAAGGCGCCGGTGTCGGTCCGGTGCGGTGGGATTTTGCCCACCTCGGGCGGGAACTCATAGATCCCGTAGGGCGGGTACCCGTTGGACACCGCGGCCCGGCTGGCGGCCAGGTGTACGGCCAGCTGGTGGGCGATCGTCGCGTGCGACAGGTAGGACACGCCCTGCTCGGCGAGCAACGCCGCGATGAGATGCCCGTTCTGCTCCGCCTCTGCGGACGTCAACGCGGCCAGCACCCCGGTGGGCAGCCCGAGATCGAGGCCGACACCCAGCACGTGCCGGCCCCGGATGCCCGGGCCGGTAAGGATCAGCATCCGGTGCTCCGGCAGCGCGGTACGCAGTTCGTCGACGAGCGGCACGACCGCGTCGCGGCCCTTGTCCATGATCGACCGGCCGCCGATCACGACCACGTTGAGCCACGGAAGCAGCGGGATCACCGGCCGATCCAGGGGCCGGACGAGTTCACGGTCGAGCAAGGTCTGGCGCATCAGCGGTGAGGGAACGTCCTTGGCCGCGAAGGAAGGCTCGGACTGCGGCAGGGTCTCCGTCATGACGTTTCTCCAAAGTGGCTGGCGGGGCAGCAGCGCTCAGGCCGCCGAGATGATCGTGCCGACGTGCTCGCCGGCCAACGCGCGCCTGAGCAAGCCCGGGCGCAGCCCGTTGATGATCTGAACCGACCGCACGTGCCGGGCGCGGCGCATCAGCTCCAACACCGGGCGCTCGATAACGAGATCCGGCAGGTCAGCAGCGATCAATTCCTCGACGGTGATCTCCGGAATCAGCTTGGCGTTCCGGTCGGTCTTCGGATTGGCCGTGTACAGCCCGTCCTCATCCTTGACATAGACCATGTTGGCGCAGCCGTAGACCTCCGCGACGAGGTAACACCCGGCATCGGTGCGGTAGGGCGGTATCACTCCCTCGCTGGGCACGCGTTGCCACATGTCGTAGGGAGGCATTCCCGAGAAGATTGCCGCACCGCACTCAGCCAGGTACAGCGGCAGCGCACCGAACGCTGAACCCCCCACTACCGGCACCCCGTGGCGAGCCATCAGGTATCCCAGCATCTGTGCGTTCTGGTCGGCGACCGCGGACCCGACATCGGTGAGCACACCGGTCGGCAAGCCCAGTTCGGCGGCCAGGGAATAGAGGTGTCGAGCCCGGGTGCCGGCACCGGTGCCAATGAGGATCTGATGGCTCCGCTTGACCGCCACCAATTCCTCGACTACCGGATACACCGCTGCCCTACCACGGTCGATCAGGCTCTGCCCGCCGATCTTAATCACACTCACATCGGGCAGAATGGCGTAATCGGGCGCCGTATCGCTTGCCTGCATGAGTTCCGGGTCGCTCAACGGTCTACTCATCAACAGCGATTCCAACGACGCTCTACTCGCGACCGCTGTCATGTGATCCTCCCCGGCGCAACCAGCACTGTTGCCGACCTTAGACGCGATGATGCGCACTGAGGAGGCGCCGGTACCCGCGGGCGAGTACGGACCTGCGGGCACGGCCGGACACAATCCGCCGCGCCGGCGGGTGCCGGGCTGCGGCATCACCGCTACCCCGGCGTTATCAGCCAGAAGGGTGGTCTTGGTGATGTTCGTGTGATGTAGCCCTGCGGCTGCAGCATGTGCCTTGCACCGAATGATGTGGGTTGTGCGGCCGCGCAGGCCCCCCAGGCGGGCGGCCGCACAACCCACCCCCCGCGCGGCACAGCATCGCACAGAGATCTTCTCCGCACAAGCGGAATATAAGCTCAAGTCATCCCAGGTCAGCGGAACTTATGTCCAACTTTGATCCGCTGATGCGTATTCGACCCTGGCGAGCCCGGTACCTGCGGGCATGGTCCTCGGCGAAGATCTCAATTACGGGTGCTGCTCTGTATGGACTCCGCTTCTGCGGCTAAGCTGGCACGATGCCCGTGTTCCGGATCGGTGAGGCGGCCCGCTTGCTCGGAGTCAGCGATGACACGTTACGGCGCTGGGCCGATGCCGGGCGCTTCGCGTCCACGACCACCGAGTCCGGGCGGCGCGGCGTGGACGGGGCGGAGCTGGCCCGGTTCGCCACCTCGCTGGCCGCGGACACCGAGGACGCCGTACCGCACCTGCCCGCCTCCGCGCGCAACCAGTTACCGGGTCTGGTCACGCGGGTCATCCGGGACCAAGTGATGGCCAAAGTGGAGATCCAGGTCGGACCGCACCGGATCGTGTCGCTGATGTCCGCAGAGGCAGTCGACGAGCTCGGGTTGGAGCCCGGGGTGCTTGCGGTGGCCTCGGTGAAGTCCACCAGCGTCGTCGTCACGCTGCCCCAGCCGCCGCGCGACGGCCTCACCAGGGCGAATCTGGCCAAGCCACAAGCCAAGACTTAGAAGGGAAACTCAATGCGGGTCAGAGGCCTGGTGGGAGTGCTGGCCGCGACGCTGGTCGCACTGACGGCGTGCGGCGGTTCAGGTAGCGGCACTAACGCCGGCACCAACGCGTCGACCGGGCCGAAGGGTCCGGTGAAGGTCCTCTACGCCGGCTCGCTGGTCAACCTGATGGAACACAGCCTCGGCCCGAAGTTCGAGCAGGCCAGCGGGGACACCTTCCAGGGCTTCAGTGCCGGGTCCAGTGCGCTGGCCACACAGATCAAGGGCAAGGTGCGCCAAGGTGACGTGTTCATCAGCGCCAGCCCGTCGGTCAACAACGATCTGCAGGGGCCGGCCAACGGCAACTGGGTGCCCTGGTACGTCAAGTTCGCCTCGGCACCGCTGGTGATCGGCTACAACCCGAACTCGAAGTTCGCTGCCGACCTGAAGTCCAAGCCGTGGTACCAGGTGATCACCGAGCCCGGCTTCAAGCTGGGCAGCACCGATCCTGCGGTCGACCCCAAGGGCAAGCTCGCCCAGCAGGCACTCACCGAGGGCGCCAAGGTCTACAACGATCCAGGGTTGCCGGCCGCCGCGCAGCGCAACATCACCGTGTTGCCGGAGACCGAGCTGGTCGGTCGGCTGGAGTCCGGCCAGCTTGACGCCGGCTTCTTCTATAGCAACGAGGCGGGCGAGCAGAAAATCCAGACCGCCAGCCTCGACAAGGTGCACCTGTCCGCGACCTACACCGTGGCCGTGTTGAACATGGCCCCGGATCCCGCACCCGCCGCGGACTTCGTGCAGTACCTGGTTTCCCCGGCGGGCGAGGAGCTGTTGAAGCAAGACGGCCTGACGGTGCTGCCGCTGGCCCTCTTCGGTGACCCGGCCGCGGTGCCACCGGCGCTGAAATCGGCGCTGCCGACGACGGCCAGCGCCCCGGCCCCGGCCACGCCCACCACGACAGCGCCCGGCGGCCGGTGACCGCCAGGCCAGCCGGGGGGCGCGGCGCTCATCTTCCGGACCCCGCTGCCGTGGCTGGCCGGGCTGCTGACGCTGTACCTGCTCGTCCCGATCCTTGCCTACGTGATCCGGGTGGCCGGCACTCCGGTCAGCGCGCTCGCGACCCCGGGGCTCGGTTCGGCGCTGGCCGTGTCGGTGGAGACCGCCAGCATCTCCACCGTGATCATCGCCGTGCTGGGCATCCCGCTCGGTTACCTGCTCTCCCGCGGCCGTGGCCGCAGTTCAACGGTGGTCGGGGTCGCGGTGCAGCTGCCGCTGGCGCTGCCGCCGCTGATGAGCGGCATCCTGCTGATCTACCTGGTCGGCCCGTACACCTTCCTCGGACAGCTATTCCACGGCGCGCTGACCGATACCCGCGATCGGCATCGTGCTGGCCCAGACCTTCGTGGCGGCACCGTTTCTGATCGTGGCCGCCCGCTCGGCGTTCGCCGCGCTGGATCCGGCACTGGACGACGTGGCCGCCACCCTCGGGCACGGCCGGTGGTCGCGGTTCGCCCGGGTAGCGGCCCCGGCCGCCGCGCCCGGCATCGCCGCCGGCCTGCTGCTGGCCTGGCTGCGCGCCTTCGGCGAGTTCGGCGCCACCGTGGTGCTCGCCTACCATCCGTTCTCGGTGCCGGTGTTCACCTACGTGCAGTTCGGCGGCACCGGGATCACCTCGACGCTGACCGCGGTCGGCGCCAGCCTGGGCGCGGCCGCGGTGGTGCTGCTGCTCGCCGCATACCTACCCCGGCTGCGCCGCCGACACCCGGTGCCGGACCCGTTGCCGGCGCCGAGCGCCCCCACCGCGTCGGCCAGCCCGCGGCTGACCTTCGACCTTGCCGGTCGGCTGGGATCGTTTCAGGTCGAGGTCGCGCACACCACCAGGACCGGTCGGCACCTGGCCATCCTCGGCGCGTCCGGGTCCGGCAAGAGCCTGACCCTGCGCATGCTGGCCGGGTTGATCCGGCCCACCAGCGGGCAGGTGTGCCTCGACGGTGCTGATGTCACCGCGGTGGCGCCGGAGGACCGTGGGGTCGGCTACGTCCCGCAGGATGCCGCGCTGCTCCCGCACCTACCGGTGTGGCAGCAGGTGATGTTCGGGGTCGGCACCGAACCCGGGCTGGCCGCCTACTGGATCAGACGGCTCGGACTGACCGGGCTGGAGGGCCGGTTGCCCTCCCAGCTCTCTGGCGGCCAGCGACGCCGGGTCGCTATCGCCCGCGCGCTGGCCCGCAACCCGCGGCTGCTGCTGCTCGACGAGCCGTTCACCGGTTTGGACGCCCCGGTCCGCGACGAGTTACGTCACGAGCTGCGCCGACTGCAGCGCGACACCGCGATCACCACCGTCATCGTCACGCACGACCCGATCGAGGCCGCGTTGCTCGCCGACGAGGTCCTGATCCTGGACTACGGGCGGGTGGAACAAGCGGGCCCGCAGCCGGCGGTCTTCGCGCATCCGTCCAGCCCGACCGCCGCCCGGCTGCTCGGCATCCGCAACCTGCACGTCGGCCGCCGGGCGGGCACAGCGGAGCTGGCGTCAGGCCAGGTACGGATCGGCTTCCAGCCCTCAGCCCTACCGGCCGACACCGCCCTGGACGCGGAGCTGACTTGGTGTATCCGCCCGGAGCACCTGACGGTGGAGCACCTCGTCGACGGGTCGCAGGGACATCCTGGCACCGTCGGAGACGTAATCTGTCTCGGCGCGGTCGACGAAGTGCTGGTGGCCCTGGACGGCGGCCTGGAGTTGACCGCGCAGACTCCAGCCGGTGATCATCCGGCGTTCGGTGAGCGGTGCCGACTCACGCTGCCGGCCCCCTCGATGATCGTCTGGCTAGGCGGCGCCATCCCGACCCCGACCAGTGAGCAATCCGGCCGGCGGCGCGCAGCGGAATTCACCATGCCAGACCTCTATGACCTGTCCGCCACCCCACCGCCCCGGTGATCACGGCTTCTCACCACCGCGGCGACACCGTCAGCACCACGGTCGGCGATGCGGAGGCGACGATGGCCGCCTGATCGGCGGGGCTGAACACCGCGGTCAGCGAATGCTCACCCTTCGACAGTGGGGTGATGAGCAGAGTGAAGCCGTCGGTCACCGGCGTCGGGTCACCCAGCGCGGACGTGTCATCCATGAATTGGATGGTTCCCACCGCGCCGGGGGGCGCGATGTTCGCCAGGAGCACCACCGGAATTCCTGGGTAGGCGGGGGTCGGGAATACCCTGAGCGTGGTGACCGTGGCATGGCGCCCGAGGGCAGCGATGGCGACATAAGACACTGTGTGCGACGTCGAGGAAGCGAACGCCATTGAGTCGGTCGGGGTGAACACCGCTCTGAGCGGGTGCACCCCCGATGGCAACATCGTCGTGGTCGACGCGGTACCGCCCGAGACTGGAACCGGGGCACCGATGTCGGTGCTGCCCTCCATAAACTGGACCGAACCCGCCGCCGAGGGACTCACCGTCGCGTTCAGCGTCTCCACAGTCGCAGCAGCGACCGCGGCGGGACCAGAAGGTGTCACTTCCAGCGCGGTGATCGTCGCCGTCGGCGGCGCGTCGGAGATCAGCTGCGCAGCATTGGCCACCCCGCCGACCAATAACGCTGACCCAGCCGCCATAGCAATCACCAGATACCCCGCCACCAACAGTCGAGACCAAGATCTGTCTTTGCGCACGGCGTACGTCACTCTCGCTCACGAATTTCGGTGGTGCAACACTCGCCCCTGAAGGTGAACAGGATGAGGCCGGCAGTCGACCACCGGATTGCGGCAAACCCCACACGGGACAACCATTTTCCGATGGCGTCGGGTAGCGGTCAGTAAGAGCGTGGGCGTGCTTGGCACGCCGCTGGTTCGCATTCCGGTAGCGGGTAGGCCCGGACCGCGCTGCGCCCGGCGGCCAGAGTGCAGGCCTGCCTCGCGATAGCCACCGCATGGTCGGCGAAGCGCTCGTAATAGCGGCCGAGCAGGGCGGCGTCTACTGCCTGCTCCACGCTGTGCGACCAGTCCTCGGCGAACAGGATGCCGAACAAGTGCCGGCGTAGCGCGTCCACCTCGTCGTCCGCCACGGCCAGGCGGCTGCCGGACAGCGGATCCTGGCGCTCAAGCGCGGACGCGGCGTCCTCGGCGAACTGGCTGGCGAGCAGGCTCATCCTCGCAAGCACCGAACGGACCTTGCCCGAGCTCATCGGGGTCGGGTGTTTGAGCCGGGCAAGAAGGGCGATGTGCCGGGCAAGGTCACCCATCCGCTTCAGGTGACCCACCGCAGGCAACGCAGCCACCACCACCTGCAAGTCCCCGATCGCGGGGGACCGCCGCGTCAGTAGGGTGATGCAGCGCAGCTCCATGTCATCGTGCATCGCTTTCAGCTGGTCACGTTCAGAGATGACCCGTCCAGCGAGCGCGAGATCATTCTGGTGGAGCGCGATCGACGCATTGGTCAACAATCGCGCGGCCAACCGGGTCGTGCGCGCGAGGTCGGTGATCAGCGCGTCCAGCTCGGCGTGGCACATGGCGTTGGCGGCCCTCACCTTCTCCAGACCTATAGGAACATCTGCCACACCAGTAACGCAACTGATCGTTCTTTGCGCACGGAGACACAGGTGCGTCCCTGAAGACGGTAATCAGCGCGTGGACACCCCACGAATACGGTGCGCAATCCCCGCTGTGCAGGCAGCGCGTCGGACCGTCTCTCAGTGACCGGCGCCCGGCTGGCCGGCTGGCCCCGCTGACCGGGCGGCCCTGGTCAGCGGCGCACCTCGGATTTCATCGCGCCAGATCTGTATGACTTGTCCTCCATACATGCGCCCGGTAACGCGTACCGGCGACTGAACCACGCGGGAGAGTCGGTCGAGTTCTCCTGCAGCTGTGAGTAGGAACCGGAGCGAAGGCACCGATTCCCGCTCACAAGTTCTCAGCGGCGGTCAAATGGGCTATCCGCCGAGAATCGACTGACTTGATGCGGGCACCCAGGCGTGGACCACTCGGATGAGCAACAACTTCTTAGAATCTGAACGTTACGGTGTTCGACACTGACGGCCTGAAGGCTGTGGGGTTAGCGGGGGTGAACATCGCAGTCACCGAATGCGAGCCCCGGGACAGACTCTCGAAGGGGCCAACGGCAACGCCACCGATAACTGGTACGGGACGGCCGAGGTTGTGGGTCGTGTCGTTGAACTGCACGGTTCCGGCCGCGTTACCAGGCGCCACGTTCGCGATGGGGATTGCGAAGCCGCCCAATCCCAGAGGAAGCGGAACTCGGATCACCGACAGCGTGGTTGCCGTGAGCTTAGCCGTAGGTGCCGGCGTCGGCCTAGGGCTCGGCCTAGGGCTCGGGCTAGGGCTCGGGCTAGGGCTCGGGCTAGGGCTCGGGCTCGGCGACGGGCTCGGGCTCGGCGACGGCAACGGGCTAGGGCTAGGGCTAGGGCTAGGGCTAGGGCTCGGCGACGGCAACGGGCTCGGGCTCGGGCTCGGGCTCGGGCTCGGCGACGGCAACGGGCTCGGGCTCGGGCTCGGGCTCGGCGACGGCAACGGGCTCGGGCTCGGGCTCGGCGACGGCAACGGGCTCGGGCTCGGGCTCGGCGACGGGCTCGGGCTCGGGCTCGGCGACGGCAACGGCGACGGGCTAGGGCTCGGGCTCGGCGACGAGGTAGGGGCGGCCCAGGTGATGGTGACCTGTCCGTTGCCGCTGTTGATGGTGCCGGTATTGGCGCCTGGGATCAGGTTTGCGGAGGTGACAGTTGCGGCGGCAAAAGCGCCACCTCCGCCGCCGCCTCCACCAGCGCCACCACCGCCGCCGCCTGGGCCGCCGCCACCAGCGGCACCGCCTCCACCGAAGTAGCCGCCGCCAGCGCCACCTCCGGCTCCGCCGCCGATCTTGCCTCCGTTGATGGCGGAGTTGGTCCCGTTGCCGTCTCCGCCAGGACCGCCGAGACCGGACTGGCCGGCAGCGCCGGGTGCGCCGCCGCCGTCGGCGGGTGTGTTGGGGTTGGTTCCACCGGTACCGCCCGCCGTGGGGCTGGCACCCTGACCGCCAGGCCCTGGGGCACCACCGAGTCCGGGTAAGCCGTTACCGCCGGTGGCACCGCCTCCGGCGCCACCGGCGCCACCTGTGGCATTGCCGCCTTGGCCACCCTCGCCTCCGGCGCCCCCGCCGCCGGGTCCGACCAGCGCACGGGTGTCCAGTCCGCAGGTCAGGGTGGCACAATCGGCAGTGCTGAGGCGGACATCTGAGGAGCCTCCGCCGCCGGAACCGTTGCCACCGTTCGCGGGGTTGGAACCACCGGCTGCCCCGCCGGCGTCGCCAGGACCTGCCGGTACGCCGCCATTGGAGCCACCGAAGCCGCCCGCGGCTCCGGAACCACCGGAGGGTCCGTTATTCATCCCGCCGGTAGGGGACGTCGCGGTGCCGTTGCCACCGGCGCTGGCGACGTCAACCTGCAGCACCTCGCCCGGAGTCACGGAGATGGTCCCTTTCGCCTCGCCGCCGGCTCCGGGGGCCTGACTGGGCTTCTGCGGAAGTACGGCCTGCCCGCCCTGGGCGCCGACGACGTCGACGTCGAGCGCGGTCACTCCCGCCGGCACGGTGAAGGTGTCGGATCCGCTTGTGGTGTAGGTGCATACCAGCGTGGTGGAGCCGGTCAGGTTGCCAGTGGTGCCGCAGGGAGCGGAGTCTGCCGCCAGCGTGACAGCGCGCGGCGCGGAAGCGGCGGGCGCCGTGGCTGCGACGGTGCCGACGCTGAGCACCGCGCCGAGAACGGCAGCGTACGACGGGTGAAGGCGGCGAAGCGTGCCGCGTGTGAAAAGCTTAGGCATGGGTCTCCTCCTGGTTTGGTCAGGTTGGGATCACAGCCCTGAACCGACGCCGCAATCGCCGGTTCAGGGCGTCCTATTCGCGCGACGGCAGTCGTGAGGGCTGCCCTTCGCCCGAGCAACTCCTCGGATTCAGCCCACAGCCGGGTTAAGAAGCGTGGGGGGACGAGCAGCGCAGCGGCGCAGCATGTACTTGCCGAACGTTCCGGCGCTCATGCCGACGATGCCGGCGGCGATACCCCATAACAGGTGGCCCTGCACGTAAAACCACATCCCGGAGATCACCGTGAGCAGTGACGACTGGGCGAGGTTGTGCACGAATGGGTTTATCAAGTTGATCAGCAGGATGAGAGGGGCCAGTGGAATCATCGTCCACGGGTGGCGCTGGACGAACTTCGCGGTGGCGACCAGGTCGACGAGGAACCCGGCGGCTAGGTAAGTCGCCACGTGCACACCCATGGCCGGATCGAAAGCAAGGATCCCGGCGCTGGATGCGGCGGCAATCCCAAAGGCGGTGCCGGGTCGGTCGATGGCCCACCGTGCGGCGATGAGCGTGCTGAGCCAGAACAGGCCGCGGTGGCCGGGTAGACCCCACGGCGTGTGCACTAGCTGCTGCAAGATGATGCCGGCTACGGCGAGTGACACGATCACCGCGATGAGCGCCGGGCCCGCAATTAGGCGTGGAGTCGGTATAGGGCGAGTCTCGACATCGATGATCTCGCGCTCTGCGATCAAGGAGCTAGTCATGCAGCGACGGTAGCTCCATTGTATCTATTGGGGTACACCTATTAGTGTGGTCGAGGTCCGTAGATGCGGATATTACGCACTCTACGTTCCGCAGGCGCCCCCATTAGATGAACAGAGGTCAAAATAATGCCCAATAGGGTGAAGAAAAGTCAAAACGACGCAGCTGTGGCTGAGAGGGGGCTGCTCGATCAATCGAGGGTGCTGGTTGGCATCGACGACACCGACAATCTGACCAGCCCGGGTACTGGCTGGCTCGCCCAGCGTCTCCAGCGAGAGCTGGCCTCCCAAAACCTCGGTGAGCCCCTCGGGGTGACCCGTCACCAACTGCTCCTCGACCCGCGGGTGCCCTACACGTCCCATAACTCCAGCGCCTGCCTTGCCCTGGCCACACCAGGGGCACCCAACCTCGACGCCATCGAAGGCTGCGCCGCGCAGTTCCTGCGCGACCACGCGGCCGAGGGCTCTGACCCAGGCTTGGCCATCACCCCTACCGACGTGGCGCAGATCGACCGGGGAGCACTGGGCGACTTCGGATCCGCAGTCAAACGCGAGATCATCGAACAGACCGCCGCCCGCACGCTCGCGGCCCAGCACGGGGTGCGCCTGTCCGGCCACGGAGGCACCGAGGATGGCGTGATCGGCGCGCTGGCCGCGGTCGGGCTGCACCTGCACGGCAGCGACGGATTCTTCGTCTGGATGCCCGGCATCCGCGACCTGCGTCCCGGCTGGTGCAGCTACCAACACCTGATGCAGACAGTGCCGGTGGACGACGCCCGCACGCTCGACGGAGACCGACCCACGCCAGAGACGACCGTCGAGGTCAGCCCATGGATCCGACCGCTGCTACTCGGTGGCCACGCAGTACTGCTACTCGAGCGCATCGACGCGACCGACGCCGCGCCGAGGTGGCGGGTGGCACCGCGTGACATCGTGAGGCAACACTGATGGCCACCAGCAGCAGCCAGTGGCGCGCCGCGCTGGCCACCGGGCTGGTGACGCTAACCGTCGGATGCGGTCCGATGGCACTTCCCTCAACGCCACCGCAGGACATCTTCGACACGACCGCACCTTCGCCATCAAGTTCAGCCAACCCCATGGAGGCCACCGATAGCCCGACCCCCTCTCCCCTGGCCGTTACCGCGCCACCCGGCGGGACCGACATCAACCTCCCCGGCTCGACCCCCACCAACTCCCCAACGATGCCGCAGCCGGGCGCGCCCGGCGCGCCGGTCACGCCAAGTCGCAGCGGTTCCCCACCACCCCCAGCGCCGGCCACCCCAGCCGCTCCGTGCCCGACGTTCACCTTCTCGACTCCGGGCGCTCATACGGTCACAGTGACGTTCGTGTCACCCTCCACACCGGCTTCAGTGAATGTGGTGCTCGTCGGAGCCGGTGGTGGGGGCGGCCGTGGGCCGGGCCCGGGCGGAACCGGGATACCGCCCGCGCCCGGCGGCCCCGGTGGTGGCGGAGGAGGCGGCGGCGGAGCGGGCGGCACCGTCGACCGCACGGCCGAGCCGCTCGCGGCCGGCAACGGACCTGTCCAGCTGACGGTATCCGTGGGCAAAGGAGGCACCGGCGGGTCCGGAGGCGGAGGCCCGGCGATGCCCAACGCCCACGGTGTCGACGGCCAGCCGACCACCCTGCACGGCGACGGATTGAACCTGACCGCCAACGGTGGCGCCGGCGGCACGAGCGGCCAGGGCGGCCAAGCGGGAGCCGGCGGCGGCGCAGGCGGAGCCGGTGGAACAGCATCACCCGGCGGTACCACCGGCGCCGCCGGCGCCGCCGGAAAACCCGGCAGCCCCGGACACGGCGGTACCCCCGGCGCTGGAGGCCACGGAACTCACGGGGCCGGTGGTGCCGGTGGCCTCGGTGGCAACGTGGCCGGTGGAGCTCACGACGGCGCAGTGGGCACCGATGGCTACGCCTCGCTGACCGTGTGCGCCGCGGCGAAGGCCAACACGTGAGACACCCACTGACTTGGGCGGTGGCCACCGGAATCGTCCTCGGCACCACCGCCGGATGCACCGCGGGACCCCCCACTCCGCCCGTGATATCCACCTGCGGCGCGCCGAGCCAATCAACGCACAGTTCGGCAACTGGGACAGCGACCGGATGCACCTCCCTGCAGTTCACCGCCGCGGGCACCTACCCCGTGACCCTCACGTTCACCGCCCCCGACGCGGACGCGTCGATCGATTACACACTCGTGGGGGCGGGCGGTGGAGGCGGCCGGGGCCCCGGCCCCGGCGGTGGCGGCTCGGCTGTGGGCCCCAGCAACACCGGTGGGGGTGGGGGTGGCGGCGGGGGCGCCGGCACCCCCATTACCTCCACCGGGACACCCCTACCTGCCACCGCCCACCCAGTCACCCTCGTCATCGTCATCGGCGCCGGAGGCGATGGCGGCGTCGGCGGTGGCGGACCCGCGATGCCTGGCGCGAAAGGACACAACGGAACAGCCACCACCCTTAACGGCGACGGCCTGAGAATCACCGCCGCAGGCGGCAGCGGCGGGACGGGTGGGCAAGGCGGAGCGGTCGGAGCAGGCGGCGGCAAGGGCGGGTCAGGCGATCCTCCTGGCACCGACGGACGACCCGGCAGCCCGGGCATCGGAGGAATTCCCGGTGCAGGGGGTGCGTCCGCGCACGGATCCGGTGGTACCGGCGGCGCAGGAGGAGCCCAACCCGGCGGGGCGCACAACGGGACATCCGGACACAGCGGCTACGCACAGCTCACGATCCATGGCGCAGCGGCGATGACACCCTAACTGCCTCGACCATTGCACGACTAGATTTCCCAGGCAGTTCCACCTCCTTTTAGGGATGACAGTTGTCAAGGGACAGCGCACTGACGAATAGCTCGTGAACCAGGGACGTCGGCTGGCGAAATTTGGCGCTAGATGCGTTGAAGGATCATATAGGGAGAGGGATCCTGCACTAGCCACAATAATTCACTGAAGTGGAGATCCTATATCCTGCGAGACTGGTTCTCCCCTGTCGTTACCGCAGGCCAGCTGGTGTACCGATGACGACACGGCAGGGGCCGCGCGTTTCAGTTGACGTCTTCAGGTTTTCACTAAAGGGCCATGATCCGATGAGAGGAACGTAGAATAATGCGTAAAATACTCGCTTCAGCACTGGGCGCTGCTGCCTTGGTGGTAATCCCCTTAACTCTGACCGCGACGCCGGCTTTCGCTGATCCCGATGGCAGCCAGGTCTGCAGTCAGAACACCGACTTCGGGCTCGGCCACGGCGCGTGCGTCAGCTTGGTCGAGAGCAACGGCCACAGCAACGCCATATTCGTGTCCGTGTGCAAGGAGGTCCAGCAGCAGTACCCCGCAGACTTCGACGCCCTGTACAAGAACGTTGGTGCCTGCGTCTCATCGCTCAACAGCCAGCGGTCTCCATCACCGACGCCGACGCCGACGCCGACGCCGTTATGACTGGCCGGGAATAATTGACCGAAGCCTGCATCCCGTAGCAATTGCCGCAAAAGCCACCTAGCACTCTAGTCATAGCGACTCTTTCGCGTATTCAAGCGTCGTTTGCGTGCGCGACGAGTGTTGTGAACTATCGGGATGCACGGGGATCCGCAGGGTGAAGGTGGAGCCAATGCCGGGCTTGCTCCAGAGCTGTACGTCCCCGCCGTGGTTGGCGGCAACGTGCTTGACGATCGCCAACCCCAACCCAGTGCCACCGGTAGAGCGACTTCGCGCCTGATCGACGCGGAAGAACCGCTCGAAGATGCGTTCCTGATACTCGGGCGCGATGCCCAAGCCGCGGTCAGTGACGGCGATTTCCACCAAACCGTTCACCCGGCGTCTACTGACCGACACTGGGCTGCCGGCAGGCGAGTACGACACTGCATTGCCGAGCAAGTTGGCCAGAGCCGTCACCAGCAGCGTCGCATCACCCTGGACCCACAGCCCGCTGGGCGGGTCGACGGTGATCCGGATGTTGGCTGATTCGGCGGCCAGCCGGCACCGCGCCAGCGCCTCGCGCACTACCCCGTCGACCTCGATCGCGCCCAGCTCAGGGAGCCGCTCGGCGCCCTGCAAGCGCGACAGCGCGATCAGCTCCGTGACCAGCGTCCCCAACCGGTTGGCCTCGTTGAGAAGCTTGTTACCGAACCGGCGCACCTCATATGGGTCATCAGCAGCGTCCAGTACCGCCTCAGCCAGCAGCGCCACCGCCCCCACCGGGGTCTTCAACTCGTGGCTCACGTTGGCCACGAAGTCACGCCGGAGCCCATCAAGCCGAGCTGCATCCGATTCATCCGACGTGCGGACAGCCGGTCGCAACCCGCCGGCCACGCCCAGTTCGCCAGCAGGACGATCAGCCGGGTCCACCCCGCTCGCCCCAGTGGGCAACACCACGCCGTTGTGCTGGACTAGGTCGCTGACCGCCGCGCCGTTCCGAGAGTGCGGCGGCGCTCCGGTCTCGGTGCGGCGACCGATGAGGATCCCGACCATCAGCGCCGCGATTGCGGTGACCACGAAGGATGCGAGCATCATCACCCAATCGTGTCACCCAAGTGGCGGACCTTCCAGGAGTGACGCAGTTTCAGTCACCATATCTACCCCTAACAGGGTGAATTTTCGTCCCCAGTTCACCGTGGGTTCATTCCCTGGCGCCGCACCTGCGTCTGGGCACCGAGCTGGCGACCGCAGCCGCGGGCCTTCGACCGGTACCGCCAGGTGCCTCCCGTAAGACGTGATCTCACCGCGCAGCACGCTAGGCCTCCGCTGTCGGCAGCCACTCATACCGCTAACAGCTGCACAGATCCTCAAGTCCAGTAGCTGTCCCTAGTGGGGTTTGCCGCAACCTCCTCGCCGACTGCAGTTCACCTTCGGGAACCAGGCTGCCCCTGACATCGGTGGCCGCGGAGGTGACATGAGTCCTGGTCGGTTCCAGGTGGTTCGGCGACGCTCTATGAAGCGTCTGCCGACGCAACCAGAGGCGGGTCCTGGCACGTCTTACGTCGCACCGACGCACCGCCACCGACACCTGCGGTCTGCTCTCCGGCTTCGGCTCACCCCGAAGTGCGATGCCACAACGATCCGAATCCCGCAATGCAGTGTCATCCCTCGGCGAAAGTGAGTTACCTCGTGCGCAAGAATAGATTCCTGGCTCGGCTAACGTCCGCGGCCGTAGCGGTCGCCGCCGTAACCGCGACAACTTTGCTCATCGGCGAGGCGGCCAGCGCCGCTACGCTTCCGAGCGCAACCATCTGGCAGGCCGATGGTGTGACGGTCACCACGACCACGTTAGACGTGACGCCAGCCGGACCCGCCGACGGGAACACCGTGGAAACGCTGACCGCGACGCTCAACCCGACCACGGCGGAGGGCACCGTGCAGTTCAACGATGGCAGCAGCACCCTTGGCGACCCAGTGACCCTCATCGACGGCACGGCCTCAACCACCACCTCGTTGCCTTCCGGGAACCGCTCGCTGACCGCGGTGTTTCTTCCCACCGACACCACCACCTACAGCGGCTCGACATCGAACACCGTCGACTACACCGTCAGCTCTCATATCCAGGGCGCCCACCCGGTCCACCGCGGCGCCCAACCGCTCCAGCGAGGGACTCGGGCCCCCATGGGCGCTGCGGAACGCAGCGTGCTTGAACAGCTCCTGCACCTCATCGATGGCCGCGCCGGCCTGCACATTCGTGGCGACGCGTAGAACACCGCACCGTGACAGCCGAGCGCGCCGGCCCTTATCGCAGGTTGGCGATTTCGTCAGCCTGCACACGGTGCGGAATCGATCGGTTCGGAGCTTTCACACAAGTGAACAGGGGATGCACAACACGAACCGAAAGAATATAAGTCATGGTCGCCGATAACACTTCCATGCAGGGACCGATTACTATGATATTCGCTCCCCTAATCCCAACTCACCAGTCGTGGGAACCGGAGTTCCTCCCGCTGCGGTGACCTAGCGCCGCGGCGGTCCGGTTCCCCACGTGGCGGTCCGGCTCCCCCTCCCCCCTCCGGGGGTCGGACCGCCACCTAGGAAACCGCCGGATCTCCCAACGACACCGAACGCCTCGTATGGTTGCTGAATGTGTCCTGCTCCGCTCCCATCCCATCTGACTGTCGACGGGATGCCACACGAGCCCCCGCATGCAAGATCATCTATGATCACGTTGAGCTATTGACCATCTGGACACGCCAACGCCACTACGCCATGGGATCCTGGCCCAATATCACTAAGTTAGTGGCGGTAAATGACGAAGGATCACCGCTCATGATCACTGTTTGTGTGCCGGGAGCGACATCTCGTGTCGTTTTTGACACACAAACCGTGATCATGAGTTAACTAGCCCGCTAAACTTAGTAGCATTGGATCCTGGCCCAGGCGATCCCGCCACACCCAGCGGTATCTAAATAATTAGCGTACGAGGCAGGTACACTGGTCTTCGACATAAGCCAGCGTTCGATAGACGGCATGTTCGCTCACGAATGACATGTCTCGGCCGTATGCGCGTAGGTAACCGAGCATTCCGGGGACAAGATCGTCATAGCGAGCGCAGTCAGAATCTAACCACCATAGCCCGTCGTCGTGTTTGTCTATGCGGGTAGACCACCGTGAGCGTTGATCTTGAGATCGAGATCCTCACGATAAGGCCCACACGGGAGTTCAATACCAACATATCCGCCTCTGCAGAGTTGGCCGCCAGACTGTCGGCGACCAGGGCGGCTGCCAGGTCGGTGAGGTCATTGAAGACTTCGAAACCGTGGACGGGATCGATGTGGTCTCGGTGACGCTGCTGGCCAATCTGGAGGCCGTGGTGGCCACGCTGTCTCAGCGGGTGAGAGAAGGGGAACGGCACCAACTGAACGGTGGCCGGAAGCGTCCGCTCCGGCCACCCGCTCGACCAACTTCCCATGAACAGCACGTCAGTCTCGGCATGGTGGGCATGCCACTGGTTCACCCGCCGGTCTATAGGGCTGTCCGTCAATTTTTCGAGACCTGCTAGGGACAAAAGACGGTCGGGCCATTGACCAGACTGCCTTGGCCTCCCGTGCCACCACACAAACCCGGGCCTCCGACGAGGCCGCCGTCACCGCCATTTCCGCCGGTACCGGTCAGGCCGCCGGGTAGGCCTCCGATCCCGCCGACGACACCGCCATTTCCGCCGTTCCCGCCGTTGCCGTCGAGTCCGGTGTCTTGGCCCCGTCCGCCCGTGCCACCCATTCCACCGATGATTCCGCCATAGCCGCCGTTCCCGCCGTTACCGCCAGCTCCGTTGGGGCCCCCACCGGCCCCGCCCATGCCGCCAGCACCTCCGAGAAATCCGCCGAAACCGCCGACACCACCCGGACCGCCTCTACCGGCGATTCCACTGGTACCGCCAGGCCCACCGGCAGCTCCAGCGTTCCCGCCCGGCCCACCGGCACCTCCGGCACCTCCGATGAACGCGCCGATGCCCCCGGCGCCCCCGATGCCACCGAGGCCGCCGTTACCGCCGTTACCGTTGGGAAAACCGCCCGGGCCGCCGTTGGCGCCGGCACCGCCGGTACCGCCGTGACCACCGATTCCGTTACTACCGATGAGATTGGAGATTCCCGAACATTGCCCACAAGGCGTCGGGATTCCGGTGGCGGCTTCCGCAGGCAGTGCCGAGAATACGAGTATTCCGCCGGCCAGACTGGCCAGCACGGCAGAAGCAACAACGCGTTTCATGATGAATCCTCCTAGAAAATCTGACTGTTTGTCGAATGAGCGGATCGTCGATCACTCCGTGAATCAGGACCCATTGGCCCCGGCGCCGCCCGCCCCCCCGGCGCCCCCATTGCCGCCGGGCTGGCCGGGCTGGCCGGGTTGGCCGGGTTGGCCGGGCTGGCCGGGCTGGCCGGGCTGGCCCGCCTGACCGGGCTGGCCCGCTGTCCCAGCGCCTCCATCTCCACCTGATTGACCTGACTGACCTAGCGGGCTTGGGCCCGCGAGGCCTCCGCTGCCTCCTGGTTGCGCAAGCGGACCAAGCTGGCCGCGCTGGTCGAGCTGGTCGAGAAGCTGACGAAGCAACTCATCGGGGTGGCCGGAACGGAGCTGGTCGAGCAGTTGGCGAAGCTGTGCCAGCTGACCGGATTGGTCGGACTGGCCAAGCAGGCCGGACTGGCAGAGCTGGTCAATCAGTTGACAAAGCTGCGCCAACTGACCGGATTGGTCGGACTGGCCAAGCAGGCCGGACTGGCGGAGCTGGTCAATCAGTTGGCGAACCTGAGCCAACTGACCGGACGGGCCGGACGGGCAGAGCTGGTTGACCAGTTGGCGAAGCTGCTCGACCAGCTGGTTGGAGGGACCGGACGGGTCAGCATCACCGGGCTGGTCGAATTGAACGGACTGAAGGGACTCGAGCAAGAGTCCCTGCTGCTGATTCATCGGGTGACCAGGTTGGACTTGGCTCACCGCAATCCCCGCCATCGCAGCCAGGGCCGCAGCGGCTACCGCGGTGGCTCTGGCTGCCCGTAGTCGCGGCCTGGGTACCTGCATCGTGTTGTGACGTGACCTGACTTTCATGGGATGCCCTCGCTCCTCGCCGCCGGTGACAGGCGCCTGCTCGGTTTCTTTGAGGTAATTTGAGGTGAAGCGGGTCCGGCCGCGCAGTGCCCCTGCCCGACGGCGTAGGCTGGTTGTTGGTTAGTCTTGCGAAACGAATTGCTACTAATGTCGGTGTGGCGTGTTGAGGATGGGTCCGCGTCCCGGCCCATCCTCAACACGTCTCCTGTCTCAGTCCAGACTCCGGCCTGTTAGAAGTCGTTGCCGCCGGCACCACCATTGCCGCCGTTACCGCCGGCACCACCATTGCCGCCGTTACCAAGAACGGAAAATCCACCGTTCCCGCCGGCCCCGCCGTTCCCACCGGCCGCGCCGTTGCCAGCGGTGCACGACCCGGTAAGCGACAAGTCGATACAGCTACCGCCGTCGCCGCCGCCGCCGCCGACTCCGCCCTTGGCGCCATTTCCGCCATTACCGACGATAGAAAACCCACCGGGGCCGCCGGGGCCGCCATCTCCGCCCTTGGCGCCGTTGCCGGCGGTGCATCCGCCCGTGTTAAGCGGGTTGATGAACAGGTTGATGCAGCTTCCGCCGCTTCCGCCGAGGCCGCCTTTTCCGCCGGCGCCACCCTTGCCACCGTTGTTAAAGATGCTGTAACCGCCGGGGCCGCCGATGCCACCGTTGCCGCCGATGGCGCCGTGGCCTGCGGTGCACCCAGTGGAGAAGCATGGGCCCCCGGCGCCACCAGGGCCACCAGTGCCACCAGCGGCGCCGTTACCGGCGGCGAAGGCGGTGCCCCCGGCGGCCAACACCAAACCGGTAGCCAAGACGGCCGAGGAAGCGAAGAAACCTAGCCGCCGCGTGATGTTGCGATCCATGAATACCTCCGTAGTTGTGATCTCACGTGACCACATTTGGACGCGTAAGATCGATCCGCAGGCTCAGGTTCCACATTGATCACGAAACCGTTCTCAGTCGGCTTCGCCCATCGGAAACCACTAGAGCGGGTGGTTGAGCCCGTCATGATGGACATCGCATGCCGAGCCGCCATATAACCGTTTCGACGCAATACCATCCGAATAGCCTAGCGTTTGACAGATTTGCGTCACAGCCTCTACACTTTCCGTTTCGACACCTTCTAGCTATGGCTACTCCGCGCCATGTAGACACCTACCCAGTGTGTGGTTAAGAAAGGGTAGACGCAGTTAAGAAAGAGCAAATAACAGTCGGCGGATGCGATATTTTGAGCGCACGCCATCGGCTTCGCAAACACGGGGCCACCACGAGACGGAACACCAAGGTCATGAACATCGGCTAGTAGCAGGATAAAACGCGGTCTCCAATGAGGTATCGAATACGATTCCGGATGTTCGTCACCGATCGAGTAGCGAGCGTTTGGTACACACAGTGGATCCGCGAAAACCACCCTCACCCAGTAAACGACACCATTCCCACTATTATCCAATGTTGATTTCCGAGGGCATGTGCTCGAGACCCTGCAAGTGCGCACGCGGCAGCCCCGTAGCGGCCTCGACGCAACCGCCGGGCAGGCGCACGGCGATACGCTCGGGCACAACCGCAACGGCATGGATGCCCGTCTTGCGCTAGAGCGCTACACCGGGGGCGATGTCGATCCGTTGAAGGTCGGGTCGGTGGAGGTGAACACTGCGGGCAGCGAATGAGTCGCCGGCGACTGACCCGTGAAGTCATCAGGCCCGAGGGGCTCCTCACGGTCCCACCGGCGGCGCATTCGGTAGCGGTGTTTCGGTCGTCGGCAAAGGAGGCGGCGGGCTTGGTGTCGGCTCGGTGGACGTTGTCGTGGTCGCCGGTGGTGGTGGACTCGTTGTCGCAGCCCCGGGTGCCGTGGTCCCGGGCGGCTCCGTCGTGGTCGGTGCCGTCGCGGTCGGTGCGGTCGTGGTCGGTGCGGTCGTGGTCACTGGCGAGGTCGTCGTGGTCGCGGGGCCCGTCGTGCTCACAGGCGACGTCGTCGGTGCAGGCGTCGCCACTGGAGGCGACGTCGTAACCGGAGATGCCGCCGCGGTCGTCGGCGGTGGGGGCGTCGGGCTCGACGTTGTCGCGGAAGCGGTGGCCGCCATCGGCACGAGTTCGGCTACCGCAGCCGGTCGCGCCGCTGCCAGTGCAGCGACGTCAGGCCCGATCGGTACGCCGCCGTTGCCGTTGATACCCGGTGGTACCGGTCCCGGCCCGGACGGCGTGGGGATGACGCCGGTCAGGTAGGCGTGTGCCCATCCCAGCACGATGGCCACGTATGTCGCTGAATGGTTGTACCGGAAGACCGCCGCTTGCTGTTGAACCGGGACGGAGAGATCGGTGCCTCCAGCGCACAGATAGCGCCCGGTGGCGATGGTGGCGTCGTAGATGTTGTTCGGGTTGGTCACGCCGTCGCCGTTGCCATCGACACCGTAGACCCGCCAACTGGAGGGGATGAACTGCATGGGGCCCACCGCACGGTCCCAGACCGGGTCTCCGTCCAGCTGACCGTGGTCGGTGTCGGGAATGGCGGCCATGCCTGGTGATCCGTCCAGCCGCGGGCCCAGAATCGGCCCCAGGGTATTGCCGTAGGCGTCGACTCGCCCGTCGCTGGCGTGGCCTGATTCGATGCGCCCGATCCCGGCGAGTATCGACCAGGACAGGTGGCAACCTGGCTGAGTCTGCGCCAAGGTTCGCTGGGCGAATTTGTAGGCATCGAGCACGGCCCCGGGGATTCCCAGCGGCCCGTCCGGCAGGTTCGGTGGGGTCGGGATCCCGGATTGCCCGGCGCCGAGAGAAGTACCCGGCCCGCTCGGGGTCGCGGTCGCGGCGGTCGGGGTTCCGGCGGCCGGGGTCGTGTCGGTGGGCAGCGGGTCGCCGGGCAATGCCCCGGTGACGCCAAGTCCACCGGGATTGTCGGAAGGGCGAACGGTGTGCGCATCGACGGTAGGCACAGCGGTGCCCAGGACCGCGGCCGGCCCTCCGAGGGCCAGCAGCAGGCCGGCCATAGCCACGATGACGCGGGTACGGCGCCCGTGGACAGCCAGCCTCAGCCTGCCCAGGTGGTCCTGGGGATCCCGATGGGTCATGCCGTCCTCTCGGTGCTGCGTGCCGTGCGGATCAGCCGAAGCGGCCGTTGACGTAGTCGGCGTGCGGGATCTCGTGGGAAACTGGTGGGCCTGACTCGACGATCAAGCCCGCCAGCGGCGGCTGCGGTCGCCCGACCGCTGCGCCGGCTGCCCGTGCACCCTGTGCCGCTGTTCTGGTAGACGCTGCCTCTCGACAATGAACAACGGAGGTCCAGCAGCCGACGGTCGGATTACCACCAACCCCACGAGGGACAGCTATTTGCTGATTGACCGACCATCGTTGCCGCCATTTGGTCGCACCACATGGCAGTACCGCCAGTGGTGTTAGCAATTTATCCGGATGGCATTCTGTAAACAGTTGCTCGGACTATCGGCATACCGGTCAACCCGGGCGCCGTGGCGGTGTAGGCAACATTTGATGTCGCGATCAGTGTCCTGCTGTAGCACCTAGCTGCCGGCACTCTGGTGCGGCATTGAACGCGGGAGCCAGGTCTTTGTTGCTGGTCAGCCCCTGCACCTGGGTGCTGGTGGCCGTACCGAGATCGGGACCGCCAAGGTGGCTGGCCTTCTGCGTGAAGTTCGGGTCTTTGGGATCCAGCGCAACGAGCTTCGTGCGCTGGTCTCCGATCGTTCCGGCCGCGGTGGTGAAGAAGCCCACGGCGGTGTCCTGGACCTGTTTTCCGTCGGTGATCGCCGGCGGCCCAAGCTGTGTGAGCTTGTGGGCGGTCTTGGCAAAAGCCTGCTGGGCGGAATCGGCGAACGCAAGCAGCCCATCCTTCTGGCCCTGCGGAGTCGACGGCGACTTCGCGATCGCGGACACGGCGGTGATCACATCCCCGAGACCCCCGCAGAACGCGCCGGTCCAAGCCACCGGGTCAGACCCCTTGAGGGCGGCGGCCGGCTTCGGCGTGACGGCGGCGGAGCCGCATCCACCTAGAGCCAGACCGAGCGTCAGCAAGGCGACAACACCGACAGGGTGACGAGATGAGGGCACGAGTACTCCTTTTGGCTTCCGTGGTCTCCCCCAGTGCCTGGTAATCGATCCTAGTGGTGAAGTGTTACCGGCACGCACTGCTGTTCGCGGTAGCTGTCCCTTGTAGGGTTTATCGCAATCTTCTCGTCGACTGCTGTGAATTCTCTGTTCACCTTCGGAAGAGAGTCTTCCACGTGTCGCAAAAGCAGCGGATCGCGAGCATCTACGCAGCACCGGAACAGGCGGTGGCCCGGGAGCGTCCGGGACGGAACCGGGCATCGTAACCTAGAAGCCCGGCGTATAAGAACTTACGAGGAGCATATCGTGAAGACGAGCGAATACGCTCGCATGGCTGAATATGAGCAGAGCTACTGGTGGCACCTAGGACGCCTAAGGATCATACAAACCTACATGAAGCGTGCTGTCCAGAATAAGTCGACCCCAATTATACTGAATGTTGGTTGCGGCACGGGCAGTACGATCAATATGCTTGAAAAATTCGGAACGGTCGACAATGTTGACGCATCGAATGACGCCATCGTTTTCGTGAAACAACTCGGCCATGAAAGAATCGCGAAAGTTGATGATATTGATCTACCCTTCAATGACAAGGTTTATGATGCAGTCGGCGCGTTTGACGTTCTCGAACATATAGAAGATCACCTGAGGGCACTTCGCGAGTGGAAGCGAGTACTGAAAGACGATGGTGCAATTATCATTACCGTCCCGGCGTATCAATGGCTGTGGAGTGGGCACGATGTATCATTGCATCATCGACGCCGCTACACGGTGAGATCTCTAATGGCCGTCGCCGCTGAGGCCGGCCTCAGGCCTGAGAAGAAATCCTACGCCATCAGCTTTTCGTTGCCCTCGTGATAGGTTTTCGCGTTGCCAGTAGAGTCTTGGGCCAGAAATCGGATTCCGAGACTTCGTATGTGTCAGTACCGGGAGCGATTAACAAGTTCTTTATCACTCTCCTGAAGATCGAAGCTAAGATGCACAACAAAATCTCACTACCAGCTGGAACCTCTGCGATAACTATACTGCGCAAAAGCAATTATTCGAGCGCAAGCAGCAATTACCGTGCGCATGCTGGGCGTCCGACGGCTTAGCCGCAACCCAATCCACACCACTCGACTTAATCGCGTCCATTTTCTAACGAACCTTGAATATTTCGTAGTTCTCCGTACTAATGATGCGCGGATATCGCGAACGAAAGAGTGCGAGGTTCGGCTTGAACTCCTGCTCCTCTCCCGGCCCAATCACGATATAATCCACATTGTATTTCTGCAAAAGCTCGGCCGTGTTGGGCGCGAGCGCGTAGATAGAGCGCACATCGCGCTCACGTTGTTGGTAGTTCACTCCGAACGCGAACAACCAGCCGGTGTAGCTCATCACCACTCGCCGCCCGGCCATCACCGGGATCGGATGGTTATGCTGAAAGCTCACCGCGAAGGTGGCGTGCACGGGCGTTAGCTCTCGCACCTGTTCGGCGACGTGCAGCTCCTCCGTACTGAGCAGCAGGTTGTGGTCCTTCCCTACCAGTTGCTGATAGTTCACCAGTAGCCCGGAGAGCACCATCGTCGCCACGATCCCGGCGAGCAGCGTGCGGATGGCCACTGATCGATGCTCGCGCCAGACCTTGGTCAGTAACATCCCGACCAGGATGCAGACCGCCAGGAACCAGTAGAAGAAGAACTTCGTGTTGTCCCAGTCCCATGGACGGAACACGATCAGGTTGCAGAGGATGAAAGTCGGCATGAATGCCCATAGCAGGCGGCGCGAGGCCTCCGGGAGAAGATCACGGCTGGCGAGGGCTATTCCCAGGAGAGGAATGAACCAGCCCAGATTCTTTCCCCAGAACCAGAGCCACGGCTCATGGGTGTCTTGCGTGAGCCACCCCACCTGCCAGCGGATCGCGGTCGTCTCGCCGCGCTGTCCACCCTGCTGCAGGTAAAGCTGCGGCAGCGCCGTCAGCATCCAGAAGCCAAAGAAGAGTGCCCAACTCCGCACCCAGGTCCGCAGCTTGGTCCGGAAGAGTAGCGCAACGAACGGCGTGATTAACGCGAGGGCGACCAGCGTGCTGGTGTGCGCGAAGGGCAACGTTCCGCCGATCAAACCGGCTGCAGCGAAGAATTTCCACTCCCAGCGCTCCGTTCCTTCCAATAGCAGCGTCAGGATGAGGAGGGCGAGCGGAAGGCCATAAAGGTAGCCGCGTTGCGGCTCGATCAATGCGAAGAACATATTCTGCCAGTAGAACCCGTAATCATTCTGGATCCCCTGATCCCACGGCTGCTTCTGCAGCGTGCCGAGGATGTCCTTTGATTTGTTGATGTTGCTGGCGATCACCAGCCAGCCGAGGCTGCCGCCGAGCAGGAAGAGGCCTGCGCCGACCCCTGCCGCGTCACGATCCTGCGTCAGCCGCAGCGCGAAGGCGAAGAGTCCGAGGAGCAGCAGGATGCAGAAGATGAAGCTGTGGAGGGTCAGCGCGGCAGCCGGGTCCATTCCCAGCTTGACTGCCGCGGCGCTGGTGATCGAGGTCAGATAGTGGTAAGCGAGCGGGCCGCCCGCATACCGCGTGTTCTGCGGGGGAAAGTTGTCGCCGTAGGCGAACGCGGTGACGTCGCCCAGATGCAGCGCCCAATCCCCCCAGATATTGATCTGGTTGGCCCAGAGCCCCTGGCTGTCATAGACGAGCGCACTCGACCAGAGGATCGCCCAGCGGAGGGCAAAGAGGCCGAGGATGACGGCCGAGAGCGGCCCGAAGACCGCCAGCATGCCGGCCAGTCGACTCTTCACCACCTCCGGCCGTCGCCGCGCCACCGTGGTCACGGCGAACCCCGGCCCCTGCTGTCGGCCGACCGTCGCCCCAAACGCGACCACCAAGAGCGACCATGGCCACGCCCACAGCGCCCCCGCCAGGCTGATCGCCGCGACGGCAATCACCAACCCTGTGCTCAGTCCCTCGAAGATGATCGCCAACACCAGCAGCGCCAGCGACCCGACCACCGCGCCGAGCGGCAGGCCATAAACCCACTCTTCCAGCACCGTAAGCTTGTCGGTCAGCCGCCGCAGGGCAATTACTCCTGGGAGCCCCAGCGCCAGCAGCATCATGCAGGTCGCCATCGCGCCGAGCATTAGTCTCGTCCCTCGTCGGTATTTTTCCCGCAGTCCGCTCGTCGACCGCGCGGCAGTCCGAGCCGCCCAACAGTGGTCGCACCGAGCAGAAGGGTCGAGACGAGCAGGAGGGTAGAGGCGACCAGGATCAGCGCCATGAATTCAGCCAGATACGGGCGGAGAGGCCGCCATCGCTGAGCGGGAGCCCGTAGGAGATTGGGGCGAAGAAGATGAAGGCCGCGAGCGCTACCGCGAGGATGCCCCCGTAAAGGGCCGCCGAACGCCGGGACGGGAACCGCCACAATGTCTCGCCGTCGGTCATCCAGCCCGCCAGTAGCCCCAGCCCGATACTGACCGCGGCGATGCTGAAGATGAGGGCAAAAAAGTAGTGGTAGAGGAACATCGGTCTCACGATCGTGGCAAATGGCAGGAAGTTTGCTGCCCATGCAACGCCGAGCAACGCCATCGGCCCGTGATGCCGTTGGAAGAGGTCCGGGCGGCGCAACCAACCCAGCGCCACCACGACCGCTCCCACCAGGAGGCCCCACCAGATGATCGGGTTGCCCTGAAGGTAGATGTACTCCTTCGGGCCGGCCCAGTAATAGACGGGGCGCTTGAGGACCGGCCAGGTCACCCAGCTGGAGCTGTACGGGTGGTGGCTACTGTCGAGCGAGAGTTCGTAGCTGTGCATGGCCTTATTGAGCTCTATGAACTTGTCGATGAAGGACATCCGCGCGGCGGGGTCGTAGTGGACGTTGCCGACCAGGGTGGATTGGAATTGCTGGGACATGAATTCGTCGCCCGGGCCGCTGTTCAGGAGCAGCTGGAAATGGATCGCGAAGACACTGACGTAGAGAAGGGCGGGGACGAGGACGAGGATGGCCGCCTGCGGGAGCGCGAGGCGCCAACTGACTCGCTGCCGCACCGTCTGGGCGAACCATACGAGCCCGATCAGGCCGAGTGCCGTCAGACCGGTCAACTTTGTGCTGGCGGCCATGCCGGCTAGGACAGCGCTGGAAGTCAGCAAGATCCAGTGCGCCCGTCCGGTGCGGCGCCGAGCCGCGAGATAGCAGGTGAGGGCACCGATGCCGAACAGCAGCAGCATGCTGTCGATAAGGATGAATCGGGACTCGACCAGGATAGCGTTGTCGAGTAGCAGCAAGGCCGCCCCGAATGTTGCCACCCGCCGGCTGGCGGTCAACTCGCGCAACAACAGGTAGAACACCGACACCAGCGCGGTGCCGGCTAGCGCAGGCAACAGGCGCAGAATCACCACCGGATCGGTGGATTGCGCGGTAGCAGAGACCCCGAACAGCTTCGCCCAGCCGGCCAGCAGCAGCTTCCCCAGCGGCGGGTGGAGATCGAAGTAGTATGAACCTCTCAGGTAGCGCAGCGCCGCGTCGCGGAAGTACACCTCGTCGAAGACGATCGCACGCGGGTGGGTGATCGCCGCTAGGCGGGTAATCGCGGCGAGGAACGTGAGGACGAGGAGCTCTGGGGGCACGTTGCGCCGCCGCCTGGTCTCCCTGTCACCCTCGCCGTCCAGCTCGCCGGCGCTCGTCGCTTCCCGACCGACATCGCCAGCCGCACGCGTGGCCGAGCGGTCGATGAGTCGGGAGCGCGCCGAGCCTGCCACGCAACCCTCCATTCTGAGCGGACGGTGGCCCGCGCAGAGGGACTCTGCAAGACGGGCGTGAACACCGATTGAACGGTGGTTTAAGAGGCACCGGCGGCCTCATGCACGCGGGACATCTTTTCGGGAGGTCTCGCGCCGCTCCCCTCAAGGATAATCGGCGATTCGCCTGTCGGGTGAGAATATCTTGACCGGACCGTGAGAACTCCGAGTTAAGGAGGGACCAACACTAAACGAAACGCCCGTGTAGTACATGCTACGACTTGCCTCGGCGAGGGCATGTCGCCCATGACTTTCCATGTTTAGTGACGAGCAGCCCACGCTAAGCGACAATGGTGAATTGACATTCTCTTTACAGTTTTGGCGTGACCCTCAGAGAACTCGCCCCGGCCGATACGTCCAGTGCGCCCGCGGTCTCGCCCGTTATCGACATTGTCATTCCGGTCTATAACGAGGAAATCGACCTTGAGCCGTGCGTGCGACGGCTGCATGCACACTTGACCGCTGGGTTGCCATATCCGTTCCAGATCACCGTCGCCGACAACGCGAGCACCGACACCACGCTAGAGGTCGCCAACCGGTTGGCTGCGGAGTTCCCATCGGTCCGGGTCGTGCACATGCCGGAGAAGGGCAAAGGGCGTGCGCTGCGAGCAGTCTGGTCGACGTCGGGCGCGGCCGTGCTGGCCTATATGGATGTTGACTTGTCGACCGATCTCGCAGCGCTGCTGCCGCTGATCGCGCCGCTGGCCTCGGGGCACTCTGATCTGGCCATCGGAACCCGGCTGCACCGAGGGTCCCGGGTCATCCGTGGCGCGAAGCGCGAGTTCATCTCCCGTAGCTACAACCTGATGGTCCGGTACCCTGTCCACGCCCTTCTCCGATGCGACTTGCCGGTTCAAAGCCATCCGGCGTGAGGTCGCGACGCACCTGCTACCGCTGGTGGAGGACAACGAGTGGTTCTTCGACACCGAGCTGCTCGTGCTCGCGGAGCGCGGAGCGCTGCGAATCCACGAGGTCCCGGTCGACTGGATCGACGACCCGGACAGTCGTGTGCACATCGTCCACACCGCGAAAGCCGATCTCCGCGGGATAGCCCGGCTGGCCCGCGCGTTCGCCACCGGCAAACTGCCGGTGCAGGACCTACGCGCCCAGCTGGGTCGGATCTCACTGGAGCCGGCGACGCCGGGCGTGCCGGCAGGGCTGACCCGTCAGCTAGTGCGGTTCGGCGTCGTCGGGCTGCTCAGTACCGTGGCCTACCTGATCCTGTTCCTGCTCCTGCGCGACCCGCTGGGCGCCCAGGCCGCCAACGCACTGATCCTCCTGGGCACCACGATCGCGAACACGGCGCTCAACCGGCGATTCACCTTCGAGGTCGTCGGGTCGCAGCGCAGAACCCGCCATCAGCTTCAGGGCCTGATCGTCTTCGGGCTCGCGCTGGGCCTGACCAGCGGCACGCTGGCCCTGGCGCATTCCCTGCCCAGCACGCCGCCGGCCGCGCTCGAGCCTGCACTGATCGTCGCCGGCAGCGCTGCTACCACGTTGCTGCGCTTCCTCCTCATGCGCCGCTGGGTCTTCCGCAAGGCCTGACCACGGCCGTTCGACCCACTCAAGAGCAACGGGCGCACACGCGCCGTCGAATCTCAGAACGTCCACTGACCGGACCCGTACCGCCACATCAGCCGTCCCTGGAGCGCTGCACCGGCAAGAACAAATGGGATGAGCACATGGCGTGAGCGACTGAGCCGCGCACCGACGATGAAGAGAGGGTACAGGACGAGCAGGTACCGGGGGAAGCTGATCAACCACGATGACGACAGCATGAGAACGAGGGCCGTCCATCCAAACAGCACGTCCGGCAGCCACAGTCGCCGTACCGCGAGGACCAGGAGCGGCAAGGCGACGAGGACCCCGCGATGCGTCCCGCGTATATGAACGTGAATGTAGAGTCGTTGCCGCCAGCGATGAGCGATTCGATCGCTACCTGCACCGGTTCCCACGGGGGCGCGGCCTGATTCGACCAATGTGTCCGTTGCACCTCGAGGAAATACAGCGGGTCACCGTGAACTATCAGGTTGATCGCAAGATAGATCAGGAGACCAGCCGCAGCAACTGAGATCCACGCCAACCTGCGGAGTCGCTCGGACACGCCAGCTCTCCTGGCGAAGACCTCCACGAGCAGGGCCGGGGCCAGTGCGATGCCGGTTATGCGAGTGCCTGTCGCCAGTGCACCGACGACTCCCGACGCCGCCCAACGCCCGGTCCTCGCGGCGTAGACCGACGCAAGCACGGCGAACAGGAATAGCGCCTCGGTGAACGGTGCAGCGAGGAAATACGCGGTGGGAAAGGAGAACAACAGAAGCACAGCCCGCCACGCCGTCGCCTCGTCGGTGTCGAGGGCCACCAACCTGAACAGAAAGTAGCCGGCTCCCACGCTCGCCGCGAACGACACGATCAGCCCCGACAGCACAAGGTTCAGCACAACCAGGGAGACAACGTGCACGGTAAGAGGGAAGAGGGGGAAGAAGACGATGAAGAGCGGATCGTCCGTATTGGGCGGGGGCGACGACTGGACGTAACCCACCTCGGCGAGCCGGAGCAGGTGCGGCGCATCCCACCGGTTCCACAGGTCGAGCACGTTCGTCCAGACTGGCTGGCCATGGAAGGCGAGCGAGACCAAACTCATGACCTCGAGCCCGATGCGGATGCCGACGCAGAGCACGACCAGACGCTTGAGGAGGGTCGCCGCAGAAAGCTGCCGCGCAACCTGCACAGCCGGTTGATCGTCCAGATCGCTACGCCGAATCTCGCCGGCTTCCAGGGATGTCACCTCTTCCGTCTCCTTGCAGGTCCGCGATCGGACATCCCGCGATCTTGCGTACACCAATCCCCCGCGACGTCCTGCTCAGACAGCGGCGGTTAACCCGCACCGAGGACTCTGCAAGGCGGGCGTGAACGATTATCGAACAGCGGTTTACGGGAGCGAGGCGCTTTCATGAAGTGTCGTTTAGGCACGATCAACGCTAAAGGAAGCCCCGCGACTATCAAGACGATGCACTGCCGTCGCCGAGACTATTTCATCTGCGACTTCCGCTCTAAGTGACGGGTGATAAACACAGAGCGAATCAATAGGGGCATTGACATTCCCATTTACTGTTCGGGCGTGACCTCCGGCAACCTCGCCCCGGCCGATACCTTCGGCGCTTCGCAGCCGCCTGCTCTCCTGCCCATTGTTGACGTTGTCATTCCGGTTAACAACGAGGAAATCGACCTTGAGCCGTGCGTGCGACGTCTGCATGCGCACCTGACCGCCGGGTTACCCTATCCGTTCCAGATCACCGTCGCCGACAACGCGAGCACAGACACCACGCTGGCAGTCGCCAACCAGCTGGCCGCGGAGTTCCCGTCGGTACGCGTGGTGCACATGCCAGAGAAGGGTCGCGGGCGTGCGCTGCGCGCGGTCTGGTCAACGTCGGACGCGGCCGTGCTGGCCTACATGGACGTCGACCTGTCGACCGATCTCGCGGCTGTACTGCCGCTGATCGCGCCGCTGATCTCGGGCCATTCCGATCTGGCCATCGGGACCCGGCTGCACCGAGGGTCGCGCGTCGTGCGCGGCGCGAAGCGCGAGTTCATCTCCCGCACCTACAACCTGATGCTCCGGCACACCCTGTCCGCCCGCTTCTCCGACGCGCAGTGCGGGTTCAAGGCCATCCGGCGCGAGGTCGCGACGCAGCTGCTGCCGCATGTCGAGGACAATGAGTGGTTCTTCGACACCGAGCTTCTCGTGCTCGCGGAGCGCAGCGGGCTGCGCATCCACGAGGTCCCGGTCGACTGGATCGACGACCCGGACAGTCGCGTGCACATCGTCAACACCGCGAAGGCCGACCTCCGCGGGATCGCCCGACTCGCCCGCGCGCTCACCACCGGCAAACTGCCGGTGCACGATCTCCGCGCTCAGTTGGGCCGGGCTCCCCTGGAACCCGCCACGCCGGGCGTGCCAGCGGGACTGACCGGCCAGCTCGTGCGGTTCGGTGCCGTCGGGGTGCTCAGCACCGTGACCTACCTGATGCTGTTCGCCCTGCTGCGTGACCCGCTGGGTTCGCAGAGCGCCAACGCCCTGACCCTGCTGCTCACCGCGATCGCTAACACGGCGCTGAACCGTAAATTCACCTTCGGGGTCGTCGGACGGCAGGGGGCGACGCGCCAACAGCTTCAGGGTTTGATCGTCTTCGGACTCGCCCTGGGCCTGACCAGCGGCACCCTGGCCGTGGCGCATTCCTTGCACAGCGCACCCCCGGCCGCTGTCGAACTCGCACTGCTCGTCGCCGCCAATGCCGCCGCCACGTTGGTGCGATTCCTTCTCCTGCGCCGCTGGGTCTTCCGCAAGGATTGAACGGGAGTTGGGCCTTTCGATATCGACGTTGTACCGGCCGCGGAGCACAGCAACCTCGACCGGCTGGCGAGCGCCATGGCCGGACTTGACGATATCGCCACATCGAAGAGAGCGGTAGATCGCCCGAAGGATCTTCAGGCCCTTGACGAGATCGAACGACTTCGAGGCCACTCACGTCAACCGGACTGATGGAATCGTGCGGCTCATTTAGCGGTGCTGTTCCCTAGCAGTCCCGACGAGTTCTTAGCTTAGCGATCCCTTGTGGGCTTATCGCAATCCCCTGGCCGATTGCTGGCATTGCTCTGTTCACCTTGCGGGCCCAACATTACCCCCTGACGTTGGGCGCTGCTTTCCCGGTGGGGCTCTTCTCCCTGATCGGTACTCGTATGGACCGGGACCAGGCGGCAGGTCGGGCTCACACCATCCTCATGGAGCATAGATGCGCAAGGTCCTCGCCGTATTCGCCGCGCTCGCGGTGGCCGCCGGCGTTGTGGTCTCCTGGCAGCCGGTCGCCGCAGCCGGCGCCCCAACGGCCCCGCACGCCCGCCATCCCACCACCCGGGTGTGCCCGGACAACGGCAAGCTGCTGGCCTGCTTCGCGATCCGCCAGACCGACACCGTGACACCCAACCTCGCCGCCAACGCCCTACCCAACGGATACGGACCCACCGACCTGCGCAGCGCCTATGGCCTCACCACCACCGGCAGCGCCGCGATGACCGTCGCGATCGTCGACGCGCTACGACGACCCCAACGCCGAGTCCGACCTGGCCACCTACCGCTCCACCTTCAGCCTGCCCGCCTGCACCACGGCCAACGGCTGCTTCCACAAGGTCAACCAGAGCGGCGCAGACCAGCCCGCTACCGCGAGCGGACACCGGCTGGGCCGGCGAGATCTCCCTAGACCTCGACATGGTCTCCGCGATCTGCCCGAACTGCCATATCCTGCTGGTCGAGGCCAACACCGCCAGCACCGCCAACCTCGGCACCGCGGTCAACACCGCCGTCAACGCTGGGCGCGAAATTCGTCTCCAACAGCTACGGCGGCCCCGAGAACGGCTCGGAAAACGCCGACGACAGCTCGTACTACAACCACCCCGGCGTCGTCATCACCGCCAGCACTGGCGACGGCGGCTACGGCGTCGCACTATCCCGCCGCCGGCGCAGTACGTCACCGCCGTCGGCGGCACTACCCTGACCCGCGACATCACCACCCGCGGCTGGGCCGAGGCCGTCTGGAACGGCGCCGGCTCAGGCTGCTCCGGGTCGATGGCCAAGCCCGCCTTCCAGACCGGTACGCCACCGGCTGCACCCGACGCGCACGAAGCCGACGTCGCGGCGGTCGCCGACCCGCAACACCGGCGTCGCCGTCTACCACACCTTCGGCGGCTACCGGCTGGGCGGTCTACGGCGGCACCAGCGCGTCAGCGCCGATCGTCGCATCGGTGTATGCGCTGGCCGGCGACCCCGGCACCACCGACTCGCCCAACAGCTACCCCTACGCCCACACCGGCGCCCTCAACGACGTCACCACCGGCAGCAACGGCAGCTGCGGCGCGCCGTACCTGTGCACCGCCGCCGCCGGCTACGACGGCCCGACCGGGCTCGGCACGCCACAGGGCACCTCAGCGTTCTCGCGGCGTGCCGCATCCAGCACCGCGCTCGCCTCGTCGGTCAACCCATCCACGTTCGGCCAGCCGGTGACCGTCACCGCCACCGTGACCTCGACCGCTGGCACCCCGACCGGCAACGTGACCTTCACCAGCGACGGCAACACGCTGGGCACTGTCGGGCTCACCGGCGGGACGGCTGTCCTCACCACGTCAGGGCTTTCCGTCGGCATCCACACCATCGCGACCAGCTACCCCGGCGATGCGAACGTCTTGTCGAGCGGCGCCACGTTGACCCAGACCATCCACACCTCGGTATCGGAGGGTGTCGCCGATCCGACCTTCAATCCCCTCATGAACGCCCTGTCCGACGTCACCAAGGACAGCAGCGGCAACAAGATCATCGGCTTGGCTCCGCCCTGCGCGATGACCGGGCCATACCGGGGCCTCTCTGACATCGATAAGCTGACTCAGTCGACACAGGCCAACGATGGGTGCCTGCAGTTCGTCACCACTTATGACAGCCCAGCCGCGAACCCTTGAGCTGCCCTGTTGGTCACGCTGCCCGCCGCATGGAGGTATCCCGAAGTCTAACACTCCGGTTGATGATTCGGCAACGCCATGCCCAACCGAGTCCACTTGTGGCAGGTCGAAAATATAGCCAATCCCACGGACTGTCCGAATTCGAGTGGGCCGGTCAGCATCGCTCTCAGTCTTCATGCGGAGCCGCCGGATGTGCACTTCCAAGTAGTTCCGGGCTTCAGCTCGATCCGGGCCCCATGCATTATCCAGCAACGCGCTCCGGGTAACGACCCGACCGGCATTGTCCATCAGCTGCCGTAGAATCACGAACTCCTTGTGCGCTAGGTGAACCGGTGTTCCACGGACGACGAGCCTGTGACCATCAAGTTGCAGCTCTATGTCACCGATTCTCAGGAGCCGCAATCGGCCGAGAGTCTGGGGATCGACCGAGAGGTAACGACCGGCCTCCGGCATGTTCATCTGCTCCCAGCTCTCGATCGAGGACATCAGCGAAGCCGCCCAGGAACGTAGACCTCCGCGGATTTCCCCAGCGGGTGCGAGAAGATCTTTTCCGTGTCGCCGAACCCGCTTTGGTCAGATATCCGATGGGCGCGCTGCGTGTTGTGGATCACGATGATGATCGTGTAGGCCATCTTCAGCTCCCATCAGCTCCTCGATCGCCGGTGTGGAGATCGGGTCCAGCGCCGAGCGGGACTCCTCCAGGTGTGTATCGCAGCCACCACGGCCTCTCACTGAGTGCATGCTGCATTCTGAATGTGAACAGGAGGAGTCGGGCAGTCAACAAGAGCAATGCGGCAAACCCCACAACGGACGGCTACTTAGTGATCAAGGCGAACCCGGTGGTCAGGAGGAGCGCCGCTTCCGTATCCGAGTCACCACCCCGACGACGAATCCAAGGATAACGAGCACCGCGCCAACCAGGCTCAGAACCAGCCATCGGACGTCCCCACCGTTGACGTCGCTGCGCTGCGAAGTGAGCTGCCCGGCCGCCAAAGAAGCTTGCGGATCAGCCCCGGACGGGGCTTGGGAGTGAGCCCCGGACGGAGGTTGAGCGGTGGCTGCAGACGGCGGTCGAGCGGCAGGCGACGCGGGGAGGCTCCGCGCCACGTTGTTGGGTGCCCCAGACGCCGCAGGCAGGCCAGTGTGAGGATCCAGCACCGACCCGTCAGCGGCTAGCGCCCGCGGCGCTGGGGGCGGCCCGGTGGGCTTCGCCGCGCCGATCGCCTGGTAAGCCGTCGGGCTCGTGAATAGCAGCGACCCGGTGAACTCCCCGTAGCTCTGCAGGGTGAGGCGGTCCACGCAGTACACCGTGATGTCGTAGCGACCGCCCAGCGTGGTGCGGTTTCGGGTGGCGTAGTCCCTCATGATCAAGGCGACGTACACGTCGAACCCGACGGTGTGGGACATGCCCGCTCTGGTGTTGGCCGTGGTGACCTGGCCATCCGGCGGGAAGCCGTGCCCGCGCATCTTGGCGTAGAACGCGGTGGCCTGGGCCGGGCAGCCCGCTGAGGTACGCAGACGCATCGCTGTGAGGTCGGTGCCAGTACCCGGGATAACGATCACCCCACCGGTCGGATCGGCCCGCGCGGGCGCGGGGACCATCGGCACCAGGGCTCCCAGCGCGACGGTGATCAAAAAGGCAACGCGGGATAGTCGGTTCATGGAAATCTCCCACCGGCCGTGAGCGGGAAACTCGTGACAGGGTCACCAGTTCCCGCTCATGACTAGATACTCAGATGGCGGTCAGAGGCCTAATCCGGAAAAGAGGGACTGAAGCAGCTGCAATGGCTGGAACACCGACCCGGTAGCCGGGCGCCCTGAGATCGGCGGCTGCGACCCGGCACCTGCCGGCAGCGGCACCACAGCCGACGTCGAGGGCCCAAAAGCCGCCGGGTCGGTAGGAGTGAACGCTGCAGTCAGCGAGTGCGTGCCCGATGCCAGCGCTGAGGTGGAGAGGAAGGCCACGCCGTTGAATACTTGCAGCGGCGCACCCAGCACGGAGGACCCATCGCTGAACTGGACCGTTCCGGCCGCGCCGGTGGGCGTCACATTCGCTATCAGCAACCGTGGTACGGCCTTGGCGAACGGGCCGCTCGGGATCACTGTGAGCCTGGTTTTCGTAGCCTTCACTCCGTGGGCGACGTTCTGCCCATAGAAGATCGTGTTCGACGTCGAGGGCGAGGCCGCCGGGTCCGTTGGGGTGAACACCGCCGTCAAGGAGTGCGCGCCGCTGGTCAACTTCCCGATGAAAAACAGGGCGAACCCATTGAACACAGGCACCGGATCACCCAGCGCGGCGGTCCCGTCGTTGAACTGAACGGTTCCGGTCGCATTGGCAGGTGCCACCTTCGCGATGAGCAATACAAAGGAGTCTGGGCGGGTCTTGGCCGGGAACGCGAACAGCTCGGTCGTGGTGGCAGTGGAGCCGGTGCTGGGCGGAACCGGACTCGGCGACGGCGACTCACCCGGAGGCGGAACCGGACTCGGCGACGGCGACTCACCCGGAGGCGGAACCGGACTCGGCGACGGCGACTCACCCGGAGGCGGAACCGGACTCGGCGACGGCGACTCACCCGGAGGCGGAACCGGACTCGGCGACGGCGACTCACCCGGAGGCGGAACCGGACTCGGCGACGGCGACTCACCCGGAGGCGGAACCGGACTCGGCGACGGCGACTCACCCGGAGGCGGAACCGGACTCGGCGACGGCGACTCACCCGGAGGCGGAACCGGACTCGGCGACGGACTCGGGATTGGACTTGGGATTGGGCTCGGCGACGAACCACTAGGAGTCGAGCTGGTGTAGGTGAAATTCGGCTTCGCGGGGTCCGAATTGGCAGGCAGAGCGGTCAAGGTAATCGCCCCGGTGAAGGTGCCGAATACTGTTTGAAACAGTTCGTCGACGCATTGAGCGGTGAGATCGTACTCACCGGGCTGCAGCGTCGCCTTACGCTCGGTGGCGGCGTCCCTGAGGATCTTTCTGAACGGGAGGTCAAATGGTGCGACCGTGGAGAAGGCGGCATGACCCGTAGTGAGAAGGTAAGGGTTGTCTGGCGGGAAGGTCGGCGTTGCCGCCCCGACCGGCCCGGTGATTAACAGTTTCGCTGCGTTCGCAGTAGTGGGGCAGTCCGCCGATGTGGTCGCTGACGCCGCGACGATGTCCGTGCCTGTCGGCGGGGTGAAGGTGAGCGTACCTAGGTTGGGCGGTGGTGTGTCGGCGTTGGCCACCCCTCCTGACAGCAACGCTGCCCAGGCTATGACGGCGACCGCCAGGCCACCCGATAGAACCCGAGTCAGCAATCCGCTTTTATACACGATATGACTCATTTCTGCGTTTCGCTCGCCAGGAGTGAGCGGGAACCGGCGAAGGAACCGGTTCCCGCTCACGCGGTTCTCAAACGGCAGACAGAATGCTATCTACCGAGGATGGGCCGAACGCCCTAAAACCTGAACGTTACCGTGTTCGACGTCGAGGTTTTAAAGGCTGCTGGTTTAGTGGGGGTGAACACTGCGGTCACCGAATGCTGACCATGAGGCAGGTTCGTGAACGGGCCGATAGCTACGCCGCCAGCAACTCGTACCGGGGCGCCGAGGTTGTGAGTTCCGTCCATGAACTGCACGGTTCCGACCGCGTTAAAGGGCGTCACGTTCGCGACCGGAATCGCGAAACCGCCCAACCCGAAGGGAAGCGGGACCTGAATCACCGACAGCGTGGTCGTCGTGGTCTTCGCCCCAGGCGCGGGCGATGGCGACGGGCTCGGGCTTGGGCTCGGTGACGGGCTTGGGCTCGGTGACGGGCTTGGGCTCGGTGACGGGCTTGGGCTCGGGCGTGGGCTCGGTGACGGGCTCGGGCTCGGCGACGGGCTCGGGCGTGGGCTCGGTGACGGGCTCGGGCTCGGGCTTGGGCTCGGTGACGGGCTTGGGCTCGGTGACGGGCTCGGGCTCGGCGACGGGCTCGGGCTCGGGCTTGGGCTCGGTGACGGGCTCGGGCTCGGCGACGGGCTCGGGCGTGGGCTCGGCGACGGGCTCGGGCTCGGGCTTGGGCTCGGTGACGGGCTTGGGCTCGGTGACGGGCTTGGGCTCGGTGACGGGCTCGGGCTCGGCGACGGGCTCGGGCTCGGCGACGGGCTCGGGCTTGGGCTCGGTGACGGGCTCGGGCTCGGCGACGGGCTTGGGCTCGGGCTCGGCGACGGGCTCGGGCTCGGTGACGGGCTCGGGCTCGGTGACGCCTGCGGGTTGACCGTGTAGTTGATGAGCACCGAAGTCGACCCGGCGAACTGCACCGTGTCGTCCGGAATGAACACCGCGGTCAACGGGTGGGTCCCGATCGCCAACACCGGTGCGGGAGTCAATGTCACAGCATTACTGGCGGGCACCGTTACCGCGCCGAGGCTGGCAGTGCCGTCGTTGAATTGCACTTTACCTGACGCCGGAGTGCCGTTGGCATCCGTCGGCCGGTTAACCGTCGCGGACATCATCGTCGGGTTTCCCGCGTCAACCGGGGAGGAGGGACTTACATTCAGCACGGTGATGGACGCCTTAGGACTCTGAGGCTGGGTTGGTGGTTTGGTACAGGGTCGGCGTGGTGAAGTAAATCGCCCCGGTGAAAGTACCGAATACTGTTCCGGCCAGACCGTCGACGCATTGCCCGCTGAGGTCGTACTCACCGGGTTGCAGCGTCGTGGAACGCTCGACGGCCGCGTCCTTCAACGTCTTCCTGAATGGCAGGTCGAACGCTCCGTCAGTGGAAAAGGCGGCGTGGCCCGTAGTGAGAAGGTAAGGGTTGGCGGGTGGGAAGGTCGGATTCGTGGCTCCGACCGGTCCGGTGATGAGCAGGTTCGCCGCGTTCGCGGTAGTCGGACAGCCCGCTGATGTGCGCGCTGATGCGGCGCTAAGATCCGAGCCTGGCGACGGGGTGATGGTAAGGGTACCCAAGTCGCCGGTCGGCGGGTCGGCGTTGGCCACCCCGCCAGCCAGCAACCCCGCCCCGGCTGTGACGGCGGCCACCACGGCCCCCGACAGCAGTCGAGTCAAAGATTTATTTCTATGCACGATACAACTCATTTCTGTTTAGGACGGAAGGGTCAATCACGGAGTTTGGATAGTCGTGGAACCGCAGTTCGGGTCCGTGTTGAAGCCGTGGTCTCTGAATCGTCTGCGTATTGGTGCAGACCTTGGAACCCGTCCCGACGAACACATAGTTGATGGGAGTGCCGCTGCCGATCTGACTGGTGGGAACAACGTTGAACACCTCCCGCGACATGAACGAGTTGTTGTTCAGCACGTCCGGACTGACCGAGTTGATCGAGCCGAGAACTGCCCTGGCATGAATGTCTGCCGAAGCACCGTTAAGCTGGGACAGGTACTGGGAGATCGAGTACGGCACGAGCTGGGTGGGAGTGGTGAGCACCCTGCCGTCGTTGTCGCCCACCGGAGTTCCCGAAGAGTCGGTGTCCTTGACGCATGCGTGCCCGGCCGACCCTGCAAACCCCGCCGAGTCGGGAAGCCCCAGCGCGGCGAGGAAGGTCGACCTGACCGTGGAACCGAACTTCTCGAGCACCGGACTGATGCCCGGAACCTGGCAGTTGTAAATCGCCTTCAGATTCGCGATGCTCACATTCTTTGGAATGGAGCTGTCATCGTTGACCGCGTAAGCGATGGCGTCATTGCTGCCCTGCGGTATGGCCGAGTTGGAATTCAGCACCTCCGGACTGGTTCCGTTGATGGACCCAAGTAGCGCCGTACCGTGGATGTCGGGCTCCACACCGCTGACCTGGGCAAGGTAGGGCGCGGTGGAGTAGGTCACCAGCTGATTCGGCGCGGTAAGTAGCCGTCCGTCATTCGCCAGCAGCGGCGCGCCGGTGGAGTCGGTGTCCTTGACGCATGCGTGACCCGGCGACCCGGCGAAGGTCGGCGAATCGGTGAACCCGAGCTTCTTCAGGAAGAAAGTTCGATTTCCGGCACCGAACACCCCGAGCAGCGGCTGGATGCCCGGAACTTGGCAGTTGTAGATGGAAGTCAGATTCGCTGCTGTCAGGTTCCTGGGAATAGTGCTGTCGTCTCGGACCGCATAGGTGAGCGCATCCAGCGCGAACGGGATGTAGGTCAGTCCTGTCCCCGCGCGGCTGGCGGAATCGTTGGTCACCGCCCGGGCGAACTGCACACATCCGTCGTTCGCCTGTAGCGAATGGACCAGCGCGTCCGTGCCGGAACCACCTTGATTGGGCCGGGTGATGGTGCAGTTCGGGCAGGTCCTGGTAGTGATCGTCCCCGGCGGGGCGTTGTCGTAGGACCCGATGATCTTGGTGCCCGCGGGGAGTCCGTGGTTTCCGTCATCGGTGATGATGTTGGCCAGGTCGTTGAAAACGCCCTGGGTCGTCTGTGCACCGACACCGGCCAGCTCCCGGGGACTTGGCGGGCCGGTGGGGTCGGCGATGGCCGTCCCCACGGTGAGGGTGAGGGTCGCCAGGCAGGCGCCGGCGGCCAAAAACAGGGTTCTCTTTCGCACTATGGCTATCCTTTGGAACGCAGGGATGCGCGGACGGCTGTCCGGGCACACGCCAGCGACGGGCGAACCAGTGGCATGCCAACCACCCCGGCACTGACGTCTTACAAGAAGGTCGGCCGAGCCGGTGGTCGGGAGCTGAAGACTCCCGATCACCGCTCGGTCGGCATCACCCCCTTTCCCGCGCGGCGTCGTACCGCGGTCCCAAGGAAGCGCACGACCGGCGAGGACGTCGCCGCCAGCGCACCGCAGATCAAGATCACCAGAAGTAGCGCGCCCACCGCGGGCGCCGACAGCGCCGGCGTGCGCCGGACCCCGGCGACCGGCTGCTGGGCCACGATCGGCGCTGGGGTGGCCGAGCCGCCGGGCGCCACGCTGTTCGGCTGCGATGCCGTACCGGCGGCGGTCGCGCCCGGGCCCGTTGTACCGCTTGAGGCGCCCGAGTTGCCTGTCAGGCTCGCGCCACCGGTCGAGCTGTCCAGCCCCCGGAGTTGGGCCCGCGCCGGACGGCCGCATGCCGGTGCGCCGACGGTCTGTCCCGCTTGCGCCTCGATGGTCGCCGCGGCGGCAGTCGTCTGCGCCTTGAGATCATCGGGCAGCGGGACCATGCCGAGCGGGAGCTGACCGGGTTCGATGCCCGGCTGCTGGCCCGGCCCGGCCGCGTAGCGCAAGAACGTGGCGTAGTCCTTGCCGGCCGCCGCGTCCAGGTGGACGGCGCGGTCACCGCGTAGCTCAGCGCGGTCAGCGGGTAGGCCGCCGGGTCAGTGGCAACGGGGTCCGAGGCCAGCACGCCCGTCACGGCGCTGGGCTTCATGGCCGCTTCACCGGCCAGCAGGCTCGCGGTGGTCGGGGCGACGTACTGACCCTCGGCGTTAAGCAGCGCCGCGGTCGGCAGGCCGTACCGGGTGGCTGTTGCCACGTCCACCACCGCAAGCAGCGCGCACTGGCCGGCGGCCTGCCGAGCGACCTTCTTCGGGACCGGTGTGTTGTCGGGGCCGAGCACCGTCGTGAGCGCCTCACTGTCACCGCGGCTGGCAGCGCGACCGGCGTCATGCATGTCGCTGGTGTATGGGTGGGCGTCGGACGTGCAGAGGTCTCCCCGTTTCGTTTCCCGCACCGATGTCCTTGTTGTCAACGCAGCTCTGGTCGTTTCGGGGGAAGTTGGACGTTGGCAGGGCGAGCCCTTTTTCCTGGCGGGTTGATCACCATTCCGAACTTGTCGGGGGTGCCGGCGAGGAACGCTCTGGCGTCCGGGTCGGCGATGACCCAGCTCCACAGCAGCGACGTGACGTCCGCGCCGTTGAGCTGCACCAGCGCGTCCGGCGGTGTGTTGAAGTTGCGAATCCCTGGTACTCGGGGTTGAGGGCGAGGAACTCGGGATCGACAGTCAGGCCGATCGGATTGTTCTTCATCGCGTCCGGCACGACGTCCACCGCACCCTGGTAGGACTGGGTAAGCAGCTTGGCCACCAGCCGTGGCGTGAGCTTCATGGACGTGAACCGCTGGCCGGCGAGTAGCAGGTCGGCAGGGGGCGCGTCGGTGCGGGCTGGTGCTCGATGTTGAAAGCGATGGCCAGCCCGGACAGCCCGACCGGCGCGTAGACCAGCGGATGGTCTGGCGGCACTTGGTCCGCGGGGATGGGGTTGTCACCAACGCCAGCCCCGGCGAGCTGCCATCCAGCACCTGGCTGCGGGCCACGTCGTCGGTGAGCTGGGTGTAGCTGTACAGCGCGCCGCCGCCCGCGCACAGCACCGGCTGCCAACTGTAACCGCGTCAGTCACAGCTCGTGGCCGATCGACGCGGCGCTCGGGCGCCCCGATCGGGCAGGCCTGGCCCACCGGGCGGAACTCCAGCGGGAAGACGATCCGGTTGTCCCAGTTCGACTGGCTCAGCGGCGAGGAGTACAGAAAGTCGGGGTGATCAGCCCGGCGTGAGTGCGAGCCGTCCACCTCGGTGTTCCCGCGCGGCACGATCACCAGCCAACAAGACCGGCCCACGGTGGCGCCGCCGGCGGTGACCGGGGCACCACAGCCGAGACCGGCGGCCTGGACCACGGTCTCGACCTCGAAGAACTCCTGGCCGGTGCCGTCGCCATTGGTGCGGACCACTGGATCCTCGTTGGTGACCTGGGAGTCGAAGAAGTCATTGTGATTGGACGTAGCCGGGCCGGTTGGCTTAGTAGCCTGCCCGACCGCCCAGAACGGCACAAAGATGTTAGCGCCGCTGCCCGCCGGTTGTTTCAGTGTCTCCTTCGGGTCGACCTGGTTGTAATTGACCTGCCGGCTCCGCACAAAGGGGCCGGCGGTTGGCGAGGATTGGGTATCCGAGCCGCCGTACTGGCACTGGGTGCGATCCGGACCAGTCGGGTCGTCGCCCCAGCACTGCATGATCTGCAGGTAGTCAGCGCCGAACTCGCCGTCGGCCGGCACCGTCGGCTTGCCACCGGTCCACGACACGGTGATTGTCTGGTTGACCAGGTTCTTGGTCTGGCCGACCGTCACTTTGAGGCTCGCGAACTCACCCGTTCCCGACTTCGTGACGGCCGAGTCGGACGACGCTGGATCCGGGGCAGCGGCGGAGGCCAGTGGAGAGCTGAGCAAGCCGCCAGCCACCGCCGCAGCCAGCATCATCGCCAGCAGCGCTGCCATCACCCGGTGGCTGCGCATCCCGGCCATCCGCCGTCCGTCGCACGCCTACGTGATGTGGGAGCGGCACCGCCACGCCGCACGAGAGGCCGCATCGCGGCACTGGCCTCGCGCATATTCGACGGCGAAGTCGCCGGCATGGCGCAGATAGGAATAGTCTCGCCAATGCCTCTCGCAAACCCGGATATCACGTTGGGGACGTTGCGCCTTGAAGATGAACGGCAGACGTCTCGCAGTCGAGCAGAGGACTACCGGATGACCCACAGGGGACGGCTACGTATCGAGACGTGTCGACGAGGGCTGAACTAAGCACCGAGCCTCGAGGCTGCGAATGGTTCCCTTGACGCACTGCGAGGCAATCGCAACGCCAGATGGTGCCTTTAGTAGGTCAGCCGAAGCGGCCGTTGACGTAGTCGGCGGTGCGGGGATCCGTCGGCGAGTCGAAGATTGTGGCGGTGGGGCCGGCCTCGACGATCATGCCCGGGGTGCTCTGCTCGGCGAGGAAGAACGCGCTTTGCTGGGAGACCCGTTGTGCCTGCTGCATGTTGTGGGTGACGATCACGATGGTCACCTCGCGCGCGAGCTCGGCGATGGTCTGCTCGATCCGCCGGGTCGAGGTGGGGTCCAGCGCCGAGCACGGCTCGTCCATCAGCAGCACCTGGGGGCGCACCGCCAGCGACGGGCGATGCACAACCGCTGCTGCTGGCCACCCGACAGGGCGCCGCCAGGTTGACGCAATCGGTCCCGGACCTCGTTCCACAACCCGGCCTTGGACAAGCACTCCTCGATCAGCTCGTCCTTCTCGTCGCGGGAGGCCTTGATCCCGGTCAGCTTCAGCCCGGCGGTGACGTTGTCGGCGATGGACATGGCCGGAAACGGGTTGGGTTTCTGGAAGACCATCCCGATCGCCCGGCGGGCATCGGTGAGCTTCCAGCGCGTGTCATAGATGTCCGAGCCCGATAGCAACACCTCGCCGGCCAGCGTCGCCGACGGGATCAGCTCGTGCATCCGGTTGAGGATCCGCAGGAAGGTCGACTTCCCGCAGCCCGACGGCCCGATCAACGCGGTCACCGATCCCGCGGGCATGTCCAGCGACACCCGGTCGAGCACCTTGCGATCACCGAACCACGCCGAGACCGAACGCGCCTCCAACGCGGCCAGCTCAACCAGCGGTGGCGGCGGTACCGGCAACGCAACGGCCCGCATCGGTACGGCGGGCATGATCGTGGTCATGGCGTCGGAGGTCATGACGTCAGGGCTCCTCGATTCCGGGTCGGTCACAGCAGGTTCGGTAGCAAGGCGGCGATCTCGTCGGCCGCGGTCAGCCCGAGCGTGATGAGCACCGGCAGGCTGATCACCCAGGCCCGCCACCACCCGGTGCGGAAGCGGACCCACACGGTGGCCACGCCCGCCGCGACCAGCAACACCGCCCCACCCGACAACGTCCAGCAGCGCTGAGCTGTCGCCAGCCATCAGGGCCTCGGCGGGCAGCAGGACTTGAGAGGACAGTTGCGGCGGTCTGGGTTGGGTGGCGCTGGTCAGGGCCGCGTCCACGAAGAGCACCCCGGTGGGTTGCAACGCCAACGGCAGCAACGGCAAACCCGTTGCCGGCACCTGGGTGGTCACCAGGGTGAGCCGGCCCTGGCCGGAGGTCAGCGGCGGCGGTAGCTGGTCACCGGCGTGGCGCACCTCGAGCACCGTGAAGGCCTGCTTGCCCTGACCGGTGGTCACCATGATCGCGTCACCAGGGTGCAGCTGGTCGATCGAGCCGAACGGTTCCCCGTAGGTCGCCCGCCTTCCAGCGATCACGCTGGTGCCGGACTGACCCGGCAGTGGGGTGTCCCGCCGGTGACCCGGACCGGACATCAGCGTGCCAGAGGAGGTGCCCTCCCCCACCACTTCTCGCAGGGCCAACCGCGGGATCTCCAGGAGGGCCACCGGCGCACCGGGCGCCAACAGCTTGCCCGCCTCGTCGAACGGGCCGACCGGCGCCAGCGGTACACCGAAGCCGGGCTGGGCAAGCTCGGCGCGGAACAGCGCGGCCAGCCGCGCCTGATCCCGGTCATAGCGCAGATTGCCCAGCACGGTCAGCTCGAGCAGGAAGGACAACGCCAGCACCGCGACAATGCCTAGCACCTGAGCGGCCAGCCGGAACTCCGCTCTGCCCTCCGGCGCCGGGGCGGCCACCGGTGGCCGGTCTCGGTCGACGGGCTGCGCCGGCCGCTGTTGCACCCGGTTGCTCTCTTCCAGCGCCGGCGCGGTGCGCCGGTGCTGGGCGCGATCGACGGTGAGCCGCCGGTGCGAGCCGTACAAGACCTCAGGTCGCAACCCGCCCACCGGTTTCCCACTCGAGTGCGCGCGGTTCATGGGTTGGCACAGCGCTACTCATGCCTGCGGTCCGTCCCGGCTGCGCATGGTGCGGGCCACCAGCGGTGGTCCCAACACGAGCGCGAGTAGCAGGACCGAAGCGAGGATCGCCAGCACCATCTGCCGCCGGTTGTCGGCGGCATCCACCGACACCGGCCGGGCTGCGACGTCGGAGCTGCCGGAACCACTCGTCGCCGAGCCACCGATTGTTTGCCCGGTGGCCGGGTCGGTTGCCGCGGCCGGGACGCCGCCCGGGATCGTTCCGTCCGCGACGCTGCACCGCCACTGTCGGCTGCCGCACTGGTGCTGCCACTGGCCGTGTTGGCCGAATGCCCAGTGGTGCTCGTCGCTGCCCCGCCGTGAGTGGCCGGGCTGCCAGCGCTGGTCGGCGTCGTCGCGATAGCTCCGCCGGTGCCGACGGTGCACTGCGTCACGCCTAATTTGTCACACGCGCTGGGTTGGGGCGCATTCTCGGCCACGAGGTTTCCCCCGTTCGGGGAGACCGTCGGGTTGTTGCAATGGGCCAGGTTGTTGGGGTCAAGTTTCTTGGTCGAGCCGGGGATCTGGTTGACCTGATTGACGCCAGCCTGCACCAGGTTGATCGGCAGCGGCGAGTAACCCAGGGTGATCGCCTGCTGCTGCCCCTCGCAGAGGAAGTAGGCGGCGAAGTCGGAGAGCGTTCGTGCCCTTGTCTACGTCGAAATGGCCAGCCGGGCTGGTGTCCTTCGGGATGATCATGTAGCTGTAGCTGGACATCGGGTAGGCGCGGGGGTCGGAATCGACGTAAACCTGGGTCAGGTCCTGGGTCAGGTCCGGATGGATTTTTGCGTTGAGCAGCGCGACGGCGACGTTGCCCGCTGTGGGCTCGACGTAGTAGTTCGCCTTGTTGAGGATCTTCGCTACCGGAAATTGCGCGTTGCGGGCATAGGAGTACTCGACGTAGGTGATCGCACCCTCGCTGGTGGCCTGGGAGACGAACCCAGACACGCCCTCGGACTGGCTCTTCGCCTGCATGCCGGGGCCCAGCGGGTAGAAGGAGGTGAACCCGCAGGGCGTGAGGTTCTTGGCCGTTGCGGTGGCAGTAGGCGTCCCACAGGGCCGGGTACTGGTTGGCCATCCAGGCGGTGAACTGGGCGCTGGTGCCCGAGCCGTTGGAGTAGACCACCGGCACGATCGTGCGGGCCGGCAGGGTCAGCCCGGGATTATCCGCCTGGATCGCCGGATCGGACCAGTTGGTGATCACCTGAGTGAAGATCTTGGTGACGGTCTCCCCGGACAGCCGCAGGTTCGTCACCCGCTTGTTGCCGATATGGAGGTTGTACATGAACGAGGTGCCGCCAGCGACGATCGGCATGTACCCGAACGCCCGGGTCGGGTTCGGGTCGAGCACCCCACCGTCGGACAGGCCATACGGGATCTCCGAGACGGCGAAGTCGACCAGGCCGGCCCGGAAGTCGTTGCGGCCGCTGGTCGAACCGTTCGGCGAGAAGTTCACCGTCATCTGGTAGAGGCCGGCGACGTTGCGCCGCCACTGGTCTTGGGCGTTGGAGCTCCAGGTCGAACCGGAGCCGCTGATCGGGACGTAGCTCGCCGCGGCGCCGGCGCTCGGCGCGAGCCCAGCCAGCATTGCCGCGGCAATGACTACCGCTGTGAGTAACACCGCCTGACGGGGGGCTCTCGATGTCCTACGTCGCATAGCTGCTCTCGATCCGGCGGGCGTAGTCCCGGTCGATGAACCGATCGAGATCTTGCTGGGAACGCCGGGCGCGGGTGCGCTGCGCCCGGGGCGACAGCTCACCGGCCGGCCGGCCGCCGAGCACTCTGGCCAACGCGAACAGCACCAGCACCAGCACCAGCAGAGTGGCGCCGGCGCCGAAAGCGCGGGCGACCATCGTGGCCGCTGGGGAGTTGGAGAAGACGAAGGTGAACAACGGCAGCGAGACCATCGGGCCTGAGGTGGGTTGAGGTTGAGGCTGGCGCCGAACCCGGCTGGTGATCAGCACCGGCGAGGTCTCACCGATACCGCGCGCGGTGGCGAGCAGTACCGCGGTGGTCAGGCCGGAGCGCGCGGTCGGCAGCACGACGTGCCACGCAGTGCGCCATCGCGGCGAGCCCAGCGCGAGCGAGGCCTCCCGCAGCGAGCCGGGCACCAGCCTGAGCACCACGTCGGAGGCCCGGACCATGATCGGCAGCATCATCACGCTGATCGCCAGTCCAGCGGCCAGCCCGGACTGGGGCAACCCCAGACCGAGGATCATCGACGCGAGAATGAACAGGCCGCGCCAAGATGGCCGGCAGCGCGGTCATCGCCTCGACCACGGTGCGCACGAACCGGACCAACGGTCCCCTGGCCTCGTTGAGGTACACCGCGGCGGCCAATCCCAGCGGCACGACGATCAGCAGCGCGATCGTGATCTCGATGAGGGTGCCGACCACGGCGTGCAGGATGCCGCCGACCGTGAGCGGGTCCAGCGGGCCAGCCAGTTGCATGTCGCTGGTGAAGAAGTTCCAGTGCGGCAGCGCCTCGCGGCCGCGCCAGAACGTGAAGCTGACGACGAACAGCAGCGCGACCAGCACGACGGCGGTCAGGCTGTGCATGAGGACCGAGGCGAGCCGGTCGGCCGGACCGTGCGGCCGTCGTGCTCAAGTGACACCAGCACCCCGTACAGCACCAGGAACAGCAGATAGGCGACCACGATGAAGGCCGCCAGGTTGGCCGCGGGGATCATGCGGGTGACCAGCAGCGCCGCCAGGCTCAGCGCGGCCGCAGCCGCGCCGATGAGCACGATGACATCGGCACGGGTGCGCGCCGCCGTCGAGCGGCGGACCTCCGGGCTCTCCGCTGCCACCGGCGCGTCGAGCACCGCCCGACCGGCGGTGTGCGGGGAGATCGTCGTCATCCTCAGGCCTCGCTCAGCTGGCCGGAGCGGCTGCGCGCGATGATCGCCGACGCGCCGAAGTTGACGACGAGCGTCAGGGCGAACAGCGCCAGCCCGGCGGCGAACAAGGCCGAAATTCGAACGGGCTGGCCGCCTCGAACTGCAGCGCGATCAGCGCCGCCACCGAGTTGGCGCCGCTGCGCAGGATCTCCGGCTGGATACGGAAGACCGGAGTTATGATCTTGTACACGACGATCGTCTCGCCCATCGCCCGGCCGAGCCCGAGCATCGTGCCGCCGATCATCCCGCCTTTGCCGAATGGCAGCACGACTGTGCGGATCATCCCCCACCGGGTGGCGCCCAGCGCGTACGCGCCCTCCCGCTCGCCGACCGGGGCTTGGAAGAAGGACTCCCGCATCACCGCGCAGATGGTCGGCATGACCATCAGCGCCACTACGGCCCCGGCGATGAACGTCGAGGACTCGTAGATGGTCCCGCGTCTCCAACGGGTCGTCGGGGTGCGCGTCGCTGATGCCCAGAAACGGAACCCAGCCGAAGGTCGACGAGAGCCACCTGGTCAGCGGGATGGCCTCCGGGTTGAGCAGGGCGGCACCCCACAGCCCGTAGACCACGCCCGGCACCGCGGCCATCAGGTCGACGATATTGATCATGGTACGGCGCAGCCGACGCGGCGCGTACTCGGAGATGTAGAGCGCCACCCCGATGGCCAGCGGCACGGCGAACACTATGGCCACGGCGGCGATCAGCAGCGTGCCGGTGATCACCGTCGCGATCCCGAAGTTGTGCGAGTCGGGTTCCCAGGCCTGAGTGGTGAGGAACTTCAGCCCATCCTCGGCGACCGCGCCCGAGCCCCGATAGAGCAGGAACAGCCCGATCGCGCCCATGATCAGCAGCACCGTCAGGCCCGCGCCGCGAAGCGAGAGCCCGAAGACCCGATCCGCGCCACGAGCGGCGGAGCGCACCGTGCGCGGCATCTCCGGTGGGCCCGCCTGTCCGGGCGCGGTCATGACGGTGGTCATCGGTACATCACCTGCACTGGGGCCGAGCCCGATCTTGTCGCGACCAGCAGCATGAACGCGTCAGCCGTCATCCGGGCGCGGATCTCCCGTGGATAGCTGCGAGCAGCGATGGCGATGACCTCGTCGTCCAACCGGACCCGCCAGATCCACTGCCCGTGCCCGTTGCGCGACGTCTCTGACGACGGCGTGCGGCAGGCGTTCCCGCAAGGCGCGGATCGCCTCCAGGCAGGATTCCACGTCCGGAGCGATCTGTGCCGACTTGGCCAGGCTGCGGTTGTTGGCGGACATGAACCTCCAGCTGAATTCCCGCGCCCGGGTCACTGCAGGCTCTAACCGGGGCTCCGACCAGGCCCCGGCGGCCTCCGCCGGCTCGCGAGGCGCCGGCACGAGAAGTCACCGCACCGCCGACACCACCTGAAACCGAGCATCAGCCATCGAGCCCTCCCGCACACCGATTTGATTGGAAGGACGCTCCCTCGCGGAGGTGAACGGCAAGGGTCTAGCAGGCGGAAGAGCGGATTGCGACGAACCCCACTAGGACAGCTACATATCGTTACATAGTAATCTCGTCAACACTCATATGGACGAATAAGATCCGCCTAAGAGGGTCGGTACGTCGTCTGATCCGACGATGTATCCGTTCTCGCCGACGTGGCGGATCCGAACGGGCGACACCGGCTCGGGTGGCCCCGGGAGCAGACAGCAACGCGGAGCGATACCCGACCCGCAGCGGTGAACCTGGCGCCGCACGCATGCAACACGATCCCATCAGCACCGATTAACTCTTCGTGAGCGACCATCGAGGTGCTGCCAGCATCATGATGCGCAAGCGGCTGGCCCGTCGGCCGCCCTTAAGGCCTTGGGTTCGGCTATCCGCCCGGTGGCCATGTAGCAGACCTGCTTCGCGATAGCCACCGCGTGATCGCCGAAGCGCTCGTAGTAGCGGCCGATAAGGGCGGCGTCTACGGCCTGTTCCACGCCGTGCGACCAGTCCTCGGCGAAGAGGATGGCGAACAGGTGGCGAAGCAGCGCGTCCACCTCGTCGTCCGCTACGGCCAGGCGGCAGGCGCACAACGGATCCTGGTACTCGACGGCGGTCGCGGCGTCCTTGGCGAGTTGGCTGGCGAGCACGCTCATCCGGGCCAGCACCGGGCGAACCTTGCCCGAGATCATCGGATTCGGATGCTTGAACCGGGCAATGATGGCGATGTGGCGGGCGAGATTACCCATCCGCTTGACGTGACCCAGCGAATGCAGAGCCGCGACCACCACCCGCAAGTCCCCGGCGACCGGCGCCTGCAGGGCTAGCAGGGTGACGCAGCGCTGTTCCGTATCGTCGTGCATCGCGTTCATCTGATCACAGTCCGCAATAACCAGCCCTGCCAGCGGGAGATCAATCTGGTGCAGGGCGATCGATGCATTGGTCATCATCTGTGCCGCGAGCCGGGCCATCCGCGCGATGTCGGTAACCAGTTCGTCCAGCCGGTCGTGGAACGTGCTTCGCATGACAACCCACCTTCTGCCGTCCCAAATATCGCGTATCAATACACCTGCCACTCCTGTACCGCAAGTGATCAATTCCGTATCTGCGGAACTTCTTAGTTTTCCGTTCGGCAAGTGCGGTGTGCTGACGGAAACCACCACGCTCCAGCGGACGCATGGTCAGCACGCTGCGGCACATCACCGGCACCGCGCGCTACGACACTAAGATCGCCACACAGCCGCACGGCTGTTGAGCCGCCGTGCGGCTGCGATCAGCACAGCATTACGATCAGCACAGCCTTATATGGTCGGCGCGCACGCTATCGTTGGTCATAGTCGGCCGCCGGATAAACACTGGCGTCCCGCGGACCCGCCGCAGGGTGGTCGCCGGCGATCTCATCCTCGAGCTGTTCTTCCCGGCGTCGGTTCCGCATGGTGACCAGGACCGCCATAGTCAGGCCGTGCGCGGCGGCAAGCCCCAGCAGGACCACGCCCCACTTGACCACAAGGTCACGGATGGGCATTCCCGTAGACACGTTGATCGTCGAGATCAGCGCCAGGAGCCCGAGGACCACGAGATGGAAGAGCACCGCGGCCAATTGCATCACTGAGCGAGCGGAATCGGCCGGGTAGACCTTCGCCAGGTAGCCCAAGCCGCCCCGATAAAGGATTTGCCCGTCAACCAGGACAAGCAGCACCCCGATCAACAGGAAGGTCACATAAGCGTTCGCGTCCATCTGAGCGCTAACCCTTCACGAGAGCTATCGGTCGAAGACGCTCTTGCCAGCGTCCTTGATCTTCTCGCCAGCCTGCTGGAGGTTGCCCTTGCCCTGCTCGAGCCTGCCCTCAACTTCCAGCCGGGGACTGCCGCTGATCTTGCCGGCGGCTTCCTTAATCTTGCCCTTAAGCACCTTAGCGCTGTTCGCGGCCTTGTCTGGCATGCCCATCTGAAACACTCCTTCCAGTATGGGAGCGCGTTAAAAACAGGCGTACCCCGTCGCGACGTCACTAAACCTCCCCACGCGGCGGGGCGCGACGCCTGGTGGCACCCAGAGTTCACCCAGCCGACAGCACGGCGCTGCCGGTTCGAAGTCGGAGCAGCGTATCCAGGTAAGTGAGGTGGGGCTGACGCACTGGAGACCAAAGTGCACAGTTCGAATTCGCACCATCGTCGTAAGGCCGGTTCCGGACCGCCCGCCAACGCATTGATCGCATGGATCGGCACTGACCCCCGCCTGCGGGGCACCGTCGTTTCCGGGGTGAGTCACCGGCGCGAGACCGTTCTGCCGCCGCCGGCTACCACCCGGGTGACCAGGGCTGTTGTCGCCGCCTGCTGTGTCCTGGCCGCCGGCGGCGTCCTGGCCATCACGACAACCGTCAATGACGAAGCCCCGCCGCCGCGCAGGAGCAGCACGTTGCCCGCGCTCAGCCAGGACAGCGCCGCGCCGCCCGATCGCGGGGCGCCTCGGGCGAGTTCCCCGGGAATCGAACCAAACCCAGTGGTCTTCCCCGCTCCACTCACTCCGCCCTCCAGCGTGGAGAACCAGCAGGCGCCGCAGCCCGTCCCGATGCCCCCCGCCAGCGGACACGACGATCCCGTCGCTGATGACCAAGCCACTGCCGCAGGTGGGGACATCAGCTCCCCGAAGCCCACCTCCCCAGCCCGTTCGATCTCCGCGCATCGCACGGAGGAACCGGCCGGTTCGGGAAGACCGATCGACCCAAGAAGACCGATCGGCCCAGCACAACCGATCGGCCCGGGGACACCGACGAACCCGGGGAAACCGGCGGGTTCGGGGAATCCACCGAGCCCAGGCGACCCGGCCGGCCCCGGCAGCCCACGCGATACGGGCGGCCTGGGCGGCAACGAACAACCGATCGGTCCTGGCGTTTCGCGCGGCGGCAACTCGAAGTCAATCTTCAGCCAGGCAACGACCTCGACTCCGGGGACAATCACCGCAGGCGGCCCGAACTCCCACCATGGTACGACCGGTCAGGCTCGACCGGTAATGAGATCGCCGTTGGGGCCAGCGCCGCACGGGTATCCCGCCGCTCATGAGACTGCGGAGTCCGCACCCCGGGAATGCGCCAGCAAGGCAACCTGCCGCCCACTCAGCACAGCACCGCGCTGACCAAAGATGTGTGGATGTAGGGGATAGCCGCGGTTTTGCTTATCGACGAACTCACCAGCCGCTAGTAATCAGCGACGGTATCGTCGCCGGGCCAGCTAGCCTCTCCTTCCGCCACGCCCCGGCTCAGCCGGCCGGACTGCGCGGCAGCCGCGCGCGATCGTGTGTTGCGCCCCCACAGCTGCTCCCCGAGGGTCTCCGGTAGGGCGGCCGCAACCGAGCCGGCCACATCGTCGGGCAGTTGCTCACCCAAAACGGTCAGGGTCGCCCGAATGACACGCTCAGCGTCACTCCGGATGTCCACGCGGGCGCGGGCCTGCACCTCGTTGATGAACTGTTCGTCGCGCACGGCTCCTCCCCGAGGAGATGGGTGAGCACCGGCCGGCGCGGATTCCGCTAGCCGGCCGGTGCTCAGGATTCCCCGGGCCGCAGCTGCAGGCCCGCGGGTGCCCGGCTCAGCCGCTCAGCGACCGCGACCGGAGAGGGCGTCACGTACCCGGTCGACCAACCCCGCGCCGGGGGCGAGCGCGGCCAGCGCAGCACCTTCAGACGGCGAGGCCGGGTGTGGCCGCGTCGGCGCTACCTTCTCGGCCTGCTCGACCTTGCGACCGAGTTCCACCAGCTCCTCTTCGGAGCAGGCGGCCCGAAGCTTCGGGAACAGGTCGTTCTCCTCGTCCGCGACGTGATGACGGACCTCGCCGATCAGCTCATGCAGCGTCGGCCAGAATTCGGCCTCACCTGGGGTGAGTGACTCGAGGCGTTTCATCGTCTGCTCTGCCTCGTCGTGCTCGCTGACCTCGTGGTCGGCGATCTCATCGCCATCCGGAACGACTTTGCGGACGGTCGGGTATAGGTACATCTCCTCTGCCACAGAATGTTTGACCAGCGACGTCACTACCTGCTCAGCGAGGCGCTGGACCTTATCGTCGGTAGCGCCGTCCAACTGCTCGAGTTGGGTGAAAATGTCGTCCACCTCATTGTGTTGGTCAATGAGGTACGTGATCATGTCAGTCGGTGTGGTGGAAGTGCTCATGACTGGGAAGTACCCAGCGGACCCGCACTGAAACGCCAGCGCGAACGCTGGGCTGCTATCGATCCGGGTTGATGATGCGCTCCTGCAAAGATGCCAATGTCTGGCGAAGCACCCGCGAGACGTGCATCTGCGAGATACCCACCTGCTCGGCGATCTGAGTCTGCGTCAGCTGGCGGAAAAACCGTAACGCGATAATCGTTCGTTCGCGGGGGGCGAGCTCAGCCAGGAGTGGGCGCAGCGCCTCACGATCATCGATCAGGGCCAGCTCGCCATCCAGCCCGCCGATGAACTCGCCCAGCGTCGCCTTGCCTTCTCCGGAACCGAGCATCTCATCCAGCGATGAGCTCCGGTATGCCTCCCCGGCCTGCAACCCTTCGATCACCTCAGAGAGAGGTAAGCCCAATCGGTCCGCGATCTCGCTGGGTCTCGGCGCGCGACCGAGCTGCTGGGACAGCTCCGCCAGCGTCCCCCTGATGACGATATGCAGGTCCTTGAGCCGGCGCGGCACCCGGGTCGACCAACCGTGGTCGCGGAAGTACCGGCGCACCTCGCCGGTGATCGTCGGCACCGCGAAGGAGAAGAAATCTGAGCCGCGGGCGGGGTCGAAGCGATCCACCGCATTGATCAATCCCACGGTGGCCACCTGAACCAGGTCATCCAGCGGCTCGCCGCGGCCGGCGAAGCGACGTGCAATGTGTTCGGCCACCGGCAGATAGCCACTGATCAACTGGTCGCGCACCCGGTGCCGCTCAGGGTCGTCGGGAGTGAGCTCGGCATAACGGCGCTGCAGCGGAACCAGATGTTCATACTCGCCGTGTTCGGTCCCGACCGAGGACACGGACGGGGTCACGACGAGCTCACGTCGGGGGCGCAGGGACGGCGTCTTTCACCAGGGTGATGCGCACCCGGCCGCGCTGACCCGGCTCAGCGGGCAGGGACAGCGTGCGGACTTCATCTGCGAGGCATTCCAACACCCGCCACCCGAACGACCCGGTGGGGAGCGGATCCGCCACATCATCAACGTCGACTTCGGCGGCCACTTCGATCCGATCGGACCCGACGGTGAAGCCGCACGTCAGTGTCGCGTTGTCAGCGGCGATCCGGATGAGCATGGCGCAGAGATCATCCACCGCCATCCGCAGGTCGTCGATCGAATCGAGATCGAAGTCGGCGCGAGCGGCGAGATCGGCCGCGACCGTTCGGATTGTCGGGATCACGACAGTACCGGCCGCCGTGCGCAGCTCCAGGGACAGCACCGGCTCTCGGGCGGAGGAATCTGCCGACGGGGCCGTCCCGGAAGTCGAGCAGCCTCTGTCCACGTACGTCACGGCAACCTCGTCACGGTGAGTGCTTCAAGGCGTCCGGCACCGACTCAGCGAAGGTGAACTGAGCCCGTAGCTCAGTCGCCTCCAGGGCTCGGTTGGCGATCCGGGAGTGGCACACCATCCGCAGGTCGCGGCGCTCGCGGTGGGCGAGCTCATTCGCCTCGAACAGAGCAGACAGGCCAGCGGATCCCAGGAACTCCACGCCGTCGAGGTCCACCACCACAACCTGGACCGCGGAGAGCTGCTCGTTGAGGAAGTTGGCCAGTTTCGGTGCGGTCAGCGTGTCGATCTCCCCGGTCACGGTGACGACGCGTGCGTCGGTGCCATGTTCGGCAACGTGCAGCCCGATGATGTCCGTAGGGAAGTCCGCCTGGGAGTTGCTGTCCACGCTGTCACCATATAGGGCCGCTCGACGCTGGCCCACTACCGGGCAGGTTGGACACTCGATCGGCTAGGTACTGCGTTCGATGGCGCGAACCGTCAGCACGGCGAGGTCGTCGCCGTCGTTGCGGTCAAGCCAGCCCAGCACGGCGCGCTCGACATGGGTGGCCACCGCCTGCGCCGTCATTCCGGCGCAGTCGCCCAGGCAGGCGGCGAGCCGAGCCGGTCCGAACTGCTCCTGATCGTCTCCGGTGCGGCGACCTGCCTCGGTGGCGCCGTCGCTGTACAGCAAGCAGGTGTCCCCCGGCGACAGCGTGATCGAGGTCCGACCGAAGCGGGCCTCGGGCAGGATCCCCACCACCGTTCCGGGCACCGCGATCTCCTCGACCTGGCCGCCGGTACGTAGCACCAACGGCGCGGGGTGGCCACCGGTGGAAAGCGTGAGGCGGCAACCCACCGGGGCCGGCTGCAGCGAACCGAGCACCATCGTGGTGAAGACGGTCCGCCCGGCGGCCAACAGTGCCCGGTTGAGCAGGTACAGCAGCCGGGTCGGGTCCTGCTCGATGATCATCAGCGCGGCCAGCGAATGCTGCACTCGGGCGCTCTCGGCGAGGGCCTCAGCTCCCTTGCCGCAGACATCGCCGAGCGCGAGCAGGGCGCCGCCGTCGGGTGTGGGCCGGATGAGGGAGAAGTCGCCGCCTACCGCCAGCTCACCGGCGGCCCGGTACGCCACCCCGAACTGCACCCCTGGCAGGGCCGGGAGTGCCTCCGGCCGCAAGGGCAGCAGGGGGGCCTGCAGCAGGGTCAGCGCGCTGGCCTGCTCACGCCGCCGACGGTTGGCGCCGAACGTCGGCCCGGCCAGCGCCGCCAGTTGATCGAGCAGCGTCTCCGCGATGGGCCGGACCACGATCAGCACTCCCTCGGTCCGATCCGGTCCCCGCAGCGGTGCCGCCACGACCGGCGCCCGCTCAGCGACGTCGGGCCCGAACACCGCCGCCAGCGCGGGCAACTCACTGGCCGGCACCGTAGTGGTGCCCGACATCGCTCCGCGCAGGGCGCTGGCCAGCACCGGAGCCGTTCGTGCGGTCGGCGCCCGGGTCACCCCCTGGGCCGGTGGCCCCACACCACCGACGCAGCGCCACCAGGACATTCGGGCCCGCGGCGCCGGTAGAAGCACCGCGGCCTGCTGCCCCACCACCGGAACGGCCAGCTGGACCAGCGCTGCCGCCGCCGCATCGTGACCGACCCCGGCCGCCAGCTCCCGACTGGCCTGCAGCATGAAGTCCTGCTCGCCAAACACCCACACGTGCCAGCCATCGACGAGCGGCCGTAGCCGTCCGCTGACCCGGCGCCCGCCCGGTTCCGCGACGAAGATCTCGCCGTTGCACGCGAACCCATCGCCGAGGGCCTCATCGCCGAGGGCCAGCTCCGGGAACAGTCGGCGGGCCGCCAGGTTGAGCAGCTGGATCCGGCCGGCGGCATCTTGCACGATCACGGCTTGGTCGAGGACGTCAAGTAGTCCGGTCAGCCCCGGTACCAGCAGGTCGGCGACCGGCTGCCGGTCGGATACCACCGCATCTCCTCCCCGATTCGAGCCCACGTCGCGGTGAGAGTAGTCCCCTACTCGCGTGCCCAGGATCGAACCTAGAGTCGAAACCCGAGTTCAATCGTGGCACGCTGCGGGCGTTAAGTAGTGATATGCATGGAGATGTTCGAGGAGGGTCATCGTGAGCGCGCAGCCCGTGTCGGCCGCAGGATCGCCTCCTGCATCGCCTCTTGGGCGACTGGATCCGCTCGATCCTGCTTCGTCCGATTCTGGGCTCGAACGGATCCTGCTGGCTTTGGAGGAGCTTCGCGACGGTAACTTCCGGCGCCGCCTGGTGGTCACTGACAACACCCTCGGCGGCCGGATCGCGACAGTGATCAACCAGATCGCGCAGCGCAACCAGTCGCTGGTCGGCGAGCTGGTCCAGGTACGGGCGGCGGTCGGCCAGGACGGTCGGACGGGAGAGCGGCTCGCCGATATCGGCGGCGGGGGATGGTCGCTGGCTGCCACCACGATCAACGGGCTGATCGATGATCTCACCCGGCCGACCACCGAGCTGGCACGGGTGCTGGCCGCGGTATCTGAGGGCGACCTGTCCTCTCGGGTCTCCGAGCAACCGCTGCGCGGTGACTTCGCCCGGTTGGGGCGCACCGTCAACGGATTGCTCGATCAGTTGTCGCTGTTCGCCGCTGAGGTGACCCGGGTCGCCCGCGAGGTCGGTACCGAGGGCCAGCTGGGTGGTCAGGCGAACGTTCCTGGCGTGGCCGGAACGTGGCGGGACCTCACCGATTCGGTCAACGTGATGGCCGGCAACCTCACCGCGCAGGTCCGCGATATTGCCCAGGTGGCCACCGCGGTCGCCCGCGGCGACCTCAGCCGCAAGATCACCGTCGAGGTGTCCGGTGAGCTGTTGGAGCTCAAGGAGACCCTCAACACCATGGTCGACCAGCTCTCCGCGTTCGCCGCCGAGGTGACCCGGGTGGCGCGTGAGGTCGGCAGCGAGGGTCGGCTGGGTGGTCAGGCGGAGGTGCCTGGCGTGGCCGGAACGTGGCGCGACCTCACCGATTCGGTCAACGTGATGGCCGGCAATCTCACCGATCAGGTGCGCAGCATCGCCCAGGTGGCTACCGCAGTGGCCCGGGGCGATCTGAGCCGCAAGATAACCGTCGACGCCCGTGGCGAGATCCTGGAGCTCAAGAACACCCTCAACACCATGGTCGACCAGCTGTCCGCCTTCGCGGACGAGGTCACCCGGGTGGCGCACGAGGTGGGCAGCGAAGGCAAGCTGGGCAACCAGGCTCAGGTGAGCGGAGTGGCCGGGACCTGGAAGGCGCTCACCGACAACGTCAACGGCATGGCTGCGAACCTGACCAGCCAGGTGCGCAGCATCGCCACGGTGGCGACCGCGGTGGCCGGCGGTGACCTGTCCAAGAAGATCACCGTCGAGGCTCGTGGCGAGGTCGCCGCGCTGGCGGAAACGATCAACCGGATGGTCGACACGCTGGGTGCCTTCGCCGACGAGGTCACCCGGGTGGCCCGGGAGGTCGGCACCGAGGGAACGCTCGGCGGCCAGGCCCGGGTGCCCAATGTCGCCGGCACCTGGAAGGGCCTCACCGACAACGTCAACTTCATGGCCAACAACCTGACCAGCCAGGTGCGCAACATCGCTCAGGTGACCACCGCCGTGGCCAGCGGCGACCTGTCCAAGAAGATCGACGTGGACGCCCGCGGCGAGATCCTGGAACTCAAGACCACGATCAACACAATGGTGGACCGGCTGTCCGCATTCGCCTCCGAAGTCACCCGGGTGGCCCGCGAGGTCGGCACCGAGGGCAAGCTCGGTGGGCAGGCCCAGGTGATCGGCGTGTCCGGCACCTGGGAGCGGCTGACCGAGAACGTCAACGTTCTGGCGGGCAACCTCACCACCCAGGTGCGAGCGATCGCCGCGGTGGCCACCGCGGTGACCGCCGGTGACCTGACCCGCCAGATCACCGTCGACGCCTCTGGCGAGGTCGCCGAGCTCAAAGACAACATCAACCGGATGATCGCCACCCTCAAGGAGACCACCCGAGCCAACCAGGATCAGGGCTGGCTCAAGACCAACCTTGCGCAGCTGTCCGCACTCATGCAGGGACACCGCGACCTTTCCACCGTCGCGTCACTGGTGCTCAGCGAACTCGCCCCCCTGGTATCCGCTCAGCAAGGGGCCTTCTTCCTGGTCCGCCCGGGCGGCGACGGATCCGCTGTCGGGCCGGTCGTGGAGTTCACCGCCGGTTATGGCATCCACGATTCCGCGGCAATCCGGCGCTTCGCCCTCGGCGAGTCGCTGGTCGGGCAGGCGGCATTGGACAAGCGGACGATCCTGGTCATCGATGCGCCGCCGGACTATGCGGCGATCAGTTCCGGCCTCGGCAGTGCCGCACCGACCAACCTGCTGGTGCTGCCGTTGCTGTTCGAGGATCAGGCGTTGGGTGTGATCGAGCTGGCCTCGGTCAACGAGTTCACCACAGTGCATCGTGACCTGCTCGAACAGCTGCGCGAGACGATTGGCGTCAACGTCAACACCATCCTGGCCAACTCCCGCACCGAGGCGCTGCTCACCGAGTCGCAGCGGCTGGCCCAGGAGCTGACATTGGGCTCGGAGCGGCTGCAGGCCCAGCAGCACGAGCTGCAGAAGTCCAACACCGAGCTGGCCGAGAAGGCCGCCCTGCTGGCGACCCAGAACCGCGCCATCGAGATCAAGAACGACGAGATCGAGCTGGCCCGCCAGGAGATCGAGGACCGGGCCGCTCAGCTGGCCGCCGCATCAAGCTACAAGTCGGATTTCATGGCGAACATGTCCCACGAGTTGCGCACCCCGCTCAACAGCGCTCTGGTGCTCGCCAAGCTCCTCGCCGACAATCTGGACGGCAACCTGACGGACAAGCAGGTGCAATTCGCCCGGACGATCCACTCCGCCGGCAGCGACCTGCTGCAGCTGATCAACGACATCCTCGACCTGGCCAAAGTCGAAGCCGGCCGGATGGACCCGTCGCTGTCCGATGTGGCGATGACCGGCGTGGTCAACTACGTCAAGACACTGTGCGAGCCGCTGGCCGCTGACAAGGCGCTGCACTTCACCGTGGAGCTCGATCCGGGGCTGCCCGAGCTGCTGCACACCGACGAACAACGGCTGCAACAGGTGTTGCGCAATCTGATGTCCAACGCGGTGAAGTTCACCGATGAGGGCGGGGTGGCGCTGCGGATCCGGCCGGCGTCGGCTGAGGAGGTGGAGAGCGAGGCCCTGCGCGCGGCTCCCGCCCGGGTGGCATTCGAGGTTGAGGACACCGGCATCGGGGTCCCCGCCGACAAGCTGTCAGTGATCTTCGAGGCGTTCCAGCAGGCCGATGGCACCACCAGTCGGCGCTACGGCGGCACCGGGCTCGGGTTGTCGATCAGCCGCCGGCTGACCCAGCTACTGGGCGGCGAGCTGGTGGTCCGCAGCGAACCTGGGGTGGGCAGCGTGTTCACCCTCTACCTGCCCGAAGTCGCCGAACCGTCGGCACCCGTGATTTCCGACGGGACGGCGCAGGCCACCGCGCTCGACGAACTCGCCGCGGCGGAGCTGGTGTCGGCGGCCCGATCGCGGCCGCAACTACGTTCGTCGCCCGAGGCGCCGCCCCGGTTCCACGGGGAGGAGATCCTCATCGTCGATGACGACCTGCGCAACGTGTTCGCCTTGAGCAGCATGCTCGAGGCGCACGGTCTGAACATCGCCTTCGCCGACAACGGCGTGGCCGGAGTCCGCGCGCTGGAACGCAACGAGGACATCGCACTCGTCCTGATGGACGTGATGATGCCCGAGCTGGACGGTAACGCCACGATCGCCGCGATCCGCAACCTCAGCCGCTACGCCGACTTGCCCATCATCGCGGTGACCGCGAAAGCGATGAAGGAGGACCGAGCGAAGAGCCTGGCGTCCGGGGCGAACGACTATGTCACCAAGCCGGTGGATAGCGACCTGCTGCTGCGACTGATCCACGCGCACCTGCAGAACTCCTCGGACACCCCCGAACGGACACCCGAACGCAGTCAAGCCCCCTCCCCGCGGTAGGTTCACCGCGTCACTCAGCGTCGGGGACCGATAGCGCCGGAGGACCGCCTGGTGGCAACGCTGGCTGCCGCTCGTTTCGCCCTTCTGGGGGACGTAGCCGTTGCGGTGGGTGAGGATCCGGCCGCAGCCCGTACTCTATGCCTGTGACGCACGACTACCCGGCTCAGCGCCTCGGGGTGGCGCTGAGCGTTTCGGACCGGCACACTGACCGGTCGTACCACGCGCGTAGGAAGGGAATCTGATGGCAGCGCCAAACGTGGGTCATTCGGTCCTCAGGGTGGTGAATTTCTTTCGTAGTCATAATCTTGATCATCGTTCTGTTGAACTTGGTGGGACCGTTCATCGCGCACTCGGCTCCGCAAGCCCTTGACAAGGCCGGCGAGGCGCTCAGTGGAATCTGGAACGGAGTTCAAGGACTCGTCCCCAATGGTTACTGGGGTTCAGGGACTTCTGGTTACCACGGTTCTCATTGAGCGTCAGCCCCTGCGGCGCACCGGGACGCAGGCCAGGTCGGTGAACGTGGTCTTCAGCCGCTGCTGCAGGAAGCCGAACAGGTTCTTCGCCGCGGCTGGGTCCGGGGACGGGGCGTCGAGGGTGAGCACCCGATCAAGGGCCAGCCGTGCTGGGGCGACGCCGGCCAGGTCGGCGCAGTAGTTCTTGGCGGTATCGACCGCGGGATTCAGTGGCGGCTGGTTCACTCCAGCCCGGTACAGATTGACCTTGGCTACGCTCGGCTTCCCGTTGACCTGCCCCATCGGATCATTGGGCGGTACGAGGGCCATCGGCCGCGTCTTCGCGGCCGCAGCCTGCAGTTCATTCAGGGCCAACGATGGTGCCGGCGTCCCGCCTGCCGTGAGGTCGGGTGCGGTGAAGGCTGTACAGCCCAGCGCCGGATTGATGAACTCGGTCAACAACCCGTTGTCGCTGGCGTTCTTCAGGACGGTGCGCACCGGCAGCGCCGCCACGTTGGCCCCGTTGTCCTGGGCGATGCGCCCGTTGGATAGCGCCAGATAGCGGGTAGTGAGGTTGTCGCTCTGGTCCTGATCTACTACGGCGAAGTCGCGAGTGGTCGGGCACGGCTTGCCATCACGAGCCGTGCCGGGAGACGGGACCTTGAGTTTGCCAGCGCCGATCGCGGCGTTGGCCGCACGGAAGAACTCTGACGCACCGCAGTAGGCGAACTGCCCGAAGGGCGACCCGGGCAAGCCATTGACACAGCCGTCCGAGGCGCCACCCAGGGTCAACGTGGTGCCCTGGAAACCGAACCACAGGCCGACCACTGAACCCGCGGGCAGCGTCGGAACACCCGGCGCGGCCGCCGGTTGCATGCCCCGATCCACCACCAGCGGCCGGTAGATCGCCAGCGCGCCCGTTGCCGGATTGATCATTGTTGCTTCGACGAACGCGGACTGGTCGGCGTTGGCTTCATGACACGGGCCCTTGCGCCGATCTGTCGATACGAGCTGGTAAGGCGTGGCCAGACCCTGCGCGGTGAGTGGAGCCGGCGGCACGATCAGTGTGCAGTTCGGGTTGGGCGCCTGCTTGCCTCCCCCATCGTCGGCTACGGCCTGCTGCTTGCCATGGCGCTCATTGTTGCGCCCACGATGGTCCCCGTCCCCCTCCGTGTCCGCGTCCGGGCCCGAATGCGGATCAAGCTCTGCGTCTGCGGCCGGAGCCGGGGTGCGCTCGTCCAGCGGAGCCAGTGGAGTCACCGCGGCGACGTTCGCCCCCGTCACCGGCTCGGGGCCCGCCTGGGCCGGCCATGGCGCGATCAAGGCCATCGGCAGCGCAGCCGCAACGGCAGACAAGCCCCAGCGGACGAAGCGCGGTGTGCGGGGAGTCACCAGCGATACCTCTCTCGAGTCAGTGAGTAGTGGCCATGACTGGGCCGCCAACCTCCGGCCGAACCGGGCTAACTTCCGGGACGCCACGGGGCGGACACCGGTCACGCTGCGGCGTGAACTCACCGAGTCCGGCCGTCGCCGCGGCGGACATTACGACGCGCAGCCGCCGGCCGGTCCCGACCTGAGAGCTCCCGGGATCCATCGGCGCCCACAGGTGGCTACGTGGCGACGAACAGCCGCGCTTTACTCCAAACGCCCGGGCGGTACGGCCATTCGGCAGACGCGATCCTCAGGAAACCGGTCGTCGGCGTCGCCCGACCGCCGGCCGGCGCCGGTCCGGGGGACTCGCTGGCCGAACCGATCGCGCTCCACATCCGTACGTACTCGTGAGAGACGGTGAATCGTGGGTTCTCCTTGTCCCGTGGGCGCTGGCTGTTGATCACCGTTTGGCCGCTGAGATGATCATCAGGTTGGTCCGCACGGGATCGGCGGCGGACGCCCACACTGATTTTCCGTGTAAGATGGGCGACTACCGACCAGCACGAGTCCCAGTTCAGGAAGGGGCCCATGAGCGCCTACAGCCTTCCCGACCTGCCGTATGGTTACGACGCGCTTGAGCCTTACTTCGACGCGCGAACCATGGAGTTGCACCACGCCCAACATCACCGCCGCTACGTCGATCAGCTCAACGCAGCGTTGAGTGCTGCCGGTGGAGCACCGTCAGCGGGCGAGCAATCCATCGAAGGCTTGCTGTGGAACATCGGCCAAGTCCCCGAGGAATCCCGCAATGCGGTGCGGAACTACGGCGGCGGACACGCGAATCACTCCCTGTTTTGGACGGTGCTGAGCAAGGACGGTGGCGGTAAGCCGTCCGGACCCCTCGCTGAGGCCATCACGGAGGAGTTCGGTTCGTTCACGGCGTTCCGGGACCGGTTCACGGGCGTTGCGACCGCTCACTTCGGCAGCGGCTGGGTATGGCTGGTGCGGGCACGCCGCCGACTGATCGTCTACAGCCTTCCCAACGAGGACTCCCCACTCACTGCGGAGGAGACTCCGATCCTCGGGCTCGACCTGTGGGAGCACGCCTACCACCTCCGGTATCCAGCTGCTCGGGCAGAATATGTCGAGGCCTTCTGGAATGTCGTGAACTGGGAAGAAGCAGGCCGGCGGTTCGAGGAGGCGGGACGATCATAGCCACCTGGACCGCTCAATCTATCCCCCCTCAATCCATCCTTCAGAACCTATACCCCAGAATCTATCCACAAGATAAGTTGCATCGGAGAGGTGCGCGGACATGAGCCAAGAGCACGAGAACGCAAAGCTGACCGACGGCGACGAGGGCACGGCGGCGCTCTCGGCGCTGCGCGGCATCTGGAAGGCCCAAGGTCAGACGAGTGCTGACCTCGATGAAGCGTGCGGCAACACCAAGGCGTGCAAGAGCATGGAAGCGGTCGGCTTCCAGGGCTTGAACGGCGATGACGAGCAGGCCGACCAGACCAAGCAGGCGGTGGGCAACAACCTCCGCTCCGCGTGGAAGACGAAGCTCGAGCGCGAGGGCAAACTGAACGCGGGGGCGGGTAGCGTGCGCGATCTCGTCTTCGGCGGCTCATCTGAGCCGAAGGAGTAGGAAGCAGGAGCATGGAACCCGCCGCTCGTTCGAGCGGGCGGTCGAAGCCCACGGAAGGACGTAACTGATGTTCGGACGTAAGAAACCAGAAGCGAAAACTGTTGACAAGACCACCGAGTCGGAACGCACTACATCGTACCGAATCGGTAACGACGCCGCGCCGACAACCACCAACGTAGCCAAGACAACGTCGTACGTAAACGCAATGCAACGTGATGGCCGCGGATACGAAACGATCAACTGACTCCCTTGGGGATCTTTGCCCGTGATGACTCAGATCCCCAAGGCGTAGTCCGCTTCCCGGCCGCCGTCCGCATCTGGAGGCGGCTAGATTTCAACCGGACCGATCTCGCCGCTCTGCGGCCGCCAGGGTTGTCAAGGAGACCGCTCGATGAACTATCCGAGTACCGTCACAGAACTCACCGAAACGTTGCGCCGCGGCGATTACCTAGCGGACCGGGGCTTGTCGACGGCGATGTTCGTGGCGATGTCCCTGCAGCGCCCCATTCTTCTCGAAGGCGAGGTGGGCGTCGGCAAGACCGAGATCGCCAAGGTGATGTCGTCGGTGTTCGGACGCAAGCTCATCCGGCTGCAGTGCTACGAAGGCATTGACACCAACCAGGCCCTTTACGAGTGGGACTACGCGCGTCAGCTGCTCTACATCCGCGCCATGTCGGATCAGGGCCTCGGTGAGGAGGAGGCGATCGAAAAATTATTCGGTCCCCGGTTCCTCCTCGAGCGGCCGCTGATGCAGGCCATCCAGGCCGGCGACCAGTGCGTCCTTCTGATCGACGAGGTGGACCGCGCCGATGATGAGTTCGAGGCCTTCCTGCTGGAGGTGCTGTCCGACTTCCAGATCAGCATTCCCGAAGTCGGCACCATCAAGGCGGAAAATCCACCACTGGTGATCTTGACCTCGAACCGCACCCGCGATCTGCACGACGCGTTGAAGCGCCGCTGTATGTACCACTGGATCGGCTACCCGGATCCCGACCGCGAGGTCGAAATCGTCACGGTCCAGGCGCCCGAGGTGTCCGAGGCGCTCGCCCGCAAGGTGGTCGCAGCGGTACACCGGCTTCGCGAAATGGATCTTGCAAAGCCTCCTGGTGTGGCGGAGACCATCGACTGGGCTCGCACGCTGTCGTTCCTGGGTGAGACCGGCCTCACCGCAAGCGCCGCCGATGTCACGCTCGGTTCGATCATCAAGGATCGCGACGATCTTGAGTTGGTCAGGGACAATCTGAGTGAAGTGACGTCCAATGCCTGAGACACGTCACGGATCCGTCTGACGCCGATGTCACGCGACAATGGCTTCGTCACCGTGCTCGTCGACTTCGGCCGCGCACTGCGTTCCAAGGGATTAGCCGTCGGGTCGGGAGATATCCTCACCTACTGCGCGGCCATGGCTCCGCTGGATCCAACGGATCTGGTTGACCTGTATTGGGCCGGCCGGACCACCATGATCATGCGTCGCGAGGATCTACCCGTATACGACGAGGTCTTCAAAGCGTTCTTCCTCGCTTCTGACGCACCGGTCCAACAGATGCTGAAGGTCAAGGCCCAGGCCGCTGCTGAGGCTGAGGCAACGTTCCAGATTCCGGCGACGGAGCCGGGCAAGGAGCAAGAAGAGGAAGTTCTCCTCGGCCTGATGGCATCGAACGTCGAGACGCTCAAGCACCGATCCTTCGGGGAGTGCACCGACGAGGAGCTCGCTGCGATACGACGTATCATGTCGCGCATCAAGTTCACGCCGCCCAAGCGTCGCACCCGGCGCACCAAGACGGCCAAGGACGGCCGACGGCCCGATATGCGCCGCACGATCCGCGAGTCCCTGCGCACCAATGGCGAGATGGTCAACCTCTATTGGCGGCGCCGTCGAGTGCGCCTGCGTCCGCTTGTTCTCATTCTCGACGTGTCCGGTTCAATGTCGAACTACTCTCGGGCCTTGCTGCAGTTCGCCTATTCTGCGAAGCGCGCCTCCCAAAAGGTCGAGGTGTTCTGCTTCGGAACCCGCTTATCACAGGTGACCAAGCCGCTGCAGAGCCGCAAGCCTGACGAGGCGCTCGAGCGTGCCGCGAAGCTGGTGGTCGACTGGGAAGGGGGCACGCGGATCGGCGAATCGATCGACCTGTTCGTGCGCAAGTGGGGCCGTCGGGGCATGTGCCGCGGGGGCGTCGTGGTGATCTGTTCCGATGGCCTTGACCGGGGCGACCCCGAACTTCTTTCCGATGCGATGGAGCGGCTCTCCAGACTGTGTCACAACATCGTGTGGATGAACCCGCACAAGGGTGATAACGCCGACTATCAGCCACAAACCGTGGGCATGATGGCGGCGGCACCACACATCGATGTCATCCTGTCCGGCCACGACCTCAGCAGCCTTGAGGAACTCGCCGTCCTACTTCCGAAGCTCGGCTAGGAGACCGAAGTCTATGTTGATCAGATGGAGCGTCGGTATGGAGGCGCAGGGCGACCGCATCATGAAGCTCGAAGAGATTGTCGAGTTAGCCGACGCGGTCGCGCCTCTCAACGGCATTGCGACTGGTATCGGCACCGATCGCTACGGCGCTCAGGTCATCGTGTTCGCGGACAACCGCGATGACGCGATCGCTAAGGGTAAAGAGCATTTCGCCAGCGCGGTCCAGAAGGCTGGACTGCCCGTCTACCCCATCGTGCGCGTCGAGGCCACTAGCGAGGATGAGGACGAGGCCGATGACATGTGACGCGGAGGCATTCAACCTGACGGCTCACGACACAAGGACATTTTAGATGAACATGCAGGAGGCCTGGACATGATCCGCCTTGGCTCACTAGCAGGCTACTCATTCGAGGGCCCGCGGATCCTTGGCGGCTGGACGCCACCCGCGAGGCCGGCGGTTTTCGCCATCATGTACAAAGCTGAAGCCGAGAACAAGCCAGATCGCTATTCCGTCATTTACGTCGGCCAGTCAGATAACCTGGCCGAATCCGGGTTGCCGTTCAAGCATCCGCGGTCGAACTGCTGGATCGCACGGGCCGGCACCCGGTGGAAATTGCACATCTGCACCTACGAGGTCGCCGGTTGGGCCCGCTCGCACCGCGAAACGATCGTCCAAGAGCTCGCCGCCACGTACAACCCGTACTGCAACGAGCAGAAGTACGATAACGCGTGGAAGGACGAGTGGATCGGCTCGTACAAGTCCGATCTGACCGGCCCCCTCGCCCAACGGGGAGCGGACGGTACTCGTGCGAACGCTGTCGGCGGCCCTACCACTCCCGGCGCCAATGCTGTCGGCGGGAGCACTCCCGGCGAGACATCGACATAGCTCGACGTACCTCGCCATCAATGGCGGCTGTGGACGTGATAGTGGGCAGTGACCACATGGTCACTGCCCACTATTTGCTAACAATCCTCTGCTACCGACGGAGGACTGACGCGAACATCTAATGGTGGCGGCCGCGGATACCCACCGTGTCCATCAGGCGAGAGCGACGCCGACCGGAAGCCGGCACGTTGGAGTGCCCGTTAACCGGAGCTGGCACCGGAGGAGCTAGCTTGGTCGCGATCTTCTCAGCACCGCCGTACAGCAATGGCAGCGCACCTGCGACGACTCCACCTGTGCGGTTGATGTGCTCGACCGCAGGAATGATGACCTCCGCCTGGGTGGCGATCGTCTTCACATTTCCCAAACAATCGTCAAGGTTGTCCGCAATACGGTTGAGCAGGACGCCGATGATGAAGAGGAAGAGCGCCAAGACGGCGACCAGTGCCGCGATGACAACTATCGTCAGGATGATAACGATCATGGCTTAGCCCTTTCCGACCGGAGTGCCAGAACCAGTCAGGACCCTGGTCAGGAAGAGGTGATGCTGCAAGCCCTCTGCCAGTACCGCGTCAACACGATCAGCGGTGATGGGGATAAGCGCAGCATTCGCAGTATTCTCCGGAATGGCCCGTAGGGTATCCCGAACGCCTACCACGCCTCGGTCGATGGACTTGACCATCGAGACCAGAGACGACAGCAACAGGATCACGACGATGGCCACACCGAAGCCCATGCCTATCGCGACCCACCAGAAGGTAACCTCTTCAGGGGCATAACCATCGGGCCCACCGGCATACCCGAGCATAAATGGCAACATCGCTAACCTCCAAGCCGAGCACGGCCGCGTTCCAGACCTCCGACGATGACCTCAGCATGGTCAATCGTCTGTCGCAGGTCCGCCAACGCGAGCGTGTTCCGATATGCCTGTTGTAGGCCTTGGTTGATCTGTGGCGCTTGCCGTGAGATCCGCGCAGCCAACACCAGGATTGGAGCCACCAGAGCGACCACAATTGAAATCACTACGACGGCGATCGCGAAACCCAGGTACCAGCCGAACAGATGCGCTTCGGGCCCGGGCGCCTGTTCCGCAAGCAGCAACATCATCCCGCAGCCCTCCTTTCGGTAGCAGTTGTTCTTACGTCGGAATCACAAGACCTAGCGGTCTGATGTGGTCGTCACGCAAGTCGTCTCGAGGTACCCGAGAAGCGTCTGGGTCGCCGTCTGGACGTTGTGGACGTCCTTCAGATGATCAGCAACCTGCCGCATCAGAACGTCCTTGTCGGACGAGGTGAACTGTGAGCTGCACTCCTGATGACCACAGTTAAACTCGTGCATATCACCCTCCGTATCTGATTCCAACGCCGGCCTGCTGGTCGCCGTTGGGATTAAACTTGTTCTGCCATAGCGCGTACCGGAGCGAGGTTAGCGTTGACCGAGGGCAAAACCTCGGGGACCGTCCTCGTCTGGTAAGCGATAGCGTTCACACCGACGATAATCGCGCCAAGCGTCCAAGCGACATGCTTAAGCTGAGAAATCACCTTCAACAGCGAAATACCGACAACGGCCACGACTAACGCGATGGCCAGCAGCGTGACCCACGCAGCTGCAGGCATGGCGTCCTCCTCTCCTCGATCGGTTCCTCAGGTCATTCGCACGCTAGACGCCCAGTGCGCCCAGCAGATGACCAACACGCTTCACGTAACGGGTCGCGCCGATGGCGACCTCCTTGACCGTGCTGTCCGTCTCAGCCAAAAGGCCTGGGACGTTGTCGAGTTCTCCAGTCAGGATGACGCCGTTGTAGAGAATGTCATCCACCGTCTTCCGTATCCGGTCCACTGGCGCGACGATACGTTTCATCAACACCACGACGATGGGGAACACCACGGCGAGCAGGATCAGGTCACCAATCCACCACCAGAACATGTCCGTCTCACTTTCCTTCACGGATCATTATCAAGACTTCCCTCCGCCGAACAAGCCGCCGAAGAACCGCTTCAACGCAGTCATCATCGCCTGCATGCCGATACTGAAGCCCTTCACCGGAGCAGCGTCGCGCTGCACACGTGCTTCGCCCCGGGCTTCGCGTCCAATGTCGTCCGCGATGCATTTAGCAAAGCTCTTCATGATCACGCTGGTGACATCAGAAACCATGCCTCTGCCGAACTGGGCAGCCGCTCCGGAGAGCTGGAGGTCCTGGGCAACCTTCACGCGGGTCCCGGTTCCAGAGGGCACCATGGTCGAGGTGACCTTCATGGTGGCCGTACCCTTGCCCTTTTCCTCGGACCCCGACGCATCCATGACGATCCGCTTAGCGGCCTCATCGCGCAGGACGATCCGGGCAGTACCGGAGAATTGAAGCTTTACCGGGCCCATCTTGGTTATCACACGGCCCTTGTACACGTCGCCGTTCACATCAGTGAGCTCGGCACCTGGCAGGCACGGTGCGATCCGCGGCACATCTTGCATGTGCCTCCACACCTGCTCGAGCGGCGCGGCAACCTCGAACTCGCTCTCGATCAGCATCGACTACTCGCTCTCCTTACAACAGGCCGGGGTCCACACTTTCGCTTCACGACTTTGCTCCCGACCCAATGAATGCGGCTGGGTCCCCCGAGAACGCCTTCAGGCATCCCGGACAGCAGAAATAGTACGTGCTTCCGTCGTGGTCCACCTTGTGACGCGCGGAGCCAATCTCCACTGTCATGCCGCATACCGGGTCGACCGCCTCGGCTACCTCGGGCACCTCCGGTCGCACACCCTTGACCAGATCACCAGCGGCCCTCAGCTTCACCAACTCGGCAAGCACTCCCACCGCAATCTCGCGGTGCGAGACTTTTCCTAGATCCAAACCGGCTGGCACCCTTACTCGGTCCAGGGTCTCCCTAGACAACCCGCGGCCTTCCAAGTAGTCCAATACCGATTTTGCTCGCGGCCGGGAACCCACCAATCCCACATAGGCCGGCCCCGCGATCAGTGCCTGCTCTACAGCTTCCTCGTCGTGATGACCTTGGGTGGCAACCACAACCAGTGAACGCGCATCGACGCCGGCGACCTTGAAGTCGAGGTCGCTGACGACGCACTGCGCCAGCGGGTGAGTCTCCGCAGTGCCGCCGTCGGGATCGACGAGCACCGTTCGCCAGCCGATGGCTTGTGCCATCTGGACGAGTGCTTCCACCATTGGTGACCGCCCGACGACAACAAGATGAGTCTTCGGCTCTACTGGTTCGATGTAGATCTCCAAAGCACCTTCGCTTTGGCAGGACATCGGTACGTAGCTGATACCCTCCCGCACTGCCATCTCCCCGAGCTCCTCAGCTGTCCCGAGGAACACGAGGCGCGGCACACCCTCTGCGAGGATGCGCCGCGCCTCGCGAACAACGACCGGTTCAGCACAGGCGCCGCCGATAAAGCCGAACACCTGCCCTGACGTCGTAATGACAGCGCGGCACCCTTCTTTGCCCGAGGACGGGCCGCGCCGCCACACCACAGTGGCCAGCGCGAACGCCTCACCCCGCTTGGACAGCTCGCGGGCATGCTCAAGGACGTCCCACCCGTCCATCGTCATCTACCTATCCATCCAGTCTGTCTAGCTGTCGGACTTGACCGGGGGTGCTCCCGAAATGTCACGACGGTACTTCAGGGCCTCCCACACGCGGTCCGGCAACAGGGGCATGTCGATGTTGCGTACCCCGGTGTCGTCGATGGCATTCATGACAGCGTTCACGAACGCCGCCGGGCCACCGACAGCTGCACATTCACCAATGCCCTTGGCGCCGATCGGGTGGTGCGGGCACGGCGTGACGACCTCGTGGAGTTCGAACCCAGGGGTTTCCCACGCTGTCGGCAGCAGATAATCCATGTAGTTCGAACCGACGCAGTTACCCTCGGCGTCGTAGGTGATGAACTGCATGTTGGCCATGGCATACGCCTCGGTCATGCCACCCATGATCTGAGCTTCGACGATCATCGGGTTGATGCGCACGCCGCAGTCGTCGACCGCGACCATCCGCAACACATCCCAGACGCCCGTCTCGGGGTCAACCTCGACGGTCACGATGTACGCCGCGAACGGCCACGTCATGTTCGGCGGGTCGTAGTACGCGTTGTTCTCCAGCCCGGGCTCCATGCCATCAGGCATGTTCCCGTAGGCCGCCATCGCGCACTCCTGGATGCTCACACCATTGCTAGGCGCACCCCGGACATAGAATCGGCCGAGCTCCCACTCGACGTCCTCTTCGGAGACCTCCAACAGGTGGGCCGCCAGCTTCCGCGCCTTCGCGCGGACCTTGCGGGCCACCATGGCAGTCGCCGCTCCCGCGACCGGCGTGCTGCGGGACGCGTAGGTCCCCATGCCGAACGGGGTGTTGTCGGTGTCGCCGTGCTGGACGAGGATGTCCGCGGCAGGGATGCCGAGCTCATGGGTGACGATCTGTGCGAACGTCGTCTCGTGACCCTGACCCTGGGTCTGCGCCCCGATCTTCAGGATCGCCTTCCCGCTCGGGTGCACCCGCAGCTCCGCGGCGTCGAACATCTTGATTCCGAGGATGTCGTACTCGCGGCTGTTACCCGCTCCGAGTGGCTCGGTCATGGTGGAGATACCAATTCCAAGCCGCCGACCCTCCGCGCGAGCTGCTTCCTTCTCGCGCAGGAAATCGTCGTAGCCGATGGCATTCAGGCCAACGTCGAGGCACTTCCCGTACTGACCGGAGTCCAGCAAGAAGCCGTAGGGCGTACGGAACGGGAACTGGTCGTCCTTCACCAGGTTGAGCCGCCGGAACGCGGCCTGATCCATACCGACGTCATCGGCGGCGGCCTGGATCGCCCGCTCCTGGAAGAACATCGCTTCGGTGACCCGGAACGAACATCGATACGCGACACCGCCCGGCGCCTTGTTCGTGTACGAACCCTGTGCGGTCATGTATCCGAACGGAATATCGTACGCGGCGAAAGCGGAATGGATCAGCCCGATCTTGAACTTCGTGGGCTGCGCGTCCGAGAAGAAGGCCCCGTTGTCGCTATCACAGTGGAACCGCACGGCAAGGATTTTGCCATCCTTGCGCATCGCCAACTCGCCCTTGTAGTAGATGTCCCGGGCGTAGTGCGTGGAAATCAAGTTGCCGGTCTTGTCCTCGATCCACTTCACCGGCCGGGCCAGCAGGATCGAGCAGAGGATGGAACAGACATATCCCGGGTAGACCGGCACCTTGTTGCCGAACCCGCCGCCGATGTCGGGGGAGATGATCCGGATCATGTGCTCAGGGAGTTCCGCGACAATCGCTACCGCAGCCCGGATGATGTGCGGGGCTTGGGTCGTCATGTACACGGTCAGCTTCGCAGTCGCCGAGTTGTAGTCCGCGATCGATCCACAGCACTCGATGGGCGAGGGGTGCGACCGCGGGTAGTGCAGCTCCAACTTCGAGACCACGTCAGCCTGAGCGAACGCCCGTTCGGTGCCTTCGCGGTCGCCGACCTCCCAGCGGTAGCAGACGTTGTCCGTCTGCCCTTCCTTGTCGTCCCGAATGATCGGGGCGCCTTCCGCTTGGGACTGCCAGGGGTTGACGATCGGCGGCAGGGGCTCGTACTCGACGACGATCGCCTCACAACCATCCTTGGCGATGTAAGGGTCGTCGGCGCACACGCAAGCGATTTCCTGACCCTGGAACCGCACCTTGTCGGTGGCAAGCACCGCCTGGGTGTCGTAGGACAGGGTCGGCATCCAGGCCAGGTTGTGCTGAGCGGCCATTTCCCCGGTGAGCACCATGTGCACGCCGGGAATCTGCCAAGCTTTACTAGTGTCGATCGACTTGATCCGCGCGTGGGCCAGGGGGCTACGGAGGATCTCCATGTGAACCATACCGGGCAACTTGAAGTCATCGGTGTAGTTGCCCTTACCGCGAAGGAAGCGGTCGTCCTCGACCCGCTTGCGGCTTGAACCCAAGCCACCGATCTTGATTTCGTCTAACGCCTGCGCCACGTCACATCTCCCTTTGTCGTCGACTCTAGCCTGTCAGCGACTAATCGCGCCTGCTTCGGACCGCAGTTTCTCCGCGGCCCAGAGCACCGACTTCACGATATTTTGGTAACCGGTGCAACGACAGAGGTTGCCCGAAAGCCCCCAGCGTATGTCTTCCTCGGTGGGATTGGGATTCTCGTCGAGAAGTGCTTTCGACGCCATCATCATCCCAGGCGTGCAGAAACCACACTGCAGCCCGTGCTCTTCCCTGAACCCCTCCTGAATGGGGTGCAGCTCACTGGGCAGACCGAGACCCTCAACGGTAGTAACCTCATGCCCGTCCGCCATGACTGCGAACATGGTGCACGACTTCATGGGCAGTCCGTCTACCAGTACAGTGCACACCCCACAGTTCGTGGTGTCGCAGCCGATGTGCGTGCCGGTCAGTCCTAGCACTTCACGGAGGAAGTGGACCAGGAGTATCCGGGGCTCCACATCGACAGACTTCGGTTCCCCGTTTACCACGACGTTTACCCGTCGTTCTTCCACGCCGCCTCCTTGGCATCCAATGCTCTGAAAATAATCGGATCAATTCCCAACTGGTTCAGGCCGCTCGCGCCTGTTGGTTACTCAACGCACGCGTGACGAAGGTGTACACCACGTGCCTCTTGTACTCCCCGCTACCGCGCACGTCGGTCTTGGGTTTAGCCGCCTCCGCCGCCAGCCGCGCTGCCTGCTCGATCGTGCTGGCATTCAGTGTCTTACCAGCGAGTGCCTGCTCCGCCGCAGTGCATTGGATGTTGTTCGGCCCAACACCGGTGAGCGCAATGCCTGCCCGGTTGATCGTGCCGCCGGAGCTCTCCAGTGATACGGCCAGGCCGACGGTCGCGAAGTCCCCCACCCGCCGCTCCAGCTTCAGGTACGTTCCCGAACGCGAGCCTTTCGCCGCAGGCACTCGTGCCCGGACCGCGATCTCGCCCTGGTGGAGGGCATTCTGGAACGGCCCGATCACGAATTCTGAAACCGGGATGGCTCGCTCGTTGCCGTCCGCATTGAGGGCGATGATCTCCCCGCCCATCGCCAGCATCACCGACGCCCAGTCACCCTGCGGGTCTGCGTGACACACCGAGCCGACGAGGGTTCCCCGGTTGCGAACCATGGGGTCGGCGATGAGCGGCGCAGTAGCCGACATGGTCGGGTACTTGCTCCGGAGCAGTGGGGAGCGTTCCAAAGTTCTGTGCCGACACAGGGCGCCGATGTTCAGCGACCCGTCAGAGTCCTCCTCGTGGAAGTCCAGACCCGGAATATTGTTGATGTCGACAATGCATGCCGGCGCGGCGAAGCGCAGCTTGATCAGCGGGATGAGGCTTTGCCCTCCTGCGAGGATCTTCGCCTCGTCACCGTAGGCCTGCAAAACGCCGAAGGCTTCGTCAAGCGAGCGTGGAGCCTCGTAATGAAAACGAGACGGGTACATCCAGATCCTCCTAAGTCCCTCAACAGTCCGCGGAAAAGCTGTACATCTTGGGGCCGCCCATGGGGGAGCATTCTGATTCGAACGCCACCAACGAACGACTGTTCACTGCTCAGCGCTCAGGAGTCCATCAGCCCAAGTCCGTGACGCGGGGGAGCGTCGTCCAGCGCCCCGACTCCGTGTGTGCCGGAGTCCTCTCGTGGCGCAGGTGCCGGCGCGGGTGCCAGCGCCGGACGCGGCGCGGCGGCCGGTGCGGCCGCTCGCGGCGCAGGTGCGGGCTCGCGACGGCGCTCCGGACGCGCAGGCTCGACCACCGCCGTCGGGACGCTCTCGTCCTCGGGGTTGGGTCGCGCCTGCTGGTGAGGCGGCCACGGGCCAGGTACCGGCTGACCGGCTATCCGAAGCCAGTCCACCACCTCTGGCCAGGCAAAGATAGTTGGGCTCTTCCCGGTCTTCGGTGCGTTCTCGATCAGCTCAAAGATTCGGGGGTTACCTCGGCTGTGTCCGTCAGACTCGATCGCCATCGTTCTGTGGCCCCTTTCGCTCCCGTGCCGGCGTCTCCTGGGGGTCGTCCGGTCTCCGCGTCCGTGTACTTGTGACGCGGAGCACTAGTCCACACGGATTAGGTAGGTGGTGTCAAGAGGATCTACGCGCCCCCAACCGGGCTCAGATCTGGTAGAGACATCGCAGGCAGGGCTATGTGTTAATAGTTGTCTTACGGTCCAGGTTGCGAGACGATGAGGTATGGCTACCGCGGCTCCGTTGATCCTGCAAGCGGGTGACCGGGCCCGCCTGGTGGCGTTGGTCCGCTCCGCGTCGGCGCGGATCAGCCTAGTGCAGCGCGCACGAATAGTACTGATGGCAGCAGAGGGTCTGACGAACACGGAGATCGCCCGGCAGACCGGGTCGACTCGGCCAACAGTGCTCAACTGGCGCAACCGCTATGCCGCCGCGGGAATCAGCGCGCTCGGCGACCTGCCCCGCTCCGGCCGACCACCGGTGGTGGATGAGCTTGAGGTGGTGGCCACCACGCTCGCTGACGGCGGCCGTCCACCGGCCCATTTGGGGGCCAGCCACTGGTCGTCGCGCCTACTGGGCCAACAGCTCGGCATCTCGTTCGCCACGGTCGCCCGGGTATGGCGCAAGTGGGGAATCCAGCCGGATCACGTCGAGACATTCAACTTCAGCACTGACCTCACGCGCCAGGCCCAGGTCAGAGACCTCAACGGGCTGTACCTCAATCTCTCCCAGAGGGCTGCCGCGTTACATCGGCCAGTCTCGGCCACCGGCGGTGAGGGGCCGGCCGCAGGTCAGCCGGACCCGTGGCTCAAGCTCGTGGAGGTCTCCCTGGGCATCATCACCCAGCAGGCCATCCGCCGCGGAACCTTCGCCTCGGTGCGCAACCTCATTGACGCCATGGGTGCCCTTACCGACGGCTGGCAGGACGGCCACCACGTTCCGTCTAGCCAGCCGGGCACCGGCGATGCGGTCGTATCGGACGGCGACCGTCAAAGTACTTCGGACACAGCGCGCGACCTACACAAGCGATCTTCACGATTGGTGGAAAATGGACGTTCTCGGGAGCCGGATCGGTCAGCCGGACGCCCCCGGGACGCCAAGTCGGTGCGGGCGGAGTTCCACGGAGCCCGCGGCCGACGGACGCGACCGACCACCAGATCGGACGGCTGACGCGCCTCGAAGCCGCCTCCGCATCGGCTGTCCCCGGCGGTTCCACCTTGCTGAGGGACGCCGATCGCCGTGGCGCGGTCCTAACCTGACGACCATGTCGACCACGCGGCTGGACCCGCTGCAAGCGGTCATCTTCGATGTGGACGGGACACTCGCCGACACTGAACGAGACGGCCATCGGGTGGCATTCAATGCAGCTTTTGAGGCGGCCGGCCTGACCTACCGGTGGAGTGTTGAGGAATACGGTGAGCTGCTCACAACAACCGGTGGTCGCCGGCGCATCGAGCGTTACCTGCGATCCAGCGGGCACTCCCCCGCGCAGGCCGCTGCACTGGCGGTGACACTGCACCGGGACAAAACCAGCCGGTTCACCGCGCTGGTTCGCACGGGCGCGATCGCGGCGCGGCCGGGCGCAGCGGAGCTGATCACTGCGCTGCGGGCCGAAGGCGTAGCTGTCGCAGTCGCGACCACCGGAACCAGCGATTGGGTACTGCCGCTGCTCGACATGCTGTTCGGGATCGATGCCTGGAACGTCGTCGTCACCGGATCAGACGTTACCGATCTCAAGCCCGACCCGGCCGTGTACCTAGAGACGCTGCGGCGCCTGAATCTGACTGCTGCCGAGGCGATAGCCGTGGAGGACTCGGCAAACGGCGTCCAAGCCGCGGTCTCGGCGGGGCTGCGGTGTGTGGCTGTGGTTAATGGGTACACCCGTGACCAGGACCTGTCGGGCGCCGTAGCGGTGCTCGACGACATCGCCCGCCCAGAGGGTGCGGTCTCAGTGCTCCGGGGCGATCCGCGATTGGGTCAGGGGCTGACCGTCACGGCATTGCGGCGCCTCGTCAGGACGGTGGCGTAATGTCGAACCGGCTGGCGTTCATGTAGATAACGCTGTAGACCCAGTGGGAAACCATGTTTTCTGTGTGCAGGAGGTGCATCAGCCGTGGCCGAATCGGTTCGGGTGGCGGTGATCGGGTCCGGTCCCGCCGGACTGTACGCGGCCGATGAGCTGAGCAAGCACGACGCGGTATCGGTAGATGTCGTCGACCGGCTTCCTTGCCCTTACGGGCTTTTGCGCTATGGCGTGGCGCCAGACCATCTGAAGATGAAGTCGTTGGAGACCACTTTACGCAAGATTCTCGAACGGCCGCGCGTACGGTTTCTTGGCGGGGTTGAGCTGGGTGCTGGTATCAGCGTCGACGAATTGCGGGAATACTACGACGCGGTCGTCTACGCGACTGGGTCGTCGGTCGACCGCCGGCTGTCCATTCCCGGCGAGGACCTCCCCGGCAGCTTCTCGGCAACCGAATTCGTGGCCTGGTACTGCGGCCACCCTGATGCCGAAGTGGACGCGTTCACCTTGACTGCACGCAGCGCGGTAGTGGTTGGCGTAGGAAACGTCGCGGTGGACGTCGCGCGCATCCTGGCAAAGACCGCGCAGGAACTGGACGTCACCGACATGCCTGATCACGTGCTGTCGGTGCTCGATAAAAGCACCGTGAGCGATATCCACATCGTCGGTCGGCGCGGTCCGGCACAGGCGAAATTCACCACCAAGGAGCTACGCGAGCTGGGTGAACTGGCTAACGCCGACGTCGTGGTGGATCCGGCCGAGCTGGTGCTCGATCAGGCCGGCAAGGAGTTGGTGGAAACCAACAAGACCGTGCGGCGCAATGTCGAGACGCTCCAGGATTGGTCCACCCGGTCGCAGCAGGGCCGGGCGCGGCGGATCCACCTCCGATTCCTCCTCGCCCCGGTGGCAGTGGTCGGTGCCGAGCGGGTGGAGGCGGTGCAGTGTGAGCGCAACGAGCTGGATGGTTCCGGCGGCGTCGTGGGTACCGGTAAGACGGTGACCCTGCCGGCCCAGCTGCTGCTGCGCTCGGTGGGGTATCGAGGGATGGCGTTGCCCGGCGTCCCGTTCGACGAGCGGTCCGGGGTAATCCCGAACATGGCCGGCCGGGTCCTGCGCAACGGTTCGACGGCCACCGGCGAGTATGTGGTCGGTTGGATCAAGCGCGGGCCCACCGGGGTGATCGGCACCAATAAGGGCGATGCCAAGGAGACCGTCGAACAGCTACTGCACGACCTCGACGCGCTGCCCCGAGCCGCCCACCGTGAACCCGACGCGATTATCACCAACCTTGCCCAGCGCAACGTCGGAGTGGTCACCTGGGCCGGCTGGGAGGCGATCGACGCTGCCGAGCAGGCGTTGGGAGTCGCGGCAGGACGTACTCGGATCAAGATCACGGATCGGGCGGCCCTGCTCATCGCCGCCGACCAGGCCCTGCATGGCTAATGGGGGTGGCTGACCGGGTCTAGCGGGCAGCCCAGTTCAGAAGTTCGTCGGCGGGCCAGGTGTTCACCACTCGCTCGGCGACGACCCCGCAGGCAGCGGCGCGCTCGCAACCGTAACCCAGCCAGTCGAGCTGTCCGGGTGCGTGCGCATCGGAGTCGATCGCGACCAGGCAGCCGGCCTCCAGGGCGCGCCGCAGCAGCCGTTGCGGCGGGTCCCGCCGCTCTGGGCGGCAGTTGACTTCTACCGCGACCCCGTGCTCGACGCAGGCAGCGAACACCGCGTCGGCGTCGAACTGCGACTCAGGGCGCTGCCGAGAACCCGTCACCAGCCGGCCGGTGCAGTGCCCCAGCACATCGACATGCGGGTTGGCCACCGCAGTGAGCATTCGCTTGGTCATCTCCGCGGCCGGCATCCGCAGCTGCGAATGCACCGAGGCGACGACAACATCTAGTAATGCGAGTAACTCCGGGCACTGATCCAGCGCTCCGTCGGCGAGGATGTCCACCTCGATACCGGTGAGGATCCGGAACGGGGTGAGCTCCTCGTTGGCGGCGGCGACGACCTCCAACTGGCGGCGCAACCGTTGCGCGGAGAGCCCATTGGCCACCGTCAGCCGCGGTGAATGGTCGGTCAGCGCAAGGTAGTCGTGGCCGAGGTCGCGAGCGGTGGCCGCCATCTCGGCTATTGGCGAGCCGCCGTCAGACCAATCGGAGTGCGAGTGGCAATCACCGCGTAATGCCGCGCGCAGCGCCGCGCCCGCCTTCCCAGCGGCTGTCTCCTCGGGCGCGTCACCGCTTGCCTCCAGCCGGCGCAGGTATTCCGGCAGTTCGCCGGTAAGGGATTCGATAACGCAGCGGGCGGTGACCTCACCGACGCCGCTCAGCGCGATCAGGGTGCCTGCGCCAGCTCTCTGCGTCACGTCGTCGCGAGCAGCGAGCACCGACGCGGCGGTGCGGAAGGCCCGGACCCGATAGGTCTCCTTGTGCGCGCGCTCGAGCAGGAAGGCGATCCGCCGTAGGTCCGCGACAGGGTCCCGGGGTCCGGCCATAGTGACCTCCAGCGTTGTGAGGCCACCACGGTGTCAGGTTGTCCTGACACGCGACGTGCCCCAGATGGGTGGCTTCACGCGTCTGAGGGCACAGGGGGACTACGGTGCGAAAGCGAACAGCTCAGAAAGGAGCCGCCGTGTTGCTTAGCCGCGTTGCCCGACCGCTGCTTGCCGCTGTGTCCGTCGCCAATGGTGTGGACACCCTGATGAACCCGAAGCCGAAGATCGAGGCGGTCACCCCGCTGCTGGCCAAGGTGCCCGCACCCGTCAGTCCCGCGTTGGCCGTCCAGGCAGGCGCTGCCGTGAAGGTCGCTGCCGGGCTGATGATGGGTCTCGGATGGGCGCCGCGGATCGCCGCGACGGTCCTGGCCGTTGACCTGATCCCGACCACCGTAGCCGAGCAACCGTTCGGGTCCGGCGGTTCCCCGGACGCTCGCAAGAACCGGCAGCAACACTTCCTGTCGAACCTGGGTCTACTCGGTGGCCTGTTGCTGGCGACCGGTGGTCCCCGGGGCAAGTCGTTGCTGGGCAAGGTCGCCAGGAAGACTGCCAAGAAGCGCGCCAAGAAGCTGGCGCGGCGGGTTCGCCGACGCTGAGCGTTCTTCTTGGGCGCTGTTCGTAGGGGAGGTCGCGGTGGGCCACGAAGTGCGTGGAGTGGTGGCGCGCGGCAAGGGCGCGCCGGTGACTGTCGAGGCCGTGCGGGTGCCTGACCCTGGGCCGGGTGAGGCACTCGTCGCGGTGCAGGCGTGCGGCGTGTGCCACACCGACCTGCACTACCGGGAAGGCGGGATCAACGACGAGTTCCCGTTCCTACTCGGGCACGAGGCTGCCGGATTGGTGGAGGCCGTGGGTGACGGGGTCGCCACCGTTGCACCTGGTGACTTCGTCATCCTCAACTGGCGCGCGGTCTGCGGCCGCTGCCGCGCATGCCGCCGAGGCAAGCCCTGGTACTGCTTCGATACCCACAACGCAGCTCAGTCGATGACCTTGCCTGGGACCTTGTCTGGCGGCACGGCGCTAACACCCGCGCTGGGTATCGGAGCCTTCGCCGAGAAGACGCTGGTGCACAGCGGCCAATGCACCAAAGTGAACCCGGCGATCGCACCAGAGGTCGCCGGGCTGCTTGGCTGCGGGGTGATGGCCGGGCTCGGCGCAGCAATCAACACCGGCGCCGTCACCCGCGGCGACTCGGTGGCGGTGATCGGCTGCGGCGGGGTAGGCGATGCCGCCATCGCCGGGGCACGGCTGGCAGGCGCGACCACGATCATCGGCATCGACGTCGACCCGGGCAAGCTGCAGTGGGCCACCGAGTTCGGCGCCACCCACACGGTCGACGCCCGCGAGTCCGACGTCGTCGCGATGGTGCGGTCCTACACCGGGGGCTTCGGAGCCGACGTCGTGATCGACGCGGTGGGCCGGCCGGAGACCTGGCAGCAGGCATTCTTCGCCCGCGACCTGGCGGGCACCGTCGTGCTGGTCGGGGTGCCCACTCCGGATTTGACGGTGCCCGACATCCCGCTGCTGGAGTTCTTCGGCCGGGGCGGGGCACTGAAGTCATCGTGGTATGGCGACTGTCTGCCTGAGCGGGACTTCCCGATGCTGGTTGAGCTGCATCTGCAGGGACGGCTCCCGCTCGAGAAGTTCGTCTCTGAAACGATCACCCTCGATGACGTGGAAACAGCCTTCGGGAAGATGCAGCGCGGCGAGGTGCTGCGCAGCGTGGTGTTGATGTGATCGAGCGGGTGGTCACGTCGGGCACCTTCAGCCTTGACGGCGGCACTTGGCAGGTGGACAACAACGTCTGGCTGGTGGGTGACGACCGCGAGGTGATCGTCGTTGACGCCGCGCACGACGCGGCAGCGATCGCCGCGGCGGTGGGCGACCGGCGGGTGTTGGGCATCGTGTGCACCCACGCCCACAACGATCATGTCAACGCTGCCCCTGAGCTGTCCCGCAGGCTGGCCGCGCCGGTCCTGTTGCACCGTGCGGAGCACGTGCTGTGGCGGCTCGCGCACCCAGACACGCCACCACCGGATGCGGAGCTCGCCGATGGCGATGTGTTGCAGGTCGCGGGTACCGCGTTGCAGGTGCTGCATACTCCCGGGCACTCCCCCGGCTCGTGCTGCTTATACGCCCCCGAGTGCAACGTCGTATTCAGCGGGGACACCTTGTTTCAGGGCGGCCCTGGCGCCACCGGCCGGTCCTACTCGGATCTCGATGAGATCGTCGCCTCGATCCGGAGCCGGTTGCTCACGCTGCCCGCCCCGACCGAGGTGCGGACCGGACACGGCGAGTCCACGACCATTGGTGACGAGGCCGAGCACATCGGCTGAGCGGCCCGAACTCAGTAGGCACCGACGAGGCGCATGGTGGGGACCGTCACCGGCTGCATCCCGCCCGCCGGCTCGGCTACCCGCGACGGCTCGATCACCCGCGACTCGGTGACGATGGCGGTGACGAGGTCCGCTGGGGTCACATCGAAGGCCGGGTTGAGCGCGGTGGTCTCGGCCGGCGCCATCCGCCAGCCCCCTACCAGCAGCACCTCGTCGGGATCCCGGTACTCGATGGTCACGTCAGCGCCGGTGGGCGTGCTCGGGTCGATCGTTGCGGTCGGAGCAGCCACCACGAAGGGGATACCGGCTCTGGCCGCGGCCAGGGCCAGCGGGTAGGTGCCCACCTTGTTCACCACGTCGTAGTTGGCGGCGATCCGGTCCGCTCCGACGATGACCGCGTCCACCTGCCCGCTGGCGATGAGCCCCGGACCGGCGGCGTCGACCACCACTTGATGCGGCACTCCCAGCTGGGCGAGTTCGAACGCGGTGATCCGGGAACCCTGCAGCAGCGGACGAGTCTCCCCGATCACCACCATCGAGATCAGCGAGTCAGCGTGCAGGGCCCGGACGACACCGAGCGCGGTGCCCCATTCCACACAGGCCAGCGCGCCGGCGTTGCAGTGCGTGTGCAGGACCATCGGCCGGTCCCCGACGTAGCTGCGCAGCAGGGCGGCACCGAGCCGGGACAGCGTCGCGCACGCCCGCACGTCGGCCTCGACCAGCGCGGCGGCGGCCGCCAGGACCGCGGCGGGACCGTGGGACACCGCGGGCAGCACCTGCGCCACGGCCCAGCTCAGGTGCGCTGCGGTGGGGCGGGCGCCGGCGATGCGACGGGCGTCGGCTCGCACGGTTTCGGGGTCGTAGCCCTGATCCGCCGACCGCGCCGCGGCGAGCGCTACACCCAGTGCACCCATCGCGCCCAGTGCGGGTGCGCCACGCACCACCAATCGGTGAATCGCGTCCACCACCTCGCTGACGGTGTGCAGGGCCACCCGGCGCTGCTGCGGCAGGGCGGTCTGGTCAATCACGTCAACGTGTCCGTCGACCCACTCGATAGTGCGCATGGATACCTGGCTTCCCCGTTCGGTCTGCGGGCAACCTACGCGTCGCACAGCAGGTCGCGCACCGCCCAACGGATGACGCCGCTGCTGAAGAAGTCAACGCTGCGTAATTGCGGTGTACTCCCGTTCGGAGTAACCGGTGTAGACCTGACGTGGTCGGCCGATCTTGGTTTCCGGATCGCTGATCATCTCACGCCAGTGCGCGATCCAGCCCGGTAACCGGCCCAGCGCGAAGAGCACCGTGAACATCTTGGTCGGGAAGCCCATCGCCCGGTAGATCAGGCCAGTGTAGAAGTCGACGTTGGGATAGAGCTTGCGCTCGATGAAGTAGTCATCAGCCAGCGCCCTGGCTTCCAGCGCCATCGCGATGTCGAGCAGCGGGTCGTCGACCCGGAGCTTGTGCAGCAGCTCGTCCGCGGTCCTCTTCACGATCTTCGCGCGCGGATCGTAGTTCCGGTAGACGCGATGACCGAAGCCCATCAGCCGCACGCCCTCCGACTGGTCCTTCACCTTCGCGACGAACGCATCGACGTCGCCGCCCTTCGAGGTGGATACGCTCGAGCATCTCCAGCACCAGCTGGTTGGCCCCCCCGTGCAGCGGGCCGAACAGCGCATTGATCCCGGCCGAGATCGACGCGAAGAGGTTCGCCTGGGTGGAGCCGACGATGCGCACGGTGGACGTCGAGCAATTCTGCTCATGGTCGGCGTGCAGGATGAACAGCAGGTCCAGCGCCTCGGTCACCACCGGATCGACCTCATAGGGCTTGGTGGGCAACCCGAAGGTCATCTGCAGGAAGTTGTGCACCAGGCTCAGTGAGTTGTCCGGGTAGAGGAACGGTTGGCCGATCGACTTCTTGTAGGCGTACGCGGCGATCGTGGGCAGCTTGGCCAGCAGCCTCGCGGTGGAAATCTCCACCTGGTCGTGATCGAAGGGATTGAGGCTGTCCTGGTAGAAGGTGGACAGCGCGGATACCGCGCTGGACAAGACCGGCATGGGATGGGCGTCGCGCGGAAAGCCGTCGAAGAACCGCTTGAGGTCCTCGTGCAGCAGGGTGTGGACCCGGATCAGCTCGGTGAAGTTCGCCAGCTGGCCGCTGGTCGGCAGGTCCCCATAGATCAGCAGGTAGCTGGTCTCCAGGAACGTCGAGCGCTCCGCCAACACTTCGATCGGATAGCCGCGGTAGCGCAGCACGCCCGCGTCGCCGTCGATATAAGTGATCCCCGATGTGCACAGGGCGGTGTTCACGAGTCCGGGGTCCAGGGTGACCATCCCGGTGTCGGCTCGCAGCGAACCCAGGTGGATCGCGGGCGCCCCCTGGGTGGGCCTGATGATCGGCATCTGGTACTCGCCGGCTGGGTAGCCCAGTGTTACAGCTTGGTTGCACGACACCTACCCACGGTAGCTCGCCGCGCAGTGTGGAGGTAGCAACAGGGCTACGGGGCGAGCCGCTGGACAGCCCACCTGCCGTCCTCGGCGACGTGGTACCGCAGCCGGTCATGCATCCGGTTGGGCCTGCCCTGCCAGAATTCTACGCTCACCGGATGGATCCGGACCCCGCCCCAGTGCGGCGGCAAGGGCACCTGCTCGGCATCGGCGAACCGGGCGCCAGCTTGCTCCAGCGCGACGTCCAGAGCGCGCCGGTCGGCTACCACGGCGGACTGCGCTGAGGCCCATGCCCCCAGCTGGGCGCCCCGCGGGCGGGTCGTCCAGTAGGCGGTGCTCTCCCCGGGGGTGAGCACCTCGATCGGTCCGCGCAGGTGCACCTGACGGTGCAGCGCAATCCAGGGAAACGTCGCCGCGGCGAACCCGATGACGTCAAGGTCGCGCATCTTGGCGGAAGTGAAGTTGGTGTAGAACACGACTCCGCGCGGGTCGAGGCCCTTGGCCAGCACGGTCCGGCAGCTGGGCAGCCCGTCGGCGCCCGCGGTGGCCAGGACCATCGCGTTGGGCTCGGGAAGGCCCGCGGACAGCGCGTCGCCGAGCCACCTGGCAAGCTGCTCGTGCCAGGTGCCGGCGAGGTCGGCTTCGTCGAGCACACCAGCAGGGTAGGCGACCCGCATCCGGGCCAGATCAGCGATTCGATCTCCCCGTTGCGTCCAGCCAGCCGCCATGCCGCAAACCTACGTTCTGCCACCTGGGCCAGCCCGTTGGGTGTCGAATAATTGCCCCAGACCGGCCCTGGGGTGCACTGTTAGTCAGCGCGAGGAGGACGGCGTGAGCGTGTTGAACGGACTGGCGACGTGCAAGGGGCCGACGGACCCCACAGGCTTCAAACCGGGGCTTGAGGGCGTGGTCGCCTTCCATACCGAGATCGCCGAGCCGGATCGGGGCGGCGGAGCGTTGCGCTACCGCGGCGTGGACATCGAGGACCTCGTCGGTCACGTGACGTTCGGCGATGTATGGGCGCTGCTGACCGACGGGCGTTTCGGGCACGGCCTACCGCCTGCCGAGCCTTTTCCGCTGCCGGTGCACACCGGGGACGTCCGGGTCGACGTGCAAGCCGCGCTGGCGATGCTCGCACCGATCTGGGACTACCGGCCGCTGCTGGACAGCTCCGATGCGCAAGCGCGCACGGACCTGGCCAGGGCGTCGGTGATGGCGCTGTCCTACGTGGCGCAGTCGGCCCGGGGCATTCATCAGCCGGCCGTCCCGCAGCGCCGGATCGACGAATGCTCCACCATCACCGAACGTTTCATGACCCGGTGGCGCGGCGATCCGAACCCGGCCCACGTCCAGGCCGTGGACGCCTACTGGGTCGCGACCGCCGAGCATGGGCTCAACGCGTCGACCTTCACCGCCCGGGTGATCGCCTCCACCGGTGCCGACGTCGCCGCCTGCCTGTCCGGCGCGATCGGCGCGATGTCCGGCCCGTTGCACGGTGGCGCACCGGCGCGGGTGCTCCCGATGATCGACGAGGTGGAGCACACCGGCAACGCCCCCACGGTGGTCCGCGCGGTGCTGGATCGCGGCGAGCGGCTGATGGGATTCGGGCACCGGGTGTACCGGGCCGAGGACCCGCGGGCGCGGGTGCTGCGCCGGATCTGCCAGCAGCTCGGTGTGCCGCGCTACGACGCGGCGGTGGCGCTGGAGCAGGTCGCGCTGGCCGAGCTGCGCGATCGGCGGCCAGACCGGGTGATCGAGACCAACGTCGAGTTCTGGGCCGCGGTGATCCTCGACTTCGCGCAGGTCCCGCCCCAGATGATGCCGGGGATGTTCACCTGCTCCCGGACTGCGGGCTGGTGCGCGCACATCATGGAGCAGAAACGCACCGGCCGGCTGGTCCGCCCGGTGGCGCAGTACGTCGGCCCAGCCCCACGCCCCCGCCAGGATGTGGCCGGCTGGGAGGAGATCGGCCGTCCGTGACCGGTGGGGGCCACTTGGCGATTGGTTAGGTACGGTGATGGATTCTGAGGATTGCGGACGTTCGCGGACTGTTCGGAAACCTCGCCGACCGTTGGGGCGCTCGGCGTTCGACGTCAACGGTGACCCCCCGCCTTGCGGCGTCGCCCCCGAATTACCAGTTGGCACGGTGCGCTACCCAGCTGGTGGCGGCTGTCGCTGCTCTGGCTTGGTGGGCGCGCAGGTGGGGCACACCGGGTGGGGCAGGGCGCCGCGAGTTGCGGGCCCAGTAGCCGGCGAAGGCGGCGGCGTAGCTGGTGATCACGGCGGGCTCGGTGTCGCGCCAGGTGGGCACGTCGGCAAGGGCCGCTTCGGCGGCGGCGGGGGTATGCCCGGCGAGGATGAGGTGGGGGACCAGATCGGCGGTGTCGATCCAAGCCGCACCACAGACGGGCTGGGCCCAATCGACGAGGACGGCCGCTCCGGCGCAGTTGATGAGCAGGTTCGACTGGTTGATGTCGCCGTGCAGCAGGGTCTTGCCTTCCGCTGCGGGCAGCCACTGGGTCTCTAGTGCGACCAGGCCTTTGAGGTGTCGGCGGGTCCAGCTGTCCAGGTCGGTCGGTAGCGCGGCGAGTTCCCCCCAGCCGTGCACGAGTTCGGCGAGTTCAACGGTGGCGGGTGGCACCTCGGGGACTGGGCAGGGAGTGAGCACCTCGGCCAGGCGCGCGATGGTGGCGACGACGGGGTCGATGTCGGGTGAGCCAGGGGCTAGCGTCGCGTGCCTGCCCTCGATGTCGTCGAAGGCGAGCACGACCCAGCCTGCGATATCGGCGTTCCAGCGCAGCCGTGGTGCCGGTGTCGCTTCGGGGAGTTGACGCGCGGTGTTGGCTTCGGCGCGGTACTTGCCAGCCAGTACGTGATCGGCTGGGATGCCTTTGGTGAATACCCGTTCCCCACTGACCAGCCGTAGCCGCGCGGCCAGTCCGGGAGTGAAGCCGCCCGTCTGGATCTCCGCAGAAACGAGAGGGCCGAGCCGGTCCGCGAGGCCTTCTCGGAGCGGTTCAGGCAGTTTATCCCACGATGGCCGTACTGCCGTGGCAGCGGCCGGAGCGTGCTCGCGACCTCGTGTGGTCATCGTTCGATGCTATCGCCATCGCCCATACTGGCCGGGGCGGCAGCAAGACCAAATTGCCGATCGCATTGCTCTTCGCGTGAGCACACATAATGCTTTTCGCTGATGTGTCGGACCATCAGAGATGGAGCAGCGATGATCCTTACCAGCACTTATCGGGACCAGACCACCCTCAGCCGTGATCTTCTGGGCGCCTACTCGGCGCTCGACCATGTCACCACGGCCACGCTGACCCCGCAGGCGTTAACCGGTGCCTTCGAACGGCTCCTGCAGCGCCTGGTGGTGCTGGCCGCGCTGCACGGGGACGGCGTGCCGGCCGACTTCCTGCGTGCTCTCGCCACTACGAGTGAGGACGTTGACGTCGTGGATCTGACCGCGGCGTTCCTGGAACACGGCACGTCCACGATGTCTGAGACGAGCAGCGAGATCCAGCAAGAAATCGTGCACTTCTCCCGGATTGTCGACATCGGCCAACTCGGGCTTGGCGACGCACTCGTCGAGCACGCCCTGCGCCGGTTGCGCGGTTCACAGCGGCTGCCCGACTCGCTCAAGGTGCTGTCCGAGCTGATCGTGGTGGTGCGCTCCCGGCTGGCCCAGCGCGGCCGGGCCCTCGCGGCCCCGTGGCTGCGTCCGGAGGCAGCCGAGGAATCCGATACTGGCGCGGAAGTCACTACCGCAGCGCACGAGCGAATCCCGACTACTGGATCGCCGTACGGTGTTGCCGTCGCCGTATTCGACGCCAGTTCCGTTACGAGCTGTCCATGTTGCTGACCTATCTGACCCCGCGTGAGGCAGCACTCGCATTGTGGGCGCACTGTCACGAGCAGCAACTCCCTTTACCTGTCGAACTTGCCGTGGTCGCAGCTGACGCCCACGATGGCATCGCCATCACCCGGTGGACCTACGAGCCTGGAACGTGTCCGGTAGGTCGTGATGTCGTCGCGCACGTCGCGCAACGGCTGCCCGTGATCACGCGGGTCGGTCCCCAAGTCACGGTGCCGTTAAAGGTGGGCGCCGAGGCATACGAGGTCCGGGCTGGTGAACAGGCGTCCGCTTCGATTATCGACGCCGTCTCGGGCGCGACCGCCGCGATCCTTACCGTCCCTTTCCCGGCCAGCGGGACATGCCTACCAGAGCTGGCGCAGCGCGCTGCAGACTTGATCGAGGCCTATACCGGCCCAGACTTGGTCAGTCTCGAATGCGCCCATATCCACCTGGACCGCGATCTGGACATCGACCAGGACGCCGGAGCGGCGATCGGTGCCGCGGTGCTGGAGGTGCTGGCCCAGCGGCAGGTGAGCCCGCCGGTCCTGGCCCCGATGATGGACGACGACCACGTCCTCATTCGGCTCAGCCCGCGCGACTACCGCCAATTCTTGGATCGCACCTTCGGCTCATCACCGATGCATGTGATCTGCGAGTCCAGCCCGATCGTCCGCTCAATCGTGGTGGCCTTGTTCCACGACATGACCAACTCCCGCCTAGCCAATCGGTTCCGTCGCCGGGGCGCGAACCTGTTTCTGCCTCTCGCGGACGGGACGCACTGCGAGCTGTTCGAGGACGTCGAGTCCGACGCGCCGATCACCGGGTGCGTGTTCTTCGAAGCGGCGCTGCTGATCTACCGCACTGCCGCGGCACGCTTCGACACCTACTTCACCGACCGGTTCGCCCTGGCTGCCCCGGTGCACGAGCTTGCGGCGACGATTCTGTCCGGCGCCGGACCGCACGACGCCAAGGTCGCCCGGCTGAGTGAGTTCTATGCACAGTTTGCCGGGCTCACAGATCCACGCCGGCCGGATCGGGAAGTCGCCGATCTCGTTGCTGGTGTGCTGGCCGAGGCGGCCCCGGCGACCGCACACCTCAACATCCTGGAGGATTACTACGAGGTCCAGCAGCACAAGGTCCGCGAGTTCCTCGACGTGCTCGGCCTGCCGCTGCGTTTGGTCACCGTGCACTTCAATGCCACCAGCGGTCGAGTGGTCTGCGATGGATGAGCCAGCGGGTACCGTCCTGATGACAGGCGCCAGTGGCACTGTCGGAACGTGTTTCGGTGATCACTTCGGATCAGGCTCGTCACCCAGAATGGTCACCATCGGCCGGACCCGGCCGCTGTGGTTACGGCCTGGCGATCATTTTGAGCGAGTCGATCTCGCCGATCCCGCCGCGGTCGACCTCGCCTGCCGGGATATCGCCGCCGGGCCACCGATCGCAGGGCTGATCTGCGCGGCCGGGATGGACTGCCGAGCAGGACTCCACGATCTAGACCATGCCGCCTTTACCCGCTGTATGCAGATTAACTGCCTCTCTCACCTGCACCTGCTCCGTGCGGTTACCGCGTCCCGGCCAACAGTTCTTGCAGCGCCCCTACCGGTCGTCGTGATCTCCAGTGACGTAATCGGACAGCAGACATCAGCGACCCTGGTCTACGCGGCAGCCAAGGCCGCAGCCGAAGAAGCATTCCGGCACGCCATCGCGGATATGCCATCCCCCGGCGCGGCGCTATTACTGGTTCGCCTTCCCGATATCGGCGTGCCCATGAGCGCGACCAGTTCAGATTCCCCACCGCCACCGCAAACACCAGGGAGCCAACCGCTGCCAGTCCTGTCTACCGCCGTGCAGGTAATTAACGGGTTTCTCCGTCAGGCCCGCGATGGGGTCACGGTGTGGCATGCCTGAGTGGACCATATCCGCGACGAATTCGAGCCCCATCCCGGCACACCGCCTTGCCGCCGGGATCTATCCGCCACTGACCCGGCCAGCTTCGCCCCGCCAGACATTCCTGCTCACTGGCGATGACCAACCCCGGGTCGCCGCCTGCGGGCTGGCTGCGCTGCAGGCCGGGCACCGGGTCGTGCTGCTCCCGGCAACACGGGTAGCGCTCCTTCCGAGCGGCACACTGCTCCAGCTCAGCGGCAAGGACATCCACCAAGTCTCCGTAACGAGCGAAAGCAGCATCCGGGACAGCTGGGACGTGGCGTTGTTCACCTCCGGAAGCACCACTGGCCTACCCCGCGGCTATGGCTTCAACACCCAACAACTGGCCACCGTCACGGCCTGGTACCAGTCCATATACCAGGTCAGCGCTGACAGCATCATCCTCACCGCGCTTCCTTCCGCTTACAATTTCACGTTCATCGCAGGGGTGCTGCTCGCCGCCCGGCTCGGCGCTCGCCTGCACCTCAGCCAATCCCCGCGCGACGTCCTGCTTGACGCCGCTTGCCTCGCCCGGGAAGCGGACCGGCTGATCGTGCTGGCGAATCCTGTCGTTCTCGATCAAGCCACATCGAGTGGAGCGCTACCGGAAAATGTGTTGGTCGACTCCGGTGGTGCGCCGCTGAGCACGACTGCGATCACTGATTTCCGCGATCAGGGTGTCGACTTGCGGGAGGGCTACGGGCTGACTGAGACCGCCTCGCTGACGCACTTTGACACCGACGCCACGAACGCGTCGCTTGGCACTGTCGGCGTTGCCATGCCCGAGGTGTACGCCACGATCAGCGCAGACGGTGGGAAACCGTTCATTCACCTCGCCAGCCCCGCGATCGGCATCCCACTCGACTCCTCGATCCCTCAACCCGGTGCACTGCTACCTACTGCGGACTTGGGCCGCATACACGAGGGACGCCTGCGATTGCTCGGTCGCGCCGATGACGAGCAGATCAGCGGGTTGTGGCCCCGCGACACCCTTGACGCGCTCGGTCCCCTGCTCGGCCGCCGCTGCGCCCTGATCAGTCACCCCACCCCAGACCAGGCTGTCGTACGGCTTCTTGCCCCGCTCATCGCCGAACACGCAGCGGCACTGTGTGACCATGCCGCCGACGTACTCGGGCTTCAGCCCGGGCATGTCACCATCACCGACCATGGCGACCGCACGCTGCTACATTCCGCCAAGCTCAGCCGCCACACGTCAACGGACGACAAGGGACCGGCCGGTCCGGTCGAGTAACCCTTTGAGGATCCACACGTAGGTCGAGAACTCCCCCCCCCCGGATGTGGGATTCGAAGTCCTCCCGGCTGAAACCTGGCCATCGGCATGACCGAACTCGTCAACCATCCTCTGCAGGTGCTGGGCGTACTCGCGGGCTATCGTCCGTGGCCTCAATGGATCATCCGACGGCCTTGTGGTCGCCGGGGTCGGCTGGGGCATTATCAGTACCGGGTGCCCACAAGAATGCCCCGGCCCACCACGTATGGGCCGGGGCGTTCCGCCGATCTCGGCAGGCGGGTTACAGGGTCAGTTGCCCGTCCTGCACTGCGACGAGGAAGGCGGCGAACTGCTGCGTGGGCACGGCCAGGGTGGCTCGCTGCCTGCTGTCTGCGTGCTCTTTGGTGTCCTGCACGCCGGTCCATCCCGCGGCGTGGCCGATGGCAACGCACGACTGTGCCCCGCTCGATCGGCTGGACTTGCGGTAGTGTGCGTCACGCAAGGCCTCGAAACCTGGTTGGTCTTTCATATGTCTCCTGTTCGCGGCTGTGACCAGGGATTTTCGGTTGATTGGCGCTGTCCTGATCGCTGGTAATGATCGGCTTGGCCGCCCACGAGAGCGGGAGCCGAGTCCCGCCAGCCTAGGACAACCAGGACGGTCACGATCTCGCTCGGTTGCCGATTGGGATCTAGGCGAACGTGGCCGCGATGTCGGCGATCTTGCGCATCGAGTCGTCGGGGTCAAGTGCTTTGGCGGTGACGGCACCGAACACGCTGGTGTGCTGCCGGATCTCGGGTGCTTTCTCCAGGAAACCGCTGGAGTGCGAATAGTCGAGGAACACGATGGCGGGGTCCTCGGGTTCGGGGAAAGTCAGCAGTATGAAGGATTGTCCCTGGGCGGGATGCTCGCCGGCTTCATACGGCAGCACCTGCACCTCCACCGTGGCGTTGTGTCGGGCATCCAGCAGGTGGCGCAACTGCGCGTGCATGACCTCGCGTCCGCCGACCCAGCGGTGCAGCGCTGCCTCGTTGACCACGGTCGTCAACCGGAAGTCGGTGGCGGTCAGCCGTTGCTGGCGGTCGGCGCGAAGGTGCACCAGCCTGGGCAGGTCGGCTGAGCGCAGGTACGGTGCGGCGGAGCTGATCACGGCCTTGGCGTACTCGGGTGTCTGGAGCAGGGCCGGTATGAAGGCGTCGTCGTAGGTCTGTTCCCAGGCGGCTCCGGCCTCCAGCCCGATCAGTAACTCGACGTTGTCGGGCAGCACGTCGGAGTACTGCTCCCACCAGCCGAGCACGTCGCCGTCGCGGCGAAGCGTGCGCATCTCCTCAGCCTTGCGCACGTCCACGTCGAATATCTTGATCAGGTTCTCCAGTTGCGCGGCGGTGAGCTGGCCGCGAGCCTTCTCGACCCGGCTGAGCTGCGGTTGGGACGTGCCGATCTTCTTGGCGAGGACGCCGCCGGACATGCGGGCGCCATCCCGAAGTCGTTTGATCTCCGAGCCGAGTCGTCGCCTACGCACCGTGGGGCTGATCGCCATGCTGTCTCCCGCGTTCGTCGTCAGGGCGCTTCTCTCCCCGACCGCCACCCGTTCGGGCTACTTGCGTTCCGGCTGAGTATATTCCAGAATATCCAAGGCTATCCACGAAGCGGTCGAGGGAAGTCGCCGCAGGGTAGTCCGACCAGGGGCGCCGTCCCGAGGTGGGCACCCGCACCACGGCGGGCGGCGCACCTGGCCCGGAACCCAACAGCGGAAGCGAGGTTCAATGCTCGACCTGCTGATCCGCACCGCGGAAAACGTGATCGTCGTTGTCTGTGCTCCACGGCTCGTCAACGCTCCCGGCGGCCGACCGGGCCCCACAGCGCCGACGGGCCCGCAGCGGGCCCGGAACTCGACGGTGCCGACGTGAGACCGGTGACCAGCACGAGTTGGACCGTCGACCAGACCAGCCATCGGCTCGTCTGTGACGCACTGCGCCAAATTCTGCGCCAGGGCACGCAGACCGGACCCGGTGCCGTCGAGGACGTCGGCTCGATGCTGTACCAGGTCAGCGCGGTGCTGTATCAGCTGCTGCTCGATCACCCCATCGATCAGCGGGGCCGCTGCCGATCCTGCCGGCGTCCCGGCGCTCGAATCGCGTTCCGACGCCGGTGCTGCCTGATCCACCTCAGGGCGAGCCACTGGCTCCTGCACCAACCTGACAAAGCCATGCTGCTCGGCCGCCTTGCCGACGAGCTTGGACTCGGCACCCGGTCCCCCTCCTCTGCGGGCACTCTGTCCGACCGATCCGGACGGACCGTGACAACCCTGACCGACTCCCACCACACCGACGTGGCGCCCACAGTGGTGGGCGATCCCCGAGCTGATCCGCTGGTGATCATAGGAGACCACCCATGGCCGAGGTGACCGAAGACTTCGATGCTGCCGTCTCGCGGCGGGCGACCCTGCAGGTGCCCGCCCCTGTATTCACCCACAAGACTCTGGCTGGCCGCCGGTCGGAGCTGCCCCCCACCGTTTCCAGCTCCTGGCGGCCAGCCAGATCCCCTCCCTCGAGCCCGGGCAGCGAGCGTGGCGCAACTGCGGTGGGTACCCCGGCCCGACGATGAACGCTCGCATCTGGTGACCGACGTTGCTGACAGCGGGCTCGCTGTTCCCGCTGAAAGCCTGGGTGGGAGCGCCTCTCTTGTCGAGCGCGCCGGCCTGCCCGTCCGCTCACCCGGTACGCATCTGCATCCCCTGCTCCGCCGTCCGCCGGTGGTCAGCCGCTGCGGTGCGGGAGGCGGCAGCTGATGAGAGGACTCGTATCAACAGCGGCGCACCACGGTGGGCAGGAGGTTGTTCTGCCCCCTGGGGTGGAACAGCTGCTCGTCGACGTGGCCGCCGACGGGTTCACGCTGTACTGCTGCGGGCCCAAGGCAGCGCCGAACGCACTGGTCGCCTGCTATCAGTGGGACCACTGCGTCGATCTGCTCACCATCCGGGACTTCGATCGGGTCACCACCGCCAGAGTGCCGGCACAGGGCCGCACGGTGGACCTCTTCGCCCCCGAGGTCGTGGTCTGGGCCTACGAGGGTCCGCCGCGGCAAGCGCTGCATGCCTTGCTGGCGCTGGTGCACCGGCGCATCCGGATGCCCCCACGGTCGAGCATCCGGCACCGGGGGGCTTGCACGTTCCCCGCTCCGAGCAACGCCCGATGACGATCCAACCACCGTCACCAGGCCGGGCCGGAGTGCGGGCTGCCCGGCTTGCCGCGGTGGTGCCCACCCACAGTGCTGATCGCGCCGGATGCGACGCAGCGCCGGGCGGGACATCCCGCCCCCGAGATTGCCGGTTGGCCGTCGGTTGAGCCCGCGGCCCCCGACGTGGAGCTCCCGACGGCCAGCCGGCCACCAATAACCAGACCCGTGAGGTGGAGGTACAGCATATAAGTGGTCTTCCTTGAGAGCGCGGGACTGACGACCCCGGAAGCCGGTGATTGGATCACCGCCGCAGCGAGTACCGGGCGAACAGCTGGTTCTGCGACTCCAACAGCCAGACCAACTCCAGAGCGATCGGCTCGGCCAGCGGCGCCCGGCCGACGATGGACAGTGACCCAGCACTGCCGGCCAATGCGGGCGCGATGGACAGAAACAGCTCATCAACCACGCCAGCAGGCAGCAGCGTGGCGTTGAGGTCGGGGCCGCCCTCGCACAGCACCGAGCGCACGCCGTGTTCAGTGCGCAACAGCGCGAGCATCGCAGCCAGGTCCACCTCCTCGCCCGGTGACGAGTGCAGGTGGCTGACGTCAGCCGCGCATCCCGACAGCTCAGCGGCGCTGGCGGTGAGGATGACCACCCGCGAGTCCGGGTCGGCCAGCAACGGCAGATCCGGGGTCAGGGTGAGCCGGCGGCTCACCACGATGGCCAACGGGTCGGCTGCCAGCCCGCGGGCGACCCGGCGCTTCCGGCGCTGCGGGTCGCGGACCAGGCGCCCGTACCGCTCGGCGCGTACCGTCCCGGCCCCGACCATGACCGCATCGACGTGCGCCCGCAGTTCGTGAAACAGCTCGCGGTCCGCCGGGTTGCTGATCGGGGCGGTCCGGTCCGCCACCGCGGCCGCGCCGTCGGCGGTGACGACCATGTTGAGTACGAGGTAGGGACGGTCATCAGGGGCAAACTCGGCCAGCGTGAGCCCGTCGAGTGCCTCGACAGCGGTGACGATCGCGGGGTCGGGCAGCAACCGCCGCAACGCGACCTCGGTCACGCTGGATGCCCGGGTTCGATGTTCTTGGCCTGGCCGAACAGGAAAGTGGCCTCGCCGGCTTCCCCGCCGGCCGCGATCGGGTCGAGCAAGAAACCGACGTGGTCGCCGAAGTCGAACTGGTCCAGCACCCGCCCGACGAACCAGTTCCCGCAGTCCTGCAGGATCGGCACCCCGCTCGGGCCGGGCTGCCAGGCGCACCGGGCGAACTTGTCCACCTCCGCACCGCAGCAGCTGCCGAACAGCCGGGCCAACTCCGATGCGTGCTGTGGCACGACGTGCACGGCCATCGCGTCGGCGCCGGCTGCCACCCGGCAGGTGTGGTTCTTGCGGGAGAGGCAGATCAGGAAGCGCGGCGGTTCGATGCTGGTCTGGCAGCCGAACCCGACGAGGCAACCAGCCTGCTCGTCCCCGGCGCGCACGGTGACGATGAACATCGAGTAGTCAAGCGCGCCCACCAGGGTTCCAAAAACACCGTGAACATCCACAGCGATCAACCTACCGGCGCGTCCCGCGCACCCGCAGCGCCAGCTCCGCGGCTCGCCGAGATCGGGACTGTTCGGAGCAGGTGGGTACGGTGAAAGGGTGGAGCACATAGCGGCGGGAAGGTGCGGGACCTGTATTCGACTCGATGGCGACGTCCTGCTCGTCGCTTCAGACCGGATCTCCATTTATGACGTGGTGCTTCCGACGACCATTCCGGACAAGGGCGCGCTGCTCACGCAATTATCGGTATGGTGGTTTCACCGACTCAGAAGATGTGACGCCCAACCACCTGATCTCCGCCACCGATGTGCCGCCCGAGTTCGCGACAGCGGGCGATGCGCTGTATCCCGCTGCGGATGATCCCGGTGGAGTGCATCGCCCGCGGCTACCTCGCCGGCCTGGGACTGCGCGAGTACGAGAAGACCGGCACGGTCTCGGGTGTGGCCTTGCCTCGCCGGGCTGGTCGCTGGCAGCCGGTTACCCGAGCCGATCTTCACGCCGACCACCAAGTCGCCAACCGGGCACGATGAGTTCATCACCTTCGACGACGTAGCGCACGAAATCGGAGAAGGTACCGCGCAGCGCCTCCGTAGCCTGACCCTGGAACTTTACGCAACAGCGGCGGAACACGCGGTGGAGCAGTGGCATCCTCATCGCGGACACGAAGTTCGAGTTCGGCTGGGACTCCGTCCGGCCAATTGACGCTCGGAGACGAAGCGATCACGTCGGATTCATCACGGTTCTGGCTCGCCGAAAGCTGGCGACCAGGCCAGCAGCCACATGCGTTGGACAAGCAGTTCGTTCGGGACTGGGCGCTGGCACGGGATGGGACCGCGAGCCTCCCGGACCTGTCATTGCGTCCCCGCTCGTGGCCGAAACGCGGCGGCGGTACGTCGAAGCCTATGAGCGCATCACCGGGGCCACCTGGCCGCGTCGTCATCTGACTCTGCGCATGACACAGACCGCGCAGCTGACCATCCCCGCCGGACTGAAACCCGCCGACGGACGCTTCGGGTGTGGACCGTCGAAGGTCCGCCCCGAACAGCTCGCCGCGCTGGCCAGCTATCGGCGCCTCGCTGATGGGCACCTCGCACCGGCAGAAGCCAGTGAAATCACTTAGTCGGGCGGATCCGCGCCGGATTGAGCGAGCTGTTCTCGCTACCCGAGGGCCACGAGGTAGTGCTCGGCAACGGCGGCACCACTGCGTTCTGGGATGCCGCCGCCCTCGGTCTGGTCCGGGACCGCTCGCTGCACCTGAGCTACGGCGAGTTCTCCGCGAAGTTCGCCACCGTCACGACCCGCGCGCCGTTCCTGGCCGACCCGGTGCGTGGTCTGCACCCCGCCGGGCGACGCCCCGGCGCCCGTCTCGGACCCGTCCTGCGACCTGATCGGCTGGGCGCACAACGAGACCTCGACCGGAGTGATGGTTCCGGTATGCCGGCCGGCTGGTTCGGAGGGCGCGCTGGTGGCGATCGACGCGACCAGCGGCGCCGGTGGCCTGCCGGTCCGACGCCGCCGATGTCGACGTCTACTACTTCGCGCCGCAGAAGTGTTTCGCCTCCGACGGCGGCCTGTGGATCGCGCTGCTCAGCCCGGCCGCGCTGGAGCGGGTCGCCGAGATCGGCTCGTCGGACCGGTGGGTGCCGGAGTTCCTCTCGCTGCCGCACCGCGCTTGGACAACAGCCCTCGGACCAGACCTACAACACCCCGGCCGTTGCCACGCTGCTGCTGATGGTCGACCAGATCGAGTGGATGCTCGCCGGTGGCGGGCTGGACTGGTGTGTCGCGCGCACCACCGACTCCTCCTCGCGGCTGTACTCCTGGGCGGAGTCCTCGCAGTACGCGACACCCTTCGTCACCGACCCCGCCAAGCGCTCGCTGGTGGTCGGCACCGTGGATTTCGCCGACGGCGTCGACGCCGCTGCGCTCGCCGCCGTGCTGCGGGCCAACGGCATCGTCGACACCGAGCCTTACCGTAAGCTCGGCCGCAACCAGCTGCGGATCGGGATGTTCCCGGCCGTCGATCCGGCTGACGTCTCCGCGCTGACTGGGTGCATCGACTGGGTCGTCGAACAGCTAGCCGATTGAACAGCTGGAATGACCGGCCGATTGACGGGCTGAGGGCTGAAAGCGAGCCGCCACGGCGCGCCTGCGTCGACATTGCTTCTGCTACCGACCTACGGTGGGGGGTACTTCGATGTGGAGGTCCTGGGATGCGCGCGCTGAGAGTAGCCGGCCTCGGGACCGACGGCGGCACTGTCATCCTGGAGGCGGTGCCCCAGCGGCCCGGCGAGCGGCGGGAACAGTTCACTCTGCCAGTCGATGACAACCTGCACGCAGCGGTACGGGGTGATCTCCCGCACCTTGACAAGATCGAGATCGAGCCGGAAAACCAGCTGCGCCCCCGTGAGATCCAGGACTCGGATCCGGGCCGGCGCCTCCGTCGAGCAGCTCGCCGCCGCCAGCTGGCGCGCCCAGCGAACGGATCGAGCGGTTCGCCTACCCCGTCTGCTGGAACGATCCCGCATTGCACAGCTGGCCCTGCAGCGCCCACCCAGTACGCGCCGACGGGCCCGATGTGCGCACCCTGGAGGAGGTTGTCACTGAGGCTTTCCGCCAGCGGGGCCACGACTTCAGCTCAGTGAGCTGGGATGCTCGGCGGGCAGAGGACGGCAAATGGGTCGCACAGCTGCGCTGGCGGGCCGGTCGGTCGGAGAACCGGGCGCAGTGGACGTTTCACCCCGGCGCGCACGGCGGCACCGTCACCGCGAACGACGACCACGCCACTGACCTGATCGATCCGCGACCACCGCGCAGCTGCGCACGGTTGCGCAACTGCGCACGGTTGCTGCCCCTGAGGACCGCCGAGTACCGCCAGCGCGGCAGTGCCCGACGACGCCCCCACCTACCCTCCGGGCGCCCCCGCAAGACCCGCGCGACCGTCCCCACCTGGGAAGACGTCCTGCTGGGGTCCGCTCACCCCTAACCTGACCTCCCTTACTCCGCTGAATGCGATTAGTGAGGGGACCCAGGCAACGGGGTGCGATTGGCGTTTGAGGGGTGTGGTTAGCCCCCGAGGCGATGATCCTCGCTGGCTGTGCTGCGCCGGTTGGCGCCCTATGTGCGGCCGGTACGCGGGCGGTTGCTGGGCTCGGGCGCCGCGGCGCTGGGCTCGATGCTGGCTGGGCTGGGCATCCCGCTGCTGATCCAGCGCATCGTCGACGGCCCGGTCGCCCACCGGGACCGTTCCTCGCTGCTGCTGCTGTCGCTCGGGGTGCTCGCGCTCGGAGCGGCTCGAGGCTGGGCTGATCTATCTACGGCGGGCGTTGGTGGCCCGCCCGACCACGGACATCGAGAAACGGATGCGGGCCGACCTCTACCACCACCTGCAGCAGCCTGCCGGTGGCCTTCCACGACCGCTGGCCGTCCGGGCAGCTGCTGTCCCGCGCGATCAGTGACCTGACACGCGATCCGCCGGTTCGTCGCCTTCTCGGGGCATCTTCCTGGTGGTCAACGTGCTGACCGTGCTGATCGGGATGGTCGTCCTGCTGGTGATCGCACCGACGCTCGGCGTGCTCGCCGTGATCATGGCGATACCCCTGGTGGCGCTGTGCCGGCGCTACGAGCGTCGCTACGAGCTGGCCGCGCGGCGGCCCAGGATCAGGTGGGAGACCTGGCGACCACCGTGGAGGAAGCCACTCTGGGCATCCGGGTGCTGAAGTCCTTCGGCCACGGTCCCCGGGCCACCCGGAAATTCCTGGCGCAGGCCCGCGAGCTGCGCCGAACCGAGCTGACCAAGGTGCGGCGTGCTCGCCACCCTCTGGCGGCGTTGATCATCGCGCTGCCCGAGCTCACGCTGGCCGCGATGCTGGCCATCGGCGGGTATGCGGTGGCGGCCGGATCGCTGTCGCTGGGCACTGTCGTCGGGGCGGTCACCATTCTCACCTACCTGCGCTGGCCGCTGGATTCGCTGGGCTGGCTGCTGGCCGACGCCGGCAACGCCATCGCGGCGACCACCCGGTACTGGGAGGTACGCGACACCGTCCCGCGCAGTGGCCGACCCACCGCGCCCCGGGCCCCGGCGCAGCCCGGGCGCGGTGCGCTACGGCTGGAAGGGGTGCGCTTCCGGTACCCGGGCGCCGCCAGCGAGTACTGCGCGGGGTAGACCTCGATGTCCGGCCGGGCGAGACGGTGGCACTGGTGGGCGCCACCGGCAGCGGCAAGACCACCCTGAGCGCGCTGATACCGCGGCTGGCCGACGTCACCGGCGGCCGGGTCCTCCTCGACGGGGTCGACGTGCGCGACCTGGCGTTGGCCGATCTGCGCACGATCGTGGCGACGGCCTTCGAGGATCCGGTGCTGTTCTCCGCGTCGGTGCGGGAAAACGTGGCGTTGGGTACGCCGGAGGCCACCGACGACGATGTGCGCCGCGCGCTGCGGGTGGCGCACGCCGAGGAGTTCGTCGACGCGTTGCCCTGGGGCCTGGACACCCGGGTCGGCGAGCAGGGCCTGACGCTGTCCGGCGGTCAACGGCAGCGGCTCGCGCTGGCCCGAGCGGTGATCGGGAATCCGGCGGTGCTCGTGCTCGACGACCCGCTGTCCGCGCTGGACGTGCACACCGAGGTCGAGGTCGAGGCGGCCCTGCGCCGGGTGCTGCGCGAGGTGACGGCGTTGGTGGTGGCCCACCGGCCCTCCACGGTGCAGCTCGCCGACCGGGTGGCGCTGCTCGCCGACGGCCGGATCGACCGCCGTGGGCACCCACTCCGAGCTGCTCGCCGAGGTGGCCGAGTACCGCCGGCTGCTGTCCACCCTCGAGGCTCAGGCGGTGGCCCGATGACGCAGGCGTGGCGCGGCGTCGCCGCCGAGGACCTCGACACGATCGACCCCGCCACCGGGCTGCGGCTGGCCGCCCGGTCCCGCCGGCTGCTCGGCTCGCTGCTACGCCCGCGGCTACGCCGGGTGAGCGCCGCGCTGGCGCTGCTCGTCGTCGACCAGGTCGCGCTGCTGGCCGGACCGCTGCTGATCGCGGTGGCGATCGACCGCGGCATCCCGGCCGCGCTGCACGGTCGGCCCGGCCCGTTGGCCTGGTGCATCGCCGGCTACGCGGTGGCCGGTGAAGCCGACGCGCTGACCGTCGGCGCGTTCTGCGGCTGTCCGGGCGGATCGGGCAGACGTGCTGCTGGATCTTCGCGAGCGGGTGTTCGGGCAGATCCAGCGCCTGTCGCTGGCCTTCCACGAGCACTACACATCGGGCCGGGTGATCTCCCGGCTGACCAGTGACCTGGACTCCTTGCAGGACATGCTGGACGAGGGGCTGGACGGGTTCTTCATCTCGCTGCTGTCCATCGTCAGCATCGGCGCAGTACTGCTGGTGTTAGACCTGCCGCTAGGCCTGGTAGCGCTGGCCGGCTTCATCCCGCTCGGCCTGCTGACCCGCTGGTACCGGCGGCGCTCGCAGCACACCTACCGCGCCACCCGCACCTGGATCGCCCGGGTGATCGTGCAGTTCGTCGAGACCATGAACGGGATCCGCGCGGTACAGGCGTTTCGCCGCGAACGGCGCAACGCCTTGATCATGGACGGGCTGAGTGGCGAGTTCGCCGACGCCGAAACCGAGGCGTTCTATCTCGATCGCCCGATTCACCTCGATCGTGCGACTGGTCGGTTCGGTGTCGGTGGCGTGCTGATATTGCTGCTCGGTGGGTTGCGGGTACTTCGAAGGCAGCCTGACGCTGGGTGTGCTGGCGGCTTTCGTGCTCTACCTGCGCCGGTTCTACGACCCGCTCGACGAGCTGGCCATGTTCGCCAACTCCTATGCCTCGGCGGCCGCGGCGCTGGAGAAGATCTCCGGGCTGCTCGACGAGCGACCTGCGCGTCGGCGACCCCGCCCAGCCGGTAGCGCTGCCCGTCCCGGTGCGCGGCGAGGTGGTCTTCGACGGCGTGCGCTTCTCCTATGGCGGCCCGGAATTCCTGCCGGAGCTGGACCTGGTGGTACCCGCCGGCCAAACCGTCGCGCTGGTCGGCGCAACCGGAGCGGGCAAGTCGACGGTGGCCAAGCTCTGGCACGGCTCTACGACCCGGTGGCGGGCGCCGTCCGGCTGGACGGCCTCGACCTGCGCTCGGTGGCCGACGCCGACCTGCGCCGGGCTGTCGTCATGGTGACCCAGGAGTCGTTCCTGTTCGCCGGCTCGGTGGCCGACAACATCGCGCTGGGGTCGGCCGGTGCGGCATCCCGCTCGGACGTCGTGGCGGCCGCCCAGACGGTGGGCGCGCACGAGTTCATCACCGCGTTGCCCGACGGCTACGACACCGACGTGCGCAAACGCGGTGCGCGGCTGTCCGCCGGGCAGCGCCAACTGGTGTCGTTCGCGCGGGCATTGCTCGCCGATCCCGCAGTACTGGTGCTCGATGAAGCCACCTCGTCGCTGGACATCCCGTCCGAGCAGGCCGTGCAGGCCGCGCTGGCGACCGTGCTCGCCGGCCGTACCGCGCTGATCATCGCCCACCGGCTATCCACCGTCCTGATCGCCGACCGCGTCCTGGTGCTCTCCAACGGCGCGGTGATCGAAGACGGCCCACCAACCGACTTGATCACGACCGCCGGCCCCTTCGCCAACCTGCACACGGCCTGGCACACCTCGCTCGCCTGAACCGGCGCTCAGCGTGGGAGTGACATCGTACCTGGCCGCTGGTGTTGGTGGAGCCGCGTCATGCCTTAGCTGGGTGGCATGGATTACTGTTCGGGCTTCACGGCCTAGCTGGTCTTAGGCGGTGGGGTCGGTTGATTCTTAGGTTTGAGCTGATTCGGTGCAAGCGAGAGTCGATGTCTGGTAGCTCACGTGGAGCCCGCGGATGTCCAGTGCCGACGCTTCCTACATGTATCCAGCCGATATCTTTCCGGTTGGTTTCACGGCAAGTTGTGCTCGTACGTGTTCAGATCTGGTTAGGCGCCCGGCCTTCCAGATGGTGCCGAATCCTTGTTCGCGAACAGGAGCATGGTCATGTGAGCCAATTTCCGCGGCGGCAGCTAGCTGCTCCCATTCTGGGATTATGCATGCCTTGACATGCTAGCCTGCCTGAATTGCCCTGTTTGGACTGCTGTTGCGTATGCTTCGGCCAGGATTGTTCGGCGAGGTCCGTCAAATATATGGCCGCGCCAGGGTTCGAGTCGACCGTGGTCGGCGACTCGGGAGGTGTTAGTCAAGACTTCTCGTACGGCGCAGGGGGACGGTCCGGGTTCAGTAACGTGGTGTTCGCTGCGGCGGGCGGTAAGTAAATCGGATAGCACGTCTGCTCCTGAGAATCCGATGCGGGTGGTGGGGTGACGCGTCTTCCTGAGGCGAGAAGACCGGCGGTGACAACGACGAGCATGGCGATCCATTGCGACAGGGTCTGGTGTTCGCCAAGCATGATCAGTCCAGCGAGCGCGCCGATAACAGGGCTTAGCGCGAGTAGAATCGAGAACGTGTGAACGCTGATCCGGCGTAGTGCGGCGAAATCCAGACTGTATGGCACGAGGGAGGAGAATATTGAAACCATAAATCCGTATCCCACAACGTCGTAGCCGGTCTTGAGTCGCGATCCTTCGAAAGCGATTGTCAAGGGGATGACCAGCACTGCTCCGATACTGAGTGAGAGCGACAGGCCGGACCATCCTGGTACAGCTGAGCCGACTCGCCGGTTGAGTACCACGTACACGCCGCGAAGGGCGGAGGCGACCAGCCCGATCCCCACGCCGAGCAAGGACAGTGACCCGCTCGGCCCGGTGAGCCAGATGGTCCCGGTCAGTGCCAGCACTACCGCGATCCACTGCCGTGGCCCTCGTGCCCACATCGCGGCAACGACGAGTGGTCCGAGCAGTTCCAGTCCAGTCGCTATGCCCAGCGGAAGGAAGGAGATGGTGTAGAAGTAGGAGACGTTCATCGTGCTGATCGTGATCCCGAGAGCAGTGACGCTGCACCACTGACGCCTGGTCAGCTCCTTGATCGAAGGACGGACAAGCAGGGTGATCACGATGGCGGAGAACCCGATCCGCATCGCGGCCAGCAACAGCGGGCTGGCCACGCCGAACACCTCCTTGGCGGCGCCGGCCCCGCACTGAAAGCTGATCATCTCAGCGACGACGAGCAGTGGTGAGAGTCTAGAGTTCGGCGTGTTTGCGGTGGCCTGGCCGGCTGGGTCTCCGGTGCACAGTGAGGCCGCCCGGGCATGGGCCGCCGGCCGCGATACGTAATCCTTCATCGGAGCGTTCGGCCGGCTAGCCGGCCTGGAGCATGGCGGTGTTGACCCCGGCCCAGTACCGGGCGGTCAAGTCCATGAATCGGTTGAATCCGGCCGCCCCGACATCGAAGTCAGCCTCGGACTGGCAGACCGCGCTCGCCTCGGCCTTGTGCTCTTTCTCGGCCTCGCCGATGTGGATGTAGAAATACTCGCAGGCTTCGTGGAATGCGTCATCGTTGTCGTAGAGGTGCTTGTAGTTACGCGTGCCCTCGTACAGCCGGGTCAGCGTCGAGTACGCGAGGTGTTCTTGCACCATCAGCGCACCTTGCACCGTTCGTTGGTCGTCAGAGGTGAACAACTCCCGCTGGCCCGCGCTGAACGCGGCAGTGGTTGGAAGCCGTTCAGCGGCGTGCATATCGGCGGAAGTTACCGTGGCGCCGGAAGCGCGTGACAACTGGCCGGCGAAGAAATTCTCCAGCGGCACCAGGTGGGCTTTCGAAGCATCTCCGTTCCCGTATTCGGAGTACAGATTTCGCACGCACTCAACCCGAGCTTCCAGTACGAGCCATGTACTGTTCGGCGAACACCAGCAGCTGCTGGTGTTCGCCGATCATAGAACTCGTTGCTGATCGCCGGGTGGCCCGGAATGCCGCCGACCAGGTCCCGCACGCACTCGGCTAAAGTTTCCCGAGAGATCGTCGATTCAAGCGTCGTGATCATTATACTGATTCCTCTCGCCATTTTCCCGAAGTTGCGTCAAGCGCGCGGCACACGTCCTCATGCCCACAAGGCTGTCAACATCCCCGCAGCAACCAAGAAAAAGAATTGAGATGTCGGCGGTCGGTGCGTGGCCCGAGATATTCCGAGTGAACGCGTCATCTGAGAACAACCTGCCGCTGGCTGCGACAGCGACGTTGCTCCGCGTGCAGAGGCCGCGCGCGGCCCGAACCCGAGTATGCTGTCATTTGTCAGAGCACCGCAACCATTACATTGGAGGTGGGGTGATGAACTTCGACCACTACGGCGGCGAGGCGGCGAAGCTCGCAGCCGACCTAGTAAACGCGTCAAGATCATTCACCGCGGAGGGCCTGGAGTTGATCCTGCGGGCGCATGGGGTCATCCATGCGCTGCTCAGCGACGAGCAAGCTGAGCAGCTGCAGGGATGGGTCGACGAGATCGGCCCGTGCTTCGGTCCGCAGGAAATTGAGGCGCAATGCTCAAAGATCAATATCCTGCTAGCCGCTGCGGCCAGCAGACCCCAGATTTCTCTGCACGACGGCGTACCGCACCTGCATTACGGTGCTCCAATGGCCGGTCAACTCGCGCATCTGCGCGCTATCACGATCGCGGGCATGGCTTACGTCGTGTGCTTCGGCGGCCCGGGCAGACTCGGGCGCTGCGCCCGACCAGCGTGCGGACGGGCCTTCGTCGATACCTCGCACACCGGTCGCCGCTCCTACTGCACCGCCCGCTGTGGTAACAACGCCGCCGTAGCCAGGCACCGATCACGTCAGTAGCGTAGCCGCCCCGAGGACCCCAATCGGCCAGCAGTCGGAGGGTGTGAGCATGCTGGGGCTTCTCTGGGTCAGGGTTCCCTGGGTGACCAGTGGGTCGCTGCTCCTGATCTTCACAGCGTTCATCGGCGGCTCGACCTCGCCTGGATCAGGCCTTGCGGTTCCGTTTGACTGGCAGGCTGATCCTGGCGGGAGCTCGGTTCTTCGCCAGCACGCGCTTAGCCGAGCAGGGAAAGCAGAAGGGCGGCCCAGGCCAATGCGATGCCTGCGGCGGTGCCGTAGGCGAGCCAGCGCCAGATTGGGGTCGCTCGGGCTAGCCAGATCGACGGTGTCAGCCCAGCGGCCACCAGGAGGTTCGCCAGTACGACGAGCCACGCGCCGTTCGGCGCCAAATCCTGGGACAGGCTGAGCAACGCGACGACGACGACCGCCGCTGCCATCGCGCTGACGGTGAGGCCGGTCGCCCACGGCGTCGGCTCGCCCGACTGTCCGCCACCCCCGCCACGGTTCACGTCGATCACGCTAAACGAGGCCCGCGCTGGCGAAGGCGATCGCGGAGGCGGCGGCGATGTTGAGCGAGTCCACCCCGGGCACCATCGGAATGCGCACTGTCAGATCGGCCGCGGCGAGCGCTTCGGCGGACAATCCCGAGCCCTCAGCACCCAGTAACCAGGCCACCCGACCAGCCCCCAGAGCCGCCTCGGGTAGCGACACTGCATCCACCGCCGGGGTCAGCGCCGCAACCCGGAAACCGGCCGACCGCAGTGTCTCGAGATCTCCAGGCCAGCGCTGCAGCGGGGCGAAGGGCACTCGAAGAACGTGCCCCATCGACACCCGGACGCTGCGCCGATACAGCGGGTCCGCACAGCCTGGACCGAGCAGCACCGCATCCACGCCCAGGGCCGCAGCGTTGCGAAACAGCGCGCCGAGGTTCTCATGGTCATTGACGCCCTCCAGCACCGCGAGGTGGCGTGATTGAGTGATCAGCTCGGACGCTGACGGCACCGGCGCCCGGTCCGCGGTCGCCAACACACCCCTGTTGAGGTGGAAGCCGACCACCGCTGCCAGCAACGCGGCGGATCCGGTATAGCACGGCATGGCGACGTCAGCGGCGAGCTCGGTGATTTTCGCCGGCACACCGAACACGGCGCGCAGCGGGTACGGCGAATCGAGAAGCCGCCGCACCACGGTGACTCCCTCCGCGATCACCAGACCCCGACCGCCGGGACGGTCCGGGCGACGGTCGGCGACCGTGAGATCACGGAAATCGACCAGCCGCGGATCGTCCACGTCGCGCACCTCGACGATCTCGCCCACACTGTCAGTCTCCCAAGTGGGAGTAGTGGAGGTGGGGATGGGCCAGGGTGCACTCAATGCGGTCTACACCAAGCAGGACTTGAAGCGTTACCGGGCGAAAACACAGCGCTGCCTGGATGCGCTGGCCCGGATGCTCGCCGGGGACCGCTTCTCCCCTGGCCCCGAGCGGATGGGCCTCGAGCTCGAGCTGAACCTCATCGATGCGAACCTCGATCCCGCGATGGCCAACCAGAGGGTGCTGGAGCATATCGACGACCCGGCTTTCCAGACCGAGCTCGGTCAGCACAACATCGAGATCAACGTCGCGCCCCGGCCGTTGGCCGCTGATGAAACCCTGGAGCTGGAGCACGAACTGCGCGCCAGCCTGAACACCGCCAACGACGCGGCCCGGTCCGCCGGCGTAGACCTGGTGATGATCGGCATCCTGCCGACCCTGCGATCAGAACACTTCGACGAGCGGTGGATGTCCCCCAAGTCGCGCTACGCCTTGCTGAATGCGCAGATCCTGGCCGCCCGACGCGAGGACTTCGAGCTCGACATGGAGGGCGTGCCCCTCAGCGGGGGGCAAGCGGAACGGTTGCACTGCTCCACCGACTCGATTCTCGCGGAATCCGGCTGCACGTCGGTGCAGCTGCACCTGCAGATCCCCCGGCAGATTTCGCCGCGCATTGGAACGCCGCGCAAGCGCTGGCCGGAGCGCAGGTGGCGGTGGCCGCGAACTCGCCGTTCCTACTCGGGCGGGCGCTGTGGCATGAGACCCGCATCCCCCTGTTCGAGCAGGCCACCGACATCCGCTTACCAGAGCTACGCAACCAAGGAGTGCGCCCGCGGGTCTGGTTCGGGGAGCGGTGGATCACGTCGATCTTGGATCTGTTCGAAGAGAACGTGCGCTACTTCTCGCCGTTGCTTCCGGAGACCCAGGACGAGGACCCGCTGGCAGTCCTCGCTGCGGGCGCCACGCCGTCACTGTCTGAGCTACGCCTGCACAACAGCACCATTTGGCGCTGGAACCGACCGGTCTATGACGTCGCCGATGGCGTGCCACACCTGCGCATCGAGAACCGGGTGCTGCCTGCTGGGCCGACCGTGATCGACGTGCTTGCCAACGCCGCGTTCTTCTTCGGCGCGATGCGCGGGCTCGCCGAACTCGACCGGCCGGTGTGGAGCCAGCTGCCCTTCGATGCCGCCAAGGACAACCTGTACGCGGGCGCGCGGCTGGGCATGAATGCCCGCCTGTACTGGCCGGGAACCGGCTGGGTGCGGCCCGACGAGCTCGTGCTGCAGACGCTGTTGCCGCTGGCCCACGATGGGCTGCGCAGTTGCGGAATGTCCGACGCCGCCCGGGAGCGCTACCTGGCGGTGATCGAGCAACGCTGCGCAGCACGGCGCACCGGCGCCAGTTGGCAGCGGGCGACCGTCCAGACGCTGACCGGCCGGGGAGCCGACCGGCCGGCTGCCTTGGCCGGGATGCTGCGCCGCTACATCGAGCACATGCACTCCAACCAGCCGATGCACGCCTGGCCACCAGTTTGAGCCTCGGGCCCGACCTGAGATTCCCGGTCGGGCCCGAGGCGTTTCCAACTGCGTTTGCCAGTACTCCCACCACGAAGCCGGCTCACTATAAGTTAGGCTACCCTTGCCTAACTGTCAACTGCCTTCCCCCGTTCAGCGAGGAGATGGTCAGGTGCTGGAGATACGGTCGATGATCTCGGCTGCGCGCCACAGGACGGCGCGCTCGTCGGGAGAGAGTTCGGCTAGGCGGGCGTCTAACCAGCGCTCGCGCGCACTGACCTCCGCATCAATATAACTGCGGCCGGCCTCCGTCAGCGCCACCACGGTCTGCCGGCCGTCAGTAGGGTGCGGGCTGCGATCGACGAAGCCGCCTTCGGTCAGCGCGGCGATGACCCGAGTCATCGACGGCGGTTGTACCCGCTCGCGCGCCGCGAGCTCGCGAGGGCTCATCGGGCCGTGCCGGTGCAGCGAGGCCATCGCCGAAAGCTGGGTGAGGGTAGCCACCGCCTCGGCATCGCGCTGAGCGCGCAACCGCCGGTTGAGTCGGACCACGGCGAGCCGCAGGCGGCTGGCCAGGTCGGACATGGCGGTGAGCGTAGCTCACGTGAGTGCCAAGCAGTGCTATAGCACTGCTTGGCACTCACGAGCACGCGTAGCGTGCATTCCGTGGCCCCTCCATTGCCAAGCCGGCTGGCCGACCCACGCCCAATCGTCGGCGTCGGCACCCTCGTCTGGTTCCTCGCAGCGGTGGTGCTGCTGGTCGCGGGCGGCTCGCGCGTCTGGATATGGGCCTGCCTGACCGGTGGGCTACTCGGGTTGAGCGGCTTTGCGATGATCCACTGGCAGGGCAGCGCTGCCCGGCGTGCCCAGCGAAAGTTGTTCTGACCGCTCCGGCGTGATCATGACGTCGGGATTAGAGTGATCGTCGAGACCCTCCCAAGGCGCGACCTGCCTTACTCGGTCGGCCAGCAGCAGCCAGCCATGCCCGTCGATACACGAGATACGCAGCCGTCCGACCGGGCCGCCGGCGCCTTGGAGACCGATTCTACCCTCGACGATTGCCGCCAGCCCACAGGTGGGACAGCACACAACACCGTTCAGCGCTGAGCGGATGGGGGCCGCACCCGCAAAGGACATCGTACGCTCTCCCTCCAGTCAGCAGGATCGAGCGGACAGAAGAAATCCGCACACGCGACGATTATACTGCTTGTTCTCCGCATCAGCGGATTTTCTTGCCGAGCGAACGACTGGCCGGGCCAGCAGCTGCGGTGGGCTGCTAGTCGATGGCGCGACGACGGAAGCCGATCATGCCGAGGCTGCCGAAGAGCACCAGCGAACCGACCAGAACGAGCAGGCAGACCGACCCGGGGATGTGCGGAATCTCTGGGACCAGCGCAGCTCGCATGCCCTCGCTGACGTAGGTGATCGGGTTGGCCGCGGTCAGCACCTGAAACCAGCGGAGGTGCGCCAACGACGGCCACGGGTACTGGGTGGCGCCGGTGAACAGCAACGGCGGAAAGATCAGTGAAAACATTATATTGATCTTAGTTGGGGGTACGAACGTGCCGATCGTCATGCCGATGCATGCCCCGACCAGGCCGCCGAGCAGCACCACCCCGATCAGCAGCCCCAGACCGGCGGCCCGGTACGGGATCGAGCCGAGCACGCCAATGCCGATCGGAAACATTACCGCCGAGGCGACCAGCGCCCGCAGCGTGGCGAAGACCACCTTCTCCGCCGCCACCGCCCACAGCGGAAGAGGGGCCAGCAGCCGGTCCTCGATCTCCTTGGTCCAGCTGAACTCGGCCACCAGCGGGAACGCCATCGCCTGGATCGCGGTGATGGTGGCGGTCAGCGCGACCAGGCCGGGAAACAGCAGGTTGGAGTAGTTGCTGCTGGTGTAGCCGAGGCCGCTCAGCAGCTTGCCGAACACGAACAAAAAGAACACCGGCTGCAGCAGCACCTGGGCCAGGAACGCCACCAGTTCCTTACCTGTGACGACGATGTCGCGGCGCAGCACTGAACCGAACGAGCGCAGCATCAGCGCCCGGGACGGCCCCCGCAGCACCTCGGCGGCGGGGCCGGCGCGCACCGGCGCGGTCGTCGTCGTCACCGCAGTCTCCTCCCGGTCAGGTCGATGAACACATCCTCCAGGCTCGCCTCTCCTATCTCCACTCCAATCAGCCGGCCCCCGACCTCTGCCACCGCGGCGGCGACCGGGGCGACCATTCCCGGCGCCTCCACGGTGAGGGACAGCCGGATGGTGTGCACTGCACCCTCGATGCCGGCCTGCTCGCACCGCTGCACCCCAGCCAGCCTGCCCAGCCGCTCGAGAAGACGCTCCGCCCCGCGCTCGCCGGCCAACTCCACCTCGACCTGCAGGGTGGTTCCGGTGGCCAGCCCACGGACCAGGGCGCCCGGGGTGTCCAGCGCGAGCAGCCGACCCGAATCGACGATGCCGACCCGGTCGGCCAGCGCCGCCGCCTCGTCCATGTCATGCGTGGTCAGCACGATCGTCACACCGGCCGCGCGCAGCTCCCGGATGCGGTCCCAGACGAACAGCCGGGCCGCCGGGTCCAGACCAGTGGTGGGCTCGTCCAGAAACAGCACCCGCGGGTCATGCATCAGCGCCCGGGCGATCATCATCCGCTGGTTCTGACCGCCGGAGAACAGCTCCGGCTTCTCGTTGGCCCGGTCGGTCAGCGCGAACTGCTCCAGCAACGCCTCGGCTCGCCGGGTGCGTACGCGCTTGGGCACCCCGGGGTAAGCGGCGTGGAAGAGCAGGTTCTGCCGGACCGACAGCGACCGGTCCAGGTTGTTGCGTTGCGGGACCACGCCGAGAAGGCTGCGGACGGTTTGCGGCGCGGCCACCACGTCCAGGTCCGCGATCAGCGCCTGCCCGCCGGTCGGCCGGACCCGGGTGGTGAGGACCCCGATCGTGGTGGACTTGCCGGCCCCGTTGGGGCCGAGCAACCCGAAGATCTCGCCACCGGCCACCGCGAAGCTGAGCCGGTCGACCGCGTCGATCTGCGCTTTCGGGTAACGCTTGACCAGCTCGCGAACCTCCACCGCGGTTGGCTCCACGATGTCTACCGTCTCATGCCGCGCTCGACCCCGGGTGAATCTGAGTGAGCGGTGCTGAGGTAACCGTCACCGGCGTGGTGAGATGCAGCAATACCCGCACGGTGGCGTCCTCACCGGTGAAATTGATCCGGGTGACGTCGACAGTGATGTATCCGTCGTCACCGAGCGTGGCCTTCAGTCGCACGAAACCGCCTTGCGCGCTATGTAAGTTGCACAGCGCGTGCGTGACCAGTTCAGCGATGCAACGATCATCCAGCTCGACATCCGTTGATTCTCCCGTCCACGTCACAACACGACCGCCTCGTGGAGTCGCCCCATCGCGGCGTGAATGTGAGCCAACAGCTGGTCGGCTTCAGCCCGCGCCCATCCACCGGCGTCCCATGTCGCCCGCAGGAGCATGAGCTCCGGCGCCTCGGTGATCTGCCCGCGACGGCGGGCAATGAGGGCGTTCGCCAGAAGGTCGCGAAAGCTCTCGTCCAAATAAATCTCGGCGAATTTCACCGTGCGTTCAGTCACGTCGTACCCTTTCGGTGGAGTGGCTAACCTGCCTTATCTCACTCGAAGGTGTACTTGCTGGACGTGGCCGGTCACGGAAGGAAGTGTTAACAGAAAGCAAACGGCGTCAACCAATCGGCGAACGGAACTCCCGCTCGTCCGACCGATTGCGGAATAAGGCGGCGCGCACCGGATCGGTGGCGTGCACGATGCCTTCCGGAGTGACCCAGAACGGCACCGGATGCTTGACGCCGTCGTGACATACCCGCAGCTGTTCGTGCAACCGCAACGTCCCCTCCGGGACAGCGAGCCCCGCAGCGGCGCACACCGCCACCACCTCCGCCAACTCCGCCCACCGCACCGGCCGGCCGTCACCGCCGTCGAGCAACTCGGGCACCACCTGTTCGGAAGCCAGCGGCAGGTCCAGCAGATCGGCCAGCACGCCAGGATCGCCACCTGACACCAGCTCGCCGGCCGGCAGCACCGCGGCCAGCCACGGCGAATCGAGCACCATGGCTCGATTCGCATCGATCACCTCGCCGGTCGCCGCCCGCACCCGAGCCGGGGGCGCCACGTCGGCGGGGTCAAGATCAGCGCCGGCCAACGCGGAATGCGCGGCGTGCACGACCGCAGGGGTGACGGTGCGGGCCGGGTCAGCCAGCCGGGCCAGCAGATCGGCGGCGTCGGCGGCGTCGGTGATCCGTATCCCGGTGCGTACCCCGGCGGCGGTGAGCAGCACCTCGTCAATATCGCGAGGTGAACCGGGCAGCGGATCGTAGAGACCCTCCAGCGACACAGCCGTAGCGAGCCGCCAGTGCGGCGGTGGGTGGCCGCCGAGCTTGGCGTAGCGGGCCAGCCACCAGCCGGTGTAGCCGCCCGGCTGGCGCAGCGCGGCAAGACCAGCGGGGTCGGCGGCGATCCGGCGCAGCGCGGCCGACCAGCACTGATCGTCAACGAGGTCCAGATCCCGGACGGCGAGCAGGCGCGCCGGCGGCTCACCGCGGGCGCCGTGCGCCTGCGTCCACCATTGCTGCTCACCGTCCAGGTCATGATCAGGACCTTCCGGGTGCGGCTCGTCGAGCACCGCGAACGAATCCAGCACCCCGACGGCCCGCAGCGCGTCCACCGGTTCTTCGGCGGCGACGGCGGGATCCAGCATGCCCAGCGGTGCGTCCGGGGCGAGCAGTTCCCGCAAGGCCCCACCGGGCAGCACCAGCTCGTCGGCGCGCCGCGGTGTTCCGGTGTCATCAGGCAGCGCCAGCGCACCCAGCCACGGCCGCGCTGTGCCATCGTGCGCCGCGGTGGCCGCCAACGCCAGCACCGCCCGCGCGAGCCCAGTGACGTCCAGGCCGTCTTCGGCGTCATCGACGCTGCGCTCAATGGCCGGACGCAGCGCCTCCAGCAGTTCGGTCGGACCCACCGGTCGAGCCCCGAGCCGCTCCAGCAGCGGGTGCGCGGCGTCGGGATGCACCAGCCGGAGCTCAGTCGGTACCTGTCCGGCAACGTCGACGTCACCCAGCAGCACCCCACGCGGGCCGGTGATGGTGCGCCCGTCGGCGAGCGGCACCGGCAGCGCGCCGAGTTCCTCGCGGGCCGACGGGTCGGCGTCGAGCAGCGGGAACAAGGCCGCATAGCAGCGCCGCCACCACGACGGTGGCCGGTCCAGCCCCGTGAGCAGCTCGACGATGGCTGCCGGATGCAGCCGGGTCACCCCAAGTGCAGCGAGTGCTGGGGTGTGCACCGCCGCGGCCAGTTCCGCGTCGAGCAGGTTGGAGGTGGCCTCGGCGAGCAGTTCGGCCAGCTCAGCCACCGGCACGTCCAACACCAGGGCATCGGCGGGCGCGACCTCCCCACCGGCGGCGCCGGGTAACCACCTGGCCCGGCGCAGCGCACCGAGTACAGCCTCACGCAACACCGCATCGATTTCGCTGGCGGGGAACGCAGCGGGCGGCACCAGCGCGGTGCGCTGATCTCGCGCCAGCGTGGCGGCGAGCGCTGGGTAGGCCGCGGCGGCGGCGGCGAGCAGCAGATCGACCGCCGGCCCGGGATGGACGTGGCGCCGTGATGAGTCAACGGGCACCGTGGCGATCAGTCGCGCGGGCAAGGTGAGGCGCTCCGCGGTCGGGGTGGGGGCATGCAGCACGTCCCCGCACAACGGTAACGGCGCACCGTCGGGGCCGACCGGAAGCGCCCAGCACAGATGCCACTCGCCGCGCGCCTCGGGGCCGAGTCCGGCCAGCGCAGCCGTCGGTAGCAGCCCGGTCTCGCGCACTACCCGCCAGCGGCGCAGCTGCGGACCGTCGTGCACCAGCACCGGGTCCGTACCCTCGCGACGCAGTACCCGATCACCGATGTCGACGCGGAGCAGCCACGGCAACGCCAGCAGCAGGTCACCGGCTTCCGCCGCGAACGCCGTGAGCACCGCGTCGGGGTCGATCCCGGCGCGCAGCGGCAATCGGACCTCGGTGTCGAACCCCGGGGGCGGCTCGCCCGCGGCGGGCCACACCAGGCGCAGCGCCGGGGGCCGGCCACCGCGTCGCGTCAGCTCCGCGCACAGCGCCGGGTCACCGGCCACCGCATCGGCGGTGCGCTGCGCGGAGAACTCCACCCCGCCGCCGCGGGACAGGACCTGCGGCGTGTCGGTGACCCCGAGGACCGCCGCAAAACCGACCCCGAACCGACCGACGCTGTCCCCGGCCCGTTTGGCCGACGCGCGCAGCGCGGCCAGCGCGGTCACCCCCACCGCATCCAGCGGTGCCCCGGTGTTCGCGGCCCGCAGTTCGCCGTCCTCGATGGTGACCCGCAGGTGCCCCGGCACGCCCGCGCGTTGCGCGGCGTCGGCAGCGTTTTGCGCCAGCTCGACGAGCAACCGGTCCGCGTAGCCGAGCAGGGCCAGGTCGGATTCGGCGTTGGCGTCCTCCCGGAATCGCGTCGGGGAACCCCGCCAAGCGGCCAGCACCCCGGCACGCAGTGCTGCCGTGCCGAAGGGATCCGGGCTCACGGCTCGACCCTGGCGAGCAGGTCTCGCGGTGCTCACTCCACCGGTGTCCGGGGCAGCAGATCCAGCTCGGTGTCGTCGTAGACCAGCTCAGCCACCGGCACGTTGGGACTGGTGTCCACCCGGACCTCGGAATGCGCCCCGCAGCCGAACTCGGCGTGCACCACCTGCCCATCGGCTGGGGACAGGTCGTTGCCGCAGACACCGAGGACCGCCGCCAGCAGGCCACCGAGCGGAAGGTAGAACCCGCAGCTGACACACCGGTCAGGGGCACCGCGGGCCATCTCAGAGTCAGGACCGCGATCACTGTCGTGCCAGCGTTGCATCAACGCGAGGCGGGCGTCGCGACTGAGCACCCGGGGCCGTCCCAGCCCGAGCTCCGGGCTCAGCGGCTCCGCTGCTGGGTCATCATCACCGATGAGGTAGCCGGGCACCAGCCGCGGGTCATCAGGATCAGTCGGCAACAGGTCTCCGACCCCGACGTCACCTGCCCGGAGCCGCTGGGTCCAGGGCAGCCAAGGCGGCGCAACCAGCGCACCCTCGCCTGGTAACAGCACCACTTCGCTGACCGTTACCGGGGTCGCCGGACCCGCTGAGGCCACCGTGACCGACCAGCGCCAACCGCGGTAACCGGGAAGGTCCGCATCGAAAAGGTGGGTTACCGCGCCGCCGTCCTCGGTCATGGTCTCGACATGCTCACCTACCGGGTGGTCGCCGGCTTCAGCCTGCGCCGCCTGCCGCGCCAGCTCCCGGGCCTCGTCAAGGTCCCCATAGAGCACAGCACCTGGCGCGGTAGGGTCGGCAATCACGACTCCGATTGTGCCGCACCGGCGGTCTGCACTGCTAATCCGGCCGCTCCTGCGCGGTATTGCGATGCCGGCAACGGCGATTACCGCAGCGCTGGTGGCCGTGGTACTGCTGGCCACTGCGCTGACCGGCTGCACCGCCTCGACGGCAACACAGTTACGCGTGCAGATCTTAGGCGTCCTGCCACACGACCCCACGATGTACACCGAAGGCCTGGAAATCCACGATGGGGTGCTCTACGAGGGCAGTGGGCTGATCGGGCAGTCCAGAGTCCGGGCCACCGCACTGTCCAGCAGCGCCGTGCTGCGGGAGGCGGCGTTACCCTCCCCACTGTTCGGCGAGGGCGTCACCGTCACCGACGATCGGTTGTGGCAGCTGACCTGGACCAGCGGGACGGCGATCGAGCGCGATCCGGCGACTCTGGGGCAGCGCCGCCAAGTGAGCTACCAGGGGCAGGGTTGGGGCCTGTGCCATGACGGGCACCGGCTGGTGATGAGCGACGGCTCAGACCGGCTGACCTTCCGGGATCCGGTGACCTTCGCGTCGTCGGGCCAGCTGTCGGTCCGCCTCGACGGTGAGCCGGTGCGCAAGCTCAACGAACTCGAGTGCGCCGGTGGCGTCGTCTGGGCCAATGTCTTCGAGACCGACCAGATCATGCGAATCGACCCCAGCACCGGCGCCGTGACCGGAGTGGTCGATGCGTCCGGTCTGCTGAGCCCGCCACCGCTGTCCGCTGGGGATGTGCTCAACGGCATCGCATCGATCCCGGGCACCGACCAGTTCCTCATCACCGGCAAGGATTGGCCATCACTGTTCCGGGTGCGCTTCGTCCCCGAATCCGCGTAACCACAGGCAGCGGCTAGGCAGCCGGATGAGCGCCCCGATGGCGGTTGTGGTGCAGGATGAACGCGTGAAGCGGCCCGCATCCCCATCCGGCGCCGAGTCCCCCGGCGAGCGCGGGCCGGCACCGGGTGATCGGCAGCCACCGCCCCGCAAGATCACCGTCACGCGGGTGGCTGCCTGGCGGAGCAGGCAACTGGTCTCCGGCGGTGTGCGGCGCTTCCACCAGGCCACCACGGCCGACGGCGCCGGCCGGTCCGGGCTGTCCTCGCTGACCTACGCGGCGATGATGGACTACGCCGCCAGCGCAGCGATCGCCGTCGCCCTGGCCAACACGTTGTTCTTCGCCGTCGCCACCGCCCAGAGCCGGGCCAATGTGGCGCTCTACCTGCTGATCACAGTGGCGCCATTCGCGGTGGTCGCCCCGGTGGTCGGCCCGCTGTTGGACCGGCTGCAGCATGGTAGGCGGGTGGCGATGGCGCTGTCGTTCGCCGGGCGCGCGTTCCTGCTGATCGTGATGGCGGCGCATGTCCACGACTGGCTGCTGTACCCGGCAGCGCTGGGCTTCATGGTCCTGGCCAAGTCCTACGGCGTGCTGCAGGCTGCGGTGATCCCCCGGGTACTCCCGCCAGAGATCACGCTGGTGAAGACGAACTCGCGACTCACCGCGTTCGGCCTGGTCGCCGCGGGGGTCTCCGGGGCGGTCGCCGCCGGGATCGCGGCACTGACCGGATCGCCGGGAGCGCTACTGGGCACCGCGGTGATCTGCTTGGCCGGGGCGGCGCTGTGCCTGCGCATTCCGTCCTGGGTAGAGGTGACCGAGGGGGAGGTCCCCGCTTCACTGCGAACTGAGGCCAGCGGCGCGCTGAGTTCCGTGCGGCGCCGCCAGCCGACGGGGCGCCAGGTGGTGGTCGCGCTGTGGGGCAACGGGACCGCGCGGCTGCTCACCGGATTCCTCACGCTGTTCGTGGCGTTCGTGGTCAAGGCCCAGACCGAAGGTTCACCAGGACGGCAGGTGGTGCTGCTTGGCATCGTCGGCGCGGCAGCCGGGGCAGGCAGCTTCCTGGGCAACGGAGTCGGCGCCCGGATGCATTTCGGTAGGCCCGATCAGGCCATCGTCGGATGCGTGGTCGCCGGCCTGACCATGGCGGTGCTCACCGCGCTGGTGTCGGGCATCGCCATCGCGGCGGCTACCGCTCTGGTGGCGGCGACGGGCAGCGCGGTGGCCAAGGTCTGCCTGGACGCGGTGATCCAGCGCGGCGTGCCGGAGGCGTCTCGCGCCTCGGCGTTCGGCCGGTCGGAAACCGTGTTGCAGACGGCCTGGGTGATGGGTGGCGCGCTGGGAGTGTTGCTGCCACCCACCTACTGGATCGGTTTCGCCTCGGTCTCGGCGCTGTTGAGCCTGGGCGTGGCGCAAACTGTGTTGATCCGGCGGGGGGCATCGCTGATTCCCGGATCGCGCCGCCGTCGTAGCTCGCCGGGGCTGTTGGGAGCGCGTTCCCCTCGATAAGGCTCGGCTCAGGGGTCCAGCTCCTGGGCGACCGCCCGGACCATCTCGCCGATCCGCTTGGTCGTGCGGCGGTCAGGGTAGCGGCCGCGGCGCAGGTCGGGCTGGACCGCCGACTCCAATAGCCTAATCATGTCGTCGATCACGCCATGCAGCTCCTCAGCCGGCCGGCGTCGAGCCTCCGCCACCGACGGCGGCGGTTCCAGCAGTCGCACCGACAATGCCTGCGGGCCGCGCCGTCCGTCGGCCACTCCGAACTCGACCCGCTGGCCGGCCTTCAGGTCGGTCACCCCGGTAGGGAGCGCGGTGGCTCGGACGTAGACGTCGGCACCGCCGTCCTGTGTGACAAAGCCGAAGCCCTTGCCTGCGTCGTACCACTTGACCTTGCCGGTCGGCACTGACCTCACCGTTCCCTCGTGGAGGACCCCGCCTGCTTGGACTCGACTGCGTGGACGTCGACCGGGTGGACTCGACCAGCAAGACGAACGCGCCCCGAACCGCACCCGGGACGCGCACTCCCAGCCTACGACTTTCCGATGCGTTCCGCGTGACCGGTCTCACCGCTGCAGCCGGGCTTGGCACGGATGGCGCCTTCGGCGGCCTTCATCCGCGACCTCCTGGGGTCTCGACCAGGACCTGGGTCGACTTCACGACAGCCACCGCAAGCACCCCCGGCATGAGTCCCAGTTCTCGTACCGCCTCGCTACTCATCAGTGAGACCACCCGGTGTGGTCCGCACTGGATCTCGACCTGCGCCATCACCCGGTCGGTGATTACCTCGGTGACCAGTCCAACGAACCGGTTGCGTGCCGATCGGTCCACCACCGACGGATCGGGCGTGGCATGCGCCTGCGACTTGGCGAACGCGGCCAGCTCCACGCCGTCCACCGCCTTGCGACCACCGGCATCCCGAATCGCGGTCAGTTGCCCCGAATCCGCCCACCGCCGAACAGTGTCATCGCTTACCCCGAACAGCTCGGCAACCTCTGACATCCGGTAGTGCGGCATACGAGTAAGAATACCTCCGCAAGTACGGGTCCCGATACCTAGAAAGGGACGCTCCCGCTGCCGCTCGTGGCACTTAGCAGTGGCGTTTGCGGGACCTTGTGCGACATCGCTCCGCGTTTGCGGTTTGGGCGCTTGCCCCCCAGCGGATTGCATGTTAGGTGCCCGAGCCGACCGGTGCGCTATGATTTACTGTGTTGTTCGGGAGTGCAGATGCGAGTGGGGACGCATGCGCTGCGAAGCCGATGGCTATCGGGCTTCGATCCGCGACCCACACGATGAACAGGATGGGAGATTAACCGTGGTGACCGTGCGGTACTTCGCAGCGGCGCGTGCCGCCGCCGGGTTGCCCAGCGAGAACGTCGACATCGGCGATGACGCCACAGTGGCGGATGCACTAGACGCAATCGCCGCCCGGCATGGAGTGGCGCTACACAAGGTGTTGGGCGCATGCACCTTCCTGCTCGATTCGGTGGCAGTGCGCGACCGCGCTACGCCACTTCGCCCCGGTGCCGAACTGGATGTACTACCGCCATTCGCCGGCGGTTGAGTTCCGGAGCCTCATTCCGCCACTCGACTCACGGACTGTTGACCCATTCCTCCGATCCGTCGGAGAGTTCCTGCCGCTTCCAGATCGGCAGCTGCAGCTTCACCTCGTCGACGAGTGCCGCGCAGGCAGCGAAGGCCGCGGCGCGATGAGCCGCAGATACGGCGCAGACGATGGCCGAGTCGCCGATCTCAAGCGGTCCGATGCGATGGCTGACCGCCAGTGCATACACCTCCGGATGCATTCCGGCGACCTGGGCTGCCACCCGCGTGATCACGTCACCGGCACCGGGATGGCTGGAGTACTCCAACGCGCGCACTCCCCGGCCGCCGTCATGATTGCGGACCACGCCCGAAAAGCTCACCACTGCGCCAGCGGCCGCGCGCGACACCAAGCGGGAGTGCTCTTCAACGTCGAGTGGGCCCTCGGTGACCACCGCGCGAAGCACGACAGCCGACGCTGCGGGTGAAGTCACCCCGTCGCTGCGCCCCTCTCCCTGTCCGTGGTCCTGTCTGTGGTCGTGGCCGTGTTCGTGGCTGGAGCTGCGGTCGGGGACAGGCGCGGACGGCTGTCCGGTTCCGCTGCCGACGTGATCCGCGCCGTGCAACTGGTCAATGGCATGATCCAGCACCTGGTCAAGGACAGCCAGACCGTCGCGGACTCCGCCGGTGGAGCCGGGCAGGTTGACCACCAGGGTGCGGCCGGCTACCCCGGCCACGCCGCGGGAGAGCACCGCGGTGGGCACGCCGGGTAGGCCGGCTGAGCGGATGGCGTCCGCTAATCCCGGTAGCCGCCGATCCAACAGCGGCTCGGTGGCCTCTGGGGTGCGGTCGGTGGGGCTGATTCCCGTGCCGCCTGTGGTCAGCACGACGTCGACAGCGTCCGCCACCGCAACCGCCACCGCGTCGCGCACCGGCGAGCCATCAGGTACCACCACCGGGTCCGGGGTCTGATACCCACGCTCGCACAGCCAGTCGACGATGACCGGGCCGGTGCGGTCGGGATACACCCCGGCGGCGGCGCGGTTGGACGCCACCACGACCACGGCCCGACGGGTCGCTGTTGTCATCGGTCCTCCCGAACCTGTGTTGACGGCTCAGCCGTCGGCATCAACGTGACGGCCGGGTCCACAGCCCGGTCTTTCCACCCGTCTTGCGTTCTACCCGCACCTCGTCGAGTACGGCAGCGGGATCTAGCGCCTTCACCATGTCGTGCAATGCGAGTCCGGCAACCGCGACTGCGGTGAGCGCTTCCATCTCCACGCCGGTGCGGTCGGTGGTCCGAACTGTGGCGGTGATCCGAACCTCGGCGCCCGTGGTGTGCAAGTCCACAGTCACCCCGGTCAGGGAAAGCGGATGGCACAGTGGGATCAGCTCAGGCGTTCGCTTGGCCGCCATGATCCCGGCGATGCGTGCAGTGGCGAGTGCATCGCCCTTGGGTAGCTGTTCGGCACGCAGCAACCGCACTACCTCCTCGGTGGTGCGAAAAACACCCGAGGCGACCGCCTCTCGCGCGGAGGTCTGCTTGCCTGAGACGTCGACCATCCGAGCCGCGCCACGGTCGTCCACATGGGTCAGTCGATTCTCTGTGCTCACCCAGTCGATCCTACGGCCGCAACACTGACTTGCCCCGCAGCAGAGCGGGAACCAGATCCACGGGTTGGTAGCTGTCAACAACCTCCCCGGAGGGGGTTGGCGGTACTTGAAGGGCACCCAAAGCCGGAGGGGCTGGCACGAGTGCGTGCCAGCCCCTCCGGAGTGTGTCGGTCAGATCAGTGCGTGACCGGCAGGTGTGCCTCAACCGGCTGTGGCGCCGGGGCCTCTTCCTTCGGGCCCTGGTTGTTCTCGTGGTGTTCCTGGCAACTGGCGGAGGAGATCACGATCTCCTCAAGCGCGTCACCATCACCCCTGGCGAGAAGGCCGGGATTGGTCGTCTTGAGCACGCCAAGCAGGTCGTTGACGGTGACAGGCCCTGCCGGGGCCGCCGACTTGGCATGCGCAGCCTGCAGTTGCTGCATGGTCGGGACCGTCATCTTGCCAGCTGTGAGGCTCTTGAAAAGGTTGAGATCCTTCTGCGAGAGCGCCTGCCCGTGCCGGTCGCCGGGCAGCAACGAAACCACTGCGGCATCGACGGTGAGCTTGTCATGGTCGCGACGCTGCCGGTTGAACTCGACCTTGACTATCGGCGACAGGTCCAGCTCCTGGCCTGCATATGGCGAAGACGTTCCCGTGCTGTCACCATCGGTGCCGATGATCGAGGATTCACCGTGGCCGTTATCGCAGCTTGCCTCCAGGACCCTCAGGCGCAGGCCGAGGATGTTCACCTTGACAGCCGTGGCCTTGGACCGGAAGTGCTCCGCCTCGACCTTGAGCAGCGCGACGTAGATGCCCTTGTCCCGGTCACTATCCGATCCCGGGATCTCAAGGAGCGCCTTGCTCCCGTCGGGTGGAGCCTCCACCCTCGGAGTCGGATCGATGGGCAGCAAACCGCGCGCGGCGAGCCCGAATGCCGAGGCGGTGGGCTCTTCACTTGCGGAGCCGGACAGGGTCCCCAGCAGCAGGGCCGCGACGGCGGTGGCAGCACCGACGCTGGCAGCACTGACGCCCGCGAGCTTCCTACTGTTCACATGCTGTCCTTTCGTTCGTTCAGTTCTCGTCGATGAGCACGAGCGTCCCCAGAGGAACTTGGATCAACTGGTGGAGCGCGTCTGCCGGCACCCGAATGCAGCCATCGCTGGAGCGGGTACCGAAGACATTGGCCGTGGGCCAGGTATGGATCGCGACGGTTCCCGGGCCGCCGCCGAAGCTGTTCAGAGTGGCGCTATGGGTGCCCAGAGGTAAGATCACTGGCGAGTACCGCTGTGCGGTGTCGCTGAACGAACCGAGCAGGAACGTCCGACCCGGCGGGGTCGGATGGGCTTCCTTTCCGGTGCCTACCGTCCAGGAGCCCAGGCGCTGGCCCCCCTTCAACAACTCCATAGTGAGGGAACGAAGGTGCACCTGGATGAGATACGGGGTTACCGCCCGATCGAGTGCAATATCGGTGATCCAGCCCGCGGAACTGTTGGGCCGGGAGGGCAGCAGCACCTGCACCCACCCGGGTTGCTGGGCGATCACCGGCAGCCAGGTGTCGCCGATCTGTTGGGCAGCGATCCGGGCGATGGGAGCGCCGCCGGGGGCGGTGTACACCACGATCTCGTGCCGGGGGTGCACCACCGTGCCGTCGGTGGCCGCCACCGGACCGGGGTCAAGCGGCGCCCCTTTGATGTCGGTGTAGGTGGTGCTCAGCGGCAACGTTGCAGGGTCTGCGGGGATCATCGCCGGCGGAATCGCGACGGTCGGGGCGGCCACGACAGGGGCCGGTGGCGGCGCGGCCTTGCGGGTCTGGCTGGCGCCGAAGGGGGCCACGAAGGCCACCGCAATGATCACTACCACGACCAGCAGAACCCCGCCGATCGCGCACGCGATCAGATAAGGACGGTCGAGTAATCGGACGGATCCGGGAGGACGTTGGGCCATGACCTCGTGTGGTGTCGGACGAGCAGAACAAGGTGGCTCGCCCTCTCCGAGCGGGCGATCCCGCTCGCACCAACGACGCTGTGACGTCCATTGGGGCCGCGCGGTGACGGCACACTAACGGAGCCGAAACGCCCACCGCGCAGGGACCCCGCTACTCGCTATCGCTGCGGTTGATCACGGTATGCGGGTGCTCATAAGGGAGCTGATCCGCCGGTAGCGGGAAGGTAACCTCGCCGAACGGAGACAGCGCGCCCTGGAGTGGAGCGGCGAGTTCGGTGACCGGGTGGTCCTCCTCCGACCAGCTCGGCCAGGTCGGGTCGATGCGGTCGGTGCGCTTGGCCACAGCTTCTCCTCCTCGGTGGTACCCGCCAATGTGCTCAGCTAGCCACCGCCCATTGTGCCCGATGCCGATGAGCTCAACTACAGAGTGGGATCAACTAGGGTGGGGATCAACTACAGGGTGGCCGGGGGCGCCGCGCGACGCGTCGGGAGGGCTCTCGCTACCCTGGAGCAGATGCCCAGCACCGCGCTTGCTGACTGGCTACGCTCCCGGGACGACGACACGCTGGTCGAGTTACTGCGCACCCGCCCCGACCTCGCCGTGCCCCCGCCGGCGGATTCGATGGTGCTGGCTACCCGAGCTGGGATCGTGGCATCAGTCGCCCGGGCCTGCGAGGACCTCGACCGGTTCACTCTGGCGGTCTTCTCGGCGCTGCTGGTAGCCGGTGCGGACGCCGCACCGGTGAACCGGGCAGAGGTCGGGCGGCTGCTCGGTCCCGACGTCACCGCTGCCCGGATTGGTCAGGGTCTGGCCGCGCTGCGATGCCGCGCCCTGGCATGGGGCGAGGATGCGGCGCTTGCGGTGGTGCCGGCAGCGCGCCAGGTCATCGGCCCGCATCCGGGCGGCTTGGGTCGTCCCGCCGCGGATCTCGTCGGCGTCGACCTCAATGCCGTCCTCGCCGAGCTGGCCGATGACGAGCTGGGGATCCTGCGGGCCCTGGCCGCCGGGTCGCCAGTCGGGACCAGCCGGTACGCCGCCGAGGTGGTTGGGCTGGACCGGGCCCGCACGCCGGTGCAACGTTTGCTGGCCCGCGGGCTGTTGCGGCGGATCGACGCCGGCACCGTCGAGTTGCCGGCACAGGTGGGTCTCGCGCTGCGCGCAGACCAGCCACTCGGGGCACTCGAGCTGGACGAACCAATGCTGCCCACCCAGCAGCGCGATCCGTCCATGGTCGATTCGACGGCCGCCGGCGCGGTGCTCGATCTGCTGCGCCACACCGAGAAACTGCTCGCCGGATGGTCAGCGGAGCCGCCCCCGATGTTGCGCGCGGGTGGCCTGGGCCTGCGGGACATGCGACGAACGGCGCGCCTGCTGGACGTCGACGAGGCGAGAGCAGCGCTGGTCGCCGAGGTCGCCGTCGCTGCCGGACTGATTACCTGGACCGACGAGGGAACGGGCGCACCGCTGTGGCTGCCCACCCTCGCCGCCGATACGTGGCTCGCCGCGCCACCGCAACGGCGCTGGGCCGTGCTGGTGCCCGGGTGGCTCGAGCTTCCCCGGCTGCCTGGATTAGCCGGAACCCGCGATGACAAAGACCGGCCGCTGGCCGCCCTGTCCAACGAGTTGTCCCAGCCACGTGCCCCGGTGCAGCGCCGCCGAATCCTCGAGGCGATCGCCGAGCTGCCCGCGGGGCGCGGTATCCAGCGATCCGAAGAGCTCGCCGACGTGCTCGCCTGGCGGGCCCCCCGCCAAGACGGTCGGCGCCGCGAAGAGATGGTCAGCTGGACCATCCAGGAGGCCACCGCACTGGGCGTGCTCGCCTTGGGGGCGATGTCCTCGGCCGGCCGTGTCCTGTTGCGCGACGGGGCCGCGGCCGCATCGGCCGTACTCCACACCGCGTTGCCCGAGCCGGTAAACCACGTGGTCGTGCAGGCCGACCGCACCGTGGTGGCGCCGGGTCCGCTGGAGCCCGAGCTGGCCAGGGAGATCGGACTGGTCGCCGACGTCGAGTCAGCCGGTGGCGCCACCGTCTACCGGGTCACCGAGGAGACCGTCCGCCGGGCCCTGGACGCCGGCCGCGGTGCCGCCGATCTGCACGAGCTGTTCCGAACCCGATCGGTAACCACGGTGCCGCAGTCGCTGAGCTACCTCATCGACGATGTGGCCCGCCGGCACGGGCGGCTGCGCGGTGGTGGTGCCGCCGCCTTCCTCCGGTGCGACGATGCGGTACTGCTCACGGAACTGTTGGCACATCCCGTCGCCGCCCGCTGCGGGCTGCGCCGGCTTGCTCCCACCGTGCTGATCAGCCCCTTGCCGCTGGCTACGCTCCTCGAGGAGGTACGCGGCGCCGGGTTCCTCCCGGTCGCCGAGGGACCCGACGGCCAGGTCGTCGACCTGCGCGCCGGAGCTCGCCGGGCCAGGCCCCGGACTCAGGTGCCTCGCCGGGCCGGCATGCCGCCTATCCCTTCGGCGGAACAGCTTGCCGCCATGGTGGCAGCGGTACGGACCGGGGACGCCGCAGCCACCGCTGCCCGCGGGCCCGCGGTGCTGCCCGGTGCGGTGTCCACCGGTGCCACGCTGGTCCTCCTGCAAGGTGCGGCCCACGCCGGCACCAACGTCTGCATCGGCTACATCGACGCCCACGGCGTGGCCAGTAGGCGGATCATCCGGCCGGTGCGGGTGGGCGGCGGCGTTGTGGAAGGGTTCGACCGCTGCGCCGATGAACTGCGGCGCTTCTCGCTGCACCGAATCACCTCAGCCGCGGTCATGCACGACTGACCCAGTGCGGAAGTGCGTCAGCTCCACTGAGCTCAATGCTCCTAAGTTTAGCGGGCGAGTTAACTCATGATCACGGTTTGTGTGTCAAAAACGACACGAGATGTCGCTCCCGGCACACAAACAGTGATCATGAGCGGTGATCCTTCGTCATTTACCGCCACTAACTTAGTGGCATTGCCGCTGAGCTGGTGTCAAGCTCTCACTGGAATCCTCGCGCCGACAGCTCTGGTTGAGCCCCGAGATCGTCAGGGGTAGGTGCGATGATGGTGAGGTGATCGAGACGCAGGTGGGTTCGAAACAGGCGATGGTCGCCGGCCTCGATCAGTCGCGTCGCGCGATTTTCGACTGTGATGACACCGGGTTGCAGGATCAGATCCGTGATATTGACTCGGTGTCGCGGATGCTGTATTCAGTGATGCTCGATACCGTCGCGGAGCTGCATTCTCGGGATATCGCGGTCGGCGCCGGGTTCCGCAGTACCAAACAACTGCTCGGTGCAATGCTGAACCTCTCACCCACGGAGGCCGGCGCCCGAGTCGCCCACGCCACCCAGCTGGGTCCGCGGCGCGCGCTGGGTGGTGCAATCCTGGCGCCGTTGCTGCCCAGCACCGCCGCGGCGCCGGCCGCCGGGGAGATCGGCCCGGCGCACGTGCGGGTGATCACCGAGACGATGGCCGCGATTCCCACCAGCGTCAGCGCCACCGACCGCGACGCCGCCGAAGCCGACCTCGCGTGCCACGCCCGCTCGTTTAACCCCACCTCGCTGCACACCATCGGCCGCCACATCATCGACCACCTTGACCCCGACGGACCGGAACCCCGTAACGAGCCAGATCCCGCACCCACCGCCGGGGAACTCCGGCTGCGCAGCCGCCGCGACGGGCGACTCGGGCTCGAAGGCTTCTTGGAGGCCGAGCACAGTGCCGCGTTGCGGTCGTTGATCGAGCAACTCGCCGGACCCTGCCCCGCCGGCGAAGGCGTCCCCGATCCCCGCACCACCCCGCAGCGCAACGCCGATGCCCTGCTGGAGATCTGCGGGCTCGCCCGCGCGGCCGAAGAGTGCCCCACCACCGCCGGGGAGCCACCGCACCTGACCGTCACCATCGACTGGGACGCGCTGCGCACCGGCCTCGCTGTCGCGACCCTGGACTACGGCACGCATCTCAGCGCCGCCGAGGCGAGGCGGTGGGCGTGTGACGCGAAGATAATCCCCGTTGTCCTGGGTAGGAAATCCGAAGCCCTCGACGTCGGACGGGCCATGCGAACCGTCTCGCCAGCCATTCGCCGCGCGCTCGTCGCCCGAGACCACGGATGTGCGTTCCCAACCTGCGATCGGCCACCAGGAATGTGTCAAGCCCACCACGCGCGCCACTGGCTCGATGATGGCGAAAGCAGCGTCGAGAATTGCGTCCTCTTGTGCGAAACTCACCACCGGCACGTACACCGCACCGGCTGGGAAGTCCTCATCCACCCGGGTCGCGTAAAGCCCAGGAATGACCATCCTCACCGGGAAGCCGTGCTCAATCGGCAACGGCTCACCGTTCATCCTGATCACCAGCATGGCCTGCCGGCCGGGATCGGCGAGCACGGCGGTCGGGCTACCACAGGTCCACCCATCGACGCTGGTGGTGAACACCTGCTCCGCGCCGCTGTGCACACCGGCCTCCGTGAGGATGTCCGCGAGCGGCACGCCGGTGAAGTTGGCTGTAGAGATATACGGGTCCGCCCACCTCATTGGAGACGCAGAGCATGGTCACTGGGCGCTCGATCAACCGGCGAGAGGTCAGGTCCGCCCAGTTCAGGTGCAGCTCCCGATCGACCATCCCGTGCACCCGCAACCGCCAGTCCTCAGTGCGCAGCTGCGGCAGCGTGAGGTTGACGTCGATCCGGTAGAAATCCCGGTTCGGCGTGATGAAGGTCGGCCACCCGTCGGCGGCGAAGTCCGCCCCGGCCGGGATCTGCGGCGCGGCCACGGCGGGCACGATGCGGCCGACCGCGGCGCGAGAAGCCTCGACACCACCGCGCTTGATCAGCAGCTGGCCGCCTAGCGCTGCGATACCGGCACCCGCGCCGATTACCGCTGATCCGGCCAACACCTCGCGACGGGACAGCCGCGGCGTCGCTCCGTTCGCTGCCTGCGCTGCGCTGGTTCGACCCCGCTCATGCAGGACGGCGAATGTCCCCAGACTGGCAATCAGCCCAGCCAGCGGAGCGAGAGGGTCGAGCGGACCTGCACTGGGGCGGGTCATCACCGCAGCGACGGAGACCGCGCCGAGCAGCAGGATCACGATCAGCCCGGGTACGCGGGAGCGCCGGGACACTAAGCCGGTAGCCACCCCGACAAGTGCGATCACCACCGCCATGCCCATCAGCAGAACGGTCTTGTCGTAGGTACCAAAGCTGCGGACCGCGAAGTCCTTGAGACCGATCGGGGTGAGGTCGATCGCGGTGCTGCCCACCGCGAGGAACGGAGAGGCGGTCGGCGACACCAACCCGGCCACCAGGTGCCCCACTCCGAGTCCCGCGGCCACCGAGAGCAGACCGACGAGAGCGGCTACCGGCGCGGACAGCCGATCGTCTCGAGACCGTGCTGACATCACCGCTAACTCACCCCGGCCCGCGACGCCGAGCTCACGCTGCGCCGCACGTTGTCCACGGTACGCACCGAGACGGCCGGCGGCCTCAGCAGGAAGCTGCACGTCATTGCCAGTGACGGCACTCCCGCAAAAGTAGCGCGGAAGCCATCACGGGCCACAGATTTACGGGCGGACGGCGTTCTGTAGCTGGGCGCGCAGTTCGGGGGTCAGCAGCTTGCCCGCTCGGTCGACCAGCAGCGTCATCTCGTAGCCTATGAGACCGATGTCGCAGCTCGGCGAGGCCAGCACAGCGAGGCTGGATCCGTCACTGATGGCCATGGTCAAAACGATGCCACGCTCCATCTCCACAACGGTCTGCACGACCCCTCCCGCCTCGAAACACCGGGCCGCACCCTGGGTCAGGCTCACCAGACCCGAGGTGACCGCGGCAAGCTGATCGGCGCGGTCGTGGGGCAATCCGGAGGACGGGACCAGTAGCAGCCCATCGGCGGAGACAACGACGGCATGCGCCACACCGGGCACCTGTTGGACGAAGCTATCCACGAGCCAGCCGAACTGGCTGGGCTGGACGGGGTGCCGGGACTCTGCTGTCGTCACTGCTGGTTCTCCTCGGAAGCTCGCTCGTCGAATGGCCGCTGCAGAGTGTCGGTCCAGGTGAGCTGCTCATCAGGGCCAATGCGGGCGTGCCGCCCGACGTTTAATCCACGCTGGTACCTGCTCAACCGGCCGCGTACAGCGTCCGGTGTGCGGGCTGGCCCCGCCAGCACCGGCGGCGGCAGCACACCACCGTCCGCACCGGACACGAGATGCGCGCGCGGCTCCCGCTTGGGCAACCCGGCTTGGGTAAATTCATGGTCAATTTGTCCGCGCAACGCTTGCGCGGACTGCCATCCCTCGTCAAAGGGGGTCCACCACTCGGTCGCCCTGGTCGTTGGCGGGGCGCTCACCGGCGTGGACTGCCGCTCGCGGAACCACGCTGAGACCATCTCGAAGATCTCTTCGTGAACCTCATCGGGCTGCGTTACCGCCATCCTGTCCGGCGGCCTCGGACTCGCCAACTGAGCGGGATTGGCCACTGATCGGTGGCCGCCGTCTCGTGGCTCGTCTGGCCATTACTACCGAGGAGCTGAGGCACTCCTGCTGTGCCGTGCGCGGCTGGCTGCACTGCGACGTGACCGCGCCGAGCGAAGCTGGACTGATCGAGGACGGACTGAACAGCTCGCCCTCAATGGATTCGTCGATCACCGACACCTGCAGCGGCAGTTGCTCTTCGGTGCCAGTCCACCCAGCCGACCCAGAATTGCTGTCTGCGGCGCGATCCATCGGCACCCGGAGATCGAGCGTCACCATGGAGGGCGGTAGCTGCACTGTCGCGGTGGTCCCGCCGCCACCGAGGCGCTGGCGCAACCGCACCGAGATGCCGTGCTGCGCGGCCAGCTCACGCACCACGAACAGACCCATCTGAACGAGACCGACACATCCGCCGTTGGCGCCGAGGCCAGCCGCGCGTTGATCCCTGTAGTTGCTCCGCAGGGAGACCGGGCCCCGAGTCGGTGATCTCCACCAGCAGGCTCGTGTCTTCGGTCAGCGTGGCGGCCAGGGTCGCCATGGTGCCCTGCGGAGAGACGCTGGTGGCATTGTCGAGCAACTCTGCAATCACATGTACCAGGTCGTTGACGATCGGTCCGGCCACCATGGCCGCCGGAGGCGGGGACACGGTCACCCGCTGGTGATCATCGATTTCCGAGATGACGTCAGTGAGCACGTCGAGCACCGGCACCGGTCCGTCGGGACCACGACACACGGTCCCGCCAGCCAGTACCAGTAGGTTCTCGCTGTGCCGGCGCATCCGGGCACCCAGGCGATCGAGCGCAACCAAGTTCCGCATCAGCGAAGGATCTTGCGCTTCGCTGCGCAACTCGTCGATCAGCTGCAGCTGCCGTGCCGCGAGGCGCTGGCTACGCCCGGACAGGTTGACGAACACGTCGTTGAGGCTGCTGCGCAGCTGGGCTTGCTCGGTGGCCAGCCGGACCGCCTGGACGTGCACGGTGTCGAAAGCCCTGGCGATCTGGCCGACTTCTTCCCTTGAGTGCACCGGTACCGGCACTGGATCCAGCTGGCTGGGCAACCGTCAGTGCTGCGCAGCTGCTCGGCGGCCTCCGGCAACCGTCGGTCGGCCACCTCGAACGCGGCGGTGCGCAGCGCACGCAGCGGTTGCAGCAGCGAGCGCACTATGACGACGAGCAATGCGATGGCCAGCCCCAGCAGCGCGACGATCGCGGCGCCGTCCCAGAACGCCTCATGCCACGCCCGGTCGCTGCGCGCCAGGGTGACCGCCCGCAACTCACTGAGCAGGGCGCCGTATTCCTGGTGGATGATCTCGACGGTCGCCGCCGCGGCAGAGTTCCAGTCACCGGGGACCGTCTCCAGCGGTGCTCCCCGCACCGCCCGGTCCAGCGCGGCGGACAGCAACCGCTCCCGATCGACCACCGCCCTGGCTGCGAAGTATCGCTGTCGTTGTACGGCCGACACGGCTTGACCGAACTCGTCGCCGGCGGCGGCGAACCGGGCGTCGGTGGTCCGCAGCGCAAGCTGCTGCTCCACGGATAAGCCACCGGACAGAATCCCCGTCAACATCGCTGCCTGTTGCCAGGAGGCTTGTTCCTCGGCGATCGCAAGAGCCTTGACGGCGTCGGCTCGGCGGGCCAACGAGTCGGGAACTCCGTCCAGCGCTCGACGGTCGAGCTCAAGCAGCACCGCGATGAGCGTGGAGTATGCGGCGACGGCGTTGCCTGCGGCAGCACCCGCTGAGACATTAATTGGGGCATTAATCGGGGCATTCATTGGAGCATTAGCTGGGGCAGCCGCCGGCGCAGGATCGCGGAGGATGGCCTGGCGCAGCGCAGGCAGCCCGGACAGCAGGCTCAGCGCAACCCGCTGGGCCGGCACCCGCCGACCGCCCACGTCGGTGGGGAAAGCCGCCGCACTCAGGTCCGCCGCGCGAAGTGCCGTGACAGCGGAGTTCACCCGCTGAAGCTGCGTCTGCAGTGCGCCGCGGTCTGCGGTGCGGCCGCTGGCTTGCATGGCGGCAGCCTGGTATCGCTCACCTTGCAGGGCGTACACGACAAGATCCAGCTGCTGGGCGAACCTGACCTGGCGAGCCAGCGCGGCGAAGTTCTGCGCCGTGCGCGTCAGATCGGTGACCCGCAGCGCCCCGAGCACACCGGCGAGCAGCAGGGGCACCAACAGCACCGCGGTGAGTTTGGTGCGCAACCGCCAGTCTCGCAGCCGCCATCTAGCGCCGCGGTGTCGCAGCGTTGCGGCACCGATCCCGAGCATGGCGAAACTAGGCGCTCGACCGGAGCTATGTGTAGTCATTTGATCACGCACAGTGACGTGAGTGGAGCCGTCAAAGTCGGGAGGTGGTGTAGCCCTCACGTCGTAGCCCGCCACGCTGCGCACTCTCCCAGTTCGACGATCACGCGTGAGCTGCCACCGACTTCCGCATGGCGTGCTCGACCAGCGCGATGAGGGTGCTCTTGGTCGAGTCCCGCTCGCGAGCGTCGCACGGCACGATCGGTACCGCGGATCCGATCGCCAGCGCTTCCCGCACGTCTTCGACACTGTGGCTGAGCACGCCGTCGAAGCAGTTCACCCCGATGACGTAGGGCAGGCCGCGGTCTTCGAAGAAATCCACCGCCGCGAAGCAGTCGGCCAGCCGACGGGTGTCCACCAGAACCACCGCGCCGATCGCACCACGAACGAGGTCATCCCACATGAACCAGAAGCGGTGCTGCCCCGGGGTGCCGAACAGGTAGAGGATCAGCTCCGCATCCAGTGAAAGGCGACCGAAGTCCATCGCGACAGTGGTGGTCGACTTGTCCGGAGTGGCCGCGAGGTCATCCACCGAGGTACTCGCATCAGTGAGCACCGCCTCGGTGGTCAGTGGCTCGATCTCGGATACCGTGCCGACGAAGGTTGTCTTGCCCGCGCCGAAACCACCACCGACGACAATCTTCGCGGAAATCACGCTAGGCCGGTTGTTTGCGCCTTGCCGCGCGGCGGGCGGACTGAACCGCGCCGGGTCGGGCTTGACCGCTGCCGCCGTTGCGCCCCCCTGGGACCGTGACCAGTCAGAGTCGACGAAGTCCACTCAACACCCTTTCCATCAAGGCCATATCCGGCGTGTTGCTCGCGCCGTTGGCGCTGCGGTGCACCACAACCAGGCCGATATCCGCCATGTCGGCGAGCAGAACTCGGACTACTCCCAGCGGCAGGGATAATAGAGCGGCCACTTCGGCCACCGATCGGGGGTTGCCACACAGCTCGGCCACTGCCCGGTGTTCTTCGCTCGTCAACACCGCCACGTCGTGGCCGTGGTCGCTGGTCGACACCAGCGTTTCCACCGCGAGATCGATGACCGGCGAGGTGCGTCCGCATGTCCAGGTGTAGGGCCGCACCACAGACGCGGCGACCTCGGATGGCCTCCACTCGTCGGATCCCGCAGCCGCTGAGGCGGTCTGCGCCGGGGGCTGGTCGACCGGAACCGCCTGCTGGTTGGCCACCGACCTGGCCGACCTCTTGCTACGCCTACCCAACCATGAGGGGCCACTGCTGAGGCTGTTCACCAAACCTGCGAACGACTGGTCATCACCGCCGTCACCGCTGGGCCTGCTCACGACCACCTCACCGCCACGTCAACGACCCAGCACGCCATGCAGATCGGCCCGCGGGTGTGTTGTGAGCTGCTGGCCGACTCGGTCGACCAGCAGCGTCATCTCATAGCCCACCAACCCGATGTCGCACGTCGGAGCCGCCAGCACCGCAAGACTGGAGCCGTCGCTGATCGACATCAGCAGCATGATCCCGCGTTCCAGCTCCACCACCGTCTGCACGACTTGACCGGCATCGAAGCAACGGGCGGCCCCCTGAGCCAGGCTGACCAGCCCGGACGCCACCGCAGCGAGCTGATCGGCACGATCCCGGGGCAGGTGGGCCGACGCGGCCAGGGGCATGCCTTCAGTCGACACCACCAACGCGTGCGCAACCCCGGCGACCCGGTTGACGAAGTCGTCGACCAGCCACCCGAAGCGTTCTGGCTGCGGCTGCGCAACCGTCACGTCGTCTCCTCCTCTGCGCCCTGCTGCTCCGGTGAGGATCGGTCACTCTCATCGAGGTTCCGGCGGGCCTGGCGTCCTTCGCGGATCCCCTGCTGGTAGCTGGCGAGCCGGCCACGAACCGACTCGGCGTTGCGCATGGGGGCACTCGGCGGTTCGACCGCACCCGCAGCACCGGGTACCAGCATCGCCCGAGGCTGGCGCCGGGGTAGCCCCATGGCGGTGACCTCAGCGCTCACCGGCATCGCCAGTGCCTCAGCCGCCCGCCATCCCGCATCCGCGGCGCCCCAGTCCGGTGCGAGCGCATCAGCTGAACGCGCGGCCGCCAATGCCGGGACCGGCTGGTCCGAGGGAGGTTTGCCGGCACCGCCCGGCTCGGACTCGGCGAAGGGGCTGCCGCCCCCGGCGAATGTCCTGCCGGGCTGCCGACGCGTCAAAGGCGGGGGACCTGGTGCATCCGCCGCAGGGGCATCGGGCAGCGGCGCATCCGGCGACGGAGCCTCCCGCGTCGACGTTCCCGCCGACCCCCGCGCCGCCGGCGCAGTCCATCGCACCGGGACGGCCTCGTGCTCCTTGAACCACGCGGAGGCCACGTCGTCGAAAATCGGCGTCGAGTGCTGCAGCGTCACCCGCGGTCCCGGTCCAACCGGTCCGGCCACCGTTGCCCGGGCTGGTCGGAACAGCTCTGCGCTGGATCCGGCGACAGGGACATCCGCTGGACTTTCTGCCGGCCGGGCGGTCGGAGGGCTGGCTGGCGGGCCCGGCGGAGCCGGTGGCGGCTGCGCGAGGTCCGACACTGCCGGTGATTGCATCCCGCTGCGCTGCGATGGCGCGACGTCGGCGTTAACCAACGGGTCGTCCACAGCGTTGACGTCCGGGTCGGCGGAGCCGGTGCTGGTGGGTTCGGTCAGCACGGTGGGTTCGGTGGGTTCAGTCAGCTCGGTGGGTTCAGTCAGCTCGGTGGGTTCAGTCAGCTCGGTGGGTTCAGTCAGCTCGGTGGATTCGGTCAGCTCGGTGGATTCGGTCAGCTCGGGCGGTTCGGTCACCTCAGAGGACCCGGTCAGCTCAGGAACGGCCGCCGAGGACGGCTCGACCGTCTCCGACGCCACGCGCACCAGCTGCGCCGGCATGATCACGGAAGCCCAGACACCCCCGCCGCCCTCACCGCGACGTAGCTGCACCTCGATGCCGTGCCGGCCGGCCAGCCGGCCGACCACGAACAGACCCATCCGGCGGGACACCGAAGCGTCCACTAACGGTGGGCGGGCCAACCGGTCGTTGGCTTCAGCGAGCTCCACGTCGGTCATCCCGACACCACGGTCGGCGACCTCGATCGCGACCGAGCCGTCGGCAGTGACGTCACTGGAGACCATCACATGGCTATCCGGGGGCGAGAATTGGGTCGCGTTGTCCAGCAGCTCGGCCAATAGATGCACCAGGTCGCTCGCCGTCCGGCCCAGCACCAGAACCGCGGGCGGCTGCTGCAGCACGAGACGCTGGTACTGCTCCACCTCGGAGACCGCAGCGCGCAGCACGTCGATCAGTCGGACCGGACGGCCGGTCCGGTTGGCCCCATCGTTGCCCGCGAGCACCAGAAGGTTCTCGCTGTTACGCCGCATGCGGGTGGCGAGGTGATCAAGCTGGAAAAGGTTGTCCAGCTGTTGCGGATCCTGCTCACCACTTTCGAGCCGGTCGATGAGCTTGAGCTGGCGCTCGACCAGGCCCTGGGTGCGGCGCGACAGGTTGACGAAGATGTCGTTGACGTTGGCCCGGAGCTGGGCCTGCTCGCCGGCCAGCCGGACCGCTTGGCTGTGTACCTCATCGAACGCCCTGGCGACCTGACCGATTTCCTCGCGAGTACCCACCGCCACCGGCTCGACCGCAGTCTCGGGCAGTTCACCATCCCGGATCCGGGCCATCGCCTCGGGCAGCCGCCGATCAGCGACGTCCAGGGCGGTGCGCTTGAGCACGCCCAGCGGGCGCAGCAGAGCCCGGGTCACGAAGATGCCGACCAGCACACCCAGACCCAGCGCGAAGAACAGGATGACCGAGTTCAGGCCGGCCGCGGTGCGCACATGGTCAAGCAACGCCTGCGCGGTCTGTTCGATCCGCTGCCGCAGGTTCTTCTCGACGGTGCCGATGTTGTCGATGACCACCGCGTTGCGCTGGTCCCAATCCTGCGGCGAGGCGTTGAGTGGCTCGCCCGCGAGACCACGGTTGAGTATCAGTTGCAACAGCCGCTGCCGGGACAGCTCAGCGTCCGGACCGACGCCGGCGATCGCGCTGGCTCGTTCGGCGGGCCCCAAGGCGGCCCGGAGGGCGTCCTGGTCGGTCACCTGCCGGACGGCCGCGGTCCGCAGATCCTCGATCTGACCGGAGCCGAGGTGGTTGGTGTACAGCGCTGCCGAGACGATCGCGTGCTGCCGGCTGATCTGCTCGCGACCGGAGACCAGGGAATGTACGGCAGCAGCATCGTTGGTGACGGCGACGTCATCGAGCTGGCGGGTCAGCGCTGAATCCAGCTCAATCAGGGGGTCGATCGCGTCGCTGTACTCGGTGACCACCACCTCGACAGGCCCGAAGCCGGTGGTCACGCTCGCCCGCAGGGGCCCCAGCGCGCCGAGGGCAGCGAGCGGGGAGCGGGTGAAGTCCAAGCCGTCCACCTTGCCGGCGGCCCCCGCGACCACCTGCACACTGGTGTCGACGGCGCGGAACTGCAGGTTCAGCGGTCCCCGGTCGCCAGCGCGGCCCTGGGCGACGAACGCCGTGGACAGGGCCCGTTCCCGCTCCACACCGACGATCAGATCGGACAGCTGCTGCTGCACGCGCGCGATCTGGGAGATCCGGGCGTAGCCCGGCGCGGCGCCAGCCTCATCCACGATCCGCAGTACCCCCGCGACGAGGGCGACGATGGTCGGCACCAGCAGGACAGCGGCCAGCTTCACCACCACTGGCCAGTTGCGCCAGTACCAACGGGAACGCAGGGTCGGCGGACCGGCCCCCGGTCCCGCCTCCACGGGCGAGTTGAGTACGGCGGTCATCCCGCCGCCTCCGCGGAAGCCGGGGTTCGCGAACTACTCGCTAACACGGTGGGGTCCCTCCCCAAGGGTCGACGGTGGCCGGCCATCCGGCGCACCACGGTAACCACGGTCGTGAGCCATCCGCACCGCACGGAGGTAACGTCTCTGGCACCGAGCCGGATACGCCTGCTGTAAGGGACGGACGATACGACGAGCCCGACCGAGCCGTCCCACGGGCCTCGTTACCCGTCCTATCCGACCGCTTACCGTCCTATTCGACCGCTGACCGCGCCAGTACCTTGACGGCACAACACCCGAGCGGCGGATCTTTTCTTACCCTGATGGACGGGTTTGACCACGGAAGGTAATTGTATTCAACCCAAACGAGGACGAACCACCCCCTGACGCGCCTCGGCGGCGCGGGCACTGGCGCACCTGGGACACTGGTTGCAGACCGAGCCGACCACCCGGCCGGGGCGCTTGCCAACCGGAGGAACTCGTTGGGCTCATCGCCGGAGACCGGGCCTCTCATCGTCCAGTCCGACAAGACCGTGCTGCTCGAGGCCGACCACGGCGGCCGGCGAGGCGCGCGCCGCGCTGGCCCCGTTCGCCGAGCTCGAGCGCGCGCCCGAGCACGTGCACACCTACCGGGTCACCAAGCTGGCGCTGTGGAACGCGCGGGCCGCCGGGTCACGACGCCGAGCAGGCCGTCGACGTGCTGATGCGCTACTCCCGCTATCCGGTGCCGCATGCGCTGCTGGTCGACGTCGCCGACACGATGGACCGCTTCGGGCGGCTGCGGCTGGTCAAGCACCCGGCGCACGGGCTGGTGCTGCACGCGCTCGACCGCGCGGTGCTCGAAGAGGTCATCCGCACCAAGAAGATCGCGCCGATGCTGGGCGCCCGGGTCGACGACGACACCGTGCTCGTCCACCCGCCGAGCGCGGCCGCATCAAGCAGGCGCTGCTGCAAGGTCGGCTGGCCGGCCGAGGACCTGGCCGGCTACGTCGACGGTGAGGCGCACCCGATCGCGCTGAGCGAGGAGGGCTGGTACGCTGCGCGCCTACCAGCGCGACGCGGTCGAGGGTTCTGGGCCGGCGGCTCCGGGGTCGTCGTGCTGCCGTGCGGGGCCGGAAAGACGATCGTCGGCGCCGCCGCGATGGCCAAGGCCGGGGCCACCACGCTGATCCTGGTCACCAACACCGTCGCCGGCCGGCAGTGGAGGCGCGAGCTGCTGGCGCGCACCTCGCTCACCGAGGACGAGATCGGCGAGTACTCCGGCGAGCGCAAGGAGATCCGTCCGGTCACGATCGCGACGTACCAGGTGATGACCACGCGCCGCAAGGGCGAGCACCTGCACCTCGGACCTGTTCGACGCCCGGGACTGGGGCCTGGTCATCTACGACGAGGTGCATCTGCTGCCCGCTCCGGTCTTCCGGATGACCGCCGACATCCAGTCCCGCCGCCGGCTCGGGCTCACCGCGACGCTGGTGCGCGAGGACGGCCGCGAGGGCGACGTCTTCACCCTGATCGGGCCCAAGCGCTACGACGCGCCCTGGCGCGACATCGAGGCGCAGGGCTGGATCGCGCCGGCGGTCTGCGTCGAGGTCCGGGTCACGCTCACCGACGACGAGCGGATGACGCTACGCCACTGCCGAGCCCGAGGAGCGCTACCGGGTCTGCGCGACCGCGCGCAGCCAAGCTGCCGTGGTGAGCCGCTCGTCGACCGGCACAAGGACGACCGGCGCTGGTGATCGGGGCCTACCTCGCCCAGCTCGACGAGTTCGGCGAGCCGCTCGACGCGCCCGGTCATCCAGGGCTCGACCACGAACAAGGAGCGCGAGCGCCTGTTCGAGGCGTTCCGCAACGGCGAGTTGCGGGTGCTCGTCGTGTCAGCAAGGTCGCCAACTTCTCCATCGACCTGCCCGAGGCGGGCGGTCGCCATTCAGGTCTCGCGGCACGTTCGGCTCGCGGCAGGAGGAGGCGCAGCGGCTCGGCCGCGTGCTGCGCCCGAAGGCCGACGGCCGGCCGGCGCACTTCTACTCGGTCGTCTCCCGCGACACCCTGGACAAGGAGTACGCCGCGCACCGCCAGCGCTTCCTGGCCGAGCAGGGCTACGCGTACCGCATCGTCGACGCCGACGACCTCCTAGGCCCCGCCATCCCCCAAGTCGACTAGCGCCGTCGTGGGGTTCCGTGTCGTGAACTCGACCATACCGACGTTTCCAGCGGCGCTGAGGTCGTTCCTGTCGAGTTCACGACTCACCCGACTCGCTGGCGATGGTCTACGCTTCCGCCAGCGGCGGATGATAAGCGCCAGCAGGACGAGTGCGATAATTGCTGGTATCGCCCGTTTGACGACGGCCCCACCGGCGGCTTCGAGCAGGTCGATCTCCTCCGCCATCGGCGGAGGTACCGGCCGCACGGGGGCTGGCGGCACTTGGGCTGGCCGCGCCGGAGCTCGCGGCGACGGCGTCGGCTGCAATGGGGCGGACGGCCGCGACTCGACGACCGGGGCGGGTCCTGGCTGCTGTCCCAAGCTTGCGCTCAGGCAGTCCGCGAACTGACTGATGATCTTGCCGCCGACATCCTCGATCAGGCCTCGGCCGAACTGGGCCGGTCTGCCCGTGACCATCATGTCGGTAGCCACTGTGACTGCGGTTCCCGCACCGTTTTCAACGAGACTCGCAACCACCGTCGCCGTCACGGTGCCCTGGCCTCCGGATGCGGTACCGCTCGCCCGGATCACGGTCCGGTGCGCGGTCTCATCGGTGTCGGTGAAGCGGCCCGATCCGCGGTACTGCAAGGAGATCGGGCCCAGCCGGACCTTCACGATCCCGGCGAACTCGTCGCCGCTGGCCGACGTGATGGTGGCTCCCGGAAAACACGGGGCGACCCGTGCCGGATCCAGCAGGGCCTGCCAGACGGTATCGACGGGCGCCGGGACGGTGAACTTATGCTCAAGCTTCATGCAGATCAGCCCGCCATCCCGGCAGCGGCGGCCACAGCTCGCCCGGTGAGCACTCGCGCGAGGTGCTCGCGGTAGTCGGCGTCGGCGTTGCCGTCCGACGTCGGGCGGGTGCCGTCGGCCGCATGCTCGGCCGCCGCACGGATCGTCTCGGCGCTGGCCCGCTGGCCAACCAATGCCTGCTCCACCCCGACTGCCCGGATCGGGGTGGCGCCCATGTTGGTCAGCGCCACTCGCGCCTGCACGATCGATCCTCCCTCGATGAGCACCGCTGCGGCGACCGCGACGATCGACCACGCCTGCGCCACCCGGTTGAATTTCTCATAGTGCGCGCCCCAGCCGGTCTTCTTCGGGATCCGCACCTCGACGAGTACCTCGTCGGGACCCACCGCCGTGGTGAACAGATCGACGAAGAACTCCGCGGCTGGCACGGTGCGCCGGCCGGCAGGCCCGACGATGACCATCTCGCAGTCCAGCGCCACCGCCGGAGCCAGCAGATCACCAGCAGGGTCGGCGTGCACCAGGGCGCCGCCGAGGGTGCCGCGGTGCCGGATCTGCGGATCGCCCACCGTCTGGGTGGCCAGCGCCAGCAGCGCGGCATGCTCCCCGACCAGCGAATCGTTGATCACATCGTGGTGCGTGGTCATCGCCCCCACCACGATGGCATCGCCGTCATCACGCACCCCGCGCAACTCGCTGATCTTGTTCAAGTCCACCAGGGTCGTCGGGGTGGCAAGCCGCAGTCGGAGCACCGGCACCAGGCTCTGGCCCCCGGCGAGAAGTTTGGCGTCCTCGCCGGCCTGGGTCAGCGCCTGCACCGCTTCCTCTACCGATGATGCGGCGACGTAGTCGAACGCTGACGGGATCACTCGGCACCTCCCTGCTGCGCATCGATGGAGCCCAGCCCACCGCCGGCAGCGGGCTCGGTGGCGTGCTCCGAGGTGGATTTGACGGCTCCGCGAGCTGACTGCACCGCTCGCCACACCCGTTGCGGCGAGCACGGCATATCGATGTCGGCGACTCCGAGGTGGCGCACTGCGTCAAGAACGGCGTTGACCACCGCGGGAGTGGACGCGATGGTGCCCGCCTCCCCGACGCCCTTGACGCCCAGCGGGTTCGTCGTAGCCGGGGTCTCGGTGCGGTCAGTCGTGAAATGCGGCAGGTCCACCGCGCTGGGCACCAGATAGTCGGCCAGCGTCCCGGTGGTCAGCGTGCCGCCCTCGTCGTAGATGGCCTCCTCGAACAGTGCCTGCGCGATGCCTTGGGCCAGACCTCCCTGCACCTGCCCTTCGACGATCAGCGGATTCACCACGGTGCCGACGTCGTCCACGCAGACGTACCGGCGAATCGACACCCGCCCGGTCTCGGTATCCACCTCAGTCGCACACAGGTGAGTTCCGTGCGGGAAGGAGAAATTCTCCGGATCGAACGTGGCATCGGAGTCCAGACTGGCCTCCACGCCATCGGGCAGGTCATGCGCCGCGAACACCCGCAGCGCGACCTCGGATACCGTGACGTGCTTGTCGGTACCCTTGATGGTGAACTTTCCACGGACGTAATCGAGGTCGACCTCGGCGCACTCCAGCATGTGCGCCGCAATCTTGCGAGCCTTCTCGACGACCTTGTCCGTCGCCTTGACCAGCGCGATACCGCCCACGGTCAGCGACCGCGAGCCGTAGGTGTCCATGCCCTTGGGCGAGGACTGAGTGTCGCCGTGCAGCACCTCGACGTCCTCGAAGGCGACGCCGAGCCGATCCGCGACGATCTGGCTCCACGCCGTCTCATGACCCTGGCCGTGCGGCGAGGAGCCGGTGACCACCTCCACCGTGCCGGTGGGCAACATCCGGATCGACGCGTGCTCCCAGCCGCCCGCGCCGTAACGCAACGCGCCCAGTACCCGAGACGGCGCCAGGCCGCACATCTCGGTGAAAGTCGAGATGCCGATCCCCAGCTGCACCGGATCGTCTGCCTCCCGGCGGCGACGCTGCTCAGCGCGCAGACCGTCGTAGTCGAACAGCTCCTTGGCCCGTTCGGTGGCGGCCTCGTAATTACCGGAGTCGTAGGTCAACGTGGAGACCGTGGTGTACGGGAACTCATCGTGCTTGATCCAGTTGCGCTCGCGCAGTGCAAGCGGCTCCATGCCGATCTCGACGGCAAGCTCGTCCATGATCCGCTCGATGGCGAAGGTGGCCTCCGGGCGGCCGGCGCCGCGGTAGGCGTCGGTGGGCGTCTTGGTGGTGAACACGTTCGTACAGGCGAAATGGTAGGCCGGGAATTTGTAGATGGAGTTGTACATAAAAGCGCCGAGAATCGGAATACCCGGGCTAACGAGGCGCAGATAGGCGCCCATATCGGCGAGTAGTTCGACCTTGAGGCCGGTGACTGTGCCATCGCGGCGGGCGGCAATCGTGATGTCCTGGATTTGGTCGCGGCCATGGTGTGCCGAGACGAGCGACTCCGAGCGCGTCTCGGTCCACTTCACCGGCTTGCCCAGCCGGCGAGCCACCATAACCGTGGCGATCTCCTCCGGAGTCACCTGAAGTTTGCCGCCGAATCCGCCGCCGACGTCCGGTGCGACGACCCGGACCTTATGCTCCGGCACGCTCAGCGTCATGGCGATCATCAACCGCAGGATGTGCGGGACCTGGGTAGCAGACCACATGGTCAGCTGCTCGCCGGTGGGGTCGACCACGACCGAGCGCGGCTCCATGAACGCCGGGATCAGGCGCTGCTGGCGGAACCGCCGCTTCACCACGACCTCAGCGTCACGGATGGCGTCGGCGACGTTGCTTCCACTGCCGGCGGCAGCCGAGTCGAAGATCCATAAAGCATTGCGGTTGGTGCCCAATTCGGGGTGGACCAGGGTGGCGCCGTCGGCCAGCGCGGCCTCCATGTCGAGTACCGGCTCCATCGGGTCATAGTCGACCTCGACCGCATCGGCGGCGTCCCGTGCCGACGCGGCATCGCGAGCCACCACGATCGCCACTCCCTCACCGGCGAAGTGCACGGTATCGACGGCCAGCGGGGGGGATTGCGGCGACTTCATGTCGGCAGTGATCGGCCACGCACAAGGCAGACTGATGCCCTCGGCATCGAGGTCGGCGGCGGTGAACACGCCGTGCACCCCGGGCATCCGCCTGGCCGCGTCAGCGTTGATCTTGATGATCTTGGCGTGGGCCAGTGGACTACGCACCACAGCGAGGTGCAGCATTCCGGGCAGCGTGATGTTGTCCGTCCAGCGGGTCCGTCCGGTGATCAGGCGAGCATCTTCTTTGCGCTTGCGGGCCCGGCCGAACTCGGCGATCGCGGGCTGCGTGGTGGTGGTCATCAATTACCTCCTGCAGCGACGGCGCTGGATGCGCTTTTGGCCGGATTCATCTTCTGCGCCGCGTCGAGTACGGCGCGGACGATGTTCTGGTAGCCGGTGCAGCGGCAGAGGTTGCCCTCCAGTCCTTCGCGCACCTGCTTCTCGTCCGGGTCTGGATCATCGCCGAGCAGGTCGATCGCCTGCATGATCATGCCGGGAGTGCAGAAACCGCACTGTAGGGCATGATTGTCGTGGAAGGCCTGCTGCATCGGATGCAGCTGTCCGTCGCTGACCAGACCTTCGATTGTGGTGATCTCACTTCCGTCGACCTGGATCGCGAAGATCGAGCAGGACTTCACGCTCTGGCCATCGAGGTGCACGGTGCAGGCGCCGCAGTTGCTGGTGTCGCAGCCGACCACGGTTCCGGTCTTTCCCAGCCTTTCCCGCAGGTAATACACGAGAAGCATTCGGGCTTCGACGTCGTCGACGTAGGAGACCCCATCGACAATGACGGTGATGCGTGTCACGGGCCAACTCCTCGCCCGGTCGGGGTTGCCGGCCGCATGTGGTGGGTGACCCTCGGCGACCCCGGCCACCGAGGAACCGCCACGATGATGTGACGGCTATCACCCCATCCCACCGCGCTTGCCACGACGCCGCAACGGCAGCCGTCTACGCGAAACCCGCAGGTCATCCATGCGATGGCCGCTTCCCCCACAAGATCCGCAAGTGCGCATCAATAACGTGCACAGCTCCGTGAATGCGGCCGGTAGACCGCTGACCGTAACCAAAGCGTGACCCACGCCGGAGAAGCGACCACCCGTTCGAGGTAGCTGGCTCTGTAGGAGCCGGCCAGCCGCCGGGAGCCGAGCGGGCGTGGCGACGGTCGATTCACTCAGTCGGGCAGCAGGCGGCTGATCGCAACCGGGCAGGAATCCGCTTCTCCAGGCCAAAGGGTTCAAGGCTCTGGTCCAAAACCTCACTGAAAGCCGCGGCGATGTACTCAGTGTCCCAGCCGGCACAACGCAGCACTGGTTCCTTGATCGCCGGCTGGCGCACGATGTGCAACTGGTCCCCGGTGCACCGGATGAGCTGCCCGGTGATCCCTTCGGCCAGATCCGACAGCAGGTAAGTGATCAGCGGCGCTACCCGATCGGGAGTGCGCTCGCGGGTGCAGCGCGATTGGGCGGCCGGGGAACGCTCCACCAACCGGGTCCAGGCTAGCGGGCAGACGCCGTTGACCCGGATCCCCACCTCCTCCAGATCAAGCGCCCAGGAGTATGTCAGCGATGCGACGGCACCTTTGGAGGCTGAGTAGGCGCCCGTATGACGCTGACCGAATGATGACCCCGACGAGATGTTGACGATCGACCCGGCGCGCTGTGCGCTCATCGCCCGCGCGGCAGCGATGCCGCAATAGAGAGCTCCCAGGACGTTGACCTCGATGAGGTCGCGGGCGGCGTGAACGTCGGCTTCCCAGGGCGGTGCCTCATGGGCACCGAGTGCCGCGTTGTTCACCAGGCCGTCGATCTTGCCGAATTCCGCCACGCACTGCGCCACGATCCGGTCGGCCTGCTCCGGATCTCGAACCGACGACCCGCTGGCCACCGCCCGGCCGCCTTGCTCAACGATGCGGTCTGCGACCGCCTCAGCCTGCTCATTGTCGACGTCATTGACCACGACGCAGGCACCAGATTGCGCAGCGTGGCGCGCGTAAGCCTCGCCCAGACCGCGGCCCGCTCCAGTGATCACTACTGCCTTGCCTTCGAGAACGCCCATCGCCTGCCCGCCCTTCGGGTGACCGGGCCTGATGGACCGGCGGTTGCCACCAGTCTGGGGTGGCAATGCGCCGAACAGTGCAGGGCTTTGTCGAAGGGTTGCGGCCGTTCGCCAAACGGGTGAGGCCGATCGGCCCAACGGGTCCGTCGCGCTATTCAACCGTGAGAATCAGGGGGCCGTCGTCGGTGATGGCGATCGAGTGCTCCCAGTGCGCGGCCCGGCAACCGTCCACGGTCACCACAGTCCAGCCGTCGCCCAGTTCCTCGGTCTTGTCGCTTCCCGCGGTGAGCATCGGCTCGATCGCCAGGGCCATGCCGGGCACCAACCGGGGGCCGCGGCCGGGGCGGCCCATGTTGGGCAGGAAAGGATCCATGTGCATCGAGGTACCGATGCCGTGACCACCATAATCGGCAATGATCCCGTACGAGGTGCCGTGCGCGGCGCTGGCGGCCAGCGCCGCAGACTCCACTGCATGGGAGATGTCGGTCAGCCTGCCACCTGGTTGCGCCGCCGCGATTCCGGCCTCCAACGCCGCCCGGCAGGCCGCAGACAGTTGGCTGTCCGCCTGCACAACGGTCCCCACGTGCACCGTCACCGCGGCATCGCCGTGCCAACCTTCGAGGATCGCCCCGCAGTCCAGCGACAGCAGGTCACCATCGGCAAGCACCTGCTCGCGGGTCGGGATTCCGTGCACCACCTGCTCGTTCACTGAACTGCAGATCGAACCCGGGAACCCGTGGTAGCCCTTGAAGGACGGCACCGCCCCAGCGTCCCGGATTGACTGCTCAGCCAACTCGTCCAGCTCACCAGTGCTTACCCCGGCGCGGGCGTGACCTTCGAGCAACCGCAATGTCCGGGCCACCACGGCGCCGGCGGCGCGCATCGCGTCGATCTCACCCGGGGACTTGAGTTCGATGCTGGACTTGCCCCGCAACCGTCGTACCACAGCACGCACCCCGCCTCCGGTCATCGCACGCTCGTCACGCCCGCGTCCGCAAGGCGTGCAGCGCCCGGGCCGTCACGTCTGGCACCGAACCGACGGCCGGCACGGTGACCAACCGATCGGCATAGAAGTCGAGCAGCGGCGCGGTCTCGTCCTGATAGACCTGCTGGCGATGCCGGATCACATCCTCGGTGTCGTCGCCCCGCCCGCGGGCCAGCAGGCGCTGGATCAGCTGGGCTTGCGGTACCTCCAACTCCAGCACCGTGTCGATCTCGCAGTCATGATCGCGCAACAGATTCTCCAGTACCTCGGCCTGACCGACCGTACGCGGGAACCCGTCGAGCAGGAAGCCGGTCCGGCACACGTCCTCGGTGAGCCGTTGCTCGACCATGGTGTTGGTGACCTCGTCGGGCACCAACACCCCGGCATCCAGATATTGCTTGACCTGCCGACCCAGCTCGGACTGGCGCTCGACATGCGCGCGGAACAGATCTCCGGTCGAGATGTGCGCCACGCCGAGCTCCACGCTCAGCGCGGTGGCCTGAGTACCCTTGCCCGCTCCGGGTGGCCCCACGATGAGGATTCGCACTACCGCAGGAACCCTTCGTAGTTGCGCTGCATCAACTGGCTTTCGATCTGCTTCACGGTGTCCAGCCCGACCCCCACCATGATCAGAACCGCGGTGCCACCGAAGGGGAAGTTCTGGTTCCCCCCGCTACCGGTCAGGCCGAGGAACAAGTTCGGCAGCACTGCCACGATGCCCAAGTACAGCGAACCGGGCAAGGTGATGCGGCTGAGTACAAAGTTCAGGTACTCGGAGGTGGGACGCCCCGGGCGGATACCGGGGATGAAACCGCCGAACTTCTTCATCTCCTCGGCACGCTCTTCGGGGTTGAACGTGATCGCGACGTAGAAGTAGGTGAAGAAGATAATCATCAAGAAGTACAGGCCGATATGGATCGAGCTGGACTGGTCGACCAGGTAGCGGTTGATGAACGTCTGCCACCAGCCCGGTCGGCCGGTAGGCGAGCTGGTCAGCTGCGCGACGAGGGAGGGCAGGTAGAGCAACGACGACGCGAAGATGACGGGGATGACGCCGGCTTGGTTCACCTTCAGCGGCAGGTAGGTGGAGGTGCCGCCGTACATCCGGCGGCCGATCATCCGTTTGGCGTACTGCACCGGAACCCGTCGCTGGCCCTGCTCGACGAACACCACGCTGGCGATGATCGCCAGACCGAACAGGCAGACCAGCAGGAAGACCATGAGACCCTGGGAGTCCAGGATGTTCTTGCCCTCAGCAGGGATGCGCGCGGCGATCGAGGTGAAGATCAGCAACGACATCCCGTTGCCGATGCCCCGTTCGGTGATCAGCTCGCCCAACCACATGATCACTCCGGTACCCGCGGTCATCACCACGACAATGACCACCAGGTTGAATACCGACTGGTCGGGTATCGGCGGCAGCGGGCACCCAGAGAACAGCTGACCGCGCACCGCCAGCGCCACGATGCCGGTCGACTGCAGGATGGCCAGCGCGATCGTCAAATACCGGGTGTACTGCGTGAGCTTGTTCTGACCGGACTGACCCTCCTTCTTCAGGACTTCGAAGCGAGGGATGACGACCGTGAGCAGCTGGACGATGATGCTCGCAGTGATGTAGGGCATGATCCCCAACGCGAACACCGACAGCCGCAGCAGTGCACCACCGCTGAAAAGATTGATCAGCGAGTAGACGTTCTGATTATCGCCGTGTTGCACCCGGTCCAGGCACTGATTGATATTGACGTAGGAGACCCCGGGGGAAGGCAGCGTGGCACCAGCCCGGTAAATCACCACCATGCTGAGGGCGAACAGGATCTTGCGCCGCAGATCCGGCGTCGCAAGGGCCGAGCGGAAGGCGCCGAGCACTCCTACCTCCTGGGCACGACCGTAGTGCGGCCGTCGATCATGGACCGGCAGTCGCATGGCCGAAGGCGGCGACCGGGCGGTGCAGGGAGCCTGACGGCGGATGCCAGCCGGCTCTCCCGCGCATTTCCTGCCCGACTCTAACAGCCGGGGACGGCTGCCATCACAGGGCCCGTAGGGGCAGGCTCGGCCTACAACTCGGTACTGCTGCCACCCGCCGCGACAATCTTTTCGCGCGCAGAACCGGAGAAACGTTGGGCACTGACCTGCAACGCCACTCCGGCCAAGTCACCGTCACCGAGTACCTTCACCGGCAAACCCTTGCGCACCGCACCAACGGCTACCAGCTGGCCAGGACCCACGGCGCCCCCATCCGGGAACAGCCGAGCCAGGTCGCCGATATTGACCACCTGGTATTCGGTACGGAACCGGTTGCGGAAACCCTTGAGCTTGGGCAGCCGCATATGGATCGGCATCTGCCCGCCCTCAAAGGTGGCCGGGACGTTCTTGCGGGCTTTGGTCCCTTTAGTGCCGCGACCCGCCGTTTTACCTTTTGAACCCCCGCCGCGGCCGACCCGCATCTTGGTGGTCTTCGCGCCAGCGGCCGGGCGCAGGTGGTGGATCTTGATGCTCACTTCGCAGTCACCTCGTTCGGGGCTTCCTCCACCGCCACCAGGTGACGAACGGTGGCGATCATGCCGCGGACCTGAGAGTTGTCCTCTTTGACCACGGACTGCCGGATCTTGCGCAGGCCCAGTGAGCGCAGCGTCTCACGGTGGTTGCGCAAGCTACCGATACTGCTTCGAACCTGGGTGATCTTCAGAGCGACCATGTCACGCCCCCATTCCAGCGGCGCGGGCCCGCAGCATGCCGGCCGGAGCCACGTCCTCCAGCGGCAGACCGCGGCGTGCGGCCACCTCCTCCGGACGTTGCAATCCCTTCAGTGCTGCGACCGTGGCATGCACAACGTTGATCGCATTATCACTACCCAGGGACTTGGAAAGCACGTCGTGCACGCCGGCGCACTCCAATACCGCGCGAACCGGACCGCCCGCGATGACTCCAGTACCTGGAGACGCCGGGCGAAGCAACACAACGCCGGCCGCAGCCTCGCCGGTGATCGGGTGCGGGATGGTGCTGGCGATCCGGGGCACCCGGAAGAAGTTCTTCTTGGCTTCCTCCACACCCTTCTGGATCGCTGCCGGCACCTCCTTGGCTTTCCCGTAACCGACGCCGACCATCCCGTCGCCGTCGCCCACCACAACCAACGCGGTGAAGCTGAACCGCCGACCACCCTTCACCACTTTGGCCACCCGGTTGATCGCCACCACCCGCTCAAGGTGCGCGCTCTTCTCGGGTTGGGGTCCCCCGCCGCGGCCACCGTCGCGGCGGTCCCGACGATCGCTACGCTCGCCTCCGGGCCCGCCTCCGGGCCCGCCTCCGGGCCCGCCTCCGCCTTCCCGCCGCACGCGTCCAGGCATCAGGCGTTCCTTCCGTTGCTCAAGTGCTGTTGTCGTCTCAGGTTGAACATTCTGGTGTCGGACATCAGAATTCCAGGCCGGCTTCGCGGGCGGCGTCGGCCAGCACCGCGATCCGACCGTGGTAGTCATAGCCGCCGCGGTCGAAGACCACCCGGTCCACGCCCGCCGCCTTGGCCCGGGCGGCGATCAACGCGCCGACCTTGCCCGCTCTGGCCTTCTTATCCCCATTGATGGCGCGGACGTCCGGCTCGATACTCGACGCCGCCGCCAGGGTGCGCCCAGCCAGGTCGTCGACCAACTGCACGGCGATGTGTCGCGACGAACGGTTGACCACGAGGCGCGGGCGCTCCGGGGATCCGCTGACCTTCTTGCGCAGCCGGAAGTGCCGCCGCGCCCTGGCCAGTCTGCGTCGGGTCGAGACGTCTTTGCCTACCCGCGGCCGCTTCGTGGTACTGGCGGTTTCTGCCTCAGCCATGATCACTTACCCGTCTTCCCGACCTTGCGCCGGATCTTCTCGCCCGCGTAGCGCACGCCCTTGCCCTTGTAAGGGTCAGGACGCCGCAACCTACGGATGGTCGCCGCGATCTCGCCGACCGCCTGCTTGTGGATTCCGGCGACGGAGAACCGCGTCGGACTCTCCACCGTGAACTTGATGCCCTCGGGCGCCTTAATGGGCACCGGATGGCTGTAGCCCAACGAAAACTCCAGATCTGAGCCCTTGGCCACCACCCGGTAACCGACGCCGTGGATTTCCATCCGCTTCTCATAGCCCTGGCTGACGCCGAGAACCATGTTGTTCACCAGGGTCCGGGACAGCCCGTGCAGCGACTTGCTGCGCCGTTCATCATCCGGTCGCTGGACCAGTAGGGTACCGTCTTGCGCCCGATGCACGGTGATCGGTTCGGGCACGGTGTGCGACAGGGTGCCCTTGGGGCCCTGCACCGTCACTCCGCGCCCGTCGATGACTACCTCGACGCCTTCCGGCACGATAATCGGCTGCTTCCCGATGCGCGACATCTCGTGTTCTCCCCTTTACCAGACGAAGGCGAGGACTTCCCCGCCCACGCGCTTCTTGGCAGCCTGCCGGTCGGTGAGCAGCCCGGTGGACGTGGAGATGATCGCCACACCCAGACCGCCGAGCACCTTGGGCAGCGAGGTGGACTTGGCGTAAACCCGCAAGCCAGGCTTGGACACCCGGCGCAGGCCCGCAATGCTGCGCTCCCGATTCGGGCCGAATTTCAGTTCTACCACCAAAGACTTGCCCACAGGCGCGTCCTCGGCGTGGAAACCCGAGATGTAACCCTCCCGCTGAAGGATCTCGGCGATATTTACCTTGATCTTGGAGTGCGGCATCACGACACGGTCGTGATAGGCCGAGTTCGCGTTACGCAGACGGGTCAGCATGTCTGCGATCGGGTCGGTCATCGTCATGGCGAACTCGTGATCCCTTCCCGCCGTGGTTCCCTTCCGGGCCTACGGCGATTATTGGCTCCGCCCGGTGAGTGGCGGCCATGCAAGTGGTAGTGCGCGAAGCGCCTTACCACGAAGACTTACTCACGCCCGGGAGCTCGCCCCGGTGAGCCATCTGCCGCAGGCAGATCCGGCACAGCCCGAACTTGCGATAAACCGCCTTCGGTCGCCCGCAGCGCTGGCAGCGGGTGTAGCCCCGCACCGCAAACTTGGGCTTACGCGCGGCCTTGATGACCAGCGCCTTCTTCGCCATCAGCTCTCCTTGAAGGGGAAGCCCAGACGACGCAGCAGCGCCCGGCCTTCTTCGTCGGTGGTCGCGGAGGTGACCACAGTGATATCCATGCCGCGCGGGCGGTCGATATTGTCAGGGTTGATCTCACGGAACATCGACTGCTCAGTGAGGCCGAAGGTGTAGTTACCGTGACCGTCGAACTGCGCCGGCGACAGCCCACGGAAGTCGCGGATACGGGGCAGCGCGATGGACAACAGCCGGTCCAAGAACTCCCACATCCGGACGTTGCGCAGCGTCACCTTGGCGCCGATCGGCATCCCCTCGCGCAACTTGAACTGCGCGACGGACGTGCGAGCCCGCTTCACCTGCGGCTTCTGCCCCGTGATCAACGCCAGGTCGCGCACGGCGCCGTCCATCAGCTTGGCGTCCCGGGCGGCTTCACCGACGCCCATATTCACCACGACCTTGACGACACCGGGCACCTGCATGACGTTGGAGTAGTGGAACTGTTCCCGCAACGCGCCGGCAATTTCGTCGCGGTACCGGGCCTTCAGCCTCGGCATCGCCACTACACGTTCGTTCTCTACCGTGGTCATGTTAGATGTCCTTGCCGGTGCGCCGTGACACGCGCACACGCTTGCCCTCGTCGTCAGTGCGGTAGCCCACTCTGGCCGGCTTGCCGCTGGAGTCGACGACCATGACGTTCGAGACGTTGATGGCGGCCTCCTGCGTGACAATCCCACCGCTTTGTGCACCGCGCTGGTTGCGACTGATCCGGGTGTGCTTCTTGATCCGGTTGACGCCCTCGACCAGTACCCGTCCGGCCTCCGGGTAGGCCTGGATCACCTTGCCTTTGGCGCCCTTGTCCTTGCCGGCAATAACAACAACCGTGTCGCCCTTGCGGATTCTCATGCTTAGAGCACCTCCGGGGCCAGCGAGATGATTTTCATGAACCGCTTGTCCCGGAGCTCCCGCCCGACCGGACCGAAGATCCGGGTACCGCGCGGCTCGCCGTCGGGCTTGATCAGCACAGCGGCATTCTCGTCGAACCGGATGTAGGAACCGTCCGGGCGGCGCTTCTCCTTCACCGTGCGCACGATGACAGCCTTGACCACATCGCCCCGCTTGACATTGGCGCCGGGAATGGCTTCCTTCACGGTCGCCACGATGATGTCCCCGATACCGGCGTAGCGGCGCGCGCTACCGCCAAGCACCCGGATACACAAGATCTCCTTGGCACCCGTGTTGTCGGCGACCCGCAGTCGCGACTCCTGCTGGATCACGTCAACTCCTTCTCGCGGTCCTTCTCGCGGCCGTCCTCATGGCCCACGTGGATCACTTGGCCTTCTCGAGGATCTGGACCAGCCGCCAGCGCTTGGTCGCCGACAGCGGACGGGTCTCCATCAGCTGCACCCGGTCACCGACCCCGGCGACGTTGGCCTCATCATGCGCCTTCACCTTGGTGGTGGACCGAAGCACCTTGCCGTACAGCGGATGCTTCTTGCGGTCCTCCAGCGCCACCACGACCGTCTTGTCCATCTTGTCCGAGACGACGTAACCCTCCCGAACCTTCCGCTTATTTCGATCGACGTCACTCATGCCGCACCCTCACTTCCGGCGACGGCGTCCGGAGACACCGACAGACCCAGCTCACGCTCATGCATCACGGTGTAGATGCGAGCGATATCACGCCGGACCGTGCGCAGCCGGCGGTTGTTGTCCATCTGTCCGGTGGCCATCTGGAAGCGCAGGTTGAACAGCTCCTCCTTGGACTCGCGAAGCCGCAGCAGCAGTTCATCCTCGGTGAGCTCGCGTAGCTCGCCGGCAGCGGTGGTGGCTGCCATTAGAAGTCCACCCCCTCGCGCGTCACGATCCGGCACTTCATCGGCAGCTTGTGGATCGCGCGGCGCAATGCCTCGCGCGCCACCGATTCATTCGGGTAGGCCATCTCGAACATGATCCGACCCGGCTTGACATTGGCGACCCAGTACTCCGGCGACCCCTTACCGGATCCCATTCGGGTTTCCGCCGGCTTCTTGGTCAGCGGCCGGTCCGGGAAGATAGTGATCCACACCTTGCCGCCACGGCGAATGTGCCGGTTGATGGCGATTCGGGCGGATTCGATCTGCCGGTTGGTCACGTAGGCCGGTTCGAGAGCCTGGATCCCGAAGTCACCGAAGGTGACCTGGGTGCCGCCGGTGGCCATACCGGACCGGCCCGGCGAGTGCTGCTTACGATGCTTGACCTTGCGTGGAACGAGCACTTCTCAGCCCTCCCCATTCCCTGTGGTGGCGGCGTCAGTGCTGGCAGGCGCCTCTACCGGGCTCGTGATGGGCTCGTTCGGACTGCTCTGCGGGCCATCGGTCGGCGCGCCGGCAAGCTCCGCCGCCGCGGCGCGACCCGCCTCGGTCGACGCCCCGGTCGTCCCGGTCGCTCCCGAACGACGCCGGGCGGGGCGCTCGCGCCGGGGCGCCCGGGCTGCAGCGGCTGCGGCGGCCGCAGCGCTGTCAGCATCCCGCTCGCGTCGACCACCGACCACGTCGCCCTTGTAGATCCAGACCTTCACGCCGATCCGACCGAAGGTGGTGCGCGCCTCGAAGAGTCCGTAGTCGATATCGGCCCGCAACGTGTGCAACGGAACGCGGCCCTCGCGATAGAACTCCGAGCGGGACATTTCCGCGCCGCCCAAACGCCCGGAGCACTGCACCCGGATGCCTTTGACCTGAGGAGAGCGCATCGCCGATTGGATGGCCTTGCGCATCGCGCGCCGGAAGGCAACCCGGTTCGACAGCTGCTCAGCCACCCCCTGCGCGACGAGCTGCGCCTCCGACTCGGGATTCTTGACCTCGAGGATATTGAGCTGCACCTGCTTGCCCGACAGCTTCTCCAGCTCCCCGCGGATCCGGTCGGCCTCGGCGCCGCGGCGACCGATCACGATGCCCGGGCGGGCGGTGTGGATATCCACCCGCACCCGGTCACGGGTGCGTTCGATCTCGACCTTGGCGATGCCCGCCCGCTCCATGCCCTTGGCCAGCAGTCTGCGGATCGCGACGTCTTCCTTGACGTACTCCGCATACTGCTTGTCCGCGTACCAGCGGGACTTCCAGTCGGTCGAGATGCCGAGCCGAAAGCCGTGCGGGTTGATCTTCTGACCCACTAGCGGGCACTCCTTGTCTGGGTGGCCTTCTTGCTGGCACCAGCCTTGCGACCCGATGCGGCGCGACGCTCACGCACCGACTCTCGAGCTCCACCGTGATGTGGCTGGTGCGCTTGCGGATCCGGTACGCCCGACCCTGCGCACGCGGCCGAAACCGCTTGAGTGTGGGACCCTCATCGACGAATGCCCTGGACACGACCAGCGTGTCAGGATCCAGCGCGAGATTGTTCTCCGCGTTGGCCATCGCGCTGGCCAACACCTTCGACACCGGGGACGAGGCGGCCTGCGGTGCGAACTGCAGCACCGCGAGCGCCTCCCGCGCGCTGCGGCCCTGGATGAGCTCGACCACTCGACGCGCCTTCATGGGCGTCACGCGGACATACCGAGCCCGCGCCACCGCGCGGGATGGCTCCTGCGCGGCCGTGGCACCGGCCTGGTTACGGGCGTCCATGCGCTGCTACCTCTTCGTCTGTTCGTCGCTTCAGGGGCCGGTCGCCGGCTCAGCGCCGGCGCGCCCTTCGGTCATCTTTGATATGCCCCCGGAACGTGCGGGTGGGAGCGAACTCACCGAGCTTGTGACCGACCATCGCCTCGCCGATGAAGATCGGAACGTGCTTGCGGCCATCGTGCACCGCGATGGTGTGGCCGATCATGTCGGGAATGATCGTGGAGCGGCGCGACCAAGTCCTGATGACCTGCTTACTGCCGGCCTCGTTGTGCGCATCCACCTTCTTGAGCAGGTGGTCGTCGACGAACGGGCCCTTCTTCAGGCTGCGTGGCATGCTTCTACCCTCCTGCTCAGCGCTTCTTGCCGGTACGGCGACGGCGGACGATCAGTGTGTCGCTGGCCTTGTGGCGCCGGGTGCGGCCTTCCGGCTTGCCTGCTGGGTTCACCGGGTGCCGGCCACCGGAAGTCTTGCCCTCACCACCACCGTGCGGGTGATCGACCGGGTTCATCACGACACCGCGAACCGTGGGGCGCTTGCCCTTCCAGCGCATCCGGCCGGCCTTGCCCCAGTTGATATTGCCCTGTTCGGAGTTGCCGACCTCACCTACCGTTGCGCGGCACCGGACGTCGACGTTGCGGATCTCCCCGAGGGCATCCGCAGTTGTCCGTAAGGACCATCCTTGGCCACCAGCTGGACTCTCGCACCAGCCGAGCGGGCGATCTTCGCCCCGCCGCCTGGGCGTAGCTCGATCGCATGCACCACCGTCCCGACGGGAATGTTGCGCAACGGCAGGCTGTTTCCTGGCTTGATGTCGGCCTTCGGTCCGTTCTCGACCGTATCGCCCTGACGCAGTTTCTCCGGGGCGATGATGTAGCGCTTCTCGCCGTCGGCGTAATGCAGCAAGGCGATCCGAGCGGTGCGGTTCGGGTCGTACTCAATGTGCGCGACCTTGGCCGGCACGCCGTCCTTATCGGCCCGCCGAAAGTCGATCAAGCGGTAGGCACGCTTGTGGCCGCCACCTTGATGCCGGGTGGTGATCCGGCCGTAGGCGTTGCGACCGCCCTTGCTGTGCAGCGGCCGCACCAGCGACTTCTCCGGATGGTCCCGGGTGATCTCGGCAAAGTCGGAGACGCTGGAGCCGCGGCGACCCGCGGTCGTCGGCTTGTACTTGCGGATGCCCATGTCTAGGAGTCCTCACTTACCGTCAATTCACACCGCCGGCCCCGCCGAAGATCTCGATCGGCTTGCTCTCCGGGGACAGCGTCACGATCGCCCGCTTGGTGTCCTTGCGCTTGCCGTACCCGAACTTGGTGCGCTTGCGCTTACCCTGGCGGTTCATCGTGTTGACGCTGACCACCTTCACGCCGAAAACCTTCTCGACAGCGATCTTGATCTGGGTCTTGTTCGCGTCCGGCGTGACCAGAAAGGTGTATTTGTTCTGCTCGAGCAGTCCGTAGCTCTTCTCCGAGATGACCGGCCTGCGAATGACGTCACGGGGATCGGGGATCATCGCGCTGCCTCCTGCACCGCGGTGCGCCCGCTGTGCACTGTGGTCGAGGTGGGCCTGGCCAGGAATGCCTGCAGGCCGTCCGCGGTGAACACGACCTCGTCGTTACACAGCACGTCGTAGGTGTTGAGCTGGTCAGAGGTCAACACATGCACCGAAGGCAGATTGCGCACGCTGCGACGGCTCATCTCGTCGGCGCGACTGATCACGACCAGCAGCTTGGTGTTCCGGCCCGCCAGTGCGTCGAGGATGGTGCGAGCCGCCTTGGTAGACGGCGCGTCACCCGAGATCAGCGCGGACACCACATGCACCCGACCGTCGCGAGCCCGGTCCGACAGTGCACCGCGAAGTGCCGCTGCTTTCATCTTCTTCGGGGTCCGCTGGCTGTAGTCACGGGGCGAGGGGCCATGCACGACGCCACCACCGGTGAACTGGGGTGCGCGGATGGAGCCTTGGCGGGCTCGCCCGGTGCCCTTCTGCCGGTAGGGCTTGGTACCCCCACCGCTGACCTCGCCTCGGGTCTTGGTGCTGTGCGTCCCCTGCCGTGCCGCGGCCAGCTGGGCGACTACAACCTGATGCATCAAGGGAATGTTGGCTGGCACGTCGAAGATCTCGGCGGGCAGCTCAGCGGTGCCTGCGGTGGCACCGTCGGGGGTTCGGATATCAACAGTTCTCAATTCTGGACTCACGCCGCACCACCCTTCACTGCCGTCTTGACCAGCACTAGGCCGCCCTTCGGGCCCGGCACCGCGCCCTTGATCAGCAGCAACCCGGACTCCACGTCGACCTGGTGCACGGTGAGGTTTTGGGTGGTCACCCGAACGTGACCCATCCGGCCGGCCATCCGGGTGCCCTTGAACACCCGACTCGGCGTGGCGCAGCCGCCGATCGAACCCGGCGAGCGATGCTTGCGCTGGGTGCCGTGGCTGGCTCCGAGACCTTTGAAACCGTGCCGCTTCATCACCCCTGCGGTGCCCTTGCCCTTGCTGGTGCCGACCACATCCACCACCACTCCGGCACTGAACAGGTCAGCGGTGACTTCCTGACCGACCTGGTACTCCGCCGCGTCGAGGGTGCGCAGCTCGACCAGGTGGCGCCGCGGAGTGGCACCCGCCGCAGCGAAGTGCCCGGCCACCGGCTTGGTCACCTTGCGCGGGTCGATGGCGCCGTAGGCCAGCTGCACCGCGAGATAGCCGTCCTTTTCCGGGGTACGGATCCGGGTCACCACACACGGGCCAGCCGCCACCACGGTGACCGGGACCATCCTGTTGTTCTCGTCGAAGACCTGAGTCATCCCGAGCTTGGTGCCCAGTATGCCTCGCATGGTCTTACTGACCTGATGCTCCGAATCAGTCGCTGTCATTCCCCGGCCTTACTGGATGTTGACGTCGACGCTGGCCGGCAGATCGATGCGCATCAGCGCATCCACCGTCTTGGGCGTCGGGTCGAGAATGTCGATCAGCCGCTTGTGCGTGCGCATCTCGAAGTGCTCGCGCGAATCCTTGTACTTGTGCGGCGAGCGGATGACGCAGTACACGTTCTTCTCGGTCGGCAGCGGCACCGGTCCGACCACCCGAGCGCCGGTGCGCGTCACGGTCTCGACGATCTTGCGCGCAGAAGCGTCTATTGCCTCGTGATCGTAGGCTTTGAGCCGGATGCGGATTTTCTGTCCCGCCATGGTGGCGTGCCGTCCTGTCAGTCTCGTGCCGCTGGTCTCGTCGTGCTAGCCGTCTAGGGCAACCGGTCCCCGCGGTCGGGTGTGTCGCCCCGACGCCCAGATCAGTGCCCCAGAAAAACTTCACCGCGCCCTCCGCGGAGGGACGTGCCATCCGGGGTATGGGCATCGCAACGAACCTGGGGCCGCGAATCCGGCCGGTCCTGCCGAGCAACCCGTTCATGGTAGGCGATACGTGATCGCCGACCAAATCCGGGGCGGACCCGCCGACACCGATGTGCGCCGGCGGGTCCTCTCGCCTCAGGTGAGGATTTTGGTCACCCGGCCGGCACCGACGGTCCGGCCACCCTCGCGAATCGCGAACTTCAGATTCTCGTCCATCGCGACCGGCTGGATGAGCTGTACCACCATCTCGGTGTTGTCACCGGGCATCACCATCTCGGTGCCCTCGGGCAGCGTCACGACACCGGTCACGTCGGTGGTACGGAAGTAGAACTGCGGCCGGTAATTGTTGAAGAACGGTGTGTGCCGGCCACCTTCGTCCTTGGACAGGATGTAGACCTGAGCCTCGAACTGAGTGTGCGGGGTGTTGGTCCCCGGCTTGATGACGACCTGGCCGCGCTCCACATCCTCGCGCTTGATACCGCGAAGCAGCAAGCCGACGTTGTCGCCGGCCCGGCCCTCGTCGAGCAGTTTGCGGAACATCTCAACGCCGGTGACGGTGGTTTTCTGCGACTTCTCCTTGATGCCGATGATCTCCACCTCCTCGCTCACCTTGCAGATTCCACGCTCCACCCGGCCGGTGACCACAGTGCCGCGGCCCGTGATGGTGAACACGTCCTCGATCGGCATGAGGAACGGCTTCTCGATCTCGCGCACCGGTTCCGGGATGTTGTCATCCACGGCATCCATCAGTTCCAGGACCTTCGAGCTCCACTCTGCGTCGCCCTCGAGCGCCTTGAGCGCCGATACCCGGACGATCGGCAGGTCGTCGCCGGGATATTCCTGGCTGGACAGCAGCTCCCGGACCTCGAGCTCGACGAGCTCCATGATCTCCTCGTCGTCGACCATGTCAGCCTTGTTCAGCGCGACGACGATGTAGGGCACGCCGACCTGGCGGGCCAGCAGCACGTGCTCGCGGGTCTGCGGCATCGGGCCGTCGGTGGCGGCCACCACCAGGATGGCACCGTCCATCTGGGCCGCACCGGTGATCATGTTTTTGATGTAGTCCGCATGACCGGGGCAGTCGACGTGGGCGTAGTGCCGCTTTTCGGTCTGGTACTCGACGTGCGCGATCGAGATCGTAATGCCCCGCTGCCTTTCTTCGGGGGCCTTATCGATCGAGTCGAACGCCGACACGTCATTCACGTCAGGGAACTTGTCGTGCAAGACCTTGGTGATCGCCGCGGTCAGCGTGGTCTTGCCGTGGTCGATGTGACCGATGGTTCCGATATTGACGTGCGGCTTGGTCCGCTGGAACTTCGCCTTCGCCACTGGTCTCGTCCTCCTGGACTCGTTCTCTTGATCCGCCGGACCGTTGAGGTGGTCCTGATGTAGCGGCATGCTGTCAGGTGGTGATGCTCATCGCTGCGATGCTCACTCGCCCGTCGCCTTCGCGATAATCTCCTTGGACACGCTGGCTGGGACCTCCGCATAGGAGTCGAACTGCATGCTGTAGTTCGCCCGGCCCTGGGTCCGCGACCGCAGGTCGCCGACATATCCGAACATCTCCGACAGTGGTACCAACGCTTTGATGATGCGGGAGCCGCTGCGCTCGTCCATCTGCTGGATATGACCCCGCCGGGAGTTGAGGTCACCAATGACGTCGCCCATGTAGTCGTCGGGTGTGGTCACCTCGACCGCCATCATCGGCTCCAGGATCACCGGACCGGCCCTGCGCGCCGCCTCCTTGAATGCCATCGATCCGGCAATCTTGAAGGCCATCTCGGAGGAGTCCACTTCGTGGTAAGCGCCATCGAGCAGGGTGACCTTGAGACCGACTAGCGGGTAGCCCGCCAGAACGCCGTACTGCATCGCGTCCTGCGCCCCGGCATCCACCGATGGGATGTACTCCCTGGGGATCCGACCACCGCTGACCTTGTTGTCGAACTCGTAGAGCGCGCCATCGGTGCTCTGCAGCGGCTCCAGCTTGATGATCACCCGGGCGAACTGACCGGAGCCACCCGTCTGCTTGCGGTGGGTGTACTCCAGCTTGTCCACCGTCTTGCGGATCGTCTCCCGGTAGGCGACCTGCGGCTTGCCGATGTTCGCTTCGACCTTGTAGTCGCTGCGCATCCGGTTCACCAGCACCTCGAGGTGCAGCTCACCCATCCCAGCGATGATCGTCTGGCCGGTCTCGTCATCTTGCTTGACCTGGAAGGTAGGGTCCTCCTCGGCCAACTTCTGGATGGCGATGCCCAGCTTCTCCTGATCACTCTTGGTCTTGGGCTCGATGGCGACCTGGATCACCGGTTCCGGGAAGGACATCGACTCCAGGATGATCGGCGCCTGCGGGTCGCACAACGTGTCCCCGGTGGTCGTCTCCTTCAGCCCGATCACCGCGTAGATGTGACCGGCGCGGGCGTCGTCGACCGGGTTCTCCTTGTTGGAGTGCATCTGGAAAAGCTTGCCGATGCGCTCCTTACGTTCCTTGGTCGAGTTGATCACCTGCGAGCCCGCGGCGATCCGGCCGGAGTAGACCCGGATGTAGGTCAGTTTGCCGAAGAACGGGTGCGCGGCGATCTTAAAGGCCAGCGCGGAGAACGGTTCCTCGGTCGAGGGCTTGCGGACTGCAGATGTGCCGTCGGGCAGCAAACCCACCACCGGCGGCACGTCCAGCGGCGAGGGCAGGTAATCGATCACCGCGTCCAGCATCGGCTGCACGCCTTTGTTCTTAAACGCCGAACCGCACAGCACCGGGTAGACCTGGCTGTGCACGGTGAGCTTGCGGATACCCGCTTTGATCTGCGCCGCGCTGATCTCCTGACCGGCGAGATAGAGCTCCATGAGTTCGTCGTCGGCCTCGGCGACCGCTTCGACCAGCTTCTCCCGGTACTCTTTCGCCGTCGCGAGCAGACTCGCCGGGATCGCCTCGACGGTGTAGTCCTCGCCCTTCTGCACGTCACCACGCCAGGTCAGCGCCCGCATCCCGACCAGATCGACGACACCCTCGAACTCCGACTCCGTGCCTATCGGCAGCTGGATGACCAGCGGTGTAGCACCGAGCCGCTCACGGATGGTGCGCACGGTGAAGTAGAAGTCCGCGCCCAGCTTGTCCATCTTGTTGACGAAACAGATGCGCGGGACGTCGTACTTGTCGGCTTGCCGCCACACCGTCTCGGACTGGGGCTCGACGCCCTCCTTGCCGTCGAAGACGGCAACGGCACCATCGAGCACCCGGAGCGAGCGCTCCACCTCGACGGTGAAATCGACGTGGCCCGGGGTGTCGATGATGTTGATCTGGTGATCGGCCCAGAAGGTGGTGGTCGCGGCGGAGGTGATGGTGATGCCCCGCTTCTGCTCCTCCTCCATCCAGTCCATCGTGGCGGCGCCGTCGTGCACCTCACCCATCTTGTAGTTGATCCCGGTGTAGAACAGGACCCGCTCGGTGGTGGTGGTTTTGCCGGCGTCGATATGCGCCATGATCCCGATATTGCGGACCTTGGCGAGGTCAGTCAGCACGTCACGTGCCACGAGAATTCATCCCTAGCTGTCTTGGCTGTGTCGGTCTTAACCGTGGTTCGTCACCAGCGGTAGTGCGCGAAGGCCTTGTTCGACTCGGCCATCTTGTGGGTGTCCTCGCGGCGCTTGACGCTCGCCCCTAGGCCGTTGCTGGCGTCGATAAGTTCGTTCATCAGGCGGTCCACCATGGTCTTCTCCCGCCGCTGCCGGGAGAACGTGATCAGCCAGCGAAGTGCGAGCGTGGTGGAGCGCACCGGCCGTACTTCGATGGGAACCTGGTAGGTGGCGCCACCAACCCGGCGGCTCTTCACCTCGATGGCGGGCTTGACGTTGTCCAGCGCGCGCTTGAGGGTCACCACAGGGTCGGTACCGGTCTTGTCCCGGCAGCCCTCCAGCGCTTGGTACACGATCTTCTCGGCCACCGAGCGCTTGCCGCGAACAAGTACCTTGTTGACGAGCTGCGTCACGATCGGCGCTCCGTAGACCGGGTCGGAGTGCAGTGGTCGCTTCGGGGCGGGACCCTTGCGAGGCATTAGCCTTTCTCCTTCTTCGCACCGTAGCGACTGCGGGCTTGCTTGCGGCCCTTCACGCCCTGGGTATCCAGCGATCCACGAATGATCTTGTAGCGGACACCAGGCAGGTCCTTCACTCGACCACCGCGCACCAGGACAATGGAGTGCTCCTGGAGATTGTGACCCTCACCCGGGATGTAAGCCGTTATCTCGACTTGGCTGGTCAGGCGCACGCGGGCGACCTTGCGCAGCGCCGAGTTCGGCTTCTTCGGGGTCGTCGTGTAGACCCGAGTGCACACGCCGCGCCGCTGCGGGCTCCCCTTCAGCGCTGCAGTCTTGGTCTTCGCGAGCTTGTCCTCGCGGCCCTTGCGGACCAGCTGCTGGATGGTAGGCATGGACCAGCTTTCTTCGTCTTCCGGCTTGCGCTCGGTCATGTGGTGCTGGGTCAATCCGTTACTGGGTCATCTGTTACCGCGTCATCTTCTTGCTGCCCGACCACGATGCACTCCGCGGCCGGTCACTCCGTACCCCGAGGTCGGGCGTGTCGCTGTGAGCCCAGCCGCTCGGTCGGGTACAACCCGACGGGAGCTGGGCGGCACCGGCGCCAGATCCGCCTGGCGAGGAGTCCTTCGACCCACACCACCAGCGGGGCACCGCCAACAGGCATACAGAGCGGCCCGACCGGAGTCGGGACCCACGGTTGAGGATACCTGGGCGACGGACCGGCGGTCAAAACGGGGTCAAGAAGTCCTTCCGCGTGCTCCGCGATGCGGGAGCGCGACCTGCCCCAGTTGTGGGAACGCCTACCCTGGCCATGGCATTCCCCGACGCGCTCCCGGACGTCGGCGATCGTTTCACTGAGGGCAGGAGGGCACGGTGGCGGGTCCACTGGTCGGGCTGCGGGTGATCGAGCTTGCCGGGATCGGCCCAGGCCCCCATGCGGCGATGCTGCTGGCGGATTTGGGAGCCGACGTGGTGCGCATCGATCGACCCGTCGAAGGCAAGCAACTCCTGCAGCTCGCCCCTGGCGCAGCCGATCAGCTGCTCCGTAACCGGCGCTCGGTGATTCTCGACGTGAAGCAACCCGCGGGACGGGAAACGATGCTGCGGCTGGTGGAGCGGGCCGACGTGCTGATCGAGGGCTTGCGGCCCGGTATCACCGAACGACTCGGAGTCGGACCCGCCGATTGCCACGCCCGCAACTCGCGGCTGGTGTACGCGCGGATGACGGGATGGGGTCAAGACGGCCCACTGGCCGACCGTGCCGGGCACGACATCAACTACATCGCGCTGTCTGGTGTATTGCACGCCATCGGGAACGCCGGGGGCAAGCCGGTGCCGCCACTGAACCTGGTCGGTGACTTCGGCGGTGGCTCGATGTTCCTGGTGCTCGGAGTGTTGGCCGCATTGTGGGAGCGGGATCGCTCCGGCACCGGCCAGATCATCGACGCCGCCATGGTGGACGGCGTCAGCGCGCTGGCCCAGATGTTCTGGTCGTTGCGCGCGTGCGGATCGTGGAGCGACCAGCGGGGCAGCAATCTGCTCGACTCGGGCACTCCGTTCTACGATACCTATGCCTGTTCCGACGGCCGCTACGTCGCCGTCGGAGCGCTGGAACCGCGGTTCTATGCGGCGTTGCTGGCGGGCCTCGGGCTCCTCGAGGTGGACCTGCCCGGACAAATGGACCCGGCCGGGTGGCCCGTGTTGCGCCGGCGGTTCACCGACGTGTTCGCCACCCGCAGCCGCGATGAGTGGGTGGCCGTGTTCCAAGGAACCGACGCCTGCGTGGCGCCGGTACTGTCCTTCGCCGAGGTGCCCGCGCACCCGCACATCGCTGCTCGTGGCACCGTCATCACCGTCGATGGGGTGCCCCAGGCCGCTCCCGCACCACGGTTCTCGCGCACCCGTCCCGACCCGCCGACGCCACCGCCCGAGCCCGGCGCAGACACCGTCGCCGTCCTCGCCGACTGGGACGTCGGTGGCCCTTCAAGGGCGACCAACCCCTGTTCCGGGAGTCACTAACAGCAGCCAACCCCCCGCCAGTTGGGCAGGGGGTTGGCTGCTGTCTTAGGCGCTGACCATAGGGGTTGGTGGTCCTTGAAGGGCCACCAACTGGCCCAGGTCAGCGGTAGTCGCGACCGAAGTCGTAGTCGTCCAGGGGGACGGCTGCGCCGGTTCCGGTACCGAACACGTCAGGTGAATAGTAGCCATCGTCGTAGGACGGGATCGCGTACGCCGCGGCCCGGGCCTCCTCAGTCGGCTGCACCTCGATGTTGCGGTACCGGTTGATTCCGGTGCCGGCCGGAATCAGCTTGCCGATGATCACATTTTCCTTCAAGCCCAGCAGCTTGTCGCTCTTGCCCTGGATCGCCGCGTCGGTGAGGATCTTGGTCGTCTCCTGGAACGACGCTGCGGACAACCACGACTCGGTGGCCAGCGACGCCTTGGTGATCCCCATCAGGACCGGACGGCCCGAAGCGGGCTCGCTGCCCTCGGAGACCACCCGGCGGTTCTCCGACTCGAACTCGCCACGCTCAGCCAGCCCTCCGGGCAGGAACTCGGTGGCGCCCGAGTCGATGATCGTCACCCGGCGCAGCATCTGCCGGACGATGACCTCGATGTGCTTGTCGTGGATGTCCACACCCTGCGACCGGTACACCTGTTGGACCTCGCGGACCAGGTGCAGCTGCACCTCGCGCGGTCCCATCACGCGGAGCACCTCGTGCGGGTCCACCACACCCTCGAGCAGCTTCTGCCCGACGGTGACGGGGTCCTCGTCGGCCAGTGGCCGCTCGGTACCGTCGATGGTGATCACCGCGAGCCGCTGCCGCTTGGACAGCTTCTCGTAGACGATCTCCTCGCTGCCATCGTCCGGGACGATGGTGATCTTCCAGAACTTCTCGCCGTCCTCGATGCGCACCCGGCCGTCGGCATCGGCGATCGGTGCCATGCCTTTGGGCACCCGGGCCTCGAACAACTCCTGCACCCGAGGCAGACCGGTGGTGATGTCCTCGCCGGCGATCCCACCCTGGTGGAAGGTACGCATGGTCAGCTGCGTGCCAGGCTCACCGATGGACTGGGCGGCCACGATGCCGACCGCCTCACCCACGTCGACGAGCTTGCCGGTGGCCATCGAGCGGCCGTAGCACATCGCACACACGCCGTTGGCGGACTCACAGGTGAGCACCGAGCGCACTTTGACCCGCCGGACGCCGGCGGCGACCAACGTGTCGATCGCCGGATCACCCAGATCCGAGCCCCGAGGCATGACCACCGCACCGGAGCCATCCAGGATGTCTTCCGCGGCGCAGCGGGCGTAGACGCTGGTCTGGACGTAGCGGTGCCGGATCAGGCGATCATCCGATCCCGACTCAACGACCGGCATCTGGATCCCGCGCTCGGTACCGCAGTCGTGCTCCCGCACGATGACGTCCTGCGAGACGTCCACCAGGCGCCGGGTCAGGTACCCGGAGTCGGCGGTCCGCAACGCGGTGTCGGCCAGTCCCTTGCGGGCACCGTGCGTGGCGATGAAGTACTCCAGCACGCTCAGGCCCTCGCGGAAGTTGTGCTTGATCGGCCGCGGGATGTACTCGCCCTTGGGGTTGGAGACCAGACCGCGCATCCCGGCCAGGGACCGGACCTGGGTCATGTTCCCCGCCGCCCCAGAGGACACGATCGTGAAGACCGGGTTGTCCTCCGGGAAGTTCGCCTCCATCGCCTTGGCGACCTCGTCAGTGGCCTGCGACCAGATCTTCACCAGCTCACCGTTGCGCTCGTCGTGGGAGAGCACGCCTCGCTGATAGCGCTTCTCCACCAGGTCGGCCTTGGCCTCGTACTGGTCGAGGATCTGCTGCTTTTGGGCAGGCACCACCACGTCGGAGCTGGACAGCGTCACCCCGGAACGGGTGGCCCAGTGGAAGCCGGCGTCCTTGAGCTTGTCCAACGTCTGGGCGACGGAGACCATCGGGTATCGCTCGGCGAGGTCGTTGACGATGGCAGCCTGGCGCTTCTTGGGCAGCACGTCGTTGATGAAGGGGTAGTCAGCCGGCAACAGGTCGTTGAACAGCACCCGACCCACCGTGGTGTCCGCGATCCACGCCCCTCCCGGCTCCCAGCCTTGGGTCTCCCGCAACTGGGCCTGCTCACTGACCGGCGGGACCACGTTGCGCAGCCGGACCCGGATCTTGGCCTGCAACGCGATCGTCCCGCGATCCAGCGCCATCAACGCCTCGGCAGGCGAGGAGAACGAGCGGCCCTCACCGGTGTCACCTTGGCGGAGTTTGGTGAGGTGGAACAGTCCGGTGACCATGTCCAGCCGCGGCATGGCCAACGGGCGACCCGAAGCCGGGGACAGGATGTTGTTGCTGGACAGCATCAGGATCCGAGCCTCGGCCTGCGCTTCAGCCGACAGCGGCAAGTGCACGGCCATCTGGTCACCGTCGAAGTCCGCGTTGAACGCCTCGCAGACCAGTGGGTGCAGCTGGATCGCCTTACCCTCAACCAGCTGAGGTTCGAAGGCCTGGATGCCCAGCCGGTGCAGGGTAGGCGCCCGGTTCAGCAGCACCGGGTGCTCGGTGATGACTTCTTCGAGCACGTCCCACACCTGCGAACGCTGCCGCTCCACCATCCGCTTGGCCGACTTGATGTTCTGCGCGTGGTTGAGGTCGACCAGGCGCTTCATCACGAAGGGTTTGAACAGTTCCAACGCCATCTGCTTGGGCAGGCCGCACTGGTGCAGTTTGAGCTGCGGACCGACCACGATCACCGAGCGGCCGGAGTAGTCGACCCGCTTGCCGAGCAGGTTCTGCCGGAAGCGGCCCTGCTTGCCCTTGAGCAAGTCGGACAGCGACTTCAGCGGGCGGTTTCCCGGACCCGTCACCGGACGGCCACGGCGACCGTTGTCGAACAGCGCGTCGACGGCCTCCTGCAGCATCCGCTTCTCGTTGTTGACGATGATCTCCGGCGCGCCCAGGTCGATGAGCCGCTTGAGCCGGTTGTTCCGATTGATCACCCGTCGGTAGAGATCGTTGAGGTCAGAGGTCGCAAACCGGCCGCCATCGAGCTGCACCATGGGACGCAGGTCCGGCGGAATCACCGGCACGCAGTCCAGCACCATGCCCATCGGATTGTTGCGGGTGATCTGGAAAGCCGCGACGACCTTGAGACGCTTGAGCGCACGGAGCTTCTTTTGGCCCTTACCGCTACGGATGGTCTCGCGCAGACTGTCCGATTCGGCGTCGATGTCGAAGTTCTCCATGAGTTTCTGGATCGCTTCGGCACCCATCGCGCCGGTGAAGTAGTCGCCGTACCGGTCGTAGATCTCCCGGTACAGCAGCTCGTCCACAATGAGCTGACCAACGGCCAGCTTGGTGAACGTCTCCCAGATCTCATCGAGCCGGTCGATCTCGCGCTGGGCACGGTCGCGGAGCTGGCGCATCTCGCGCTCGCCGCCCTCTTTGACCTTGCGTCGCACATCGCTCTTGGCGCCTTCGGCCTCCAGCTCAGCGAGATCCGCTTCGAGCTTCTGCGCGCGCGCCTCGATATCGGCGTCACGGCGGTCCGCGAGCCGCTTGCGCTGGACGCCGATCTCACTCTCCAAGGTGGAGAGATCGTTGTGCCGCTCCTCGGTATTCACCGCCGTGATGGCGTAGGCAGCGAAGTAGATGATTTTCTCAAGATCCTTGGGAGCCAGGTCAAGCAAGTACCCCAGCCTGCTCGGCACACCCTTGAAATACCAGATGTGCGTCACGGGTGCGGCCAACTCAATATGCCCCATCCGCTCCCGGCGCACCTTGGCGCGGGTAACCTCTACGCCGCAGCGTTCGCATATGATGCCCTTGAAGCGGACGCGCTTGTACTTGCCGCAGTAGCATTCCCAGTCCCGGGTGGGACCGAAGATCTTCTCGCAGAAGAGTCCGTCCTTCTCCGGCTTAAGCGTGCGGTAGTTGATGGTCTCCGGCTTCTTGACCTCACCGAAGGACCACTGGCGGATGTCCTCTGCGGTCGCAAGGCCGATGCGGAGCTCGTCGAAGAAGTTGACGTCAAGCACGTGTCGTTCCTTCTCCCCTATGTTGGAGAAAAACACTGTGTTGTTGAAAACACTGTGTCGTCGAAAACCCTGGTCGTGTGAAAAAACTGTGTTGTCGAAAACACGGAGGTTTGGGTGCATCCGGCACGAGGGCGGGCGGGAGGTCCACCCTCGTGCCGGACACGGTCTGGGAGCTGGTTACTGCACGACGTCGTCCACCGACGGAGACTCGTTGCGAGACAGGTTGATGCCGAGGTTGGCGGCCGCCCGCTCTAGATCCTCGTCGTCGGAGTCCCGCATCTCGATCGCCGCACCGTCGCTGGCGAGCACCTCGACGTTGAGGCACAGTGACTGCAGCTCTTTGAGCAACACCTTGAACGACTCGGGAATTCCAGGCTCGGGAATGTTCTCGCCCTTGACGATGGCCTCATACACCTTTACCCGGCCGAGTACATCGTCGGACTTGATCGTCAACAGTTCCTGCAGGGTGTAAGCCGCCCCGTAGGCCTGCATCGCCCAGCACTCCATTTCACCGAAGCGCTGACCACCGAACTGCGCCTTTCCGCCCAGGGGTTGCTGCGTGATCATCGAGTAGGGACCGGTCGAACGTGCGTGGATCTTGTCGTCGACCAGGTGCAGCAGCTTGATGATGTACATGTAGCCGACTGCGACCGGGAAGGGATACGGCTCACCGGTGCGGCCGTCGTATAACTGCGCCTTGCCGTCCGGCCCGACCATCTGATCGCCGTCCCGGTTGGGCAGCGTGGAGCTGAGCAGACCGGTGATCTCCTCTTCCTTGGCCCCGTCGAACACCGGAGTGGCGACCACGGTGCCGGGCTCGGCCTGGTGCAGCTCCTCAGGTAGCCGGGAAGCCCACTCCGGATCACCGCTGATCCGCCACCCACGCTTGGCGATCCAGCCGAGGTGGGTCTCCAGGATCTGCCCGATGTTCATCCGGCGTGGAACACCGTGGGTGTTGAGGATGATGTCCACCGGCGTCCCATCCGGCAGGAACGGCATGTCCTCCACCGGCAGGATCTTGCCGATGACACCCTTGTTACCGTGCCGGCCGGCGAGCTTGTCACCGTCTTGGATCTTGCGCTTCTGCGCGACGTACACCCGGACCAGCTCGTTGACGCCGGGCGACAGCTCATCGTCGTCCTCGCGGGAGAACACCCGGATGCCGATGACCTTGCCGGTCTCGCCGTGCGGCACCTTGAGGCTGGTGTCGCGGACCTCGCGAGCCTTCTCCCCGAAGATGGCGCGCAGCAAGCGCTCCTCAGGAGTCAACTCGGTCTCGCCCTTGGGCGTCACCTTCCCGACCAGGATGTCCCCGGCCTGGACCTCAGCACCGATCCGGATGATGCCTCTTTCGTCCAGATCTGCTAGCACCTCTTCGGAGACGTTCGGGATGTCCCGGGTGATCTCCTCAGCGCCGAGCTTGGTGTCCCGGGCATCGATCTCGTGCTCGTCGATGTGGATCGAGGTGAGCACGTCGTCCTGCACGATGCGCTGGCTCAGGATGATCGCGTCTTCGTAGTTGTGGCCCTCCCATGGCATGATCGCCACCAGCAGGTTCTTACCCAGGGCCATCTCACCTTGGTCGGTGCACGGGCCGTCGGCGATCACCTGGCCGACCTCGACCCGATCGCCCTCGGCCACGATGGGCCGCTGGTTGTTGCAGGTGCCCTGGTTGGACCGGTGGAACTTGTACATCCGGTAGGTCTGCCGGGTGCCATCATCAGCCATGACGGTGACGTAGTCGGCGCACAACTCCTCGACCACGCCGGCCTTCTCGACCACCACGACATCGCCGGCGTCCACCGCGGCGCGAAGCTCCATGCCGGTGCCGACCAGCGGCGATTCGCTGCGCAGCAGCGGCACCGCCTGCCGCTGCATGTTGGCGCCCATGAGGGCCCGGTTGGCGTCGTCATGCTCGACGAACGGGATCATCGCGGTGGCTACCGAGACCATCTGCTGAGGCGAGACGTCCATGTAGTCCACGCCCAGCGGGTCGATGTAGTCGACGTCGCCGCCCTTGCGTCGGACCAGCACCCGATCCTCGGCGAAGTAGCCGTCCTCGCGCAACACCGCGTTGGCCTGCGCTTTGACGAACCGGTCCTCCTCGTCGGCGGTCAGGTAGTCGATCTGCTCGGTGACCTGACCCTCGACAACCTTTCGGTAGGGCGTCTCGATGAAGCCGAACGGGTTGACCCGAGCGAAGGACGACAACGACCCGATCAGCCCGATGTTCGGACCCTCCGGGGTCTCGATCGGACACATCCGGCCGTAGTGCGACGCGTGCACGTCGCGGACCTCGAAGCCGGCCCGTTCCCGAGAAAGTCCACCGGGACCCAGCGCGGACAGCCGCCGCTTGTGAGTCAACCCGGCCAGCGGGTTGGTCTGGTCCATGAACTGGGACAGCTGCGAGGTTCCGAAGAACTCCTTGATCGCCGCCACCACCGGACGGATGTTGATCAGAGTCTGCGGCGTGATGGCCTCGACGTCCTGCGTGGTCATCCGTTCCCGAACGACCCGCTCCATCCGCGACAGTCCGACCCGGATCTGGTTCTGGATCAGCTCACCCACGGTGCGCAACCGGCGGTTGCCGAAGTGGTCGATGTCGTCGGTCTCCACCGGCACCACCGCGTCCGGTGCTCCGTTCGCGGCCGGCATCGTCGTCTCGCCCGCATGCAGCCGGACGAGGTAGTCGATGGTGGTGACGATGTCGTCCTCGCTGAGCACGCCATTGCGGTGCGGCAGGGCCAGACCCAGCTTCTTGTTGGCCTTGTAGCGGCCGACCTTGGCCAAGTCGTAGCGCTTGACCTTGAAGAAGAGGTTCTCCAGCAGGGCCTGTGCGCTTTCCTTGGTGGGCGGCTCACCCGGACGCAGCTTGCGGTAAATGTCCAGCAGCGCCTCGTCGGGCCCGGCGGTGTGGTCTTTCTCCAGGGTGGCGAGCAGCGTCTCGGAGTGCGCGAAGCGCGCAGCGATCCGCTCGGTCGTCCAGCCCAGCGCCTTGAGCAGCACGGTCACCGGCTGGCGGCGCTTGCGGTCGATCCGCACGCCGACCGTGTCGCGCTTGTCGACGTCGAACTCCAGCCAGGCACCCCGACTGGGAATGATCTTGACGCTGAAGACATCCTTGTCGGTGGTCTTGTCCACCGCATGGTCGAAATACACGCCGGGAGAGCGAACGAGCTGGGACACCACGACCCGCTCGGTTCCGTTGATGATGAAGGTGCCCTTATTGGTCATCATCGGGAAGTCACCCATGAACACCGTCTGTGACTTGATCTCACCGGTGTTGTTGTTGGTGAATTCGGCCGTGACGAACAGCGGCGCGGCGTAGGTCATGTCCTTGTCCCGGCACTCCTCGACGGAGGCCTTGACCTCGTCGAAGCGAGGGTCGGAGAAGGACAGCGACATCGAGCCGGAGAAGTCCTCGATCGGAGAGATCTCTTCGAGCACCTCGGCGAGGCCACCGATGGGCGCCTCGTCACCGGCCTCGATGCGGCGCTGGTACCACTGTTCGGCACCGATCAGCCACTCGAACGATTGAAGCTGCAGGTCCAACAGGTCGGGCACCTGGAGCGGCTCACGGATCTTCGCAAAAGACGGCCGGGCCGGAGCGCCCGGGAGGCGGGACACGGAGTTCGCAGCAGAGGTCTTGGTCGGGCGGGAGACTGCCAAGATGCGTCCTTCCGAACACTAGCGCTGCCGAGCGCAGGACGTCGAGGTCCCCTCGGACCACACTCCCGGCGCGGTGTTTTGGTGCAGTTGCTGATGTAGTTGTCGATGCTGGACTGATGCTCGTCGTTTCCGGTCATTACCTCGGTCGTTACCTCGGTAGGTAACCTCGGCGGCAACCATTGCTGCAGCCCAATAGACCCCTGCGAGGTAGGCACCCTGTACTGCAGGGAGCCGCGCGCGCAGGGAAATGACGAGAGGGCAGCGCAAAGAAGCAGTCTAACCGCTAGGACGGCGACTGTCCAGCGCCGGGTGTACTCGGCGCGAGCGTGGTCCTAGAGTGACCTGCGAGACGCCCCCCGTCAAGGGTGGATCGTCCGATCAGTGGTCGAATCCGCACGTTCAGCGGCTATAGCCGATCGGCGCGGCCGATCGATGCCGGGGCACGGCGGGGTGAAAATCGCCAGTGGGCGGGCTCAGAAGGGCTCTACGTCGGAGATTTTCCAGGTTCCGTCGACCCGCTGCGCCGTGACGGCGATCCTGCCGGAGGCCAGCAGCGGCTTGGGCTGGCCACCCTGGTGCGCCACTTGGTCGAGAAAGACCAGCAGAGTCGCCCGGTCACCATCGAGAGTCTTGACGGCAAGAGCAGGCACCGTGGTGACGACCACGGCCTGTTGTGGGGGCGCCAACTCGCGAATCCGGGCGAACCGTTGATGGAAGGTTTGGACGAACGAGCCGGTGATGACTTCGGCAGCGGCTCGTTCGTTATCATCCAACCGAACGAAGTCGTAGGAGAAGACGCGTCGCACCGCGTCGCTGACCTGTCCAGAGACCTGCGCGGTGGTGTTGGCGTCGGACAGCGCGTCGTTGCTCGCCGCCGCAGACCCGCCCAGTTGGTTGGCCTCGCCGCGGAACCAGGCCGCGAGACTCAGCGCGATCACCACCACAGCGACTACCGCCACGAGCGCCGCCACCCCGGGCAGACGCCGGGGCGGCTTCGCCACCTCCTCGGTGGGAGCGGATTGTGGTGGGGCCGGGATGGTCATCTTCGACTGTTCTCCCTCTTTTGGGGACGGGGCTAGCCGCTACTTCGGCGGTGTAGACGGGGGACACGGTCCCGGTTCCGAATTGGCGTCGCCAACCGGCGCCAACGCACCCACCTTCCACGCTTGGCCGGCCGGTTGGCCAGCACGCACCAGGTCGAGTCGGATCCGCCGGTGCGCGCAGCTCGGGTCACCCTGCTCGGATTGAGACGTCACGTCCACCCCCACCAACACCTGCGCGGTGCCTGCAGCGTCGTTGATCGAGGCCACCGCGGCGTCGAGCACCGCCGCGGTCGTCATCGTCGCCGAGTCGGTGATCGCGCGGGCGTAGGCGTTGCGGTTGGTCTGCAACTGGCGGAGTAGCGGACCGGAAGTGGACTGTTCCCACCGGGTCAGCCCGTCCTGCACCCGCCGATAATCCAGCGTGTTGAGGGTGAGGGCGGCCCGTTGCGCATCCCGCAGCACGGCGTCTCTGTCCATACCTACGGTAAGGGACGGGTCGTGCGCGGCGCGGTACCAGGACACGCCGAACCAACCCGCCACGCCTAAGGCGAGAACGGCGATCACCGCAACCGCGAGGGTGACAGCGCGCAGGGGGCCGCCTAGGAAAGTCGGCGCCGGGTCGGCGCGGGTAATGGCGATGCTGGTCATGGTCCTCCAGGGTAGGGAGGTCGAGGTGGTCCGACGCCTAGGATTCGCAGGTTGACGGGCGGACGCGCTGAGGAGGTAGTCCGTGAGCAGCACGCACGAGGAGGGGCGTCGAAAGATCACGTTCGGAGGTTCCTCGTACTGGCAAGCCTGGCTGCCCCACGACCCGGCACGGGCGGTCGTCGTCATCGTGCACGGAATCCACGAGCACTCGGCGCGCTACGCACACGTGGGGCGCCGGTTGGCTGCGGCGGGTTACGCGGTGTACGCCGCCGACCACCGCGGACACGGACGATCCGACGGGCAACGAGGCAACATCGAGCGGATGAGCTTCCTGACGAACGACCTGGACTCCTTTGTGCGGTTCGCCGCGGGGCGGCATCCCGATCTGCCGATATTCATGGTCGGCCACTCGCTCGGTGGCCTGATCGCGCTGCACTATGTCACCGAGCAGAGAACCACCCGCGTGCGGGGGCTGGTGGTGTCCGGGCCGGCGGTACAGGTGATGGCTGGGTCGACACTGCAGAGACGCCTGGCAAGGGTGCTCTCGGCGCTGGTCCCCAACCTCGGGGTGGCCGCCATCGACGCCGCTCAGAAAATCAGCCGGGACCCGGAGGTGGTCCGCGCGTATCAGGATGATCCGCTGGTGTACCGCGGCAAGATCAAGGCTCGCACCGGAGCCGAGATTCTGGCCACGATCGAGAGTTTGCCCGCCCGACTGCCGAGCCTGTCGATACCACTGCTGATCCTGCATGGCAGCGACGACCGGATATGCGCCCTCGCCGGCTCGACGCTGGTACACGACAGAGTGTCCTCGCTGGACAAGACTCTGCGCCGCTACCTTGGCCTCTACCACGAAGTGTTCAACGAGCCCGAGCGCGAGGCGATCCTCGCCGACCTGATTTCCTGGCTGGATCAACACCTGCCCTCCAGACCCGCCACGCATTCAGCGGGCTGAGCGGGTTTTCACGGCCCCGCCAGGCCCGCCGAGCCCGCTGAATGCGATTGCGGGCAGCCTCTCAGGTCAAGCTGACCTTGGCGCCGGCTTCCTCCAGCTTTGCCTTGGCCGCGTCGGCCTGGTCCTTCGGCACGCCCTCCAGCACTGGCTTCGGAGCGCTCTCGACGAGATCCTTCGCCTCTTTGAGGCCCAGCCCGGAGACGACCTCTCGGACCACCTTGATGACCTGGATCTTCTTCTCACCGATGGCCTCGAGGACGACGTTGAACTCGTCCTTCTCCTCCACGACCGGGGCGTCCGCAGCTCCACCGGCTGGCCCCGCCGCCACCGCGATGGGCGCCGCGGCGGTGACATCAAAAACGTCCTCGAACTTCTTCACAAAATCGCTCAGCTCGAGCAGCGTCATGTCCTTGAATGCATCGAGCAACTCGTCGGTGCTCATTTTCGCCATGATGGCGTCTCTCCTTGTCGTCAACGTGTCTCATCAATGAATGTAGGTGATCTACTGAGTGGGAACCGATCAGTCCTCGGCGCGCTCGTCGGTCGACTGCTGATCTTGCCGCTTATCGCGCAGCGCCGCCGCCAACCGGGCAACCTGGGATGCAGGCTCGGCGAACAGTCGGGCCGCCTTGGAGAGATTGGCCTTCATCGCGCCGGCCAGCTTGGCCAGCAGTACCTCGCGAGATTCGAGGTCTGCCATCTGGGCGACCTCGGCAACCGTCAGAGCACGGCCATCCAGGTAGCCACCCTTGATCACCAGTGCGGTGTGCTCTCTGGCGAAATCACGCAGCGCCTTGGCTGCGAGGACCGGCTCACCATGGACGAACGCAATCGCGGTCGGGCCGATGAACAGCTCATCGAGGCCTTCCACGCCGGCATCCCGCGCGGCGCGCGAAACCAGGGTGTTCTTGGCGACCCGGTAGGTGGTCGCGGTCCCGAGGGACCGACGCAAGCTGGTGAGTTGCGTCACGGACAGGCCACGGTACTCGGTCACGACCGCAGCAGTGGCACTGCGGAATTGGTCCGCGATATCGGCAACGGCTTCGACCTTGTCCGGTCTAGCCATGGATCGCCTCCTCGGTTGGACTGCCGGCTCAGCCGGCGGCGGTTGGACCGCCGGCTCAGCCGGCGGCGGGGCATCGATGTAGCGCATCAGTTGCTGGCCGAGGCGGACGGGCCCGAAAAATGACGAACGCCCCGGCGCAGCAGGCGCGGGGCGTAGCCAGGCGGCGCACGACGGCGCCGCGTGGCGGCATAACCACGTCCTCCTGCGCGGGCCGCCCGCAGTCGCGGGACCTTCGTCCGTACCATTGGCGCGGAAACCAGCGGTCTTCGGTGGAACTAAGTACCACTCTAAATCAACGAAAGCACCGCCCCACATCCGCCCCTGCCAACTCCTGCACAAGGTTCACTTGGCAGGCGCCTGCGAGTTAGGAGATCGGCTCGTCGGTGAGCAGGTTGCGGGTGCGGTTCGGGTCCACGGGGATACCCGGGCCCATGGTGGTAGAAAAGTTGATCTTTTTAAGATAGCGGCCTTTGGCCGTCGATGGCTTACCGCGCAGCACCTCATCCAGTGCAGCCGCATAGTTCTCTACCAGCTTGTCGGTGTCGAACGACACCTTGCCAATGATCAGGTGGAGATTGGCCTGCTTGTCGACGCGGAAGTTAATCTTGCCGCCCTTGATGTCCCCGATTGCCTTCGCGACATCGGGAGTGACGGTCCCGGTCTTGGGGTTGGGCATCAGACCCCGGGGGCCGAGAATCCGGGCGATGCGACCCACCTTCGCCATCTGGTCCGGCGCCGCGATGGCGGCGTCGAAGTCCAGCCAGCCACCCTGAATGCGCTCAATGAGATCATCAGAACCGACCGCGTCAGCGCCAGCGGCCGCTGCCTCAGCAGCCCGGTCGCCGGTGGCGAAGACGATCACGCGAACGATCTTGCCGGTGCCATGCGGCAGATTGACCGTGCCGCGAACCATCTGGTCGGACTTGCGGGGGTCAACCCCCAGATGCATGGCCACCTCGACGGTGGCATCCATCTTGCTCGGAGAGGTCTCTTTGGCCAGCGCCGCCGCCTCCAGCGGGCTGTAGAACCGGCTACGGTCAACCTTCTCGGCGGCTTCACGATAGGCCTTGCTGCGCTTCATGTCTGCAGTCCTTTGTCAGGAGTCAGTCGTGGTGCGGACCAGCGCCTGGCCCTCCCACGCGTACGTTATCCGGCGCGCCTCAATCAGCGACGGTGATGCCCATCGATCGGGCGGTTCCAGCAATGATCTTCATTGCGGCCTCGATGTCGTTGGCGTTGAGATCTTCGAGTTTACGCTCGGCGATGGCGCGAACCTGGTCACGCCCGACCTTGGCGACCTTGGTCTTGTGCGGCTCCGCCGATCCCTTGGCCACTCCGGCTGCCTTGAGCAGCAACACCGACGCAGGCGGGGTCCTGAGCACGAAGTCGAACGAGCGGTCCTCGTAGACCGAGATCACCGCGGGTACCACCTCACCACGGTTGTTCTGCGTCGCAGCGTTGTAAGCCTTGCAGAACTCCATGATGTTCAAACCGTGCGGGCCTAGCGACTGTCCGACCGAGGCCGGATTCGCGGTGCCGGCCTCAAGGGCGAGCTTCACGGTGGCCGTGAGCTTCTTACGCTTCTTCGTCTTGGGGGGCATGTTTCTTTCCTCGGGCTGGGCTTTCTTCCTCGGGCGGGCTGTCGTAAGGCTGGCTGGTGAGTGCCAACCGGCGTTGCACCGGTTAGATCTTGGCGACCTGGCTGAACGAGAGTTCGACCGGAGTCTCCCGACCGAAGATCGACACCAAAACCTTGAGCTTCTGCGCGTCGATATTGACCTCGTTGATCGTCGCCGGCAACGTGGCGAACGGACCGTCCATGACGGTGACCGACTCGCCCACCTCGAAGTCGACCTCGATCGAGGGCTTGGTGCCCCCGAGGATTCCGGCATGCTTGCCGGCGCCGACGGGCACCCTCGGCTGCGCTACCCGCGGGGCGAGGAACTTCAGCACGTCGTCCAGAGTCAGCGGCGAAGGCCGCGAGGTGGCACCGACGAACCCGGTGACCCCCGGGGTGTTGCGCACTGCACTCCACGACGCGTCGTTGAGGTCCATCCGGACCAGGATGTAGCCGGGCAGCACCTTGCGCTGCACCTGCTTGCGCTGGCCGTTCTTGATCTCGGTGACCTCTTCGGTCGGCACTTCGACCTGGAAGATGTAGTCCTCCACGTCCAGAGTCTGGATCCGGGTCTCCAGGTTCGCCTTGACCTTGTTCTCGTAGCCGGCGTAGGAGTGCACCACGTACCACTCGCCTGGTGCGGTGGTTAGCGCGGCGCGGAGCTCTTCGATCGGGTCGGCAGGCTCCGACGGCTCAGCCTCGGCCGGCACCGCATCCTGGTCGGTTTCCTCAATGGTCTCGCCCACCTTGGAGGAATCGCTCTCCGATGTCTCCACTTCGGACGTCTCACCTTCGGGCGTCTCACCTTCGGGCGTCTCGACCTCCGGCATATCGCTGTCCGGCGCATCGGCACGGAACAGGCCGGCCAGCTCCTGCTCGTCGTCGGTGGACGTCCCACCGGTGGCAGTCTCTCCGGTGGAAGTCCCTCCGGTGGAAGTCCCTCCGGGGAAGGTCACAGTCGGTCTCGCTTTCTTTGCTTGCGTCATGCCGTGCTGGTCGTCAACCGGCGCTCGGGTATCCGGCATCAGCCGAACACGGCCAGCACGGCCCTACCCAGCCCCATGTCCAGCAAGGCAACAAACGCCACCATGAAGCTGACGAAGACCAGCACGACCGCGGTGTAGACCACCAGCTCCCGGCGGCTTGGCCAGATGACCTTGCTGAGCTCGGCGACAACCTCGCGGAGGAACCGAATCAACTGGGCCGGCGGCGCCGTCTTCGTCTGGGTGGCACTGCGGGCCCTGGTCGGATGGTTCTTGCCCGCGATCCCGGACTGTGGCGCCTGGGTCAGTCGGTTGCTGGATCGCTCCCGGCGCACGGCGGCGGCAGGCTGCGGGACGTCGGGTGACGCCCCGGCTGGCTCCAGCCGGCCTTCCGTCTCGTGGGCGGGATCGTCGCTCACGCTGGTGATCCTCCAACGTCTTTGGTTGAGGCAATCCTGTTAATCGAGTAAATCCTGTTGGTCGAGGCAACGCAGGGGCGACAGGACTTGAACCTGCAACCTGCGGTTTTGGAGACCGCTGCTCTGCCAGTTGAGCTACACCCCTTGGTTGGACATCTGCACGGCCGGACGTCTCCGCAGACGCCGTACTACGGGAACCAGGGCATGAGAGATCCGCTGGTAACCCCAGGATTCACAGTGTAGGCCACTGGAGCCGGCGTACTCCAACTACCCCGTGGATGCGCACGTCGCAACCGGTCCCGGCGTTGCGGCTAGCGCGACGATGGCCGTGGCTTGACCCAGCACGGACTGACCGGCGCTGCGGGCGGTGATGGCGACGACGATGGTGCCATCGTCGCGTAGGTGCGCCACCTTGCCGGAGAATTCCACGAGCGCCCCTTCGGTATCGTCGGGGACGATGACCGGGCGGGTGAAGCGGACTGAGCAGCCCAGGACGGCGCCCGGGTCACCGGCCCAGCGCGTCACCAGACGGCTGGCCAGCGCCATGGTGAGCATCCCGTGCGCGATGACATCGGGTAAGCCCACCTCCCGAGCGGTCCGCTCGTTCCAGTGGATCGGGTTGAAGTCGCCGGCGGCTCCGGCGTAGCGGACCAGCTCAGCACGGGTGAGCCGGACCTGCAGCCCGGGCAGTTCGTCACCCTGCGCCACCTGGGACCGGCGGCGCCGGGTCACCGGCCCTCCTGTCGGACGACCAGCATGGATCGGGCTGTCGTCACCGGGTGAGCCGCACTGTCAGTGATCTCACAGCGCACCGTGAGCATGTCGTTGCCCCCCATGGTGCGAATGCCGTCGACGTGGAGCGTCGCAGCCAGCTCGTCGCCGGCATGGATCGGGCGATGGTGGGTGAATGACTGGTTGCCGTGGACCACCCGGCTGTAGTCCAGGCCCAGTTCGGGGTCGCACACCAGTGCCCGCTGCGCTCGCAGGACCAGAATGATCGCGAACGTGGGCGGCGCGATCACATCCGGGTACCCGCACGCTCGGGCTGCGTTGGGATCCCGGTAGACCGCGTCATCGTCGCCGATGGCGTCGGCGAATTCCCGGATCTTCTCGCGTCCCACTTGATAGGTGCCCCCCACGGGGTAGCACCGGCCGACGAAGGCGGAGTCCAGTGCCATCTGCGCAGGCGAAGTCGAGGCCACTAGCTCAGCGGGTCTCGCGGTGCTCCCGGTGCTTGTTGCAGTTCGGGCAGTACTTGCGGATGGTGAGCCGATCAGGGTCGTTGCGTCGGTTCTTCTTGGTGATGTAGTTACGGTGCTTGCACTCCTCGCACGCCAGCGTGATCTTGGGCCGAACATCAGTGGCGGCCACGGGTGCCTCTCTCTCGCCGAAGCTGTCATCAGCAACTGTAGTTGGGAGCCGGCACCTGATGCGCCGAACCGATGGTAGCGGTGGCCGGACTCGAACCGGCGACACAGCGATTATGAGCCGCTTGCTCTTCCGACTGAGCTACACCGCCTTCAAGGGCTACACCTCGTTCGCCAGGCGCCCCCTCCCACGAGCCCCAATACGGAATCGAACCGTAGACCTTCTCCTTACCATGGAGACGCTCTGCCGTCTGAGCTATTGGGGCACGCTCGTATGAACGAGCGACGGCAACTCTACACACCCTCGACGCGGTCCGCGCCAGCCGGTTATCGAACCAGGGTGAGGACGGTTTCGTCGCGCACTCCGGGGCCGCGGACAGTACGAGCGGCCAACCAGGCGTCGAACCGGTCCGAACCGAGCGGTCGGGAGATCAGGAAGCCCTGTGCGACATCGCAGCCCATCTCCAGCAGCTGGTCCCGAGTGGCGTCCTGCTCGACGCCCTCCGCGACGACGGTCAACCCGAGGGAATGCCCGAGGTCGACGATGGCGCGCACCACTGCGAGGTCGCCCAGGTCACTGGACAACCCCATCACAAAGCTTTTGTCGATCTTGACTTCATCAACCGGGAGGCGCCGCAGATAAGCCAGCGACGAGTACCCGGTACCGAAGTCATCCACCGCGATGCGGACGCCCAGACCGTGCAGCTCACGCAACACCGGCAGCGCCCGCTCCGGATCGCTCATCACCGCCGACTCGGTGAGCTCGAAGCCCAGTAGCGCGGCCGGCACCCGGTGCCGCGCCAGGGCGTCGGTCACCCGGCGCGGAAACGCGGTGTCGGCCAGGTTGCGCACCGAGAGGTTGACTGCCACCGACAGCGAGAGTCCGCGGTCCAGCCAGCTCCGGCACTGCGCCAGCGAGCGATCGAGCACATAGTCGGTGAGCGGATCGATCAGACCGGTGGTCTCGACGAGGCCGACGAACTCCCCGGGGTCGACCTTACCGAACTCCGGATGCTGCCAGCGCACCAGCGCCTCAACGCCGATCACCTGGCGGGTGGGCAGCGCCAACTGCGGTTGGAAATGCACATCCACTTGGCCGGTGTCCAGCGCCTGCCGGAACTGTGTGACCAGCTGGAAACGGCGCAACAGGAGCTGGCCCATACTGGGTAGGTAGCTGCGGACGGTCTCGTCGCCGCCACGCGCAGCGTGCAGGGCCACGTCGGCCCGTTGCAGCAGGGTATCCGCATCCCGAGTGGGTTCGATGCCGGTGAACGCCACGCCGAGCACCGCACAGCACTCCACGGTGAGCTTGTCGACGGGATACGGCTCGCTCAGTGCTGCTTGCACCTGCTCGGCGACGTGCAGCGCCTGTTGCGAACCGACATCGACCAGCAGCGCGGCAAAAGTGTCCCGCTCCAGCCGGGCGGTGAGCACCCGGGTCGGCAGAGTCCTGCGGAGCCGCTCGCCTGCCCCCAGGACGACTCGATCGCCCCAGAGGTGTCCCAGCGCGTCGTCGACCGAGGACAGCAGCCCGAGTTCGATGACGATCACCGCGCAGGGTGTCGACTCCTGACTCAGTACTTCGGCAGCGGCCGCCCGGAAACCGAGCCGATTGCGCAGGTTGGTGAGACTGTCGTGGTAGGCATCGTGTCGTAACTGGGCGAGTAGCCGGCAATTGTCCAGCGCGGTAGCCAGTTGGCTGGCCAGCGTCTCGACCAAGCGCACGTCGGCTGGCCCGAAGCGGCGCAGCCGGCTCTGCCGATCATGCACCTCGATCACGCCGAGGAGTTGGCCGGCGCCGCGCAGCGGTGCCACCAGCACCTCCGACGCTGCCCTCGCGGTCAAGGCGGCGGCGATGGCAGGGTCGGAACGGCTGTCCGCCTCGCGTAGCACCCGCGCAGCCGTCGTCCGCGGGTCGGGTGGGAGTACCGCGCCGAGGTCATGCGCCGTGAGCGGACGGGGCAGCGGCACACCGGCGACCACGGTGTCCGTACCCTCGGTGGGCAACCGGTGCAGCACCACGCGGGTGGCGTTGAGCTGCTCGCGGGCAACCTCCATCGCTGCTCTCCAGGCGCCCTCGTCCAGCTCCGGCAGTTCCCGCTGCCCGTCATCGCAAGCAGGCCCGATCCCGCCTCGTCCGACCACGGCCACCCGCAGGCTGAGGTCGTTGAGCACACCGAGGTCACGGTGGTCGCGGAGCAGCCCGTAGTAGGCGCGGTAAACCGCGGCAACCGTCACCGCCAACAGCCCGACCAACAGCGGACCCCAGGGCACCACTCGCACCGTCTCCGCAGCGGTGAGCCCGAGTGCGGCGTTGAGCAGGCCGGTGAGGTAGAGGTGGACCACTGGGCGCGCACTCTCGCCCGGACGCCGGCGGTCCAGCAGCACGATGAAGACCCACGTCAGGCCAGAGGTGATGGCGTGCGCGATGACGAAACCGGCGAGTACCGCCAGCCACTGCGGCAGCCAAGGCCAGGTCGGTTCGAATACCGAGCGGGCCAGCAGCTCGGTGACCGCGACGGTGAGGGTCGCATAAGAGGCATTGAAGAGCAGCTTGGCCCAGGTGTCCCGGCACAGCAGGCGGGCGATGACCACAACACCGACATAGGCCGCAAGCACCACCGGGCCGGGTAGATACAGCAGGCCGAAGACCAGCGGAATCTCGGTGGGGGTGATCCGCACGGTATCGCGGCGGACGTCGATCTCGATCGCCAGGGCTCGGGTGATCCCGAACGCCGCCGCCAACCCGATACCGCCGAGCAGTGTGCCAAGGCCAGGTGTGACGGGAACGCCGGCCACCACGGCAGCCCCGGCCAGCCCTGCAACGATGCTGAGGATCGCGACGAAAGCGGCCGGTGCCAGCGCCCGCCCACTCAATAGCAAGGCGTTCGACGGACGCCATCTCTCGTGCACACGGTCCTCCCGCAGTGACTCCAAAGTCGCGACTCCAAAGCCGCGACTCCAAAGCCGCGACTCCAAAAGCCGGGACTCCCAAGCCGGGACTCCGAGGGCGCTACCTCCCGCCGGGTACCAGTCGGTCAGGCGTACCGTCCGCTGGACCGGTGTCGACCGATCTCGACACCGCGGGGAAAGCCCGCGGCGGCGGGCGCGATGGCGCAAAAGGGGGTCATGTTCACCTCCAACCACGGGGCCATCCCGATCAACTGGTAACGATCGGTGACGTGTACTTAACTCACTTGGGTGTAGGATAACCGCTTTAGTGTTGTATTACCAGCTCGGCCGATCCGATAAGCGACGAGCGGTCGAGAGGGAGCGGGCAACGGAGCCGCTTCCTGCATAGCGTCACCGATCGCTATCAATCAGTAGTGGATCGGCAGCACCCCACGCCGTGGCGACCGTCCGATCTGATCGGGGCGCTCGGAGGTTACTTGTAGGCAATGCCGGCGCTAGCGGAACCAGCCAGTGGCAGGATGTAGGATGTCCACCTGCTGGAAGCCCACCTCGCGGCACCAGCCGGTGAAGTCGTTGCCGGTGAAGTCCAAGGCGGGCAATGCCTTGCTTGTAATACCGTAGCGCGCCAGAATCCGTTCCCGAGCCTGCGCGGTCGTCAGCCGGGCAGGTGGGCGCAGGCGTCTACCCGCTACTGGCGGGTTCTTATCAGGTCGGGGGTGCGGTGCAGGGGGTTTCGGCGTGGTGGGCCGCCGAGCCAGGGTGGTGGGTGGAATTGCGGGATACCGTCGACCATTTCTATGCGCCAGGTGGAATGGTGGAGGAGTCGGTGGTGGCGGCCGCAGAGCGCGACGCAGTTATCGACGCTGGTGGGGCCATGGTCAACCCAGTGGACAAGGTGGTGAATTTCACACCAGCGGGCCGGTACCGTACAGCCCGGAAAGGCGGTAGGCCTGGCCGGTCGGGGCCACCGGTGTTGCACCGGTCGCTGATCTTGGTTACGGCCCGGCCGGGTGACGGCACACCTGCCCTATTCCGCGAACCGGATGATCCCGAGAAGGGCCGACCACCCCGAATCGCCCCCAAGATGTCTCCATAACGGGCGCGGCCTGCCAGCATGGGATGGTGGAGAGCGGACTGACGGAGTTGGCGGCGGCCCATGGCGTCGCGACCTGGTATCGGGACGCACGGCGGCGGCGGGTTGACGTGGAGCCCGATGTGGTGCGCCGGGTGCTGGGGCTGCTCGGCGTCAATGCAGACACCTCGACGCAGGTCCAGGACGCGCTAGCAGCGGCCCGACAACCCGGCCTGCCGGGCACCATAGTGCTACGCCAGGGACACAGCCGGAAGATCCGCGACCCCGGCGTACTCACCGATGAGCACGGTGCCAAGATGCCCGTCCGGAGCGTGCTGCCGGCCGATCTTGCACCCGGCTGGTACTCACTGGCCAGCGACAAGACGCACACCACCGTGCTGGTGGCGCCACCGGCGTTGCCCGAGCCGCCGCGCACCTGGGGCTGGATGCTGCAGCTCTACGCGCTGCGCTCGGACCAGTCGTGGGGCATCGGGGACCTGGCGGATTTGCGGGAGTTCATCGGCTGGACGGCCACCACGCACGGCAGCGGCGCTGTGCTGGTCAACCCGCTGCACGCGGTGACCCCGACCGTTCCAGTGCAGCCGTCGCCCTACAGTCCGTCGAGCCGCCGCTTCATCAACCCGCTGTACCTGCGGATCGCGGACATCGGCGGCTACCGTCGCGGGAATCCAGCGCTACGGGCCGAGGTCGACGCCCTGTGGATCGAATCGAGCGACCTCGACTCGAGTGGCGAGCGGATCGACCACGACGCCGTCTGGCGCGCCAAGCGGGGCGCGTTAGAGCTGCTCTGGCAGGCCGAGGGCGCCCCACAACGGGCTATGTCAGACCGGTTGCGCGACTTCGCGACGTTCTGCGCGCTCGCGGAACGGCACGGACCGCGCTGGTCACGTTGGCCCAGCGAACTGCGGCGCCCGGCGACGGCGAGTGCGGACCCGCAGCGGGTGGCGTTTCACGCCTGGGTGCAGCAGCAATGTGACGAGCAACTGGCCGCCGCCAAGGACGCCGGCCGCGGGATGGCCGTCGGGGTGGTGCATGACCTCGCCGTCGGCGTGGACCCCGAGGGCGCGGACGCCTGGGCGCTGCAGGACGTGCTCGCCATCGGGACGACCGTCGGGGCCCCACCGGATACGTTCAACCAGCAGGGCCAGGACTGGGGTCTGCCGCCGTGGCGCCCGGATCGGCTGGCTGCCACCGGGTACGCCGCCTACCGGGACGTGCTGCGCGCCGTGCTGGCCCACGCCGATGGGCTGCGGATCGACCACATCGCCGGCCTGTGGCGGCTGTGGTGGGTACCGCCGGGGGCCTCCCCGGACCAGGGCACCTATGTGAACTACGACGCTGAAGCGATGCTCGGGGCGCTGGCGCTGGAGGCGCACCGGGCCGGCGCGGTGGTGATCGGTGAGGACCTGGGGACGGTGGAGCCGGAGGTCACCGAGACGCTGGCTGACCAGCGGATGCTGGGTTGCGCAGTGCTGTGGTTCGCTCGTGACGAGCAGGCCCCGGGGCAGCCGCTGCTGACCCCGCAACACTGGCCGCAGTGTGCCGCGGCCAGCATCTCCACTCACGACCTGCCCACCGCGGTCGGCTTCCTGCGCGGGGAGCACGTGCGGGCCCGCGCGACCCTGGGGCTGCTGAACGACGAAGCCGCGGAATGGAGCCAGGCGCGGGCCGACCGCGCGGAACTCGTCGGTCTGTTGCGCTCCGAGGGCCTGCTGCACTCAGACGATGAGGATGAGATCGTAGTGGCGATGCACGCGTTGCTCGGCCGCACGCCCTGCCAGTTGCTACTGGTCTCCCCGTACGACGTGGTGGGCGAAACACGCCAACCCAACCTGCCCGGGACCGTCGATGAGTACCCCAACTGGCGCCTGCCGCTGCCGATGACCTTGGAGCAGCTGCAACGTGATCCTCGGGTCAACCGGGTGGTCGCGGCCCTGCGTTCGGCGGGCAGCGCTACCGGCGCTAGGAGTCACTAACAGCGGCCGTGCGGCCACACGGGTGTGTCATGCCTGCGATCGCACCTCGATTTTTCCGTCATGGACCCGAGTCCGGTAGGTGGGCTGGGGTACCGACGCTGGGCCGCGCACAATGTCACCGTCAGCAAGATTGAAGGTGCTGCCGTGCCACGGGCAGGTGACGCAGCCGTCGAAGACCTCGCCCTCGTCGAGCGGACCCCCGGCGTGGGTGCAGGTGTTCGCCAGCGCGTGCAGCCGACCGCCGTGCCGGACGAGCAGCACCGCTACCCCATCGGCGGAAACACTGCGATGCTCACCCTCGCTGAGCTCCGCGTCTCCAAGTACCGGGGTCCAGTCCTGGGGGCCGTGCTCGAAGGCGGTGTGATTGACGTTGACGGCCCTGGCGTACGACAGGTGACCACCGAGGAACCCACCGACCATCAACGCACCGGCTCCCGCCAGGCCCAGTGCCTTGCCGCTGCCTCGCCGACCGGCGCGGCGGGCGAGAAGCGATGCTGCGTAGAACCCGAGCGCGACCACGTTTGCTGCAGCGTGCACCGTCCCAAGGCGGGTCTCCGCACCGATGGTGTCTGACCAGTCATTGAGTCCGGTCATCGCGGTGGGGATCGCGCTGACGATGCCGACACCGATGAGCAGGTCGGCGGCCGGTTCCGCGCCGGCTCCACCGACGGCGTCCAACAACGCGGACATAGTCCAGGCGCCGATCGGTACGTCGGTCAGCATCGGATGTGCCGGGTGCCCCAGCTTTGTACCGCTGAGGAGGTTACGAAGCAGCCGAGGCTGCACTGCCCTGCTGACTAAGCCGCGCACTGGCTTGGCGACCGTGTCCAGCGGGGCGAAACGTTCAATACGGCGCACGAACTCATCAGGAAAGGCCATGACCGAAGATCCTCTCACAAAAGGTAGCAGCGCGCTGGGTGACCGGGGTCCCTCACCAGTTAGCAGCCGCGGCCGGCTCCGACGCAGTCATCTCACCGCGCCTCAGGATGCCATGCGCCGAGGTGTGGTCGCCGTTATCCGGATTGGTTCACGAAGCTTCCGAGTGCGTCGAAGTACTGCCGAGGTGACGGCACGGCGTACACCACCGGCTGCTTTCCATAGACCGCTGCCGTCAGCGGACAGGTATCGCGGGCCTCGATGTGAGCTTTGTCGACCTCTGCACCGGTACGCGCCTCATAAACCGTGACGGTGTAGTTCGAATACCTCAGGGACGCCGACTTCCCCGAGGGGTACGGGCACAACAGGCCGGAGTCCGCACCGCCGCCGTCACTCTGCGTGCACGCCACCAGCTGGACGGCCGCCGGGTCCGATGGGTTCCATGCTGGCCCGAGCTCGCGGAATCTTGGGTTGTTCAAGATTTCCTTGATCGCACCGTCGGGCGGAACGACGAGGATCGGGTGCGGGGGCGCTCCGGCGAACGGGGCCGCGGTGGGATCGTGGCGGCCGGCACACAGCGCCACCAGGTCGGATATCTTGGTGGCCGGCCCCTCGATCGGCTTGTTGCCGCAGCTCACCAACCCGGCGAGCAGCAGCGCACCGAAGCCCACGTAGGTCACGGATCGAACGTGCATCGCTGACCTCATCGTGTGCTCCGCAGCCCTGCGTTCGGCGGGCAGCGCTACCGGCCTGACCGTGAAACCATAGGTGGCGGCTGTCCTCACTTCACCAGGAGGTGTCATGAGCGACGACTCACTCGAGGAGCTCCGACAAACGTCGACGGGCTGGGCTCTCGAGCAGGAGATGGAAGTAGCAGCAGAGGTCTACGGTCCCGAGCCCAAGGGACTTCACACCCCTCATTCCGAGTTAAGCGACGAGGAGCTACTCGAGCGATTCCGTTCCCTCTCAGGGTTCGACGTGAAATGGGAGACGTAATCAGGGCCGGGGTCAAGCGCCGCTCGGACGTGAGGTGGTGACCAAAGCGAGGTACGTCTGCGCCTTAGCCGGGTCGAAGAACCAGTGCTCGTAATCGGATGGGTCCGCGAAGCCGTTGACGAACCGACGGGCGACTTCCGGGTAAGCACCAGCGGTCCCGAGGATGTTCATCACGTGCTCGGGGGGCGGCACCAGGAGAGCGTTCGTCCACTTGGTCGTGTGCTGGGCGTCGGACCAGTACCGGTCAAAAGCCTGCTGCATCCATGCCCCGTCGAAGGGCGCGTTGCCGTGCTCCAGGATGCTGGCCAGGTATGACGCGGCGCACTTGCTCGCGCTGTTAGAACCCTGCCCGGTGATCGGGTCGTTGGCGACCACGACGTCGGCCATACCCAGCACCCGTCCACCAGAAGGCAGTTCCCCTACCGGTTTTCGTACCACCGGGGGGTAACCGCCGATCAGCGACGCCCGGCCGTCGGTCAACTCGACGCTGGCGCACCGCTCGTACTCCCAAGGCAGGTATTGGCGCATGAGGTCGAGCGTGCGCCGGAGGTGCTCGGCCGGCCCCGGACGATCCTCCCAGCAGTCCAGTGGGCCTCCGGGAATTCCCTCGAAGAACAGGATCTCGCACGGACCGCTGACGGTGAAGCACGGCATGATGAACAGCTCGCCCACCCCGGGAACGATGTTGAATCGCACCGCGTGCATGGTGGGGTGCTCCGGTCGCGGCGTCATACCGTGTACATAGACCACGGAAAGTATTCGTTGCGTACTGGTGTAGGGCGAACGACTCGGGTCCCGGTCGAACAACTGAACAAGTTCGCCCTTACCGGCAGCGATGACGACCAGGTCGTACAACGTCGTCAACGAATCAACATCAGAGGTCGTGACGCCGTGGTAGACGACCTTCCCCCCGCGATCCTCGAACAGCTCCAGCCACCCGGCCATCTTCACCCGCTGATCCACCGACTGCGCGTAGTCGTCAAGCCTGCCCAACCAGTCCAGAACACGCGCATGATCCGGACCAGCGATCGAAACGCCGAGTCCCTCAATTTTCGGCGTTTGTTGCTCCCACAGGTTGAGGCCATAGTCACGTTCGTGCTGCAGCGCTGGGCCGAACATGCATTGTGTGGACATGACGCGCCCACTGCGGATCTCATCAGGAGTGCGGGCCGACATCACCGTGACGTCATAGTCGTGGCTGCGCAAGCTCAGACCCAGTTGCAAGCCTGCCTGGCCAGCACCGACGATCAACACTTTCCGCATCAGGTCACCCTCCCAGTGTCCCTTCTGTGTCTCTTCGTCTCGATATACCCGAGTGCCCGGTCTGCCGCCCTGCCAAACACCCATCAACCGCAATCAGGGCGCGCCTTCTGGCGGGGAGAGCTGAACCGAACCGCCGACGTTCCTGGTGCCGACGTTCCTGGTGCCGACGTTCCTGGTGCCGACGTTCATGGTGTAGGAGACCAATTCCTGCAGCGTCTGCGCGGCCGACTCCGGGTGGCGGGCATCACAGGGCATCAGCGGCACGTCCGCACCTAGTGCGAGCGCTTCCCGCAGCTCGTCGAGCTCATGGTGAAGCTCACCGTCGAACATGTTGACGGCCACGATGAACGGGACGTCGGAACCGTTCTCGAAGTAGCTGATCGATGGGAAGGCATCCGCGACCCGGCGGGGGTCAACCAGCACCACGGCGCCGAGCGCACCAGCGAACCCCGCCTGCGACGGGTCCGACGTGGCGAACAGGTACAGGACAAGGTCCGGATTCAGGGTGATCCGGCCGACGTCCGTGGCCGTCTCGACGGTGATCGGATTGGTGTCCGAGACCGAGCCCACAAAAGTGGTCTTACCTACCCCGCGACCACCAGCGACGATGATCTTCGCGGGCAGCCGGTTAGCACTCTGTGCCTCGGTTCGCGGGTCAGCACTGGGTGTTCCCGGGGTACCGAACCGGCCTTGCGACTTATCGAAGAGTTCCCGGAGCTCATCGAAGATCGGCGTGCCGTCCACGCTACGCCCCCCATCACCCCCGACTATCGTGATCGGCCTCGCTTACCCTGCTTGATGTTTAGGTCACGTTGGTATCGGGCCGTAGGAAACGGTGAGGTTCTTCATGGTGTAGGAGACCAATTCCTGCAGTGTCGTCGAGGTCGATCCCGGATCCCGGGCATCACAGGCCGTCAGCACAACGTCCGGGGCGAGCGTGAGTGCTTCGCGCACCTCGTCGAGCTCGTAATCGAGCTCGCCGTCGAACATGTTGACAGCCACGATGAACGGGATATCGGAGTCGTTCTCGAAGTAGTTGATGGCCGCGAAGGACTCCTGGATACGTCTGGTGTCCACCAGGACGACGGCACCGAGCGCTCCCCGACACAGGTCATCCCAGAGAAACCAAAACCGGGGCTGGCCCGGTGTACCGAAGAGGTATAACACGAGATCCGGATGCAGCGTGATACGTCCGAAGTCCATCGCCACTGTGGTGGTGGTCTTCGCGCTGTTGGGAGGAGGATCGATACCCTCGCCAGCCACTGTCATCCAGGCGTCGGTGTTGATCGGCTCGACCTCGGACACCGAGCCCACGAAGGTGGTCTTACCCACTCCGAAACCACCAGCGACAACGATCTTCGCTGAGATGGTCAACGAAGAGGTGTCAAACGGGTAGTTTCTTGAGTCCATCGAGGATCCTCTCCAGGATGATCTGGTCGTACTGGTACGCGAAGCCGGTCGGGTGGATGAATACCAGGTCCTGCGCCGCCAAGTCGCTGATCAGCACCCGAACCACCGCCAGTGGGATGGTCAGATGAGCGGAAAGCTCTGCCATGGAGATCGTCTCCCGGGCGAGCTCGTAAAGGGCCCGCGACTCTGGCAGTAACGTCGCGCTGAGCTGCGGGTCGTAGTGTGGAACCGAGATCAGCGTCTCCACCAGAAGGTGATGCCGCGGTCTTGTACGTCCCCCGGTGAGTGCATAAAGCCGAATTCTCTTGCTGCGCATCAAAATGTTATCCACCGTGCCCCTCCTCGGTGGGTCAGTCGGCTCGCCGCGCGGTGATCACGCGCCGCAGATCAGCTCGGACCTTCGGAGTCAAGGCATGCCCGGCCTTGTCCACGAACTGGGTCATCTCATAGGCGACGACCCTCATGTCGCAGCCCTCAGAGGTCAAGACAGCCAGCCCCGCGCTGTCACCGATCCCCATGAAGAAAAAGTAGCCGTACGAAAGCCGGAGCATGATCAGCTCGCAGGTGCCCTTACCGAACAGCGCCGCGCCGCTGCGAGCCAGACCCAACAGACCACTCGCGATCGCCGCGAGTTGTTCGGCACTATCGCTGTTGACCGATTCAGAGGCGGTCAGCGGCAATCCGTCGGACGACAGTATCAGCGCATGGGTAACCCCGTGCACACGCTCGACGAACCCGTTAATCAGCCAGCCGAAGTCCGCCGGGTTGTGAATGGCTGGATTCTCGACGGACTTGTCGGCAGTCATTCGCCCGATCCTTCTGGCCGGTCGCTCTGCGCGGTTGAGCGCCGGGCGCCGCGGCGGGCAGCCTGCTCACCTTCGGAGAAGTCGCCGAGATCAGTCATCATCTGCTCACGCGCGGCATCGGGGTCAGGCCCGGAGCCGGCGGGACGGCTAGGCCTGGTCGAAGCAAAGCCTGCATATTCGCGCATGCTCTGAGGGACCCGCCGGGGCAAACCGTTTCGAGTCGTAGCCGGGGTCGATGTCCGAGGTGAGGGAGGCGGGCTCGCCGGGACTCGGGCCGGGGCCGGACTCGATCGGGGGCGGGGAATGTTGGTCGTGGGCGCACCCGCGAACCAGGGTGAGGCCGGCGCTTCGCAGACCAAATTTGCGGGCACCAGCACCACGGCCGTGGTTCCGTGAACAGCTCCCTTCTCCAGCCTGACGCGGATACCATGCTTGCCGGCCAAGCGGCGAACGACGGCAAGGCCCATGTGCTCGATCGACCCACTGTCCAACTTCGGAGCCGCGGAGAGCCGGGCGTTGAGCGCCTCCAGCCGATCCGCCGGAAGGCCGATTCCAGCGTCCTCGATGCTGAGCAGCACGCCGCCCTGGTCGGTGAGCTGCGCGTGTGTCGTCACCTTCGACGTTGGTGGCGAGTGCGAGGTGGCGTTGTCCAACAGCTCCGCGAGCAGCCGGCTGAGGTCATCCACAACGAAGTCCACCACGGCCTGCGGTGCTACGCGCCCAATCTCGATCCGGGGATACTGCTCGACGGACGACATCGCGGCCCGAATCACGTCGACAAGCGGCGATGCCGTGTTGGCCGCACTGCCGGCCTCATGCCCGGCAAGGACTCGCAGGTTCTCGGCGTTGCGACGCAGCCGGGCGGCGGTGTGGTCCAGCTGGTACAGCCGCGCCAGCGCGTCCGGGTCGCCCTCGTTCGCCTCCATGACCTCCAGTTGGGCAAGCAGCGAGTCCACCAGGTTGAGATCGCGCAGCGCCACCCCACCACACAGCCCGGCCAGCACGTCGGGGGTTGCGTCTTCCCGGTCGACCGGTGCACCGGCCTCCCGCTGAGGCGCCACTCCTGGCGCGGTGTCCGGCGGGGCCAACAGCCGCGCAGCCGCCCACCGAGCTTTGTTCACCAGCGCCCGGGCACGCTCGCTGCGGTACTGCTCCAGGAGCCACTGGACACCGCGCTCAAACCGGACTCTTAGTTGGTCATCGGACATCCCCACGTCTGAGGACCGTACTCGTTCTCGCGCAACTCACAAGTGCCGATCACGAACACGCATCAGTGCGGTGGATGGTTCGGTGGGCTCCACGCCACCTGATCAAGGCTTCGGCGGGTTGTCTGCCTGACGCTCCTCGTGGTCGTCGAATATTGGGCTGCCCATACCACCACTCTTCGTCGGTATCGCCGATGTGCTGACATCTTTGCTTAAATCCCCCAGCGAGTCCGCCTGCCGCGGTGTCGCTGTCGGCTCCGACTGGTGCGAACCAGCCTCAGCAGCTTCGTTACCGCTAGGGGCATGCCCGGTAGGGTAAGGACCCGGAACGTCGACCTCGGGACCAATCGCCTCGTTCATCTCATCGGTAGCGTGCTCAGCCCTCTCAGGCGTGCTGCTCATACGAATCCTCCTAAGCCCAGACCCGGCCGGTGCGTCGGGGTCGGTGTAGATCGACCACGTAAGGTGGATCGACCACCAAAGTTGATCGACACAGGGTGCCCCGAACGGCCCCCGGGTATCCACCGGTCACGCTGGACCACCCGATCGGTCGATAGCGCTGACGCGCAGCATCGCGGATTGCCTGCCGGTGGATGCTCGACTTCGACCTGAGGTGCCGCTGTGAGCTGCCTTCCGGCGCGGACCCGATCGATGCTTTAGTTCGGGAGAGCGGACATAGCTGTCCAGCTCGCCCACGGAATGGTCCAGTCGTAGTAGTCGCCGTCCATCGGCCCTAACTGTCGGGAGGAGCCGACGATTTCAACAGCGTCTCCGGTCAGCACCGCGTCGAAGATTGTCCGCGCGTTGGCCGGGGAGAGGTTAATGCAACCGTGAGAGACGTTGTACCGGCCCTGCTGAGCCACCGACCACGGCGCCGAATGGATGAACTCGCCATTGTCGGACATCCGCACCGCCCACCGCGCTTCGACATTCTTGTAGTGATACTTCGGATTGCTCATGTAGTACACCGGAGACTTGCTCATCACCACATGAGTGCCGCTGTGGGTTCCTCGGCCGGGGTCAGAGTCCAACCCATAACTGGCCGGATAGTCGGCAACCTGGATCCCGTTGGCATAGACCACCAACCGATGGGTGCGAGTGTCGCCTCGCAGCAGGTAGGACCGACCGATGGTGAAAACGGAGGCGATGTCCTCACGACCGAACGCGCCACCGCCCATGGCCACCCCGTAAAGCTTCGCGGTCACGTTGACCTGGGTGCCGGGGGCAAAGTAGGTCCTCGGACGCCAGTGCACCGTGGTGTCATCCAGCCATGCCCACGATCCTTCGGTAGGGACCGAGAGGTGTACCGACAGGGCCTTTTGCACGGCAGCCTTGTCGCTGACCTTGGAGCTGAAGGTCAGCGCGATCGGCATGGCGATGCCGTAGGTAGCGTTGTCGGCGACGTTGAGCTGCCCACTGATCAGCCGCGCGGGGACAACCGTCTGGAACGAGCCGGCGACCGCGCGGCGCAGATGGTCAAGTCCCGTGGCGGTGCCCGACCAGGTGTAAGTCTTGGCGTAGCCCAGCGGCTCAGTGGTCGTCCACCTCATCATGTCCGAGGAGAAGTGACCGGCCACCGCCTTGCCCTGGGGGTTGGTCAGCGACACCGAGTTGAGCACGCCGTGGCTCACCGAAACTGTCACGGGCGCGGTCGGGTTGACACCGGTGGCTCGGTCGCTCGGTTGAGTGACGATCTGAGCCGACACGACCGGCAGCACCGGTGGCCCCAGGTCCACTTGCCGCACCGGCACCTGGCCGTGGGCTGTCGGGGTGAACAGGACGGTGATGCATGGAGTGAGCACCACGATCACCGCCAAGCCCCATCGCAGCAATCTCTTTGGCGAACGCTGCCGCCGATCATTCAACCCGCCTACCCCTGCCACACCCACACTCCCGCCCTGTCGTCCCGACTGAAGAACGACCCAACCGGTCGGGTGATGTGCCTGTTCTTCCTGACGATTCGATGGGTGCCATCTGCGTGTCGCTCCAGTCCGGCGAGCGAAGACGCCGATATCCTTCTTGGTTTTCACATTGGTAGGCGAGGTGCCGAACACGGCGGTCAGTAAGCTGACAATGGTGCGGGCGTCCGCTAAAGGTCGATCCGGCCCCGTGATCGCCGAAACCGAGCTGTGGCCGTGCAATATTGCACAGTGAGGGCTCAGTTTCGGCGATCATCGCGACGCCTTGGCAGGGCAACGTGACCCGTCGACGCTGGATCGGTGCTTCCGCTGGGTGATACGTTCGTCACACAGTGGTTCCACGAAAGCCCGCCCACGTGAGCCACCACGATCGCGGTGATCGTCGCGGGTGTCGATGACAGTGATCGTCCTCGCAGGCAGGAGCGGATATGGCACGCGTCGGACTGTTGACGTTTTCCGACGGACGCGACTTCGTCCACGCCGACATCAAGGCCTTCTCGCGCAACGTCGAGAGCGCCATCGCCGAGGCCCTCGAGCAGGCCGGGCATGAGGTCATCCGTGCGGCGGAGCCGATCTGGACCAACACGATGGCCACCACCGAGGCGCGCCGGGTCGCGGACGCGCGGCCGGACCTCACCATCTTCAACTACGCGGTATGGGCATTCCCACACTTCTCCATGCTCGCCGCGGCAGCGACCCCGGGTCCGCTGCTGCTGTTCTCCAACATCGACCCGCAGTACCCCGGAATGGTCGGCATGCTGGCGGCCGGTGGCGGGTTGGATCAGGTCGGTCGGCAACACACCCGGGTGTGGGGCGACGTGGCCGACTCCGCGGTGCGGGACCGCGTCCTGGAGACGGTCCGCGCCGCCGCTGCCGTTGCGAAGTTGTCAGGCAGCACCTTCGGCCGCTTCGGTGGCCGCCCGATGGGGATGTACACCGCGGTGGCGAACACCGATCAGTGGATGAGCACGTTCGGGGTGGACGTCGAGGAGATCGACCAGTGGGAGATCGTGCGCCGCTCGGCCGCTGTCGAGCAGTCGCGGGTGACAGCAGGTCGGGAATGGCTCGAGCGGCATGCAGCGAAGATCCACTACGACGGCCGGCAGCTGACGCCTGAGCTGCTCGAACGTCAGATCCGGTCCTACCACGCGATGCGGGAGCTGATCGACGAGTGGAACCTCGACTTCTCCGGGATCAAGGGTCAGCCCGAGCTGACCACGCACTTCGCCACGATGGACGTCACCGAGGCGTTCCTCAACGATCCCTACGACTGGGAGGGCCCTAAGCAGACCCACGTGTGCGCCACCGAGTCCGACATGGACGGCGCGCTGACGATGCAGCTGCTCAAGAGCCTGTCCGGCACGCCGGTGCTGTTCGCCGACGTGCGGCACTACCACGCCGACCGCGACATCTGGGACCTGTGCAACTCCGGGCAGCACGCCACCTGGTTCGCCGCGCGCAGTGACGACCCGGCGGAGAACCTGCGCTCGGTGCACTTCTACCCGGAGATCTTCTACTTCCCGGCCGGCGGCGCCTCGGTTCGTTCCTCGCCGCACCCGGCGACGCGACGTTCGCTCGACTGACCCGGATCGGGGACCGCTACCGGATGCACGTGGCCCGCGGCGCGTTCGAGTCCTACGACGACGCGACCAACGAGGCGCTGGCCCGGCAGTCAACGCCTCAGTGGCCGCACGCGTTCACCCGGCTTGGAGGTCGAGGCCGAGGAGTTCCTGTCCAGCTACGGCGCTAACCACATCCATGCGGTGCCCGGCGAGCACGTCGCCGAGCTGCGCGAGGTGTGCCGGATGCTCGACGTCGAATTCGACGGGCTCGGCGGGGCCCAGTGAAGACGCCGTGACGTTGCTGCTCGGTGTCGATATCGGCACCGCCAGCTCCAAGGGCGTGCTGGTGCGCGCGGACGGCAGCGTCGTCGCGACCGCCACCCGAGCCCACGAGGTGTCGATGCCACGCCCCGGCTGGGTGGAGCATGACGCCCAGGCGGTGTGGTGGGCGGACTTCATCGCGATCAGCCAAGAATTGACGGCGCGAGCGCGCGGAGCCGGTCGCCGCGGTCGGCGTCAGCGGCATCGGTCCGTGCCTGCTGCCGGTGGACAGCGACGATCGGCCCCTTCGGCCGGCGATCCTGTACGGCGTCGACACTCGCGCCACCGTCGAGATCGACGAGTTGACTCAGGCGCTGGGCAAGCAGGCCATCCTGGACCGCTGCGGGTCGGTGCTCACCTCCCAATCGCTCGGACCCAAGCTGGCGTGGTTGCGCGCTCACGAACCGCGAGAGCTGGGCAGCGACTCGCCGATTCCTGATGGCGGCACAGCTTCATCGTGCGGCGGCTCACCGGCAGCTACATCCTCGACCATCACTCGGCCAGCCAGTGCACCCCGATGTACGACCCGGTCGAACACTGTTGGATCCGCGACTGGACCGAGTTCGATCGCCCCCGGGCTCGAGCTGCCGCAACTGTGCTGGCCAAGCGATGTGGTCGGCGAGGTACAACCAGCCGTCGCCGCAGCAGACCGGTATCCCGGCGGGTACGCCGGTGGTGGCCGGCACGATCGATGCCTGGGCGGAGGCGACCAGCGTCGGCGTCACCGCACCCGGCGACGTCATGTTGATGTACGGGACGACCATGTTCGTCGTCGAGGTGCTCGACCGTGCGCGCCGCAGCCCCGATCTGTGGGGCACCGTGGGCACGTTTCCCGGCACCCACAACTTCGCAGCAGGGATGGCGACCTCGGGCGCGGTCACCGAATGGATCCGCAAGTTGACCGGGGCATCGTCGTTCGAGCCGCTCGTCTCGGAAGCCCAGCAGTCGCCGCCCGGATCCCACGGTTTGCTGATGTTGCCCTACTTCGCCGGCGAGCGGACGCCGCTGTTCGACCCCGATGCTCGCGGCGTACTGGCCGGGCTGACGCTGCGGCACACCCGGGGGGACATCTACCGGGCGGCCTTGGAGGCCACCGCCTACGGAGTGCGGCACAACCTGGAAGCGATGCGCGAGGCCGGTGGGCAGGCCCGTCGCCTGGTCGCGGTCGGCGGCGGCACCAAAGGCGGCCTCTGGACGCAGATCGTCTCCGACGTCCTGGGGGCCCCGCAGCAGCTGCCCCGCCAGACGATCGGCGCCTGCCTGGGCGACGCGCTGCTCGCCGCCCTCGGAACCGGCGCCGTCACAATCGAACAGTCAGCGGAGTGGAACCCCATCTCGACCACGATCGAGCCGCAGCCGGGGACCGCCGCAGCCTACGAACGCTTCTACCCGCTTTACCGGGAGCTCTACCCGGACACCAAAAAGATCGCTCACGCGCTAGCCCGAGAACACCCAGACACGCATCGGAGGTAGCTGATGGTCGCGTCCATGTTCCCGACCCGGGTGACCACGCGGCAGGTGTACGCCCTGGGTGCGTTGGCAGCGGTGCTGTTCGGTTACGACAACGGCATCATCGGTGCGGCGCTGCTGTTCATCCCCCACGACCTGCCGCTGACCCCGTGGCAGAAAGGTGCGGTGGTCAGCGCCACGGTGTTCGGGGCGATGCTGGGTGCGCTAGGCAGCGGTCCGGCGGCCGATCGGCAGGGCCGGCAGCGGATCCTGCTAGCTGCCGGGGTGGTATTCACCATCGGAGCCCTGGGTGCCGGCGCCGCCGCGACGGTCAACATGCTGGTGGCCTTCCGCTTCATCCTGGGGTTGGGCATCGGTATCGCGTCGGTGATGGTGCCGCTGTACCTGGCTGAGATGGCGCCTGCCCGGGACCGCGGCATGGTCACCTCGCTGAACCAGTACATGATCATTGTAGGGACGGCGTCTGGCCGCCGCCCTCGGCTACGCGCTGGCCTTCGCCGGTTCGTGGCGATGGATGTTGCTCATCGGAGTGTTCCCCGCAGTCGTGCTGATGGTCGGGATGCTCGCCATGCCCGACACCCCACGTTCGCTGATCCGGCGTGGACAGCCTGATCAGGCACGCGCGGTCCTGGTCGGCCTGCGGGGCGACACCGCAGAGACCGAGCGAGAGTTCGCCGAGATCACCTCGCTGGAACGCCAGCAACTCGACTCGCGCTCCCGCCCTGCTGTCCGCTCCCTGGGTGCGCCGGCTATTGCTGCTGGGCGCGCTGCTGGCCATCTTCCAACAGATCACCGGGATCAACGCGATCGTCTACTACGCACCGACCATCCTCACCGGCTTCGGGGTCTCCGACACCACCGCGTTGCTGTTCGGTTTCCTCAACGGGCTGGTGAACATCGGAACCATCGCGTTGGTCGTCCGAGCCAAAGTCATCGATCGGCGAGGCCGCAAACCGGTCCTGCTGGCAGGCCTGGTGGGTATGTCGGCCAGCTTGTTCGCCGTCGGTGCGGCAGTGCTGATCCTCCCGACCAACTCGACCGCGCTGTTCGCCATCGCGGCAGCAGCGTTCGTGGTGTTCACCAACACCTTCTCAGCGACCTGGGGACCGGTGTTGTGGGTGATGCTGGCCGAGATCTTCCCACTCGCCGTCCGGGGCGCGGCCATGGCCATCGCCACCTTGTTCAACTGGCTGGCCGCCTTCGTCATCTCCCTGACGTTTCCCAGCTTCGTCGCATTCGCGGGCATAGGGTCCGCCTTTATCGTCTTTGCCGTGATCGGTGTCGTACTCTTCCCGGTCGTGTGGTGGATGGTGCCGGAAACCAAGCAGCGCAGCCTGGAATCACTGGAAGAAGCATTTCGCACCGGCATCCGTTCGGCGCCACCCCCCGCAAGTCAGGGCGTCTGATGACCGTCAACTACGGTCCGTACGGTTCGAGCCTGCGCGACCTGCCGCGGCTGCGCCGCACCCGCCGGCGCCGGGCATCAAGCTGGGATCGCACCGGCGGCAACGACGACCGCCTCACCGTCGAACCTGGGCAGACCGCCACCCTCGCGGACATCGATGCAGCCGGCAGCATCAACCACATCTGGGTGACCGTCGCCAACGAACGGGTATCCGCGACCCGTGGATGCGCGAACCCGACTACCTGCGCCGGCTCGTGCTCCGCGCCTACTGGGACGGCGAAGCGCACCCCAGCATCGCGGTCCCGCTAGGTGATTTCTTCGGAGTGGGCCACGGTCGCACCACCAATTTCGTCTCCGCCCCGCTGCAGATGAGCCCCGAGGACGGCAAGGGCTTCAACTGCTTTTTCCACATGCCCTTCGCCGCGGGCGCCCGGCTGGAGGTCACCAGCGAACTGGCCGACGAGAAGGTCTTCTTCTACTACTACATCGACTACGAGGAGCTCGACGAGCTCGAAGACGGCATCGGCCGCTTCCACGCGCAGTGGCGGCGCAGCAATCCCTGCCCCGGGGCCGAGCGATCGTCGGAGAGCAACGCCGAGTTCCTGCTCACCGGAACAAATCTCGACGGCACGGGCAACTACACCATCCTGGACGCGACCGGCCACGGCCACTATGTCGGCTGCGTGCTCAACATCCACAATCTTCGCGACACCACCGAGTGGAACTGGTACGGCGAGGGCGACGACATGATCTTCATCGACGGCGAGACGTGGCCACCCACCCTGCACGGCACCGGCACGGAAGACTATTTCAACACCGCGTGGTGCCCGACCCAGAGCTACCACGCGCCCTATCACGGCATCACCCTGCCCGGCGGGGACAACTGGAGCGGGCAGATCAGCCTGTACCGCTTCCACATCGAAGACCCCGTGCCGTTCGAACGATCCATCCGGGTCAGCATCGAACACGGCCACGCGAACAAACGCAGCGACGACTACTCCTCAGTCGCCTACTGGTACCAAGCCGAGCCCCACCGCCCCTTCACCCTCGACCCAGTCGACCAGCGTGTTCCACGAGCCCGATGACTGCGCCGCCGTCACCGGGACCTGCAGGGCTTGATCAGCGTCCAGTGGTGCCGGAGGTGGCTGTTATGTTCCGGACATGAGCCAACGAGTGCCGCTTACGGGTGGCGAGAAGGCAAGTCTGCAGGCCAGCCTCGATCGACACCGCGACGTGGTGCTGTGGAAGCTCGACGGACTCAATGACGAACAGCTACGACGCCCGATGACCCCATCGGGCACCAACCTATTGGGGCTGACGAAACACCTGGCAGCTGTCGAGTACGGATGGTTCTGCCAAACGTTCGGCCGCAACACAGAGCCGCTGCCGTTCAACGAGAACGACGACCCTACGTGTGATCCCGGAGGAGACCACCGCCGACATCGTGGCGTTTTACGGCAGGGCCCGAGCCGCAGCCGACAAGGTGATTCACGAACTCAATCTCGCCGATGTAGGCACCGCCTGGTTCGGAGACACCGTGTCAATGCGATGGGTACTGCTTCACATGATCGAAGAGACCGCCCGCCACGCCGGTCATATGGACATCCTGCGCGAGCTCATCGACGGGGCCACTGGCGACCACAATCGAGGTTGACGGCACCCAGCTCCCGACATCGAAGGTCGCCGGCACCAACTTCTGCCTGCGGCAGTCGCGGCTCGGACAGCAGAGCGCCATTCGGAGCCGAATAGCGGTCAGCCGGTTCGCGGGAGTCGCGATTCGGCTCCGCATAACTCTCTGTCGCTGGCGCCGACCTGGACGAGCTCGGTGCCGTGGTAACGCCCACGGAAGTTGGCCCGGACGCTGCGCTACTGCTGCCTTGCGACGGTGAGCTCACGCGCCTGCGCGTAACGGGCCCGAATGGACTCGACGACGTCACTGTCGTAGGTCTCGACCCCCGCGCGTGTCCAGCGCGGCGGCTCGGTGTGTCCCCTGAGGGCCCACGCGGCCTGCCGAGCGGCCCCGTCGGCGACGTACTCCCCCGGCGGCGGCACCAGCACTGAGCGGCCGAGCACAGTGGGCGCGATTCGCCGGACCGCACCGGACCGCGCGCCGCCGCCGATGAGGAACACCCGCTCGACCCGGGCACCGGCGGCGACCAGGGCGTCGATGCCGTCCGCGAGGCCGCACAACAATCCCTCGACCGCAGCGCGCGCCAGGTGCGCCGCGGTCGCCGTCGCCAGGCGCAGCCCGTGGACGGCCCCGGTGGCGTCGGGTCGGTCCGGGGTCCGTTCACCTTCCAGATACGGCACGACAACGACACCGCCGGCACCGGGTGGAGCCGACAGCGCGAGCCGGGACAGCTCCTCGTGGTCGACGCGAAGCATCGCAGCGACGGCGTCGAGGACTCGGGCCGCGTTGAGCGTGGCCACCAGCGGAAGGAACTGGCCGGTGGCATCGGCGAATCCGGCTACCGTGCCCGATGGGTCGGCAGTGGGGGCGTCGCTCACCGAGCAGGCCACGCCGGAGGTGCCGATCGAGACGACCACGTCGCCGAGCCGGGTGCCGAGCCCGAGGGCCGCTGCGGCGTTGTCACCAGTGCCCGGGCCAAGCAGGGGCCCTCCGGCCATGGTCCCGGCCAGTTCGGACGGCCCCAGCACCCGCGGGACGGCGGCGGCGTGGCCGAGCGCGCGGATGAGCAGATCGTGACGGTAGGCGCCGCTCGCGGCGGACCAGTAGCCGGTTCCGCTGGCGTCCCCGCGGTCGGTCCGCAATGCGTCCAGGGCCGGGTCGGCGCCGAGGCGCCAGGTCAGCCAGTCGTGCGGCAGGCAGACAGCCGCGGTCTGGGCCGCCGCGTCAGGTTCGTGCTGGGCGAGCCAGCGCAGCTTGGTCACGGTGAAAGATGCGACCGGAACGACGCCCACCGCCTGCGCCCACGCTCGACGGCCAACCGGGCCGCAGCCCAGCTCGGCGGTCAGATCGCGGGCAGCGTCGGCGGACCGGGTGTCGTTCCACAGCAGCGCCGGCCGCACCACCCGGCCGGTCTCGTCGAGGCACACCATCCCGTGCTGCTGGGCACCCACGGCCACCGCGGCGACGTCGTCCAAGCCGCCGGCCTGCTCCAGCGCCGCCTGCAGCGCCGCCCACCACGCATCGGGATGTACCTCGGTGCCCGCCGGATGCATGCCATGTCCGTGCCGGACCAACTCGCCGGTCTCGGCGTCGCGGATCACCACCTTGCACGACTGCGTCGACGAGTCAACGCCTGCAACGAGTGTCACGTAGTCGGGTCTCTGGTCATCGGCGACTCTCGCAATCGCGTTGTGCACGATTGCGCCGCTTCCAAAATGTCGGCTAACCGCTCACGGTCGTTCCTCATACCGCAAACAGCCTCGCCCAGAACCCGGTCCCGGATCCGGGCCTTGAGACCGCCCACCGTGGCGACCTGAGTGAAGACCCCGAGCAAATCCTCGACCTGCAGTGCGAACCCGGCCATGTCGAAGTACCCATGACCCGGATCCACATCGATCAACAGATCCAGATCGCTGTCCGCGTCCGCCTCGCCGCGTGCCACCGAACCGAACACTCGGATGTTACGTACGCCGTAACTCTCGGCGATTGCAAGGATCTCGTGCCGGCGACGGCGGACGTCGTCGAGGCACACCACGCGACGGGGCCTGTCCACCGACATCGCGACCTCCTTGGCGAGCTGTGGTGGTCAGAATACCCGGGACTTGACCTTGACCAAGGGGCAAGCCCGAGCCTGGTGGTTGCCGAGCATGGTGTTGGGCGACGAGGAGGATCTCGGCTATGGCGCTGTTGACGATCGGTGCGTTCGCCAGGGCGTCCCGCTTGTCACCCAAAGCCCTGCGTCTCTATGACGATCTCGGATTGCTTCGCCCGGCCAGAACCGATCCGCTCACCGGATACCGGCTCTATGCGCCCGAGCAGCTCAGCCAAGCGCGTCTGGTGGCGTGGCTGCGCCGGCTCGGCATGCCGCTTGCCCAGATCAGAGTGGTCTGCGCGCTGGCACCGCAAGATGCGGCCAACGAGGTTGAGGCCTACTGGCGGCACGTGGAAGCCGAGACGGAGGCCCGCCGCGCGCTGGCAATCTTCCTCGTCGATCACCTGTCTGGAAAGGACACCGACATGACCGACACCCGGGCACAGCTGACCTTGCGCTACGCCGCCGGCACCGATCGCGGACTCATCCGTGATCGCAACCAGGACGTCGCGTGGGCCGATCACGGTTTGCTCGCCGTCGCCGATGGCTTCGGGCCGTCCACGGACACAGCGCTGCCCAGCGCGTCAGCGATCGAGGCGCTGGCTAGCGCCCGAACGTCGACGTCCGCGGGTGCCCTGCTCGACGCGCTACGTTGCGCCGCCGAAGCGGCAGCCAGTGCCGTTCGAGACCTCGCCGCATCAGACACCACCCTCGACGGCGCGGGAACCACGCTGACCGCCCTGGGATGGTCCGATTCCGAACTTGCTCTAGTCCATGTCGGAGATTCAAGGGCCTACCTGCTCCGCGACCATGAGCTGCTCCAACTCACCCACGACGACACGCTCGTTCAGAAACTCATCGATGAGAGCAAACTGACCAACGAGGAAGCCGAGTCTCACCCACAGCGCTCGATCCTGATCCGCGCGCTGCACGGCGGCCAGACCACGGCTCCGGAGGTGCGCTCTCACGACGCGCGCGTCGGTGACCGGTACTTGCTGTGTTCCGATGGCCTGCATACAGTTCTGTCCCCAGCCGCCATCCACAACACACTGACCAGCCAAGCCACACCGGACTCGGCGGTCGCCGAACTGATCGCGCTGGTCCGTGACGCCGGTGCACCTGACAACGTCGCCTGCGTCGTGGCCGACGTCCTACCAGCACTACGCCCGACCGGGTGTGGCGACGGCTAGTCCGGCGGTGTGGGCAGCGTCGGTGAGCCGGTGGTCGTAGGCGACGAAGGCCGCCAGGTCGTCGCCGAGCAGTATGGCGGAAGCCAGGTGCAGCGCGTCAACGCTACGCAACAACGGGTCACCGATGTCGGAGGCGAGATCCTGGACCGCACGGTCTAGGACGATCAGATCAATGTCGTCCACCACAGCCCGCGCTTCCAGCACGGCAGGACCGCCGACCCGACGAGCCGCCCTGATCACTTCGACGCGGCCAACTTCGCTGGTCACCATCGGCTGGTCCGCGCGGGTGGCGAGCCAGTCGCGCAGCGCTGCCGTTTCGGTTTCCGTCCGGATCAGCTTCATCAACGCTGAGGAGTCCAGATAGATCACAGCCGCTCCGCGCGCTCGGCGTCGAGCAGCTGCTGATTACTCGGCTCGCCGGGCGCGATCGCCACCGGACGGGGCGACCTAACTCGGCCGGTCGGGCACGCTGCGGGAATCAGTCTGCCGGCTGCGATAAGTCGAGCTCGCGCAGTTCGGGACCTCTGCGGGGGCACCAGCAGGGCGACGAGTTCGCCGCGGTCGGTCACCTCCACAGTCTCACCGGCCTTGACCCTGGCGAGGTAGCGGGAGGCGTTCTGGCGCAGCTCACGGATACCAATACGTTCCATCCATCCAATGTAGCACATTACATGCTACACATGATGATCCCAGGAACAGCCGCCACCGGCCCGCACTCCCGCTACTCCCATCCGGCCGTGCCGCCTCGATGCGGCGCTGGTCGGCCGAATGGCCCAATTTCGGGCCGTTGTTGACACAGGCGGTATCAGGAGCTGGTCCGGCGTGCTCTCCACCTGCACGTCGACCACATCAAGGGAGAACCGCCATGCCAGGAGCAGACATCGTCACAGTGCAGCTGCCGGAAGACCACGTTGCCGGTAGGCGTCTCGGGCGTCACGTCAAGCACGACCCGCGCTCCCGGCAATTCCAGGGTCGGTGACCGCTTCTGCATGACCTTTGACACCTGGGATCGGCTGCTGCAAGAACAAGGCGACGTCACCGTCCCGGTGAAGTAACAACCACCGACCGAGGAAAAGCGCAATGGACCCCAGCTCTGGCGATACCGCATCGAGCCGACCAAGGCAGCATCGGGTGCTGCACCGAAGCGTCGTCAGTCCGGCGCTGCAGCCTGACGTCCCAGAGGAGGCACGCCGACGAGTGGTGCGGGTGGGACAGGACCAGCGCAGCCCGGTGCTGGTCGAGTTGGATCTCACCATCGATGTGGACACCGAGGACACTCGGCAGCGGTTCCTCGAACTGTATGACCATTCGGTGGGGCACGCCGGCGCCCCGACTCCGCGCCCGGTCGCGGACTGCTACGTCTCCTGCATGCTGCGCCCCCAGGAGATCCAGGATCTGGTGGCGGCCGATCGGGCGGCCGGCGCGGCCCGGACCGTGTTTCGGGTCTGGCCGGATTACACCCTGCACCCGCACCTGGACCGGTCGGTGTCCACGATCAAATCCGACGCCGCCGTTCGTTCCTACGCCGCGACCGGCGAGGGAGTGACCTGGGCTGTCCTGGACAGTGGGATCGATCAACATCACCCTCATTTCGCCGGCGGCACCCTCACCGGCGCGGTGGCCAAACTGCACCACGATTTCACCTACCTGCTGACCCCCGACGCGCAACCGCCCAAGGACCCGGACGCAGCACTGCTGGATCCCGAAGGGCACGGCACGCACGTGGCCGGCATCATCGCAGGCGCGGTCCCCGCCACGGTGACACCGGTCATCGCCAGCCAGCAGCCCTCGCAGGACGGTCTGCCCGGAGACTGGGTGGCCCGGCAGCTCGACCCCGCCCGGTCGCTGACCGGGATCGCGTCCCGGGCAAAGCTGGTGAGCCTGAAGGTCCTCACGCCCGACGGTCAAGACGGGCTGGTGACCTCATCAAGCGCGGTGATCGCGGCGCTTTATCACATCCGTGAAACGGTGAACTCGGGCGGTCGGGCACTGATCATCCACGGCGCGAATCTGAGCCTGGGCTGTCGGTGGGACCCGAGCGACTATGCCGCCGGCCAGAGCCCGCTGTGCCGGGAGATCGATCTGCTGGTCGGAACCGGCGTAGCGGTGGTCGTCAGCGCTGGTAACAGCGGCTACGCCGGCGCGGTCAGCCAAAGCTCCGACTCCCGTGGGGTGCTTTCGAGCATCACCGATCCGGGCAACGCGCAGGAGGCGATCACGGTCGGGTCCACCCACCGGGACAGCCCGCACCGGTACGGAGTCACATATACCTCCTCCAAGGGCCCCACCCTGGACGGCCGGCTCAAGCCCGACCTGCTGGCACCCGGGGAACGCATCACCTCCTGCGCGACCGGGCACCTGCGGCAGAGGATGGCCGACCTCGTCGACGAGGCCGACGCCATCGCAGCCACCTACATCGAGGACAGCGGTACCTCGATGGCCGCGGCGCACGTTTCCGGCGCCATCGCGGCCTTTCTGTCCGTACAGCAGGAGTTCGTGGGCCGGCCTCGCGAGGTGAAGGAACTCTTCACCACGAACGCGACCCCGCTGGGCCGTGATCGTTTCCTGGAAGGGCACGGCCTCATCGACTTGATGCGGGTCTTATCGAATGTCTAAGTCCAATGTGGGAAGGCAGTGGTAACAATGGCCATGCAGATCGGTGGACTGCCCTACTGGGAAATCCGCTTCGACGAGAAAGGCACACTGGTCGACGACGGTCAGCTGCCGGCCGAACTTCCGGGCCACCAGCTGTCCGACTTGTTCATCTTCTGCCACGGTTGGAACAATTCCGTGGCCAGCGCCCGCGACCTCTACCAGGCGATGTTCGCCTTGCTGTCGGAACAAATCGACGCGGCGCCGGGCAGTCGCCCGGCTGGCGCGGTCGGGGTCTTCTGGCCCGCCCTGGTCTTCCCCGAAGACGACCCCACCGCGCCGCCCACCGCCGCGCCCAGCGGCCAGCAACTCGCAGCCGCGCTAGCGCCGGTCTTCCAACCGCCGCAACAACAAGCGCTAGCCCAGATCGGTCAGCTGCTGGACACCAAGCCGGCGAACTCCGGAAAACTGCGGGAGGCCCACAGCCTCATCCGTAGCCTGGTGACTTCACCAGACCTTGGCGCGGCCGAGGACGCCGGGGAGCAAGCGGTGCTGACTCAGCCGACCGCGGCGGTCTTCGGGCACTTCGCCGGCATGTCCAAGACCCAAGGCGACGCCCAGGATGTGGGTGATTTCTTCAACAGCCTCTGGGGTGGTGCCCGGGAGGTGCTGCGGACGGCCAGCTATTACGAGATGAAAAACCGGGCCGGTGTGATCGGCCGGTCCGGTCTCGGGCCGCTGGTCAGCCAGCTCGTCCCGGCCGGAGGCCAGCCGCGCATTCACCTGCTCGGGCACAGCTTCGGCGCCCGGCTGGTCGCATTCGCGCTGTCCGGCCTACCGGGCGATCGGCGGGACGCGGCCAGCCCGGTGAAGTCGCTGACCCTCATCCAGGGTGCCTTCTCCCATTTCAGCTTCGCCCAGCCGATGCCGATCGACGCGGCCCGCAACGGCGCCCTCGCCGCGGACCGCAACGGCGTCGATGGTCCGCTGCTGGCCACCTTTTCGGCAGCGGATCGGGCGGTTGGCTGGTGGTATCCGGCAGCATCACTGCTCAGCCACAGCGACAGTGAGAGTGCCCAAGACCTCACCTACCGGTGGGGCGGGATGGGCCATGACGGCTACCAGGAACAAGATGCCACGGAAACCGTTCTGCAACCGGCCGGTAAGCCATATTCCTTCGACAAGGGCCGCTTCTACCGGCTGAAAAGTGACGCCGTCATCGCCGCGAACCAGTCCGCGTTCTCCGGTGCGCACAGCGATATCCGCCACCCTGAGATCCTCTGGGCCGTCCTCGCAGCCGCACTCACGTGATCTGCGTATCCCTACTTCTGGCAATTGACGAATCCGCGGCGGTTGCGGCTTCCCGTCGGATTCGCTGCGAGCGGGCCCGCAGTCGGGGCTCGCTGCGACATGATTGAAGACGTCGAAAACGTCGCTTTCGCCGGTCGGGAAGTGCGCGAACTGTCCACGGAGATCTCAATTGATGAGATCGGTTTCCCAGACCTTTACCCGGCCGCAGGCTGGACCGGGCCATTCGCGGTGGCGCATCTCGCATCGTGGTGGCGGTCAGGACTCGGCGGACGCGCAGCACGCCAGAAAGCCTGGATGGCGAGGGCGCTCATTTCACGAGCGTCCGACCGCCGCTCGTCAGACCGAGGTTCTTCTCGAGGCCGCTTGCTGGAGCTGCGACGTCACCCAGCGCTCAAAGCGTGTGCCAGCGAGGCCATCTCAGTAACAGAGACTTTTCACCCGAGAAAGGCGTTGTACAGCAGGTACACGTTCAGCGCGATGATTGTGGTGGCGATACCGCTGGCCGCCGCTGTGGTAATCGGGCGGTTGACGAACGGGCCCATGACATCCGCGCGGCGAGTGAGCAGCACCATCGGCACCAGAGCGAAGGGGATGCCGAAGGACAGGACGATCTGAGACGCACGAGGCTGTCGGTGGTGGGCAACCCCAGCCCCAGCACCACGAGCGCGGGCAGCATCGTCAACCCACGACGCAGGAACAGCGGGATGCGGCGGCGGATGAAACCCTGCATGACGACCTGGCCCGCGTAGGTGCCCACGCTCGATGACGACACCCCCGAGGCCAACAACGCGACCGCGAAAGCCAGCGCCGCACCGCCGCCGACCAGCTCGCCGAGACCGGCGTGCGCAGCCTCGATCGAGTCGACCACCGCGCTACCGGTCCGATTGAACAGCGAGGCCGCGATGAACAGCATCGCCAGGTTGGTCAGGCCGGCGACGCCGAGCCCGAGCAGGACGTCGAGCCGCTGGAAGCGCAGCATCTCGCGGCGCTCGCCATCATCGCGGCACACCACCCGGGACTTGGTCAACGCCGAGTGCAGGTAGACCACATGCGGCATCACGGTGGCGCCGATGATTCCGGCAGCCAGCAACACGCTATCGCTACCGGCGAAGCCAGGCACCAGCCCAGATGCGATCGCCGCCGGGTCGGCGCCGACCTTCAACAGGTCGTAGGAGAACCCGAAAAACACGATGCCGACCAGCCCGGTGATCGCCAGCTCGAAGCGTCGATAGCCGCGCTGCTCAAGCGCCAGGATCCCGAACGCAACGATGGCCGTCAGCAGGCCGGACGGGAACAGTGGCACGTGGAATAAGAGGTTCAATCCGACCGCGGCCCCCACGAACTCGGCCAAATCAGTGGCCATCGCAACCAGCTCGGCCTGCACCCACAGGCCGACCGACACCGCGCGGGGAAGGTGCTCGCGGCACAGCTCGGGCAGGTCACGGCCAGTGGCGACACCAGTCTTCGCGGACAGGTACTGCACCAGCATGGCCATCAGGTTGGCCATCACGATGACCCAGGCCAGCGCGTACCCGTAACGGGCGCCGGCCGAGAAGTTCGTGGCGAAGTTGCCGGGATCGATGTACGCGACCGCGGCAACGAAGGCCGGCCCGAGCAACGCCACCACGCCGCGCAGCCGTCCGCGAGATCGTAACTCGCGCAGTGCACTCGCCGGAGGTGCCTCCCCGCACAGTGCTCGAGTCAGCCGACTCCTGGTCAGCCTGCTCCAGGCTCACCCGACCGACGGCCCGAGCCCGAGCGACTGCGGCGTGCTGGAGTCTGGCGATGGCTGGCGCAGACCCTCGTCGAGCTCCCCGTATTCGGTCATGAGTGCCCGGCTGCCGCCCCAGGGCGTCGGCTCCTCAGCGACCAGAGTGTTCGTGGTCAGCAGCATCCCGGCCACTGACGCCCCGTTCTGCAGCGCCGACCGGGCGACCCGCAGCGGGTCGATGATGCCCATCGCGATCATGTCCCCGTACCGCCCCGCCAAGGCGTCGAAGCCCTCGTCGATGCCCAGCTGCGCCGTCCGGGCTACCACCTCCTGACCCTGGTATCCGGCATTGGCGGCGATGAGGAAGGCCGGTTCGGTGAGCGCCCGGCGGACGATCTCCACCCCGATGGCATAGTCGCCGTCGACGTCCAAGCCATCCAGTGCGGGCTCGGCGTGCAGCAGCGCCGCGCCACCGCCGGCCACGATTCCCTCGGCCATCGCGGCCCGGGTGGCCGACAGCGCGTCCTCGACCCGGTGCTGGGTCTCCTTGAGCTCCGCCGGCGTCGGTGCTCCCACCCGGATCACGGCGACCTGGCCGGTCAGCGCCCCGATCCGTTCGCTGAGGACGTCTTCGTCGACGCCGAACGTCGCGCGGTCAAGCTCGGCGCGCAGCTGCGTGACCCGGAACTCCACGTCGGCGGCCGACCCGGCGCCACCGACGATGGTGGTGTTGTTCTCGGTGACCCGCACCTGGGCCGCCCGGCCGAGCTGGTCAATGGTCATCGTTTCCAGGGTGAAACCGGAGTGCTTGCTGTACACTGCGCCACCGGTGACCGCGGCCAGGTCCTCCAGCTTGCGCAGCCGGCGATCGCCGAAACCGGGGGCCCGGACGGCGACGCACTGGAAGATCCGGTTGGCGTGGTTGTGCACCAGCATGCTCAGCGCGGTGCCCTCGACGTTCTCGGCGATGATGACCAGCGGCCGCGGCGCACGCATGATCTTGTCGAGCAGCGGCATCAGCTGCTGGACCTTGGTGATCTTCTCGCTGCACAGCAGGATGTACGGGTCCTCCACGATCGCTTCCAGGCTGGCCGGGTTGGTCACCATGTACGGCGAGACGTACCCGTTGTCGAACTCGAAGCCCTCGACGAACTCGACGCTCATCCCGTGCGCCGGCGACTCCTCCACCGTGACGATCCCAGCGTCGCCGACGGTGTGCAGCGCCTTGGCGATGACCGCACCGACCGCATCGTCGTCGTTGGCCGAGATGGCGGCGACGCGCGCGTAGTCCTGCTCTGACGACACCGGATGCGCGACCTTTTCCAGATGCTCCACCAGGGCCGCGACGGCCAGGTCGATCCCGCGTTTGACCAGCACCGGGTTGCCGCCGGCGCCGATCGCCTTGAGGCCCTCCCGGACGATCGCCTGGGCTAGCACGGTGGCGGTGGTGGTGCCGTCTCCGACGATGTCATTGGTCTTGATCGCCGCTTCCTTGACCAGCTGGGCGCCCATGTTCTCGAACGGATCCTTGAGGTGGATCTCCCGGGCGATCGTCACACCGTCGTTGGTGATGACCGGCGAACCGGTGATCTTCTCCAGGATGACGTTGCGCCCCTTGGGCCCGAGCGTCGACTTGACAGCGTCGGCCAGCTTGTCGACTCCGGCTCGCAGCAGGTCGCGGGCTTCGGCGTCGAACCGCAGTTCCTTGGCCATGAGATCTCCCACTTGTCGAAGTTGCTCGTGAAGTGAACTCGGTGACAGCCTGATGATCCGGTCACGGGACGAGGATCGCCCGGCCGCGAACGCGACCGGCGTCGAGATCGGCGAGCGCCTCGACCGCGTCGTCCAGGGCATAGGTCCGGGTGTGCAGGGTGACCTTGCCGGCCTGAGCGAGCACCATGAGCTCGGCGAGATCGTTGTAGGTGCCGACGATGTTGCCGACGATGTTGCGCTCGGTGGAGATGATGTCGAGCGTCGGGATCGTCACCGTGCCGCCGTAGCCGATCACGAAGTACGAACCGGCCCGGCCCGTCATCTGGAACCCGTCGTGCTCGGCGCCCTGCTCGGCGACGAAGTCGAGCACCACCTCGGCGCCACGCCCGCCGGTGAGATCCTTGACCGCGTCGATCTGCCCGCCGTCGGCGACGACGGTGTGGTGCGCGCCGAGCTGTTCGGCGAGCTTGAGCGCGTCGGGGTTGCGGTCCACCACGATGATCTTGGCGGCGGTCAGCGCGGCAAGGCACTGGATGCCGATATGGCCCAGCCCGCCCGCGCCGATCAGCACTGCCGTGGTTCCCGGGTAAAGCAGCGGGATGGCCTTGCGAACGGCGTGGTAGGCGGTAATACCGGCATCGGCCAGCGCCGCGACATCCGCCGGTTTGGTCTGCGGCTCGAGCTTGACGCAGGCCCGCCCCGAGGTGAGCAGGTACTCGGCCATCCCGCCGTCATGGCTCAGACCGGGGAAGGTGCTCTCACTGCAGTGCATGTCGTCGCCGGCCCGGCAGGCTCGGCACAGTCCACAGGTGGGTGTGGGATGCAGGATCACCGTGTCGCCTACTTCGACGTTGGTGACCGCCGCGCCGACCTCGTGGACCCAGCCGGCGTTCTCGTGGCCGATCGTGTAGGGCAGCACGGGAGCCATCGCCTGCGCCCATTGGCCCTCGATGATGTGCAGATCGGTCCGGCACACCCCGGCGCCGCCGATCTTCACGATGACATCGAACGGTCCGGAGATCCTCGGTTCCGCCGTTTGCTCGACAACGGGTTGCTGGTGGTACTCGTGCAGCCGGACGGCTTTCATCGACCCTTCTCCTCGGATTCTGTGCTGCGCAGGTTGGGGTAGCGCTCCCGGAGCAGGCCCCGGCAGACGCCGGCGTTGGCGTCCACGCTGACCCGGGTCGTCCGAGCCCGGCGTAGGTGCAGCGGCAGCGCGTGAGCTCCGATCGCCGCGCCGGTCGCCGGGTCAACCAGCAGCGGATCGCCGTCGCCGGCGGGCAGGCCGAGCTCGGCGCGCCGGGACCGCAGCCGGTCGCGATCCGCCGACGCCGGGATCGCGCCCAGGGTGAGTCCGGCCAGCTCATCTGCCGTAGCGCCGGCGGCCAGGAGCGGGCGGCACACCCGATCGGTGCCCGCCATCACCGCCTTGCGCAGGAAATCCGCCCGCAGCTCGTCCAGCTCGGCAACGGCCTGCCCGTCGAAGGATTGGACGAATCCAGCACGGGCGGCGATTCCGCCGTTGATCTCGTTCGACGCGAAGTGGTCCTCCAGCACCACCTCGGTCCGGCGAACGCCGGGCACCGCGGCGACTGCATCAAAGGCGTCAGCGACCATGAGGAAGGCGAAGTTGGGCGCGCAGAAGTAGGTCGGCAGCCGCAGCCGCACGACGGCCTCGCCGGAGTCCGACACCCGGCAACCGGCAACGAACCCAAGATCGGTCACGGCCTCGTCCAGCTCCGGATCGCGCACCTGATGCAGGGCCGACCAGGCCGCGGCGGTGAGCCGCGCGGCCTGGTCGGTAAGGGTGGAACTCATATTGACGACGGCGCGACGAGCGGTTCCGCACCCTCCGGACCCGCCGGCACCGGCAGGTCCAGCTCGGCCGGCACCTTGATGTCGTAAAGCCTGGCCGCATTGAGGCCGAGGATCTTCTTCTTGGCCTGGGTAGTCAGCGGCGCGTAGTCGGAGAACTGGTCGTCGGTCGGCATGTTCCAGTCGACGAAACCCTCGACCTGCCAGCGCGGCTCCCAGATCGCGTAGTCGGCGCCGAAAACCATCTTGTCCTCGCCGACCCAGAACATCAGCTCACCCATGACCCTGGCGAAGAACCGAGGGCGGGCGTGCATCAGCGCACCGACGACCACGGACAGGCCCGCGTACACGTTGGGTTCCTGGGTGGCCATGTAGCAGAAGTCGTCGATCCGCGGCAGCCCGACGTGCTCGACGATGAAGTTCAGCTCCGGGAAGTTCGTCGCCGCAAAGTCGACGTCCGCCACATCGAAGGCGTCCTTGTCCAGCGGCCAGATCGTCGGGCCCTTGTGCACATGGATGTTCTTGACGCCCAGCTCCTGGCATTTCTCCAGGTAGCGGGCCGCCTCGGGGCTCTTGAGGCTCCAGCCGCGGGAATCCCCACGCCACTCGGCGGTGTAAAGTTTCACCCCCTTGCAGCCCCAACGCGCCACATTGTCCGCCAACTCCTTAAGGCCCTCGTCACCGTCACGGGGATCCCACCTGGTGTTGACTATAAATCTTCCTGGGTATTTCTCGGCCAGGGCGGCGTTAGCCTCGGTGGTGTTGAAGCCATTGCGGTACCACTGCTTCAGGTAAGTCGGCTGGAAGATCGCCACGTCGACGTGGCCTTCGTCGAACAGGTGCCGCATCATCATGTCTTCGGAATACTTCTGGAACTGCTCCATCGGCCAATGGGTCGCCGGTGGCCCGAGCGATTGGTAGGCGTGGAAGCACTCGATCCAGCCCTTGGCGTACTGCTCCTGGCCGGGCACCCAGTTCTCCGGACTGGCGTCCCAGAAATGAGCGTGGCCGTCGACCACGAAGTATTTTTCGCCATCCTTCTCATACATGTGCGCCTCCCGGTTACTTCGCGCCGGCTATCAGGTCGAAACCGAGGTACTCCGCCGCGTCCTCAGGATTCGCGAACATGATCGTCCGGTCGTCTTCGTGAACCATGCGCCCGTAGTGGGTGGACATGTTCTCTTCGAACTCCGCGGCGTCGAAGTAGCCGGCCTCCTCGCCGAGCGCTTCGGAGATCTCGTCGTAGACGACCTCCATCCGGTTGGTCGCGTCGACCCGGATCATTGACGGCAGCGGCGTCACGCGCACGCCGGGCTTGGTGCTCATGACCGTGGCCACGACTTCGCCGACCTGGTTGTTCATCAGTGTGAAGCCACACATGTTCGACGCCGTGTTGTCGGATTTGAACGGGCTTTCCGCCGTTTTGAACCTGGTCACTGCGCCAACTCCTTCGGTGTGTGCAGACCCAGCTCGGAAAGGATGCCGCTGAATCGGCTCCTCGCCCGGTCTAGACCATCCTCGAAACGGGGTGGTTTCGAGTCGGGCTGCGACCAGATTGGCTGGAGCGCCCGGGCCGCCGCGATGCACCGCGGCACCCATACCGAGAGCCACTCCTGCATGATCGTCTTATTGTGATCGGCGAACTCGCGGTCGTTGGTCAGCAGTTCGAACATGGCCTTCGTGTATCGCAGATCGCGCTCGGCGTAGTCGTATTCCTCCGCGCCGACGATCGTGGGAGTGACCCAGTCACCGTTGCCCGGCGAAGCTTGTTGCACCAGGTTGCTCCGGAACAACTCGCCGACCAGTGGCTCGAAGATGACGTTCGCCGCGAAGATCGCCTCACACCAGTCGTCGATGGCGGTGAGTTGTTCGGCGGTCTTCCGGACGCCCTGCCACACCGGGTCACTGTTCCAGGTCTCGACGTGTGCCGCGCCGTCGAAGCCAGCTATTTCCTCGCTCAGCGTCAGGTTGTACAGCGCTAGATCCTGAGCGGCCCTGATCCGGTGCATGCTGTTCACCGAGATCGCGTTGTTGTGCATGTTCGTCGGCGCCCGACGGTTGGCGTTGGCGAACAGGTACAGTCCAAGACCGTGATCGACGTGCATCCAGGCCCCGACGTGGCTTTCCACGAAGCGCACCCAGTTCGGGTTCCACTGCTCGAACGCCTTCGCCTGGCGGGCTGCCGCGATGTTCTGGTTGAGCTGCCGGACGACATTGGAGTTGTACCGGTAAAGGGTGAGCTCCCACTCCTCATTGGGGTCGCGGAATTCGTGCCAGCCGTGTGCCGGCCAGTCGTAGCCCTTGCCCCCGGATCCGGGGAAGCGCTCCGGTTCGGGTCGGTCCGAACCCCACGCTTTCAGGACTGTCCAGTCCAGCGGGTAGCCGCCCCGGCCGTCGGAGAACCCGTAGAGCCAGCCCTGGCTGAGATAATGCCGCGGGTCTGGTTGGACCTCGACGGTGACATCTTCGTAGTGCGTCTGCTTGCGCTTTTGTGGGATGTAGTAATTGTACCGGCGCGCGGTCGAGTCCGGGAATTCCTTGGCTCCGGCTTCAGCGTCAGTAAAGACGGGCTTCGGTACGCTGCGTTCTTGCGCGGTTGTCATCAGTCTCTCCTCCTCCTCACTTCTCGGCGGCGTCACCGGTCGTGGTGAACTTGTCGTAGTAAATGCGTTTCTCGGGCACCCCGAGAACGGTGAGTACTGGCATCGCCGCCTCCACCATGGGTGGCGGCCCGCACACGTAGGCGTGCGCTGTCTTGAGGTCGCTCTCGAACCGCTGCACCACGTCGGTGATCAAGCCGACCTCGCCATCCCAGGCGTCGTCCGGGGTCGGCTCGGACAGCGCCGGCACGAATGTGAAACTGGGCAGTGACTCCTCGAGCGCGCGCAGCTCGTTTTCGAAACAGAGGTCACGGCGGCGCCGTGCGCCGTAGTAATACGTGGCCTTGCGCTGGATGCCACGTTCGGACATCGAGCGCAGCAGCGACAGGATCGGCGCCATCCCGGCCCCGCCGCCGATAAAGATCAGATCGGTGTCGTGGCCCTCCCGCAGGGTGAACACCCCGTAGGGGCCCGTGAGGTTCACCGTGTCACCCACGGCCAGCCGGGTATCGAGGAAATGCGAGAACAGGCCGTCCGGATAGATCTTGATGACGAACTCGAGCTGGCCGGTGTCGCGGCAGGAGGTGTTCGCCATCGAGAACGACCGGGTGTCGTCGGTGCCAGGCACGGCGATGTCGACATACTGCCCCGGGAAGAACTTGATTTCCCGTGGCTCCACCAACCGGATTACCAGGTGACGCATGTCGTGGGTGACCGGCTCGTTGGAAACAACCTCGGCCACCGCCTGCTGAATTGGCAGCCCGGAGCGGATCATGTCCTCATCGAAGTTCAAAAGCTCGATGGTGAGATCCTCGTACGGGTGTGCCCGGCACAGCAGCGTGAAACCTTCCTCTTTTTCGTAGTCGGGCAATGCAAACGTCGAATACCGATCGAGCTCGATGTCATCGCCATCGAGGATGAACGACTTGCATGAGGAGCACTGACCCTCCTTGCAGCCGTGCATCAGCATGATTCCCTGCTGGAACGCGGCATGCAGGATCGTTTCGTCTTCGCCGACCTCGATTTCAATGCCGACCGGCTCGAAGCGCACGAGATGCTTGTCAGCCATGACTTCCCCACGCAGTGACGACCTATCACAAGGCCATTCGAGGAGGGATGGAGGGCCCTCGGGGCTGAGGACCCTCCTGCCCTGATTGCCTGACTACTGCTCAGTCCTCCGCAGGCGCCGGCCGGCCGGCGGGGCCGCCACGGATGTAGTTAGCGTGGAAGGCTTCCCGCTCCTGCGGCGTCATCTCGTTGAGCAGCACATTCGGACTCTGGAACGGCGGGCAGCGCCGCAGGTGATCCAGCGTCCACATCTTCTTGGGATCCAGGTTCAGATGCGGCTGGGCGACCATCGTCTTGCCGTCATCACGCACGTAACCCATGTCGGACACCACGTCGGCCAAGTTCCAGCCGTGATACAGCGTCTCCCATTCCCGCTTGCCGATCAGCTGGCCCATGTTCGGCGTTTCCCGGCCTTGGTAGGTGGGCTGGAAGGCCGTCGTGTCGGTCCACCGGCATTCTTCGTGGCAGTAGGTCCGCCACTGCCCGTTGACCTCGGCCATGACCATGTCCTCGCGGACCAGGCAAGGAACCATGCAGGTCCAGCAGCGGTGCGGGTACACGTAGTCGACGTCTTCGAACAAGATCGGGTGGTGTCCGTTGGGGGTCGACAGCCGGTTGTAGTTCTCCCACCACTTGCCGTACCGGTCGTACCAACCCGGGTACTTGTACTCGAACCACTCGAAGTCCTTGTCGGTCATCGGGTCGATCCGCCAGTAGTTCGCCAGCCAGCCGGTAGCGAAGAACTGGGCCACCTCGTGGACGTAGCCCTTGTTCCAGATCTGGTTCCAGGCTTCCTCGATGAGGTCGTGCGGGATCACCAGGCCGTACTTCTCCAGCGGGACGAGGTAGCTGCGGTAGTAGTCGTCGTAGATCCACCGCCGCCACATCTCGGCGTAGCTCTCCCGGTCCTTGCGCCGGTCCTTGGTGCCGTACTCGATGAACGTGCCGATGGCCGCGTCCACCACCCGGTGGTTGTTCCACCAGGCGTAGCGCAGGTCGCGCTGGAGTAGCTGGTGGTTGCCCTCATCGGCCAGCGCCATCAGCAGCGTGGCGTAGCCGTTGCTGATGTGCCGGGACTCGTCGGACTGCACCGAGTGGAACACCGTCGGCAACAGGTAGTCACCGTTCGCGGCAGCCTCGGCGGGCATAGCGACGAACAGTGTGTTGGTAAACGCGGTCTCGGCCACGATGGTCAGGTAGATACTCGCTGCGGTGATGGCGTCGCCGGTGATGAACCCCTCAGCGAACTGCCGGCCGATCGTCCCGCAGTAGTCGTTCTGGAAGTTCCGCAGGCTCGAGTTGAACCCGGCCGGGTCGATGTAGTTGTTCATGTACAGGCGCTTGAGGTTCTGCTGGATCGTCGAGTGCCTGACCTCGTCGATCATCTGGATTGCCTGACCGTTGTGCAACTCCGGGTTGGGCACCGTCCGGAACAGCAGCGGCATCGCCCGGGCGGCCGAGATCTCGGGCAAGGGGATGATGCTCAGGAAGAGCTTCTGCCATTCCATCCAGCGTTCCTGCACCTGGCGGAACATATTGCCGCGGATCGCGCCGTCGGAGGCGCCGTAAACTCGGTGATCTTTTTCCTCCTGCATGGGGAAATAAGATCTCAGGACCTGCTTGAGCGGGTCCTTCTTCTGCGCCTTGCTGAAGGTGTAGTCGGTGCCGTAGTGCTTCACCGGCTCGTGGTATAACGGCTCCCAGGCAAGCTCCTGGATCTTCTGGTGAGCCTTTGCCACACTCTGGCGACTCATTGTCACTCCTTACCCGGGCTCGCAGGTCGGCTAAGACCCGCTGCCTACAGTCGCGGGCCGTCAGTCTTGATCAAGTTTTCCGGCGCCTGCGCTTCATCTCGCTGAAACCACAGGAATTCACGCGGCGCCAAAGCTCCGTGGTACGGATCACACCCGGTGTCGGGGCATATCGCGGTCTCAACTTGAGACAGTCGCAACGTCCCCCGCTGGCTACCGTTCACTTGGCCGCAGGACTAGCGTCGGGTGAGTCGCCACCACCGCGATGTTGCTCGGCGCGAACAAACCGAGAGGGAGCTCCAAGGAGGCAACGCCCCTTGGCTGACGTACGCCTACCACCAGCCGACGGCCCGACCGCAGCCGCCAGGCAGCTGAACACGCGGATCGGCGGTGCGCTGGCGCATGCCCGTGAGCTGTTTCTGACCTCGGAGCCGGTCCGACCCGGGGTGGTCAGGGACAGCATCTTGGCGTCGTGGAGGCGATCCCGGGAATGCAAGGTGGCCGCCGACAACCTTGAACTGCCCTTCGATCCCAACCTCGACCGCAAGTCGCGGCTCGCTCATAGCGCGGACGCGGTGATCAGCTCCGCAGGTGTGAGGTACGCCGACGAACCGATCAGCATCATACTGACCGATGCTGCGGGAGTGGTCCTGGATCGCCGCACCGGTGACTCGCGGTTGCAGCAGAAGCTGGACGACGTGTGGCTGGCGCCGGGGTTCAGCTACGCCGAGCAGTTCGCCGGGACCAACGGGATCGGCACCACGCTGGAGGGCCGTGGACCAGCGCATGTATTCGGGCACGAGCACTACGTCGAGCACCTGGAGGACCTGGCCTGTGCGGGTGCACCGATCCGCCATCCGACCACCGGCAAGATGCTGGGCATCCTGGACCTGACCTGTTGGCGACGCGACGCTAATCCGGCGATGATCGCGGCAGCCACCGGCATCGCCGAGCAGATCGAGGAGGCGCTGCTGGCGCAGGTCGGCCGCCGCGAGCTGGCCCTGTTGCACGACTACCTGCTGGCCTGCCGCCGCAACCGGGGCTCCATCCTGGCGATCAGCACCGACCTGGTGATGCTGAACGACAGCGCCCGGGAACTCATCGATCCGCTGGATCAGGTGGCGTTGCTCGAGCAGTCCAGAGCGGCTCTGACCGGCGGCAAGATCCGGGTGTTCACCACCTCGCTGCCCAGCGGTGCGATCGCGAGGGTGCACTGCAAGCCGAGCTGGAGCGAGTCAGCGATGATCGGCGGCGTCGTGCAGGTGCAGTTGCTCGCCACCGAGTTGGCGACCCGCTCGACGGACGGCGGGTCGCTCACCCGCGCTCACGCCACGCCCGGTGTGGTCGGCACAAGCATGCTGTGGGTGAAGTGCTGCCAGGAGGTTCAGGCGCACCTGCGGTCCGGTGGCTGGCTGGTTCTGGAGGGTGAGGCCGGAGTCGGCAAACTGACGGTGGCGCAGGGCGCGCATATGGCACTCACTCCGGGCGCGCATCTGCGGGTGCTGGACGCTGACGACTGTGCAAACCACAGTAGTTGGCTCGGCGCGGTAGCCGACGAGCTGGCTCGCCAGGCGGGCACGCTCGTCCTGCGGCACGTCGACCGGCTACCCGCCGAGGTTCTGCGAGCGCTGACCGAGCTGCTCGATCAGACGCGGCGTGGTACCGACCATTCGCGGAGCTGGGTCGTGGCGATCCGGAGCAGCGACGCTAAGAGCAGCGACGAGTTGGCCGACCTGATCGGCTGCTTCCCGTCCTCCGTGCAGGTCCCGCCGTTGCGGCACCACATCGAAGACCTCCCTGAGCTCGTCGGACTGTTCATTGCTCGGCTGACCCGGGGCGCCCAGCTGACCTGCTCGCCGGAAGCGATGCGGCTGCTCATGCGCAACCAGTGGCCGGGCAACGCCGAGCAGTTGCGTGGGATGCTGCTCAAGGTCGTGGCACATCGGCGCACCGGTGTGATCACGCTGGCGGATCTGCCAGCCGACGCGATGGCGACTGCCCGGCGAGTACTCAGCCCGTTAGAGGCCATCGAGCGCGACGCGGTCGTCGAGACGCTGATCAACACGGCCGGCAACTGCGCCCAGGCGGCTCACCACCTCGGAATGTCGCGGGCCACCATTTACCGCAAGATTCGGTACTACGGCATCAACGTGCCGCGGATGCGCGCGCCCCAGCGCGGTTGATCAGCTCTCGCCAAGCACAGCGGCTCGGATCTCGGCCAGGTGCTGGCGGACGTCCTGGGATACCTGCCGGTTTCCTTCGGCGGCTGGCTCGATGCCAAGCGCGCGCAACAGTTGTGCCGCCGGCTCACCGGGGTCGCCCGTTACTCCCAGCACGGGATGCAGACCCTGCTCAGCGAGGTGATGGAACACCAGGTTGACGATGCTCCATGGGTTGAAGGTCTCTGCGTGCGGCTGTTGGCTCATCGGGCACCTCCCACCATCAGCGACCAGGCGTTCACGCTACTCCCGGAAAGCTCGGGAGCTCGGATGCCCGTCTCATATTGCGACTACAGCGAGGCGGAGATCGGCGTTGCTGGAGACAAATACCGCTCGGGCTGTTGGCTGATCAGTGTGAGGTTGCCCGTGGGACTCGGTGGCGGGATCTCGTTTTCTCCGGGGGGTTCGCTAGTGGATCCTGCCGACGGCCCAGCGACCTACCATGATCGCCGAACGTGAGGGCTGGCCGCGCGATCGAGGCTGTTGACTGATAGACGTTCCCGGCGTGGAAGCCACTGGTGGATCTTGGTTGCTGGGAGGATCTGTGGGTGGCCAAGGCGCCCGACGCAGCGGGTCCGCAACAGCCGGTGCACGCGGCTCTGGTCATAGACCTCGGCAACCACGGCCGGTCATGGAAGTTCGCTGAACAGCTTGCTGGCCGGACGGCCAGGGCACCTCCGTGGCCCCTGCGAGTGTAGGCGGCGCTGTTGCCAGGCTCGATGCGGCAGCGATCACCAGCGCGGAACAGTTCGAGATCAGCAGGCTGCGTTTAAGCCGCTACTTCCCGAACGGGGCATACGGCGACCGCTCTCGCCGCCCCAGTGCCTCGGCAGATCAGCTGCCGGGCACACGCTCATTGCGGAGGCTGCACCTTGCTGCTGTCGACCCTTTGAGTGTGGTACGCCACCATGATAGAATTTCACGAAATTTCGCATAAGGAGGTACGATGCACGCTCGATTCCTCGGCAAAGACCCGGCGTCGCACATCGACGGTTCGCCCACGTTGTTCGCAACCGACCGGACGGACCGCAAGACATACATCGCCCAGGGGTGGAAAGTGACCGACCCACAAGTGCTCGCAGATATTGGCCTTGTTCCCCCTCGCGAGGGCTTGATTGAGATACCAGAAGAAGTACTGAAGTTCTACGTACGCCGCTACATGGAGGAAGGGCACTGAGTCAGCTAATTCAGCCTGGTCCTGGGTTCAGGAAACTCTTCCACTCTTTTGACCACACGGTATTTCGGTTGGAGGTGCGGGACCGCTACGACGCGCCCTACGAAACTGAGTCAGTACGGAAATTTCTCGGGGGTGAGCATGATGATCTTTCCTGGTCCGATAGTTGGTTGAGCATGGTCCGTTCCGCACGGGCTGAGGGACGCACGTACTCACGAGCGCGAGTGGTCAGTGTGCCGCTTACTAACTACAGCCGCTTTGGTTTGTGGGCATCGCAATTTACGGTTGCGGCCGGTGAGGACATCCGCTACCTGACGCGGAATCAGGCGCAGGAAATAGGGTTACCCAACCATGATTACTGGTTGTTTGACTCGCGCAAGTTGGTGCGTGTGAATTTTGACGAAAACGACCAATTTCTTGGCGGCGAGGTCATCGACGACTCAGCCGAGATTGTGCAGCATAATTACTGGCGCGATGCCGCTTGGCACCACGCGATTGAACGGGGCGACTTTGCCGCAAAACAAGGCTTCGGACGTATCGAACGTCCTTGAAGCACGCAGCGCGCTAGGCAAACGACTCCGCGAGTTACGCCTCCAAGCCGGATTGAACGGCAGGGAGCTTGCGGAGTCGTTGTCATGGCCGCCCTCCAAGGTTTCCAAGCTAGAGAATGGTCGCCAGACACCAACCGACGACGAAATCCGAGCGTGGACACGCGCCACAAACAGCGAGAGCGAAACGCAGACTCTTCTCACTTCCTTGCACACTTTTGAGGTACAGTACGCCGATTGGCAACGAATTTTTCGGACCGGCTTTCGGCCTCGCCAAAGCGAAATAGCTGAACTAGACCAGAGGACTCGGCTATTTCGCGTATTCGAGGCTACGGTTATTCCGGGCTTGCTCCAAACAGCCGAGTATGCGCGGGCGCGCTTCGCCGAAAGTATCCGCAGGCTCAACCTGCCGAACGGCATTAATGAGGCAGTACAAGGGCGCATGCAGAGGCAAGAAGTCTTGTATCGCCCAGATAAGCGGTTCCAATTCGTTCTACCAGAAGCGGCGTTGCGGTTTCGCCTGTGCGCACCAAACGTAATGCTCGGCCAGCTCGACCGATTGGTTTCCTTGTCGCAGTTGCCCAATGTACGGCTCGGCATCATCGCTTTTGAGACACAATACGGAACCGCTCCCTGGCATGGCTTCTGGTTGTATGACGACGAGAAAGTGCTCGTGGAGACCATGTCCGCGGCACTCGATCTCCGCCAGCCGCAAGAGATCGCGCTGTACGGCCACGCATTCGAGGAGCTAGCGGCGGTCGCCAGCTACGGCAAGTCTGCACGGGCGATCATCGCGCGGGTCATGGACGATCTTGCGCCAGAGGCACCTGATGATACCGAGTGATTTCTCCCAACAGATCTATTTGCAGAGTACCGAGAAATATCCAGCAATGTCCTAGCCAACTTGAGTTTATCTGCTTAGGCTCCCGATACACGTCCGTTTGGGCGACTTAGCTACGAGAGTTTAGGTGGAGGCATACGGTGCTGTGGGATGGTCGGTGCTGCCCATGAGTGACCTAGTTCCGAAAGCTAAGCCTGGAGACTTCGCCGATGGGCAGCCCAGATACACCGGCGCCGAGTCGCTCGTGCATCACAAGGTGTCCGTGAAAGGCAGCGGTGGGGTTTCGGCGACTGTAGTGATTACAGTGCAACAGGCGCAGGTGCGAATGTCGATTCAACCGCCATTCACATGGGAAGCTATCATGGAGCTCTCGAAAGTCGAAGAGCTAATACGGACGCTCATGCTAACCGCTGACGGTGCGAAGAAGATGGCCATGAGGTACCGCACTGGTTGGAAAGATAACGTGAGCTAGACGGCCACACGCGGCAGAACGTGCGCACCACGGAAACTACAGTCCGCGACACCCTGACCGAGTGGCTTGGATGATTCTGCTAGCTTCCGACGACGTCCACAACGGCGGCGCCCTGGTCGCGCCGCTCACCGCAGCAGCTCAGCGGCGGGCGGTGACCGAGCTGGACCGGCGCGCGCAACAGTCGGCGCACTGGGAAGGAGAGGCACGGCTTCGTATCATCGCGGGGTGTCCTCGGCTGAGCTTCATCTTGATCGTGGTCGAGCCGAGTCGTTCGGCGCGGTGGCACGGCAGTATGAGCGTTACCGTCCGACGTACCCCGGCGCTCTACTCGACGATCTTGCGACGTTGCGGCCAGCTCGGGTGCTCGACGTCGGCTGCGGCACCGGCAAGGTCGGCGTGGGCTGCGCCGAGCGTGGCCTGTCCGTCCTCGGTGTCGAGCTGGACCCGCGGATGGCTGAGGTGGCCCGCGGTCACGGCATCCCGGTGGAGGTGGGAGCCTTCGAGACCTGGGACGACGCTGGCCGGCGGTTCGACTTGATCACCTGCGGAGCCGCGTGGCATTGGATCGATCCCGAGCTGGGCATGGCCAAAGCGGCCCACGTGCTGCGGGCGGGCGGCACAATCGCCCGGTTCTGGAACTACCACCTGTTAGACGAGTCCGTCGTGGCCATGTTCGAGGCCGTCTACCGCGAACATGCACCGGAGGCGCAGCCGCACGGGCGCGCACCCGACGACAGAGGCTACATCGACCCCTTCACCGAAAGCGAGGCGTTCTGCTCGGTCGAAACGAGAACCTACCGCTGGGAACGCACCCTTAGCGCCGACGAATGGGTGGGACAGGCGGCGACGTTCAGCGATCACCAGCGCCTTGAACCCGAGCGTCTCCGCACTCTTACGCGAGCGCTGCACGCGACGATCGAAACACTCGGCGGCACCGTCAACGCACACGGCGGAACCTACGTCGTGTTGGCTCGCCGCACTTAGACTCGTGTCTGTTCGTGCTGCGTGGCGGGTCAAGGATTCGAACCTTGGAAGGCATCAGCCGACGGATTTACAGTCCGCTCCCATTGGCCGCTCGGGCAACCCGCCTGTAGGCCGGGTGCACCGGCCGGTAGCCACGATACACAGCCCGTGACGTCGAGGCAGACCGGGCCTGGCGGGTAAGGTCGGCACCGGCTCAACGGGAGGAGGCTGCGATGGCGGATCCGTCGTTCGATGTGGTCAGCAAGGTCGACCGGCAGGAAGTGGACAACGCGCTGAACCAGGCGGCCAAGGAGCTGTCGACCCGGTTCGACTTCCGAGGCACCGGGGCGAAGGCGACGTGGACCGGCGACGAGGCGATCACGATCGAGGCGGAGACCGAGGAGCGCTGCCGCGCCGCGATCGACGTCGTCCAGAGCAAGCTCGTCAAGCGAGGCATCTCGCTGAAGTCCTTCGAAGTGGACGATCCGGCGATTTCGGGCAAGGTCTACCGCACCACCGGGCACATCCTGCAGGGCATCAGCCAGGACAAAGCCAAGGAGATCGCCAAGGCGGTCCGGGACGAGAAGCTCAAAGGCGTCCAGGCCCAGATCCAAGGTGATCAGCTTCGCGTCTCGGGCAAGAAGAAAGACGATCTGCAAGCCGTCATAGCCCTGTTGAAGGACCGGGACTTCGGCGTCGCCCTGCAGTTCACCAACTACCGCTAGATCGCTTACCTCGACCGCATGCCGCTGCAGCCTGCTTAAGCTGCGCTTTCACCGGGTTTGGCAGGCGCCACAGGATCTTGCTCAGCAACCTGATCGTGCCTTCGGCGTCCATTGCTTCGCAGTGTCCACCCCCGGCCGTGGCGTTAGGCTGGAGTCACCTCCTCACCGAGGTTGTTTGGCCCCGGGGCGACGGTCCGGGGGCTTCGGTGAGGGGTCCGGTGAGGAGTGGTTTTCGTGCCTGATAGGGACGACGTCCGCACCCAGTCGACCACCATCGGCGAGAGCATCAAACGTCTTCGCGGTGGTGTACTGATGACCCAGGACGACCTGGCCGCCGCTGCCGGGGTGTCCACCGATCTGATCCGCAAGCTGGAGCATGGCCGGCGACACACAGCCTGATCGGAAGCCTGCACCGCATCGGCGCGGCGCTGGATGTCGGCCTCGGCGAGCTGCTGGGCCGGGAGAGCATGCGGGATGTCGGCGGATGCCGGTGTGGTAACGCCTCTGCGCCAGCTGGCCCAGAGGATCGGGGTCAACCGCTAGGACATCGAGTTAGAGGTTCAGTTGGCCACCAGCGACAGCCAGGGTCGGCTCGGGTGAGCGCCGAGGACAACGCCCGTGGAGTCGCGCACGATTGGATTGGGGTGGTCTTGACAGCCGGCACCGGCCTTCCCGGACACTGGCCGGCATGGATCCCAAACCGCTCCGGATGTCAGCCGGTCATGTCTGGTACTTCGAGCACAGCCCAGTGACCGGACTGCACACGATCACGGTCAAGACAGTCGAGAGTGAAGTCTGCTCACGCATGACGATGACCACGGATGACGTGCGACGTTTCGCGCACACGATCGCTGGCGCACTGGACAGTCTTGCGATGGGCACCGCGGAGCCGGGCATCGTGGTGACCGAAGACACGATCATCACGGTGGAAATCGAGAGGCCAGAACCCGGGGACGACTAGCCGTACCGCTAGGTCCTGGACCATCAAGCAGACGGTGCAGCGGCGGTCACCGTTCCGGCTGGCAAGGTGCGCGACGTCGGCGCCGGCAGCTCTATAGCAGGCTTGCGGCCGCTGAGCTCCACGACGACCCAGTCGAACAACACAGCCACGAGGCACGCGGCCGCGCCGAGCAACAGGCCGATACGCGGATGCTTTCCCATGATGCCTCCCGAGGTGTGTTCATCCGGACTACTGCTGACTACCCGATCTCACCGCGATCAAACGAGTGACGGACACTGGTGCCGGTGAAGGGGATCGTTCTGGCCGGCGGTAGCGGTACCCGGCTGTACCCGATCACCCAGGCCGTCTGCAAGCAGCTACTGCCGGTGTACGACAAACCGATGGTGTACTATCCGCTCTCGGTGCTGATGCTGGCCGGGATCCGGCAGATTCTGATCATCTCAACCCCCGCCGACCTGCCGCTTTTCCGTCGCTTGCTCGGTGACGGCGCCGCGCTGGGGTTGCAGCTGAGCTACGCCGAGCAGGCCGAGCCCAACGGCCTGGCCGAGGCGTTCGTGATCGGTGCGGAGTTCATCGCCGACGACCCGGTCGCGCTCGTGTTGGGGGACAACATCTTCTACGGTCCTGGTTTCTCCGGCCGGCTCCGGCAGTGCGTGGCCAGCTTGGACGGATGCGTGCTGTTCGGGTACCCGGTCAAAGACCCGCAGCGTTACGGGGTCGGCGAGGTGGACGCCGCTGGGAAGTTGATTTCCATCGAGGAGAAGCCCGTAACGCCGCGCTCGAACAAGGCGGTCACCGGCCTCTACCTCTACGACAACGGCGTGGTGAAGGTTGCTCGCTCGCTGAACCCGTCCGCACGCGGCGAGCTGGAGATCACCGACATCAACGCGCACTACCTGCGACAAGGCAGGGCGACGCTGATCGACCTGGGCCGCGGGTTCGCGTGGCTGGACACCGGCACCCACGAGTCGCTGCTGGAGGCCGGCCAGTTCGTCCAGGTGCTCGAACACCGCCAAGGCGTGCGGATCGCCTGCCTGGAGGAGATCGCGCTGCGGATGGGCTACATCGACGCCGACGCCTGCTACGCCCTGGGTCAGTCGTTGGCGAAATCAGGCTACGGCCAGTACGTCATGGACATCGCCCGCTCGATGCGCTGACGCACAAGGTCAGGGCAGCTGACGTCGAGCCATCTCTTCCAAGCGGTGCACCCGGTCGGCGATCGGCGGATGGGTGGAGAACAACCGCGCCGCACCCTCACCTGGCCGGAACGGGTTGGCGATCATCAGGTGGGACTGCGCGACCACAGCAGGCGCCGGAGCAAGCGGTGCGGCCGCGGTGCCGTACTCCAGCTTGCGCAGCGCGCTGGCCAGCGCCAACGGGTCCCCGGTGAGCTCAGCGCCGGAGGCGTCGGCCTGGTACTCGCGTGACCGGCTGACCGCCATCTGCACGATGCCGGCCGCAATCGGGCCGAGCAGCGCGATCAGGATCATGGCGAGGGGGTCGGGGCGGTCATCGCCGCTGCCGCCGCCGAACAGGCCGGCAAAGAGCGCCAGGTTCGACATCGCGGTCACCATGCCGGCCAATGCTCCGGCAACAGATGAAATGAGAATGTCCCGGTTGTAGACGTGCGACAGCTCGTGGCCGAGCACGCCGCGTAGTTCGCGCTCAGTCAACAGCTCGAGGATCCCGACGGTGCAGCACACCGCGGCGTGCCGCGGGTTTCGGCCGGTGGCGAAGGCGTTGGGTGCCTGGGTCGGGCTGAGGTACAGTTTCGGCATCGGCTGTCGCGCGTCGGTGGCCAACTCCCGCACGATGCGATACATCATCGGCTGCTCGGGTTCGGACACCGGACGCGCGTGCATGGTCCGCAACGCGAGCTTGTCGGAGTTGAAGTAGGCGTAGGCGTTCATCCCGATAACGAGCACCAGCGCGATGTACACCCCGCTGCGGCCGAAGAACGAGCCGATCAGCACCACCAGCGCCGACAGCCCGCCGAGCAGCAGCGCTGTCTTCAGCCCGTTGACGTGGTTGTGCACAGTCCGTCAGCCTCCCGGTGTGTTCGGGCTCCGATTCGTCCAACGCGCCGTTCCGGGGTGGGGTTCCGCAACGTCGCCCGCGCAGTTCCAGGGTGCACCATCTGCATCCAGAACGCGGACACGGAAGACTCGGGGCATGGTGGATGTGGGTGTGCAACGCCGTGGTGCGGTGGCTGTAGTGACGCTGGTCGATCAGAGACGCCGCAACGCGTTGAGTCTCGAGCTTTCCGACCGGCTGGCCCGGACCGTGGCGGTCTGCGAGCAGGATGACTCGGTGCACGCCATCGTGATCACCGGCGCGCCGCCGGCGTTCTGCGCCGGAGGGGACCTGGCTGCCCTGGCCGCTGCCGGTCAGTCAGGCTCTGCAGCTGACCTGCACCGTATCTACGCCGGTTTTCTCGCTGTCGCGAATGCCGCGATACCCACCATCGCGGCCGTCAACGGGCCTGCGGTGGGCGCCGGGCTCAACCTGGCGCTGGCCTGTGATCTGCGCCTGGTCGGCCCGGGCGCATTGTTCGACGCGCGGTTCCTGCAGCTGGGCATCCATCCCGGCGGCGGCATGACGTGGCTGGCGCAGCGCGCTGTCGGCCCCCAAACCGCGGCGGCGATGACCTTGTTCGGCGAGCCGCTGGACGCCCGGGAGGCGGTACGCATTGGCCTGGCCTACCGCCTGGTGGACGTGGCGGGTGACCCGCGCTCCCCCGCCGCGCAGGAAGCGGTGGTGTCCGCCGCGGTGCATCTCGCGCGCCGAGCAGCAGCCGCTCCGCGCGACCTCGTCGTCGCCACCAAGGCCGCCCTGCGGGCCACCGCCACGATGCTCGAGCACGCCACCGCCGTGGCTTACGAAACGGCCCCGCAGCTAGCCTCGCTGCGGTCCGCCCCACTCACCCAGGGATCAGCCGGTGCGGGCGGCTAGGTAGTCGGTGACGGAGGCGAGGGCGTCGCGGGCTGGGCAGTCGGGCAGCACGGCGAGTTCAGCGCGAGCGGAATCGGTGTAGGAGCGCAGGTCGCGCATTGCCCGGTCCAGGCCGGGCAACTCGCGCAGGAGCCACAACGCCTCCGCGATCAGCGTGTCGTCGGTCAGCGGGCCGGCCAGCAGCACCCGGAGTCGATCAGCCCCGGGGCCATCCTCCGCGAGCGCGTAGAGCATCGGCAGGGTGCGGACCCCCTCACGCAGGTCGGTTCCCGGCGTCTTGCCGGACTCGGCCGATGGTGAGGCGATGTCGATGATGTCGTCGGAGATCTGGAACACGGTGCCGATCTTTTCGCCGAACCGGCGCAGCGCGTCGATGCGCTCCTGGGGGGCACCAGAGAACATCGCGCCGTACCGGCCTGCGGTGGCGATCAGCGAGCCGGTCTTCTCGGCTATCACCGCCAGGTAATGCGCCACCGGGTCGGTGCCCTCAGCAGCACCCAGAGTCTCCCGCATCTGGCCAGTGACCAGCTCCGCGAAGGTGCTGGCGATGATCCGCACCGCGTCCGGTCCGAGATCGGCGACCAGGCGGGAGGCGTGCGCGAACAGGAAGTCGCCGGTGAGGATCGCGACGGTGTTGTCCCAGCGGGCGTTGGCGCTCACCGCCCCGCGGCGCATCGTGGCCTCGTCCATCACATCGTCGTGGTAGAGCGTCGCCAAGTGGACCAGCTCCACGACCGCGGCTGCGCGCACGACGTCCTGCGGGCACCCGTTGTCCGGCCCGAACTGGCCGGCGAGCAGGGTGAACAGCGGCCGGAACCGCTTGCCACCGGCATCGACCAGGTGCAGCGACGCCTCGGTGAGGAAGCGGAACTCACTTTGCAGCTCCCGGTGCAGCAACTCCTCCACCTGCGTTAAGCCGCGCTCCAGGACGGCGCGCAGCGCGGGGTCGGCCAGCTCCACGCCGGCGACCTGCTCAGATGTTGACCTACTCACCGGATCAGGAGCCGAACGCGCCGAGCGCGGCCCAGTTCAGGGCGAAGGTGGGCACGACTCCGAGCAGCAGAGTGATCACTACGCCCAGCGTAATCGCGGCGGTGGTGAAGGCCCCGGGCACACTCACCGTCGGACCGTCGATGGCGGGCTCACTGAAGTACATCAGCACCACCACCCGCAGGTAGAAGAATGCGGCCACCGCGCTGGCCACCAGTGCAATCACCACCAACGGGGCCATCCCGTCCGCCAGCGCGGCGCTGAACACCGCGAACTTGCCGGTGAATCCGCTGGTCAGCGGGATGCCGGCGAGTGCGAAGAGCAGGAACGCGAAGACCGCGGCGGTCAACGGGGAGCGCTTGGACAGCCCGGCCCACTGCGAGAGGTGGGTGGCTTCACCATCGGCATCACGCACCAGGGTGACCACACCGAACGCCGCGAGGGTGGTGAACCCGTAGGCGAGCAAGTAGAACATCGTGCCGGACAGGCCTTGCGCGGTCAGTGCGATCGCGCCGACCAACAGGAACCCGGCGTGCGCCACCGACGAGTAGGCGATCATGCGCTTGACGTCGGTCTGGGTGAGCCCGAGCACCGCGCCGATCACCATCGAGGCGATCGCGACGGCCCACAGCAGGCCGCGCCACTCCCAGCGGGTGCCCTCGAACGCCACGGTCAGCACCCGCAGGATGGCGCCGAAGGCAGCCACCTTGGTACACGCCGCCATGAACGCCGTCACCGGCGTCGCCGCACCCTGGTACACGTCCGGCGTCCAGGTGTGGAAGGGCCCCACCGAGCCCTTGAACAGCAGCCCGACCACCAGCAGTCCCAACCCAGCGAAAAGCAACGCGTCCGACCTCGTGCTGCCTGCGGAGGCCTCGGCGATCCGGGACAGGGTGACCGACCCCGCGTAGCCATACAGCAGCGCAACCCCGTAGAGAAAAAACGCTGAGGAGAATGCTCCCAGCAGGAAATACTTGACCGCTGCCTCCTGGGCGAGCAGCCGGCGGCGCCGGGCCAGCCCGCACATCAGGTACAGCGGCAGGCTGAGTACCTCCAGCGCGACGAACATGGTGAGCAGGTCATTGGCGGCGAGAAAGACCATCATCCCGCCGAGGGAGAACAAGAACAGCGGGAAGACCTCGGTCTGCATCACCGTGTCGGTCGCCGTGCCAGTGAGCTGCGCGCGGTCCGCCGCGGTGCCCGGACGGATCGCGGCGTCGGCGGCGAACGCGCCTCCGGGTTCCACCGATCGGTCCGCGATGAGCAGCACCGCGGCCAAGCCCAACGCCAGCAGCGTGCCCCACAAGAATAAGGCGGGGCCGTCAACGGAGATCGTCCCGGCCAGTGTCACCACGTTGCGCCCGTCAGCGGCGAACGAGTAGAGGTGCACACCCAGCGCCGCACCCGCTGCACCCAGCGTCAGCAGCGTCAACGCGACCTGCGTCGACCACCGCGCCGAGCGCGCCACGAACGCCTCCACCAGTACCGAAAGGCACGCCGCCCCGAGCACGATCAGGACCGGGGCGATCGCCCCGTAGTCGACCGTGGGCGGCTGCACATGCGGCACCTGCGCCCCGATGTCCACCTGAAATCCACCGCCGAGCACCTCAGTGACCTCCCTGCCCGACGACCGGATCGGACAGACCGACCTCGGTGAGCGTGGCCCCGACCGACGGGTTGATGACATTCAACACCGGCTGCGGGTAGAGCCCGAGCAGCAGGATCAGCACCACCAGCGGCGTCAGTACAGCGACCTCGCGGATCGACAGGTCAGGGAACCGGGCGCGCTGCCGCTGCGCGGCCGCCTCCGGCGCCGTCGCGGTCCCGGGACCATCGAGTGCTCCCACCACAGCCGCGCCCCGCACCGGACCCTGCATCACCCGTTGGTAGACCCACAACACATACAGCGCAGCCAAGATCATTCCGGTAGTTGCCAGGATCGTGTACACCGGCTGGCGCGGGAAGGAGCCGATCAGCACGAGGAACTCCGAGACGAAGGAGTTGGTCCCGGGCAACGCCAGCGAGGACAGCCCGGCGACCAGCATGGTCCCAGCCAGGAGCGGCGCCAACGCCGCCACGCCACCGTAATCGCTGATCAACCGGGAACCTCCGCGGGCGATCAACATCCCGATCACGATGAACAGCATCCCGGTGGAGATACCGTGGTTGACCATGTAGAGCACCGCACCGGCTTGCCCCTGAGTAGAGAAGGCGAAGACGCCCAAGGCGATGAAACCGAAGTGCGCGACCGAGGTGTATGACACGAATCGCTTCAGGTCGGACTGGCCGACGGCGAGCAGCGCGCCGTAGAGCACTCCGACGACCGCGAGCACCAGTACCAGCGGGGCCAGCGCGCGCGACGCGGCGGGGAACAACGGTAGGCAGTAGCGCAGGAAACCGTAGATGCCGACCTTGTCCATCACGCCGACCAGCAGCACTCCGGCGCCTATCGGGGCCTCCGCACCGGCGTCGGGCAGCCAGGTGTGCAGCGGCACCAGCGGCGCCTTGATCGCGAGCGCGACGAAGAACCCGAGGAACAGCCAGATTTGGGTGCTCTGCGGGACGCTCCCAGCGATGCGCACCAACGATGCCCAGTCAAAGGTGCCGTGACCCAACCGGTTGCCGCTGACCACGAACAAGCCGATCACGCTGGCCAGCATCACCAGACCGCCGAGCAGCGAGTACAGGAAGAACTTGACCGCGGCGTACTGCCGTCGTGGACCGCCGAAGCGACCGATCAGGAAGTACATCGGCACCAGCATGACCTCGAAGAACAGGTAGAACAGGAAGACATCGGTGGAGACGAAGACGCCGATCAGCAACGACTGCAGGGCCAGCAGCAGGGCATAGAAGCCCGCCGGGGTCCGATCCTCGGGCAGCTTGTCCGCCCAGGAGGACCCCATCACGATCGGCACCAGCACGCTGGTGAGCGCGATCATCACCAACGCGATGCCGTCGATACCGAGGGCGAAGCGGGTTCCGAAGGCCGGGATCCACGGGATGGACAGGAGCAGCTGCAGCCGCCCCCCGCTCGGGTTGTAGGCCGACCAGGCCAGCCCGGCCAGGACCAGCTCTGCCAGCGCGAAGGCCATCCCGGTGGCCTTGGCCACAGTCGGCGCTGAACGCATCGGAGCGACAACCGCGCTACCCAGCATCGGCAGCAGCAGCATCGCCAGCAGCAGACCGCCACCACTTGACACTTCGCTGCTCATGAGTAGCTCACCGCCAGGAGGAAGGCGATCACCACGATCGCGCCGCCGAGCATGCCCAGGGCGTAGCTACGAACGAAACCGGTCTGCAGCCGGCGCAGCCGACCAGAGCTGCCCCCCAGCAGTGCCGCGGTGCCATTGACCACCCCGTCGACGCCCTTGTTGTCCACGAACACCAGTGCCCGGGTGAGCCAGGTACCGGGTCGCGCGAGGAGTGTCTCGTTGATCGCGTTGGCGTAGAGATCGGCCCTGGCGGCGGCCACCGGCAGCGAGACCCGTTCGGGTCTGATCACCGGCACGCGGTTGCGACCGACGAACAGCCAGGCGGCCAGCACCCCTACCGCGGAGACCAGCACGGTGAACAGAGGAACCAACACCGGCGGGAACGGCGCCTCCCCGGGAATCAGGGCGCCCACCGAGGGCTCCAGCCACCGGGCCAACCGCCCACCTGAGGCGAGGAGGTAGCCGGCGATCAGCGAGCCGATCGCCAGCGGCACCATCGGCACCCACATCACCGGCGGGGACTCATGCGGGTGGTACTCCTGACCGTCGGCGCTGCGCAGGTCACGCCAGCGCTCCTCGCCGAAGAATGTCATGAGCATCAGGCGGGTCATGTAGAAGGCGGTCAGCCCCGCGGCCAGCATCGCGATGCCGCCGAACACCACGCCCCCAACGCCACCTGCCGCGAACGCAGCCTCAATGATCGCATCCTTGGAGTAGTAGCCGGACAGGAACGGGAAACCGATCAGCGCCAGGTAGCCGCAGCTGAAGATGACGAAGGTGATCGGCATATGCCGCGCGAGCCCGCCCATCCGGCGCATGTCGATCTCGTCGTGCATCCCGTGCATGACTGAGCCCGCACCGAGGAACAGTCCCGCCTTGAAGAACCCGTGGGTCAGCAGGTGCACGATGCCCAGCGCGTAACCGGCCGGCCCTAACCCGACCGCGAGGATCATGTATCCGATCTGGCTGACCGTGGAGTAGGCCAGCACCTTCTTGATGTCGTCGTAAGCGCAGCCGATGATCGACCCGATCAGCAGGGTGATCACGCCGATCGCCGCGACGGCCAGCCGACCATTCGGGCTGAGGTTGTACAGCGGACTGCACCGGGCGATCAGGTACACCCCGGCGGTCACCATCGTCGCGGCGTGGATCAGTGCCGAGACCGGGGTCGGGCCCTCCATCGCGTCGGGCAACCAGGCCTGTAGCGGGAACTGACCGGACTTACCGCAGGCCCCCAGCAACAGCAACAGGGTGATCGCCAGCAGGGTGGGCGCACTGATCTCACCGGCCCGGGGGAACACCTCGGAGAACTGCACGGTGCCCAGCGACCGCCAGATCAGGAAGATCGCCAGGGCCAGCCCGACGTCGCCGACCCGGTTCATCAGGAACGCCTTCTTCGCCGCCGTTGCGGCACTGGGACGGTCCTGGTACCAGCCGATGAGCAGGTAGGAGGCCAGACCCACGCCTTCCCAACCGAGGTAGAGCGTGACGAAGTTGTTCGACAGCACCAATACCAGCATCGCCGCGACGAACAGGTTGAAGTACCCGAAGAACCGGCGCCGCCCAGGGTCGTGGGCCATGTAGCCGATCGCGTAGAGGTGGATCAACCCGCCGACGCCGGTGATCAGCAGCACGAAGGTCAGCGAAAGGGGATCGAGCCGCAGACCGTAGTTGACCTGCAGGGCGTTGACCGCGAAGAAGGTGCCCAGGCCCAGCTCCCGGGTCCGCTGCGACGCGTCGAAACCCAGCGTCTGGAAGAACAGCGCCACCCCGTAGCCGAACGCCGCGAGCACCGTCGCGCAACCCAGCAGGTGCCCCCAGGCGTTGGTGCGGCGGCCACCGACCAGCAGCACCAGCGCACCGAAGGCCGGCAGCGCGACGAGCAGCCACGCGTACAGCGCGGTCCCCTCCGCGGGCGCCACTGCGGCAACCACGGGGGGCAAGACCTCCGTCACTGCATCCCCCTCAGGATTTCAGTACTTCAGCAGGTTCGCGTCGTCGACCGACGCCGAGCGGCGCGTCTTGAAGATCGCCATGATGATGGCCAGCCCGACCACCACCTCGGCGGCGGCGACCACCATCACGAAGAACGCCATGATCTGCCCGTCCAGGGTGCCGTTGATCCTGGAGAAGGTGATCAGGGTCAGGTTCACCGCATTGAGCATGAGCTCGATGCACATGAACACCACCACCGCGTTGCGGCGCACCAACACGCCGACGGCACCGATGGTGAACAACAACGCCGAAAGCAGCAGGTAATACGACGGGGTCATGGCGAGGCCGGCCCCTCCTGCTCAACGGTGATGGGCGGCTCGGGCCCCCGCAGCGAGCGAGTGCCCGGGTCGGTGCCGGCGCTGACAACGCTGCGGACCCCGGCATCCAGGCGATCGCGATCGGTGGACTCGAGGAGCTCGGACAGCGATTCCGGGGCCACTGAACCGTCCGGTAGTAGGGCCGGGGTGGCCACCGTGTTCATGGTGGCGAACACGCCAGGACCGGGTAGCGGGGAAGGACGCCCTCCTCGGATCCGGGCCTCCACCCGCTCGCGCTGGGTCAGCCTGCCCTGCTTGCTGCGCTCGGTGAAGGCCAACACCATCGCTCCGACCGCGGCGGTCATCAGCAGCGCCGAGGTGAGCTCGAAGGGGAACAGGTAGCTGGTGTAAAGCAGGCGGCCGAGACTGCCGACGTTTCCACCGCTGGTGCTGTTGACCGTCACCAGCCCGGCTCCGGTGACCCCGGCGAAAGCCCGACCCAGCATCGACACCAGCAGCACGGCCAGCCCGATCCCGGCCAGTGCCGCCGCGACGCGCTGACCGCGCAGCACCTCGATCACCGAGTCGACGCTTTCCTTGCCTACCAGCATCAGCACGAACAGGAACAGCATCATAATCGCGCCGGTATAGACGATGATCTGCACGAAACCCAGGAACGGCGCCTGCTGGACGATGTACAGCGCGCCAAGGCACAGCATGGTCTGCGCCAGCCACAGTGCCGAATGCACCGCATTGCGGGCGAACACCATGGCCAGCCCGCCAGCCAGCGCGAGCGGCCCCAGGATCCAGAACGCGATGGTCTCCCCGAGACCGATCACTCGTGCTCCTCTCCCACCGCACCCGAACGGCGCTCCAGGCTGGGACCCTGCACGTAGTAGTCCTGTTCGGTCTCGCCCAGCCGCATCGGGTGCGGCGGTTGCTCCATTCCCGCCAGCAACGGCGCCAGCAGGTCCTCCTTGGTGTAGATGAGGTCCTGGCGGTTGTCGTCGGCCACCTCGTACTCGTTGGTCATGGTCAACGACCGCGTCGGGCACGCCTCGACGCACAGGCCACACCCGATGCACCGGAGGTAGTTGATCTGATAGATCGCGCCGTACCGCTCGCCAGGAGAGTACCGGGCCTCCTCAGTGTTGTCCCCACCCTCGACGTAGATCGCGTCTGCGGGGCAGGCCCAGGCGCACAGCTCGCAGCCCACGCACTTCTCCAGCCCGTCCGGGTGCCGGTTGAGCTGGTGGCGGCCGTGGTAACGCGGCGCAGTGATCTTCTTGACCTCGGGGTACTCCTCGGTCACGACCTTGCGAAACATCGTCGAGAAGGTGACCCCGAACCCCTTGACCGGATCAAGCAGTCCCATGGCCGTCCCCTTGCCTCGCCGGCGGTGCGCCATTGGTTGACAGCGCAGCACCTGCCACACCCGCACCCACGGCAGGGCGCCGGGGCGGCGATGGCGGCACCACCAGGTCCAGCGGGGGCAACGGGTAGTCCGAGCCGGCGGTGACGATGTCGTTGGTGCCTTCGGCTGGTTCGCTCCGCGAACTGCTCTGCGGCAGCAGGAAAGCGACCACCAGGAGAATTACCAGGACGAAGCCGCCCACGACGAGGATCTCGCTGGGCGTGACGGCGGTGCCCCGCAACGTCCTGGCAGCGAAGACCAGCACGATCCAGACCAGGCTGCCGGGCACCAGAACCTTCCAGCCCAGCGCCATGAACTGGTCATAACGCATCCGGGGCAGGGTGCCACGCAACCACACGAACACGAAAAGGAACGCGAGCAGCTTGCCGATGAACCACAGCGGGCCCCACCAGCCATGGTCCAATGCGCCACCGGACAGCGGCCAGGGGGCGTGCCAACCGCCGAGGAACAGCGTGGTCGCCATCGCGGAGACGGTGACCATGTTGACGTACTCGGCGAGGAAGAACAGCGCGAACTTCAACGACGAGTATTCGGTGTGGAAACCACCGACCAGTTCCGACTCCGCCTCGGGCAGGTCGAACGGCGCACGGTTGGTCTCGCCCACCATCGACACGCAGAACACCGCGAAGCTGGGGAACAGCAGGAACGCGAACCACCACTGGTGAGACTGCGCGGCCACGATGTCCGCGGTGGACAGCGAACCCGAATACAGAACCACCGCGACGATCGACATGCCGAGGGCGATCTCGTAGGAGATCACCTGGGCGGCCGAGCGCAGCGATCCCAGCAGCGGGTAGGGCGACCCGGACGCCCAGCCGGACAGCACGATGCCGTAAACGCCCAGCGAGGACGCCGCCAGCACCACCAGTACCCCCACTGGCAGGTCGGTGACCTGGAGCACGGTGTGCTCACCGAAGATCGACACCTCGCCCCCGACCGGGATCACGGAGAATGCCGCGAACGCCGTGATGGCGGAGATGATCGGCGCCAAGATGTACACCCAGTAATCAGCCATCGCGGGCTGGATGTCCTCTTTGAACGCCAGCTTGAGTCCGTCGGCCAGGGACTGCAACAAACCGAAGGGCCCGACCCGGTTGGGGCCCGGCCGCTGCTGCATCCGCCCGACCACCCGGCGCTCCATCCAGATCATGAACAAGGTCATGACCATCAGGAAGACGAAGATCACGACGACCTTCAGGATGCTGAGCCACAGCGGGTCGTCGCTGAGCAGTGCTTCGGTGGGTGTCATGACCTGCCTCCCCGCCGTCTTGGCCGCTGCTGCGGTGCCGACCGCGGTACCGTTTCCGCTACGCACGGCAATCACGGTGCCGTGCCCGGCGCCGAGGCTGCTCCGGACGGTAGCGGGTCCGGAGTTGCCCGGAACCCATACCACCCCATCGGGAAGATCGGCGGCTGCGGAAGGCAGCGTCATCGAGCCCCGCTGGGTGGACACGGTGACCCGACCACCGAGGTGCACCCCGAGCGTGGTGGCGGTGGCCGCGGACATCAGCGCGATGGCCGGCCGGGCGGTGCCGGCCAGATGCGGCTCGCCACTCTGCATCGACCCGTTGTCCAGCAGCCGGCGCCAGGTGGCCAGTAAGGCCTTCCCCTCGCCGAGCTCCGGCACCGCCGCCGCGGCGACGTGCGGAGAGTGCCGGGTGGTGTCGCTGGACCTGCCGAGCGCACTGAAACCCGCCCACGACGCCGCCGGGGTCTGAGTGAACAGATCGACGTCCATCTCGATGGCAAGGCTGTCCAGGACACGGCAGTCCGGCAAGGTCGCGCCGGCCCCCCCGGTTTGACCCCTTCCGGACCTGATCGTGGTGCCGAACTCGCGGCGGCGACCCTCCCAGTCCAGGAAACTCCCGGCTTTCTGCAGCGCCGAGGCGATCGGCAAGACGACGTTGGCCGCCCTGGTCACCGCCGAGGGCCGCATCTCCAGGCTCACCACGAACCGGGCCCGGGTCAGCGCTTGCTCGGCCAGCCGCGGATCCGGCAGGTCGGCGGTGTCCACGCCGGCGATGACCAGTCCACCCAGCTGTCCAGCCGCGGCGGCGGCGATGATGCCCTCGGTGTCCCGCCCTGGCCGGCTCGGCAACGTCACGCCCCAGGCACTCTCGACCTCGGCCCGGGCCGCGGGGTCGGTGATCAGCCGACCACCGGGCAGCAGCGTCGGCACCGCCCCGGCCTCCAGGGCACCCCGCTCACCGGCCCGCCGCGGAATCCACGCCAACCGGGCGCCGGTGGCTGCGGCCAGCCGCGCCACCGCGGAGTAGAGCCCGGGCACCTCGGCGGCGCGCTCGCCGACCAGCAAGATTGCGCCGGGCGCACACAAGGCATCGCGCGCCGGACCGTCCAGGGAGTCGAGGGCTTGGGGCTCGCCGCCGGGCAGCACCTTCAGGAGGGTGCCGTAGGTCCGGCGCACTGCGGGCGTGGTGAACTGGCCGAGGTGCCACACCGGCATCTGGCGGTCCCGAGCGGCGCGCCGCAACCGGAGGAAGACGATCGGCGACTCCTCCTCGGGCTCGAAAGCCACACAGAACACCGCAGGGGCCGCGCTGAGGTCGTCGTAGGTCACCCCACCGGTGTCCGGCCCGATACCGACCACATGCGCGGCGAGGAAGTCCAGCTCCTCGGCTGAGTGCGGGCGGGCCCGGAAGTCGATGTCGTTGGTGCCCAGCGCGACCCGGGCGAACTTCGCGTAGGCGTAGGCGTCCTCGACGGTCAACCGGCCACCGGTGAGCACTCCGACGCCGGAATCCCGGACCGCCAGCAGTCCGGTCGCGGCCGCCTGCAGCGCCTCGGTCCACGACACGGGTTTCAGCTCACCACCGAGGGAGTCCCGGATCAGCGGTTGGATGAGCCGGTCCTCGGCACTGGCGTAGGCGAAGGCGAAGCGGCCTTTGTCGCAGTTCCATTCCTGGTTGACCTGCGGGTCAAGCCCGGCGAGGCGGCGCAACACGATGCCACGGCGCCAGTCGGTGCGCAGCGCGCAGCCGCTCGCGCAGTGTTCGCACACCCCGCGAGTGGAGACCAGGTCGAACGGCCGGGACCGGAACCGGTACGCGGCGCTGGTCAGCGCGCCGACCGGGCAGATCTGGATGGTGTTGCCGGAGAAGTAGGACTGGAAGGGCTTGTCGGCGGCCACCCCGACCTGCTGGTCGGCGCCGCGTTCGAGCATGTCGATGAACTCGTCGCCGGCGATCTGCTCGGAGAACCGGGTGCAGCGCGCACACAGCACGCAGCGCTCCCGGTCCAGCAGAATCTCGGTGGAGATCGGGATCGGCTTGGCGAAGGTACGTTTGGTCTCGGTGAACCGGGACTCCGCCCGGCCGTTGGACAGCGCTTGGTTCTGCAGGGGGCACTCGCCGCCCTTGTCGCAGATCGGGCAGTCCAGCGGGTGGTTGATCAGCAGCAGCTCCATGATGCCTCGCTGCGCCTTGTCCGCTACCGCCGAAGTGTGCTGGGTCTTCACGATCATGCCGTCGGCGACCGTGAGGCTGCAGCTGGCCTGCGGCTTGGGCATCGGTCGCCCACCCATCTCGACCTCGACCAGGCACTGCCGGCAGGCGGCGACCGGATCGAGCAGTGGGTGGTCGCAGAACCGCGGCACGATGATGCCCAGTCGCTCGCAGGCCCGGATCACCAGTTCACCCTTGGGTGCGTCGACCTCATGGCCGTCGATGGTCAGCCGGACATGCCCCTCGGGGACGGCCCGGCTACCAGCGGCCTGCTGTGCCAGCGTCATCGGTGCGACCCTGCTATTTCTTGGGCCATTCCTTGGGCCATTGTTTGAGCCATTGTCGGGGCCAGGTGACTCGGGCGTCCGTATGCGGGTTGGGTGGCGCACAGGTCCAGGAACTCCTGGCGGAAGTACTTGATGCCGCTCATGATGGGACTGGCGGCACCGTCCCCGAGCGCGCAGAACGACCGGCCCAGGATGTTGTCACAGACATCGAGCATGGTCTCCACATCGGCGGCCGTGCCTTCGTGGCGCACCATCCGCTCCAGGATCTGGGTCAACCAGTAGGTGCCCTCCCGGCACGGCGTGCACTTACCGCAGGACTCGTGTTTGTAGAACTCGGTCCACTTCATCACCGCCCACGGCACGCTCACCGACGTGTTGAACACCATGACGGCGGTGGTGCCCAGCATGGACCCGGCCGCCGCGGCACCTTCGAAGTCCAGCGGCACGTCCATGTGCTGGTCGGTCAGCATCGGAGTCGACGACCCGCCCGGCGTCCAGAACTTCAGTGGGCCGCCCTTCATCCCGCCGGCCATCTCCAGCAGCTCGCGCAACGTGATACCCAGCGGAGCCTCGTACTGCCCAGGCCGCTGCACATGCCCGGAGATCGAGTAGATCTTCGGGCCGGGCGACTTCTCGCTGCCCATGCTGCGGAACCAGCCCGCCCCGCCGTTGACGATGTAGGGCACGCTGCAGATCGTCTCGACGTTGTTCACCACGGTGGGTGCCTCGTAGAGCCCGGAGGTGGCCGGGAACGGTGGCTTGAGCCGGGGCTGGCCCCGCCGGCCCTCCAGCGAGTCGAGTAGCGCGGTCTCTTCCCCGCAGATGTACGCGCCGGCGCCGGCGTGAATCACGATCTCGAGGTCGAAGCCAGAGCCGAGGATGTCTTTGCCAAGGTAACCGGCCTGGTAGGCCTCCTTGACCGCCTGGTGCAGCCGGCGGTTGCAGTGCAGCATCTCGCCGCGGACGTAGATGTAGCACTCATGGGCCCGGATCGCGTAGCTGGTGATGATGCAGCCTTCGATCAGCGAGTGCGGATCGGCCATCATCAGCGGCACGTCTTTGCAGGTGCCCGGCTCCCCCTCGTCCGCGTTGATCACCAGGTACTTGGGCTTGGCCGCCGCCCCGGTGGCCTGCTCGCCTGGTTTGGCCTGCGGGATGAAGCTCCACTTCAAGCCGGTGGGGAAACCCGCCCCGCCACGACCGCGCAGCCCGGAGTCCTTCATGAGCTGGATCAACTGATCGGGCTGGGCGACCAGGGCGGTGCGCAGCGCGGTATAGCCCCCCAGCTCGGTGTAGGTGTCCAGCGTCCACGATGTCGGCGACAGCCACCGCCGGGTCAACACCGGGGTGAGTGTCCGCTCGGTCACGGCTCCTCCTGCTGTAGTGGTCACTTCTTGGCGGCAACGTCCGGTAGCGGCGGGGCCCGGTCTGGCATCGCCGGAGCCTGCCAGCCGTTGTCTTGGGCGAGCCGGTTGCCGGCCAGCGTCTCGGGCGCCGCCGACGGCGCGTCCACCGCGTCGCGCAGCTGTCGGGTGTCCCCGAAGAAGCCGGCGAGCTGGAGCTCGGCGCTGCGCCAGTCGGTCAACGGGGCGCCACGGGTGGGCGCCGGCCGATCCCCCCGGCACAGCGCATCCACCAACTCCACAGCCGACTCCGGCGTCTGATTGTCATAGAACTCGTAGTTCACCTGCAGCACCGGGGCCAGGTCACACGCCGCCAGGCACTCGGCATGCTCGAGGGTGATCGAGCCCTTCGAGCCCGGCCGGCCCGCGGTCTCCTGGTGGTCCACCCCGAGCCGTTTGCACAACCGGGCGTAGATGTCGTCGCCGCCCAGCGCTGCGCACAGCGTATTGGTGCACACGCTGACCAGGTGCTCGCCGCTGGGTTGACGCTTGTACATGGTGTAGAAGGTGACCACCGCGCTCACCTCGGCGGTGGTGATCCCCAACTGCTGCGCGCAGAACACCATTCCGGCCTGACTGACGTGGCCTTCGACGCTTTGCACCAGGTGCAGCATGGGCAGCAGTGCGGACCGGGATCGGGGGTAGCGCGCAATGATCTCTTGCGAACGCTGCACGGTTAGGTCGTCGAACACGCTGGTGTCCACCCGCACGGGTCGTTCCACCGGCACGTCCTGCACCGTGGTCAGGGTGGTCGGCGCGGTCTGATCCGCCGCTCCCGCCGCCGCGACCGGCCGCGCGGTGAAAGCCGGGTTCTCGGCCGGTGTTTTTTTGGCGGGGCTCATCGGTCCACGCCTCCCATCACCGGGTCGATCGACGCCACTGCGGCGATGACGTCGGCGATCAGACCGCCCTCACTCATCGCCGGCATCGACTGCAGGTTGACGAAGCTGGGATCCCGGACGTGCACCCGCAGCGGGCGGGTCCCGCCATCGGAGACCAGGTGATAGCCCAGCTCGCCGCGCGGCGACTCCACCGACGAGTACACCTGACCGGGTGGCACCGAGAAGCCCTCGGTGACCAGCTTGAAATGGTGGATCAGCGACTCCATCGACTGCCCCATGATCTTGCGAACGTGCTCCAGCGAGTTGCCCAGCCCGTCAGCGCCGATGGTCAGCTTCGCCGGCCAGGCGACCTTGGGGTCTTCCACCATCACCGGGCCGGGTTCCAGCTTGTCCAGGCACTGGGCGACGATCTTGAGCGACTGGTGGATCTCTTCCACGCGCAGCACGTAGCGGGCGTAGCAGTCCGCGTCGGTGGAGGTGGGAACCTCGAAGTCGTATTCCTCATAGCCGCAGTAGGGCTCGACCTTGCGCAGGTCCCACTCCAGGCCGGCGCAGCGCAGGATCGGCCCGGTGATGCCCAGCTGCAAGCAGCCATCCAACGGCAGGTAGCCGACCTTCTGCAGCCGCTGCTTCCAGATCGGCTGGCCGGTGAGCAACTTGTCGTAATCCGGCAGCCGGGAGTCCATCACCTTCAAGAAGTCCCGGATCTTGGTCTCGTAGCCCTCGGGCAGATCCTGCGCGACGCCGCCGGGCCGGATGAACGCGTGGTTCATCCGCAGGCCGGTGAGGAACTCCAGCAGGTGCAGAACTTCCTCGCGTTCCCGGAACCCGGCGGTCATTCCGGTGAGCGCACCGAGCTCCATCCCGCCGGTGGCGATCGCCACCAGGTGCGAGCTGCACCGGTTGAGCTCCATGAGCAGCACCCGGATCACCTGAGCGCGACGCGGAGCGGTGATCCGGAGCAGCTTCTCGGTGGCCAGGCAGTAGGCCGCCTCGTTGAACAGCGGTGCCAGATAGTCCATCCGGGTGACGAACGTGACACCCTGGGTCCAGTTCCGGTACTCGCAGTTCTTCTCGATCCCCGTGTGCAGGTAGCCGATCACCGATCGGGCCTGCGTGACGGTTTCCCCCCTCCAGCTCCAGGACCAGCCGCAGCACACCGTGGGTGGAGGGATGCTGCGGCCCCATGTTGACGACGATGCGTTCGTCGTGTTTCCAGTCCTCGATCAGGCTGTCCCAGTCACCGCCCGTGACGGTATATACCCGGCCCTCGGTGGTCTCCCGCGTCGTCGCGGCGTAGGGGTCGCTGGCCGTGTCGGTTGTTCCGCTGGCGACCGTGTGCGCTGGTTGGGTCTCCGTGCGCCGGTCAGTGCGCCGAGTCATCAGGAGTACGCCCTCCGCTGGTCTGGCGGGGGGATTTCGGCGCCCTTGTATTCCACCGGGATCCCCCCGAGGGGGTAGTCCTTGCGCTGCGGGTGGCCGTCCCAGTCGTCGGGCATGAGGATGCGGGTCAGCGCCGGGTGACCGTCGAAGATGATGCCGAACATGTCCCAGGCTTCGCGCTCGTGCCAGTCCGCGGTCGGGTAAACCTCGACCACGCTGGGTATGTGCGCGTCGTCGACGTCGACGGCGACCTCAAGGCGGATCCGCCGCCGGTAGGTCATCGAGGTGAGGTGGTAAACCCCGTGCAACCGTTGTGCGACCTCGGTACCGTAGTCCACACCGGATACCGAGCTGCACAGCTCGAAGCGCAGCGCCGGATCATCGCGCAGGGTGCGGCACAGCGCCAGCAGCTGCTCCCGGCGCACGTAGTAGGTGATCTCGCCGCGATCCACGGTGACCTGTTGGATCGCGTCGACGGGTATTCCGCGCTCGTGCATCGCGGCCAGCAGTTCGTCGGTGACCTCGTCGAACCAGCCGCCATAGGGCCGCTGCGCAGGGGCCGGCACGTAAGCCGGCAGCGTCAGCCCGCCATACCCGGAGGTGTCTCCGGAGCCGCGAACGCCGAACATCCCCTGCCGGGCCCGGCCGGCGACCACCCCGCCGCGAGCCTCATGCTCGCCTTGCTGCGCGGAGCTCATCTCGGCCGAGCTGTACTGGCCGGGCTCGAGGCCCTTGCCGTTGCCGGCGTTGACCTGATCGTTGTTGGTTCGGTTCTTCTTGTTGTTTTTCTTGGCCATGGCTGTCACTGCTTCCGGGCGCTTTTGGCCGCATAGCGAACCGAGGAAGGCACCATCTCGGTATGATGGCCAGCCATCTCCGCGGCCCGCTTCGGGCCGAGCGGCTCATCCATGATCTTGGCGTGCAGTTTCAGGATCGCGTCGATGAGCATTTCCGGACGTGGCGGGCAACCCGGCAGGTACATGTCCACCGGGACGATGTGGTCCACGCCCTGCACGATCGCGTAGTTGTTGAACATCCCTCCGGTGGAGGCACAGACGCCCATCGCGAGCACCCAGCGCGGCTCGGGCATCTGGTCATAGATCTGCCGCAGCACCGGGGCCATCTTGTTGCTCACCCGACCCGCCACGATCATCAGATCGGCCTGGCGCGGCGAGGCTCGGAACACCTCCATCCCGAACCGGGCCAAGTCATAGCGGGGAGCTCCGGTGGTCATCATCTCGATCGCGCAGCAGGCCAAACCGAATGTCGCCGGCCACAGCGACGACTTCCGCGTCCAGTTGACCAGCTTCTCGACACTGGTCAGCAGGATGCCGCTGGGAAGCTTCTCTTCCAGCCCCATGGTCAGTTCCAGTCCAGCCCGCCGCGTCGCCACACGTAGGCGTAGGCGAAGCCGAGTGTCACGATGAACAAAACGATCTCCACCAGACCGAAGACCCCGAGCGAGTCCGCAGCGACCGCGAACGGGTACAAGAACACCATTTCGATATCGAAGAGAATGAACAGCATCGCGGTGAGGTAGTACGCCACCGGCATCCGTCCGGCTCCCGCAACAGGTTGTGGGGAGGGCTCAATCCCGCACTCGTAGGCGTCGAGCTTGGCCCGGTTGTACCGCCGCGGCCCGATATAGGGGGCCGCGGCGACGGAGAAGACCGCAAAACCCGCGGCGAGCGCCAGCATCAACAGCAGGGGAACGTAGGCCTGCAGCACTCGCGTCCCTTCCTTCCTGTGTGGTGGACGTCTCGCTTCTACCCTACGTGCGGACCGGTCACGGGCTGCCCTGAGGCTAACCTAAAATCGTGCCTCAATCAGGCATTATCCGCCCTCGCTACGGGCGTCGATCACACGCTGGGCGTCAGCCGGGTCATCGCTGTGATCACCCGGTCCATCGTGTCACCCTCCCGGCTGTCGTAGAGGTTGGCCAGCAGCTTGAGCAGGAAGCGCATCAGGGTCGGGCGCGGCAAGCCGTGGCGGGTTGCAGCTCGCATCACGGTCGGGTGGGCGATCAACCGGCTGAACCCGTTCCCTAACCGGAAATAGCCACCCAGCTCCTCGCGCAGTGCAGCGGGGTACCGCCGCAACGCGTGCTCCCTAGCCAGCCCCTCGGGCCGGGCCAGCGCCTGGATCGTGCACTCGGCGGCGAACCGGGCGGACTGCATGGCATAGGCAATGCCCTCACCGTTGAACGAATTGACCATGCCGCCGGCGTCCCCGACCAGTAGCAGGCCATCACGGTAGTGCGGCGTGCGGTTGAAGCCCATCGGCAGGGCCGCTCCGGCGATCTTGCCGGCAGCGTTGTCCTCGCGGAAGCCCCATTCCGCCGGCGTGCTGTCCAACCAGGACCGCAGCAGCGCCCGGTAGTCGGTCTTGCCGTACGCCGTGGACGTCGACAGGATCCCCAAGCCGACGTTGGACGTCCCATCGCCCATGCCGAAGATCCAGCCGTAGCCGGGCAGCAGCCGGGGCTGCTCGGGGATGGTGTGGTCCCAGAGCTCGAGGTGGCTTTCCAGGAAGTCGTCATCGGTGCGGGGACTGGTGTAGTAGCGGCGCACCGCGACACCCATCGGCCGGTCCGCGCGCTTGTCCATCCCGAGGCTGAGCGCCAACCGGGCGCTGACCCCGTCGCAGGCCAGCGTGAGCGGGGCACGGTACTGCAGCGGCTGCTTGTCCGGACCCAGCTTGGCATTCACGCCGACGACCCGGCCGCTGCGCTCGTCGGTGATCGCCTCGGTGACCGTGTTCTGCTCATGGAGCCGGGCGCCGGCCTTCTCGGCATGGCGCGCCAGCATCTCGTCGAAGTCCAGCCGGGTGCGCACCGCACCGTAGGGCGGGAAGCTGGCCAGATCGGGCCACGGCAGCTCGATTGTCACTCCGCCGCCCACCACCCGCAGACCCCGGTTGTGCAACCAGCCGGCCTCGGTACTGGTGTCGATACCCAGGTCGATCAGCTGCTTGACGCCTCGGGGGGTCAGCCCGTCCCCGCACACCTTCTCCCGGGGAAACGTGGACTTTTCCAGCAACAGGACGTCCAACCCTGCGCGGGCCAGGTACGCGGCCGCCGTCGACCCGGCGGGGCCCGCCCCCACCACGATCACATCTGCGTCGTTGCCATCGGAACCCGCCCACCTGGCCAATCGGAGCTCCCTCGCAGCGATCCCGCAGTAGCCGTTCGGTCGAGTGTACGGGTCGGGGCCGTCAGTCTGCTCCGCTGATCCCGAGCTCCACAGCAGAGCTGTCCGCGCCATCTGTGACCGCACTGCCCGGGGGCTCGGGATGCGCAACGTCGGTGCGGTCTGGCGTTGCTGCTGTTCCGGCAGCGCGAGAGGTCAGCAGGATGGCGGCGCAGCCCCCGAGCAACGTGGCGCCCAGCACGGCCGCCGCGACTGCGCCGAAGGCGACGTCGACGGGGTCGAACGCCGCTGCGCCGAGCCGTCCGCCGGCCAGCCCGCCGAGCACTGCGCTGCCGAACGCGAGCGCTGTTGCGGCCACCGCCAGAACCCTCAACCGCTGCTCCAAATCTTCCCCAGCGGCGGCGCACCGGCGCCCTACCGCGACCCCGACCAGCAGCGGGACCACCAGGACGATCCCCCACCAGGGTTGCACCGGACCCTGCGGTAACGCGGCGAGCAGCGGCACCGGGGGCAGCGGCACTGGGGGCAGGGGTCCGGGGTGCACCACGAACGGGCTGACCGCCAACGCCCCTACCGAGAAGCCAGGTCCGGCAAGCCAGGACAGTCCGGCGATCGCCGCGTTGGGCAGGTACCCGATCGACAGGACGATCAGCCCGAGGACGCTGCCGACGTCGGACCCCGACATCTGGATGACATCAGCGGCGGATTCCGCTAGAGCTGTCAGCACCGTGGCGATGCCGGCGCAGACCAGAATCGCCAACCCCCACAACCCTGCCTCCAGGCCCGGCCGTACCCACTCAGGTGCCTGCCGCAGCGCCGCGGGCAGCAACCCGCAGGGCCGGGCCAACCCCAGGCCCGCAGCGGCACCGGCGACCAACGCGCAGCCGACGGCAGCCTGCGCGGGATCCGCGGTGATCATCACGGGCGTGGCCACCAGCGCCAGCACGCCACCCAGGATGCCGTGGGTCCCGGCGATCGCCCCCATCACCCAGCCGGCCTCGGCGGGCTGGGTGATCCCGGATCGCGCAGCCGCGCTGGCCGCGCCGCGGGCAATCAGCGCACCGAGGAGCAGAGTCGGCAGCAGCGGCAGTACCCCAAGCGGGGCCCCGTCGATGGTGAGCGGAACGTGGTGCGCGGCCAGCCAGCCCACCGCTCCCCTCTGCGCCACCTCCGCCACCGAGCCGCCCGCTCCAGCGGCCGCGGTCAGCGCTGCGAGCGCGACTGCGGTGGCCAGGTAGCTGGCGATGGCCGTAAGGCTGGCGGGGCCGATCACTGCGCGCCAATCCGGGCGAGTGCCTTCGCCTGCGGCGTCGCGTGCTGGGTCGGTGGACGCTGGATCGGTGGACGCTGGGTCGGTGACCGCTGGGTCGGTGACCGCTGGGTCACGAGACGCTGGCGGCGACAGCAGGATGCTCACGATCCCCACCCTCGCAGCCGGGCGGCGCCGTGGGGACGATCACCTCGCCGACGCGCCCGTCAGGTAACCGGATTGGGCTAGTTAGGGCAACGACTGAATGATTGTGCGCGCCAGCTCGGCGGTGTGGCTGGGTGTGGTGCCTACTGCAACACCGGCGGCCTCCAGGGCATCCTTCTTTGCCGCGGCAGTGCCGGCGGAGCCGGAGACAATGGCGCCGGCATGACCCATGGTCTTACCTTCCGGAGCAGTGAAGCCGGCGATGTAGCCGATGACCGGTTTGGTGATGTTAGCTTTGATGTAGTCGGCAGCGCGCTCCTCGGCGTCTCCCCCGATCTCGCCGATCATCACCATTACCGCGGTGTCGGGGTCGTCTTCGAAGGCCTGCAGAGCGTCGATGTGGGTGGTGCCGATAACCGGGTCACCACCGATTCCCACGCACGTGGAGAAACCGATATCGCGCAGCTCGAACATCATCTGATACGTCAGGGTGCCCGATTTCGATACCAGTCCGATCCGGCCCGGACCGGTGATGTCTGCGGGGATGATCCCCGCGTTCGAGGCGCCCGGGCTGATCACCCCAGGGCAGTTGGGGCCGACCACGCGGGTCCGCACCGGACCGCTCCTCGAACCGGTGCCGCTGGCCTGAGCGCAGAAGCCGACGGTGTCGTGCACCGGGATCCCCTCGGTGATCACCACAACCAGTCCGATCCCGGCGTCGATCGCCTCGCCGACCGCAACCTTGGCAAAGCGTGGCGGAACGAACACCACGCTGACGTCGGCCCCCGTAGCGGCCATCGACTCGGCCACCGAGCCGAACACCGGTAGCGCAGCGCCGGTGAAGTCGACCGTCTGGCCGGCCTTGCCCGGCGTGACCCCGCCGACGACCTGACTGCCCGCATCGAGCATCCGCTGGGTGTGTTTGCGGCCCTCCGAGCCGGTCATTCCCTGGACGATGATTTTCGAGTCCTTGGTGAGGAAGATTGCCACCGTCAGGCTCCCTTGCCGGCTGCCAGCTCGGCGGCTTTATCCGCCGCAGCATCCATGGTGTCGACCATCGTGATGAGTGGATGCGCCGCTTCCACGAGGATTCGGCGCCCCTCAGCGACGTTGTTGCCGTCCAGCCGGACGACCAGTGGCTTGGCCGCGGCATCACCACCAAGAAGGTCAAGCGCCTGCACGATTCCGGTGGCCACCTGATCGCAGGCGGTGATCCCGCCGAAGACGTTGACGAATACCGCGCGCACGTCCGGGTCACCAAAGATGATATCCAGCCCATCCGCCATCACCTGGGCATTCGCGCCGCCGCCGATATCGAGAAAGTTGGCCGGCTTCATCCCACCATGCGCCCGGCCTGCATAGGCGACCACATCGAGCGTGGACATGACCAGGCCCGCGCCATTGCCGATAATGCCGACCTGACCGTCGAGCTTGACGTAGTTGAGATTGCGAGCTTTGGCGCGGACCTCCAGCGGGTCCTGCCCGACCGGGTCGGCCAGCTGGGCGTGCTCGGGATGGCGGAACCCGGCGTTGTCATCGAGGGTCACCTTCCCGTCCAGCGCAATGATTGATCCCTGCCGGTCGCGGACGAGCGGGTTGACCTCGACCAGGGTCGCGTCCTCGGCGACGAAGACAGACCACAGTTTCAGGACAGTGTCGGCCACCGCCTGCGCCACCTCCGCCGGGAAGCCGGCGGCCCGGACGATCTCGGCGGCTTTGTCGGCATCGACGCCCGAAACCGGATCTACCGGGACCTTCGCCAACGCCCCTGGCGTCGTCGCTGCGACCTCCTCGATGTCCATCCCACCCTGCACGCTGGCGATCGCGAGGAAGGTGCGGTGGGTGCGGTCGAGGATGAACGAGAGGTAATACTCCTCGGCGATGTCGCACGCCGGCGTCACCAGCACGCGGTGCACGGTGTGACCCTTGATGTCCATCCCCAGGATCGCAGCCGCCTTACGCTGCGCCTCCTCTGGCGTATCAGCCAGCTGCACGCCACCAGCCTTGCCCCGGCCACCAGTCTTCACCTGCGCCTTGACGACGACGGTGTCACCGAGTTCCGCGGCGGCAGCTCGCGCCTGCGCGCTGGTGGTTACGACGCGGCCGGGCAGCACCGGGACGCCGTGGGCGTGGAAGAGATCCCTCGCCTGGTACTCGTACAAATCCACGCGGGCGACCCTATCCAGCGCCGCCGACCAGCAGCCCACCGGCTGGGGCGAAGAAGATCACTGCTCTACTGGGGCGGTGGCCAGCGCGGCGCGCACCCAATCGACGATCTCGTGAGTGGTGGCGCCCGGGGTGAAGACCTTGGCCACACCGAGCTTGGTGAGTATCGGGATGTCCTGTGCAGGGATTATCCCGCCGCCGAAGACCACCACATCAGTCGCGCCCTTGCTTTCCAGCAGCTCGATAACTCTGGCGAACAGCGTCAGGTGCGCGCCCGAGAGCACCGAGAGCCCCACCGCGTCGGCGTCCTCCTGCAGCACCGTCGCCACGATCTGTTCCGGGGTCTGGTGCAATCCGGTATAGACGACTTCCATCCCAGCGTCGCGCAGGGCACGAGCGACGACCTTGGCGCCGCGGTCGTGCCCGTCGAGCCCCGGTTTGGCGACGACCACCCGGATCCGTCCGCTCATTGCGCCAAGCGTAGCTGGCAACTGGATTATCGTGGCCGGTATGAATCCCGCCGGCCAGCTGCGGCTTGCGGCGCGCCAGCTAGCCACGCACGGCACTCACGCGGCGGGGTTCGTGGCCACATCGATGCGCACGACGCTGGGCGCGCTGTCGCACACCGCCGTGACGGTCGCTCGCCCGGCCAGCGCCCGGGGATTGGCGCGAGAGGCCGGGGTGGTCATCGCGCATCTGATGATGTATCCGTGGGCTGCGTTCACCGAGCAGTTACGTCCGGGCGGCCCCTATCACTGCTACCGCACCGACGACTTAGCCCCTGCCGAGCGCGGTCTGGTCATCGCCGACGTGCAAGCCGTGGGAACGCCGATTCTGCTGGTGCACGGCTTTTCCGACAACCGATCAGCGTTCACAGTGCTGGGTAGTGCGTTGCGCAAGCGCGGATTCGGAGTGGTGTACGGCCTCAACTACAGCGTCTTCACCGCGCTCACCGGCGACGTCCGCGGCGTGGCCCGCAAGCTGGGCCGGGAAGTGGAACGGATCTGTGAGGCGACCAGCGCAGAACAGGTGCACGTGGTGGGGCACTCACTGGGCGGTCTGGTGGCCCGCTACTACGTCCAGCGCCTCAACGGGGACGCCCGGGTTCACACACTGGTCACTCTGGGTACTCCTCACCACGGGACCAAGGCGGCGTACCTGCTGCCCACTCCAGTGCTCCGGCAACTACGCCCACGTTCCGACATTGTGGTCGAGCTCGCGACACCGTCGCCGGGGTGTCGTACCCGCTTCGTCGCAATATGGAGTGAGCTCGACGAGTGGATCGTGCCCCAGCGTAACGCCAGCGTGAACCATCCGGATCTCCTCGTGACGAACTACCAGCTGAGCGACGTGGGACACCTGTCGCTGCCGGTCGACCCACGCGTTGTACAGACAGTGGTGAGCGCACTGCCGTCCCCCCGGGTCTCGTGACTTCGGGCCTCTTCACTCCGGGCCTCCTCCCTCCGGGACGACCGACCGTCCAGCGCGGAAGAACCAACGCTGGCCGATAAAGCCGCACGTATCGCGGAACGGCGCCTTGCCTCAGGGCGTCGCCCTCCGTTACGTTCCCGCGGTCCACGGCCACGGTACGAGTACGGCTGATCGCAGACTGGTCCACCAGTTCCCGGGATCTCTCCGCCGGGACTTCCTGAGGCGGGAAGGCAGGTCTTGGCTCGACACCGCTCTTCCTGCGGCCAACGACCCGCGCTGGTCGTTGAGGCAGCGCTGGTCCCTGGCATCTCACGTACCCGGCTGGCGCACCGCATCACGGCCCCTTCGCCTGCCATGCGCGGTCGGGTGGTGGCCGCGGCCGTTGCAGCTGGCGCTTTTGTGGCCGCAGGCCAGACAATCGACCACACCGCAGTCACGACCTCCAACGATGCCACGTTGTTGGCGTCTGCACAGGACGCGTCGTCGGCGATAGGCCTCGGCGGCCCCTCGGTCGCACCGGAGTACCTCCCGGTCAGTCGACCCACCGACCCTGCCGCGGTCGAAGCGGTGCAGGCGATGGCCAAAGGACAGCGCCTGGTGGACGAGCACGCCGCTCAGGAAGCCGAAGCCACTCGAGTCCTGTTCGTGCTGCCTACGAAGGGGATCTTCACCTCGGGGTTCGGCGGCAGGTGGGGAGCGTTCCATTACGGAATCGACCTCGCCAACGCCATCGGGACACCGATCCTCGCCGCAGCCGATGGCGTGGTCGTGGAGTCCGGGCCGGCTAGCGGTTTCGGTCTGTGGATACGCATTCGGCACTCCGATGGCACAATTACCGTCTACGGACACATCAACCGCTCGCTCGTGGTGGCAGGCCAGAAGGTCCGCGCCGCCCAGGAGATCGCCGAGATGGGCAACCGAGGCAACTCGACCGGACCGCACCTGCACTTCGAAGTGTGGAACCCGGCCGGCAAGAAGATCAATCCGCTCATCTGGCTGCACGAGCACGGCATCGACCTCTGACTGCAAGGACTCCCGGTTCACTGACCGCCCTCCGATGGCCAGCCGCCAACCAAATGAGCGTGCGCCGTACGCCACACCGAGCACAGCGGGCGCTGACTGCGTCCCAGCCGTAACGCCCGATCGCAATGCCGGCAACGTCCGCGGAGGCCAGTGCCATGCTGCGCCAGGAGGGATCGCCAGGCTGCGGCCAGGGGTAGCAGCCGAACCCGCACGGCCGGCCAGGCCGCCGGTGGATCCGGTCCCCTGAGCACCCGCTCGACGTCGCGCAAGTACGCTTCCACGCGTTCCCGTAAGACCCGTCGTAACCGCTCGTCCATCCCGCACCCCCAGCAGCGTAGTCGAACATATGTTCGAACGCTAGCGGGAACCCCTGACAGCGCGGTGCAACGCGATCGAACCCCTCATGCCTCCTGCGGACCGTAGGTGCCCGCACCGGCCACGACGAGCGAACCGTCGAAGGTCATGATCTCGTTCACCAGTAGCCCGTTCTGGTTGCGGTAGTTGATCACGATGGTGTCAATGCCGGTATATACCTCGATGACCTCGAAATGCAGGTCGGGAAAACGGCGAATACCCGCAGCAAAGTAACCCCGCAGCGGGTCTTTGCCACGGACCGTGCCATCGCAGCCTTCGAGGAGTTCAGCAGCGACCGGGGATCGGAATACGACGTCGGCGGCGAAGTGCCTCATGATCCGGTCCAGATCGTGTGAGTTCCAGTCCCCGGCCCACGTCGCCGCGAAGCACTCTGCGTCAGCCCGCTCTCGCACACCGATCGATGCCATGAACTCGACGCTACCGACATTTCTGACGACGAGAACGTCGGTGCAGTCGAGTTCACGCCACACCCATCACCTATCGGCAGCCGGAGTGAGAGGGTGCGGTGATGAGCAGCAGAGCGCAGGCACAGTTGACGCTGATGGCCGTCCATGCACATCCCGATGACGAGTCCACCTCAACCGGCGGCATCCTTGCGCACTATGCGCTGCGCGGGGTGCGAACCATCGTCGTCACATGCACTGATGGGGATCTCGGTGACGGGCCCGGTGGCGTCAAACCAGGTGCGGACGGCCACGACCCTCGCGAAGTGGCGGCCATCCGGCAAAGTGAGCTACGCCGCGCCTGCGAACACCTCGACGTCTCGGACCTCGAACTGCTCGACTACCACGACTCCGGCATCGCGCAGTGGAGTCTGCAGTCCCGGCGCAACGCTTTCTGCAGCGTGCCCGTCGAGCACGCCGCCAGCCGGATCGGGCAACTCATCGACTGTTATCAACCGCAGGTAGTCGTCACCTACGATCCGGACAGCACCCGGCATCCCGACCACGTTCACGCAGCCCGCGCCGCGACAGATGCGGTAGATGCCGGACACGTCGTAGCCAAGCTGTACTACAAGGCCCACGGCAGCAGCTACTGGCAGCAGCTGAACCGGGCATTGGCCGAAGTCGGTATCCACCGGGCCGCCCCGTCCGGGGAAACGCTGCGAATGTTGGAATCCGTCGAACGGCGGATCACGACGGCCGTCGACGTCAGGCAGGTCGTCGACCGGAAGCGGGCCGCGCTGCACGCGCATGCCAGCCAGATCGGCTCCTCACTGGCCGGCAAACTCCCCGCCGGCCAGTTTCGCTACGCATTCGGTACAGAGACCTACATTCGAGCCCGTGACACCACGGGAGCGCCCACACCCGAAGATGATCTGTTCGCAGGACTGGGGACCCTCGAATAAGACTGGGGACCCTCGAATAACGCGGAGAAGTGAACCCGGGTTGGTAGCAGTTAACGACGTCTCAGAGGTGGGTTGGCGGTACTTGAAGGGCGCCGGACTACAGCTTCGTGAGGGGGACGCCGCCGATGAGCATCAGGCGGACTTTCCCCGCCGAGCCGAAATCGATGGTCGCGGTGGCCCGGGGGCCGCTGCCGTCGGTGGCCACCACAGTGCCCAGGCCGTACTTGTCGTGGCTGACCCGGTCCCCCACGTCCAGCGACAGTGCCGGGGTGTTCTGCCAACCCTGGAACGGGGTCGAGCGTAGGCCGCGGGCCGCCACCCCAGCCTGTGCCGAATCGCCGCCGGTGACGTCGGCGCCGCTGGATCCGCTGAATTCGCTACGGCCGAAGACCGTGCGCGCGACGGGGCCGGCGCGGAGGGGCTCCTCGCGCCGCCAGGTCACCAGCGACTCGGGCACATCGGCCAGGAACCGCGACGCCGGATTGGTCATCGGCTGCCCCCACGCGGAACGGGTGACCGCCCGGGACAGGTAGAGCCGGTGCTGCGCCCTGGTCAGCCCGACGTAGGCGAGTCTGCGTTCCTCGGCCAGCTCGGTGGGATCGCCCAGCGCGCGCAGGTGCGGGAACAGCCCATCCTCCCAGCCGGTAAGGAACACCACCGGGAACTCCAGGCCCTTGGCGGTGTGCAGGGTCATCAAGGTGACCACCCCGCTGGACGCTGCGTCGTCGTCGGGAATCTGGTCAGCGTCAGCGACCAGCGCGACCCGCTCCAGAAACGCCGCGAGCGACCCCGGCTCGGCGCCACCGTCGTCCACCGGAAGCACCGACCCAGCCTCACTGCCGAACTCCCGCGCCACCGTCACCAGCTCGGTGAGATTGTCCAACCGGGAACCGTCCTGCGGGTCGTCCGAGGCGTCCAGCTCGGCCCGGTAACCGGTTCGCTCCAGCACCGCATCAAGGACCTCGGCGACCTCCGCGCCCGCCGTGACCTTCTCCCGCAGCGCGTCCATCAACACCACGAACGCCGTGATCGCATTGCGGGATCTCGGGTTGAGCAGCGTGATCTCCCGGCCGGCCGCGGCGGCTCGCAGAGCCGCGGCGAACGAGACCTGCTCCCGCTCGGCGTAGGTGGCCAGCACGGCCTCCGCGCGGTCCCCGATCCCCCGGCGTGGCGTGTTGAGGATCCGGCGCAGCGATACGGTGTCCTCGGGATTGTCCAGCACCCGCAGGTAGGCCAGGGCGTCGCGGACCTCGCGGCGCTCATAGAAGCGCACCCCGCCGACCACTTTGTAGGGCAGGCCCAGCCGGATGAACATCTCCTCGAAGACCCGGGAGGAGTTGTTGGTCCGGTAGAACACGGCCACGTCGCCGAACCGTGCCGCGCCGCTGTCGACCAGTCGGTCGATCTCCGATGCGACGAACGCCGCCTCGTCGTGCTCATTGTCGGCGACGTAGCCGACGATCAGCTCACCCTCCCCAGCGGCCGACCACAGCCGTTTGTCCCGGCGATCGGGATTGCGCGAGATCACCGCGTTCGCTGCCGACAGGATCGTCTGAGTGGACCGGTAATTCTGCTCCAGCAAGATCGTCCGAGCGTTGCGGAAATCCCGTTCGAACTGGTCGATATTGCGGATGGTGGCGCCCCGGAAGGCGTAGATGGACTGGTCGGCGTCACCCACCACGCACAGCTCGGCGGGGTCCTCCCCTTCGGCCGCCGGCGCGGCCAGTTCCCGGATCAGCACGTACTGCGCATGGTTGGTGTCCTGGTACTCGTCGACCAGGATGTGGCTGAACCGTCGCCGGTAGTGCTCGGCGACGTCGGGCAGGGTCTGCAGCAGCTCGACGGTGCGCATGATCAGATCGTCGAAGTCCAGCGCGTTGGAGCTGCCCAGGCGCCGCTGGTAACCGGCATAGACCTCCACCACCCGGCGCTCGAGGTCGTTTCCCGCGGCGCCGGCGGCTGAATCGGGATCGATCAGGTCGTTTTTCAAGTTGGAGATCTTCGCCGCCAGCGTCCGGGCCGGGTAACGCTTCGGGTCAAGATCCAGATCCCGGGCCACCATCGTGATCAGCCGACGGGTGTCGTCGGAGTCGTAGATGGAGAAGTTCGAGTTCAGCGCGGCAAGATGGGCCGCCTCCCGGCGCAGGATTCGCACGCACGTCGAGTGAAACGTCGACACCCACATCACCGCGGCGCGGCGCCCGACCAGCGCGGTGACCCGTTGCCGCATCTCTGCGGCGGCCTTGTTGGTGAAGGTGATCGCCAACACCTGCCCTGGGGTGATGCCGCGCTGGGCGAGCAAGTAGCCGATGCGGTGCGCAAGCACTCGCGTCTTACCCGATCCGGCTCCCGCGATGATGAGCAGCGGCGAGCCGGCGTGCTCCACCGCCGCACGTTGCTGCGAGTTGAGCCCGGCGAGCAGGTCCTGTGGTGGTGTGACAGTAGAAGCACTCATCGTGGCGACCACGGTACCGGCGAGCACCGACGAGCCGCCGCCGGCGCAGGTGGACGGCAGGCAGCCAACGTGGCAGACTTCGTGTCGTGCAGCGTCACCACCGCTTTTTTTACGGGTACCGGATCCGGCGCCCGTGATGGTGTGACGCACACACAGACCACTACGACGCCCCGGAGTCCACGGACCCGGGGCGTCGTTGCTGCCGGGAAACGACGGGCTCCGGGCAGAACTGGGAGACCACTGCGATGTCCCAACACCTGACCAGCGAGGCAGCGCCCGCGCTGGAGGACAGCGAGCACGGCAGCGACGAGACCGTCCCCGATCTGGCCGCGCTGCGCACCGAGATCGACTACCTCGACGCCGAGATCCTGCGACTGGTGCAGCGACGCACCGCGGTGTCCCAGGCGATCGGCACCGCCCGCCGCGCCGCCGGTGGGCCGCGGGTGGTGCACGGCCGAGAGATGGCTGTCCTCAACCGCTACCGGGAGCTGGGCACCGAGGGCCACGAGCTGGCGATGCTGCTGCTACGACTCGGGCGCGGACGGCTCGGCCACTGATCGCCTGCAATCAGCCGCGGCCGGCGGCAACACTGCCGTCGGCTATCGAGGCACACTGACTACATGGTGCTCAATCTGATTGCTGTCCTCGCCGCGCTGGCCGGGCTGCTGGCGGCGCTGGCCCACGGCGGATACCTGGCGATGCTCGGGTCAGCGGCCAGCCGACGGGCCGGCGGCGAACCGGTTCACCAGTACGTCCGCAGCCGGATGCCGGTGGCTGCGGTCACCCTCGGCGTTTCGCTGCTCGCGCTGGTGCTCGCCACCGGCGGCCCGGCAGCCGACATCTTGGCCATCCTGGCCGGCGCCGGGAGCGGCGTGGTGGGGTACCAGGCCCTGCAGAGCACCCGGACCCGCTACCGCAGCGGCGGCTGACCTGCTGCGCAGTAGGCGGCGGGCACCGCCCGTCCTGCTGGAGCTACCGGACACCGATGCGCCGACCAGGCGCAGCGTGGCCGGATAGGGAAGGGCCTAGCCTGAGGTGGTGAGCGAGGAGCGTAGTTGGTGAACCCGGACGTCCGGCTCGTGGCGGGTCGCTATCGCCTGGATCAGCGGATCGCCACCGGCGCGATGGGCGCGGTCTGGCGAGCGCAGGACGAGCGGCTCAACCGCACGGTAGCGCTCAAGGAGCTACTGATTGCGCCCGGCCTGGCCGAGGCGGAGGCGCAGACGGCGACGGACCGGGCGATGCGCGAAGGCCGCATCGCGGCTCGAATCCAGCACCCACACGCGATCTGCGTCTACGACGTCGCTCTCGACCAGGGCAGCGGGGCCGGCAGCCAGCTGGTGCCCTGGTTGGTGATGGAGTACCTGCCCTCCCGCAGCCTGGCGGCGGTTCTCGCCGAGCACGGGACACTGGCGCCGCTTGCGGCGGCCGGGATCGGCAGGCAGATCGCCGCCGCGCTCGCCGCGGCTCACGACGCAGGCATCGTGCACCGGGATGTCAAGCCGGGCAACGTTCTACTCGGTCATGACGGGACCGCCAAGATCACCGACTTTGGGATATCCCGAGCCAGCTGGGACGCCACTGTCACCCGCACGGGCGTGCTGGCGGGCACCCCCGCCTACTTCGCTCCGGAGGTCGCTCGCGGCGACGCGTCAGGACCCGCGAGCGACGTGTTCTCCCTCGGCGCAACCCTGTATGTCGCGGTGGAGGGCGAGCCGCCCTTCGGCCTGGACGACAACACCTTGGCGATGCTGCGGACCGTCGCCGAAGGCCGGGTACGGGGCACGCAGCGAGCTGGACCGTTGTCCACTGTCCTCACGCAGATGCTGGCCGACGATCCGGCGGCGCGTCCCTCAATGGCTGAAGCGGTCGCGGCGCTCAGCGCGGTAGCCCGGTCACCCAGGACAGCGACGCCGGCAACCGCGTCGCCACCCTCTGGGCCGCCGACAACCGCGGTGCCCTTCGCTAAGCCGTTGCGCCGGCGGACTCCCGCTGCGCTCGTCTCGACGATGTTGACCGCGGTGGACGTTCCCGTCAGCCGTCCGCCGGGCGTGGCGGCGCGGAGCAGGCCCGCGCCTGCCCGGATGCCGTGGTGGCGGCGATCGGCAGTGCTGTTCGGAGCGGCCGGCGCTCTTGCCGTACTCGCCGTCGTGCTGGGTGTTGCCTCGAATGTGACCATGCCTACTGCCTCGACCGCCGATCACGGTCAGTTCGCGCCAGCCACGCCCGGAACACCACCGGTGCCCGACGTCACTGTACCGACGCCGGTGGGGCCGGCGGCGCCGCAACCGGCCCTACCGCAAGCAGCACAGCTGGAGCAGACCGTCCGCACCTACTACGGTTTGCTACCCCAGGACACCACTGTGGCCTGGCAGTACCTCGGCGCTGGTGAACGTACCCAGGGATTCCAGCACTACAACGAGTTCTGGAGCGGGATCAAGCGAGCAAGCATCCGCGGGCCAGTCGCGGTTCAAGGCAATACCGTGCTGCTGAACCTGCTGTTCGAACCGGCGAACCGCAAGCAAACGGTGGAACGCTACCGACTCACCATGAGCAGCGCACCCGATGGCCGAGTGCTGATCGAGTCGGACAGCCGGCTCGGCGGCTGACGCCGCTCGTGAGTGGCATTGGGTGCTATAACACTGTTTGCCACTCACGAGCTGGTTACACCAACCGGCGGTCGGTCGCCCAGCGGGACAGTTCGTAGCGGTTGGACAGCTGCGTTTTGCGCAATACCGACGAAACGTGGGTCTCCACCGTCTTGATCGAGATGAACAGCTCCGCGGCGATCTCCTTGTAGGCGTAGCCGCGGGCCAACAGGCGCAGCACGTCACGCTCGCGAGGAGTGAGGAGATCCACCTCCGGGTTGCCGACCGGCGCCGCCCCGGGTCGTTGGGCGAAGGCGTCGAGGACGAAACCCGCCAGCCGCGGGGAGAACACCGGGTCACCGGCGTGCACCCGGCGCACCGCCGCTGCCAAGTCCCGTCCGGAGATCGTCTTGGTCACATACCCGCGGGCTCCGGCCCGGATCACCGCGATCACGTCCTCAGCCGCGTCGGACACCGACAGCGCAAGGAAGACCACGTCGGGCGCTTCGACGCGGACCCGGCGCAGTACTTCCGCGCCGCCGCCGTCGGGCATGTGGACGTCGAGGAGGACGACGTGGGGGCGCAGGTGCATGATCCCGGCAACGGCCTCCTGCACCGATCCGCCTTCACCGACCACTACGACCGGCGGCCCGTCCGGGTCGGCGGCACCGGCGCGGGTCAGCTCGGCTTTGACCCCGGTGCGGAACAGTGCGTGGTCGTCCACCAGGAAAACCTGGATGGTCATGTCTCTTCCCCGCCCTTCCGGCGAGCGACGGCCAGCTGGACCTCGGTGCCTTCACCGGGCGCCGTGCGCAGCGTCACCGTACCCCCGTGGCGTTGCATCCTGCCGCGAATCGAGTCAGCCAACCCATGCCGGTCGGCGGCGATGGCGGCCGGATCGAACCCGGTACCCCGATCCCGGACGAAAACATGCACATGGCCTGGCTCGACCTCGGCGTACACGCTGACCTCGGTGACCCCGGCGTGTTTGGCCGCATTGACCATCGCTTCCCGGCTGGCTTGCACCAGCGGGGGCAGCGGTTCCTCCAGGGCGCAGTCGCCCACCACGACGACCTGCATGCTCACCGCGTAGATGTCCTCCACCTCGCCGGCAGCGGAGTGCAAAGTCGCCGCGAACGCCAGCACCGCGCCGTTGGCGGTGCCCTGCGCCAGTTTCCCGTACCCTTGTGCGCCGTAGAGCCAGGAGCGAAGCTCCCGCTCCTGGCCACGGGCCAGCCGGCGGACCTCCCGGGCTGAATCGGACTGCTGCTGGATCAGCGCGAGCGTCTGCAGTACGGAGTCGTGCAGGTGCGCGGCGATCTCGGCTCGTTCCTCGGTACGGATCCGGGCGCGGCGTTCCTCACCCAACGCGCGCATCAGCCGCAACCACCAGGGGACGGTGAGAACGGCCACCCCGACCAGCGTCGCGGCGGCGGCCAGCAGCGCGAACCGGACCTGGCCGAGGTTGTTCTGATTGAGCAGGAACACCGCGATCCCGCTGGTCACCAGCGCGATCCCGGCCAGCACCCGGATTAGCGCCATCCTCCCGCCCCCGAGGAAGGCGCCCGACAACACCCCCGCGCCACTGCGCCAGCGAGTCCGTTGGCTGGCGTCCGCCTCCCGCCACACCACCCCGGCACCGACCAGAGCGATCCCCAGCGGCCCGGTCACCCAACCACCCCAGACGGTGCCCCACGCGGCCCCGGCCAGCGCCAGGCCACCGCCGAGCAGGACCAGGCCGACCGCCTGCTGCCGGTCCCGGGCGGTACTCGGTCGCCGGGCACCCGCCTCGGTCGCCGGCAGGAACGCCCACAGCAATGCGTAACCGATCAGTCCGGCGCCACCGAGCCCGGCGAGCGCCACGAAGATCACCCGTACCCATAGCACCGGCACACCCAGGTGCTCCGCGATTCCGCTGGACACCCCGGCGATGACCCGGTCCGACCGGTGCCGGTGCAACCGTGATGACCCCACCACCGGCTGGGCGCGCGGCTGGTGGCCGGTCACCTGATCTGCCGGTGTACGCACGCCTACCATGGTCACACGCCGTGGGGTGGCGCGGGTATCAGGGTCCACCCTGGTGTCCCCCGATTCGGGGTCGACTCAGGGTGAGCCCCGATGGTGCTCGCCGCTTCGAAACGTCAGGCTCCTACGCGTGAGCGAGATCAACGTGCAGGACACGGTACGGGATTTATGGGTCACCAGACCGCACCGGCGAGCCAGCGACCGGAAGGTCGCCGGCGTCGCGGCGGCGATCGCCCGGCGGTATGCCCTCGACCCGGTGTTGGTTCGGGTGGCATTCGTGGTGGCCACCGTAATCGGTGGGTCGGGAATACTGCTGTACCTGCTGGGCTGGCTGCTGCTGCCCGCCGAGTCAGACCAGGCCTCCGGTGCCGAGCGACGGCTCGGACGGGGACGCAACGCGATGTCCGCGGTGTTGACCGTCGTGCTCATCCTGCTGCTGATTCCCGCGATCGGGGCAGTGCTCGCCGGCCGCGCCTCGGGGGTGTTGGGACTGGTCGTTGCCTTGGGCGCGCTGGTGCTGCTGCACCGCTCCCGGGCCGCGCTGGGCGAGATTCCGGGATCTGTGCGGAGGTCTCCCCCAAGCGGACCCGCGACGCCTGCGACTCCGGCCACTACGACACCAGCGACGACAACGACGGTCGAAGGTACTGACCAGCCCGCTCCGCCGGCGTGGGATCCACTGGGCGCGGCACCGTTCGCCTGGGACCTACCGGAACCCTCAGCACCGCCGGCCCAGGACACGCCGCCGCGGGGAATCCGATCCAAGGTCACCCCGATCACGCTCGGGCTCGCGTTGCTGACCGGGGGCCTCGCGTTGGCGTTCGCGCCGGGACTGTCGGCGGCCGGGATTGCCGCACTGCTGTTGGGCGTGATCGGGCTGGGCCTGGTAGTGGGCTCCTTCATGCAGAGCGGTCGGGGCCTAGTCCTGCTCGCCATCCCGCTGGCTCTGCTCACCTGGGTCCTACAGGCCGCACCAGCGGCTGGTTTCACAGCCGGCGGTAGCTATTGGGACCCGGTCACGGTCGCGCAGGTGCAGCCGCATTATGGAGTCACCCTGGGCAACGGCCGGCTGGACCTCACTGGGCTGCAGGTGCCCCCAGGCCAGATCGTGAAAACCAGTGTCGCGGTAGGAGTCGGCGAGACCCATGTCATCCTGCCGCCTAACGTTGACGCTCAGGTGAGCTGTCAGACGCAGCTCGGGCAGGTCGACTGCCTCGGTCAGGCAGGCTCCGGCCGGGTGACCGTGACCGACAACGGAGCCGATGGCCCCGGTGGTGGCACGCTGATTCTGGACGTGCACTCCGGTATCGGCGAAGTAGATGTGGAGCGTGAATCATGAGCGAGGCGACGAGCCCCGAGGCTAACCGCGAGACCGACCCGGGGCTGCGCCACGCCGACGAAGCAACTGCGCTGGCCCCGCGGCGCGGGCCGGACCTGCTCATGCTGGTCGTCGGGTTGGGCTCGCTGGGAATTGCGGCCACCGCGCTGCTCGGTGGCATCGCCTGGCTGCCCGACGTGGACGGCCGCTGGGTCCTCGCCGCGCTGGCCTTGCTCGTAGGACTGCTGCTGCTAATCGGCTCCATACGGGACCCGCGGCGCTGAACCAGTCGCAGCCAGCACCGCGGGAGGCTGCGGTGCATCCACCGTTTCGCCTCGGTCGCCAAGCCTCCCAGCTAGTCGGCGGCGAGTCCGTGCTTGGCGAGCAGCAGAATGCCGAGTTCGCGGGCCCGTGCGGCGGCGTGAGTGTCACCCTCCGCCCCGGCGATGATCGATCCCTTCATCAGGATGTGCCACTGGCGGGCGAACGAATCAGGATCCGCCACGCCGGCTTGCGCCGCGAGATCGAAGAGGTAACTGCGGATGTTCGCCAGGTGCCGGACACTTGCCTGTCGAACCGCACTCTCCCGGTTGGCCACCTTGAGTAGCGTGGTAATGAAGGAGCAGCCCTCGAAGTCCGGCTGGGCGAACCACTCACCGAAGATCTCAAAGATGGCCAGCAGGCGTTGTACCGGGGTCTCACCCCGGCGCTGCGATTGCGCTCGCACCCAGCCCATGGTCCAGAGCGTTTCGCGACGTTCGAGGAAGGCCAGAATAAGATCATCTTTGGAGGCGAAGTTCCGGTACAGCGTCATTTTCGCGACGCCCGCTTCACCGATCACCGCGTCGACCCCGACAGTGCGCGTGCCCTGGCGGCTGAACAGGTCATACGCCGCGCGCATCACCCGCTCACGACCGCTTTCGCCATCCCGGGCGTGCCGCGCGACGACGGCGACATCGTCAGCGGAAATCTCAGGTATCTGAGGCACGATGACCAACCCTCGGGGGGACAATTAGCGCATCGTACTCGCCGCGGGGTTCGGTACCTGCGGCCGATCTGACGCCATACAGTGCTGTCGTCCCCGGGGCTGCTGTTCTTCGTGCGTAGGCTGTTGCCATGAGCAGGCCAACGGGCCCGTTGCGAGTGGTTGTTGTGGATGACCATCAAATGGTGCTCGATGGGCTGCGCGCGATGCTGGCTGTCTATTCCGATCAGGTGGCGATCGTCGGTGAGGCCACCGAACCAGACCTAGCGTTAAAGATCATCACTGGGCAGGAGCCCGATATCACCTTGCTCGATGTCCGACTACGGGGCTCCAGCGGGCTGGATCTGTGCGCGGAGGTCCGCAAGCGGCAACCCGACTGCAAGGTCGTGTTCCTCACCGTCTACGACGATGAACAGTACCTCTACCAGGCGCTGCGCCTCGGTGCGGCCGGGTTCCTGCTCAAACGGGTGCGCGGCGCGGAGCTGGTGGATCACCTGCAGCGGATCCACCAAGGCGAAATCCTGATAGACCCCAGCCTGGCGGCGAAGGTCGCGATGTCAGTGGCTCATCTGCGCGGCGGAGAGTTCTGGCCGGGGGCGCATCTCGGGTTGACTCAGCGCGAGAGCGAGGTACTCGCACTGATGGTGGCCGGCCTGTCCAACCGCGCCATCGCCGGCCGCCTGACCGTCAGCGAGGAGACCGTCAAGACGCACGCTCGCGGCATCTATCGCAAGCTCAACGTCCCGGATCGCTCGGGCGCGGTCGCCGCTGCACTGCGCGAGGGAGTGTTCCAGTGATCCACTCACGGCTGGGTCTGGCTGACGCCGATTCCGATGCGCAGCTGCTCCATCGCGTGATCGAGATTTTGTCGGCGGGCCTCGATCTCGACGGGGTTGTCCAGCGAGTGGCTGATCTGATCACCGAGACCACTTCGACCGACGTCTGCTTCGTGCACCTGCTCGACGAACCGCGGGGACGGTTGCAGCTGCGCGGCGCCACACCTCCGTTCAACCAGTTCGCCGGACGGATCGAGCTGCCGGTGGGCGATGGTGTGTCCGGGTGGGTCGCCGCGCACTGCGAACCCGCCGTGATCACCGACAACAAGCGCGCCGATCCTCGCTATCTCTACATCCCCGAGCTACGCGGGGAAGACTTCACCTCGATGGCCTCGGTGCCGATGATCACCCGGCCGGGCGATCTGGTCGGGGTGCTCAACGTGCACACCCGCGACCGCCGCGAATTCACCAAGGCCGACGTCGAACTGTTGAGCGCGGTGGCGGGCCTGATGGCCGGGGCTATCGAGAACGCCAGCCTGCACAGCAAGCTCGCCGAGCGGGAAGAGGCGATGGAGCGGTTCGCCGAGCAGATCGTCCTGCTCCAGGAAACCGAGCGACGCCGGCTCGCCGGTGAGATCCACGACGGCATCAGCCAGCGCATCGTCAGCCTGTCGTTTCACCTTTCGGCTGCGGCGGACGCGGTCGCCTCCGACCCGGCCAGCGCCGCCGAGCAGATCGCCCGTGCCCAGGAACTCGCCGCGGGCGCGCTGGACGAGACCCGGAACGCGATCGCCGGACTGCGCCCGCCGGTGCTGGATGACCTCGGGCTGGCAGCCAGCCTGGAAAGCCTCGTCCGGTCGATCCCGCTGCCCAACGTGGCGGTGGATACCGTGTCGACTGACCTGCCCGAGCACGCCGAGACAGCGGTGTACCGGATCGCCCAAGAAGCCCTGCAGAACGTGATGAAACATGCCAGTGCTGCGCATGTCCAGCTAAGGCTTTCAGTGGCGCCCGGCGCAGTCCTGCTGGAGATCTCCGACGACGGGGTCGGTTTCGACCCAGCCACCACAACCGCGACCGAGCGAGCCGGGCCGGTGGGTTACGGCCTGCCCGGCATGCAGCAACGGGCCGAGTTACTAGGCGGGCAGCTCATCGCGGACAGCGCCCCCGGCCGCGGAACCGTGGTGCGGCTGCGCGTCCCGGTCGCCCCAGAGAGCTACGCAGATCACTAACGCAGCCACCTCAGCGGACGCGTTTATAGAGGGGTGGCCGCGTTGCGGCCACCCCTCCTCGGTGCCAACGGCATTGCACGCGACGGGTGTCGCGCGACGGCACTGCACGACTGCAGCTGCAGTCGAGCTGCCCCAGCACCGCCTCAGCTCGGGAGGTGCGAGCTCAGCGCTGCCGCCAGCTGGTCACACCGGCGCTGTTCCCCAACCACCGGTGCGATCAAGGGGTGGGATCAGTTACAGTCGCCGCCATTACCGCCAACGCCGTTACCGGCGTTATTGGTCTGATCGCCCAGCAGGTCGATGTTCAACACGTTAAGGCCGATGCCACCTTCGCCGTTGCCACCGTTGCCACCGTGGCAGCCGCTCATCGAGAACCTGGACATGACAGTACGCGCGGGAAGCAGTTCCACATGCTGCCCGTCGATCTCGGCAAAGCTCAATGCGTCAGACATTGATCCTCCTCAACACTGACCCCCAGCGGGTCGCGATAGAACTCAGTGGGTCGGGAATAGAACACCTCGTCGACAGTTTGGCCGGTTCGGCTCGCACACCACCCTCGAATCTCGTTGGGATGCCCGAACGATTACTACGCAGCGTGACCTCCAACGCCTCAGCCGACCCTCTGCCCTAGATAGCGTGGCCACGCCATGAAGGAGAAGGGTTCGTAATGACAACATGCGTTCCACTGAGACTTTGCGCACCGCTACGTGAAAAGTTTGCCCGCACTACCTACTCGCGTCAACCCGGACTACGACTACTTAGCTAGGCCCCGACGGTACTGAGATTGACAAGCCTGGTGCGTCCAGTACAAACGTCGGAGTCCTGCTGTCGGGCCTCGTATGTGGTGATGCGCAGGTCAGCGCCCTGATGGCGCGGGTTCCAGCCCTGGTCAACGCGGCGCCCGCGGCGCGGCCCGCACCGCGGTCTCGGGCCGCCGACCGGCCGGCAGTACGGATAGACCACGCGCCATCCAGGGTGTTTACTACGTAGCCCACGCAGGAACAAGCACCTAGTACTTACGCGAACCGGCTGCTCCACGTATACCGTGCATATCGCAGCAGTGACCGCATTCCGCCCTATTCGCACGGATCACGCGCTGACCGGCATAGTGCGAGGCCCGCTGTGCGACCTCCGACGCGTTGACTCTTCAAGAAAAATACCTGATCGGCCCAGTTTGTTACCGCAACGGCGCCGACCGCGAGTTAACTGACCTGCCGACACCCGGTTTCTCTGCCAAGCCTACCGCGCAGCGATAGCCACGAGACCCGGTTTGTGCACGAGCGAGCGTCGCGGAACCTTACCAGGCGTGAGGATTACCGCTGCGCCATTCGGAGCCGAATGACCGTCTCAGACCGGGCTCGGGCCGCCATTCGGAGTCGAATCGCGGTCCGTTCAGCGGCGCCCTTGCCAACCTCGGCGAAGTGGGTGCACGACGCCGACCGGTCGCCCACGCGGTCGGCGATCTCGCGGATGGCGGCGTGCTCGGAGGAATGACCAGTGGGAAAGGCCGGGCCACCAGCACCGCCGCGTCCGGCCGCAACCCCGAGGCCCGGCACCAATGCCACTCACGAGCTGTTTAGTACCGGTAGTGAGCCGGCTTGTAGGGGCCCTCGACGTCGACGTCGATGTACTCGGCCTGCTCTTTGGTCAGCTTGGTGAGCTCACCGCCGAGGGCCTCGACGTGGATGCGGGCGACCTTCTCGTCGAGCACCTTGGGCAGGGTGTAGACCTCCCGGTCATATTCCTTGTGCTTGGTGAACAGCTCGACCTGCGCGATCACCTGGTTGGAGAACGAGTTCGACATCACGAAGCTGGGGTGTCCGGTGGCGTTGCCCAGGTTCAGCAACCGCCCCTCGGACAGCAGGATGATCGAATGTCCGTCCTGGAACGTCCATTCGTCCACCTGCGGTTTGATCACCAATCGGCGGGCTCCCGACCGGCGTTCCAACCCGGCCATGTCGATCTCGTTGTCGAAGTGGCCGATATTCCCCAGGATCGCCTGGTGCTTCATCCGCTTCATATGATCGACCGTCACGATGTCCTTGTTGCCGGTGGCGGTGATGACGATGTCCGCGCGACCCACCACGTTGTCCAGGGTGTCGACGGTGAAACCGTCCATCATCGCCTGCAGCGCACAGATCGGATCGACCTCGGACACCACCACCCGGGCGCCTTGGCCCCGCAGCGACTCCGAACATCCCTTGCCCACATCCCCATATCCACACACCACGCAGAGCTTCCCGGCGATCAGCACATCCACCGCCCGGTTGATCCCGTCCACCAGCGAATGCCGGCACCCATACTTGTTGTCGAACTTCGACTTCGTCACCGAATCGTTGACGTTGATCGCCGGGAACAGCAGTTGCCCCGCCGCGGCCAACTGATACAGCCGGTGCACGCCGGTGGTGGTCTCCTCGGTCACCCCGCGGATGCCCTCACCGATCGCCGTCCACTTCCCGGGCGTCGCGGCCAACGAGGCCCGCAACACGTTCAGGAATACCTTCCATTCATCTGAGTCGTTCTCGTCCGGAGCGGGCACCACGCCGGCCTTCTCAAAGGTCGTCGCCTTGTGCACCATCATGGTGGCGTCTCCACCGTCATCCAGGATCATGTTCGGTCCGGCCCTGTCGGGCCAGGTCAGCATCCGCTCGGTACACCACCAGTACTCCTCCAGCGTCTCGCCCTTCCAGGCGAAACACGGCACTCCCTGCGGTTCCTCCGCACTGCCATGCGGGCCCACCACCACTGCCGCCGCGGAATGGTCCTGGGTGGAGAAGATGTTGCACGATGCCCACCGAACTTCGGCACCGAGACTGACCAGAGTCTCGATCAGCACCGCCGTCTGCACGGTCATATGCAACGATCCCGAAATCCGCGCGCCGCGCAGCGGGAACACGTCCGCGTACTCCCGCCGCAACGCCATCAGACCCGGCATCTCGTGCTGCGCCAACCGGATCTCATTACGGCCGAACTCAGCCAGACCCAGATCGGCCACAGCGAAGTCGATACCAGCGCGGCTTTGTAGTTTCTTCTCAGCGGCAGGCGCCACAGTCATCGAGATGCACTCCTTATTCGTCACGTGTGGTCAAGGGTGACAGTCACGCGCGCACGTGGTCGGCGACCTCGGCTGCACTGTCGGGTCCGTAAGCTTCGCTGAATCGCGCCATGAATCTCTCTGGTTCGAAGGTGTGCTCCTGGGTGCCGACCGATTCGATCACCAGAGTGGCCAGCATGCAGCCAAGCTGAGCCGCGCGCTCGTCACCCACGCCCCAGTGGACGCCAGCCAGGAAGCCGGCCCGGAACGCGTCACCCACGCCGGTGGGATCGGCCTTGGCCAGCTCTTGGGGCGGTGTCACCGAGACGACCGGTTCGCCCGGTCGTTGCACGGTCACGCCTTTGGCTCCCCGAGTCATCACCGAAACGCCCACCCTCGCCAGGATGTCCTCGTCACTCCAGCCGGTCTTGCGTTCGAGCAACCCTCGCTCGTAGGTGTTGGTGAACAGGTACGTCGCGCCTTCGACCAGTTGCGCAATCGCCTCGCCGTCGAGCGAGGAAAGCTGCTGGGAGGGATCCGCCGCGAACGGGTAGCCCTGCTCCCGGCACTCCTGGCTGTGCCGCAGCATGGCCGCCGGGTCGTTGGGGCCCACCACCACGAGATCCGTCCCGCCCGAGCGGTCCACGATCGGCTTGAGCTCGATATCGCGGGACTCGGTCATCGCGCCGGCGTAGAACGACGCGATCTGGTTCTGGTCGGAGTCGGTGGTGCACTGGAACCGGGCGGTGTGCTTGGTCTGCGACACGTGCACCGCGCTGATGTCCACCCCGTGCTCGGACAACCATTGCCCGTACTCGGCGAAGTCGGCACCGACCGCTCCCACCAACACCGGCGCCAGCCCGAGGCAGCCCAGGTTGAAAGCAATGTTGGCCCCTGCTCCACCCCGGCGGATCGCCAGGTCTTCCACCAGGAAGGACAGCGAGATGTTGTCCAGCTGATCGGGCATGATCTGTTCAGCGAACCGGCCCTGGAAGACCATCAGGTAGTCGGTGGCGATCGACCCCGTCACGATGATGCTCACTTCAGCCTCCTTTGGGCCTCCATCAGACCGCTGCCGGTAGCGCGCTGGCCGGCAATCCGGCGGACTCGCGCAGTTCCGCTGCCTTGTCGGTCCGTTCCCAGGTGAAGTCGGGATCGTCTCGTCCAAAGTGACCGTAGGCCGCGGTCTTAGCGTAGATCGGTCGGTGCAGTCCCAGGTAACCGCGGAAGGCCGCGGGTCGCAGGTCGAAGTGCTCGCCCACCAGCTTCTCGATGGTCGTGCGGGGCACCTGCTCGGTGCCGAAGGTCTCCACGAACACCGACAGCGGCCGGGCCACGCCGATCGCGTAGGCCACCTGGACCTCGACCCGGTCCGCCAGGCCGGCAGCCACGACGTTCTTGGCCACGTAGCGGGCGGCGTACGCCGCGGACCGGTCCACCTTGGACGGGTCCTTGCCGGAGAACGCACCGCCACCGTGCCGGGAGAACCCGCCGTAGGTGTCCACAATGATCTTGCGTCCGGTCAGCCCGGCATCACCGACCGGCCCGCCGATCACGAACCGCCCGGTCGGGTTGACGAACAGGTTGCGCGCCAACTCGGCCTCGTTGTAGAAGTCAGCGGGCAGCACCGCGAGCACCACGTGCTTCCACAGGTCCGCCCGGATCTCCTCTGAGGTGACCTCTTCGGCGTGCTGGGTGGAGATCAGCACCTTCTCTACCCCGATCGGGACGTGATCCCGGTAGCGGACGGTGACCTGGGTCTTGCCGTCGGGCCGCAGGTAAGGCAGTGTGCGGTCCTTGCGCACCGTCGCGAGTCGCTTGGACAGCCGGTGCGCCAGCGCGATCGGCATCGGCATCAGCTCGGGTGTCTCGTTGGTGGCGTACCCGAACATCATTCCCTGATCACCCGCGCCGGCGCTGTCCAGCTCGTCCTCGGACAGCTTCCCACGCCGCTCAGCCGCCATATCGACACCTTGGGCGATGTCCGGCGACTGCTTGTCCAACGCGGTCAGCACCGCGCAGCAGTGCCCGTCGAAACCGAAGGTTCCGTTGTCATAGCCGATCCCGCAGATCGTGTCACGTACGATCTGCGTGTAGTCCAACGTGCCCGGTGTGGTGATCTCGCCGGCCAGCACGACCATCCCGGTGGTGATCAGCGTCTCGCAGGCCACCCGCGAGTTAGGGTCCATCGTCAGCGCGGCGTCGAGCACCGCGTCGGAGATCTGGTCGGCCATCTTGTCCGGGTGTCCCTCGGTCACCGACTCCGAGGTAAACAGGTACTCGATGCTCTCCTGTTGGGTCATGGGATCACGCTCCTTGCTCGACGGTCGGTTCCTGTCCCGAGACGGCGGGCAGGGTGTGGCGGACGGCAATGGTGCCTCCCACCATTGCTACCAGCATCGCTGCGGCGGCATCAGCGGGAAGGTGCCGCAACCCAGTCCGGATTGATGATCAACCTATCGGCCCGGAACGTTTCCAGCGACGTCTACCACACCAAGCCCGAGCGCACCCGAATCCGCGTTCATGGCCGACCACGTCTGGGGACCTCGCTGTGATCGAAGCCGAGTCCGAACCGAACGTCCGTGCCCTCGGCGACGCTGACCCAGCCATCACCTCTGGACTGGCCACCTACAAGGTTTACCCGATACCCGGCGCCATCGCCCGACCAGGAGTTCGCTGGAGCCTGAAATCGCCCCAAGATCACGTTTTGGGTGACTGAGGCGACACATTTTGTCGTCCCAGCCACACAAGCGACGATCTACCCCGGCTGACGGGCTGAGCCGCCGCTATTCCCATTCGATGGTGCCGGGGGGTTTGCTGGTCACGTCGAGCACCACTCGGTTGATTTCGGGCACCTCGTTGGTGATCCGGCCGGAGATGCGGGCCAGCACGTCGTAGGGCACCCGGGACCAGTCGGCAGTCATCGCATCCTCGCTGGACACCGGGCGCAATACGACAGGATGCCCGTAGGTCCGCCCATCGCCCTGCACGCCGACGCTGTGCACGTCGGCCAGCAGCACGACCGGACACTGCCAGATGTCGCGGTCCATCCCGGCGGCGGTGAGCTCTTCGCGGGCGATCGCATCCGCGGCGCGCAGCGTCTCCAACCGCGCCGCGGTCACCGAGCCGATGATGCGGATCGCCAGACCGGGCCCGGGGAACGGCTGCCGGTGCACGATCGTCTCCGGCAGTCCCAGTTCTCAGCCCGACCCGGCGCACCTCGTCCTTGAACAGTGCACGCAGCGGCTCGACCAGCTCAAAGCGCAGATCCTCGGGCAGGCCGCCGACGTTGTGGTGGCTCTTGATGTTCGCGGTGCCCGATCCGCCACCGGACTCCACCACGTCCGGGTACAGGGTGCCCTGCACCAGGAAGCGGATCTCCTGGCCGTGCCGGCCCGCCTCGGCTTGCAGGTCCCGGGCCGCGGCCTCGAAGACCCGGATGAACTCCCGGCCGATGATCTTTCGCTTTAGTTCGGGATCGGCCACTCCGGCCAGCGCGGACAGGAACCGTTCCCTGGCGTCGATGGTGACCAGCTTGACGCCCGTCGCGGCGACATAGTCGCGTTCCACCTGGGCCCGCTCACCGGAGCGCAGCAACCCGTGGTCAACGAAAACGCACGTCAGCGCATCGCCGACGGCTCGGTGCACCAGCGCGGCGGCGACCGCGGAGTCGACCCCGCCGGACAGACCGCAGACCAACCGGCTGCCTTGGGTCTGAGCCTGGATCGCGGCCACGGTCTCGTCGATGACGTTGGCGGTGGTCCAGCTCGGCCGGATGCCGGCGACCTCGTGCAGGAACCGGCGCAGCACCTCCTGACCGTGCGGGGAATGCATCACCTCCGGGTGGTACTGCACCCCGGCCAGCCGCCGGCCGGTGTCCTCGAACGCCGCCACCGGAGCACCGGCCGACCGGGCGGTGACCATGAAGCCGCCCGGCGCGGCGGTGACGGCGTCGCCGTGGCTCATCCACACCGGACCCCGCGCGGGCAGCTCGCGGTGCAGCACACCGCCACCCTCGAGCACCTGCAGATCGGTGCGCCCGTACTCCCGGGTGCCGGTTTGTTGCACGGTGCCGCCCAGGGCGTCGGCCATCGCCTGGAAGCCGTAGCAGATGCCCAGCACCGGCACCCCCGCCTCGAACAGCGCCGGGTCGACGCGAGGAGCATCCGGCGCATACACGCTGGCCGGGCCACCGGACAGCACGATCGCAGCAGGCTTGCGGGCGAGGAGATCCCCGACCGGCGTGGTGTGTGGCACCACCTCGGAGTACACCTGCGCCTCGCGGACCCGTCGCGCGATCAGCTGGGCGTACTGCGCCCCGAAGTCGACGACCAGAACAGGCCGTGAGTGGCAAACAGTGTTATAGCACTTAATGGCACTCACAAGCCCGACCGCAGGTCGGGCCATAGCCCGAAGGCCCGCTCGGCTAGTGCGGTGATGGTAAGCGCGGGGTTCACACCGAGGTTCGCGCTGACCGCGGAGCCGTCCACCACGAACAGGCCCGGGTAGCCGTGCACCCGGTGGTTGGCGTCGATGACGCCGTCGGCGGCGGTGGCGCCCATCGGGCAACCACCGAGGAAATGCGCCGTCAACGGCAGCCCGAACAGCTCGCCCCAGGTGCTGCCCGCGGTTCCGCCGATGTGCTGAGCGGCGAGCTGGCTGGCTTGGTAAGCGGCGGGGATGAAAGTGGGATTGGGCTCGCCATGACCGGGTCGCGAGGTTAACCGGCCGCGGCGGCGGTAGGTGGTCAGCGAGTTGTCCAAGCTCTGCATCACCAGCAGGATCACCGACCGTTCACTCCAGCGCCGTACCGACAGCAGCCGCGCCGTCCGGGCGGGGTGCGCGACGGCGAAGCGCAGCAACTGCTTCCATCGTGGCGTGTCCGACGCGCCGTCAGTGGCCAGGGTTTGCAGCAGCGCCATCGCGTTGCTGCCTAGTCCGTAGCGGACCGGCTCGATGTGGGTGTGCTCGTCGGGATGGAAGGAGGAAGTGATGGCCACGCCGCGGGTGAAGTCGCGCGCGGGGTCCACGGTGGCCCGGCTGGCGCCGACGATCGCCTCGGAATTCGACCGGGTGAGCTCCCCGAGCCGGGGCGAGAGCCGGGGCAGCACGCCCCGGTCGCGCATCCGGTGCAGCAGTTGTTGGGTGCCCCAGGTGCCGGCGGCGAGCACCACCTGCTTCGATCGGATCGTCCGGCGCCCCACTGGCCCGATACGCAGTTTGCCGGTGGGTACGGCGTCGACCAGCCAGGTCCCGTCCGGCTGCGGGCGCACCGCGGTCACCGTGGTCATCGGATGCACCGTGGCCCCGGCCCGCTCCGCGAAGTAGAGGTAGTTCTTCACCAGAGTGTTCTTCGCGCCGACCCGGCATCCGGTCATGCAGGAACCGCATTCGGTACAGCCGGTCCGCCGGGGGCCGGCGCCGCCGAAGTAGGGATCGTCGACCTCCTCGCCCGGCGGCCCGAAGAATACCCCGACGGGCGTGGGATGGTAGCTCTTGGAGACCCCCATATCCCGCGCGACCTGCCGCATCACCTCGTCGGCAGCGGTGTGGCCGGCGTAGATCGTCACCCCGAGCATCCGCTGCGCCTCGTCGTAGTGCGGGTCGAGCTCGGCGCGCCAGTCGGCGAGGTGCGCCCATTGCGGGTCGTCGAAGAACGCGTCGGGCGGCCGGTAGAGGGTGTTGGCGTAGTTCAACGATCCGCCGCCGACGCCGGCGCCGGCCAGCACCACGAGGTCGCGCAGCAGGTGGATGCGCTGGATGCCGTAGCAGCCCAGCGCCGGCGCCCAGAGGAACTTGCGCAGCTGCCATGACGTGCTCGCCAGCTCGTCGTCAGCGAACCGTCGCCCCGCCTCGAGTACCCCGACCCGGTAGCCCTTCTCGGTCAGCCGCAGCGCCGCGACGCTGCCCCCGAACCCGGACCCGACCACTACCACGTCGTAGTCGACCACGCCGAAGACCTCCTCATACGTCCTGCCCGCAGCGTAAACCGCCCGATCCCCCCTATCGGATCCTCACTGCGTCCACCCGCGCACGCCGGCTCAGCGCCGATAACTGCAGTCTGCATCCAGAACGCGACAACGACAGCTCAGCCGATGCGGCGGAGCAGCGGGATACTGGCCACCAGCAGCACCATTGCCACCCCGAACACCCCGGCGTAGCCCGCGGTGGCCCGGAACGCGCCAACGGGCACCCGGTCTAGGAACGTCACTGCCAAGCCGGCCAGCAACGGACCGATCAACACGCCGATCCCCTTGGCGAAGCCGAACAGGCTCGCGCCCGCGCCGTGGGCTTCCCGCTCCGGAAGCAGCCTTATCAGCAGCGTGTACGGCAGCGTCATCAGCACGACCGCAGCGAACGCGACCGGCACGATCGCGGCGAGGAACAGGGTGTTCGTGGTGACCAGGGTCGGAATAAGACCCAGCGCGAAACCCCAGACCGCCACCTGCATGATGCGCCGTGATCCGAAGCGGTCCGCGAGCTTGCCGGCCACCGGGGCCGCGATCAGAGCGGCCACCCCGACCAACGCCAGCGAGGTGGCCGTGCTACGCAACGACATCCCGAGACCGCGGGTGAAATACAGCACGACGAACGTCTTCAGCGCGGCCACCGCACCCTCCCATAGGGCGTCGGCGGCGATCCAGTAGCGGATCGCGCGGTTGCCCCGGACCAGGCCGAGATCGGTGCGCAGCCCGCCACCCGGCGACGGCTGGTCGGCGCCGCGCTCCTGACCGACCCTTCCCCGTAGCCCCAAGCACAATGCGACGGTCACCCCCACGACGGCGAGCGCTCCGATCGCGAAGGGAAGCGGACGCCACAGGCTGAGCAGGAAGCCGCCGCCGACCAGCGCCAGCAGCAGGCCCGCCGAACGGAAACCACCCTGGACTCCCTGGGACCGGCCGCGGACCGCGGCCGGCACGAGATCGGGGAACAGGGCGTAGTAGGGCGTGTAGTAGCCGAAGTAGCCGAAGAAGAACACCGCCAGCGAGATGGCGACCCACAGCAGTGAACCCGCACCGAGCGGCATCCCGAGCAACGCGAGGACCATCAGCACGGCGCCGCCGAGCACGAAAGGCAACCGCCGGCCGATGCGGCTGCTGGTTGAGTCCGACCAGCCACCGACCACAATCGGGACGATCAGCGCCACCACGCCCTCGCCACCGATGAGGATGCCGGTGACCGCCGGACCGGACAGGTCGGCGAGGAGCACCGGAAGGTAGGTCCCCACCACGGTGTATGCAAAAGCCACCCCGAACGCGGGCAACCCGAGAATGGCGAGGAACCACAGCTGCGCCCTGCTCAGCCGATCCTCGGCGCGCTGGTCGTCAGGAGGCGAGATTTGCTGCATCCCGTCGCCAGCTGTCACCGCGGTTCCACCTCCCGCAGTGGTCTCGTTTCCGGCTAATACCCTCCAGCCCGTTGTTCTAGTCGCTCAGGGTCGGACGGTCAGGCCGACCTTTTGGAACTCTTTGAGTTCTGAGTAGCCGGTTTTGGCCATGGCGCGGCGCAGCGCTCCGAACAGGTTCACCGTGCCGCTGGGATCGTCAGACGGGCCGAACAGCAGCGAGTCGATGCCGATCGAGCCCTTCGATACATCGGTGACGTGGCTGCGGGGCAGCGACGGGTGCGCTGCCGCAGCGGTCCAGTACAAGCCGTCGCCGGGAGCCTCGGCGGCGGCGGCCAAGGGTTCACCGAGCATCACCGCGTCCGCCCCGCAGGCGATCGCTTTGGCCACGTCGCCACTGGTACACATGCCGCCGTCGGCGATCACATGCACGTAACGGCCACCGGTCTCATCGAGGTAATCCCGGCGGGCCGCGGCGGCATCGGCGACCGCGGTGGCCATCGGCACCCTGATGCCGAGCACATCGGCGGTGGAGGTGCTCGCACCCGCGCCGTGACCGACGATCACGCCGGCCGCCCCGGTGCGCATCAGGTGCATCGCGGTGCGGTAGTCGCCCACTCCACCGGCGATGACCGGGACGTCCATCGACGCGATGAACTCCACCAGGTTCAGCGGCTCCGCGGCACGGGAGACATGCTCGGCCGAGACGATGGTGCCCTGCACGATCAGGATTTCGACGCCGGCGGCGAGGAGATCGGGAGCGAGGTCCCGGGCGTGCTGCGGGCTGACCCGGGCGGCCACCGTCACGCCGGACTGGGCCATCTTGCCGATCGCCTCGGTGAGCAGCTCGATCCGGATCGGGGCCGAGTGCCACTGCTGCAGCAGCCGCACCGCCGCCGCGTCGTCGGCCTCCTCCATCGCGGCGCGCAGCTGGAACAACAGCTTGCCAGCGCCTGCGTGGCGGCCCCACAGTCCCTCGGCGTTGAGTACGCCCAGTCCGCCCAGCTCACCGATCCGCACCGCCATGCTCGGCGAGACGATCGCGTCGGTGGGATGGGTCATCAGCGGGATGTCGAAGCGGTAGGCGTCGATCTGCCACGTGGTCGACACATCGCGAGAGGAACGGGTACGCCGCGAGGGCACGATCTGGACGTCGTCAAAATCGTAGCCGCGGCGCGCAGTGCGGCCCATCCCGATCTCCACCAGATCGCGCACCTCAGTGCACCACGTAGTTGGGGGCCTCAACCGTCATGGTGATGCCATGCGGGTGGCCCTCCTTCAGGCCCGCCGCGGTGATCCGTACCAGTTGGGCGCCCTGCAACGCCGGGATCGTCGCAGCGCCGGCGTAGCCCATCGCCGCCCGAAGGCCCCCGACGAGCTGATGAGCCACCAACGACAGCGGACCGCGGAAGGGAACCCGCCCTTCGATGCCCTCGGGCACCAGCTTGTCGTCGGACAGCAGGTCGTCGGCGAAGTAGCGGTCCCGGGAGTAGGACCGGCCGCCGCCGCGCGACGCCATGGCGCCCACCGAACCCATACCACGATAAGTCTTGTACTGCTTGCCATCGACGAGGATGAGGTCACCCGGCGCCTCGGCAGTGCCCCCGAGCAGGCTGCCCAGCATCACCGAGCTGGCCCCCGCGACGATGGCCTTGGCGATGTCCCCGGAGAACTGGATCCCACCGTCTCCGATCACCGGCACACCCGCGGGGCGACACGCCCGATCCGCCTCGAAAATGGCGCTGATCTGCGGCACACCCACCCCGGCCACCACCCGGGTGGTGCAAATCGAGCCGGGGCCGACCCCGACCTTGACCGCATCCGCGCCGGCGTCGATCAGCGCTTGCGCGCCGGCCCGGGTGGCCACGTTGCCGCCGATGACGTCGACACTGCTGCCTAGCTCGGCCTTGAGCAGGGTGATCATCTCCAGCACCCCGCGGGAATGCCCGTGCGCGGTGTCCACGACCAGCACGTCGACACCGGCCTCGACCAGCACGCGGCCCGCTGCTTGGCGTCCTCGCCGACTCCGATCGCGGCACCGACCAGCAACCGCCCATCTGGATCCTTGGTCGCCAGCGGGTACTGCTCGGTCTTCACGAAGTCCTTGACGGTGATCAGGCCGCACAGCTTGCCGTGCCCGTCGACGATCGGCAGCTTCTCTATCTTGTGCCGGCGCAGCAGGCCCAGCGCCGCCTCCGCGGTGACCCCGACCTGCGCGGTGATCAGCGGCTGTTTCGTCATCACCTCGGCGACCCGTTTGCCGACGTCGACCTCGAAGCGGATGTCCCGGTTGGTGATGATCCCGACCAGCACGCCGTCGGGGTCCGTGACGGGCACCCCAGAGATCCGGTAACGAGCGCACAGCGCGTCGACGTCGGCGAGGGTGTCGTCCGGAGAACAGGTCACCGGGTCGGTCACCATGCCCGCCTCGGAGCGCTTGACCACCTCGACCTGTGCGGCCTGCTCGGCCGCCGGAAGATTGCGGTGCAACACCCCCATCCCGCCGTGGCGGGCCATCGCGATGGCCATCCGCGCCTCGGTCACCGTGTCCATCGCCGAGGAGACCAGGGGCACCCGCAACGTGATGTTGCGCGAGAGCCTGGTCGACGTATCGACCTCCGACGGCACGACGTCGGATTCAGCGGGAAGCAACAGGACATCGTCGAAGGTCAGACCGAGCAGCGCGAACTTCGACGGGAAGTCGGGCGCGGTGAGCTCGCTGGTCATGCCACGATGGTATCCGCCCAGGGCCGTTCATCGGGGTACGCCCGGGACGTCCCCCGGTTCCGTCCCCCGGGTCTGGCCACCGGTTCCGTCCACCGGGTCTGTTGACTCATCTGTCCAACAGGCCCGTGGCGCCCGGACGCTCCACCGAGCGGGTACCGTGCCAGCCGTGGCGCATGACTCACTTCCCCCCGACCCGTTCGCTGGTGACCCGGAGGACCCGGCGCTGGCCCTGGATGCCTTGGACGACTCCGAGGATGCCGTCGAGGAACCTCTTGATGACGAGGAGCGGGCTGGGCTGCTCGCCGACCTGGGCGATTTGGCGGTCTATCAGGCACTGCTGGCGCCTCGCGGAGTACGCGGAATCGTGGTGGATTGTCCCGACTGCGCCGAGCAGCACTATCACGACTGGCATTTGCTGCGGGCCAGCTTGCAACAACTGCTCGAAGTCGGCCGGATGCGCCCGCACGAGCCCGCCTACAACCCGGACCCTGCGGGCTACGTGAGTTGGGAATACTGCCGTGGATACACCGATGCGGTACTCGCCGAGAACGGCGGCTGACCGCAATCAGTGTCCTGGCGAACGTCCTGGCGAACGTCCTGGCGGACTAGGCAGCTCCGGCGGCCCAGCCTGCCCAGCCTGCCCGGGCTGCCCGGACTGACCAGGCAGTCCGTGCGGCCTCGGCACGACGTGCGGTCCCGGCTGACCGCTACCGAAGCCAGTCCCAGGATGGGGATGCACATCCGGATTCAGGCTGGAACCCGGATAGGGACCGGAGCCCGAACTTGGGCCAGGGCCAGTATTGTGAACTGTCCCCGGGCGGGAATCGGGACCAGGGTTCGGTCTGGGGATGGGCGATCGACCCGGCTTCGACGCACCAACGCTCGTCGTGCCATCACGCGCCGCGCCGTCGCTGGTGGTGCCGTCGCTGTCCGTGCCTGGCATGGTGGTCGGCGGGGTCCTGGTGGGTACCGCCGCGCGTTGTTTCGACCAGTCGGTAGCGGGCGAACCCGGCCATGGATATTGCGCCGTCGATGGGCGTTGCGTCGGTGGACTTTCCACTGGCGGCCCAGCAGACTGCACCACCTGCTGTTCGAGCTCATGGCTGCGGGCGGTGAGATCGGTGCGCCCCTCGGTGTCTCCGATCGCCGGGAGCTGCTTCTGAACGCGTTGCAGTGACGCTCTGGCTCGCGCAGGATCGCCCTGGTTCAGCGCGGTCTTGGCCTCATTGAGCTCGGTCCGCACCTGCGCCGCCGTCTCCACCGAGTGCGCGTAGTCGCCATAGAGCACCTGCGTGACGCCCCACAAATGGTCACCGGGTTGCGCGGACTTGGCGGCCAAGCCCACCCCAGAGAACGCGATCACCACCACCGCCGCAGCCCCGGCGATCGAGCCGAACACCGGATTACGGCGGCGAACAGGCCGGCGGCCGGCGCGGATCGCCGCCAAGGCGGTGTCGGTGTCCACCAGCTCTCCGAACGGCTCGGCATCCATCTCCTGGCGCCATCCGGTCAGCACCCGCGTCAACTCGTCGTGGGCGTCCTCGGGGGTGTACCCAGCCCGACCGATCAGGTCCAGCAGCGCGTCGTCGGCCTGTACGGCAGCCAGATCCGCGGGCATCTCATGGGAATCCCCGTCTCGACCAGCCACTCAGACCACCCCCTCAGACGCCAATACGCTGCGTAACTTGCCTAGAGCCCGGTGTTGCGCCACCCGGACCGCGCCAGGAGTCGAACCAACGGCCTCGGCGGTCTCCTCCGCGGACAGCCCGACCATGACCCGCAGGCGGATAATCTCTCGCTGTTTGTCCGGAAGGGTTTCCATCAGCTTCGCCATCCGCCCGGCGAACTCACCCTGCATCGCCTGTGCCTCTGGACCGTCGGCGTGGTCCGCGATATCGGGAACCTCCGGGACCGGCTCAGAGCGGTTGCGCGCCGAGGACCGGTGGGCGTCGGCCACCTTGTGCGAGGCGATGCCGTACACGAAGGCAAGGAACGGCCGGCCTTGGTCGCGGTAACTGGGCAGGGCCGTGAGCACCGCGAGACACACCTCCTGAGCTACATCATCCGCCGAAGCGAATGTTTTTTCCTGGCCACCGACCCGTGCACGGCAATACCGCACCACGAGGGGACGGATCCGACGGAGAACGCCCTCAACGGCTGCTTGCTTTCCGTTGACGGCATCACCGATCAAGACGTCGAGGTCGTCCCCTACTGCGGTCATCGCTGAATGCAGCCCTGCCGTTACGACGGGACCAGCCGAGCTGCACGCCGGCCGGCGGTGGCCACTCCGCTGTCCCCGACCGATCCATCACCGTCGGAGACACGGGCACCCAGGAAAGACCGTAGTGGTACCGGGGTCGGATCCCTAACGCGGTGTCACTCCGCGAGCGCGACACTCGGTGACCGAAACAGCACAAACGGCCGGTGGCATAGCCACCGGCCGTTTGTGCACCGCACTGAGGTGCCCCACCATTGCGTTCAACCGTCGACTTCAGGCCACCAAGCCGCGCCGAAAACCGTGTGCGACGGCCTGCGCACGATCCCGTACGCCCAGCTTGCGGAACAGTCGGCGGGCATGGGTTTTCACCGTGTCCTCGGAGAGGTACAGTTCCCGCCCGATCTGCCCGTTGCTCTTGCCCTGACTCATTCCGCGCAGGACCTGGAGCTCACGCTCAGTGAGCTGAACACCAGGGTCGGACGGGGGACGAGGGGCCGGCACCGACGTGCTGGCCAGCGTGTGCGCCAACGCCGCGACGAGTTCTGGCCGCGACGCATCCCAGCGCAGATAACCACGGGCACCGCCGGCGATCGCGGCGGCGATACTGCCCGCGTCATCCGGCGCGCCGAACACGATGACGTTGGCCTGCGGATGCGCCGACACCAACCGGCGAGTGGCCTCCACCCCGGCGGGCACCGCACGCTGGGTGCCGACCAGGACAACATCCACCGGCTGCCGGGAATATCGAGCTAACAACTCGTCACCGTGCGCCACGCAGTCGATCCGGGCGACGCCGGGTACCGCGGACATCACGCGAGTGAGCCCCTCGCGGACGCTTCGCCGGTCGTCGCAGATGAGAACTGCGGTCACGGAACACTCCTCTCCTGCAGCCAACTGATGTGCCCACCCCCTCTATCGGTCATGCAGAGCCGGAACTTGACACGATCTGATGGATTTCATCAAGGACCGGAGCCGCATCGCTCCCACGGCGACTATCACCGAGGTGGAGCAACGCTCACTCTACCGAGTGTGAGCGGATAGCGGCAGTACCGTGAACATGCGTGATTCGGGCATTGCGGCTAGCCCATACACACCGCGACGGTCTCCGCAACCCCCGTCGGGGGGCCGCGGAGACCGTCGCGGTGCCTAGCTGGGCGGGTTACCTCCCCCGGATTACATTCCCGGGCCGTGACCGTGCCCGTGACCCTGACCGGCCGGCGATGCCTTCGCCGGCTTGTCGACCACCGCGCTGTCAGTACTGATCACCATCCGGGCGATCGAGGCTGCGTTGACAATCGCTGAGCGAGTGACCTTCACCGGGTCGAGGATGCCCGCGGCAACAAGGTCGCCGTAGGTCTGCGCTTCGGCGTCGAAGCCGTGGCCCCACTGCATGTCGCGCACCTTGGCGACCACCACAGATCCCTCGAAGCCTGCGTTGGTTGCGATCCAGCGCACCGGCGCGGCGCTCGCCGCCCGTACGATGGCGACGCCGGTGGCTTCGTCACCGAGCAGGCCCAGGTCACCGATCGAATCAGCGGTATGCACCAGTGCCACACCGCCACCGGGCACGATGCCCTCCTCAACGGCCGCCCTCGCGGCCGCCACGGCATCCTCGATGCGCCCCTTGCGTTCCTTGAGCGCGGTCTCGGTGGCCGCCCCGACTTTGATGACTGCTACCCCACCGGTGAGCCTGGCCAACCGCTCCTGCAACTTCTCGCGGTCCCAGTCCGAGTCGCTTTCCTCGATCTCGCGACGAATCTGCGCGGCGCGAGCGTCGACGTCGGCCTGACCGCCGCCACCCTCGACGATGGTGGTCTCGTCCTTGGTCACCACGATGCGCCGAGCCTGGCCGAGCATCTCAATCCCGACCTCTAACAGCGTGAGACCGACCTCAGGGTTGATCACTTGGGCGCCGGTGACGGCGGCGAGGTCATCCATGAACGCATTACGGCGGTCACCGAAGAACGGCGCCTTGATAGCCACCACGGAAAGGGTCTTGCGCAGCGCGTTGACCACCAGCGTGGACAGTGCTTCGCCCTCGACGTCCTCAGCCAGGATGAGCAGCGGCTTGCCGGCCTGACCGACCAGCTCAAGCACCGGCAGCAGGTCCATGATCGAGGAGATCTTGTCGCGGTGCAGCAGGATGTAGGCGTCGGTCAGAACCGTCTCCATCCGCTCCGGATCGGTGACGAAATAGGGCGAGATGTAGCCCTTGTCGAACGCGACGCCCTCGGTGAACTCCACCTCGGTAGCCATCGTGGAGGATTCCTCCACGGTGATGACGCCGTCCTCGCCGACCTTGGTCATCGCCTGGCCGATCAGCGCGCCGATCTCCGGGTCACGGGAGGACACCGTGGCGACCTGGGAAATCGCCTGCTCACCGGTCACCGGTGTCGCCCTGGCGAGCAATGCGGCGGCGACCGCCTCCGCGGCGGCCCCGATGCCGCGACCGAGCGCGATGGGGTTCGCGCCGGCGGCCACGTTTCGCAGACCCTCCCGGACCATCGCCTGAGCCAGCACCGTCGCGGTGGTGGTGCCGTCACCGGCGACGTCGTTGGTGCGAATCGCCACGCTCTTCGCGAGCTGGGCGCCGAGGTTCTCATAGGGGTCGGAAAGCTCGATTTCACGCGCGATCGTCACCCCGTCGTTGGTAACCGACGGACCGCCGTACTTCTTCTCCAGCACCACGTGCCGGCCGCGCGGACCGAGAGTGATCTTGACCGCGTCGGCGAGCTGGTCGACTCCGCGCTCCAGCGCGCGCCGTGCGGTCTCGTCGAACGTGATCTGCTTGGGCATTGGCTGCCTTCCTCAGGGGCGAACTCCGGTAGGTCTCCGGCCCCTCACGGGATTAGCCGGGACCCCATGTGCTCGACGGTAGAACCGTCAATTAAGCAACCGCCCCGCTGACCCCCGGAGGGGTCCGCGGGGCGGTTTATGACGGCCGAACCGTCAGTGTGACGACGACGATCGAAGGCGTCAGTTGACGACAGCGAGTACGTCGCGCGCGGAGAGGATCAGGTAGTCCTCGCCGTTGTACTTGATTTCAGTGCCGCCGTACTTGGAGTAGATCACGACGTCGCCGACGTTCACATCCATCGGGATGCGGGTGCCGGTGTCATTGACGCGACCCGGGCCCACGGCCAAGACTTTGCCCTCCTGGGGCTTCTCCTTGGCAGTGTCCGGAATGACGATGCCGGACGCGGTCGTCGTTTCAGCCTCACTGGCCTGAACGACGATCTTGTCCTCGAGCGGCTTGATGTTCACGCTCGCCACGGTGTGACCTCCACTTTTTGGGGTCTTCGAAGAGCTGGCAGGTTGTCTGATGCTGGCTCCTGCCACCTCGCCGTCGCGGGGGTCGAGGCGGCCCGGGCCATTGCTGGCACTCTGATGACCAGAGTGCCAATTAGCAGACTACTGTGCCGACTGCCAGCGCTCAACTGGGGTCGCCTAACTGCCGTTGTTCGCCCTTCAAGAGCTACCAACCCGCCTGTGGCCTGCCGTACACCGCTGCCAACCTGCACCGGCCCGCCAGACTGGGTTGGCGGCTCTTTATTGCACCCTCAACGCTGGTTGGTAGTACTTGAAGAGCCACCAACTAGCGAGGTGGTGATCAGCAGCCCTGGGTCGGCGGGGATGTCGAGTGGTGACGCGGGCGCGTCTGCGGCGAGCAGGTGCGCGCCGAGCGCGGCCACCATGGCTCCGTTGTCGGTGCACAATCGCGGTCGGGGAACCCGTAACCGCAGTCCGGCCGCCGCGCAGCGCTGCCCCGCCATCGCCCGCAATCGCGAGTTCGCAGCGACCCCACCGCCGATCAGCACGGTGTCGATGCCGCAATCAGTGGCCGCCCGGATCGCCTTGGCGGTGAGCACATCGACCACGGCTTCCTGAAAGGCTGCTGCTACGTCGGCCACCGGCACGGCGATCCCGTCGCGTGCCAGCGCCTCGAGATGCCGGGCGACCGCAGTCTTGAGACCCGAGAAGGAGAAGTCGTAGCGCGCATCGCGGGGGCCGGTCAGGCCACGGGGGAATCGGACACTGGCCGGATCCCCCTCCTGGGCGGCCCGGTCGATGAACGGGCCGCCGGGGAAGCCCAGCCCCAGCAGTCGTGCCACCTTGTCGAACGCTTCCCCCGCGGCGTCGTCGATGGTGGCACCCAGCGGGTGCATCGGCGCCACCAGCGAGGAGACCTGCAGCAGGCTGGAGTGCCCGCCGGAGACCAGCAGGGCCAGCGCCGGGGGTAGCGGACCGTGTTCCACGGTGTCCACCGCGACGTGCGCGGTGAGGTGGTTGACCCCGTACAGCGGGACCTCCCAGGCGGCCGCGTACGCCTTGGCGGCGGCCACCCCGATCAGCAGTGCGCCGGCCAGGCCCGGTCCCGCGGTCACCGCCACCGCGTCCACATCTGCGGATGTGAGGCCGGCGGCGCGCAGTGCACGCTGCACCGTCGGCACCATCGCGTGTAGGTGGGCCCGGGACGCCACCTCGGGCACCACACCACCGAACCGGGCGTGCTCCGCCACGCTTGAGGCGATCTCATCGGCAAGCAACGTGACGGTCCCGTCGCCCGCCACCGCCACGATGCCCACTCCGGTCTCATCGCAGGAGCTTTCGATGCCCAGCACAATCCCCGTGGTCGTCACCGGAAGGCCTGCCGGCGCATGGTGAAGGCGTCGGCTCCGCTGGGCCGGTAGTAACCGCGGCGGATACCGACCACATCGAACCCTTCACTGCGGTATAACCGGATCGCCGAATCATTGTCGGTGCGCACCTCAAGGAACACCGTGGCCCCCACTGCGTGGTCGAGGACGGCTCGCAACAATGCCCGGCCGATCCCCCGGCGGTGATGCGCCGGGTCCACCGCGAGGGTGTGGATCTCCGCCTCGGTGCCGATCCGGGCCAAACCCACATAACCGATCAACGAGTCGCCGTCCCGTGCGGAGAGGTAGTGATGACCGGCCGCGAGCGCCTCGAGAAACGCCTCTGGGCTCCACGGATCGTCGCCGTCGAACAGCACGTGTTCCAGTTCCGCGCAGCGCGACGCATCAGCGGCCACCATCGGCTCGATCAGCACGCTCATACCGGCGTCACTCGCTTGACCGGTCCCGGTTCCAGCGCGTCGGGGCGCCGTAGGTACAACGGGGTGAGCGGTCCCGGTGGTGCCTGTGCCTGCACGGCCGCGGCTACCACGGCGACCAGCCCGGCCGGGTCAGGGTGCCGTGGCGGCACGATCGCCAGCACCGTCGGAATCCCCAACACATCCGCGGCGCCGGCGATCCGCGACACGCCGATCATCGGCAGGTCGCCCGGCCGGTCCACATGGGGACCATCGACCCGGGCACCGGAGGAGTCATAGCGCGCCCAGTAGACCTCCCGGCGGCGAGCGTCGGTGATCACCAGCAGCGGGCTGCCCGCACCCGCCCGAGAGGCGATCGCGTCCAAGCTACAGACGGGATACACCGGAATGCTCAAGGCATCGCCCAGCGCCGCAGCGGTGACCATCCCGACCCGTAGCCCGGTGAACGGACCCGGTCCGACCCCGCATACCACCGCATCGAGGTCGCGCATCGCCAGCCCGGCGCTGGCCAGCGTCGAGCACACCGACGGCATGAGCAGCTCGCCGTGCGCCCGGGCATTCACCGTGATCCGCTCGGCCAGGACCTCCGGCGCGCCCGCGGCGGGAAGCCGAAGCAACCCAGCGGTCACCGCGGAGGTTGCCGTGTCCAGAGCCAACACCAACACGGACGACGATCTTAGGAGATCACGCTGGTATCAAACGGACCGGACCGCGCAGCTGCGCGACGCGCGTGTCGTCATCCCCACCGCTGGGTCGCGTGAGCCGGATCAGCAGGTGCTCGTCGGCCAGCCGCTCAGCCAGGCCCTCGCCCCATTCCACCACCACGGCGGCCGCCAGCAGGTCGGTGTCCAGGTCGAGGTCGTCCAGCTCGGCAATTCCGCCAAGCCGATAGGCGTCGACGTGTACCAGCGGCACGCCGCGTCCGCCGGGCAGCGCCGGGTGCTCCCGAGCGATGACAAAGGTCGGCGAGGTCACCGGTCCGCGAACGCCCAGTCCGGCGCCGATACCGCGGGCCAGCACCGTCTTGCCCGCCCCCAACGGTCCGGACAGCACCACCACATCGCCCGGACGCAGCCGCTCGCCCACGGCCCGACCGAGGCGCTCGGTATCCGCCGCAGTCACCAGCTCCATGTTTTTCACCTGCGAGACCATGTTTTTTATCTGCGTGGTAGGGCGCCCGAACATTGGGCCAGCAAGTCGAGCACGTGCTCGTTGACCAGCTTTGGTTGCTCCAGCATGGTCACGTGCCCCGCCCCCGCTACCTGAACCAGTTCGGCGTCGGGCAGCAGCGCGGCGATCGCCTCACAGTGCTGGTACTGAATCAACCGGTCACCGTCAGAACCGAGCACCAGCGCTTTGGCGAACTGCAGACCAGCCAGGGCGGCGTAGCGGTCGTGCGCGCCGAATTCCTCCAGGAAATCAGTCATGACTTCGAATGACGTGGCCCGGATCATCATGTACATGAGCTCGACCAGCGCCGGATGCACCGCTTCGTCACCGAAGGCAAGTTTACGGGTCAGGGTCCAGGTCAGATTCCTGGAGATTTCGCGCCCTCGGTCAACAGCCCGCGCGCTGGGCCCCCAGCGCGACAGCTGCCTGGCCAACGGCATCACCGGGTTGCGCCGGGACAGCAACGGCTTGGGCAGGCCCGACCGGCCGATATCCCCTGCGCTGGTATTGAGAAACGCCACCCCGCAGATCTGTTCAGCGAACAGCTCAGGGTGGTCCTCGGCCAACGCCATGATCGTCATACCGCCGAGGGAGTGCCCGATCAGCACGATCCGCCCCTCGGGCGCGGCCACCCGGATCACCTCGCGCAGATCGCGGCCGAGCTGCTTGAAGGTGCACGCAGACCGCGGCGAGCGACCCGAGCGACCATGGCTGCGGTGGTCGTAGAGCACCACGCGGACCCGCGGTGCGGTGGAACGCGCCAAGGCGTCCCGCTGGTACAGCCAACTGCGCCTATCCAGCGTATAGCCGTGGATCAGGATGACGGTGAACTCAGGTGCTCCCCCGTCGGCCGGATCGAGTTCCTCCACCGACAGCGTGATCCCGTCCTCGGCGGTGACCGTGTACTCCCGGCTTGGCGGCAGCACCGTCGGCAAGTCGCCAGGCAGTTCCGTGAGATTGCTGCGCAGCTCCCCGACCCGGTTGTGATGAGCGCGAGCGGCGACCAACGCGGTGGCCGCCGCCGCGCCCAGCACACCGCCGGCTACCCACCGCGCTCTCACCGGGTCACCCGCACCTTGGTGAGATCCGGACGGCGACCGAGCACCGTCCGGGTCAACCGGGGCCGCACCATTCCCGCGACGATCTCGTAGTGGATGGTGCCCAGCTTGTCCGCCCACTCCGCTGCGGTGGGAGCGCCGTTCTCGCCGCTGCCGAAAAAAAGCACCTCCGCGCCCTCAACGACCGGGTCGTCCCCGCAGTCGACCATCACCTGGTCCATACACACCCTTCCCACCACCGGACGACGCCGCCCGGCCAGCCACACGTCAAGCCGACCGGTGAGGACCCGGGGCACGCCGTCGGCATATCCAGCGGGGACCAAGGCCAGCGTGGTCTCCCGATCGGTATGCCAGACATGCCCGTAGGACACGCCCGAGCCGGGCGGGACGCGTTTCACCATTGCGACCTGCGAGCGCAGCGTCATCGCTGGTATCAGATGATAACCCACCCCGGGTACGGGGGAGAGCCCATAAACGGCGATACCAGGACGAACCAGGTCATAGTGCAGATCGGGTCGGGTCAGCGTCGCTGCGGAGTTCGCCAGATGCCGCAGCGGCCGCAACCCGGCATCGCGGGCAACCTGGTAGGCATCGTCGAAGAACCGCACCTGCTGCTCGATGATCGGGTGACCGGGATCGTCGGCGTGCGCGAGATGTGACCAGACCGCGACGACCTCGACGCCCCGCGCGGCTACTGCGGCGCGGACCAAGCCGGGCCACTGGGTGCGGTCGGCGCCGCCCCGGGTCAGCCCGGTGTCGACCTTGAGATGCACTCTGGCCGTGCTGCCGGTCGCCGCTGCGGCTGCCGCGACGATGTCGAGCTGGCCGGTGGAGTAGACGCCGAGCTCGACTCCGGCGATGAGCCCGGCGGCGAGGTCCTCCCCCGGGGCGCGCAGCCAGGCCAGCACAGGTGCGTCGATTCCGGCGTGGCGCAGGTCCAGGGCCTCCTCGACGCTGCACACGCCCAACGCGGTGGCTCCCGCCTGCAAGGCGGCTGCAGCGACGTCACCCGCCCCGTGGCCGTACCCGTCGGCCTTGACCACCGCCATGGTCGCAGCGCCGGACCCAGCCGCGCACCCAACGAGAATCCCGACATTGTGCCGGATAGCATGAAGATCAATCACCACTTCAGCCCGAGGCCGCGCAGGCATCGTCACCATCCTGGCATCCCGGCCCGGCGGCGCCATTCGGAGCCTAATCGCGGTTTCCGGACCCCCTCAGGGCGCGATTCGGCTCCGAATGGCGATTGCGTCGGCTGCGCGGAGCGGAGGTCGCGGATCGCGTCGGTGAGGGCCGCTTGGATCGCTGAAGCGGGCGCTGGGGCGCCGGCGGAGGGGCCGCCTCGAGCTGTGCCGCCCCGGGCGGCGATGGCGGCGGCAAGTTCCTGGGCGTGCACTGCGGCGGCGGCTGCGGTGGCCGGCTCCAGGCCGGTGGCCAGCAGCGCGCCGAGGACGCCGGTGAGGACGTCGCCGGAGCCCGCGGTGGCCGGCCAGGACGAGCGGGCCGGGTTCACCAGCACCCGACCGTCTGGAGCCGCGACGATGGTGGTGTTGCCCTTGAGCAGCAGCACCGCATCGAATCGTCGGGCGGCGTCGCGCGCAGCCGCCACCCGGTCGGCGCCGGGAGGCTTGCCGGTAAGCCGCTCGAACTCCCGATCGTGCGGAGTCAAAACCAGCGGGGTGCCCGGATCCCGACTGTCCGCAAGCTCACGGTGCCGGGCCAGCAGGGTGATCGCATCGGCGTCGGCCACCACCGGCACCCCCACGCCGAGCACGTGGGCCAGCACCTGGCGGCTAGCGGCGCCGGTTCCCAATCCCGGCCCGACGGCCCAGGCCTGCACCTGCCCGGCGTCGGACACCGAGCCGGTGGCCACCACCTCCGGCCAGCGCGCTCGTACCGCATCGGCGGCGGAGCCGGCGAAGCGCACCATGCCCGACGTCGCCAGCACCGCGGCTCCCGCGCAGAGCACCGCCGCCCCGGGATAGTCCGCCGAACCCGCGGCGATCCCCACGACACCCTGGCTGTACTTGTCGCTGGTCGGGCCCGGCACCGGCCACAGCACCCCGATCTCGGCAGCAGTCAGCACCCGAAGATCGGGCTCCCCCAGCTCGTCGAACAAGCCGATGTCCACCAGGTGCACCGGGCCACAGCGCCACGGCGCCAGCAGGTGCACCGGCTTGCGGGCCCCGAAGGTGACCGTCTCGGTGGCGGTGACCGCGAGCCCGTCAACGGTGCCGGTGTCCGGGTCCACTCCGGACGGCGAGTCCACCGCGATGATCGGTGCCTGTACGGCCGCCACCAGCCGCGCGGCCGCCGGTCGCAGCGCACCGCGGCCGGACAACCCCACGATCCCGTCGAGCACGAGGTGTGCACGGTCTGACGGCTGGTCGCTGATCCGCCCACCGGCTCGGCGCAGCGCCGCCAGACCCTGCGAGTGCACCCGGTCCGGGGACAACAACACAGCTGTCACCACGACGCCGCGGCGGCGCAGGTAGGCCCCGGCCCACAACGCGTCCCCACCGTTGTTGCCCGCCCCGACCAGCAACGTCACGTGCCGGCCGGCCACCCCACCGGTCCGCTCGCCCAGGGCCGCCGCCACTCGGGTAGCCAACCCGAACGCGGCACGCCGCATCAGGTCGCCGGCCGGCACCCGGGCGAGCAGGGCGTCTTCGGCGGCGCGCACTCTGGCCGCCCTCCAGGCGCCCTGTGAGTGGCGATGCGAGCCATAACCCGGATTGCCACTCACGGCTATTCGACTGTCACTGATTTGGCGAGGTTGCGGGGGCGGTCCACGTCGTAGCCGCGTTGCCGGGCGATCTCAGCGGCGAGCACCTGCAGCGGCACGGTGGACACCAGCGGCTGCAATAACGTGGGCACTGCGGGTATCTCCAGCAGGTGCGAAGCGTAGGGCCGCACGGTCTCGTCGCCCTCCTCGGCGATGACGATGGTCCGCGCGCCGCGGGCCCGGATCTCCTGGATATTGGACAACAGTTTGGAGTGCAGCACGGCCCGTCCTTTCGGTGAGGGCATCACCACGACCACCGGTAGGCCCGGCTCGAGCAGCGCGATCGGGCCGTGCTTGAGCTCTCCCGCGGCGAAGCCCTCAGCGTGCATATAGGCGAGTTCCTTAAGCTTCAGCGCGCCTTCCAGGGCCACCGGGAAGCCGACATGGCGGCCGAGGAACAGCACCACCTTGGCGTCGGCGAGCTCGCGGCCCAGCTCGCGCACCTGGTCAACGGTGCTGAGCACCTGGGTCACCGCGGCGGGCATCGCCTCCAGCTCGGCGAACTCGCGGGCGACCTCGTCGGAATATTTGGTGCCGCGAGCCTGCGCCAGCGCGAGGCCGACCAGGAAGTTCGCGACGATCTGGGCGGAGAACGTCTTGGTGGCGGCCACCCCGATCTCCGGTCCGGCGTGGGTGTAGAGCACCGCATCGGACTCCCGGGGGATCTGCGCCCCGTTGGTGTTGCAGATCGCCAGCACCCGGGCCTTCTGGTCCTTGGCATGTCGCACCGCCTCCAGAGTGTCCATGGTTTCCCCGGACTGGGAGATCGCGACGACGAGGGTGGAGCGGTCCAGCACCGGATCGCGATACCGAAATTCACTGGCGAGCTCGACTTCCACCGGCAGCCGGCACCAGTGCTCGATTGCGTACTTGGCGACCATGCCGGAGTGGTAGGCGGTCCCGCAGGCGACCACGAAGACCTTGTCGACGTCGCGCAGCTCCTGGGTGTCCATCCGCTGCTCGTCCAGCACGATCCGGCCGTCGATGAAATGCCCACGCAGGGTGTTGGCGATCGCGCTGGGTTGCTCCTGGATCTCCTTGAGCATGAAGTAGTCGTGGCCGCCCTTCTCCGCCGCAGACAGGTCCCAGTCGACGTGAAAGGGCTTGCCATACGCGGGAGCGCCGTGGAAATCGCTGATCTGATAGCCATCGCAGGTGATCACTACCACTTGATCCTGGCCCAGCTCGACGGCGTTACGGGTGTATTCGATGAACGCCGCGACGTCGGAGGCGACGAAATGCTCCCCCTCGCCCACCCCCACCACCAGCGGCGACGAGCGGCGCGCCGCGACGATCAGATCGGGTTCATCGGCGTGGGTGACGACGAGGGTGAAGGCACCGTGGAGCCGGCGGCATACCGTGCGCACGGCCAACGGCAGGTCACCGCAGCTCGCATACGCCGTCGCGAGCAGATGCGCGGCGACTTCGGTGTCGGTGTCGCTGGCCAGCTCCACCCCGCCGTGCTCCAGTTCGGTCCGCAACTGGGCGTGGTTCTCGATGATCCCGTTGTGCACGACGGCGAGCCGGCCGGCGGTGTCGCAGTGTGGGTGGGCGTTGCGATCGGTCGGCGCGCCGTGGGTGGCCCACCGGGTGTGGCCCATCCCGGCGGTACCGCACAACGGCGGCCGCCCGTCGAGCTCGCCGATCAGGTTGGCCAACGCCCCGGCCTTGCGGATCACCGCCAGCGTGCCGGCACCGGTGAGCACCGCGACGCCCGCGGAGTCGTACCCGCGGTATTCCAGCCGGCCCAGACCGTGCAGGACGACGTCGAGGGCGTCTCGATGCCCTACATAGCCCACGATTCCGCACATGGGCGCCCACGCTAGACCAACGTCATCCAGGGGATCCGCTACCGTCCCGGCTCATGGCACGCACCGATCCCGCGGTCCGCCGCACGGTTGAGGCGCTGTCTCGGCCAGGTCCGCATGCGGTCGCTCGCGGTGACCTCGCGGCGGCCGGGTTGCCCGGGGTGGTGTTCACGCCGCGCGCCGGGCTCGGACTGCCTGCGATCGCGTTCGGGCACGGCTGGTTGCAGCCAACGACACGCTACGAGGAGTTGCTGCGTCACCTGGCGACCTGGGGCGTGGTCGCGGCAGCGCCGGGCACCCAGGGTGGCCCGCTGGCGTCGCACCGCCAGTTCGCCACCGACCTACGCACCACACTGGACGTGTGCGCCGGCGTGCGGCTGGGCGATGGCGTGATCAGCGTCGACCCCGACATGCTGGGTTTGGTAGGGCACGGGATGGGCGGTGGTTGCGCAGTCATCGCGGCGGCCGAAGACCACCGTTGCCGGGCGGTGGTCACGCTCGCGTTGGCCCAGACGCTGCCCTCAGCGGTAGCCGCCGCGCCCGGCTGCGCCATGCCGGGCCTGCATGTGGCCGGCGACAGCGACCAGGTGGCACCGGCGGTCGGGCATGCCGAACCGGTGGTCAGAGCGTGGGCCGGTCCGGTGCAGCTGCGGATGGTGCCCAAGGCCGGCCATCTGGGTTTCACTGAGGGCCCACATTGGACAGACATGCTCATCGGCGGCGGCTCAGAAGCCGCAACCCGGCGGATCAGTCGGGCGCTGGTCACCGCGTTCCTGCTGCGGCACCTCGTCGGGATCAGCGACTACGACGTTCTGCTGGCGGAGCCCACGGTAGTGTGATAGTAGGCGGTTCCACCGGGTCGGTGCCTTATAGTGAACGCAACCGCCAGCGGCTCTGACCAGGGGAGATGCCATGACTATCGCCTATGTGATGTTGTACCTACTGTATGCCGCGATCGCCGTATTCATCCTCGGGGCGGTTGCCTTCATGTTCAAATCGAGCTAACCGCCGCGACAACCTTGGCGACGCGGTGCGCGATGGTCGTGGCGGCAGGCTCAGTGGGGGCCTCGACCATCACGCGCACCAACTGCTCGGTTCCCGATGGGCGCAGCAGGATGCGGCCGGTGTCGCCCAGTTCGGCCTCGGCATCAGCGAGGGCGTCGGCCACCGCGGGTGCCGTCGCCACCGCCGCCTTATCCGCTACCGCAACATTGATCAACACCTGCGGTAACCGGGTCAGCACGCCGGCCAGATCGGCCAGGGTCCGCCCGGACGTGACGATGCGGGCCATCAGTCGCAACGCGGTGAGCAAGCCGTCCCCCGTAGTGGCGTACTCAGGCAGCACCACATGCCCGGACTGCTCACCGCCCAGCGAGAATCCACCGGCAGTCAACGCCTTGAGCACGAGCGGTCCCCCACTGGAGTCGTCCGAACCACAACGCCATGCTTGCGCATCGCCAGGTGCAACCCCAGGTTGCTCATCACGGTCGCGACCAAGGTGTCCTCGACCAGCTCGCCACTCTCCCGCATGCCCAGCGCGAGAATGGCCATGATCTGATCGCCGTCCGCCACCTCGCCGGTGGCGTCCACGGCCAGGCAGCGGTCGGCATCGCCGTCGTGGGCGATACCGAGCGCAGCGTGCTGTGCCAGCACTGCCTCGCGGAGATAGTCCAGATGGGCGGACCCGCAGCCGTCGTTGATATTGAGACCGTCGGGCTCCGCGTGTAGCGCCACCACCTCGGCGCCGGCCCGGCGATAAGCCTGCGGTGCGACGGCGGACGCCGCGCCATGCGCGCAGTCGACCACGACCCGGACCCCGTCGAGCGCATGCGGGGTTGCCAGCAGCAGGTGATCCAGGTAGCGACCGGCGGCCTCCGGCACATCATGTACCCGGCCGATCCGGGCTCCGGTGGGACGCTGCACCGCCGCGCTGGTCAGCCGGGCGGTGATCTCGTCCTCCACCGCGTCGGGGAGTTTATGGCCGCCGCCGGTGAAGAGCTTGATGCCGTTGTCCGGCATCGGGTTGTGAGATGCGGAGATCATCACGCCGAGGTCCGCGGCGAGCTCACCTACCAAGTACGCAACCGCTGGAGTGGGCAGCACCCCGACCCGCAGCACGTCGGCGCCCGCCGAGGTCAGGCCGGCGGTCACGGCCGCCTCCAGCATCTCGCCGCTGGCACGCGGATCCCGACCCACGACGGCGACCGGGCGAGATTCACGCCCGGTGAGACCCCGGTCGAGCACTCCCGCCGCCGCACCGGCCAAGGCCATGGCCAACTCCGGAGTCAGCTCCGAGTTGGCCAGCCCACGTACCCCGTCGGTGCCGAACAGTCGGGGCGTCGAAGCGTGCAGGACTAGCGCTTCGAGTACTGAGGCGCCTTACGGGCCTTCTTCAACCCGTACTTCTTGCGCTCTTTTGCCCTGGAGTCGCGGGTGAGGAAGCCCGCCTTCTTCAGCGCCGGGCGGTCGTCGATGTTGATCTCGATCAGCGCGCGGGCGATACCCAGCCGCAGCGCACCAGCCTGGCCCGACGTTCCGCCACCGGAAAGATTGCCGAAGATGTCGTAGGACTCGGGTTTGTTCACGGTGACCAGCGGCTCGCGGATCAGCTGCTGGTGCACCTTGTTGGGGAAGTACTGCTCCAGGGTCTTGCCATTAAGCGTGAAGACGCCGGTGCCGGGCACCAGGCGCACGCGCACGACAGCTTCTTTACGGCGACCGACGGCTTGGGTGGCCTGACCGCTGGGCACCGGCATCGCCGACATGATCGGGCTCGGGGCAACGGCGGCAGCCGGTCCGGCCTCGGGTTGCGGCGTCTGCGGGGTGGTCACGGCGTCTCTCGGGTCCTCACTGGGAGCTTCGGTGGCGGCGGCGTCAGGAATGGTCACTGGGTCAGTGCTCACTGGGTCAGTAGTCACTGGGCGACCTGGGTGATCTGGTATGGCTGCGGTTTCTGGGCCTCGTGGGGGTGCTCGGCGGTGGCGTAGACCTTGAGCTTGCGGGCCATAGCCCGACCCAGCGTGGTCTTCGGGAGCATGCCCTTGATGGACCGCTCCACCAGCCGCTCCGGCCGGGTGGCGAGCATCTCGTTGAACGAACGCCGCTTGAGGCCGCCCGGATGACCGCTATGCCGGTAGACGAAGCTGCGATCCCCCTTGTTGCCGGACAGCGACACCTTGCCGGCGTTGACGATCACCACGAAGTCGCCGGTGTCGACGTGCCGGGCGTAGGTGGGCTTGTGTTTACCCCGCAGCAGCGTGGCGACCTGGCTGGCGAGGCGGCCCAGGACAACGTCCGTGGCGTCGATGACATGCCAGGCGCGCTCGACCTCGCCGGGCTTAGGGCTGTACGTGCGCACGAACTACCTTCTTTTCGCATTCGCAGGGTCATCGATCAGGAGCCGCGCACATCCGCACAGCAGCGTGGAAACGATACCGGGCACCGCGCAGCCCGGTCAAAACGGGGTCGCCGCCGGGCGCGGGGCCGGCTACCCAGCGGCGACCCGCACCGTTGGACGGCTAGGACCAACGCGCCCGGTTGGACGCTTCGCCGGCCTGGTAGTTCTCGTTGGACGCGCCCAACGCCACCCCGATCTGGTTCAGCACCTGGTTCAGATCGTTCGCCGACCGATCCCACTGGGCTTGATGGGTCTGGTATGCGCTCGACGCATCGCCGCTCCAGGTCTCCACCATCGGCTGCAGGTAGCGCTTGAGGTCCTCCATCTCCCGGCTGATGTTCGTCCACGTCGTCTGGATCGAGCTCCGCGCGCTTTCCAACTCGCCGAAGGTGACCAGGATCTCGCTCACGTCTCTATCTCCTTGTCTGAGCAGTACGGCTCACTATTCAGCTGCCGAGGGCCTGGCTGATCCGCGAGTAGGTCTGGTTCTCGTTCTCGTCGGCCTGGGCGTAGGTGGTCCCGGATCCGCGGATCTGCTCACCGATGCTGCTGAGTGCCTCGTTGAGATTGCGCGCGTCGGTATCCCAGCGCTCCATGAGAACCTGGAAGGCCGCCGATGCCTGGCCCTTCCACGCCCCGGCCAGCGGTGCCAGCTGGCTGCGCAGACCGGAGAGCTGGCCCTGCACGCTCTGGTTCACCTCGGCGACGTGATTCGCCGCGGACTGCATCTGCTCGAACTGCGCGCCGAACTGCTGTGCCATCTGCTGTGGTCTCCTCGCGTTGGTCGATCGGGTTGGGCGATCTGACGATAAGTGGGACGCACACTGTCAGGCGTGGTTCCCCGTCGTTGACCAACTGGTCGCAGAACGTTGCAGACGCGAACGGATGGCGGCGGCTGGGACGCACCACGCGGCTACACCACTTGACCGCACCCAACATGGACTCCGCCAACCCGCTCCATTCGATCTGGATCTGCTCCGCTACATCCGGGCAAGCTGGCGCGGTGGCGTTCACATTCCTAGACCACCCGTCCTTCAACCGGCACAACAGTATGGAGTTCGGCTCCAGCCATCTGGTATGCACATTGGTTTCGGGCGAAGCAAAATGAGTTGTCAGACAGCTGAAGACCGAGTTCGCGACCGCGCTGGACTGGGCCTGCTGACATTCAGCCACACCGTGAACGACCTCTACCAGGGCGCGGTGCCCGCGATCATTCCGTTTCTCGTCGCTGAGCGCCACTACGACTACCTAGCGGTGGCGGGGATAACGCTGGCCGCCACGTTCATCTCGAGCATCGCCCAACCGGCGTTCGGCATGCTTACCGACCGCCGGCCCGTTCCCTGGCTGCTCACGGTCGGGATGCTCGTCGCAGCCGCCGGAGTGGCCGTTAGCGGAATCGCGCCGAGCTACGCCCTGGTATGGCTCGCGATCGCCGTGTCAGGCACCGGTGTCGCCGCTTACCACCCGGAAGCCACCCGGGCGGCACGGCTCGCGGCCGGCACCTCAGCCCAGGGCATGAGTTGGTTCGCTCTCGGCGGCAACATCGGATTCGCGCTCGCCCCGATCACCATGACACCGATCCTGCTCGCCACTGGCGTGCACGGCACCGCACTGCTCATCCTTCCCGCTGCGGTAACCGCGGTCATCATCTGGCCGCTTCGGCACCGTCTGGTGCCGAACACGCTCGGTGTGGGCGTCGGCGGTATTGGCGACGAGCCCGACGACTGGCGTTCGTTCAGCTGGTTGACCGTGGTGGTGATCTGCAGGTCCATCCTCTTCTTCGGGATGTCCTCATTCCTCGCTCTGCACGTCATCAACCGCTTCCACCAGTCGGTCCAGGTCGGTTCGGCAGCGCTGATCGTGTTCACGGTCGCGGGTACCGTGTCCACGATCGGCGGAGGCTGGCTCGCCGACCGCTTTGGGCGCGTGCCGACGATCCGCTGGAAGTACTTCATCGCTCTCGGCGGTCTAGTCGGCCTCGTCCTGGCACCCACGCTGGCGCTTACCTTCGCGGCCGCGGTCGCCGGCGGCGTCGGCATCTACATCCCTTTCTCCGTGCATACCACCCTTGGCCAGGAGTACCTGCCGAGCCATCTGGGCACCGCCAGTGGCGTCACCCTGGGCCTCGCCGTCTCGGCTGGTGGTGTCGCCGCTCCTGCGCTGGGCGCCCTCGCCGACGCCCACGGCCTGACCGCCGCCCTCGCGGTGCTGTGCGCTCTTCCCGTCGTCGCCTTGCTGGCCTCGACCCGCCTTCCTGAGACCCACAGAAGCACACGACCCGACCAAACCTTGGAGTGATCGTGAGTTCTGACATCGAGCAATGTTTGCGCGGAGACTTACCGGATTTGGCCTACGCCGGTGTCCGACTACTGACACCGGATTCCGAATTGAGCACGGAGGTTGACGCACCGTGGTTCGACCGAGCGCTTCGGGCTTTCCGCACCGAAGTAGGACATGCGGAATACCCGTGTTATTTCGGCCGAAGAGCACTCGAACAACGCGCGCTTTTCGTCACGCGGGCCGAGGTGATGAACGTCCAACCACTGGCCGATGCATTGTCGGTGTTCCTGGACTACGTTCGGCCGACTCCCCGTCGACGTCAGGTCCTCGCGGCCTTCGTCGATGTTCCCGGAACTAACACCCATGAGGGCCAGGGCGAGGCCTTCTGGAACATTTTGCAGGGCTTGCACGACTCCGACGACCGGCCGTGGCCGGAGGAATTCCCGCTAAGTCCGGAAGACCCGGGTTGGGAGTTCTGCTTCCACGGCACGGCCATGTTCGTCTTCAGCGCCGCGCCGACGCACTTGTTACGTCGGTCGCGCAACCTCGGTGACGTTCTCGTGCTGCTCTTCCAGCCGCGCAACGTCTTCTGGGGTATCGAAGGCGGCACGCCGGCAGGAACGGTGGCACGTCGGCGCATTCGAGAGCGTCTCAGAAGCTGGGACGCCGCTGAAGCCCATCCCGCCATGGGGGATTTCGGAGATCCCGCAAACTTCGAGTGGCGCCAGTACGTCATCCCCGATGACGGCTCGGACATGTACCAGACCTGCCCATTCCGTCCCCACACCGGCGCTGAGACCACCGACCGCAACCAAGGACGAGCAGGAGAGGACGAAACCCGCATGCACGACACCGAGTTCGATCTACCCGAGCTCCCCGATCCAAGGGATGCCAACGCCATCATCAAGGCCTTCGCCGCAAATGCGGCGTACCGTGCCGCCCAACAACACGAACTCACCACGGAAGGCAACCCTTCCGCAGGCCGGTCCGGCCCGACGACCTCGCCTGGCTGGACTACAGCACGCCCATACCCGTGCACGACGTCCTCAAACTCAGCGGCCTGTTGGGCAACCGCATGCTACGCAACATCTACGACACTGACCTGCTGTATCTGTCTTCGGCCGCGGACAAGGCCGCGGCCGAAGACGGCGCGGCCTTCTACTCCACCCGCAACCGGGTATACGCGGCGCTCGCCAGACCGATTCTGGAGCGGTATCTGTTCACCTTCCTGGCCGGTGAACGCCAGCCCCTGCCCACCCCCGAGCTGAGCGTCCTCAAGGAACACGTCCGCGAGTATTACCAACGTCGCGTCGCCGAACCGGGTGCCCCTACCAGGTGGCGATGTCCACCCGAAGCCGCAAAGAGTCGGCGACCTTCATGCTGTTGCAGTACACGGCCTACACCCCGGCCTGCAACGCGGCGGTAGCGAGCGCTGCGCTGGGTGAGTACAACTCCGCCCATACCGGATTACGATCGACCCTATTGGGCGACTACCTCGACTGGATCAACGCTGCCGAGCAGTACGCACGACTGCTGCACGACGCTGAGTTGACCCCGTCGACGGCGGCTTACTGGCAGCTCTACCTCAACAGCTCCCTGGCGCGCGGCAATTACCTGCATTTCCTGGCCAATAACCGGGAGCGACTGTTCGGCTTCCTCGGCGCCTTCGTGCACAAGAGGATCGACGAGGAAATCATGCGGCAACGGTGGGCCGAGGTGCTGGCCGACGGGCTACCCACTGACATCGGCTACTTCCAACGACCTTCCAGGTTGTCGGAGAACACACTGGACGATCTGGTCGACACCCTCGCGGCTCCGCTGACAGCAGAGTTCGGCTCTTGCGCGGTGACGGAGATGTATGCTGGGTTCACTGACGCGGCCTGGCTCCACCAGCTATGGGACGACGACCTCGCACAGCAGTTGAGGTGGGCCGACCGGATCGACGAGTACAAGGAGAAAGCCGACAAACTCGATCAGTACATTGCCAATGAGAACATCAAGGTTGATCTGGACACCTTCGTGGAGTCCTGGGAGGAGACTTCGACCACTCATGTGCATGATGATCACCGGCTTGTGATGGTCGAGAAAGGGCAGATGCACTTCTGGAACAATCTCACGCACAAGATCGAGCTCAATACCGGGGACAAGGAAACTTATGCAGAAGCCCTTTAAAGAGCTTGAACATTTCGGCGTGTCGTAACCAGTAGGGCAATGGTCCCAACGGGAGAATTTGAAGGCTACGCCAATAGTCTTCACACCCCGGAGGGACCATTGCCAGGCCAGGCTACTACGGGACTCACGTCCGAGCAATTCGACGAGCTCGTTGACCGCGTCGAACAGCGAGTGGTCTGGAATAGCGGACAAGGCAGACCCAGAGAACTGACGCTTCGTCAGGCGGTAAAAGCAGTCGTTACCTACTTCCGCACCAACATCACACAGGAAGTGATCGCCGAACTGCTGTTCGTTGATCAATCCACGATCTTCCGAGCGATCGGTGACCTGGAAGAAATCATCGCCGAGGCGCTCGACGAGTTCGTGCCCGAGCTGCCCGAGGACATTGAGGGCCGAGTCGCCGTGGTCGACGGATCGCTGTGTCCGTGCTGGTCCTGGGCCGATGTACCCGAGCTATACTCCGGCAAGCACAAGACCACGGGCCACGCCCACCAGTTCGTCTGCGATCTGTCCGGGAACCTGATGCACATCTCCGACCCCCTGTCCGGAAACACCCACGATGCAAAGGCCATGCACCAGACCGGCCTGAACGAACTTCTCCACCACGACAACGCTATCGGTGACAAAGGCTACATTGGAACCGGCATCACCACCCCGTACCGCAAACCAGCCGGCGGGGAGCTCCTCGACTGGCAAAAAGAGTTCAACACCTCGATCAATAAGATCCGCTACGTGATCGAACGCGCGATCGCTCATTTCAAGGCTTGGCGCTGCATGCACACCGACTACCGCAGGCCCGAGCGCACCTACCCCACAGCCTTCAACGCCGTCCGAGCACTCCACTTCTTCACACTACGTTTCGCATAAGCCTCAAGGTACTGATCCCGATGTCCCGGCTGCATGGTTCAACGGTGTCGTCCGGCGAGTGCACCTACCATCAGCCAGTCATCTCGGAAGAGATGCTGCGCCAAGTCATCTGATCCCTTTCGTGCCAGGTGGGGTCGGCCTGGCGAATAAGTTGGGCGGCGTCGTCGAGCGGGGGGTAGATGGAGGCGTTGATGGCTCGCTTGAGCTCTTTGGCTGCGAAGCCGGTGGCGTGTACGGCGCGGTCCCAACCAGTGGTGAAGACCGCGCCGGCCGCCCCGAGATCGAGGCAGGAGACGTAGCCACCGACGCTGAAGGGGCGCAGGGGGAGGCCGAGGAGGTCGGCAGCAGCGTTGTGCCCGGCGTAGAGGCCTTGCGGGATGGCGTGCTGGCAGCACTGCAGGACAGGATGCCCCGCGTCAGCGAGTGGAGCGGCGGTGTCGCCGGCGGCAAAGAGATGCGTGAGTCCAGGGACGCGTAGATAGGGATCGACGCAGAGCCGGCCGAGGTGGTCACGTTGGGCGGGAATCTGGCTGGTGAGGGAGCTACTTTCGAGGCCGGCAGTCCAGACAACGGTACAGGTGGGGATGATCTCGCCGTCGGTGAGCTGGAGGCTGCGGTCGTTTAGGCTCTCGACAGTGGTGCCGAGCCGACGCAGGATGCCGAGGTCGCCTATGGCCTGTTCGATGACGGGCCGGGGGGCAGAACCGAGATCCGGGCCGATGACCGGGGCTCGTTCGACGAGGTAGACGCGGGCTGGGCTCGCCTGGTAACGGTTGGCCATGAGTTGGAGACGGTGGATGAGTTCAGTCGCCACCTCGATGCCGGTGAAACCGGCTCCAACGACAACGGCGGCAAACCGCCCGGCTACCGGGAAGCCGTCGGGTAGCCGGTTGAGGTGGTCCTGCAAAGCGGTGGCGGTATCGATGGTGTCGACGTCGTGGAGGTGGTGGCCGCCGCGCAGGTTCGGCCGGATGAGCCGGCTGCCGGTGGCCAGGATGAGCCGGTCGTAACCGGTCATCGACCGGGTGTCGTCGCGGGAGACAGTGTGGACGACCTCGCCGGCGGGGTCGACGCCGGTGACTGCGGCCCGGATGTGGGTGATGCCGAGAGGGCCGAGCAACCGAGCCAACGGTACCCGGGCTTTGACCGGGTCGGCCTGGTAAAGCACGGGGCGGATGACCAGGTCATCGCTGGGTGCGACGAGCGTGATGGACAGCTCGGTCGCGGGTATCCCTCGCTGGTGCCGGACCCGCGCCGCTGCCGCCGCGCTCCAGACACCAGCAAAACCCGCACCGATAACAAGAATTCTTTTCATCCACGCTTCCTTCGCTCTCTACTCCTTCTTCTACCGCGACTCGCATGGCTTCACAGCAACGCGTGTTCGTACCAGTCGGCGACTCGCCGAGACACACCAGGGGCGTCTTTTTCAGTAGCCTCGAGGAGGTCGGCAAGAGTCTGCGCGGCGAGCCGACGCCGCCAGGCGAGCTCCGCTGACCGCATCGCCTCGTGTATCGCGCAGGGTGTCCGGAAGTGGTGCGCAGGAGCCTGCGAACCCAGGCCACGTTGTCGGATTTCCGTGCAACGGAAGGCCTCCTGTGGGCCTTCGATCGCCGCGACCACATCCATCAGCGTGATCTCCTCAGGGTCCCGGGCGAGCTGGAAACCACCGCGTGAGCCCGCTATGGAAGTGACAATCCCGCCGCGCACCAGGGCTTGAAGCTGCTTGTTGAGGTAAGCGGGGGGCAATTCATGTGCGGCGGCGATGCTTGCGGCCGGCACCCGCCGGTCACGGCCGAGCCACGCAAGCACCAGGCAGCTGTGCAGCGCCCACTCGACGCCCTCGCTCAGTCACATAACCTGGAGGCTACTACTCATCCTGGACACTAAATGTCCAGGATGAGTAGCTGTCGCGCCAGGTGCGCTAAGCGGGTGCGCTAAGCGGGTGCACCATGTGACCACACCGCCCGACCAGACCCAACGGGGCCGCCACCAACCCGCTCCACTTGGTCTGGATCGGCTTCCTACATTCGGGCAGATTTGAGGCCGTGGCACTCACATTCACGGGTAGGGACCTCCGGCTGGCCAGGCTTTCCGGCCTCGCCGATGGTCGTTTCCTGTTCGTCCCGCTGGACCACCCTGTCTCTGACGGACCTATCAGCACGGGGCTCGGTTTCAACCATCTGGTACGCACGCTGGTGGCGGGCGGCGCCGACGCCGTCATCGTCCACAAGGGCCGAGCCCGTCTCATCGACCCCCAGTTGCTGCGGCACTGCGGGCTTATCGTCCACCTCAGCGCGAGCACCGGGCATGCCCCGGACCCGAACGCGAAGGTTCTCGTGGGTAGCGTCGAGGAGGCCGTGCAGCTTGGCGCCGATGCGGTCAGCGTCCACGTCAACATCGGCTCGCCCACCGAGGCCGCCCAACTGGCCGACCTCGGCCAGGTCTCAGCCGCCTGCACCCAGTGGGGCCTGCCACTGCTGGCGATGGTCTATCCCCGCGGGCCTGAGGTCGACAATCCACACGACCCTGCCTTACTGGCCCATGTGGTCAACATCGCCGCCGACCTGGGCGCCGATCTGGTGAAGACGACTTGGGCCGCGCCTCTGCAGCGGATGGCCGAGGTCGTCGAGAGTTCCCCAATTCCAGTCCTCGTCGCCGGTGGCACAGCTGGACCGGAGGACCTCACTGAATTCGCCCGAACCGCCATGTCGGCCGGCTGCGCAGGGGTCTGCGTGGGGCGTCGCGTCTTCCGAAGCCCGGCGCCGAACGAGGCGGTCACAACTCTCGCCGAAATTGTCCACAGCCATTCGACCGAACCAAAACTCGTACCACTGATGACACGCGTGTTGGTAGGGACGCTGTGAAATTCGGTTGGATCGATCTTCGCTTCGTGCCCGCTGAGCACAGCGAGTCGATCGTCGACGCCGCCATCCACGCTGGGTTGGCCGGCCTTGTCGATGACAAGCCCAACGTGCTGACCACCCTGCCTCCCACAGTTCGGAAAGTGTACCTGCCAGGGGACGGTGAACGCCCCTCTGCGGACGTCGCCGACATGGTGTTGGAGCCGCTGTCGACCCAAGCTGAGCTGGACGCCTTGCAACTGCGGGCTGACTAACACGGAACACCCGGGGGCCGCCTTTGTCAACGTGGTCGACGACCCGTCGCTGCGTGTCCATTCACGGGTTGGGCTGTGATGTCAGGCTGTTGTGATTGTCGGCAGCCAGGGGTCGCCGGTGAGGGCGGCGTGGATGGCGTCGATGGCCCGTACGCCGTGACCGCGGGCGCTGACCAGGTAGGAGCGGACGCGGCAGTATCCGGCGAGGGTGGTCAGCGTGTGCCAGTAGCCGGAGACGGCTTGATGTCGTTTGGGGCCTTTGAGGGCTTGTTCGCTGGCGTTGTTTGTCCAGGGCACGGCGAAGTTTTGGGTGAAGGTCCAGACCTGTTCAGCCTTGTCGTGGAGGCGTGTGGCGAGGTTGTATCCGGGGTGGTTGCCCTTGGCCCAGTCGCGGTGTCGGTTGGTGGTGATTCCCCACCCGACGGCGTGGTCGTATCGTTGGCGCAGGTCAGCGAGTAGCTGGGGGTCAAGCTGGTCGCGCTGGTCGGTGATGGCCTCGGTGACCGCGGCGGCGGCCTCGCGGAGCACGGTGATGACGTCTGCGGCCCATTTCTGTTGGGTGGGGTGCAGCTCGAGGACACCTTTGGCGTGGCGGATCAAATGGGCTGCGCATTGCCCGACCCCGGCGAGCTGGGCGTCGAACTGATACCAGCCGGCGTAGTCGTCGCGAACCAGATAGCCAGCGTAACCGTCCAGGACACCCAGTCCCGCGATGGCGGGTCTTGGATCGGGAGCCGATGGGGGCGTAGTAGATCAGCCGCGTATCGGGGGTGCGCACCGTGACCGCATGAGGGGACCCGGGCACCGGTTGACCATGGGCGTCGGTATCCCTACGGATCACGTTGGTCGGGGTTTCGTCACCGCAGAGGACCTCCTCGGCCCGCAGCGCGGTTTTCATTGCCTCATCGAATCCGGCCGCGGCCAGCCGCTGGGCGAAGCGCTCCATGGCCCGGGCGACGAACCCGGTCGACACCGGGGCATCGAGCAACGCCGCCATCAGGTGCGCGGTACGTTCGATGGGCACATTGCCCTCGCTGGCCAGCAGGATCGCCGCAACGTTGATGTTCGGCCCGTAGGTGACGTTTCCGGGAGCCCCTCACGGTGGCGCCGCGGTAGTGGTCTTCCCGCAGCAGCCGCACCACCGCCGCGGAAGCAGATAGTGCACCCTTTCCATCACGATCGGCGGCAGGTCCCACACCTGCGCCCAGCTCATCCCCGCATCTGCGCCATCGGCCAGATCCGCACCACACTGCGAACAGTCGCCCGGCGCGGGCAGTGCCTCGGTTCGGTCCGGCGTCACCGTCGGCGCCAGCCCCGAGCCCTTGCGGCCCGGCTGCCCACCGGGCTTGCGATCGGCCGACCGTTCCCGCGACGAGCGATCCGCCCGCCGCTTGGCCTTGGCCGCGATCGAGTCCGCCGACGGCGGGCTGGAGGAATTGGTCGAATCCCGTCCCAGCCGGGCCTCCAGCTCAGCGATCCGCACGTGGGCCCGCTCCAGCTCCGAGGCCAAACCCACCACCAACCCAGCCAACTCCTCATAAGAGGGCGACGGCGGCTCGGGCGCGGACACAACCCAGATGATCGACGATCAAGCACCCACGATCGAGCCTGACACGCCGACACCGGTCACCCACCAACATCAACTCATCTGCGACAGCCCAGCACAACCGAACCCGTGAATGGACACCCGGAGCACTCGCCCAACTTGGCATCCCGATCAAGGTCGGCACCTGCACCGACAACTGGATCGAATGGCTCACCAGCCCTGACCCATCAGCTGGCTGATCCGTTCCCATCAGGGCCGGCGGGGGATGAAAAATGGCGGCCCTAGCCTCTTCGAGTCGCTCCACATCAACAACCAGTCACCGGGCGGTGACCACTTTCTACAAGATCTGTGAGTCTGCTTCTATGATCCCCCACCGTTGACCTCAATTCACTACCGTTAATGACGGCTTGGGACCTGCCGTTGTCCGCGTCGAACCCGGTGGCCAGATCGGGCTGCCGACACGGCGAGGTCGATGAGGGATCTGTCCGCTACGCTTCGGGGCGTGGATGCCGAGGAACTGCCAGTGGAGGATCCGGCCGCCTTGGCGCGGGCGATCGACCGGGTGGCTCGCGGCGAGGTCGTGCACCTGGTGCGGGACGGTCGACCGGTTGCTGATCTAGTGCCCGCCGGTGCAGACTCGCGCGTGGCGCAGGCTCGGCATGCCGCACAGACAATCACTCAACGGATGGCCGACCGGTTCGGGGCGCCGACTTTGGCGCACTACCGGCGGGTGTATGAGTCCTGTGGTCAACCTTGGCCCGGTGACGAGGAGATCCGTCGCCGGTTCCCCGTGGCGGATGCGTCCTGACTGAGCAGTCACCATCGCTGCTGGTCGGCGGGCGGATCCTGGATGCTGGTGCGGTCGCGTCCTGGACGGCCGGCGAGTTAGCTATCCAGTCTTGGTTGGCGGTCGCACCCGTCCTGGGCTTGACGTTCCTGCTGCCCGAGCTGGCCGTCATGGAAGCGCGAACGTTGCGACCGCACGCTGATGCCGTGGTCGATGAACTCGTAGGCCATCCGCACGTCGTGCTCACCCAGATGAGCTCGGCCGACGCCGCTGGCGTCGAGGAGCTGCTCGCTGCCAGCCGGACCTTCGACGTCATGGCTGGATGGGTGGTCTACCTGTGCCGGCAGCGCGGTGGGTGGAATGCTCTGACAACGGATCCTGGCCGGCTGCAGCGCATCGACCCACAAGTGCCTACCGAGCTGTTGCTCTAGGATCACCTCGTAGTTTCCAGAGCAATGTGGCGTTACCGAATCGTCGCTATCTGTTACATTGTTTCCACTTTTTAGTCCTGATCCTCGTCGCCGGCTTCCTCAGCGCAGAACTCCTTGCCGCAACTACCGCAGAGGATCGGGGCCTGGACGAGGACCGTCTTGCCGACCCGGATCGTGCGCGGGCATTCGCACTCGGCCTTGACGTAGTCGCGAAGGTAAGAGTCGAATCAGTTGTGGCCGCTGCCGACGAACGTCCGCAGGAAGAGCTCGACGATGCTCTTGTGAGGGCAGCCCGTCGGCGGCCAGCCGGAGGCCGTTGATGCTCTGATCCGTTTGATCCGTCCTCGGCTTCTACAGGGTGTCGCTCTTCCCACAACTCCCCTAGAGCCCGATAAGCTCCATTATCGTGCGTCAGAAACCGGAGGAAACAGACGTGGGAGACTCCGGGTCGGACCCTGGTCTGAGAGACGATGCCGCGACGCTGGTTCCCGTCCAGGACGCTCTAGCACTCGATCTGCCCGAGCTCATCCAGCGGGCACAGGACTACGCACGCAAGTCGAAGTCTGACCGAACATGGAAGGCCTACCGATCCGACCTCGAACACTTCAGCGCCTGGTGCCTCGCTCGTGATCTAGAGCCGATGCCCGCCGAACCGACCACTCTCCGTCTCTATCTGACTGACCATGCAGGCAAGCTCGCCGTCCCGACCCTGAGCCGTCGGCTGTCGGCGATCACTGAGGCTCATCAGGCACACGGCGTGCCGAGCCCGGCGGCGTCGCCATAGGTGCAGTTCACCTGGGCCGGCATCCGTCGTACTCACGGCAAACCTCCCAAGGGCAAAGAAGCCGCGGTGATGGACGTCGTGGCCGCCATGGTCGCTCCGCTCGAAGATCGATTGATCGACCATCGGGATCGGGCGTTGTTGCTGCTCGGCTTCGCCGCTGCGTTCAGGCGCTCGGAACTAGCGGCGCTGCTCGTCGAGGAGGTGGCCGATACCCCCGACGGCCTGCGACTGGCTGTTGGCTCGCTCGAAGACTGACCAGGAGGCCGAGGGTGAGGTGCTCGGCGTGCCGTACGGGTCAAACCCACTGACATGCCCGGTCCGAGCATGGCGGGAGTGGCTCGAAGTCGCAGGCATCACAGACGGGCCGGCGTTTCGCGCAGTGAACCGTCACGGACATCTCAGCAACGAGCCGCTCGAAACTGGTTCCATCGCTCGCATGGTCAAGCGCCGTGCGCTTGCTGCTGGGCTCCCCCCTGCCGACTTCGCCGCCCACTCGCTGCGGGCCGGCTTCGCTACGACTGCGGCGAGGCGAGGCGTACCTGAGCGCGAGATCATGCGTCACGGCCGCTGGAAGACCCAGGCAGTGATGCGTAGCTACATCCGCGAGGGTCAACTGTTCCTCGACAATCCAGCAGGCAAACTTGGGCTTTGATCGCCCGCGCTCGGCTGACCAGGTGTCCGAGTCGGCTAGTTCGGCGAGCAATCGCTTGATGGCGCCGGCGAGCTGCGACCGCACTCACTGCGCGTAGCGTTCATCACCGGCGCCCGAGAGGCAGGCGTACCGCTTGAAGACGTGCAGGATGCGGCTGGCTATGCAGACCCACGGACAGCCCGGCTGCCTCGTACGCGGTAGCCAGCTCGGCGTTGCCGATCGGCCGGTCGGCGTGGGTGTCGAGGAACTCCTCGGCCCGCCGCAGGTAGCGCGGCTCGGCGAGCGCGACGGCGCCCAAGAGCCCGGCCAAGAGGCGCGTTAGGCAGGTGCGCGGGATCATCAGCTGGATCCCGCCGAAGCCGTGCTCAATCGGCGAGGACAGCCCGGTCGACGCGACGGTGACGGCGGCCGGACCGGCCGCCAGCGGCGACGGGTGGTCGCTGCGGGCTGTCTGCTCGTCGCCGCCGTGGGTGGGCAGCGTGAGCACGAACACGTCGGGCTCGGTGATGCCGCTCATCTGCACCGCGTCGTTGTGACGGCATTGCTGCAGTGCAATCGCTCCGATTGCGGCGGGCCGTAGTTCTGAAAAACCATCGCGACAGTCAGAGCGGCGGGGCCGTCGGGGCGGCCAGCAACGCCCACGTGGTGCACCGGAGCCGCCGGATTACCGTGCGACTACCTGGTCGATATATGCCACGCCGAGGTGGTACCCGAGGCCGAGCGCGAATATTAACGCCATCAGCAACGCGAATCCCACCGCCCAACGCATCGGTGATCAAGTCCTCTCAGGTCTCCGTGTTGTTGTTCCGAGCCAACCCGTTAGCGATGCCGGTGGTGTGACTCGCTAGGCGAGATCGACCCGGTTTCCCAGGGGTGGCGGCCCGACCCGACGAGGGGGATAGTCAGGTCGGGCCGCCCAGGGGCTGGAATCGCAACGGCGGTGGGAGATTCCGCCGCGAGTTATCCCGGTCCCCGCAACTCCCCCAGCGCCGGGATCGAAGGAGCGGGAGAGCACGTTGTGGTCATCGGCCCCTGCCGCGAGGTATTAGCCGGCCACCGTCGAGTTCCCCAACACGGTGTCCTTAGTTCACCTGGTGGTCGTGCCGGCTCCTTGCCTGATGGCGTCCAGGTGACCGTCCCGTTCCGACCGCAGATCTACTACTGGCGCGAGCTGACCACCTGCCCCGCTTCTACTAACAACGCCTCGGCGGGTGGCTTTCGGCGCGAGTACCTGCCGACCGTGCAGAACATGACAACCGCGCTGCTCACCGAAGCCGACCTTGACCGGCCGGCATCAACCCGACCTGACCGGGGCTGTTGCGTTGTGCGAAATCGGGGCAAGCAAGATCAGTAAATCTAAGTTGGTTAGATCGCCATGGCCAGCTTGTCGAAGGCGGCCAGGACCCTTAGAGTTACTGTTTCCTCGGCCCCAAGTTCGTAGTGGCCGCGGCGGATGTTCTGGACGAACGCGTGCCCGGCGGTGATGACTCGTGCGCAGCGGAGCTGTTTGAGCCCACGCATCGCCCGCAGTCGGGACTTCAGCCGTCCATGATCGGATTCGATCGAGTTGTTTTCGTATTGCTTGGTGACATGACAGGCGGCAGGCACCAGCTCCTCGAGCACCCGCGGGTAGGCGGCGGCACGATCAGTGGTGACCTCGATCGGAACGGCGCGTGTTCTAGGGCGCGGGTGATGAATCGCCGGGTAGCCGCCAGATCCCACTTCTCGGAGATCAGAACATCGATGACCTGTCCGAACTGGTCGATTGCCCGGTACAGATAGACCCATCGCCCGGCGATCTTGGCGTATGTTTCGTCGACGAACCAGCGATCACCAGGCGCATGTCGACACGGTCGTGCTGCGTCGATCAACAACGGTGTGAAGCGCTGCACCCACCGGAAGATACTGACGTGATCCACGACCACGCCGCGCTCGGCCAGCATCTCCTCCACGTCTCGGTAAGAGAGCCCGTAGCGCAGGTACCAGCGCACCGCGATCATGATGACATCCCGCGGAAACCGGAACCCAGCAAAGCTCGATCTTGGTACTGACACTCGACAGTGGCGGTGAGCGTGAGCAGCACCAGGCCGACGCGGGGGTCGTCGCCCGCTCCACACGCCCAGGAGATCATTGTCGCGGCGATGCTCGGGGGGAAGCCGACGGCCAGTCCAAGCGGGCCGGGAAGGGGAATACCGATCCGCTGGGGGGTGCCGGTAGGTCAGCGCCAGCCAGAGCCTTGGTGGCCGACACGATGGCCTGCGGGGACGTAGAGGCGATGTTGGTCAACATTGGGTGGCGTCGGGTGGCGCGGTTTGTGCCCGATTTGCGACCGGGCATGCGCGGGGACCAACGTGCGCTTGGAGGCGGTTGATGTGTTGTGGGTGGAGGTGGACGGCGGGTGGTCACCGGTGGGAGTCACTGAGTATGGCGCGCAGCGCAGCGAAGACGTCTATTTCCCGGGAGAGGTGCAGGGAGTCCTGGTGCGGGTGTCGTATCCAGGTGATCGGCCCGTGTGGGGTGGTGGTGGGCGGTAGCGTCAGGGTGTCGGTGATTTGGTGTACGCCCGGTGGCCACGGTAGCGGGGTCGGGAATTTTTCTCCGGTGAGGATGAGGTGGTGTTCGGGAGTGTCGGGGTGGGCTAGCGCTGCGGGGTCGCAGTGTCGGGCGGTGAGCAGCTGTATGACCTCGGTGCTGAGCGGGATTGGGATCGCGAGGGCCGAGATGTCGCAGTCGAGCCTTAGCCGTAGCTGGTCTCGGTGTTGGGTCACTGGCCAGGCCCAGGCCTGGTAGGTGGCCTCGTTGATGAGTCCGGCGTCGTCGCTGTCGGGGCTGTCCACGGGTGGCCCCACGGCCGGGGCGGTGGCTGTTATGTGGTGGAGAAGGCACAGTGTGCAGGGCATGCCCGGGCTGAAGGTGACGGTGTCGATGTCGATGTCGTCGAGACTTAGGACAGCGCCGCACAATGTGCCGACCATGCCCGCTACGTGCCGGTCCGGTAGGGAAGCCAGGTGTACGACGTGGGTGGTCTGGCCCGGCATCACCGGCTGGGCCGCCGGTTCGGGAAGGGGCAGCGCAGTGTCCTGGGTGCGGTACGAGGGCAAGGCGTGGCGGTGGGCCCCCTCTACAGCAGCGAAGCGCACAGGGACATCACTGACGATGTCTGTCATCTCTGACATAGCGCGCTCCGGTACTCAGCGACCCGCGCGGAAAGGGGGTAACGTCGTCAACTCTGCATGTGCACGTGCATAGGAAGGTAATGAGACCTTCTATCGGCGTCAATGCATGTGCAATTGCAGAATGGGTGCAATCTTGTCTGCTGGTAGGCTCGGGCACCGTGCGTTACGACAGTCGAGGTATGCGCGCTCGTCGGCGTGATACCGATCACGTTCGTGGCGATGTCAGTCTCTGTAACAACGGGTGTCACAGGTCTCACGGCCCAACGGCGCTTACAACCCTGCGGTGGGAATGAAGTTCACTCTTCCGGTGGCCGTTCCCTCACGGCGGGCGTAATAACCGGATCTGTCCTATATATCCATTCGGACGGTCTTACGAGCCGTCGCTTCGTGGCCATCGAACGCTGCGCTTTCGTCCCAACATCACAATCGCGGCCACCGGTCATGTTCGTGCTGGTCGGCATCGTCCCCGGGTATTCCAGCCGCTTCGCTGACCTCTTGGTGACTCCGGGCACTTCCGGGGTGCGGGGTTGCGGTGTCATACCCGCAGCTGGCGTGGAAGGAGACCCGATCCGGCGGCGCGGACCTCCGCAGGAAGCGCCGCCAGGTCGGGGCTTTCGTCCCCCGAGACTTAATCGAGAGGATTAGAGGGTACAGGGCGAATCAGGACTCGGATCTCGACTCCCAATCACCCGTTTACGGACCTCAGCTCGGCTGTTCACCGCCAATGTGCCCGCTGATCGGTCACGCGCCGGGATCATTGACAGATCTTGCACGCTGAGCTGGAGCATCTCGTCGACAGTGCGGCCCGACCACACGACAGTCTGGGGGCAGCCCTCAACAAAACCAGCACTTGCGTCGTGGCGATGCCCCGGGGCTGCCGTGTGGTAGCCCGTGAGGAGGTCGAGAAGATGCCACCCCAGCCCAACCGGCGCAGCCGCAGCAGTGCGCCTAGCCGACCATCTCGAAGACACTGCTCGCCCGGGGAGGGCGCCACAGAGTCAAGATTTTCTGGGCGACCAAGCAGGCCCCGGATTGGCTGTTGATCCGCTGGCATTTACTGCGCTGACGCGGCAGCACGGGCTTGCGGTGCATGTCCAGCTCAGCCAGCACGGCGACGGCGCCTGCCCGCTCGATCAGCTGGGCAAACTCATCAAAGCCACCGATCAAAAAGATCATCGTGTCGCGGAGTCGGCTTGATTTCTGTGAGTTAAGGACGGTCCGCATTTCAAGCGGGTCAAGTTCGCAGCTGGCGTGAACTCCCCGGGCGGTTGCCTGGGCGCCCGTGGACAGGTGGTGGAAGAACTGCATGTGATGCTTGCCCCGGTAGTCCTCGCTGCTCAGCGTCTTTCTCGTCATTGGTTGGTGGTGGGTGCCGACGACCGGGGCTCCCCGCGGAGCAGCAGACCGCTCGGGTAACAGTGGTCGGATCGGCACCGGCCGGCTTCCCCGTCTCGAACCAGGACCAGCTTTCAACCAGATCAGCTCCTAGTTCCCGGGAAGGGCCACTCACCTCCGTCGCACCGGGCGGGTCGTCGGCAACAGCGTGTTTGCCGCGAGGATCAAAGTCACCAGTCCTGCACCCAGACCAGTCCGCCGCGAGACCAACGCCGGATCCTCGTGAGGGCCCAAACGCCGCCACCGCAGTCGGCGCATCATCGCGGAGATGGTGTCTGCCCGGGCGAGCGAGCGACTCGAGGTCCGCCGGGCTGGCAGGGACACCCGCCTGACTGGCAGGAACATCGACGTTGATGCGCTCGCCACGCAGCTGGTCATAGGTCGGTGTGTGACTCACCCGCGACACCGTAGAGCCGCGCCGACCGGGACAGCCTCCACATCATGTGGACAACTAATCGGGCCTGTGCACCGATGGTGCAGAGGTTGTGGGAACCCTGTGGACGAGTCGCGCACGACCCGGAATTCAACGCACCGGCCGATGACACTGCGTAGCAGCGAGACTCACACGCGGCATCACACCCTGACTTCGTGTCGCTTCGCCACCGTGCAACCGACCGATCCGCACCAGCCGGGTGACATCGTTCACCAAGGGCTTGTCGTGACCGCTGTCACTGACACTGTGCGACTACACGGCGCGGAGGTCACCGGGCAGACCCAACCACCAACCAGCGGAGCGACCCAGCGCATCTCCTCACGGACTCCCCTCGTCCGACCGCTGATCTCGTGGGCGACGGGTCCGGGGGTTCGTGCTCGGGCTGTTGGCCGACCTACCCGCAAGAACTGCTGGGCCATCGCCGAGCACGCCGGGGACACCAGTCTCGATGGCATGGCAGCACCTGCTCGGTCGCGCGGTGTGGGACACCGACGGGGTCTGTGATGACCTGCGCGACTATGTGATGGGAGCACCTCGGTGATCCGCACGGGGTGCTGGTGGTCGATGAGACCGACGATGTCAAGAAGGGCACCGTCACGGTCGGGACTCAGCGGCAGTACACCGGGACCGCGGGTCGGATCGAAAACGCCCAAGTCGCGGTATATCTGACCTACGCCGGGCAGGTTGGGCACGCGATGATCGCCCGGAAGCTGTGTCTACCGCGCTCGTGGACCAGCGACCCGGCGTCTAGCTTGACACGTCCAGTCCCTTTCTGGGATTACAGTGCCATCGATGGAGCCGCCGGCTATGCCCATTCGGCGTATCGGAAAGACAAGGAACTTCTATGGCGATGCCACCCGTTCCCGCCACAACCCTCACTCCGGTCGGATACTTTCCCGAGAACTACTTTCTGGAAAATCTGGTGGTCCGCGCCGACGGATCGATCCTGGTGACCGCCTTACTGCAGAAGGAATTGTGGTGGGTTCCCGGGTCCCAGCCCCACGCTGATGTGCAGCCGATCCTGCTCCATACATTCGATCAGCTGGTTTCGGGCATCGTCGAGGTCGAACCCGATGTCTTCGTCATCAATTTGTCCAACGCCTATACCGATCATGAGTCCCACCTGGCCCGGGTCGACCTCAACGGCTGGAACCCAGGCAAGCCAGTCACCCCGGAGATCATCTTCACCTTTGACGCCCGCGCTCGCGGGCTCAACGGCAGCTGCGCTTTGGGCCCTGGAGTGATCCTGGTCGCCGACTGCTTCGCGGGCTTGATCTGGCGCGTCGACCTCGGAACCGGGGCACACCACGCCTCCGCCCGGGTCTGGCTGACCCACGACACGATGGCCGACGACCCCGACAGCGAGGTCGCGCCGCCGCCACAGCCAGGCGTCAACGGGGTGCGCTATGGACCCGACACCGGCTATCTTTACTACACCTGCACCGCGCAGAAAGTCTTCATGCGCGTCAAAGTTGACCCCACCACCCTCGAACCCTCGGGCCCTGTCGAGTTCGTCGCGGCGATCGACAACGCAGACGACTTCTGCCTCGACGAGCACGCCGGGTTCCCCTACGTCACCCGTCACCGCGCCAACACCATCGACCGAGTTCCTCTGGGACCACGGCATGGGAGCGAAGTCCGACACATCGCCGGCGATCCCCTCAACCCCACCCTCGTCGGCCCCTCCAGCGCGGCCTGGGGCAGAGCACCCCATCACCGGGGCCGCCTCGCCTACGTCACCACAGACGGTGGGACAACCACACCCCCCGACGGAGTCGTCCGAAAAGCCACCGTGCTGCGGCTGGACATCCACCCGAGCCCCACACTGCTGTGAGCTGCGCCGCTGCGGCCGGATCGTCAGTGATCTCTCCCAGTGCCAGACGAACTCGCCCACGCTTTTGTCCTGGCCTCGTCCCTTGCGCAGCCAGCCGGGTCACGTGTCCACCGGGACTGGCCCGCGCCAGCACGGCCGCCATGTCGAGCCTCACCGATCCCGCTGATGGCCGTTGTAGAAAAGTGCGCCGGTGAGCGTAACCACAGCTGTGGGCTCGGCTGGCTGTGCCGGGACCGTCCCTGCGCAGCGCGCACGCAAGGCGCCCCACGCGCCGAAGGCTCCCACGTTCCACCCCCCGACGACGCCCGTGCTGCACGGTGTGTGGGTACTGACGTCACCGGGCACGGGCTGCTGTCGTGCTTCCACAGCGGATGCCGCTGCGGGTGGTGCTCGTCGCGGCCGCGGGAGAGGACCCTGCGAGTACGAGCCGCGCCTGGCGTGCTGGGCGCACACCTACGTCGAGTAGCACACCGGCACACGCGGTCGTGTTGCGCTGCGCGCGGCTATGAGGACATCAGGCGATTGTTCGAGTTCGTCAACGGCGCAGTCGCCGGCCACGATGCGCCGCTGGCGGGCCGTCGGGCAGGTGAAATGTGGTTCTTTGATGGATCAGGCACCGTGAGCGTCTGCTCTCGGTTGAGGTGCTGGGCGGGGATGGGCCGTTTCTAGTTGCTCGATCGCCCAACGTGCCCAGTCGCGTCGCATCGCGTGCAGTCGGTGACCGAATTCCATGGCGAGTCGTCCGTAGGTCGACAGGGCTGTCGTCGTCCCAGGTGATCGAGGCGTCAAGTGCGGTGAGTTCTGCGCTGTTCGTGCTGGCGTCAGCCTCCAGTTTGCGCAGGTAGCCAACCGCCTGTTCGTGGTCGAGCACGCCCAGGAAGAACACCCGCAGTAGCTCGTCGTTGCGTCGCTCTCGACGTGGCTGACTGTCGACTAACCAGCGACGGAGCTCGGTCAGTCCGGAGTCGGTCAAGGCATACACCTTGCGCCCGCGGGGCCCCGTCGCGGTGACTTGGATCAGCTTGTCGGCGGCGAGCGCATTGAGCTCGGTGTAGAGCTGGCTTTGCGCGGCCGGCCAGACCCGCGCGAGCGCGAGATCGAACCGCTTCATGAGGTCATAGCCGCTGGCCGGTCGGTCGACCAACAGGCCAAGGAGGGCATGGCGCAGACTCATACTTTCTATCTTACATGTCTATCTTGACATGTCTATACAGAAGTACTTAGGTTAGACCTGTCGGGCCTAACATGTCGCTTCAGGAGTGCCGGGATGTCCTACTTGCTCACCTTCGCCCCGTGGATCGTCTACGCCCTCATCTCCGGCGATTCCCCCTCGAGCAAGCTGTGGGGCGCGCTCGGCGGCCTCGTGGTAACCGTGGTCGTGCTGGCCGCCGCGCTCAGGCGGGGCAGCCGAGTCGACGCCTTGATCATCGAGATTGGGTCCGGGGTATTCTTCGCCGCGCTCGCGGTCGTTGCCGTCGTTTTTCCTGGTTCGGCGCTGCTGGACTACGCGACCGCGCTGTCGAGCGCGGCGTTGGCGGTCATCGCCTGGGTGTCCCTAGCCATCCACCGCCCCTTCACCCTGGGCATCGCCAAGCGGTCCACCCCGAGCACCGTGTGGGACCAGCCGTTGTTCCGCCGCACCAATATGATCATCACGACGGTGTGGGCCACCAGCTTCACCCTCAGCGCCCTCGCCCTGGCCGTGATCGTGCGAGAAGGCGGTGGCAGCCCGGCCAGAACCGTTGCCCAGACCATCGCCTTCGCCACCCCGATGGCGTTCACCATCCGGTATGCGACCGCCGCGCGCGCCCGTGCCGCGCGCACCACCGACTGATCAAAGTAACCAGGCGTCAATCAGGAGCTGCGAAATAACCCGACAGCTTCCCCGCAGCACCGAGCTGACCCAAGCTAGTCCCATCAGCATCCCAGCGGTGTGTTTCCGATCCGGCGCGAGCCGTCGACCGGGACCTGTCAGGCCAGTTCATGTTCGGCGCGTAGAAGGTCCAGCGCGGCGACGTGCTGGAAGCCATGGCCTCGGCACCTGCCGTGTCGCGCTCGCGCTGCTGGGACGCTGCCGACAGCGTCCCAGCACAGCGATGTTGAGTCAGGTCGCAGCTACCGGCTCAACGAGTTAAAATGCTCGGTCAGCAGTCGCACCAGTTCGACCAGCTCGTTTGGCGCGAACGTCTTCTCAATCACGCTCGCTGCGCTAACTGGGCTAGACGGCCAACTCTTTCTTTCGAGGTTTTACGCCGTAAAAAAGCACGCGCCCATACAGCTTACCCACACCCACGATCTCCTGCTGTGAGTCGGCGGGAAGTTCCCCACGGAGCGCGCAAGCTCCAGAGGTAGGTCCCTGGCCTTGGTCCCCTGTTTGTCCCAGTCAACTTCGACTGTAGGGCGGATACCTCACCACCACAGGGCGTTTTGGTGATTGTCGACGTCGCCGTAATTCCCTGGTGGGGTGTTTACGTAATTCCCCGCTGGGTCCCGAGTTGGATGTCTAGTCGATGGGGCCTCCTTTGGCCAGGGGTGTGGGGTTTAGGAGTTGGGTGATCTGGTGGGCAAGGTGGTCAGCGGAGAGCCGGCCGAGCCCGGTGGCGATGATGACCGTCCGATCCCCGCGGCGTAGTCGGACCAGCCAGACCCGGCCGGCGAGTCGCTGTTTGGCGCTGGTGGAGCCGTGATCGACTTCGGCGTTGAGGGGTTCGACCCCCAACCACGAAAAAGAGGTGCTCTCCCAACGGCAATCATGCCGTAAGAGGAACCTCCACCAGGCGGCTCAGCGCCGCCTCTCACAAATGACCAGTTGTGACAGTTCCTTCAACCGCCCGAGTCGAGCCGGTTCTCGCAGGTCGGATTTCGCACCATACCTCTCACAACCCCCGCGTCTGAGAGGCAGTTCTGAGAGACTTTTCGGATGGAGCCCGTTGCGGTCGCCGCCCAGAAGAGGAAAGCCTGGCGGGTGCAAGCAGGGGAGACCGCATTTTCAGGTCAGCGATCGAGGTAGCCGACCATCACAGCGAACACTGAGCGCAGGGTCGCTTCGGTCACCGTGCCGATTCGCTCGACCAGCCAGGGCCGGTAGACCGGTTTGGCCTGATAGACCACCACCGAACAGCTCGCTAGTGGATCATCGGCGGCCAGCGCGACCGCCAAGGCGGGCATGCGCGGTGCATCGATGACTACCGGCAGGGCAAACACCGTGGGCAACAGCGAGTTAGCGGTACTGGTGGACAACACCAACACGCGGTCAGCGCCCAGACTCGAGGGCTTGTCTCGTTCGGCCACGGTGGGCAGGTACGACCAGATGTCGCCGCGAAGCGGCGCGGGGACACTCACCAGGTCTGTCCGCTAGAGCCGATGGCCTCGCTCATCGCCTGTTGCTCGGCCAGCTCAGCGAGCGCCCGTGCCTGGGGGTCTGCGGTCGCGCGCTCCCACTCTGCGGCGACCGCGGCCGACATCCGCATCAGCTCAGCCCGCACAGCTCGCTCGGTCCAGGCAGACAGCGTCCTGCCCTCGGCGGCGGCGGCCTGCCGAGCCTGCGACAACACCGAGTCTTCCATAGTGACCGTCGTATTGGTCTTCACATTGAGAATCGTATGGGATACCACCGGATCGATCAACACCTATCGTCCATCGGCGAGCACAAGAGGCAACATGGTGGCATAACGCAGGGCAGCGCCACCAGAGCGGACACGATGGGTGCTCTCATCAGCTGAAATCCGCCTCAGATTCCGATCCGATAAGCTAGATTACGTCAGATGATCTTGATGGGGAGCGTTGGACTAGGGCACTGTGGTGGTCCGCTCCCCGATCACGCACCCACCCCACACCCCACCCTGAACAACCAGCCCGAGGGAACTCGGTGCCGCGCAGCGTCCGGTGCGTCGGTGGGTGTCGAAGACGAGGGCGTCGACGAAAGTGACGTGGCAGCCCCGACAGTGCGCCGCACTGACTGCCCGCCACGACGCTCCGCACCCGGCGCAGGCATGGAGGTTGGTGGCGGGGTTATCGCGTGGCATGCAGGGCAGTAAAGCAGCGTTGAGGCCTGCGATTCGGGATCGACACGATCAGATCGATCCTGCAGGGCCCGGCGGGGATGCGTGGGTTTGGCGGGTGACGGCATCGGCCCCACGGTGCGCCGGCGACGACGGGGTCGTCACCGGTGGCTGCGTCCGCCGACGGCTCGCCCTCGTCGCCTCCGCGCGGTGATCATGATCGCCTACTGGAGTCACCCACCGGTTGTCCGGGGACCGAACAACCGGTGGGTGATCGCGGGTAGCGGTGCGCGGGTAGGTTTTTCGTCGTAAGTGTCGGTGGAGCGGGGATTATTCGGTGCCACGGTGATGCCACCGTTGACCCACGCGACAGACAGCTGTCCCTTGTGGGGTTTACCGCAATCTCCTCGTTGATTTCTGGGCTTTTGTTGTTCGCTTTCGACGGGCAGCGTCGCTTCCCTGACATCGGTGTGGGAGGCCGTGGTCGTGATGACTATCTGAGCTTGATCCCCCAGCACTGACCCCACCCCTAGGTGTCCGTGCTGGGGGGTCAAGCTCATTCCAGGCGAACCTCCCGCCAGTCCAGCTCGCGCCGACTGAGGAAGACGAACCAGTCCTTCAGGTCGTGGGCGTACGCCTTGACCGTGTTCGGGGACCGCTCGATGTCGGTCAAGTACGCCAGATACCGCTCGATCGGCACCACCGGACCGTCGGCTCCGAGCACCGTCCACGACTCACGCCGCGTGTCGGGCTGCAGCACTCGCTGAACAAGCATCGCTCCTCCGGAGCGATCAACGTGATGGAAGGGCGGCAGATAACCACGTCCACCAAGCAGATTCCGAAAGCTCAACCCCTCGTGCTCAACGTCGAAGACGGCACTTCTCTTGCTCTAGATAACGACCGATACAGGGACACCGCGACGCCCTCCTTCAGCCCTCTGGCCACAACCCTGGCCGAGCACACCACCCCCCAACTGGTCTATCTGCAGGCTCGGTTCGCCGCGGTGATGTCCTACGCGCAGGCTGGCGCCCTGCTGGGGGAAGTCCTCCCGCTCGGGCGGACGGTGCATCCCTCGGGGGTCCGCGTGCACCTTCACCAGGTCGCCACCCGGCTGGAGGCCGAACTCGGGGCGGAGGACACCGCAGGAGTGGGCGGCTGTCCACGGGACTGGGACGCACTGCCCCGTCCCGACATGCCGCTGACCGTGGGGCTCGACGGCGGCTATGGCCACTCCAGCACCCAGATCTCACGCAAAGACGGCTGGTTCGAGGTGGTCGCGGGCAAGAGCATGTCTACCGACGGCGAGTCAAAGTGTTTCGCGTTCGTCCAGAAGATCGAGACCAAGCCCCGGCGCCGCCTGTTCGAGGTCCTCTCCGCTCAGGGCATGGCGGCAAACCAGTCCGTCACCTTCCTCACCGATGGAGCGAAGACATCCGTAACCTGCCCCTGTACCTCTATCCGCAGGCTGAGCACTACCTGGACTGGTTCCACATCACCATGCGGATCACCGTGATGACCAACATGGCCAAGTCCCTGCCCGCCCCGGCTGAGGACGAGGCGGAAGGCTGCGTCCTCAGCCGATCAGGTCATCAAGGACTTGGAGCGGATCAAGTGGCTGCTGTGGCACGGCAACACCTTCCGTGCCGACCAGGTGCTGTCCTGGCTCGAAGACGACTTTGACGGCGAAGACCCGGGAGAAACGCAACGCAAGCTCGCCAAGTACCTGGCCGAGTTCGCCGGATACATCCGGGCCAACGCCGCATGGATTCCCAACTACGGTGAGCGCCGCCGGTGTGGGGAGGTCATCTCGTCAGCATCCGCTTGGAGTCCACGGTGAACCAAGTGGTCTCCAAGCGGATGGTCAAAAAGCAGCAAATGCGCTGGTCACCGACCGGGGCCCAGCTCTTCCTAATGGGTGTGCACCAGTCGGTCGGGAGATGCGGCAGGGTGGTGTCCCTCAGCCGCCGGTGGGTGAGCACTCGCTCTTCCAGGTCCGAGTGTGAGGCCTAGGTTTAGACCGTGCCCCTGCCGGTGGGCGAGGAGGATCGATGGCTGGTGGATGTCGTGCCGGGTGAGCACTGATCCATTAGGGCGCTGTGATTCTTCTCCGTGCTGAGCCGTAGTTGATCGATAGAGCGAGGGGGACGAGTGCTCTTTGTGGGGAATGATTGGGCGGAGGATCACCACGATGTGGAGGTGGTGGACGAGTCAGGCCGTCGCTTGGTTCGCCGGCGGTTTTCTGAGGGTATCGCGGGTATGGCGGAGTTGCACGCAGTGATCTCTGATCATCTTGGTGAGGATGCTGAGGCCTCCGATGTGGTGGTCGGTATCGAAACTGATCGGGGACCGTGGGTGGCGGCTTTGGCCGCCACCGGGTATCAGGTGTATCCGATCAACCCTATGCAGGTCGCTCGATATCGAGAGCGTCATGGCACATCGGGGGCTAAATCCGATCGCGGGGATGCGCACGCCCTGGCCGAGATCGTCCGGATGGACCGTGATCACCACCAACTGTTAGCCTCGATCTTTCATCCCGACCGCATGGTGATCTTTGATTCCGTTGGTTGATCTTGTGTGCGGTTGTTTCGGTTGGTGCCAAGGGTGAGTCTCGGCCCTGTGGTGGTGGCCGGTTCTCCGGGTCCTGTCGGGGGGTTGGGTGGTGCGGTCAGGGTGTGAGGGCGGCCAGGCGTGCGTGAGCGGTGGTGATGTCGTGGGCCCAGGGCCAGGTATCGGGGATCTTGAGGATGGTGTGTCGTGCGGTGCGCACGAGTCGCCCGGCGACGCCGAGGATGCGCAGCCGCAACCGTTTGGGTTCGTATCGGGCGGCGGCGCCGGTCAAGGTGAGGCGTTGGGTCCAGGCGAGGAGGTCGGCGGCCAGGGCGGTGATCGCGAGCCAGATCCGGTTCTGGGTCAGGTCGTAGAAGGGCAGGTTGCGCAGTCCGGTGTCTTTGGCGTTGCGGATGCGGTCTTCGACGCGGGCGTGGCGGCGGTGGCGTAGTTCCAGGTCGGGGAGTTGCCCGGTGGGGGTGTTGGTGAGCACGCCGACGATCCGGTGACCGTCGACGTCGGTGATCCGTAGTTGCGCACCGGGGTGTGGGCGTTCGCGGCGCAGGATCAGTCGGGTCCCGGCCGGCCAGCTCGACAGATCGACCAGTCCGGTGGCCTCGGCGATCCACGCCCCGTCGCGGGGTTCGATGATCGGCCCGGGCTGCCCGGCGCGGGGCTTGCCTACCTGGTAGGCGGGGGTCCAGGTGGCCTCGGGGAGCTGGGCCAGGACCCAGTGGATGTCGAAGTGGTGCAGGTAGGCACCCACCGAGAACTCCGCACCCCTCGCTGCGAGATGGTGGGTGAAGCCATGGGTGGCGCCGGCGGCGTCGGTGCGCACCAACACCGGGCGCCGACCCTGCTCATTCGGGGGTGCGCCACGGCGCGGGCAGCTGCGCCAGCGCGGCGTCGAAGACCTCGATGTGATCGGCCGCGGTGTTGGAGCCCGCGTTGCCCGGGCGCAGCAAGGCGCCCACCGGTTCGCCGGTGCCCCCGTCACCGTGATCGGCATAGGCCAGCAAGGGATGGAACCCGAACCCGCGTTTATAGGTCGGCGCGGCGGCCTCCTTCTCCGAATGCGCCGTGACCAGGGTGGCATCCAAATCGATCACTACCCGCCCGTCGGCGATCGGTGCGCCCGCCCAGCCCCACACCCGCTCCCGAGCCGCCGCCCGAGCCCCGGCGATCGCGCCCAGCGCGGCATCGACATCTTCGGCCAGCGTGGCGACCAGACGTGACACCGTCGGATCCGAGGCCACCAAACCGAACACCCCAGGCTGGGCCCGCAACACCCCGATATCAGCAGCGCAGTCCCCACCCAGCGCGACCGCCACGGCCAGATCCAGCACGATCTTCCCCGGATCGTGGATCGCCCACGCCCGCCGCCAGCTACCCAGCCGAGTCGACAGCTCCCGAGATAGCCCGGTGGCATGCGCCGTCGCCACCAGCAGCGACCCACCCGCATGCGACACCAACGACTCACCGAAGGTGATCACTGACAACCACCGACGGCGTTGTTTATCCTTCACCTGCGAAGTGCCTCTCTATCCGGCCGGATTGAGCCTTGAGAACTCCGATCCAACCGGGCTGAGCAGGCACTTTCGCGCATCTAGCCCCAGCGTGTCGCCCACATGATCAAATACGATGAAAGCGCGAGGTTAGCGGCGGATTCAGAACTAGCCGGGGCGGCGCAGACGTTAGCCCGGGTCCATCAGAACCTGGTCTGGTCCCGGCAACGCCAAGCCAACCAGCTGCGCTCGATGCTGCGGGAGTTCTACCCCGCCGCCTTGCACGCGTTCGATGACCTGCACGGACGCGACGCGCTGGCCGTGCTGGCAGCCGCGCCCACGCCCCGGGCGGGACGAGCCCTGACCCCGGAGGCCATCACGGACATACTCCGTCAGGCAGGACGTCAGCGTTATCTGACTACCACAGCCACCAGGATCCACACAGCGCTGCATACAGAGCACCTGAAGGCTTTACCACAGATTACCGAGGCTTATGGCGCAGCCACGGCAGCGCTGGTAGCTATTATCACCGAAATGGGTCAGCAGATCGAGGCCCTGGAAGCCAGGGTGGTCACACATTTTGGCCAGCACCCGGACAGTGAGATCTATCTCAGCCAACCTGGGCTGGGAAAAATCCTCGGCGCCCGGGTCCTCGGTGAATTCGGCGATGCCACCGGCCGCTACGCCAATGCCAAAGCACGCCGGAACCTCCCCCATCACCCGTGCCTCCGGGAAAAAACTCGTGGTCTTAGCCTGCTACGCCCGCAATAAACGTCTCGCAGACGCGCTGTTCCAGCAAGCCTTCACCGCGCTCACCGCATCCCCCGGTGCCCGCGCGTACTACGACAGCCTGCGAGCCCGCGGAATCAGCCACAACGACGCCCTGCGACGCCTGTCCAACCGCCTGGTCGGCATCCTGCACGGCTGCCTGACCCGGGGCTGCGGCTACAACGAAGCCACCGCCTGGCCCACCCACAAACAAGATAAACAAGAAGCTGCTTGACAACTTACGCCCGTGGGATGTCTACAGGTTCGCACCCAAGTGCTGAACAACGACCTGGCCACTCACTTCCAGCGGTGGTATCCGGACTTCACCCACCACGGCGGCCCGGTCGAACTCGCCGCATAGCCGGACCCCTCTCGGGTAGATGATCTCCCCCATATCCGAACGGTCTCGGTCCCGCACCACCGCCAGTCCCAACCCGCGTCCTCGCCTTCAGTCCTGCCCGAACATCCTCGATCTGATCGAGAACGACTCATAAAGGCTGAAGTTCGGTCAGGCGAGCCAAGGCCACCTGAACGAGTACGAACGCCCTGGTCCGGGGCGGAACAGACCCTCGACTTCCCGACGAGGAACCCCGGAACTCACGGGTTATCTCTTAAGCGCGTCGATCAAAGTATCTGAACACCAAGCCGTGAACTCCAGTGGTGTGGTGGAATGCGCGGATTCGTGGTGGTTGGTATGGGGCGGCGGCGTCATCGCCGGGCTCCGGGTCTCAGCTCGTGTTGTTCGAGCGTGTCTCGGAGCTGCCGCAAGGTCCGTTCCCGGGTGGGCCCGATCGCGCCGGGTGGGATTCCGACGGCGCTAGCGATCTCGGCATAGGTGCGGGCATTGTCGGTGAACAGCGCCCGTAGCAGGGTTCTCCGGCGTGGCGGCAACTCGTCGACGAGCTTCCACAGCGTCTGCGCGGTGTCGGCGTCGGTGATGCGTTGCTCGGGGCCTGGCGAGGGGTCGGCGACGGTTTCTGGCATCACGCTAATGAGGTCTGGGGCGGGTTTGGTTTGGCGCAGGATGTGCAGGCATTCGCGGCGGGCGGTGGTCGCCAGCCATCCACCCAGCCGCTCTGGATGCCGTACCTGGTGGGCGTTTTCGGCCAGCCGTAGCCAGGTCATCTGCACCGCGTCGAGCGCGTCGGCGTCCTGTAGCCGAAATGACCGCACCGTCGCGGACACGAGCGTGCCGTACCGGCGCAGGATCTCGTCCCAGGCTGAGGGGTTCCCTTCGTCGATTCGCAGCAGCAGATCGGCGCCGATCGGCGTGTCGTAGCTGGTGGTGGCGGTTGTCGTCGGCATCGCAGCCCCCTGGTGAACCGGTCGGGGTCGGTCGGTTGTTCCGAGTTGGTCGAGGGTGGAGACAGCCCTCCACTGCCCGGATCTGGGTGCAGATGACTCCACCCGAGGCGGAGCGCTTCGACGCCGCCGGGCAGGCGTCACAAAGGGAGGTGTCAGGCGGGGCCGTCTACCGCCTGACACTCGTGATCGATCTCATCGCCGTCCTGGGCGGAGATGAATTCCCGCTGGTTGGCAGCGGTGGGGGTCGCCCAGCGGAACGTTCATCGGGCGTCCCTGCGAGCGGTCAGTTGACGGGCAACCCAGTTGTCGTCTGGTCGTTCCTCCACCAGCGTTGGTGCGTGATACCAGTCCCGTTCGGATAGGGGACTCCCGCAGCGCGGGCACTCGCCGCGCTGCCGGCGGGCGGTGTGAATCGCCGACCACTCCTCGTTGAGCCTGCGGCGTTCCTCGGCCCGGTGGTGAACCTTGGGCTGGAGAGCCTGGATGGTCCAGGAACTTCCGAGCAGCAGCCCGAGGCAGGTCAGCAGGACTGCGCCGAGCACCTGAATGGTCACTGCGCCCGCCCCCTTTCCTCATCGGTGATGTGGGTGCGACCGCCGGACCGACGGCCATAAATAAACACTATATAGCCTTCACCGTACTCTAGCAAGGGGCGCACGGTTGACTTCGGGCTAGCCCTCACTAGACTTCAGTTATGGCTCTCAGAATGACGACAACCGTGCGGCTGGTTCTGGAAGCCCTGCTGCAGGTCTGGGATGACGACCCCGCTGTAGCCCTGTACGGCTTGGAGATCACCGCGCGGACCGGCCTGCTGCCGGGGACCACCTACCCGATCCTGCAACGGCTCCTGGACCACGGCTGGTTGACTGACGAGTGGGAAGATCTGGATCCGCGTGCGGCGGCCCGGCCGCGGCGCCGTTATTACCGACTCACTGACGACGGCGCGTCGCAAGCGCGCGAGGCGCTCCAGGAGGTGTCGGCGCGTTCGGACGCGAGACGCCGTGCGTGGGCTCGTGGGCTCGATGCGGTTGCTGGGCATGAGACCGCCTAACCGGTGGACGCCAGGCCTGCTGAAGGGACAGAACTCATGAACAGGGCCAACTGCCGACGCCGTCCGATGGCCTCGGTTCCCGGGAGGTGAGCCAGGATGTGGCGCGGCCGGTGGGTGAAGGTCGCCAAGATCTGTGGTTACGCCGTGGGCGTGGGCAACCTCATCATGTTGGTGCTTGGTGGGCCCACGATTGTGACCCTGGGCCTGGCGGTGGTGCTGGCTCCGTTGACGCTTGCCTTGGCGTTGCGGCTGACGGCCTTTTTTGCGTGCAATGTGGTCAGCCTGGCGCTGGGTGATTGTCGGGAGCGCACCGAACTGTTGGTGTGTGCGGTCAGCGGGTTACAGCCGCCCCGCGCGGCTCAGACGTACCGGGAGGCCATGCTTGCCGAGGTCAGCTTCGCTCCGTCGCACCAGGTTCGGGCGATCAGAGCTAACCTGGCGAAAACCGCTCCGAGGACCATTGTGGCGGCGTGGGTACACCTCCCGAGACGCCCTCGGAGCGGCCCGGTAACGCGGTAAGTCCTTCAACCGGGCGTCCCGGCTCCTAGACGTTGAATCTGCTTACCCTGCGGCATCCCGGGCCCCAGGGTGAGGTTTCGGCCATCGGAGGGGTCGAAGACCTGGACTAGGTCCGGATCGAACCAGACCTGCATCCTGTGCCCCTGAGTCGCAACTGACGCAACGGACAGACGAGTGACCAACTGGGTGACGCCGGGCACGTCGGCGGTGTCTGCCTCGGCGGCCAGCTTCTTCAGCGTGGCTGCGCTGACGGGCTCGTCCTCCAATGCGAAGCGGGCATACTTATCCGAGCCTAGTGATTCCAGCATCTCGACGTGCGCGGTGAACGTCACCCCGTGCGTCGTGGTGCCGGGATCGACCAGTGCGGCGTCCTCGAAGTGCTCGGGCCGCACGCCCATGATGACGTCGCGGGGGGCGTGTGCTGTGTCCAGTGTGCGACGCACCCGGTCGGACAGCCGCAGCTCGCCCAGTACGCACCGCAGCACATTGTCCTCCAGTCGGGCGCGGACCAGGTTCATCCTCGGTGCGCCGATGAAGCGTGCCACGAACAGGTTCACCGGCTGCTCATAGAGCGACTGTGGCGCGCCGACCTGCTGAACCGCCCCGTCGCGCATGACGACCACTCGGTCCCCCAGCCGCATCGCCTCGGTCTGGTCGTGGGTCACATAGACAGTGGTGGTGCCCAGATTTTTCTGTAGCCGGGACACCGAGACCTGCATCTGTAGCCGCAGTTTAGCGTCGAGGTTGGACAGGGGTTCGTCCATCAGGAAGGCTTGGGGGTTGCGCACGATCGCGCGTCCCATCGCCACCCGTTGGCGTTGCCCACCAGAGAGCGTGGCCGGTTTGCGATCGAGAAGGTCGGTGAGGCCGAGCATGTCCGCGGTGCCCGCGACCCGGGCGTCGATGGTGGTTCTACCGGCCCGGGCCAGCTTGAGGGGGAAGGCGATGTTGTCCCGGACGGTCATGTGGGGGTAGAGCGCGTAGGACTGAAACACCATGGCCAGGTCGCGGTCCTTGGGTGCCCGCTCGTTGACTCGCTGTCCCCCGATGCGCAGCTCGCCCGAGGTGATGTCTTCCAAGCCGGCGATCATGTTCAGGGTCGTCGACTTCCCGCATCCCGACGGGCCGACGAGGATGATGAACTCGCCGTCAGCGATCTGGAGGTCCACCTCTTGCACGGCGAGCACGCCGTCGGGGAACCGCTTGGTCAGCTTGTCCAGGACGATCGTGGCCACCGTTACCCCTTGACTGCGCCGGCGGTGAGCCCGGCGACGATCCGACGTTGGAAGCTCAACACGAACAGGATGATCGGGATGGTCAACAACACCGCGGCCGCTGAGATTGACCCGGTGGGTTCGGTGAACTCTGAGGCCCCGGTGAACTCGGCGATCGCCACCGTGGTGGTCTGTGATGCCTCGGTAGAGGTCAGCGACATCGCGAACAGGAAGTCGTTCCAGCAGAAGATGAACACCAGGATCGCGGTGGTGAACACCCCTGGGGCGGCCAGCGGGATGATCACGCTGCGAAACGCCTGGAACGGTGTCGCGCCGTCCATCTGGGCGGCCTTCTCCAGCTCCCACGGGATCTCCCGGAAGAACGCCGACAAGGTGTAGATCGCCAAAGGGAGCGAGAAGGTGATGTAGGGCAGGATCAGTCCGGGCCAGGTGTTGAACAGCCCGACCGTGCGCTCGATGTCGAACAGCGGCGAAACGAGCGAGATCTGCGGGAACATCGAGATCAGCAGCGCGACACTGATCAGCAGCTTCTTCCCCGGAAAAGACAGCCGCGCGATCGCGTAGGCCGCGAGCGTGCCGATCACCACCGACAGTCCGGTCGCGATCAGCGCGATGCCGATCGAGTTACGCAACGCGCTGACAAACGGGGCCAGCCGGAAGATCTGCTGGTAGTTCGACCAGGTGAACTCGGCCGGGATGAACCGACCATCATAGATCGAATCGAGGGGTTTGAACGACAGGCTGACGATCCACAGCACCGGGACCAGCGCGTAAACCAGGATGACAAGGTCGGCGACGGCCCACCAACCCTTACGGCCCCACCCCGTGATCATCGGTGATTCTGCTTCGCCTCGACGCCCGGCGCCGCCGCGCCGAACAGCTTGACGAACACCACCGCGATCATCGCCACCACGATGAAGATCACGACGCTGATCGCTGAGCCGATGCCCAGGTTGAACGCACTGAACAGGTTGTCATAGCCGAGCATCGACACCGACTCCGTTCCGTTGGCACCCCGAGTCAGGATGTAGATGGAGTCGAACACCCGGAACGCATCCATGGTGCGGAACAACAGCGCCACCAGGATCGCCGGTTTCATCATCGGCAGGATCACCCTGGTCAGCCGCTGCCATGGCCCCGCTCCGTCCATCGCGGCGGCCTTGAGCAGGTCCTCGGGGACCAGCGCGAGACCGGCGAGCAGCAGCAATGCCATGAACGGCGTCGTCTTCCACACCTCAGCCAGGATGATCAACGCGATGGTCGTGACCTGATCGGTCAGCGGTGCCGAACCTTCAGGCAGCAGCGCGGCCAGATAGCCCTTGCCCGGCGTCCAAGCGTACTTCCAGCCGTAAGAGGCGACCACAGTCACGATTCCGTACGGAATCAGCACCACGGCGCGCACCAGACCCCGGCCGACCAACGTGCGGTACATCACCAACGCCAGCGCCAACCCGATCACGAACTCGATTGTCACCGAGACCACCGTGATGGCCACAGTGACGGCGAACGCCTGCCACCAATAGCCAGAGCTGAGCACCGCGCCGTAGTTGGCCAGCCCGACGAAGCCGCGTTTGTCGGGGAAGCGCAGGTCGAACCGTTCCAACGACAGGTAGATCGCATAGCCGATCGGGTAACCGGTGACCGCCAGGATCACCAGCGCCGCTGGGGCGCAGAGCAGCGCCGCCAGCCGACGCTCCACCCGGGCTTTCTCAGAAATTGGCGCGCGCCAGCGCCTTGTGGCCGACGCGGCGGTACGAGCACCCGACCGCACGGTCGTCATGGCACCAACCCCTGCGACGTGACGGCCTTGGTGATCTGGTCGCGCAGCTGACCCACCACGGTGTCGGGATCGATCTTCGCTGGTGGGTTGAGCCGGTCGGCGATCACGATCGAGATGCTCTGGTAGGCCGGTGTTTTCGGTCGCACGCTGGCGCTGTTCACCGAATCCCGGATCGCCTGCCAGGCCGGGTAACTTTTCTGCAATACCGGGTCGTCATACAGTGCACCAAGTGTGGGTGGCCGTTCCACGCCTACCGCGTTGCGCAGCTGGTTGTCCCGGTTGCGCAGGCACTGCACCGCCTCGAACGCCTCGGCCGGATGCCGCGAGGTGGCGCTCACCCCCAGGTTTTCACCGCCGATCGTCACCCTCGCAGGAGTACCCGCCACTATCGACGGGTAGGCGGTCCAGCCGAACACGTCGCCGACCCGGCGGCCCGTGTCGCGGCTGGTCGGTCGCCCCAGTGGGTCGATGAACGTGCCGCCACCGTCCTGATACATCGAGGCGTAAATAAACGGGTAGTCGACCACGAACGCTGCATTCCCGGCTTCCATCGCGAACTGGCCCTCGTTCTCATCACTGACCGACAGCGACGGGTCCGCGGCCCGTGAGATGGCGACCCGCGCCATGACACCCAAGGCCTGCTGGGCGGCATTACCCCGGGCCACCTGCACATCGCCATTGTCCGAGACGATCGAACCACCGGCACTGGTGAGCAGGGTGTTAAACCACACCGTCAAACCCTCATACCGCGCGCCTTGGACCTCGATGTAGTGCGGCAGGCCCCGCGCCGCCAGGCCCTCCACCAGCTGGATCATCTCGTCCCAGGTCGTCGGCGGGTGCGGCACCAGGTCCTTGCGATACCACAGCAGCTGCGTGTTGGTCGACAGGGGCGCGGCATACAACCGGCCCTGATAAATCCCGCTCTCCAACGGGCCCCGGAGGGTCCCCTGCTCGATCTGCCGGGCCACCTCGGCCGGGTACGGCAAGATCCACCCGGCCTGGGCGAACTCCCCGGTCCAGATCACGTCGAGCTCCATAATGTCCAGATCGGGATCGTGGGTGGCCAGCCGGCGCGCCAGGCTCAGCCGCTGATCATCAGTATCCCTGCTCTGCTGGGTCCGCTGCTCAATCGTGTACCGGCCACCGGAGGCCCTACTGCATTCCACCGCCGCTGTCTGGTACTGGGCCGCACCCTGGGAGCCGGTGTCGAAGGCCAGCACGAGCTGCCCGGCAGCGTCAGCGCTGCAACCCAGCAGCGTCGATGCGCCCAACACAATCCCCGCCGCGACCACCGCCCCCCGCCACCACCCGAAGACACCACCCCGGGGCGCCGCTCTCCCTGCCCGCCGGATGCACAGCATAACGGAAGTCTATACAGGGCTCATATGAAGTCAATAGAGGGTATGGTGACGTGGGTCGATGGGTTCTGCGCAGGTCGGCGAGCTGTCGACAACGACGCTGCCTGAACCGGAGGGTCGGGAGACGTATGCGGTGGCTGCGGGTGGTGTCACTGGTGCTTGCCAGTGCTGTAGTCGCCGGGAGTTGCGCCGCCCCTAGCGAGTCGTCGGCCGCTGCATCCCGCAAGGCTGTTCGCGTGGTTTCGGTGGACAAAGTCAACGATCGGACCCGGGATCTGGTGCTTGATTCCCCTTCGGTCGGCAAGGCCAGGGTGCGGTTGCTGCTGCCGGTCGGCTTCGACGCGGACCCGAACCGCCGCTGGCCCGTTCTCTACTTGCTACACGGGGCCGATGATCCAGACACCTACCAGTGCTGGACGCGGTCCGCCGATGTCGCCGCCGTGACCGCCGGGCTTCCCCTCTTGGTCGTGATGCCCGAGGGCGGAACGCAGGGTTACTACTCGGACTGGTACAACGAAGGCCACGGCGGCCCACCCGCTTGGGAGACCTTCCATCTAGTAGAGCTACTCCAGGTCCTCGACCGTGATTGGCGGGCGAGCGATCACCGGGCGATCGCCGGGCTGTCCATGGGAGGGCTGGGCGCCATGCTCTACGCCGCCCACTCGCCGCATCTGTTCCGCGCAGCCGCCTCGTTCAGCGGAGTCCTGGACACCGTGGGCACCTCGAAGTGGCCGTTCCCGCCGGGAGTGTGGGGCAATCGCACCCAGCAAGCTGCGGTCTGGCACCGGCACAACCCCACCGACAGGGCAGCGGACCTACGAGGAATCTCGTTGTTCGTGTCCTACGGCAACGGGGATCCCGGCCCGTTGGACAGTGCGGGGACCTCCTCCAGCGTCGGCAGTCAGATCGAGCGGCGACTGGCCCCGGGAAACGCCGCCTTTGTCCGCCGACTGGATGTGCTGGGCATCCCCGCGCAGGTCGACGCCTACGGGCCCGGAATCCATAACTGGCCGTACTGGCAGCGGGAACTGCACCGTGCGTTGCCCGCCATCATGCGTGCTTTACAGACCTGACCCGGCGCCGGTCGAACGCCACGGCCTGACCAGCATCACCAACCCGACCAGGATGACAAGAGCGGCCGCCACGACGATCCGGATCGGCAGAATCGGCGGCGGCGCGATGGCCGCCGCGTCCGCGGAGGCAGCGCCGATGTTGCCCGACCAGTCAACCGCCTTGATGGCGTAATGGTGCTCGGTGTCGGGGCCGTCCGCAGTGTCCACAAACGATGTTCCGGTCGCGGTGCCGACCAGCTGATAGCCGCCACCGGCCAGCGGGCTGCGCCAGATCTGGTACGCCGCGGCGCCGCCGACCGCGTCCCAGCCAATGTCGACCCGGCGCCCGAACCGGCCCGCGGCGTGCACCCGCGTGGGAGCAGGTGGCGGGGTGATCCGCTGGCCTGGCGTGGTGACCAGCACCTGCGCGGTCATCGCCGGGATCGTCTCGGTCAGCCGTCCGGCGGCGGTCGTCGCCGCAGCGGCCTCTCCCAAGGCGGGGACGAAATCGACGCCGTCTCGGACCACCGCGATGGTGGGCACGTTCACCATGCGCGCCGCGGCACTGCGGTTGACCAGCACGATCGCCATATCCCCCGGCGTACGCATCGCGTAAGCAAGTGTCTGCGCCTGGTCGTCGGCCAGCAGGTAGTGCGCGTCGCCGTCCCGCAAGACCGGATGCGACTTCCGCAAGGTGACGAGAGCCGAGTAGAAACCGAGCAGCTCGTGATCTCCGCCGGCGCAATAATCGTTGCTGGCCGCGCACCCGATCGTACCGGTCCACGGGAACGTCCGCCGGTTGTCCGGGTCGTCGGATCCGGTCACCCCGACCTCGTCGCCGTAGTAGATGCTCGGCGTCCCGGGCAGGGTGAACTGGATGGTGGTGGCCACCTTCTCCGCTCTAATGCCGGCCGCCACATTGGCGGCGTTGGACTCGCGGTCGTTGCTGTTGTCCTGGCCGGGTGTCAGCATCCACCGCAGCCGTGCCGTGTCGTGGGAATCCAGCAGGTTCATCAACGTGCGGTACGTGGCGTCTGGATAGTCCTGCCGGATCGACCCCATGGCCGCGACGAACTGCGACACCGGCACGTGGGGATCACCGTCGCCGGGGAATCCCTTGTCGTCGCCCACGGCGCCCAGCAGCGACAGGACCGCCGCGCGGAACCGGTATCCCATCGAGGTGTCGGCTTGGTCGCCGTTGGTGAGTTTCAGGTTGTCAGCGAATTGCCAGCCCTCCCCCACCAGCGGCGCGTCCGGTTTCACCGTCTTGACCGCGGTGCGGAACTGCTGCCAGTAGGCCGTCGGGAACGACTTGTCCTGCATCGAGTCCAGCCGGAAACCGTCCACCCCGAACGCGAGCCAGCGGCGCGCGATGGAATTCTGGCCGCGGTAGAAGTAGTCGGCGACCGGGGCGAAGACCTCGACCGGATCGGCGGGATCCTTCTTGCGGAACAGCGGCAGTGTATCGACCACACCGCCCCAGCCGTCGTACGTCGCGTACGTGCCGGGCTGGTCGCCCGCGCACGGCCCGGCGGCGCCGGGCGGCAGGTTGTGGAAGGTGAACCATGATCGGTAGGGCGACTCCGGATCTTCGCAGGCCCCACCCACCGGATAGTGGTGGTAGCGGTCGAAGTACGGACTGTCCGAAGACGACGGATCGAAGGGCAGGTCGAGGATGACCCTGATACCGAGCCGGTGCGCCTGGCTCAGCAGGGCGGCCAGCCCCGCGTCGCCACCGAAGGCCGCATCGACGTGGGCGAAATCCGCCACGTCGTAGGCGTGGTTGGATTTGCTGGCGAAGACCGGCGTCAGGTAGATCAGCGTGACGCCGAGCCTCTGCAGGTAGGCCAGCTTCTGCGTGATGCCGGGAAGGTCACCGCCGAAGTAATCCCGGCCGAGAGCGCGCTGGGTGCACGGGGTCGCGGAGTTCACGTGGTCTCGGCAGCTGCCCTCGGGCAGCTGGGTCCACGCGCGTCGCTGCACCCTAGCGACCGCCGCCGCCGTTGCCTGCGCCGGTGTCGGGTTGGTCGGCGCGGGATAGTCGTAGCGTGGTCGGGTCACCGAGATGTCGTTGGAGGTATCACCGTTCGCGAACCGGTCCGGAAAAATCTGGTACATCACCCCGTCCTTCATGGCGGGAATGACCGGGAAACGCGGTGTAACGACATGAATCCGGTAGTCGTTCGGAGCATCAGAACGCGATCCCGCACCCATCGCGCCGAACTGTCCCGGGCTATCAGCGTAATAGGCGATGTCTTGCCCCCGCCGCGCGATGAAGCGGTACGACAGCACACCCAACGCGCTCGGGCGTAGGGTCGCCTGCCAGAAGTCACAGCGGGTCCACGCGAGCGCCGCCTGGTAGCACGACACCGCTCGGGCGAGCCGCCGCATCGGCAGCAGCCGCTGCCCACCGCTGGCCTGCTCGGTCAGCCGCAGCGTCACCATGTCGACACCGTCGGTGATCGTCCGGAACCGCACCGTCACCGCGCCGCCGGGCGAGACCACGCCGCTCGGCACCCGGTAGAGGTCACTTTGGCCATCGTGGCCCAAAGCTGCCAGATTGATGCCGGTCGGACCAGGAAGCGCGACCGAACCGGTCGCGCAGGCCAAAACGGCGACTACCGCGATCACAATGCGCCTCATGCCGCCACCTCCAGCTGGGAACCCCGCCGCCGACGGATCTCCTCCCGGCAGCACCACAGCGTGCGACCACCCCCGGCCGGAGCTACTCCCAGCCAGCACCCGCTGAACACCAGCAAGACGAGGATGAGCGCCAGCAGTATAACTAAAGACTACATAGATCTATATTGTTGTCAATAGAGGGAACTGAAGCTGTCCGGTACGGTCCACTGAGATCGGCGAGGTGCCGGGGAGGAGCAGCTTGAGCCGTGGGTCGGGAGGATGCGAGCTCCATGCCGCTGGCTGGTCGCCTCACCTCTCGGGCACTCCGCATTCGGTTGACGATCCGAACGCAGTCCCCTTTGATGGCGTGGACGCACTCGGCCTGCCGCCGCCACAATCCAAGGTCCACACCACATGAGGAGGACGGCGATGCCAGAGCCGCAGTACGCGAAGGTGCAATCCGCGGTGCAGCAGTCCAACTTGACCGTGATCGCGAAGTACATGCTCCCGCTCATGCTGCGGAACATGTCCAGCGACGGGTTCGTCTTTGTCGACCCGGCCGACCTGGGTGAAGAAGCCGGCGGCGCGCCGCCTAAGTTCTCCGCGCCGGGTTGCATCATCGCGTCGCCCTCCTTCGGCAGCAACCTCCCGTCGGTGAAGCAGGACTACGTCTACAACTGGACACGGGACGCCGCGGTGGTCGCGATCGAGATCGCGCTAGCCACCCTGCCCGCCGGCCCTGGCGGTAGCGTGGAGCCGCTGTGTGACTACGTGAACTTCGCCACGAGATGCCAGGCGAACGCGCTGCCAAACCACTTCAGCCGTGCCGCGTGCACGATCGAAGGCGAGCCGCGGGATCCTTGGGGCGACCAGAACGACGGCCCCGCGCTCCAGACACTAGCCATCCTGCAAGCGTTCAACCAGCTCGACTCCACGACGCAGGACAGCGCACGCACGGTGGCGGCGCGCAACCTCGACTTCCTTCTCGCCAACTATCAGAACCCGACCCTCAACCTGTGGGAAGAGGTGGAGGGTCAGTCGTTCTTCACCCGTTCCGTGCAACTGCGCTGCTTGACCGAGATCAAGAACAACACCCTCGGGGTTACCGTTCCACCAGGGACCGACGACGCGATCAGCTGGCTAAAAGATGCCCTGCAGAAGCACTGGGACGCCGGCAACGGGTATTACGTGTCGATCCTGGAACCGACACGTGAGGACTACGACCCGAACATCGACATAGTGATGGCCAGTGTGTACGGCGCGGTCGACTGCACCGACCCTCAGCTGCTCGCCACAGCGACCAAGCTGCGCCAACAGTGGTCCGACCCCGCGTCGCCGCACGTCTACCCCATAAACGAGGCAGATAAGCAACGCGAGCTCGGTCCGCTGCTCGGGCGCTACCCCGGCGACACCTATGACGGCGACAACAACGACAGCGGCACCGACCACCCCTGGGTGTTGTGCACTGCAAACTTCGCCCAGCTGTACTACAACGTCGCCGCCGCTGTGGAACCGCTGGAGAAGATCCCGGATGACGAGCAGACCGCTGCATTTCTTGCCCAAGCCGGCGTCAACACCAACACCAAGCCGACTGTCGCCGCGGCGCAGCTTCGGAAAGCCGGCGACAAGATGCTGCAAGCCATCGTGTACCACAGCGACCACTTTGAGCTCAGCGAGCAGTTCGACGGCACGACCGGCTACGAGAAAAGCGTCGCTGATCTGACCTGGAGCTACGCAGCCTTCCTATCAGCGGTGCGCGCGCGGACGCGACCGCAGCTCACTTGACCAACCGAAGTAGCTGCGTTTCAATACCGACTGAGAAAAAGGCTATGGCCACAAGCGATCTGACCTCCCGGATAACTCCCTATGAACCGCGGTCCCGTGATCACGCCCTCTCACGCCGAAGTGTCAGGTTGAGACCTAAGACCACGTGGGAGACGTGTCAATCAACGAATTTTAGGGTCAAATCTGACGGTGATGGCGCGGAGCGCCTGACGTCTGGTCGGGCAAGCTGGACCGATTCAAGCCCTACCTGCACCAAACGCTGGAACGCCGGCTGCACCGAGGCCACCGTGCTACACACCGAGCTAGTCGAGCTGGGATGGCGCGGCAGTCGCCGCACCGTGCAGCATTACCTGCAGCGATTCCGCGGCCCCGGCCGCACACGTGGCCTGGCGCCGCCCGCGCCGGCCAAGGCCACCCCGCGCCGGGTCACCCGCTGGATCATGACCAATCCCGCCAACCTCGGTGCCGGTGACCAGGTGCGCCTGAAAGAGATCCTGGCCCGCTGCCCAGAACTCGACGCCACCGCCGGGCACGTCAACACCTTCGCCACCATGATGTGCCAGCGCACCGGCGAGCAGTTGTCCGCCTGGATGGACGCGGTCGGGGCCGATGACATGCCCGCGCTGCATTCCCTGGTGGCCAGCCTGCGACGCGACCAGGCCGCGGTCACCAACGGGCTGACCTTGCCTACAGCTCCGGGCAGGTTGAAGGCACCGTCAACAAGATCAAAATGTTGAAGCGGCAGATGTTCGGTCGCGCCAATTTCGACCTGCTGCGCAAACGGGTCCTGCTCGCGCGCTGATTCCCCGACCGGGGGAGTACGCCGGGCTCGGCGGGGAGCGTTAGCGTGCCATTCGGGGCACAGGGTTGGCAGTGATGGGCAACGAGGGGGTGGCGCGATGGTGGACGTCGCTGCGTTAGAAGACGAGCTCGAACGGGTGCTCACGACATACCCGCGAGATGCCGCCGCGGCCGCAGGAGTGCTCGAACGCGCGGTGGCCAGCTGCCGGGCCGACGCCGACGTCGCGGACTGGTTCGACCTGCCCGGGTTGCTCGACGAACTCGCTGAGGTTTACCAGCAGCTGGGTCGTACCGACGACGCGATGGAGGCGATGCACGCCGCCATCGCCGCCGGCTATCGCGGTAGCCCCGATCCGCGCTGCCGGCTCGCGGAAATACTGCTGCGCGCCGGCCGCACCGAACCCGCCCACGACATCTACGCCCAAGTCAAAGCCGACACTCCCAACCTAGGCAGGGTCCGGTCACGTAGGAACAAAAGGAGCACAGCGCGTCGTGGGTAGGACCGCAGCGACGAGCGCGTGCAGCCCCACACCGCCGCAGGTCCCCGAACTACTCCTCGGCATGGTGTGACGCGTCCATTGTCAGGCTCGCCGGCCAGGTGGTGGCGGGGAGATGTGGTGAGCTGGGCGCGGTGAGGGACTTGTTGCGGACCTCGGTAGGCGCCGCGTTCCATACCCGCTGCGTCCTGCTCGCTCGCCGGTGATGGATCAGCGTCTGATGGGGGCTTGGTGACGGTATCCGTCACCCACAGCAGCGGGTTCGCGGTCGAAGCGGCACTCACCGCGTCCGGAGGTGGGTAACTCCCGGGCACACCTTGGCGTGTGTGTGCTACGGTCTGTAATGAATGCAGCCGATTCTGGTGATGTACGGTTGTTACCTACGACCGTGGTGACGCAGACGTCGAACCGAGTTTTTCGCGTGGTGAAGTGGACGTAGACAGCCTCGACAGCGGGGCGTGCGCGCCGCGTGGGCTGTCTTCTACCTCTCGGCGCGCTGTGCCATGTGGGTCTGCCTCTATATGTGTTTCAGGAAAAGAAGGCGTCATCCGAGGTATTCGCACCATCCGGGGTTTGCCCGGGGTCACCGTGGTGACCGGGGGCATGGTCGCCCTCACTCCTTTCGGCGCGGGCTTCCTTTCCGGTGGCCGGCAGCTAGAACGCTCTCGTCGCCGCGGTCGACTAAGTCAACGTCATCTCAGCTGCGGGCATCCTCGTTAGCTTGAGATCTCCGCAGAATGCGCACCGATTCAGCAGGCGCCGTTGTCCCACTGCCCGCAGACGCTAAAGACCAGACACGGGGCACGACACTAGCGTGTGGCTGAGAAGGGTGAGCGCACCGCTTGTCTCGGGGCATGGACTCTACGCGATGCGACAGGCGTTCGGTGTCACGCGCGCCCGTCAAATTCTGTATCTCCGGGTGAAGCGTCGTTTCGTTGGCCTCTGCAGTCTCGTCGAACGTCACCTCAACGAACACCGCTGCGCGAACTGCGCTGTGCGTCAGAACCGTCAGCGAAACACCAGCCTCGGAGTAACGAACAGTTGGTACTCATGATGGACTAGATGAAAGCTGCACCTCAGGGCCCCGGGCAGCGCGGCCTTCGAGGGGGAGGCGTCACACACCGGTGACGATCAGGATAGCGCTGTTTATCTGAGTTCCCATACGAACATGGAGAAAAAATGAGAAAACAAACGGTATACCCCCTCCTCATCGCTAGCGTTATGGGCCTGAGCGGGTTAATCAGCGTTCCCTCCGCCTCCGCCGCCAGCGACTGCGTTGTGGGCCCCGGAGTGACGCAGACCGCCACGACCGTGACCGGAACCGCTGCGAATGACACGATCGACTGCACCAGCGCTGATGTCGGCAAAACGATCAATGGCAACGGCGGCAATGACACCATCACCGGCACCAGATTCGACGACACCATCAACGGTGGCGACGGCAACGACACCCTCACCGGCGGCCCCGGCAACGACGCGCTCAGCGGCGGCAACGGCATGGACACCCTCAACGGCAGCGCCGGCAACGACCGCCTTAGCGGCCCTGACAACGACGCCGCGGTGGACACGCTCAACGGCGGCGACGGTACTGACAGTTGTGGGCCAGCTGGCGTGCCCCCGGATACCCACACCAGCTGCGAATCATAGAAACACCGTTTTCTCCTCCGACGCCTGCGCTCCCGCAAGGCAGGTACGGACCGCTGAGACGAGCAACCGCACCGGACATCGTCAAGCGCCCTGAGCGGCGGCACAACCACAAGCAGGCACGGTGCGCCTCGGTGGTCACGGGCTGACATAAAGCCGTGACCACCGAGGCGCACCGTGCCTGCAAACCACATAACGACACACCCACGCCCCCATGCTGGACTATCTAACGATGCCCGCCGCAGTGCCGGGGATTCTAAAGCCGGTGGCGCGGCCCCCACGCACCCACCCACCAGTTGAAGAACTGGGACGCGTCATCCGGGCGATCTTCAACTGCGAGTATGGGCCAGCTACTAGGTGCGCCGAGAGATCCACGAGGGCCTGCAGGTCGCGGAGAACTGGAACTCGGGCGATAAGGATCTATACTACGGCAAAGGCGGGGACCTGACTGGCCCGGACCGCGAGCACGCCGAGGTCTCGATGTTCGCGCTTTCACCCCCTTGCAGGCCGCGTTCGTGCATCTCTTCTCTGATTGATAACGCACGCTGTCGTGAGCCGTCGACGACCATGGACATGGTTAGCGCGCTACTCAGCCGCGTAGGCTCGGTCCAAGATCTCCTCGACGGTAGTGGTTTTAGCGTCGGCGTAGTGCTGCACGTGTCGCCACACGTGTTGGGCCAATCGCCGTTTGGTGCGCTCGTAGTGAGCGCGGTCAGCCTGACTGACCCGGAGCCGGTCACGGAAGCGCAGCATCCGATCGATCTCGGGAGTTCCGGCGCTAAAGACGTGCAGGCCGATGTCGGTGTCTGGCCCATTGAAGAGGCGATGTTCGAACCACTCGGGTTCACGGATCCGAAGTTTGTACCCCGCTGCTTCCAAGGACGGCATGTACGAGGGTTCGTCGGCGGAGCCGGGCACGACCAGCATCATGTCGATGATGGGTTTGGCTGCGATGCCGGGCACAGAGGTCGAGCCGACATGCTCGATGAGAAGTGCTAGCTCGCCGAGCGCTGCGCGGACTCGGGCAGCCTCCCGAGCGAACAGCGCAGGCCAGTCGGGGTCGTACTCGACGAGGGTGATGGGTGCGTTGTGCGGTTTCCGCTCGCCGACGGTGAGTTTCTGCAGTGCCTCGTCGCTGACCTGGCCACAGTCAAACTTACGTGGGGTCGATCGCATGTCTGCTGTTGCTCCTTCGACGGGGAGGTGACTGCCTACTCTCCCAACCAGTCCGCCTGCGAGATCCGCGACGATTTCCAGGTGTCTCGTATGGCGGGCATACTCCTGTAGCACGGATATGAGCGGGATACGGTCAGAAGGGGCCGTAGGTCTTCAGGTGGCCTGGTCAACAGCCTTCGCGCAGGCCGATGACCAGCGACACTACCGCTCCAACCCCGCCAGCTTCGCCCAGGTCACGCCTCTAACGGCCCCATCCCCATCTGACCGTATCCCGAGCACCGCGCCGCCCAGCGGCGGGGGCGGGGGCGGGGGCGCCACGCTTTTTACGCCGAGTACTCGATCTTCGTCTGCGAGCAACGGCACCACCACTATTTTCAGCTTCCCTGAACGAACGAACGAACCCACCCACAAGAGGTGGCTTACGACCAGAGACCTGAGACCTGACATCACCTCGGTCGGTAAGTATCAAGAAAGACCGCGCCGGAGGGCATGCCAAAGGGACCGGAATCGGCGCGCCCGGTGCCGCTGTAACGACCGACAAGTGGCTTGTCAGGGCGTGCAACGTACCTCGCCGTGGACCACGACGAAACCAGCCGTCGTCCGCGGCCGCCCACCGATGCCAAGCCTGGGCGATCCACTCAAGATCGGCCCTCGACGCCAGCCCACGCTCCACCGCATGCTCGGCGAGCGCCGAACTGACGACCCGCTCAGCCCACATCCCTGCCCACCACCCGCGGTCCGCCGGGGTCGCAAAACACCACACCGAGGCCGATGAGACCACCTCCGAGAATCCCGCGCGACGTGCCCAACCGAGCAGTCGGCGTCCGGCGTCGGGATCACCACCGCTGTCACGGATCACACACCGCTGCAGATCAAGCCAGCGGTCGAGGGCGGGATCCGCCGGATGCCAGACCGTCGCGGCGTAGTCGCTATCGCGGGCGGCGACGACCCCGGTCGGCCGACAGACCCGCCGCATCTCCACCAACGCAGCAACCGGATCACCGAGATGCTGAAGCAACTGGTGTGCGTGGACAACATCGAAGATGGCATCGGCCGTGGGCAGCCGGTAGACGTCACCAACGCAAAACTCGACGTTGGCGACGCCCTCAGCTTCGCGACGCGCCACGTCAACCACCTCGGGGCGGTCGACACCTACCACTCGCCCGGGCGCCGCCCTGCGAGCGAAGTCGATTGTCATCGTTCCCGGGCCGCAGCCGACGTCGAGCACATCCGTCCCCGCGACCAACCAATCAAGAAGGTAGGTGGCAGAGTTGACGGCGGTTCGCCACCGGTGAGAACGCAGCACACTCTCATGATGACCATGGGCGTAGGCCCTGCGAGCTTCGGACATGCCCCTCAGCATGCATGCACGGCACCCCGCCGCCGGTGATCCGGCTGGCTGAATACAGCGACGTCACTGTCATGTCGTGGCGCCGCCGCTCTCTCGTTCTACCGTCGACCTGCCGCGTGTGCTCCTCAGCGTCCGTCGTGGCCGCTGCCATTCGCCAGCACCGTTCTGAGAATGCCAGCGCCTGTTGTCGCCGACGCGCTCAGCTACCACCCGTCACCACCACCAAGATCGCCACCCAGGCTGGTGACACCTGGGGTCGTTACGCCGCGGGAGAGCACTCCAAAACTGACGACGGTTGAATACGCGAGCTCACCAGTCTCAAGGGCCCTCCTCGCAGAGCCCGCCTCCCCCAAAAGTTCCGCTCTCCGTGCCGCCCGGGACTGACTCCCGTGGTCGTCACCATCGTGGACTTTGCCACCGATCTCGTCAGCCACGGTATCCGCGTCGGTGGAGCGGATCAAATATGCGGATTCCCTTCACTTCGGAGCAACTTACAATCGCGTGTTATTGGCCTCAATATAGGCGTCATAAAGTGCTGCGAGAAGTTCGTCGGACACGTCGTAAACTGTTTTTCCATTGCCCAGTGGGATTGGCGCGATGAGCGACTCGACGCGCTCAATGCTCCTGGGCGCTCGACGTTCGAACACAGAGCGCCATAACGAAAGAAACGCTGAGGCGTCTGTCCACTGACCCAAGGAAACGAGCCCAGCGCGTTCGGGCAGCAGCCGGGGGAGCACCATGACCTCACCGCGCTTACCAAAATACGTGGACACCTCTGCGAGTCTCTCGTCGGCCAGTCTCTGCGCCCACGCAGCGAACCGTTCCAGCGCCGGACGACGGTCGTCGGGGACTGTTGAGAGTTGCGCGCGAAAAGGTTCGACACCGGGCATGACGTCGCCCCTGCGCGGGCGCCCTGACCGGTTGGCCTCTACCGGCTCGATCTCCGGGCGCTGGCGGCGCTCCGGCTCAACGCGTTGGGGAACGACGACACTTCGATCGCCGATCTGGTACGCCGCAAGCGTCACCAGATCTACCGAGAGCCCGGACGTCATCGCCTCGACGTACCCAACGAGACGTACGAGATCGTCCGGGGCCTGGTCCAAGACGAGAACGAGTCGGAAAGTCCCGTCGCGTAACGTGGTACCAAGGGTCTCCGCGAACTCGGGGGCCTCGACGCTCTCCTCTTGCGCGGACTCCCGGACGACATCGAGCAGGCTGCGCCCGCCGAGGGGTTTCGCCAATACCTCCCGCTCGAACTGCTCAGCCGAGACGCCGTGCAGCGCAGCGGCGTAGGCGAGCACCTGAGCCACAACCGCCCGCCGTGACTCTGTGTTGTTCCGTAGCTTGATCTCGATGATGATCGGCCGGCCGTCTGGTTCGATGGCAAGTAAGTCCGCAAACCCACTACCCAGAAGCACCTCGCGGCCCAGGACGATCACTCGGGGCGAACCACTCAATGGAAGAAGCTCCGGGGCTCTGGCGACGAGGTCGTGCAACGTCTTTTCGTCCGGGAAGCCGGTGGGTTTAAGTAGCGTCCACTCATGTGCCGGACTTTCCTGCCAAATTGCCGTCATGGCCTTCCCTCGTTGTTGCTGCGTCGACGGTCACCGGGCGGTGGTGCAAAGTACAAATTTGTACGTCGACAAGTGCTAAGCATCGCGGCGCTGGGATGACTTCCACGGTGGCGGTCGTGGTCACGGTAGCGCACCGTTGGATCACGGGCACCCGGCGCAGACCTGCGCGCGATCGAGGTTTAGTACTGAATGCTGATGAGCTCCTGGCCGGCAAGGGTTCAGTGGCCAGTCGGCTGGCGTGGCCGGTGGCGATGCGGTGGGCGCTCCACGCTGTGGCGGCTGCATCGAGCACATCGTCGAGGCGGGCGTTGCCGGCGTCACCGAGCTGGTCGGGTAGGTGCATGCCGTGCTCGGCGAGGAGTGCCCGGCGAGTAATGTGCCCCGCCCAGCTGATCCTGCTGTGTTCCAGGGGCTTCTTGGCGTTCATAGCGGCGAAAGACACCTCGGGATGCACCTCGTGGGCACTGTTGCATTAAGCGATCGACTCACCCGACGTGGTCCACCTGAGGGTGCCGTCGTGGAAGCGGTCACGCAGCTGGCGCCCCCAGTTCAAGGCCAACGAGGTCTTGCCAACCCCGGGTGGACCACTGATCACGATGACGCTCGCGCCTCTGGTGAAGTGGGCTTCAAGTTCGTCGAGGTCCCGTTGGCGACCAGTGAAGTCCGGGACGGACACCGGGAGTTGCCTCGGCCGGACGCCAGGTCTATCCCGTACCTGCCGAGCCTCGACGGGGAGGAGCTGAGTCAGCGCCCCACGGGCGCCAAGCGTGTCATCGCACCGAATCGCAACATCCCACGTCGGTGGCTTCTCGCCATTCTCGATCTTGCTCAGGTAACCTTTACTGTAATGAATCAGCCGAGCGAGAGCACTGAGGGAGAGGCATTGCTCAGTACGGATCCGACGCAACTCGGTCCCGAAGCCGAAACACCCTGGCACCTCATACTGTGGCATCTCATTATCCGACCCTGAAGTCCGCTCAACGACCACAGAAACGAAGTGGATCAGCTGGACGCGACTATGTCAAGCGAAATACAACGTCGCTGTTCATGAGGCTGGGGAGAGGTCTGCGTGGCTGTCGAGATCATCGGGCTGCCACCGTCTCGACCGGGCGGTGACCTGGCTCTCGCCTGCATGACGACCGCCACCGGGCAGGGAGGGCGGCCGGCTGCGACGACCTCTCACCCGGCAGCAGCAGCTACCGAACCTTCGTCGGGACCGCCACCGCCGACAAGATCTTGGCTAGGGCAACCTCGTTCAAGCCGATATCCAAAAAATTTTGACGACAACGGTCGGTAACACCGATGAAATCACGAAATGCCTATACTAAATCTAGTCAAACACTCGACTCCGCCCGACGACGTGCCATTATCGGAACTGCCGCCGGCAACTTCTTCGAATGGTATGACTTCACCATCTACGGCTACGCCGCAGTGCCGATCTCTACGCATTTTTTCCCTCGCGGAAATCACTCCCTCGCGCTCCTGGAAACCTTGTCGGTTTTCAGCGCCGCCTTTCTGACGAGACCCATCGGCGGGTCGGTCGTTGGCTGGTATGCAGACCGGTGGGGTCGTCGCCCGGCACTGATGATGGTGCTCGGGACAATGACGCTTGCCACCACCGCGATCGGGGCCGCTCCCTCTTACCAAGCCATCGGGGCCTGGGCGCCGTTGGTCCTCGTCACGTCCCGGTTGGCACAAGGGCTCTCCGCGGGCGGCGAGGCCGGTACCGCATCTTCGCTCCTCGTCGAGTATGCGCCACCAGCATATCGGGGCCGGTTCGCGAGCATTCAGATCATAACGATGTCAGCGGCCTTGCTCACCGGCTCTGCCCTCGAGGCGCTCCTGAGCACTCTCATGCCCCTCTCCGCCGCAGACCAGTGGGGTTGGCGGTTACCGTTCCTGCTCGCGGCGCCGCTGGGAGCTGTCATACTTTATGTCCGGTCGCAGGTTGTGGAGACCCCCCGGTTCCAGGTACTCGTTCACGGTACCGATCAGCCTATGCGCGGTACGGTGGCGCGAACGCTCTTCCAAATCTGTTGCACCGTCGCGGTCCAGGGCGTGGGGATTGTCGGCGTATACACGTTCCTCATCTTCATGCCGCTCTATCTGGAGACCTTGGGCATGCTCTCTCGACCCGAGGCGTTGTTGGCCGGCGTGGCGGCTACCGGGATGAGCCTGGCAGCCGCGCGGCCGTTCGGGGTTCTCTCCGACCGCTACGGACGGCGTGCCGTCCTGCTGATCGGATCCTTGGCGCACCTGGTCTGTGCGTATCCGCTATTGCTACTCCTGGGCAGCGGAAGGCTTCCCTTAATACTCCTGGCGCAGGTGGCGGCCGGAGCGGTCAGCGCCTCGGTCGCGGCACCGGGCGTGGCGATGCTCGCAGAACAGTTCCCGACCAGGTTTCGCGCGACTGGGGTCGGGCTTTCCTACAGCATCACAGTCTCGCTATTCGGCGGTACGACGCCGTTGATAGCGGCGGCGCTCATCGGGGCGACCGGGGGCTTGACGGCGTTGGCCGCATATCTGGGTGTTGTGGCGCTGCTCTCCGCTGGAGCCACGATGGCGTTGGAACCGACCCATCTGGGACCGCTGCGAGATTCTTAGCGTGCCCGACAGGCGTCATACCGGCCTACGGCCCGTGAGTGGCGATGCGAGCCATGGCTCGCATCGCCACTCACGGGTACTCACGCCGGGGGTAGCCACGCGAGCTGGACGAGTTGGCGGCCGGCTTTGCGCTCTATGAGGGTGCCTCGGCCGGGGGGCATCGGGGCTGGTTTGACGCTGCCGAGCAGCGGGCCCTCGTCGGGGTTGCCGCTCATCACGATGCCGGGGGTGGACAGCTCCCGCAGCCGGGCGGTCACCGGCTCGAACAGGGCTCGGGCGGCACCACCGGAGCGTCGGGCGATGATGAGGTGCAGCCCGACGTCCTTGGCCTGGGCCAGGAAGTCCAGCAGTGGCGCCAGCGGGTTCACCCCGCCCTGGGTGGCCACCAGGTCGTAGTCGTCGACCAGGACGTAGAGCTCCGGGCCCGACCACCAGGAGCGGTCCCGGAGTTGCTGCTGGGTGACGCCCGCCCCGGGCAAGCGCCCCCGCATCGAGTTCGCCACGTCTTTGATGATCGGATTCAGCACATCAGCCGACATCCCGTACCCGATGAGGTGTTCGGATTCCAGGAAGCCGAGCATGGTGCGGCGGTAGTCGACCATAACGATTCGGGCCTGCGCAGGCGTACAGCGATCCACCAGGCCCCGGGCGATCGTCCGCAGCAGGTTGGTCTTGCCGCACTCGCCGTCGGCGAAGCACAAGAAGTGCGGTTCGGCGGCGAAGTCGAGCGACACCGTGGCGAGTTCCGCCTCGTTGATCCCGATCGGGATCAGGTTCGACTGCTGCTCGGGTATGCGCAACTCCGCATACGGGATCCGCGCGGGAAGCAACCGGACCCGCGGTGCGCGGTGCCCCGGCCAGCCGTCGCGGATGTGCGCGACCGCATCCGCCACACTGGCGCCGACGTCCTGGGCGCTGGTGGACGCGTCGATCCTGGGTAGCGCGGCGAGGAAGTGCAACTTGTCTCGGGACAGTCCCCGTCCGGGCCGGCCCGACGGCACGTTGAGCGCCCCGTTCCGGTCGATATCGGACTCCCCGGGGTCACCCAGGCGCAGCTCGAACCGGGTCCCGAGGAGGTCTTTCATCGCGGGCCGGATCTCGGCCCACCGGGTCGCGCCGATCAGCACGTGCACCCCGTAGGACAGCCCCTGGGTGGCCAGGTTCACCACCCGCATCTCCAGGTCGGACAGCTCGAATTCCTGGCGGAAGCTCTGCCACCCGTCGATCACCAGGAACACATCACCGAACGGATCTTCCCGTAGCCCGCCGCGCTGCTTGCGGGCCCGGAAGTCGGCCATCGAGTCGATACCCAGCGTGCGGAACTGCTGCTCGCGGGCGGCGAGTAGTCCGGTCACCTCGGCGATGATGCGCCGGATCGTGTCCGGCTCCAGGCGCCCGGCCACCCCGCCGCTGTGCGGCAGTCCGTCAAGCGAGGCCAACGTGCCGCCACCGAAGTCGATGCCGAAGAACTGCACTTCCTCGGGGGTATGGGTCAGCGCCAGCGACATCACCATCGATCGCAGCAGGGTGGACTTGCCCGACTGTGGGCCCCCGGTCACCGCGGCGTGACCCGCAGCACCGGACAGATCCGCCCAGAGCAGATCGCGGCGCTGTTCGTAGGGCTTGTCCACGATCCCGACGGGCACGGCGAGCCGACCGTTGCCGAAGAACCCAACCGGGGACAGTCCCCGATCCTCGGTGACCGACAAGGGCGGCAGCAGCTGGTCTAGTGAGGGCGGCGCATCCAGCGGTGGCAGCCACACCTCGTGGGCTGGGGGCCCCTGCCCGCGCAGCTTGGCAACCACGACGTCGAGCACGCTGGGTTCGCTGACCTGCTCCGTCACATTCTCTGGCTCGTCGACCACCTCGAGGGGGGCGGAAGCGGTCTCCGGGAGGTCCACATAGTCGGGCACGAACAGCCGCGGCCGCAGATCGGAGGTGATCGGGGCTGACGTGGCCTTCGCGACGACCCGGCCGACGCGGTAAGGGCCGGAGACGTACGCCGCCTTGAAGCGCTCCATCGTGGCGGTGTCGAACTTCAGGTACCCCGAACCGGGCACCGAGGGCAGCTCGTAGGCGTCGGATACGCCCAACACCGCTCGGGACTCCCCGGCGGAGAAGGTCTTCAGCCCGATCCGGTAGGAAAGGTGCGACTCCAAGCCGCGCAGCTTGCCCTCATCCAGGCGTTGCGAGGCCAGCAGCAGGTGCATCTGCAGCGAGCGGCCGAGCCGACCGATCGCCACGAACAGGTCGATGAACTCCGGCTGCTGAGCGAGCAGCTCGGAGAACTCGTCGATCACGATGAACAGCGCCGGCAGCGGATCGAGGTCGCGCCCCGTTGTCCCGGGCCCGCTCGTAGTCCTTGACGTTGGCGAAGTTGCCCGCGGCGCGCAGCAGCTCCTGCCGGCGATTCATCTCGCCGGCCAGCGCGTCCTTCATCCGGCTGACCTGGGTCAGGTCGTCGGCCAGGTTGGTGATCACGGCCGCGACGTGCGGCGCATGCTCCATACCCAGGAACGTCGCGCCGCCCTTGAAGTCGACCAGCACCATGTTCAGCGCGGCCGAGGAGTGGGTGGCGAGCATGCCCAGCACGAGGGTGCGCAGGAACTCCGATTTGCCCGATCCGGTGGCTCCTACGCAGAGCCCGTGCGGGCCCATACCGCCTTGCGCGGCCTCCTTGATATCCAGCTCCACGGGCTGGCCGAACTCGCCGAGACCGATGGGCACCCGCAGGCGATCCCGGATCGGACGCGGTCGCCAGGCTTGGGCGACGTCGAAGGCATGCGGATCTTCGGGTAGGCCGAGCAACCCGAGCAGCCCGGTATTATTCACCAGCGGGGCGTCCTCGCCCTGGGCCTCCGCTGCGCCTAGGCGAAAGGGAGACAGGGCCCGCGCGACCGCCTCGGCCTCGACGACGGCGAGTGAGTCGGGAGACTCCGAAGAACTCGATCCCGGTCGCCCCGCGGGCACCGATCCGCCCAGCCTCGATCGCCAACTGCAGGCCGCGGCGGCTGGTCAGCGTGCCCAGCGATGCCGAGAGGTCCAGCACGGTGACCCCGGCCACGCCCTCCTCAAGGATGATCTGTTCCGCTCCGGTGACTTCCCCGCCGTCGACGACGATCAGGATGTGCGGCCCTTCGCCAGAGGGTGGAGCGGTGCGGGAGAAGCGGGGGCGGTCCTGGAGTTCCTCGCCGAGTAGTTCCTCGATCTGGGCCAGCGACCCGGCCATCATCCGCATCGGCCCGGCACCGTCAACGTGGCTCGGGTGCTGCACCTGAGGCAGCCACTTCGCCCACTCCCAGTCCACCTTCGCCCGCCCGGCGGTGACCACGGCGATGAGCAGATCGTCGGGTGTGTGAAAGGTGGCCAGCTGGGCCACCATCGAGCGGGCCAAGCCGCGCGATGCGGCCGGCTCGCCGACGATGCCGATCGCGGCGAACCCGCGAACTGAGATGGCGATCGGCAGCTCAGGCACGATGGAATGGGCCCGGACGAACTGGCGCAACGCCAGCATGGTGATCGGCTCCAGCTCGTCCACCGGACCGGTCTGCGGCGCCACCAGCCGGGTGGCCAGCCGCTGCGATCCGCGGCAGATCCGCACAGCGCAGAAATCAGGGTCGCTGCCGCGGCGTTCCCACATCCGTCGACTGCTCGCGATCGACCACAACGCGGCCGGATCGGGATGGCTCCATTCCAACGCCGCACGCTGCTCCTGCGCTGCTTCCCGGGCCCGCTCCCGCATCTGACCCAGGTAGCTCAGGTAGTCCTTGCGGTCCTCGTTCATCTCGGCCTTGGCCTGGCCACCGCGGCCCCCACCGGCGAACATGCCGACGGTCGACACCACCATCATGATCGGGAACATCAGGAACAGCGGGTTGCTCTTACCATCCCCAGTGGTGAAGGTGTAGCCGACCATGCCCAGCACCGCGACGATCATCACGACTGGGAGGATCTTCTGCACGATGTTGCCCGGCATGACCCTGGGCACCTCAGGTGGTGGCTCCAGATGGACCTCACCACCGGGCATTTTCGGCGCTCCCAGTCGAGGTAGTCGCCGGAACTGCACGGTGCTCACGTCAGCCCACCTCCTGCGGTTCACGCGTGCGCGATCAGCGCGGGGCTGGCCACGCGCGCAGAGGTCGGTCACCCTAGCGGGTGTTCGAACTGATCTTCGAGGTCCGCCGTCCGCGTCGGCGCGACCCGCGCTCGAACCCCGCTTCGCCACGCGTCCCGACGCGACCGACCTGCCATGATCGTCGGAAGTGAGTAATCGCAGTGCAATGCTGCACGGTGACTGCCCACTATTGACGATCTTGAGGACGCGGCGAGGTGATGAGGCAACAAGCCTCTTGGGCGCGGTTGATTCTTACAAAATCGCGATCGTGGGCGGTGAGCCGTTGGCCGTCAGCTTGCCGCCTCTCGGCGATGGGCTGCCCACACCAGGGGGCCGATCAGCGGGCTGTGGAGTAGCACGACGCTCGGGACGGCCGTCGGCGCACCGACCCGTCGTCGCAGGTCAGGAGGCTGGACCGGAAACACACCAGGCTGGTCGACGCCAGGCACTGCTGCCAGACCCTCTCTGACACTGTGGGCTGGGCGCAGGGATACTCCCCCGGACCTACAGCGTGCCAAGCGAGGAGTGCAGCGGGTGCCAACCAATACCAACGCAGCGCCACCGTCCCATGCTGGATCGACGGTTCCACCGTCCCATGCTGGATCGACGGTTCCACCGTCCACCGTGTTCAGCAGGGTGACGGTGGTGGCCCCCCGCACGCGCATCGATCTGGCACTGCCCTCGGATGTCGCGGTGGCCAATCTGCTGCCGATGCTGCTGAAGATGGCCGGTGAGTCCAGCGCGGATGGTGGTAGCAGACACGGCGGCTGGTGCTTGGCCAAGCTCGGCGACGAGGCGATCGATCCGGACCGCCCGCTGAGCTCGCTGGGCGTGGTCGACGGCGATCTGCTCCAACTTCGGCGCCGCAACGACAGTCCCCCACCGCCGCTGTTCGATGACGTGGTGGACGCCATCGCGGTCGCTGCGCCGGACAGTTACCGGCCGTGGACCGAGGGAACCGCCCGCACGCTCGGAATCGTCGCCGCCGGATTGGCATTGCTGGCAAGTGCCGTCGCGCTGCTCCGGACCGGGGCCGTAGCCGGGCCTGAACTCAGGCTCAGTGCCGCCGCCCTCGCCGGTGCCGCCGCGGTGGTCGCGCTGATCGTCGGCTCGGTGATCGCCCGGGTGTACGAGGACACCAACGCGGGCGTGGTGGTGGCGGCGGGCAGCCTGCCGCTGGGCTTCGTCAGCGGGCTCTACATCGTGCCCGGCGGTGTGCATGCGGCGAATTTCTTACTGGCGTGCATGCTGGTCCTGGTGCTCGCGGCCGCCTCGATCACCGTGCTCGGCGCCGGGATCACGCCGTTCATCGCCAGCGCCACCGCAGCGGCCCTCGGAGCGCTCACCTTTCTGGTCGCCATGCTGGTCGACCGGCCCGCGGCGGGGATCGCAGCGGGGGCAGCCGCGTTGGCGCTCTGCGCGATCTCGGCCCTGCCCCGGCTGACCATCCACCTGTCCCGGCTTCCCATGCCGCAGGTTCCCGGCAGCGCCAAGGATCTGAAGGACGACCCGGGCCTCCCGGACTACACCGCGATCGAGCGCCGGGCAGGGGTAGCGCACGAGTACCTGACCGGCATGATCGCGGGATGCGGCGCGGTGGCCGCGATCGGCGGGGTGCTGGCCGCAGCCGGAGGTGCGCTGGGGATCGTGCTGGGCGCGGTGGTCGCCGCAGTGCTGCTGCTGCGCGCCCGGTCCTACGCCAACGGTCGCCAGGCGATTGCGCTGCTGGTGAGCGGGATGGTCGCGGTCGGCGGGCTGATGGCCGGGTGGCTGGCGCTGGCTCGCCAGCCTGGCGTGCTGCTGGTCGGTTTCGGTGGCCTGCTTGCGCTGGCGATGTTCGCGCTGTTCACCGGGGTTGCGCTGCCCCGGCGCCGGTTCTCCCCGGTACTACGCCAGTCGGTGGACGTGCTGGAGGCGGTTCTCATCGCCTCGGTGCTGCCGCTGGCCTTGGGCGTGCTCGACCTCTACAGCACGTTCCGGGCCCTGTGAGGGCCGGTTCGCGCCGCACCCCGCTGGTGGCCGTCGCCGTCGCCTTGCTGTGCCTTGCCGGGCCGGCGTGGCCAGTGGCTGCCCAACCCGGTGATCGGCCGCCAGGTGTGCCACCTCCGGTGGATATGAGCGCGCTGCCCACGCCGGCCAGCGTGAACACCATGCCCTACATCGTGAACAACCTGGCTACCCGCCAGACCGGTCCGGTTGAGGCGCAGGCGGCCTGCCAGCAGCCGGTACAGGACACTGCCCAGCACCTCCAAGCCGAGCCGGCAGCACAACGGCGGCTGCGGATCCGGCAAGCCCAGAAGTTCGCGACCGGACGCGATCAGCGGGTCGCAGTGATCGACAGTGGCGTGCAGCCGCACGCCAGACTGCTCGGCAGACTGATCGACGGCGGCGACTACATCGAGAACCGCACCGGCCTGTTCGACTGTGACGGCCACGGCACGGTGGTAGCGGGTCTCATCGCCGCGGCGCCCGATCCGGGCACGGGATTCATCGGGGTCGCCCCGGCTGCACAGATTTTGGCCATCCGGCAGGCCAGCACCTTCTATTCGGTGCCGCTGCGCCAGCTCGACAACGGCCAGCAGATCCACAGCCCGAGCGCCGGCGATACCGTGAGCATGGCGCAGGCCGTGATGCGCGCCGTTCAGCTGGGCGCGACCGTGATCAACATCTCGGAGGCCGCCTGTTTCCCGGCTGAGCGCGACCAGGTCAACGCGCCGGATCTGCAGGCCGCCGTGCATCATGCGGTGGAGCACAACGTTGTCGTGGTGGTGGCTGCAGCCAACACCAGCAGCACCTGCAAGCAGAACAGTCCCGGGGCGGCGGTCACCACAATCTCCTCGCCGGGCTGGTTCGACAATGACGTGCTCACCGTCGCGGCGACCGACGACAACGGCGAGCCGGCGGATTTCTCGATCCGCGGGCCGTGGGTCGATGTGGCCGCACCGGGCACCGGCGCGGTCTCCCTGGCCGCCGGACGACCGGGGCTGACCACCGCACTCGTCGACGCCCACGGCCAGGCGCGCGCGCTGGATGGCACGAGCTTCGCCACTCCCTACGTCGCCGGGATCGCGGCCCTGCTCCGTGAGCGACACCCGAATCTGACCGCGCGGCAGGTAATGCATCGCATCGAGCAGACCGCGCAACGTCCGGCTGGTCAGGCTCGACGCAGCGAGGAACTCGGCTACGGCATGGTCGATCCGGTCGCCGCACTCACCGCGGTGCTGCCCGAGGAACACGGTGGCGCTCCGGCCTCAGTGAACGCCGCGAAGCTGTCCGGTTTTCGCCCACCGCCCCCGGACAACACCCCGCGCATCGTCGCCCTGGTCGGCTCAGCAGTCGCCCTGCTCCTGCTCGGCCTCACCGTTGTGATCGCCCAAACCACCAAACGCCACCGGAGCGGCTCCTGACCGGCTCCCGACCCGCTCAAAGAGTGAACGGTGCTAGGCCGTTGGCCTTCTGGATCTCCAGTGCAGCGGAAGCCTTCCACGCCGACCAGTTCGAGAAGCCGATGTAGCGGACCTTGCCCGCGCGCACGACAGCGTCGAAAGCGCCCAGCGTCTCCTCGATCGGCGTGTGCGGATCCTCGCGGTGAGCGAGGTACACGTCGATCCAGTCGGTGCCCAGTCTCCTCGTGGCGATCACGACGCCGTCTCGGCGCGATGCCAACGCCCGGCCCAGCAGCGTCTCGGATTGTCCATCGGCGTAGCCATCAGCGGTGTCGAAGAAATTCACGCCACGATCGAGCGCCCGGCCGACCAGTGTGTCGGCGAGCTCTGTACCGACCTTGCAGACGCCACCGATGTCCCGATTGCCGGCCGTGAAAGTCATGGCGCCGAACGCTAGGCGGGATACCAACAGCCCGGTCTTGCCCAACGTTGCGTAACGCATGCGTGCGCTCCCTTGAGGCGGTCTGTGAGTTATGGCCAGTCTGCAGCGGCTGTCACCGACGGTCACTGGTCACAGGACCACAACCTCGGCCGCCGACACCGGGGTGCAGGCCATATACACACAGTGACCAGGACCCCACCCAAGATTGGACCGGCCGCCGCAGCGACACCAGCGATCCCGCCCCACATCCCGATCGCGCGAGCCCGGGTGGCCGTCTCGGGATAAGCCGCGCGCAGCAGTGCCAGCGAGGCCGGTACCGTCAGCGCCGCCCCCACTCCTTGCACCAGCCGAGCGACCACCAGCCCGATCGTGTTCGGCGCCAGTCCACATCCCACCGAGGCCAGCACAAACAGCCCTAACCCGAGCTGAAAGACCTGGCGGGCCCCGAGCCGGTCCGCCAGCACACCACCGCAAAGCAGCAGCGCGGCGAACATCAACAGGTAGCCATCGACCACCCACTGCAGCCCGGACACACTCGTGCCGAAATCCTCGCGCAGGGCAGGCAGCGCCACCTTGACGATGGTGGTGTCCAGGATGACCATGAAGTAGCCCAGGCATATCGCCACCAGCGACAGCGACAGCACCCGCTGCTCGGCCGGCTCCGCAGCCTCGCCTGGGCCTCAGCTCGTCCGGCTCTTCTGTCCAGTCACATCACCAGTCTGACGCCGATACTCTTCGATCTACATCGAAGTGTGGCCCACTTGTCAGCGTTGGCGAACTCATCCCATGGCAGCTTAGCGATGGCTCGCCTGGTCCAGCCGACGACACAAGGTGGCCTTTGTGGTCGGCCACTCCGAGGCAATTACCGAGAACATCGCGGAGTCGCGGAGTCGCCCCTCCTCCCCGGGCGCGTGCGACTGCGACCAGCGGCGAAGGACGCCCTCGAATTGGGCCCCCAGGCGCTCTATGGCACGCCTGGATCGCGCGTTGCTGGCGTCGGTCTTGAGATCGACCCGGACCACGCCCAAGGTCTCGAACGCATACTCCAGGAGTAGGAGTTTGGCCTCTATATTGATGCCCGTTCGCTGAGCTGAAGCGGCCAGCCAGGTCCAGCCAATCTCAATGGCATACAGCTCAGACCGGCCCGGCCAATAACGTGGATCCCAGTACGCCGTGCACCCGACGGCCCGCTCATCACTGTGGCGGACCTGAGCAAACGGTGCCAGCTTGCCGTCGTTCGCCCGTTCGAAATGGGCGGCGAGGTACCCCTCCACCTCCCACCCACGGGGAACGCGGGTGAAGCCGTACACATCGCGATCTTCTTCCGCTGAGACCGCCAAGTCCGCACCATGATTCATCGAAAGCGGCTCCAGCCGGACCAGGGACCCATGGAGTACCGGAACGTCAGACAGCAAGTTCATCAATGTCCCTCATCGATCCTGGCATTGGCACCTTGCGGCGAGCGCAGGTTGCCGGACCGTCACTGGGCCAGGTCCCTCAGATCCTCTGGATGATTACAGACGAGCAATTTAACCAATGCACTCACTGGTGTCAACGGCTGACCTGTCCGTGATCACGACGGCGAAGCCGAGCGTGTTCGAAGCCGAGCGATTCGGCGCACCTTTGCTGCCCGGCCCCGAGGTGGCTGGGCATCTTCCGGACATGCTGAGCAAGCTGGGAATAGGGGGGCGCGGTGTACGACGCGCACGTGGCGCTCGCTGCGGCGGAGCATGGAGCGGAGCTGGCCACCCGCGATGCCCGCGCGAAGACCACCTACGAAATGGTCGGCGTCGAGGTCCTCATCGCCGGCTAACCGCGCTCTACCGGGACCCTGGCATAGCGATCCCCTGGGCCGTGGCCGGCGACGATCTTGAGGTGGTGGCGCGGAAAGTGGCTGTGGCGCACCACAACCTCAAGATCGTCGAGCATCTGATCGCTATCCGATCTTGCTGACGCGCGACCCATCGCGGTGGGACGGAGCAAACTGGCGCGGGCGGTGACGATCCAGGATCGCCAGAGCGAACGTGCGACGCTGCGCGGCGCCATCAAGCCAACCCGATAGAGCAATCGGTTAGCGGACAGCGCGTGGTAATCGGCCTACCTGTTACCGGTCGAGTTCTGCGAGCAACTTCTTCGGCGCGACGGTGCGATAGGCATCAAGGACGGTCTCGGCGATCTCGACCCAGTTCACGGGTCCGTCCAGACGGACGCCCACCCAGCCCCGGCCACCGACGTAGGGAGGCACGAAGAACCGATCGGGGTCCGCAGCCACCAGTTCCTCCTGGTTGCCGGCAGGAGCCGCGCACCAGCAAGCCAGCCGATCGTCGTGGTGATGAGCGGCGTACATCACGAAGGAGCGGCGCACGAACCAGGTGGGCTCGCCATGGCTGAGTCGTTCGGTAACCCCTGGCAGGCGCAGGCAGATCTCCCGTAACTGCGCAAGGGGGCTCTGCGGGTCGTCACGAATCCTCACCACACGATCTTGCCACCAGCCGCGATGTCATTTCAGGAGCCGATCGGGTCACCGGAGCAGTCCGACACCCCCGCGCCATCATCCTCACCGGCTCCCGGACGCCACGGCCTGCACACCACCTTCGGAGTACCCGAGAACTGGGAGTCAGTAATCCCGTAGAGATCCGGGACTGTCAGACCGCCCTCGTACCGTGCTCCTTGCCCAGACGAACGGAAGGCGGACGTCATGAGCAGCATCGAGCAGACCGCGACCGGCGAGCGCGCCGATCTGCTGGAGACGTTGACCCAGCATCGCTACTTCCTGCGCCACACAGTCCGCGACCTCACCGAGGAGCAGGCCGCCCAACGCACCACCGTCAGCGAACTGTGCCTGGGGGGCCTGATCAAGCACGTCGCGGCGGCCGAACGGTCCTGGGTCAACTTCATCCTCGATGGCCCGTCAGCCCCGGGTCCCTGGGATGAGGCAAGCATCAGTGACCGCTCCGAGGAGTTCAGTGTGCTGGAGGGCGAGACGCTGGCCGCCCTGCTGGACGACTACGAGGAGGTGGCCCGCCGGACCGATGAACTGGTCGCAACGTTGCCCGATCTCGACATCTCCCACCCGTTGCCCGAGGCTCCGTGGTTTGCACCAGAAAAATGCTGGTCAGCGCGACGGGTGCTGCTCCACGTGATCGCAGAGACCGCCCAGCACGCCGGTCACGCCGACATCCTCCGCGAGTCGCTCGACGGCGCCAAGTCCATGGGATAGCTGCACCGTCGACGGGCGGAATCGGTCGTAGGCCCACACCGTGGCGGCGCTGAGACCCAGCGCGGCCCGTTTCTTCCTCGCCCCGCATTCACCCACCGCAAGCGGCTCACCGCTGTGCCACTGCGGTCGGCGCCGCTGTGGCGGCTCGGCGCCGCCGTCACCGCAGCCGCACCGCCCAGCACCGCCGCCCAGACTTTGCTCGCGCTGGCCAGCCACCACCGATGGCAGCCACCGCGGTGAAACGAGATTCGGCGATCACGTAAGAGTGTCCCCGCAGTGCCTCAGGGGTAGCGGAGCTCAGCCGCCAGGGCGCTGCTCGCCCCGCTGGCCTGTACAACAGTGACTGCCTCGGACAGGGCGTTGGGATGGCTGGTCGGGTGCAATCTACCGACCACGAAGAACGCAGCTAACCCTAACAGCGCCAGGATCAACCCCACCGCGGTTGCCCGCAGGTGCTGGCGCATCGGCTCGTGCAGCATCACCGCGTCCTTGCGGACCAGCGCCGACTCCATCCTGCGGAGCACAAAGCGGTAGGCCTGCACCTGCGCCTTGGTGGTCGGATTGGTGGACATCGGGTGCTACCGCCTCTTTCCGGCGCTCTGTTCCGGGGCTGTACGGTGCCGCAGGATAGCGAAGCCCCCTCGGCGGACCATCACGTCCGTCCTCCCACGGAGGCGGAGACATGACTGCAGCACCGGCGCCACCCCAGCAGGACTCGAGGCGTCACCGCCAGGCGCAGCAGCCGCGGGCGTCGGCACCGCTGCGAGAGACGAACAGCGGCCCACGCGCCAGAGTGAGCGTCCGGCTGCGCTCGACGGATTCCCGCTTGGGCCCACTGCCTGTGGTCAATGTGATCGTGCTCAAGATGGGGCTGGCGCTCGGTCTCGCACTGCTCACCGTGGACACCGTCTTATGGTGGGCCGCATTGATGATGCTGCTGATCGCAGTGCCATTGGCGCTGGGGCGCTGGCATGGCCGCTGGCTAGTGCGGTGGCTCCAGCTCACCGCTGGCTACCTGGCCCGCTCCCATGGCCGCAGCGTCACCAGTCCGGACCCGGCGGCAGCAGGAAATGCACAGCAGTCAATCGTGGGCTCTGACGATCCGCGGGTGGCCTTGCTTCGGCTGCTCCTACCGGATCTGGCCATCGCACACGGCACCGATCACCGGCGCGAACCTGTGGGCCTGGTGTGGCACCAGAACACCTGGACTGCCGTACTCGAAGTAGACGCCACCCCATCGATGATCACTTCCGTCGGTGGGGCCCCCAGCCTGCCGCTCAGCGCGCTGGCCCCGTGCCTGGAACATCGCGGGGTGGTGCTGGACGCAATCCAGGTGATCTGGCATTGCTACCCGGGCAGCGCCGCGCTGCCTTCGTCGTCCCCGGCACTCCGCTCTTACTTGGAGGTCCTGGGCCCGCTGCCGGTAGCGGCTCGCCGCACCACCTGGGTTGCGGTACGGCTGGACCCCCGTCGCTGCGCCACCGCCGTCGCCGAACGTGGTGGCGGGGTAATGGGCTCACATCGGGCGCTAATCGCTGCGCTGTCCCGGGTGCGCAGCGCGCTGGAGTCCCGAGGTGTGCCAACTCGACCGCTGGACGCCGACCAGCTGCTGCGTGCCGGCATCTCCGCCGCCGAGCTGTCCGCGGTGGCCGGGACCGGGCGACCGGTGTCGTTGCATGAAGGGTGGACGGCGGTCACCGCTGCCGGGGTGGGGCACGCCAGCTACGCGATCACCGGGTGGGGGACCAACGGAGCTGCGCACAACCTCAACGCGTTGACCGGCGTACGGGCGCTGTCCACGACTGTCGCGCTGTCGCTGTCACCCGGTGCGGACGGTGGCGAGGTCGGGCTGCGGGGTCTGGTCCGGGTCAGCGCCCGCAACCCGACCGAGCTCGAAGCTGCCGACGGCCGGCTGCACGCAGTGTCGCAACGACTCGGTGTGGCGCTGCGTCCCCTACGCGGGCTGCAGGTCGCCGGCCTGGCCGCGACGCTGCCGCTCGGGGCACCCCGATGAGCCGGACGATGGGCAGGCCCGCCACGGCGGGCGCAGGGGCGCCGGAGTTCCTCGTCAGCCCTGGCCTACTCGATGCGGTCAGCCCTTCGGGCGACCGCGGCGGCATGGTTCTGGGTTGCGGTCCGCATGACGAACCGCTGAGTGTGTCGGTGCTGCGCCCGCAGCCGACCCGGCTGGTCGTGGTCGGTGGGCTCTATCTGGCGCGCCAGGTTGCTCTGCGGGCGATGGCCACCGGCGCCTGGGTGGTCGTCGCCACCGGCCGACCTGATGCCTGGCAACAGCTGGTACAAGCCGCCGGCGAGGGTCCCGACGGTCGTCCCGCTCCCCTGGTGCAGGTGCGGCGGCTGGCGCCGGTCGAGCTGCCGCGAGCCTCCGAGGACGCCCCCCTGCTGGTTGTGCACGATGGCGGAGCGGTACCGCAGGAACTGTTCCCGCCGCGCACATCGTGGCAGACAACCCTGTACGTGCTGCCCTACCTGCACCCGCAGGCCGAGAGCACCGCGAGCAACGCCGACCTCGTCCTCCTGCAGCGCCTCCCGGCCGGGCAGGCGGAGCTGGCCGCCGCGATGTGGCGGCTCCCCCCGCCGATGGTCAACCAGCTGGCGACCCTGACCGACGATGGGGTGGTGGCGTTGGGTCCCGACCTCTGGCTGTCGCTGCGGCTGGTCACCACACCCGCGGAGCGGGAGATCCTCGGGCCGGTGCGCAGAGGGGATTGATCGCGGGAGTGAGGTGCCGTGGACATCGAGTCGGTGGCTGACGAGCTGTATTCGCTACCCCGGGCGGAGTTCACGGCGGCTCGCGATGCGGCCGCTCAGCGGGCTCGTGAGCAGGGCCACCGCGAGCTGGCCGAACAGATCGGTGTGCTGCGCCGACCCTCCACCGCGGCCTGGCTGGCCAACCAGCTGGCCCGTGAACATCCGGACCAAATCCGGGCACTGATGAAGCTCGGTGACGCGCTGCGCGAAGCCCAGCGTGAGTTGCAGGGTGAGCAGCTGCGCCGGCTGTCACAGCAGCGTCATGAGCTGGTCCAGGCCGCTGTGCAGCAGATACGCGCGGCGGGTCACCCGGTGAGCGATGCGGTCACCCGCGAACTGGTGAACACTTTCACCGCCGCGGTGAACAGCTCCGCCGCGGCGCAGGCAGTGGCCAGTGGGCGCCTCACCGCGGCGCTGAACCCCGCCGACGCTGCCGCCGAGCTGTTCGCCGGAGCCGCAACCGGCGTGGCCGACACCCCGCCGCCCGACACCGACGACAGCAGTGATGAGCCGTCGCATCGAGAATTGGCGCGTGTGCGCACCGCTGCGGCCGACACCAGCGCCGCCCGCGACGAGGCGCAGCGCGCGCTGACCGACGCCGACCGGGCGGTGGACGACGCAGTCACGGCGCTGCGGGAGCTGCGCGCTTGCGTCGTCGTCGCTGAGCTGACCGAACACCAGGCGCGCCGCCGGGCCCAGTCACTGCAGCGTGACTTCGAGGACGCAGACCGGGCGGCCCGGGAGACTCAGCAGCGGGTCCATGATCTGGAAGGCGAGCTCGCCCGGCACAAGAGCCCGTGAGACGTGGTGCTCGACTGGGTACTCGGCTCCACAAAACTGGGTACTCGGCTCCACAAAACGAGGCGCAGCTGCTACGCCTACTCGGCGGCCGGCCGCGACGGAGCCAACCATCCAGGCCCTCATTCTGCTCGGTGATCGCGCCTGGAGGCCTTCGTGGACGTACTCGACCGCTTTGGGCCGGGTCCCAGCGAGCATGCGGCGGTTGGCACACTGCGCGGGTGCGCGGATTCCGAGTCTGGCGGGTAGTGGGTGCGACGGCGGTCGCGCTCGGCCTGGCCGGCAGCGCGGGCACTCAGGCGCCGCCCCTCGCTGTCAGGGTCACTAATGCGACTATGGCAGGCTCCGGCCTTCCGCCGGGTGTCCCGGTTCCGCCTACTGGGAGCAATCAATTGGTCACCGTGTTGGTGCCCAACACCAGCAGTACCTCCGGTGCTCTCCGGGGCTGGCGGCGGGAATCGGGTGGTCAGTGGGCCAGTGTGCTCGGTCCGGTCACCGTGCGGGTAGGCACCGAGGGTGTCGGCACCACCCGCGAGGGGGTCAACCGTACGCCGCGCGGAACGTTTGATGTGCCGTCCGCCTTCGGCCGGCAGCCCAACCCCGGCACCCGGATGCCGTACCGCCTGGTCGGTACCAGCGACTGGTGGGTCAGCGACACGCGCAGCCCGAGTTATAACACCTACCGACACTGCGCGCCGGACACCTGTGACTTCAATGAGAACGCGGGGGAGAACCTGGGCCAAGCCGGTCCGAGCTACGACTACGCGGTGGTGATCGGGTACAACATCGCGCCGGTGCGACCGGGGGCGGGCTCGGCGTTTTTTGTGCACGTCGACGCCGGGGTGCCCTCGCAGGGCTGCGTGGAGGTGCCCCGAGACGTTGAGGTGGCCCTGCTGCGCTGGTTGGACCCGGCTCAGCATCCCCGCATCACCATCGGGCTGGGCTGACAGCGTGGCAGGAAGTCCCGTCTGAGGTGCCACACTGGTTTCTGCAGGGCCGGATGGGGTATAGCGCAGCATGGCTAACGCATCGATGGGCTCCCCCGAGAAAGATCCCGAAGACTGGGTCACCCGCGACGAGCCGATGACCGGCCCACAGCGCAGCTACCTTGCGACGCTGGCTCGGGAGGCGGGGGAGGCCGTCCCGGCCGATTTGACCAAGGCCCAAGCGTCTGAACTGATCGACCGGTTGCAAGAAAAGACCGGACGCGGGCGCTAGGGGCCTTGCTGGTCCACCTGGTGGCCGACTACGAACGGCTCATCGCCGGCCGCGCCCCGACGGGCGTGCTGGTAGTCGCACCGAACTCTCGTTTGCACCCGGCAGCTCCGGGTAGCGCACTGCCGACGGGGACCTCGCCTGGTACGAGTTGTTCGCCCGCGGCGCCAGCGCCGCCGCACTGCTCGGCAGTCCGCCGATCGCTGAGCCGATTAGCTCACGTCGGCGCGGTGCAGCCTCGCCAGCGGCAACCATCCGGCGCACCATGGTCTCCATGCTCACGGCACAGCAGCACTACGCCACTCACCAGGTCACCAACCAGGCGCCACCGCACGCGCCCTACGACGCATCCGACGACCAGGTGCTGCTCGAAGGGCTGCGTCGGGAGGGGGCGGGCTGGGTCGAGGATGACATTCGTCGTCTGGGCCGGCTCGCCGGCGGCGAGGAGCCCCAGATGTGGGCCGAGCAGGCCAACCGGTTCGAGCCCGAGCTGCGCACCCACGATCGGTACCGCCACCGCATCGATGAGGTCGAGTACCACCCGAGCTACCACTGCCTGATGCGGGTCGCTGTTGCCGAGGGGGGCGCCGCGGCGGCCTGGGCCGACCGCAGGCCCGGCGCGCATGTCGCACGGTCGGCGGTGGCTCACGTCTGGGGGCACACCGAAGCGGGTCACGGCTGCGCGATCTCCATGACCTACGCCGTCGTGCCAGCATTACGGCAGCAGCCGGACCTGGCCGCGCTGTACGAGCCGCTGCTCACCAGCCGCGTCTACGACCCAGGCCTGCGGGTGCCCGCCACCAAACGCGGGCTGCTGGCCGGGATGGGGATGACCGAGAAGCAGGGCGGCTCGGACGTCCGTACCAACACCACCGCCGCGACGCCGACCGCGGAGCCCGGCGTTTACACCTTGCGCGGTCACAAGTGGTTCACCTCGGCGCCGATGTGCGACCTGTTCCTTGTGTTGGCCCAGGCGCCGGAGGGCCTCTGCTGTTTCCTCGTACCGCGCATCCTGCCCGACGGCACCCGCAACACCTTCCGCATCCAGCGGCTCAAGGACAAGCTCGGCAACCGTTCCAACGCCTCATCCGAGCTCGAGTTCGACGGCACCGTCGCCTGGCGGGTCGGACCTGACGGACGCGGCGTCAGGACGATCATCGAGATGGTCAGCTGCACCCGGCTCGACTGCGTCGTCGGCTCGGCGGCGCTGATGCGCAAGGCGCTGGTCGAGGCCGGCCACCACGTCCGGTACCGCAGCGCCTTCGGCAACCGGCTGATCGACAAGCCGCTCATGCGCAACGTGCTCGCCGACCTTGCGCTCGAGTCCGAGGCGGCTACCACGCTAGGGATGCGTCTTGCCGGCGCCGCTGACCGCGCCGTGCGCGGAGACGAGTCCGAGCAGGCGTTCCGGCGCATCGCCACGGCCATCGGAAAGTACTGGGTGACCAAGCGTGGCCCGGCGTTCACCGCCGAAGCACTGGAGTGCCTCGGCGGCAACGGCTACGTCGAGGAGTCGCCCATGCCGCGGCTCTACCGAGAGGCGCCGCTGAACTCGATCTGGGAAGGCTCGGGCAACGTCAACGCCCTCGATGTGCTGCGCGCGCTGCACAAGGAGCCCGCGAACGCGAACGCGCTGATAGCCGAACTAGCGCAGGCCCGGGGCGCCGACAAGCGGCTCGACGCGGCGAGCAACCGCCTCGGCACCGAACTGTCCGACCTCGACGGTATCGAGGGGCGCGCGCGTCGGCTCGTCGAGTTGATGGCCCTGGCCTTGCAGGGCTCGCTGCTGGTCCGGTACGCTCCGCCAGCCGTGGCCGACGCCTTCTGCGCCACGCGACTCGGCGGTGACTGGGGGCATACCTTCGGCACGCTGCCGGCAACCGCCGGCCTAGCCGCGATCCTCGACCGCGCACTGCCGGACGCATGATCGAGTCCCCCGTGTTGCGGCCGTTACGGCTTTGGCAGCAGCACCTCTCCCTCAAGACCGTCCGGATCGCGGAAGAAGATGCTCACGGCACTGCCGAAGTCGTTGACCGTGCCGTCGCTGGCTCCGGCGTCGACCAACCGGCTCCGGATCGTCTCAAAGGCCTCCTGGGACGCGGCACCCAGCCCGACGTGATCAATGCGTCCGCGACCCCACATCGGAGTCTGGCGATCGGCTTCGGTGTTGCCGTCGATCACGAAGATATTCAGCTGCGTGGCGGGGCCAATATCGATAACGGTCATCGTCTCGCCAGGCCCGTGCTCACGTGTGGGTCCGACGACAGCATCGAACACCGTCGTATAAAACCGGCCAAGCCGATCGACGTCCTTGGAGATCCAGGCGATGTGATTCACGCCATCCAACAGCATCTCCGCCTCCTCCCACGAATTGAGAACTAACCCACCGTACTGTTCCTGTCCGTATCGGCGGCAGAATCGCCCTGTGCCCACCCACGTCGCACTGCTGCGCGGCATCAACGTCGGCGGCCGTAACCGAGTCGCCATGGCCGAGTTGCGCTCGGTCGTCACCTCCCTCGCGCACACCGACGTGGCGACCTACATCCAAAGCGGCAACGTGGTGTTCACCAGCTCAGAAAGTGACACCACTGCGATCGCCGCCGCTCTCAAGCGTGCCATCGCCGAATCACTCAGTGTGCGGCCCAGAGTGGTGGTGCTGTCCTGCGACGAGCTGTCGCAGGTGGTCGCGGGCAATCCGTACCCCGACGAGACGAACCACAAGTGCCTGCACGTCGCGTTCACCAGCGAGCAGATCGAACCCGATCAGCTCGCCACCATTGCCGCCGCTACGCAGCGAGCCACGAACAAGGGCAGCCGCGACGAGGCGATGGTGGTCGGGCGCACCGTGTTCCTGCATACCCCAGATGGTCTCGGGCGCAGCGAGCTGGCCGCACAACTCGCCCGAGTCGGGGGTCCGCTGGCTGCCGCCGGGTCAGCCACGATGCGCAACTGGGCGACCGTGACGAAACTACTGGCCATGTGCCACGCCTGACGGGCACGCTGCTGGCGGTGGCCGGCTGGATTAACTCCTTGACATCTACTATGCTTGAGGTTCGAGCATGGTGGACATGACGACTGCACTGCCCTACTCGCAGCTGCCCGCGCTGATGACGCGGATGACCGATGACGAGAAGCATGGGCCCAGCGCTACGTCCACGCTCGATGTGTTGTGGGTGCTCTACCGCGACATCTTGCGGGTAGACGCCGCATTCCCGGAGGACCCGGATCGTGACAGGTTCTTGTTATCCAAGGGTCACGGTCCGATGGCTTATTACGCGGTGCTGGCCGCGCACGGGTTCCTCGCCCCTGCGGACCTGGACGGTTTCGGGGCGTTCGATTCCCCACTCGGGTTCCATCCCGATGGCACGCTGGTGCCCGGAGTTGAGATCGGCTCCGGCTCGCTGGGCCACGGTTTGGGCTTAGCGGTGGGCACGGCACTCGGGCTTCGACTGACCGGGCGGCGCGCTCCCCGCGTGGTGGTTCTGGTCGGCGATGCCGAGCTTGAGGAGGGCAGCAACGCCGAGGCCATCCAGTATGCCGGACGGACTGGGCTCGACCGGCTCACCACAGTAGTGATCGATAACGACTCCGCCGGGCTGGGCTGGCCCGGCGGGATCGCGGCCCGGTTCGCCGTCGAGGGCTGGGCCACCATCGATGTGGACGGCCGCGACCACGACGCCCTGCGCCGGGCGTTCACCGTCGAGCACCCCGAACGGCCGTTGGCCGTCATTGCCCATGTCGAACCCAAGACCGCCTGATGAGTCCCACCGGCACCCAGGGAGACCTCATGCCCGCCACCGCCGCCCCGGCCGTCAGCGCCACCTCCGCTGTCCCCAATGCTGAGGACCAGCGCTCGCGTTTCTACCGGTTGATGCCTGAGTTGCTGCGCGGGGACCTCCACCTGGCGCTGGTGCTGGCCGAGATCGGGGCCGGCTACCTCGACCCAGTGGCCACCGCGCCGGTGGCTGAACGTGTGATCAACGTGGGCATCCGCGAGCAGCTGATGCTGGGCGTGGCCGGCGGCCTCGCCCTGACCGGAATGCGGCCTATCGTGCACACTTTCCCACCCTTCCTGATCGAGCGGCCATTCGAGCAGGTCAAGCTCGACCTAGGCCACCAAGACCTCGGCGCGGTGCTGGTCAGCGCCGGCGGCTCCTACGGGTGGCCGGGCGGGGGGCAGACCCATTTCGGGCACCGCGACGTCGCCCTGCTCGACACCCTGGACGGGTGGACCGTGCAGGTGCCCGGCCACCCGGTCGAGGTCGACACCCTGCTGCGCCAGGCCGTGGCCAGCCAGGGCCGGGTCTACCTGCGCCTGGACAACAGCGGGAATGCCCGCCCGCACGACGTGGACACCGGGCGGATGAGCGTGCTGCGCCACGGGAACACCGGCACCGTCGTCGCGGTAGGCCCGATGGCCGACCGCGTGCTCGCCGCCACCGCGCACCGCGATGTCACCGTGCTCTACGCCGCCACCGTCCGCCCGTTCGACGCTGATGGGCTGCGCGCCACACTCACCGAGCCCGACGTCGTCATCGTCGAGCCTTACCTCGCCGGCACCTCCACCGGTCAGGTGACCCAGGCGCTACGCGGCGTGCGCCACCGCCTGCTCGCACTCGGGGTGGGCCAGGCCGAGCTGCGTCGCTACGGCACCGCCACCGAGCACGACGCGGCCCACGGCCTGGACGTCCCCGGGCTGCGGCACTCGATCGACGACTTCCTCATGCCTCACCAGCAGTCACCGGGCTGCGGTCGATGAAGCCATAGATCTGGCGGATCTGGTCATCGGCGGCGACGACCACGTCGAAGCCGACGTATGCAGGCTCCGACTGATCGGGTGCGGTGGCATTGCCGTGGCGCGACCGCAACGCGCTACTGCACGCTGCCGGGTTGCCGAACGCGCCGCCGACGGGCTGGCTGCCGTAGCGGAGTTCGGGGCAGCGGCTCTCAGATCCGACGTACCCGGGCGAGCCAGGCGGGCAGGTCAACCAGGCCGCCGATCGGACGGCCGAGTGCGGCGGCCTGGTTGCTGGTGACAACGACGCCTCGATACTGGCTTGGTCGCAAGTCCTCCATGATCCATCCTTCGCCGAACGCCTCCCGGATCACCGTGTCGCTGACCTGTGGTCCGAACTCCGGGCCGGTGTCGGACAGCGCGAGTACGTGGACGAGCGCGTCCGGGCGGCAGGCGCGGTGCAGACTGCGGACGTACTGGCCGCGGTCCGCGGGGCCGAAGATATGAAACAACGCGCTGTCGACGACCGTGTCGTAGGCCGGGTCATCGCCCAGCGCCAGCGCATCGCCGACCTCGAAGCGGGCAGCGACACCGTGCTCAGCGGCGTTGACACGGGCCTGTTCGATCGCGTGCTCTGAGGAGTCGATGCCGCGAACGTCGTAGCCGAGCCGAGTGAGGTGGATGGTGTGCTCTCCAGTCCCACAACCGGCATCGAGCACCCGGCCGCGAATCCAGCCGCTGCGTTCGAGGACGATGATCGCCGGCTGCGGTTCGCCGATCACCCACGGCGCGGTGCCGGATGCGTACGCCTCGTCGAAGATGGCCCGTGACGCCGTCGTCTTTTCTGCGGTCATGGTCCGACCATAGAAGCTCAAGCGCAGTTCAGGTCGAGAAGCACTTGTACGGGCGATACCGCGGTTGCTCATGAACCGGGGGCATTGGCAAGAATTGTTGCATGGGGTCACTCTTGCTGGTCACCGGACCGCCCGCGGCCGGAAAGTCAACGGTGGCGCGCATCCTTGCCGACCGCTTCGAACCGAGCGCCGTCGTCGGCGGCGACGCGTTCTTCGGCTTCCTCGCTCGCGGTGCGATCCCACCGTGGCTACCTGAGGCGAACGACCAGAATGACATTGTCATTCACGCGGCCGCGGCTGCCGCGGGCCAGTACGCATCTGGGGGATACCTGACGGTGTACGACGGCGTCGTCTACCCTTGGTTCCTCCCCGCGTTCGCCGCCGCGACCGGTCTCGCTCACCTTGACTATCTCGTCCTCCTACCGTCGCTCGAGCGATGCGTGGAACGCGTTCGGACCCGACGGGGTCATGGGTTCACCGACGAAGGTGCGACGCGCGCGATGCACGGCGACTTCGCCCGGGCTGATGTCGACCGCCGGCACCTGCTCCTCGATCCCCCCGACGAACCACATGACGTCGCAGACCTCGTCGCCGCGGCGCTCCGAAGCGGTGCGCTGGCCTACCACCGCACACTGCCAAGCGACACGAGGGTGTCAGCAGCTACGACACGAGAATGTCCGACGTCGATCACAGGGTTTCTGTGTTGCTCAGTTGCCAGACCGCTCGACGGCGGAACTCAGGAGGGTGAGGTGCAGGCACGGCAGCATCCTTCCCGGTGGCCACAGCCACCTCAGGTCAGGTGTCCGTGCTAGAGGGACAAGCTCAGGTGGTTGTTGGTCTTTGGGCCGGATGCAGGGCTTGCAGGCGTTCCCAGGCGGTGGCCAGGTCGGATGACCACTGCCAGCCGGGTGGGATTGTCAGGATTCTCCGGCGGGGGCTGCGTTGCAGGTGGACGTTGTGGGCGCCGACAACGACACGGTCCTCGTGGTCGAGGACCCAGCGCAGGTTCTCGGCCAAGACCTCGTTGCGCAGGCTACGACCCGGGCTGGGGTACATGCCGTGGGTGAGAAACTCGAGGACGTGCTGGGCGCCGCGGACGCACCGCAGCGCGAGCTCGTCGCCGGCTTCGGCCGCCCGCGCGGCAAGTTCACCATCCCCGCTCGATAGCCCTGCTGGGACGCCGGTCGTGTCTGCGGCGTCTGGGGAGGGGCACTGTGGTGGGTTCGCCGAGCTCGGCGGCGGCCAGCAGCTCCCGGTCTCCGGGCCGTGCGGGAAGCCGGGCGAGGCACGCGGCGACCGCGGGTGCGGGGTCGGTGCACCAGCCGGCGGTCACTGGGTCGCGTCTCGGCGAGCACCGCGCGCCCGGGCAAGTCCGACGTTCGGGTAGGCGGGAACACCCCGGTGGGTACCACGAGGTCCAGCCCGAGGTAGCTCAGCCGTCGCTCGCCAGGAGCGGTGAGTTCTCCATATGCCCGCTCGTGCCAGAGACGAAGCTCGGTGACCCGTTCCGCCGACAGGCTCGCCAGTACAGAGGGTTTTGGACCGGGATCCGGCGCCAGAGCCTGTTCTTGCTGGTCAATGGTGTCATCCGACTTGAAGCATGGCGGGCGCTTCGGCCATATGCGTAACCCAGCAAGGCCGTGAGCTGCGCAAACGCACGCTCCGGGTCCGATTCTCTCCACACCCCGCGCCGGTGAGACCGCCGGGGCCGGGGCCGGGCACAGGGATCGGAGCGTGTCAGTCTGCGGTAGCGCCGGGGGCGGTGATCAGGTCGTCGTGGTGCTCGACGTCGATAGGGGTGGTGTCCTGCTGGAGGGTATGGGCGTCGGAGGCCTGCGGTTGGTGTCGCAGCACGAGGTAATTCCCTGCTTCGAGGTGTTCGCTGTATTTGGGCACATGCTTTTTGGCGATGAAATGCCCCAGCACCGCACCCATCCCACCGCCGGCCGCGGCCCCCTCCGCAGCAGCGACCGCGCCGGCGGCCAGCGGACCCAGCACGATCAATGCGCCCACCCCGGGCACGAACAACAACGCGGCCCCGGTCAGCACACCGAACAGCCCACCGACCCAGGCCCCGCCTTTGGCGCCGGTCTTGGCCATGTCCCCAGTGGTGACGAAGCCGTGAACATGGGTCTCACTGTGGAGGTCTCGACCCACGATCGACACCTGCCCGGCCGGTACTCCCTGCTCCAACAGGGTGTGCACCGCCGACTCGGCGTCTTTCATCGACTCATAGACACCCACCACTGCATCCCTCGACTCGCTCATGCGCAAACCGTCCCTTCTGCTCGCGTCATCTCGGATACAGCCAGTTACCCTCGGTCACCTCGCAGTAAACCCGGTTCCCTGCCCATGACAGTCTGGATCGCCCCCACGGCATGGCCTGAGACCAGATGGCCCATCACCGACACCCGGAGTCAGCCCATGGACACGACCCAACCTCGATCCGCCGCCGAGGGCGCCACCCCCGATGCGCTGGGTGACCTCGCCAAGCTCCCCACCCACGCGGTGGCACGCGAACACCCGAGGCAGTGGGCCGACAGCGGGCTACCCGACAGCCTCGCCGCCCTGGACACGCCACTGGAAACGGTCTGGGCCGCGGTCCAGCTGGCCATCTCCGGTGCGGACCTACACACCCTCGCCAGCACGCTCGGGCTCACCGACGACACCGCCAGCCACATCATCATCGCCACCACCGAGCAGCTCATCACCGGCCCCGCCGAGACGCACAACGCCACCGTTCCAGAACACTGCCAACCCACCAGCACCCCACGACAGTTCGCGATAAGACCTAGCCCGCCACGGAGCTAATTGCGACATGGCGCTATCCACTGGTGTCGGGTGCACCAGTGGGCTGTCAGGTGGCGAGTTGCTCGAAGTAGCGGCTGATCGATGACGCCCGGTCGCGGTAGGCGTTTTTGATGACCTGGATGGTCTTGTCGGGTCCGTGGTCGGGCAGCAGGGCGGCTGCCTCAGAGGCGAAGGCGGCCGCGGAGCTCTCCGACTTCATCCAGAACGCTGCGACGCTTGTGGCGGTAGCAGCAACGATCGCCACGTCGGTCAACGAGGTAGCGCGCGCGCCGATCTCGGAGCACTCGTCGCGGAAGGTGTCGATCGCTGCGGCGGCGGCAGCAGCTGCGCTCTGGCGACACCTGGCCATAACCGCCTGAACCTCCGGGACACGCGGGGCGTGCGATGCGCTGGCCACGACGCTGGCCATACAGCCCTGCTCGGAGTCGTTGATCTCCACGAGTGTCACTCGGAGTCGTTCCGCAAGATCAACCAGCCCAGACGGCAGGGACGACATCGAAGGACTCCCTTTTCCGATCGCGACATCACCAGGCCCGTATGAGCACAGCCTGACATCGACGCGGTGCCCGAGGAAAGACTCACTCAGCACTGCAGGCCGCCACACCCCGACGGGAACGGCACCCCCCGCTCAGACCGAGTCCGATCACCCACCGCGGGTCCGCGATCACCGCGTACCGCCACGCCGAGGTCGCCGGAGTACGCAGACCCAAAGCGTCGAACGACGTCAAAGCCGACAGAGAGGGCGACGAGGCAGAGTGGGGGCTGCCCGACGATTGACCGGGGCGCCACCATGGGAGGCAGGTAGTTACCACCCAGGGGAGAGGCTGATCGACAGGGTCAAGCATGGCGACAAGAGCACCGACAACGGGCAGGGAAACTACGACCCCACCACGTCGAAGGATGTCAAGGATGCTGGTGGTGGCCGGCACAGCAGCGAGAACAAGGGCGATCGCGACGACCAGGGCGACGAGAAAGACAAGAAATGATCACCGCGCAACAAGATCTGGCCGCGCTGGTCGGTGATCGCTTAACCGAGTCCTGGCGGGCGGCGTTCACCGCGACCCCGCGCGAGCTGTTCATCCCCGATCGGGCGTTGTGGGTGCGCGGCGGGGACGTCAAGACCCCTATCGACCGGGACGCCGACCCGGATACCTGGATGCGGGCGGTCTACTCCAATGACGTCATCATTACTCAGATCGATGATGGCGCCGCCGACGGCGAGGGCGACTCCACCTCCTCAGCATCGATGCCCTCAGTCATGCTGACCATGCTCACCGCGCTGGACGCCCATCCGGGGCAGCGAGTGTTGGAGATCGGCACCGGCACCGGTTACAACGCTGCACTGCTGGCGCACCGGCTGGGTGTCGAGAATGTGGTGAGCATCGAGATTGATCCGGAGGTCGCCGAGCGGGCCAGGGTGAACCTGGTGTCTGTGGGCTGCCGGGTGAAGGTGATCACCGGGGACGGTGCCGCTGGTTACCCACCCGGTGGCCGCTATGACCGGATCATCGCTACCTGCTCGGTGCAGACCCTGCCCTGGGGCTGGGTCGCGCAGACCCAACCCGGCGGTGTGATCGTCACGCCCTGGGGTCCGCCGATGGCCAACGATCACCTGCTCCGCCTGGAGGTTGGCTCCACCAGCGCGGTGGGCACCATTGTGGACTCGGCCGGCTTCATGCGGCTGCGCGCGCAGCGGTGGAACGTTACCGATGAGCCGGATGACTTCCCCGACATCGCCGCGCGCTCGACCACCGACCTCGACCCGCGCGAGGTGCTCGGCAACCATTCCACCCTCGCGGTGGCGCTGCACCTCGGCGAATGCCGCACGATCTTTGAAACCGACCCCGCTACCGGCAGCGAAACGCTGTGGTTGCTGGCCGGTGATGCGTGGGCTTCGATCACTCGCGGGCAGGTGCGCCAGGCCGGCGCCCGGAACCTGTGGGACGAGGCGGTGACGGCCTACCAGTGGTGGACCACCAACGGTCACCCCGACCGGGCGCAGTTCCACCTCACGGTGACCCCCCAACGTCAATGGGTCTGGCTAGACGACCCCGCCAACACGGTCACGACCTTCACCTGAGCCGCGATGCCACCACCACAAACTCTGCTCGCCGACGAGCCGTCACAACCCGAACGCTACAAGTGAGGTCTGACAGTCTCGGTCGACGGAGCTAACCGGAGCGCCCGGGTCTGCTCGGCGCGGGCGGCGAGCTGGTCGTCGTCGGGATAGTCCACGCCGATGAGGGCGAGGCCGTGCGGGGGCACCACCATCACATCGTTGGCGCGGACCGCGTGGCGTAGCAGGCCGGCGGGCCAATCTGGGGCGCGGCGACCCTCCCCCACCGCGAGCAGCGCGCCCACCAGGCTGCGCACCATCGAATGACAGAACGCGTCCGCCGTGACGTCCGCGACGAGCAACTCCGGTTCATCGCGGGCCCACTCCAACCGCTTCAGAGCGCGCACTGTGGTCGCGCCCTCCCTGCGGCGGCAGAACGCGGCAAAGTCGTGTTCGCCGAGCAGTAGGCTGCTCGCCACGTTCATCGCAGCGTCGTCGAGCCGTCGAGGGTGACTCAGGGTGTCGTACCGGCGTAGGGGCTCAACGCCCCACGGCGCGTCGCAGATCCGATATCGGTAATGGCGCCGCAGGGCGGAAAAGCGAGCGTCGAAGGTGCGCGCCACCTGCCGCACCGAGGGCACCCGGACATCCGGTGGCAGCAGTCGAGCCAGCCGGTGGGCAAGCTGGTCGGGCGGTAGGGTCCCGGACGGCACATCGAGGTGCGCGACCTGCCCGGTGGCGTGCACGCCGGCGTCGGTGCGCCCGGCAACAGTGAGGCTGACCTCGATCCGCGCCACGGTCGCCAGCGCGTGCTCGACAACTCCTTGGACAGTGCGTCGCCCGGGCTGGCGAGCCCATCCGGAGAAGCCCGACCCGTCGTAGCTGATATCCAGCCGGTAGCGCAGGAGCCCGCCGTCCCCAACTGGGGCGGCGGGCTCCTGCGGTTCGTTGCTCGGGGTCAGGATTCGTCCTCGGCGGAGCTGTCCGCAGCAGCCGGGGCCTCCGCGGTGGTGGTGGGCTCTTCAGCTTTACCAGCCGATGCCTTCGGCCGGGCCTTGAAGGCCCTACGTTGGACTTCCTCGACCTCGGCCGCGGTCCGCTCGGTGACCAGCGCAATGATCGCCATCGGCGCGTTGTCGCCCATGCGTGGCAGGGTCTTGAGGATCCTGGTGTAGCCACCCGGCCGGGTCACAAACTGCGGACCGATCTCCGCAACCAACTTGTGCACCACGTCCTTGTCCCGGATCACCCGCATGATCTCGCGACGGTTGTGCAGGTCTCCTATGCGGGCCTTGCTGATCAACCGCTCGGCGAACGGACGCAGCCGCTTCGCCTTCGCCTCGGTGGTGGTGATCTTGCCATGGGTGAATAGCGATGTCGCCAGATTGGCCAGCATCAGCCGTTGATGGGCCGACGACCCGCCGAGCCGGGCACCCTTGGTCGGCGTTGGCATATGGCTCCCTTCGGTTGCCTCGTGAGTGGCGTTGCGAACCATAGCTCGCAACGCCACTCACGGGTGCTTAGAGCTGTTCGGTTTCGGCGTAGTCGTGGCCGTCGTCTGCCTCGTAGCCGGGCCCGTTGTCGAGACCATTGTTTGGGCCGTCTTCAACCCCGTTGTCGCTGCCATCGCCCCACCCGTCGATGGAGTATTCCGCCGCCACCGCTGAGGGGTCGAATCCGGGCGGGCTGTCCTTGAGCTGCAAGCCCAGACCAGCCAATTTCAGCTTCACTTCGTCGATCGACTTGGCGCCGAAGTTGCGGATGTCCAACAGGTCCGCCTCGCTGCGGCTGACCAGCTCACCGACGGTGTGGATGCCTTCGCGCTTGAGGCAGTTGTAGGACCGGACGGTGAGATCCAGGTCCTCGATGGGCATGGCGAATGCGGCGATCGTGTCCGCCTCGGCCGGTGAGGGACCGATTTCGATGCCCTCGGCCTCCACGTTGAGCTCGCGGGCCAGCCCGAACAGCTCGACCAGGGTGCGACCGGCCGAGGCCAGCGCATCCCGCGGGGTGAGCGACGGCTTGGTCTCCACATCCAGGATCAGCTTGTCGAAGTCCGTGCGCTGCTCGACGCGGGTGGCCTCGACCTTGTAGGTGACCCGCAACACTGGCGAGTAAATGGAGTCCACCGGAATCCGGCCGATCTCTGCGCCGGAGGCTTTGTTCTGCACCGCAGGCACGTAACCCCGGCCCCGCTCCACGATCAACTCGATTTCGAGCTTGCCCTTGCCGTTGAGGGTGGCGAGGTGCAGATCGGGGTTGTACACGGTGACACCGGCCGGCGGCACGATGTCGCCCGCGGTGACGTCACCGGGACCTTGCTTGCGCAGGTACATCGTCACTGGCTCGTCCTCTTCAGAGCTGACCACGAGCTCTTTGAGGTTGAGGATGATGTCGGTGACATCCTCCTTCACGCCGGGAACGGTGGTGAACTCGTGCAGCACCCCATCGATGCGGATGCTGGTGACCGCCGCCCCGGGAATGGACGAGAGCAGGGTGCGGCGCAGTGAATTGCCCAGGGTGTAGCCGAATCCCGGCTCGAGCGGCTCGACGACGAACCTGGAACGGGTGTAGTCGACCGGGTCCTCGGTGAGATTCGGTCGCTGACTGATCAGCATGATGTGTTCCTCCTCTGACGCCCGCTATTTGACGCCGTTGTGCTGCTTGGAGTACTGCGTTTACTTGGAATACAGTTCGACGATGAGTTGCTCCTGAAGTGGCACGTCGATCTGAGCCCGTTCGGGCAACCGGTGGACCAGGATCCGCATCGTCGAGGGAACTACTTGCAGCCACCCCGGCACCGGCCGGTCTCCCATCGTCTCCTTGGCCACCACGAACGGCAGCGTCGGCACCGACTTGGGCTTGACGTCGATGATATCGAATTTCGATACCCGCAGGCTGGGCACGTTCACCCGGCCACCGTTGACCAGAAAATGCCCGTGGGTCACCAACTGGCGCGCCTGGCGCCGGGTGCGGGCGAGGCCAGCGCGGTACACCACATTGTCCAACCGGGTTTCCAGGATCTGCAGGAGCGTATCGCCGGTCTTGCCGGGGCGGCGGTTGGCCTCCTCGTAGTACCCGCGGAACTGCTTTTCCATGATGCCGTAGGTGAAGCGAGCCTTCTGCTTCTCCTGCTGCTGCAGCAGGTACTCGCTCTCCTTGATCCGTGCACGGCCATGCTGGCCGGGCGGGTACGGGCGACGTTCGAAGGCCTGGTCGCCGCCGACCAGATCGGTCTTGAGCCGGCGGGACTTGCGGGTGACAGGTCCGGTGTATCGAGCCATCTCTGCTATTCCTCCCCGCGCCCTAGACCCGGCGCCGCTTCGGTGGCCGGCAGCCATTGTGCGGCTGCGGCGTCACGTCCTGGATGGTGCCGACCTCAAGGCCCGCAGCCTGTAGCGACCGGATCGCGGTCTCGCGGCCCGAACCCGGGCCCTTCACGAAGACATCGACCTTCTTCATACCGTGCTCGGCGGCCTTGCGGGCCGCGCTCTCGGCGGCCATCTGCGCGGCGAACGGGGTGGACTTGCGCGAGCCCTTGAACCCGACGTGACCCGCGGACGCCCACGCGATCACCGCACCGGTGGGATCGGTGATCGAGACGATCGTGTTATTGAACGTCGACTTGATATGCGCATGGCCATGCGCGACGTTCTTCTTCTCCTTGCGCCGCACCTTCTTGGTACCGGCACCTGCGCGTGCTCTGGGTGGCATTCGATTGCACTCCTACAAAGGTCTGGGTGGGCTGATCCGCCGTTGGTGTAGCCGTCGCTACTTCTTGCCGGCCTTCTTCTTGCCAGCGACTGTCTTCTTCGGACCCTTGCGGGTGCGGGCGTTGGTCTTGGTTCGTTGACCGCGCACCGGCAACCCGCGGCGCCACCGCAGGCCCTCATAGCAGCCGATCTCGATCTTCCGGCGAATGTCGGCCTGGACCTCGCGACGGAGGTCACCCTCGACCTTGTAGTTCTCTTCGATGTAGTCCCGCAGCAGGACGAGGTCCTCGTCAGTCAGGTCCTTGGTGCGCAGTTCCGGGCTCACGCCGGTGGCGCTGAGGATCTCGTGCGAGCGGGTACGGCCAACGCCGTAGATGTAGGTCAGCGCGATCTCCATCCGCTTGTCGCGGGGTAGGTCAACGCCGGCGAGTCGAGCCATGCGAGGCGTGTCTCCTGTCTCGTCGTCTCCAGGTCTGCTCCCCGTCCGTCCCGGATGACGACTGTGTTCGTCGGCTCCGGGCCCCGGCCTGGTGTCCGGGGGTAGACCGATCCCTCATGGATCGGCTGGCGCGGGGAGGTCATCTTGCGCCGTGGACCAGCGGTGTCGTGCCCTGCTTAACCCTGGCGCTGCTTATGACGCAGGTTCTCGCAGATCACCATGACCACGCCGTGGCGGCGGATCACCTTGCACTTGTCGCAGATCTTCTTGACGCTCGGCTTTACCTTCACGTCATCTCTCAGTTGTTTTGTGGGAGTTGGTGCGCTACTTGTAGCGGTAGACGATGCGGCCCCGGGACAGGTCGTAGGGTGAAAGCTCCACGACTACCCGATCCTCGGGCAGGATGCGGATATAGTGCTGACGCATCTTGCCGCTGATATGCGCAAGAACCCGGTGACCATTCTCCAACTCGACTCGAAACATCGCGTTGGGGAGTGGTTCGACCACCCGGCCCTCGACCTCAATCGCCCCGTCCTTCTTGGCCATGTCCTCCGCGTTCCTGCTCACTTCGCCGTGCCGCCGGTTGGCGACTTTACCGCGACGCAGGCGCCCGCCAGTTCCACGACGTGGGGAGGCATCACGACAAGTGCGGGACGCACTGCTGAGCAGGAAGCCTGCGCAGATACCTGCAGACACGCGAGAAACCGGCGCGCTAGTTGCGCCGACAGCACAGTCTACGTCCAGGTCAGCAACGCGTCCAAACCGGCCCCGGATCGACTAGCGCAATGCTCTGCGGGCGCTGGCCCGTTCAGCTACCCAACGGGCGAAGAGCACCGCGTCCCCGGACCCACGACCAGATCCACCAGGGATAGATCCACTTCATGGTGGGCAAGCGCACCACCGCCCAGATCGTCAGTTGATCAGGCTTGCGCCGGTCCAGGCGGAACCGTGACGCGTCAGATCGACGGGTGACTGCCGCGAGCTCCAGCGTTGATCCGAGCATGATCACGGCTCGGGTGCCCTACGCGACAAGAATTGTCGTCTAAGACACACAATCCGTGATCATGCGCAGTCCGCCGTCGCAGGTGGCGCTACGCCTTGACCGGCTCGGGTTCGGCGATGGGGTTTGCACCGTGGATCGGGCCCTCGGCGTTGGCTAGCCGGGTGGCACCGCCGCCGGTGGCGCCACCGCCCCAGCGCAGCGAGATCACCTCGGCGGCGATGGACACCGCGGTCTCCTCCGGAGTGCGGGCGCCCAGGTCAAGCCCGATCGGCGAGGCGATCTTCTTCAGCTGCTCATCGGTCACGCCCGCCTCGCGCAGTCGCTCCTCGCGGTTGCGGTGGGTCTTGCGCGATCCCATTGCGCCAAGGTAGGCGAGATCCAACTTCAGTGCCTCGACCAGTACTGGCACATCGAATTTCGGGTCGTGGGTGAGCACCGTGATGACGGTCCGCTGGTCGATCCGGCCGGCCTCGGCCTCTTCCTTGAGGTACCGGTGTGGCCAGTTGACGACGACCTCGTGCGCGTCGGGGAAGCGGCTCTTGGTGGCAAACACCGGTCGCGCATCGCATACCGTCGTGTGGTAACCGAGGAGCACTCCCACCCGGGCCATCGCGGCGGCGAAGTCGATCGCGCCGAACACCAGCATCCGGGGCGGCGGCTGCATGGAGTTCACGAACACATCCATGCCTTCACCGCGGCGCTCACCTTCGGGGCCGTAGTGCAGGGTGACCACCCGCCCGGCGGCAAGCGCGCCGCGGACGTCGTCGAGGATCGCCTCGTCGGCCTGGGCCGAGCCCACCGTGCCGGTGTGCCGGTCGGGCCACACCACCATACGCAGGCCGACGCGCTCGGGGTCAGGATGCGCGACCACGGTGACGACCGCGACCGCCTCCTTCTTGGCCACCGAGGCGGCCACGTCGTCCAGCTCAGGGAAATGGACCGGGTCGACCTTCTCGACGAACACGTCGATGATGCCGCCGCAGGTGATGCCGACGGTGAACGCAGCGTCATCGGAGACGCCGTAGCGCTGCAGGACGGGGGTGTCCTCCGCGAGTACCCGCTGGCCCAGCTCGAAGACCGCGCCCTCGACACAGCCACCGGAGACGCTGCCGACCGCCCGCTCATCGGAGGTCACCAGCATCGACGCTCCGGCCGGGCGGGGCGCCGAGCGGTAGGTGGAGACCACCGTGCCCACCGCCGTGGACTTGCCCTGGCGCCACTCTGCCACCAGTTCGTCGAGCACCTCACGCACCGCGGACCTCCTCGCGCCGAACTTCCAGTATGGCCTGGACCTATCCCTATTAGAGGGGATTCGGTCCGGACGGCATATAGGTTCACCCACAACGCCTGATCTACCCTGACGTGCTACCCCCGCTAGCTATTCCCGCAGCGCTACGTCGGGCGATCCACGTCGATCCCGCTGGCCAGGTCGGAGCAGTCCACCACGATCAGGTCGGACCGTTGCGACAGCCAATCACGGGCGCCCCGATCACCGTGCGCCGAGCCGACGATGTCGGCCCAGTGTTGCCGACCGAGCAGCACGGGGTGCCCAGGTTGGGTCTCGAATCCCGCCCGGGCCACCACCGCGGGTCCAGCCAGCGCAACAAGCCTGCGGACCACTGAGGCGTCGACGTCGGGTAGGTCGACCAAGTGCACCAGCGCGGCCTGCACCTGCGGGGGCGCGCTGCGCAACAGTTCGGTCAGGCCGGTCCGCAGCGACGCTCCCATGCCCTGTGCCCAGTCGGTGGCCAGCACCGTGGCGGCGGTCTCCGGCACCAGCGGCAGGACCCGGTCGGCCTGCGCACCGACCACGACGAGCACCGGGTCGCATCCGCCGTCGGTGAGCGTGGCAACGGCCCGGCGCAACCAGGCGCCGCCGTCGACCAGGGCCTTGGGCATGCCGTAACGTCGCCCCGCCCCGGCCGCCAAGAGCAGTCCGGCGATCATGGTTGCATCCTCTCACGGGTCGCCACTGCGCTCGCAGCGTCATGATCGCGGTCTGCGTGTCAGAGGCGACAGAATATGTCGGGTTAGCCACACAAACGATGATCTCTGCCTCAGACCCGCAAATTGAGTACCGGTGGCTGGGTTTGCGGCTCCCGCGCCGGGGGAGAGCACGGGTTAGTCGCTCAGGGTGCGCTTCTGCGGGTAGACCGTCTCGCCACGAACAAGCATGGCGACGAACTGGTCGATGCGACGGGCTCGGGTGTCGGCGCGTTTGGCGTTGTTGATCCGGTACAGGACGGCGTAGCGATTCTGGCTGGTGAGGATGTCGAACATCGCCTGGGCCCTGGGTTGCGCGGTCAACGCGGCGGCCAAGTCGGCCGGCACCTCGATGCTGGCCGGGCCGGCGTAGGCCGCGGCCCAGCGGCCGTCGACCTTCGCGCGCTCGACCTCGGCCAGGCCCGCCGGGTGCATTCGACCCTCGGCGACTAAGCGAGTGGCGATTCCCGCGTTGCGCGCCGACCAGGGGCTACGGGCCCGTCGGGGTGAGAAGCGTTGCCGGTAGGTGGTCTGGTCCCGGCGGCGCACCTGGCCATCGATCCAGCCATGGCAGAGCGCCTCATCGAGCGCCTGATCATAAGTGAGGCTCGACGGTTGGACCGTGCCCTTTTTGGCGAGCACCAGCCACCCGCCGGGCGAACTCCCGTGGTGCACGGCTAACCACGTACGCCACGCGGCGGCATCAGCGAAGATCAGTTCCCTGATGTCATCCGCCATGGTCACATCAGCCTCGCAGATCGCCGACCCGATTTCGTTTGTGTACCGCGCTCCGGGTCTGCGGTTGCGGGCACACGGTGAGAATGAGCAACGCGGCGATGAGCAGCGTGATCGCGATCACCACGAAGGACGCGCTTGGGCCGCCGGTCGCGCTATTGAGCCAGCCGACCAGGTAGGCGCCGGCGAAGCCGCCGAGCGCGCCGGCACTGTTGACCAGGCCGGTGGCGGCGCCGGCGACGTTGCGCGGCAGCAGCTCGGGGATCAGGGCGAAGTAGGGGCCGTACGGCGCGTACATGCAGGCCCCCGCGATGATCAGCAGCACATAAGCGATCCAGAAATGGCCCGGACCGAACCGGTAGGACAGGAAGAATGCGACCGCGGCTGCGAGGAGCCACGGCCAGACGAAGATCCGCCGCCGTGCGACGCGGTCGGAGGCCCGCGAGTTGACCAGCATCGCGATCGACGCGAGGGCGTAGGGCGCCGCGCTGAGCAGACCGACCACGCCGATGCCGCTGCCGGAGGCCGCCTTGAGGATCGACGGCAGCCAGAACACCAAGCCGTAGACCCCGAAACTCCACAGCAGGTACTGCACAGACAAGATCACGACGTTGCGCGAACCCAGCGCCTCTCGAAATCCCGAGACGGCGGGCAACTCGGCCTGCTCGGCGGCCAGCCGGTCCAGCACCGACCGCTTCTCCAGGCCGTCCAACCAGTCCGCATCCGCGGGCCAGTCAGTGACCAGCGCGCGGAACACGAATGCCCAGGCGATCGCCGGCAATCCCTCGAGGATGAACATCCACTGCCAACTCGTCGCTTCGACCAGCCAGCCTGACACGGCCGACAGCCACATCACCGTGATCGGGTTGCCAAGGATGAGGAAGGTGTTCGCCCGGCCACGCTCGGCCTTGGTGAACCAGTGGATGAGAAAGACCAGCATTGCGGGCAGGATCGCCGCCTCGACGACCCCGAGCAGGAACCGGTCGAGCATCAGCAGCCAGACCCAGGGAATGACGCCTTGGGCGGAGGCGAAGACTCCCCAGGCGATGAGGCACCAGAAGATCAGCCGCTTGACGCTGCGCCGCTCGGCGTACTGCGCGGCCGGAATCTGGAACAGGAAGTAGCCGAGAAAGAACAGCGCGCCGAGCAGCGCCGAGGTCCCGGCGGTGATGTGCAGGTCGCGTTCCAGTCCGGCGGCGGCGCCGATCGAGTAGTTGGACCGGTCGAGATAGGCCAGGCTGTAGGTGATGAAGGCGACGGGGATGAGCCGCCGCCAGCGCTGGCCGGCCAGGCCGGTTCGGGTCAGCGGTGACGTGGTCACGACCATTCTCCTCACGACGAAAGGCGCGCCATGTCGAAGGACCCGGCCGTTGAGGTCGCCATCGCCACCCCCCTGCAGGCCGAACTCGTCGACGTCATCCGCGCAGCGCAGCCGACCGCTCGGGTGCACCACCACCCGGAGCTGCTCCCACCGCCGAGGTACCCCAACGATCACGCGGGCAATCCGGACTTCCGCCGCAGCGCTGCCGACGAGGAGCAGTTCACCGCGATGCTCGCTGGTGCCGACGTGCACTTCGGCGTTCCAGGGGAGACACCCGCCGCATTGGCTGCCGTGGTGCGTAGCTGCCCGCGTCTGCGCTGGGTGCAGGGCACCGCCGCCGGGGCTGGCGAGCTACTGCGTCATGCCGAGCTCACCGCCGCGGAGTTGCGCCGGGTGATGGTCACCAAGGCCCGCGGCGTGCACGCGGCACAGCTTGCCGAGTGGGCGATGTTCGGGCTGCTCGCGGTGACCAAGAGGCTGCCCCAGCTGACGGCGGACAAGGCCGCCCGCCGCTGGCACCACTACCCGGTTAGCGAGTTGCGCGGCGGCACCCTGTTGATCGTGGGACTGGGCAGCATCGGCAGGGAGGTCGCCCGGCTGGCCCGCGCGCTGGGCATGCGAACGATCGGAATCCGCAGTCACGCGGCGGCTGGCGAACGTGACGACGACGTAGACGAGCTGCGGGCGACCGCCGAACTACCGGAGCTGGTGGCCCGCGCGGATGCGGTGGTGCTGTGCCTTCCGGGCACTCCCGCGACCGATGGGCTGTTCGACCGGACACTGATCGACAGACTGCCTTCGCACGCAGTGGTGGTCAACGTCGGCCGGGGCACCACAATGGACGAGACCGCTCTGGTCGGCGCGTTGGCCGCCGGGCGGATCGCGGGAGCGGCGTTGGACGTGTTCGCCACCGAGCCGCTCCCGCCCGACAGCCCGCTGTGGACCCTGGACAACGTGCTACTCAGTCCGCACACCGCTGCGCTGTCGATACACGAGAACGAACGGATCGTGGAACAGTTCGTCGCCAACCTCAGCCGCTACCTCGACGGTCTTGCCTTACACAACCTGGTCGATCCCCAGACCTTTTACTGAGAGGCCTCGACGCGGTCGCCGACGTGCAGGGTCACGCCGGGATTATCCGGAATGAGATTGATCGCGAACCACACCTTGCCGTCCCACCGCCGATGACGAGCGAGCGTCGTCAGCGGTTCTTTGCCCGTGCTCGCGGTGTCAGGGTCGATCGTGGTGAGCACGCAGCGGGCGCAGCCTTTCACCGCGCGGAAGCTCGCGGCTCCGATGCGCAGCACCCGCCAGCCGTCCTCAGCCCAGGCGGGTGCGCCGGCGACGACGAGGTTGGGGCGAAACCGGGTCATCGGCACCGGCCCCTCCTGCGGCCGCGGTCCGGCGGCGATGAGATCGTTCAGCGCGGCCAGGGATTCTTCGGTGGCGAGCAACATGGGGTAGCCGTCGGCGAAGGACACTCGATCCTGCTCGCGGCTGTAGGCGGGGTTCGGCCGGCGCTGCGTGGGGTCCTTGAGGTGCACCAGCCGGACCGGCTTGCCGACCACCTTGCTGAACCAGGCGTGCGCGTCATCCAATGCGGGGGCGGCTGCCAGTTGACTGGAGAAGACTCGGACGTCGGTGGCCGCCGACCCATCCGGTGGGCTGACCAGCAGCGGGTCGGCGTGCGGCGCGCGCACCAGCAGCCGGCCGGCGTTGAACTCCGGGGTGACCAGCACCAGCTGCGGGTACTCCCGGGCCGTCACCACGCGGCCGTCGTCATCGACGAGCATCCAGCGCCGATCACCGGCCAACCCCCACGGCTCGACGGCAGCCTGGGCCAAGCTGTGGCCCCGACAGGACTTGATCGGATACCGGTTGATCCCGGTCAGGGTGAGCGCCACAGCTGCCAGACTCGCGGTCAGACCGATCCAGAGCAAGGACCACGATGCAGTGGCGTGAGCATGAAGCTGAGCAGGCCATTGAAACGACGGGCAGCGGATCGATCTGCCGAACTGGTCGATGTTGGTCAAGGTCACCGCCGCTGACACGCTCGGTCGCCTCACGGTCCTGGAAGGTCGGATGGCGCCGCAACTAGTCGGGCCGCCCGCCCATATCCACGCCGCCCATGACGAAACGTTCGTGGTCCTCGAAGGCCAGTTACGCTTCCGGATAGGCGATCAGTTTCATACCGCCGTCCCTGGGGAGACGGTATTCGCCAGCCGCCGTCTAGCGCACGGTTTCAGCAATCCTTTCGACGATACGGCGCGCTACATCGCCATGCTCACGCCGAGCGGTTACGAGGATTACTTCACCAAGGTGGCGGCGCTCGAATCGGCGCCATGCCCGACCTCGACCAGACCCGCGACCTGATGGCGCAGCACGACACGGTTCTGGCACCGCGGATGTCTGACGTGGTGTGACGAACCCGTCGAGCCACCAGCGGGTACGGTGCGGCGGTGGTGTGGCAAGCGGTTCGCGACGGCGTGCGGCGCTTTCTGCAGCGTCCGGGATCGGTGGATCTTCGGCAGTTTCGGCCGGTAGTGGATGGTGCGGGTGCGTGGGAGCGACGGTACCGGCGGGTCACCGACGCTGAGCTGGCCGAATCGGTGCGAGCGATGTTCGCCCAGCCAAGGCCAGAACGCTCCCATGATCGGCTGGCCGAGTTCTGCGCCGCGGGTCGGGAAGCTGTCCGGCGGGCGCTGGATGTGCGGTTGTTCGATGAGCAGCTGCTGGGTGTGCTGGGACTGCTGGCCGGTCACGCGCTTGACATGGCAACCGGGGAAGGCAAGACGCTCTGTGGGGCAGTCGCCGCCGCCGGTTTCGCCGGTCAGGGACGCCGGGTGCACGTGCTGTCGGTTAACGACTATCTCGCGCAACGCGATTGCGAATGGATGCATCCGGTATGCGCTCTGTTGGGCGTCTCGACGGACTGGGTACAACAATCACATTCGGCGCAGCGCCGCTGCGAGGCGTATGCGTCGCAGGTGGTCTACGGCGCGGTCAGTGAGATCGGTTTCGACGTGCTGCGCGATCGCTTGGTCACTGATGTCGCCGATCGTGTCGGGCCAACGTTAGATGTGGCGGTGATCGATGAGATCGACTCCGTACTCATCGATGAAGCACGAGTACCACTGATCTTAGCCGGCGCGATGCCCGACGAGGGGATCGATCCAGTCATGATGGATCTGGTTCGCACGCTGGCGCCAGATCGGGACTACCGAGTCGATGCCGAGCAGCGCACTGTGGCGTTGACGGATCACGGCACAACGGTGCTGGAAGGCGCGCTGGACGGGATCAACCTCTATACCGCAGCCCACGCCGGGACACTCGCCGGAGTCAATGTCGCCCTGCACGCTCTGGTGCTGCTGCGCAGGGACGTCGACTACATCGTGCGCGATAACGCCGTGCAGCTGATCAGCCCGGCACGGGGTCGGGTGGCGCGCCTTCAGCGGTGGCCAGACGGTATACAGGCCGCTGTCGAGGCCAAAGAGAAAGTGCCCACGAGTGCTACCGGCGAGGTTCTCGACTCGATCACCATCGGCAATCTCATCCGTCGCTACCGGCTCGTGGCGGGAATGACCGGCACCGCGGTCGCGGTCGCTGACGAACTGCGCGAATTCCACCAGCTCGAGGTCATGGTTGTGCCGCGACACAACGCGTGCATCCGCATCGATGCACCGGACCGGATCTCCGCCACCGCAGCGCAGCGTCGGCACGCGGCCGTGAAACAGATCCGCGCGGTGCACGCCACCGGGCGTCCGATTCTGATCGGTACCCAGAATGTGGCCGCCTCCGAGGAGCTTGCCACCGCATTGCGAGAGCTGGGCTTGGGCCCAGCGGTACTCAACGCCCGCAACGACGCGGAGGAAGCCGCCATCATCGCCCGGGCGGGCGAGGTTGGGCGGATCACGGTCTCCACTCAGATGGCCGGCCGAGGTACGGACATCCGCCTGGGCGACACGGGGTCCGGCGGGCTATACGTGCTGGGCTACGGGCGTCATGACAGCGGCCGGCTCGATGACCAGCTCCGCGGCCGCGCCGGGCGTCAGGGCGACCCGGGCAGCAGCGAATTCTTCATCAGCCTCGACGATGAGGGCCTCAGCCGGTCCGGCATCGACATCCCCACCTCGGTCGATGATCCACGCACGACCACGGTCGCCGACCAAGCTCAACGCATCGCTGCCGCGGACAACCTGCACATCCATCGCACCACTTGGCATTACCACCATCTCATCGATCAGCAACGCGACCGCGTCCTCAATCACCGCGAACAGATCCTGCGCACGCGGCTTGCGTCCGAAGATCTCGCCCAGCGATGCCCTGATCGGTACGCCACCCTGGTCACGACGCTGGGTCAGGACGCTGTGGACCAGGCTGCCCGCCAGATATGGCTTTATCACCTCGATCGACGATGGAGCCAACACCTCGCGTTCCTCGCCGATCTCCGGGAAGGAATTCACCTGCGCGGACTCGCCAGAGGCATTACCGCCCTTTCCCCCTTGGACGAGTTCCATCGGGAAGCGATGCAGGCAATCCGCACGTTGACCGGCGACGTCGAGCGCGACACCGAAACCACTTTCACCACCGCACAGCTCGAAGACGGCATCCTCGACTTGGACAGGGTGCTCCAGCGACCGACCTCGACCTGGACCTACCTGGTCACCGATACCCCGTTCGGCACCGAAGCGCAACGAGCTCTCGAAGGGGCTGATCAGGCGGTTCACTCCAGCAAGAAGTTAGGGTCTGCAGGATGCGGGTACTGGTGGTGGCCTCCCCCGGTACCGGTCACGTCTTCCCGCTGATGCCGGTGTCCTGGGCGTTGCGTTCCGAAGGCCATGAGGTGCTCTTCGCGAGTGCCGGTGATGGAGTCGAGCGGGCCGTGTGCGCCGGGCTGACGGCAGTGGATGTCGCCCCGGGTGTGGACATCTGGAAGGTGTTCCAGTCAGCGGGGTGGCCCGCCGGCGGATCCGGGTCGCAGCTGACGCCGGCGGTTGCCCGGGAGCACGCGGCACAGCTGTTCGCCCGGGTCAGCGAGGTGATGCTGGCGGGAACCGAACGCGTGGCCCGGTGTTGGCGGCCCGACGTGGTGCTCTACGGAGAGTTGCAGGGCGCCGGAGCGGTGGTGGCCGCCCGGCTCGGCGTGCCCGCCGTGGAGCACGCCATTGGACTGTTCGGCGACGGTGCATCGATCGTCGCTGCGATGTGGCCCCTGCTGACGGATGACCCGGTGGCCGACCCGATCGCGATCATCCGCATCGCGCCGCCGAGCCTGGGGCCCGAACCCGCCGCCGGTCGGTGGATCATGCGACCGGTGCCGTACAACGGTGGCGCGGTTGTTCCCGAGGCACTGCTGGATCTCCCGAGTCGACCCCGGGTTCTGATCACGATGGGCACGGTGGTGCCACGGCTGAGTGGGGTCGGGCTGGTCCGCGACCTCGTCGACGCCGTTCTGACGACCGCGGCCGACGCCTTCGCCGAGCCGGTGGAGATTCTCGTTGCCCTTGGCAGCGATCCGGCGGAGCTCGGCACGTTGCCCGAGTCGGTGTGGGCGTACCGGTGGCTCCCGCTGGCCGCCGCATTGCCCAGTTGTGCGGTCGTGATCCACCACGGTGGCGCCGGTAGCACTTTGTCCGCGCTAGTCGCCGGTACTCCCCAGGTGGTCGTGCCACAGGGCGCCGACCAGTTCATCAACGCGGCGAGCGTGTCCCGACGGGGCTGCGCGGTGACTGCCGATCCGCCGCCTGCAGGGATCGGTGAGGCACTACGCCGCGCGCTGTCCGGGGAGTTCGACCGAGCAGCACGGGAAGTCCGCAACGAGATCGCCCTGCTGCCCAGCCCGACCGTCATCGCGGCCCGGCTGACCGAACAGGTCAGAAGCCACGGTGACGCTCTCACGTGACGTGCTGTCAGCAACACCAGCGCTACCGCGGCAGGGCTTCCCGGCGCGCAGTTGCTGTTCGAACACGACCCGGCGGCGGCTCAGAGCTTGACCGGGTAGACCGGCTCGGGGATCTCCGGTTTGATGCGGTTCTCGACGAAAATGCCGTGCCACAACATGAACACCAGCAGCGCCCAGATCTGGCGGCTGCGGTCCAGCTGACCAATCTTGTGCTCGTCGAGCAGCGCGAACACGGCATTCTTGTCGAGTAGTTTCTCGGTCTTCGAGTCGGCGATGATGCCGCGCGCCCAGTCGTACATCTCGTTGCGCAGCCATGGCCGGATCGGCACCGGGAAGCCGAGCTTGCGCCGGTTCAGCACGTGCGCCGGGATGATCGTGGCCAGCGCCTTTCGCAGGGCGTACTTCGTGGTGCCGCCGGCAAGCTTCTGGTCGAGCGGGATGCTCGCGGCGACCTTGAACACCTCGACGTCCAGGAACGGCACCCGCAGCTCCAGCGAGTTCGCCATGGTCACCTTGTCCGCCTTGACCAGGATGTCGCCACGCAGCCAGGTGTAGAGATCCACGTGCTGCATCCGGGCGACCGGATCCCAGCCGCGTGAGAGTTCGTACCACGGCGTGGTGAGATCCGTGAAACCGGCGCCCTCGGTGTAGGTCTTCAGCACCGCGCGCAGCTGCTCGTCGCGGAAGTTGCGGGCGTTGCCGTAGTAGCGCTCCTCCAGGCGCAGCGCGCCGCGCCGCAGCAGGTCCTTGCCGCGGGTGCCTTCGGGGATCTTCGTGGACACCTTGCCCATGAGCTTGCGCACGCTGCCGGGGACCTTCTCGAACGGCGCCAGCGAGATCGGCTCGTTGTAGATCGTGTAGCCGCCGAACAGCTCGTCCGCGCCCTCACCGGACAGGACTGCCTTGACGTGCTTGCGTGCCTCCCGCGCGATGAACCACAGCGGCACCAGCGCCGGGTCGGCCACCGGATCGTCGAGGTACCAGACGATGAGCGGCAGCACCTCCATCATCTCGTCCGCCGACACCGTGCGGACCACGTGCTTCACGCCGATCGCGGCGGCCGACTCGGCGGCGACGTCGACCTCGGAGTAGCCCTCGCGCTCGAACCCGGTGGTGAACGCGATGAGGTTCGGGTTGCACTCTTTCGCCAGCGCCGCGGTCGCCGTCGAGTCGATGCCGCCGGAGAGAAACGCGCCGACCGTGACGTCCGGGTCGGAGATCATATGCTTGGACACCGAGTCGCGCAGGACGTCGGCGATCCGCTCATACAGCGCCTCCGCCGCGGCCTCGCCGTCGACCGGCTTCGCGATGAACTGCGGGTGGAAGTACCGGGTGAACTCGACCTGCCCGCCTGGCACGACCCGGAATGAGGTGCCGGACTCGATCCGGCGGATCCCGGTGTGCAGCGACTCGGGCTCCGGCACGTATTGGAGCACCAGGTAGTGCTGCAGCGCGGTCCGGTCCAGTTCCTCGGGAACGCCCAGCGTGCCGGAAAGGTTCAGCAGGCTCTTCTTCTCACTCGAAGAATGCCACGCCGCCTGGCCCACCCGAGTAGAACAGCGGCTTGATGCCGAACGGGTCACGCGCGCCGAAGACGACCTTCTCCTGCGCGTCCCAGATCATGAAAGCGAACATGCCACGCAGCTTCTTCACCGCGTCCGCGCCGAGATGGTGGTAGGCGGCGACGACCGCCTCACCGTCGCCGTCGGTGGTGAACTTCGTCGCCGAACTTCCCGGCGAGCTCGGCCCGCAGCTCTCGGTAGTTGTAGATCTCACCGTTGAAGTTCAGCGTGTAGCGCGTCGGCGCCTCGGGCGGCCCCCAGACCAGCGGCTGGTGGGAGTGCTCCAAGTCGATGAACCCGAGCCGGTTGAAGCCGAAGACGACCTCAGCGCCGGCCCAGGTGTCGGTCTCGTCGGGGCCGCGGTGGCGCTGGCAGCGCAGTGCCGCCCCGACTGCGTCCCGCGCGGCAGCCGCATCGGTCTCCGTGGCGCAGATCAGTCCAAGCACGCCGCACACGTGTACTCACACACCTCAGGGGTCTTCGCCGGGCTAGGAAGCGCTCACCATGCCAGGACCGCCTCCGCGGCGTGCAGGTCGGCCCCCATCATGTCCCGATCCCCTCGTGCGTCGCCGGGCGGGACGGCAGCACCGTGCCGCGGCCCGTTGTGGTGAGCGGCGAGAACTCGTACGCGCTCTCGGCGTGCTCGGCTTCGTCGATGCCCTCGGCCTCGACCTCCGGGGCGACCCGGAACCCCATCGTGGAACGGACCAGCCAGGCGAGTCCGAAGGTGACCACGAACGCGTACCCGGCGGCCACCAGCACCCCGACGGCCTGCCTGCCGAGCTGGCCGGTCCCGCCCCCGTAGAACAGCCCGTTCGCGCCCGCGGAGTTGACGGCGGCGCTCGCGAACAGCCCGGTCAGCAGCAGCCCGACCGTTCCGCCGACGCCGTGGATGGCGACCACGTCGAGCGAGTCGTCGTAGCCCAGCCGGTACTTGACCCGGATCGCGAGCTGGCACACCACTCCGCAGGCCAGGCCGATGACGATCGCGCCGAACGTGTCGACGTAGCCGCAGGCCGGGGTGATGCCGACCAGCCCGGCGACCGCGGCCGACGCCGCGCCGAGGCTGCTGGGACGGCCGTCGAGGCGGTGTTCGACGACCAGCCACGCGAGCACCGCGGCCGCCGGCGCGACTGTGGTGGTGAGGAACGCGTTGGCCGCGACCGCGCCCGCAGCGAGCGCTGAACCCGCGTTAAAGCCGTACCAGCCGAACCACAGCAACCCAGCGCCGAGCAGCGTGGCCGGCAGGTTGTGCGGGCGCATCGGATCGCGCGGCCAGCCCCGGCGCCGGCCCAGCACCAGCGCCAGCGCGAGCGCGGACATCCCGGAGTTGACCTCGACCGCCGTGCCCCCGGCGAAGTCGAGCACGCCCAACCGGTTCGCCAGCCAGCCGCCGTGGGCCCCGGAGAAACCGTCGAACGCGAAGATCCAGTGGGCCAGCGGGACGTAGACCGCCACCGTCCACAGCGCGATGAACACCGTCCAGGACCAGAACCGCGCCCGGTCAGCGATCGCCCCGGACAGCAGCGCCGCGGTGATGATCGCGAACATCAGCTCGAACATGGCGAAGGCCGCCAGCGGAATACCTTTCCCGACCACCGTCCCGGGCACCCGCAAGCCGGCGAAGCCAAACCCGCCGATCAGCCCGGCTTGGGAGTCGCCGAATGCCAGCGAGAAGCCGAACAACACCCAGATCAGCCCGACGACGCCGAGCGTCACCATGCTCATCATCATCATGTTGAGCGCGCTGCGAGCCCGCACCATGCCGGCGTAGAAGAAGGCCAGGCCCGGCGTCATGAGCATCACCAACGCCGCGCAGACGAGCACGAACGCCGTGTTTCCGCTGTCCATCTCCGGATTATCGGTCCTGTTGGGTACCGCCGTGCGGCGCTGTGCTCACCGACGCCGACCGGCGCAACGTTCACGGCCTATCGGGGCAACGTCGCAGCGGTGTTCCGCCGCCCGGTGCGCGGCGCTGGCCGGGGCTGGCCAGATCGCGGAACCCGAAACTGTCAGTGGTCGATGCGAAAATCAGGGCATGACCGTAGCAGTGCGCGATCCCGTGGCGACGATGTCGCCCGGCCTCGATGACCTGCGCACCACGCTGAGCGGTCTGGACGACAAGGGAGTAACCCAGACGCTCCGAGACATCGAGGCGCTGATCCGAGCCACGCAGTCGGTCATGCTCGACGTGGTTGCCGAGGCGGAAGCGCGTGGTATCGCCGTCCGCGAGGGTTTCGGCACCACCGCGGGTCTGGTGGCAGCGATGCTTCACCTGTCCGCCGCGGACGCCCGCGCCCGGGTCGAGCACGCGGCCATGGTCGGTACTCGCCGCACGATCACCGGAGAAACGCTGGCGCCAAAACTGCCCGCTACATCGGCGGCATTCGCCGCGGGGGAGATCGGGTCCGGGCAGTTGCGGGTGATCGCTGAGGCGATGGCTGCCCTGCCCGCGGCTGTCCCGCAGCCGGCGAGGGACCGTGCCGAAGCCGACCTAGCCGGCTACGCCCGCGACTTCGACCCCCGCCGGCTGCGGGTCATCGCGCGCCGGCTGATCGCGAACCTCGACCCCGATGGAGCGCCACCCAGCGAGGAGCCCACCCCGGCGACACCGATCCGCGGCGAGTTGTGGTTGCGGGATCGCCGCGATGGCCGGCTGGGATTGGAGGGCTGGCTAGCGGCTGAGCACGGCAGCATGGTCCGAGCGCTGATCGAGCAACTCACCGGCCGCCGCCCCAGCACTGAGGGGGCACCCGACACCCGCACCACCCAGGAGCGCCACGCCGATGCGCTCATCGAACTATGCGACCGGGCCCGCGGCGCCGATGATTTCCCCACCACCGCAGGCGAATCCCCACACCTCACCGTGATCATTCACTGGGACGCACTGCGCACCGGACTGGGCGCCGCCACCCTGGACTACGGGCAGCTGATCAGCGCTGGCGATGCGCGCCGGTTGGCCTGCGACTGCAAGCTCATTCCCGTGGTACTGGGCAGCGACTCCGAGCCCCTCGACGTCGGCCGCGCCATGCGCACCGTCCCACTTGGCATCCGCCGCGCCCTCGTCGCCCGAGACGGCGGCTGCAGTTTCCCGGGCTGCGATCGACCACCGGGAATCTGCGCCGCGCACCATGCGCGGCACTGGATCGACGATGGTGAGACAAAGGTCGAAAATTGCTGCCTCCTGTGCCCGATGCACCATCAACAGGTACACCTGCAGGGATGGGACATCACCATCCAGGGTAGACGCGTCGAATTCCGACCTCCTGCGATCATCGACCCCGACCGGCGGCCCCTGACCAATCCACTCCGTCGCTGATCACTATGACCCGATGCGCTCTTCCGGAGGTCACAAATCGACTCGGTCGCTGAATATCGCCTCCGGTCGTTAATAATTGATCTATCGCGCTCCAAAAAGGAGAGCCGATGGCTGCGTTCAAAGTGCAGATAGTAATTGACTGCGCCGACCCGTCCGGGCTTGCAGAGTTCTGGGTCTCGCCTGCGGTTCGCGACCATCAAGACCACCGACCTCGACCACCGCTTGGGGTCTGGACAAGCCTTGGGTCATGATTCGCGGCGCGGACGGTAACGAGGTCGTTTTCGAGAAGTAGCTACTCCCGCGCCTGTCCGTTGTTGCTTCCGGCGCCCCTGGCGCTGACAGACTCGAGCCTGTGAAGAGGCACGTCGCTGCAGCTCTCGCCGCGCCGATCCTGCAGTCCAACCGGCTGCCGGCCTGGACCCGGGCTTGACTCGCCCGCGTCCTCAGCTGGGTCGCCGCCATGGTTCTGGGTCCTGTGGGGCGGGGTGCTGACGGTGACGGGCCTACTGGTCCACCAGGCGAGCTGGCCAGTGCCGGCGAGTCGAATCAGCGGGCGCTGGCCTGGCACGCCTACTTCTGGGGATCCCGGGTTCCTTCTTTGGGGTGTCGCTTCGGCCTCAGACTCCGGTGGAGCTCTCCGTCCAGGCTTGGCCGTCGGTAGGGTTTGCGTTTACAAGTCGCCGGCTCGGGCAATGGCGTGTTCGGCGTCGGCCGCCAAGGGAGCGACGAGATCGGTCGCCGAGCCGACCTCGGTAATGAGGTCAATGGCGCCGAGGACCAACGCCGCCGCCACGCCACGGCCATCAGCAATCCCGCCCGCCGCCAGGGTGCAACCAAGTCAACGACTGCCGGCACCAATGGCAAAGTGGCGCGGCGGTCGCCATGTCCGCCGGCCTCGCTGCCTTGGGCGACGATCACGTCAGCGCCGACATCGAGCGCCCGCTGCGCCTCATCGAGGTCGGTGACCTGGACGATCAGCGTGACACCCGCGGCGCGCACTAATCCTGCGAAGGGCTCGGGGTCGCCGAAGGAGAACATCATCGCTACGGGCTGATACTCCAGCGCCCACTCGACGGTCTCGACGTCGACGGCCCAACTCAGGAAGCCGACACCCCACGGTTTGGTAATCTGCTCGGCGGCCAACGCCAGCTCACGTTCGAGCCAGTCCCGGTCGCCCCAGGCACCCCCCACCAGGCCCAGCCCGCCACCGTTCGATACCGCAGCCGCGAGCGCCCCGCCGGCGCAGCCGCCCATCGGGGCTAGCACGATCGGATGCTGATTGACAGCGATTCGGTGAGCACCGTCGTCAACGACATGGACTCATCATGGCCCTCAAGCTAAGGACCCAGATCCCACCGGTTCCCCATGCGCCGAGGTCGACGTGACCGGATAAGCGGCCATCGTCGTGCACCCGGAGTATTCATCGTCGACACAGGCGAGCCGGATCCGGGACCGTGGGCCACCATGAGTGCACTGAGCCCGAAGCGCGGAGGGATGTGTCATGGAGGTGGAGGTCGAGGAGACTCGCCTGCCCGGGATCGGGCTGCGTCACGACTTCGTCACTGCGCATGGCCGTCGGATCGGGGTGATCTCGCAGCGCAACGGCGTCCGGCATGTGGTGATTTACGACGAGGAGGACTCCGACGCATGCGCCGCCACGGTGGAGCTGACGTCCGAGGAGAGCGAGGTCGTGGCGGAACTGCTCGGTGCGCCGCGGATCACCGAGCGGTTCGCCCGGCTGCGTGAGCAGGTTGAGGGCTTGGCCACCGACGGGTTGCCGATCGCGCCCGGCTCTCCGTTCGTCAACGCGACGCTCGGGGATACAGCCATCCGTACCCGCACCGGAGCTTCGGTCGTCGCGGCGCTGCGCGGGGATGAGGTGTTCGCCTCGCCCGCCCCGGACTTCCGCTTCCGGGCCGGCGACCGGCTCATCGTGGTGGGCACCAAGGACGGCGTCAGTGCGGTGCGCGCCCTCCTGGCCTCGGGCTGATGGGTGATCTCGGACTGCCGCCCCAAGCTGCCGAGGTCTGATGAATCCGACCGCACGCCTGCTCCTCGAGCTCGGTTCCGTGCTGTTGGGACTGGGCGCGGTGGGCCGGCTCGCCGGGCGGGTCGGACTGTCCCCGATCCCGCTGTACCTGCTGGCCGGGCTGGCCTTCGGGACCGGCGGCCTGGTGCCGCTGGCGGCACCGGCGAGTTTCTTCGCCACCGGCTCAGAAGTGGGCGTGGTCCTGCTCCTGCTGGTACTCGGGCTGGAGTACACCGCCGACGAGCTGATCACCAACGTGCGCAGGCAGGCCCCAGTCGGGCTGCTCGACCTGCTGCTCAATGGTCTGCCGGGGGCCGTCTTCGCGGTCGTGTTGGGCTGGGGACCGCTGGCGGCCCTGGCGATGTTCGGGGTCACCGCGATCAGCTCGTCAGGCATCATCTCCAAGGTCCTCACCGACCTGGGTCGGTTGGGCAACCGGGAGACCCCCGCGGTGCTCAGCGTGCTGGTGATCGAAGACCTGGCGATGGCCGCCTACCTGCCGGTGCTCACCGCGCTGATCGCCGCCTCCAGCCTGGTCTCAGCGGTGTACTCGGTACTCGTCGCGCTCGGCACGCTCGCGGTGGTGCTCACCATCGCGCTGCGGCACGGCGAGGTGGTGACCCGGTTCGTGGGCGCCCGCTCCGACGACGTCCTGCTGCTGCGGGTGCTCGGGCTTGCGCTGGTGGTCGCCGGCGCTGCCGAGGCGGCTCACGTGTCGGCAGCGGTCGGCGCGTTCCTGCTCGGGATCGCGCTGTCCGGGGACGTCGCCGAGCACATCCGCGGTTTGCTCGGCCCGCTGCGCGACCTCTTCGCGGCGGTGTTCTTCGTGTTCTTCGGCCTGTCCACCGACCCCGCCTCGCTGCCATCGGAGCTGCTGCCCGCCGCGGCGCTCGCCATCGTCGGCGTCGCGACCAAACTGGTGACCGGTTGGATCGCCGGCCGTCGCACGGGTGTCGGCCCGGCCGGCCGGCTGCGAGCCGGAGCCGCGCTGGTCGCCCGCGGTGAATTCTCCATCATCATCGCCGGCCTCGTCGGCGCTTCCGTCGTCCCGGCCTTCGCACCCACCGTGGCCGCCTACGTGTTGATGATGGCCGTGCTCGGCCCCCTGGCCCCACGCGTGGTCGATCCACTCGCCCGCCGGCTCGCTCGGCGTGCTGCGGAGCGCCGAGCTGACCCACCTGCACGGAAGCGACCCCCCGACCCGAGGCCCCAGCCATCGGCGGAACCTCCAGCCCGATAGACGTTCCTTGGTTATTGGTCCGCTAGTTGGCGCGGAAGTAGGCGGCGTGCTCGTCGGCCCACTGCGCGAAGGTGCGCGGAGAGCGTCCGGTGACCTGCTCCACGGTGGGAAACACGGTCGCGGGCTTGCCAACCGCATCGGCCAACAGGTCCAGCAACCCGTCCGCGATGGGCGCGGGAATCGTGCGGATCATCTGTTCCCGCGCCTCCTGCGGGGGCAGCTCGATGAATTCGATGTCGCGGCCGATCGCTTGACCGAGGAGGGCAACCTGCTCGCGGTAGGTCAGTGACTCCGGTCCAGACAGCTCATAACGGTGCCCGGTGTGACCCTCTTGCAGCAGGGCTGCGGTCGCGACTGCGGCGATGTCGGCTTCGTGGATCGGGGCGAGCGCCGCGTCACCGTAGGGGGCGCGTACCACGCCCGCACCCCGGATCGACGGCCCCCACTGCCACAACGCGTTCACTGCAAACGCCCCGGGCCGCAGGTGCGTCCATTCCACTCCGGCGGCCTCGACCGCCCGCTCGACGATCAGATGCCCGCGACCGACCTCGTTGCCCCAGCCGGCGGCCAACGAGGACAGCACCACGATCCGCCGCACTCCCCGCGCGACTTTGAGGAACTCATGCACCGCGTCCGGCGCCGGGAACAAGTACACCTTGTCCACCGCCTCCAGCGCGGCCGGCAGCGACTCCGATTCGGTGAGGTCGCCACCTACCACCTCCACACCCTCCGGCAGGTTCGCCCGCTCCGGGTGGCGAGTCAGCGCCCGCACCGGCTGCCCGGCCTCGACGAGCTGGCGCACCAGGTGGCGCCCGACGTTGCCGGTCGCTCCAGTCACTAAGATCATGTGATGTCCCCTTCGCCGGCGAATTGACCGCAAGCGCCTAAGCCTGGCGTGCCGCCAGGCCGGTGAGCTGGTCGGACAGTGTCCGGAGGCGGGCGCGGGCGGTGGGGTCGTAGGCCTGCGGGTCGGCGCGGGCCTCGCGCTGACCGTTGTAGTAACGGCCGGTGATCCCGTCGAGAGTCGGATCGATCACCAGACGCAGGGTGGCGTCAACCCCGGACTGCAGTGTGCTCACCGGACGCGCGACCATCTTGGTGGGCATGTAGGTGGCCGGGTGCAGCGCGGTGGCGGTGACTCCGGTGCCGGCAAGCTCGTCGGCCAGGTCGAAGGTGAACATGATCTGTGCGAGCTTGCTCTGGCAGTAGGCCTGCCCGTCGCTATAGGAGCGGGTGAGCATGACGTCGTCGAAGTCGATCGCTGCCTGCCCCGCGGAGCTGACTTGCACGATCCGAGCCGGCGCAGACGAGCGCAGGGTGGGCAGCAGCAGCCGGGTGAGCAGGTAGCCCGCGAGATAGTTCACGGCGAAGCGCAGTTCGATCCCGTCGGCGCTTTCCTGCCGCCCATCGGCCGAGCCACCGATCCCGGCATTGCTCACCAGCGCGTCCAGTCGCGGATTGTCCGCAGCGACGGCACCGGCAAGGTCCCGGACCTGGTCGAGGTGCGCGAGATCGGCCTGGTACCAGCGCAACCGGTCGTTGCCGGTGGCCTCGGCGATCTCAGCGAGGGTCGCTTCACCGCGGTTGTTGTCGCGACCGTGGACGATGACGGTGGCGCCAGCACAGGCGAGCTCGGTGGCCAGCGCCTTACCGAGCCCGTCAGTGGCGCCGGTGACGAGCACGGTCTGATCACGGACAGGACGCATGGGCACGAGCCTTCGTCATCATCAGGCCGGCGTCAATCAACAACGTCGTGACCAGCGTGAGCTATCGCGACTGTCCGTACGTGCGATAGAACTGCAGTGACCCGAGGAGAGGTGGTCGATCCTTCTGCACCCGATCGCCGACCCCCACCCACTGGAACTAGCGTTCGGGAGAACACCCTTGAGTACTTCGACCAGGCCCGGACCACCCTCTCCTGGCGCGGTCCGGATCTTTTCGATCTTGAACGGGCTGACGTTGCTGGGGGTGCTGCTCCAAGCGGTGTGGGCAGGTGAGTTCATCGGCCGTCATGGGCGCCACGACTGGGTCACCGTGCATGAGATCGGTGCCTTCGTCGTCGTCGTCCTCGCGCTGGCCACTGCAGTGGCAGCGATCGCGCTGCGGCGGGCGAGCTCGGCGCTCACCTTCGGCGCGCTTGGGCTGTTGGTGCTGATAGTCGTCCAGACAGGGCTGGGCGAGGCGATAACCAAGGGAAACGCGAACGAGCTGATCACCGCACACATCCCGATCGCGGTGCTCATCTTCGGCCTGGGCGTCTATCTGTCGGGCGTGGGGGCTCGACTGCGCCGCGGGTGACCTACTCGGTCACTGCTCGCTGGCCTCGTCGTCAGGAGTCGGGGCGCCGGCGAGGATGAGATAGAGCGAGCGGCGCGCCTCGGCTAGGACCCGTCGTGCAGCCTGTACCTGTTGGGCGTCACCCATCGCAAGTTGACGGATGGGGTGGCGAATCTCCTCCAGGGCTTCTCGAAGGTCGCTGCCGCCACCGCAACGGGCGGTGAACTCGGCGAACGGGTCGGACATCGGTTCGCCGTGAGCCTGCAGGTATGCCTGGCCGGCTTCAGTGAGGGTGGCCAATTTCCGGCCGCCCTGGGCGACCGTGTCAATCAGACCCTCGTCTTCGAGCTGGCTGAGGGTGGGGTAGATGGCTCCGGGACTGGGTCGCCAGGCTCCAGAGGTGCGCTCGGTGATGGCCTGCATGAGCTGGTAACCGTGCATGGGTTCCTCAGCGAGCAGCAGCAGCAGGGCAGTGCGCACGTCGCCGCGTTGGGCTCGCCCCCGTCCTGCGCCGTGGGGACGGCCGCCACGTGTTCTGTGACCGCCTGGCCCGTCAAGCCGTGCGGGGTGGTCGGGGTGGTGGCGTCGCCGACCGTGTGGATGGCCGCCGGCTACGCGGTCTCCGGTCTGGTGTGAGTGATGAACGGGGTACATGGGTCTCCTCTGAACGTACGTCGCACCTACTTGGTCGACACGATCACGATACATCGCGATAGTATCGAACATAAGCGCGCTCTCGAGGATGGGGCAAGGGGATCAGGCAACAGGCCCCGTGTAGCACGACGCTTGACGCTGTGAGGGTCGGATTCGTCGGAGTCTCGTGGCCACCACTACCGCGTCCTGACGTCGCCGTCCAGGTGGCTGAACATCCGCCGGTAGCCGGTCGGAGTGGTGCCCACCTGCTGGAGAAAATGGTGGCGTAGCAGGTCGGCGGTGCCGAAGCCGGTGCGGCGAGCGATCTCCTCGATGGTGAGGTCGTCTTCCTCGAGCAACTGCTGGGCGAGCAGGACGCGTTGCCGGGTCAACCACTGGTAGGGCGTACTGCCGGTCGCCGCGACGAAGCGGCGGGCGAAGGTCCGCGGTGACATGTGCGCGGTGGCCGCCAGCCCGGCGACGGTGAACGGCCGGTGCAGGTTGGCCTGGATCTCGGCCAACAACGGGGCTAGATCCGTGCCATCCGCGGGGCGCCGAGGCACCGGGGTCTCAACGTATTGCGCCTGCCCGCCGTCGCGATGGGGCGGCACGACCATTCGACGGGCGATCCCATTGGCCACCCGGGCCCCGAGCTCACGGCGCACGATGTGCAGGCAGGCGTCGATGCCGGCGGCGGTGCCCGCGCTGGTAACGATGGGGCCGTCCTCGACGTAGAGCCGGTCCGGATCGAGCCTGAGATGGGGAAACCGATCCGCAAGCAGAGTCGCGTGGAACCAGTGGCAGGTGGCGCGGCGACCGTCGAGCAATCCCGCCGCGGCAAGCAGGAATGCGCCGGAGCACACGCTGAGCAGCCACGCGCCGCGAGCCACGGTGGCTCGGAGCAAGTCGACGACCTGCCGCGAGGGTGGCTCGTCGCGGGTGTGCCACGCTGGGATCACCACAAGGTCGGCGCTGGCTGCACGGTCGAGCCCGTACGACGCGCGCAGGCTCATCCCGCCGGGGCCGGGCAGCGACGCGCGGCCGGTCGCGCAAATGGCAAAGTCGAATCCCGGCAGGCCGTCGTCGGAGCGGTCGATGCCGAACACCTCACAGGCGACCCCGAGCTCGAAGGGGTGCACCTGCCCGTCGACGATCGCCACCACGTTGCGCAGCAACTTGGCAGGATATGCCCGCAAGTGGGCACTCGTGCCACTTCTGCAGCGCCAGCCTTCCTTGCACACTTTTCGGTGTCGCTGTTCGCCACCGGGAAGGAGGGGGGCGCCGTGATTCCTAGGCTGCTTCGCCGCGTCGCCACGTGGCTGCACGGGTTCTCCGCGGACTTGCGTGAACTAGAGGAGCGCCGGGTGCTGCTCGATCGACCGTGGGAGGAGGACTTCCTGCACTGGGCCCGCGACGAACAGGGCTGGCAGCTGCACGGGCACTTCGTGCCGCCACCCCTGCGACGCGCCAGCAGCGTCACCTCGCAAGGCTGGTGCCCCGGAACGGCCCGCTAACCAATGCCGCGGAGTTAAGCGTTCTGGGGCCAGGTCAAGGTGATCGCCACGGCGTGGCGGGCGGAAAGGCGACGGGACCTCTGGTAGGTCGGGTCAACCCATCACGATCTTCCCGCCAGAGGTCCCGTTGCGCCCGCAGTCTGCCACGACCACGATCACCCATGCCGTCACTGTCGCCGCGGGGGTGTTCGCCCCCGGTCATCTGGGCGAGTTGACTCAGTATCTGCCCTTCGAGTTGGTCGATGACATCTTGGAGCAGACCAGGACTGTGCAGCGCAGGCTGCGGGACCTGCCCTCACGGGCCGGGGGTGTACTTCCTGCTCGCGTTGGGGATGTTCCCCCGGCTGGGATACGCCCGGGTCTGGGCGAAGCTGAACCGCCAACTCACCGTCCAGGAATCCCGCCACCGCCTAGCCCGAGTGATCTGCCACGGCAAACGCGGCCAGATCCAGCAGGCCTACCGAGACGGCCAAGAAGACCAGCTCGGATGTCTGGGCCTGGTGTTGAACGCCGCGGCGCTGTAGACCACCCGCTACCTCGACGCCGCGGTCACCCAACTCCGCGCCCAAGGCCACCAAGTCCACGACGACGACGCCGCGAAGCTCTCACCGCTGAGGGCCAAACACCTCAACGTGCTGGGTCGCTACGCCATCACTGCCTCGCAACCCAGCCAAGGGTTGCGCCCCTTGCGCGACGCGGCCAGAGCTGACGACGAGGACGCCTTCGACTAAGCACCGTCCGGACAAAAGGGAGTGTGGTCTAATCGCGAGCTGTGATGTCGTTGGCGCAGCGGTGGTGGCGTCTTCACGGCAATCCTGACCTGCGCTCAGTTTGGCGCCGCGTCCCGGTAGTGGCGCGTGGAGACGGGTGCGCAAGGTCGGAACCCAAACGGCGGCGCCTCAGCTCAAAGTGCCACGTCACGACGGCGACCTAGCCGTAGGGGTTCCGCACTCGCGCGCTGAGCATCGCGGCCTGGTGCCGAGATGTGGTCGCCTCTCATGTTACTCACATGGTTGTCACATGCGGTCAGGTTCAGACTCTGTGCATCTGGTCGTGAGCTGAAGGCTGGGAGGTTCTTGTTGTGTGCCCGCATCGCGGTGTTCTTCGTTGCGTGACGGCTTTGATCGGTCAGCGGACTGTTAGGTCGGGGATGATGGCGGTGGCGGTAGTGGCGTCGTTGACGCTGCTGGGTGCTTGCGGCGGCCCACCGTCGTCGGGACCGACGTCGTCGTCGGCGCCTCCTTCGGGATCTTCTGGGGCACCGAATCCGAATGCGCCGGAGGTCAACGCCGCTGGTGATATCCCGGATAACCAGGTCTTCGTCGCGTATACGCCGCCGGGCGGCTCGTTTTTGGTGAAGGTGCCGCAGGGGTGGGCTCGGTCCGCGGCGGGCTCGGCGGTGGTATTCACCGACAAGTTCAACAGCGTGCGGATCGAGAGCGTGCCGCGGTCGCAGGACCCTGATGTCGCGTCGGCGCGAGCCCAGGAGGTTCCCCAGCTGCAGAGCTCGGTGCCGGGCTTCCAAGCAGGGCAGGTCACGATGGTGCAGCGCTCGGCCGGTCCGGCGGTTCTGATCACCTATCAGGCGAATTCCGCGCCAAATGCGGTGACCGGCAAGTCGGTGACCGAAGCGGTGGAGCGCTACGAGTTCTGGCGGGGCGGCCAGGAGGTCGTGCTGACGTTGTCGGCGCCGCAGGGCGCGGACAACGTGGATCCGTGGCGGACGGTCACCGACTCGTTCCGGTGGCAGTAGTGACCACAGTGGCCCAGACACACTGGGCGGGCCCGGGCGAGTCGGTCGCTGCCGCGATCGAGGCCCGCTCGCTGTACCGGTTCTTCCGGGCCGGGGAGGAGGAGACTCTGGCCCTTCGGGGGGTCTCGCTATCGGTTATGCCCGGTGAGTTCGTGGCGGTCGTTGGCCCTTCGGGGTCGGGAAAGTCCACTTTGCTGGCGTGCTTGGCAGGCCTTGACGACCCGGACGGGGGCAGCGTGCTGGTCGAAGGGCTGCGGATGAGCCACCAACCGGAGCCGGTCCGAGCACGGTTGCGGGCGCACCGGATCGGGGTGCTGTCCCAATCGGGGAACTTGTTCAACCACCTCACCGTGGAGGCGAACCTCGCGGTCGCGCAGGGTTTGGGGGGCCGATCGCGCCGGGAGTCACGGCTGGGGTTGCTGGGAACAGTAGGGCTGACCGAGCGGGCCGGTGCGCTGCCCAGCCAACTCTCGGGCGGCGAAGCGGCTCGGGCGGGGTTGGCGGTCGCGCTGGCCAACGAGCCGGCGGTGGTACTGGCCGACGAACCTACTGGGGAGCTGGATAGCGCCACCGAGGCCACGGTGTTGGCGTTACTGCACGCCGCTACTGACCGTGGGATGGCAGTGCTGGTAGCCAGTCACAGCCCGGCGGTTGCCTCGGCAGCCGACCGAGTGATCCGGCTGGAGGATGGGCAGGCGATCGGATGAGCGCCGAGGCGGCAATGAACGGGCAGCCCGGCCGGGCTGCCCCCGATGCAGGCCAGCCGGTTGTTGTTGAGTGCGTATCGGTGAGCCGCGTGTTCGGTAATGGTCCCAGTGCCGTGCCCGCGGTGCGGGAGGTGAGCGTTGCGGTGCGCGCGGGCACGCGGGTCGCGCTGACCGGACCGTCCGGGTCGGGTAAGTCGACCCTGCTGCATCTGATGGCGGGGTTGGAGACCCCCACCGGCGGCACGGTGCGCTGGCCGGGTCTGGGTGGGTCGCCGCACGACCGCCCCGGTGTGGTGGGAGTGGTGTTCCAGGGGCCCAGCCTGATTCCGGCGTTGAACGTGGTGGAGAACGTGGCTCTGTCGATGTTGCTGGCCGGCGCCGCGCCTCCCGAGGCGCTGCGGCGCGCCCTCGCAGCGCTGGACCGGTTAGGGATCGGTGAGCTGGGACCCAAGCTCCCCGACGAGCTGTCCGGCGGCCAGGCGCAGCGGGTGGCGGTGGCCCGAGTGCTGGCCTGCCGGCCGCCCTTGATTCTGGCCGACGAACCCACCGGGCAGCTTGATCACGAGGCTGGTGACCGGGTGGTGTCGGTGTTGCTGGACGCGGCTGAGGAGTTGGGTGCGGCGCTGGTGGTCTCCACCCACGATCCAGCTGTGGCCACGCGGCTGTGCGAGAGGTGGCGGATGGTCGACGGTCGGCTCACGGTCGCCGGAGACGATCGAACGGAGGCGTCTGCGGGACGGCGGGAGCGGTCGTGATCAGGCCGTGGGTGACTGGACTGGTGCGCCGTCGGGTGGGACGGCTGGTCGCGACAGCTCTGGGGGTGGCGATTGCGGTGGCGCTGCTGGCCTCGCTGGGAGCGTTTCTCGCTGCGTCGAAAGGTTCCATGACCGCCCGGGCGGTGCGGGGCGTCGCGGTGGACTGGCAGGTCCAGGTCCAACCTGGAGCAAACCCGGCGGCGGTGCTGGGCACGGTGCGCGCCGCGTCGGGGGTCCGGGTGGCCGTGCCAGTCGGATACGCCCAGGTCGCGGGGTTAACCGCGACCGGCGGGGGCACCACCGAGACCACCGGGACCGGTGTGGTGCTGGGTCTGCCCGACAACTACCGCGCGGATTTTCCCGGCGAAATCCGCACCCTGACCGGAACCGGCCACGGGGTGCTGCTGGCCCAGCAAACCGCCGCGAACTTACACGCCAAGCCCGACGGACTGGTGCAGATCGCCCGGGCGGGGTTGCCGCCGGTGCAGGTCCAGGTGGATGGCGTGGTAGATCTGCCACAGGCGAACTCGCTGTTCCAGAAAGTCGGCGCCCCACCGAGCTCCCAGCCGGCCGCCCCACCGGACAATGTGGTGCTGTTGCCGCAACTGCGGTGGCACGCCCTGTTCGACCCGCTCGCGCTGGCCCGCCCGGATTTGGTGAGCACGCAGATCCACGTTGCTCGCAGCCGAGCGCTGCCCGCCGATCCGGCCACGGCTTATACGCAGGTGACCGGGGCCGCGCGCAACCTCGAGGCGCGCAGCGCGGGCACCGCGGTAGTCGGGGACAACCTGGGCGCGGCGCTGGACGCGGCCCGGTCCGACGCCGCCTACGCCCAGGTGCTGTTCTTGTTCCTCGGGTTGCCGGGCGCGGTGCTGGCCGGGCTGCTGACCGGCGCGGTCACCGCGGCCGGAGCGCTGCGGCGCCGCCAGGATCAAGCGCTGCTGCGCACCAGGGGCGCGACCAGCCGGCAGCTGGTCGGGCTCGCCGCGGTGGAAGCAGCTCTGGTGGGGATGGCCGGTGCCGTGATCGGCCTGGGCGCGGCCGTGCTGGTCGGCCGCTTCGCGTTCGGGTTGGTGAGCTTCGGCACCAGCGCGGCCTCCGCAGTGGGCTGGACCGCCGGTGCCGCACTGGTCGGCTCGCTCATCGCCGCGGCGAGCGTCCTGGTCCCGGCCTACCGCGACCAGCGCACCGCTACCGTGGCGAGCACACGGCAGGTGATCGGGCGGCAGCGGGGGCCGAGGTGGGCGCGCTACGGACTGGACGTCATCCTGCTTGCCGTCGGCGCTGCGGTGGTGTGGGCGGCCAGCGGTAACGGTTACCAGCTGGTGCTCGCCCCGGAAGGTGTCGCGAAGATCTCGGTGTCCTACTGGGCCTTCGCCGGCCCCGCAATGCTTTGGGCCGGCGCTGGGCTGCTGGCCTGGCGGTTGGCTGATCTGCTGCTGGGACGGGGACGCCGGCTGGTCGGGCGGGCGCTGCGCCCGCTGGCCGGGGAGCTCGCCGACACAGCCGCGGCGATGTTGGCCCGGCGGCGACGGCCGTTGGCCCGCTCAATCGTGCTCCTCGCCCTCGCGCTGGCCTTCGCCGCCTCCACCGCGACGTTCAACGCCACCTACCGCGCCCAGGCCGAGGTCGACGCCCAGCTGACCAACGGCGCCGACATCACCGTCACCGAACCCCCCGGCAGCACCGTGGGACCAGCCGCGGCCGCGCCGATCGCCACGGTGCCCGGGGTGCGCGCGGTGGCGCCCATCCAGCACCGCTTCGCCTACATCGGCCCGGACCTCCAAGACCTCTACGGTGTGCGCCCTGCCACCATCACCAACGCCACCGCGTTACAGGACAGCTACTTCCAAGGTGGCAGCGCGCGAGCCTTGATGGATCAGCTCGCCGCCCACCCGGATTCGATCCTGGTCAGCGCCGAAACCGTCCACGACTACCAGCTCCACCCCGGTGACCTGCTCAACCTGCGCTTGCAAGACAGCCGGACCAGAGCGCTCACCACGGTGCCGTTTCACTACGCCGGGATCGTCAAGGAGTTCCCCACCGCCCCCAAGGACAGTTTCTTCGTCGCCAACGCCTCCTACGTCGCCCACCAGACCGGCAGCGACGCCGTCGGAGCGTTCCTCGTCGACACCGGCGGCCAGCACACCACCGCCATCGCCCACCGGATCCAGACCCTGGTGGGCACCTCGGCCACGGTCACTGATATCGCGCACACCCGCTCCACGATCGGCTCCAGCCTCACCGCGGTCGATCTGGCCGGGCTGACCCGTGTCGAGCTGGCTTTCGCGCTGGTACTGGGCGCCGCCGCCGGTGGGCTGGTCCTCGCGCTCGGTCTGACCGAGCGGCGCCGCACCTTCGCCATCACCACGCCCTGGGCGCCACCGGCAAGCAACTCCGTGGCCTGGTCGCGGCCGAAACCGCAACACTTGCCCTCGGTGGCGTCGTCGCCGGCGCCGGCATCGGTTGGGCGCTGTCCGAGGTGCTCGTGACCGTGCTCGCCGGCGTGTTCGACCCCCCACCGGATGCCCTCACCGTCCCGTGGCCCTACCTGGCTGCGGTCACGGTGACAGTTCTCGCGGCCCTCGCCCTGGCCGCGGCTGCGGCGATCCGGCTGGCCCACCGGTCACCGATCAGCATCCTGCGTGAGCTGTGACCGCGCCACCGGCTGTGCTGGATCAGGCACAGTGGTCGTCTGGTGGCGGGTCAACGCGAACGTCGCCGCACTGAACAGCAGCAGGGATCCGGCTTCGATAGCGATGGCCCAGGGGCTGTGCCGCAGGTGCTCGTCGTAGACCACGACGCCGAGCAACACTGCGACCAGCGGATCGACCACGGTGATGGCGGGCAGGCTCGCCGAGAGCGGACCGGCCTGAAACGCGAGCTGGTTGAGCAGCAAACCCAGCGCGCCGACGGCCAGCAGCGCGTAAAGCTGCCAGCTGGTGATCAGCGTCACTGGACCCTGCGTAAGCAGGTTGGTGCAGGCCTTGATCAGGGTGGCCGCCCACGCCAGGGCGATGCCGGTGGCGACTCCGAGCAAGGCCGCCGCGGTGCCTCGCTGGCGGCCTCGGGCTAGCACAACACAGACCGCCGCCACGCCGACCGCGAGCAGACCGGCGACGATCGCCGGCGCCCGATCGGCGGTCTCGTGGGTCGAGGCAACACCCGCGGTACCCACGACGATGAACCCAGCCAACCCGGTGACCAGCGCCAGTCCCCACAACAGCTCGACGCGGTGGATCCGCTCGTGGTGCAGCCGCCGCTGCAACGGCAGCGCGAACAGCACCCCCAACACCAGCAGCGGTTGAACCACGGCCAGCTTCCCAGCATGCAACGCGAAGGCATGCAAACCCAACCCCACCGTGCTCAACGCCATACCGCTGAGCCAGTACGGGTGCGCCACGGTGGCCCGGACGAACCCGAGCAGCTGGCGTGGCCCCAGACCCTGCGCGTCGGGCACCTCGCCCGCGCTGCGGTGGGACAGGGTGGCTGATACCGCGAAGGCGACGGCCGCGGCGACAGCCGCAGGGTAGTAGGCCAATCCGCTCATCCGACCCACCTCCCCTTGGCTGTCGCCGCCCGCCGGTCGCTACCACAACCTATGGGTCGCAGGGACAAGCCGCAGCCCAGGGCTAGTGCTCCTGGGCGCCTGCCTGGTGGTCGATCATGCCGGCGGGTCGGCGTGTCCGCCGGGGCCGTCAGCGCCGTCGGGTTGCTCGCCACCAGGCTCAGCCGCCTCGGCCTGACCGTTGTCTTCGTGCCCGTTGTCCTGGCCGTCGGCCTGCTCACCGTCACCCTGGCCGTCGACGAGCTGATCGGCTGCCGGGTGCGCCGTCGACGACATCGCCGGCGGCGCGGACGTGGTGGCGGCACTGGCGACGGCGGTGCTGGCCCCGATCCCGGCCACCGCCAGGGCAGCGAACGCCCAGACCGCGAGCATCCTGTGGTTGATCTTCACCTTTCGATCCTTCCTCCTGTTCGCAGGCAAACTGCCCACGACAGTCACAGTGCCGGGTGCACATGATGGGTAGATGTACCGAGCGTGAGATCCTGCTCAGGTTCGGGTCGCACCCAGGCTCGGCCGCCAGCCGTATCGGCGAACCAGCGGTTCTCATCGTGTTCTCATCAGCTCCGCCTAGGGTGTTGCTGTGCGTGTGCTGGTGGTGGAGGACGAGCTGCGGATGGCCGCGCTGCTCAAGCGGGGGTTGGAGGAAGACGGCTACGCGGTGGACATCGTCACCACCGGAACCGACGCGGTGTGGCAGGCTAACGAGTTCAGCTACGACGCGGTGGTGCTGGATGTGATGCTGCCCGGGCTGGACGGTGTGCGGGTGTGCCGGCGGCTGCGTGAGTCGGGGCGGTGGATGCCGGTGCTGATGCTCACCGCCCGCGACACCGTTGAGGACCGGGTGCGGGGACTGGACGCCGGCGCGGACGACTATCTGACCAAGCCGTTCAGCTTCGCTGAGCTGTCCGCCCGGATCCGGGCGGTGATCCGCCGCGGTGCGGTGGAACGGCCCAGCGAGCTGCACGCCGCCGATCTGCGGCTGGACCCGGCGACGCGCCAAGCATGGCGCGGTCTGGTGGAGTTGGAGCTGTCGACCAAAGAGTTCGCGCTGCTGGAGCTGTTTTTGCGCCATCGCGGGCAGGTGCTCACGCGCACTCGGATCCTGGAGCATGTGTGGGACTTCGCCTACGACGGGGTGTCCAACGTCGTGGACCAGTATGTGCTGTATCTGCGGCGCAAGATCGACCGTCCGTTCGGGCTGGAGCAGCTGGAGACGGTGCGGGGTGCGGGCTACCGGTTGCGTGCCGAACCCGCCACGATCGGATCCCGGTGACCGCCCGACGGCCGCGGTAGGACGCGGCGATGCCGTTGCGGTTGCGCCTGGCGATGCTGTTCGCGCTCGGCACGGCGGTCGTGATCGCCACCGCCGCGCTGGTATTCGTGCTGCAGCTTCGGGTCAACCTCGACGCCTCGCTGGACCCCGGGCTGCGAGCCCGGGTGCACGCCGTGGCCGAGGAGTTGACCTCGGAGGGCGTGCCGCGGCTGCGCCCCGTGGACGAGATCGTCGAGGTCCGCGCGCTCGATGGCCGGCTGCTGGCCGCCTCGCCCGCGACCGGCACCCAACCGCTGCTCGACGCCGCCCAACGGCGCCAAGCGCTGGCCGGGGAGGTGTCGTTCACCACCACGGTGTTCAATGATCGCACCCGGCTGCTGGCCACCGCCGTGCTAGTCGGCGGCCAGCGGGTGCTGGTAGTGGTGGGCACCGGCACCGACGTGTCCGACGACGCGGTGGGCGACGTGCAGACCGCGCTGGTACTGGGCGGACCACCGGCGGTGCTGCTCGCCGGTGCAGGCGCATGGTTGCTGGCCGGGGCGGCGCTGCGCCCGGTGGAACGGATGCGCCGCGAGGCCGCTGACATCAGCGACCGGGACACCGGCCGGCGCCTGGCGGTCCCGGCCACCCGCGACGAGATCGCCGCGCTGGGCGCCACCATAAACGCGTTATTGGCCCGGCTGCAGGAGGCATTGGAGCGGGAGCGGGGCTTCGTCGCCGATGCCGGTCACGAGCTGCGGACACCACTGGCGATCCTGCGTGCTGAGTTGGAGCTCGCGGCTCGTGTCGGCCGCAGCCGCGACGAACTCGTTGAGGCGGTCCATCACGCCGGTGCAGAGACCGATCGCTTGATCCGGCTCGCCGAAGACCTGCTGTTGCTGGCCCGCGCCGACAACGCCCAACCGTTCCTGCGCCCGGTCCCGCTGCTGCTGCCCGGACTGCTCGACGCCGCCGCCCGTGGTGCGGCTGCCCGTACCGGGGCGCGGGGGGTGACCGTGGCGGTGCATAGTCCGGCCGCGCTGACCATTGAGGCCGATCCGGACCGGTTGCGTCAAGCGGTGGATAACCTGCTGGATAACGCCTGTAGATACGCCCCGGCCGGCAGCGTCGTGGAGGTCAACGCGACCGCCAACCTCACCGGGATGATCAGGATCGAGGTGACCGACCGCGGACCCGGTTTCCCGGTGGACTTCCTGCCTGACGCGTTCGAACGCTTCCACCGGGCCGATGCCGCCCGCGGCCGCGACGGCGGTGGGGCCGGGCTAGGCCTGTCCATCGTGGCCGCCATCACCGAAGCCCACGGCGGCACCGCCGCCGTCGGCAACCGACTCGACGGCGGTGCCACCGTCACCCTCGACCTGCCAGCCGCCACCATGTCGGGTCAGTCTCCAACCGGGTCAGGATGGGGGTTCCCCTCTCGAGGGGCGCAAGGAGGAGAGCCCCCATGTCAGTGACTCACTACCACCGGCGGCGTTGCCGGTGGCAGTCGTCATCATCCCGGCGGCGCCCCCGGCCGCGGTCGTCGTCCCGGCGCTGATCGTCGTGGTCCCAAATTCAAGGCTCGCCTTGTTTCCTTCTTCCCCCTCGTCGGAGAAACGCTCGTGCGTTTCTCCAATCACCACGGTACCCGCCGATCGCCCCAACGCACGATATCCTCACGGTATTATTAGGTCGCGACTTGCGTATTCGGGAAACTTTCAGATCCCCGTAGGAAACCGGACCGATTCTGAGCGCAAAAAAGCCACGATACCGGCGGTCATCTGCTGGTATCCGTCGTTTGACCTGTCAATCAGCGCACCAAATCTAGTCCACCTTGCTCGTGGGCTTGTAGGTACTAGATGAGTGATTCCGTGAAGTTGGTGTTAGTGGTCGTAGGCGGTCAGTGAGCGTTTGCTGGTGACGCCGGTGGTCCAGTTGTGCCAAATCCCGGCGGCCATGGCCAGTAGGCGCTGTGCGACGCGGGTGAACACTCCGGCGGGAGTCCGGCCGCCGTGGTCTTCGAGGTCGAGCTGGCTTTTGAGGGTCTGGTTGACCGATTCGATCCACTGGCGCACGCCACCGAGGTTGCCGTTGCGGTAGGTCTCGTCTTTGCGGTCGGGGCGCAGCAGACGCAGTCCCATCGCGTCGGTGAGTTGTTTGAATCCTTTGCCGGCGAAGCCCTTGTCGGCCAGCAGGATCTGCCCGGTGCGGACGAGGTGGTGGTTGTGTTGCAGCAGGGCGGCCACCACCTCGCGTTCTCCGATCTTGGGGTTGGCCAGGCACCACATGATCGGCATTCCATCGCCGGTGCAGACCAGGTAGAGCTTCAGGCCCCAGTACCAGCGCGAGTGCGACGCGCAATAGCCATAGCCGGCGTGCCCGGCCAGATCCGAGCGTTTCACCGTCTCGCGAGACGCGCCGCAGGGCACCGCAGTGGCGTCGGTCATCCACAGGTCGTCACACCAGGACGGGCAGCACGCGGCCAGGGTGAGGATCGCCTTGCACAGCAACGGCTGGGCGTTCTTCAACCGCTTGTGATAGCCCGGCTGATCGGGCAGATAGGGGAACATGGCACGCCACTGGGCGCTGCAGCGGATATGACGGATCCAGCGGCGTTCGCAGTGATACCCCTGCAACACCTGGGCCACCGCCAGGGTGATCAGTTCACTGTCACTGAGCAGGGGCTGACGGCCACGACCGACGCGAGCCGCCACCACATGATCGTCGATCAACACGTACAGTGCGGTCAGGAGGGTGTTCAGTTCTTTGCTCACACATTGATCTTGAACGCCCTCCGCCCACATCCACGGTAGCGACGCCCTCACGCGATCTTCACGGAATCAACCATCTAGTGTAGTGTCTCGTTATTGATTTTTCACTTTCTGGAGCGCGACTCGTCCGCGGGCAACCTTGGCGAGGATTTGTTCGGCGGTGGCGGTCCAGACGAATGGTTTCGGGTTGTCGTTGTTAGCTTTCAGGTAGTTCTCGATGGCGGTGATGAGTTCGTTGACGCTGTGGAACACGCCGCGCCTGATGGCCTTGTCAGTGATTTCTCGGAACCATCGTTCCACGAGGTTGAGCCACGAGGAGGAGGTGGGAGTGAAGTGCAGGTGGAATCGGGGATGACCGTCGAGCCATTTCTTGACGTTGGGATGTTTATGGGTGGCGTAGTTGTCGCAGATCATGTGCACCTGCAGTCCTGTGGGCACCTCGCGGTCGATCGTCCGCAAAAATTTAAGGAATTCAGTGTTGCGGTGGCGGGGCAGGCAGCGGCCGATCACTGTGCCGGTGAGCACGGTCAGCGCGGCGAACAGGGTGGTGGTGCCGTGGCGCTTGTAGTCGTGGGTCATCGTGCCGGCCCGGCCCTTTGTCATCGGCAGCGACGGCTGGGTGCGGTCCAGCGCCTGGATCTGGCTCTTCTCGTCCATGCACAGCACCACGGCCTGCTCCGGCGGGTTGAGGTACAAGCCCACCACGTCGACGAGTTTGTCCTCGAACCGTTGGTCGTTGGATAGCTTGAAGGTCTTCACCAGATGAGGTTTGAGCCCTCGCGCCGACCAGATCCGCTGCACCGACGCCGGGCTCACCCCGACCTTGTCCGCCATCGACCGGCACGACCAATGTGTCTGGCCCTCCGGTTTCGAATGCAGCGTCAGCTCCACGATCTCGGCGACTTTGTCCTCACTGATCGAGGGTTTAGGGCCCCGCCCTTTAGCCACCACTCCGAACTCAGTCAGCCCTTCTTCCTCGAATTGATCACGCCACGCCAGCACCGTCGGACGCGATACCCCGACCATCTCACTGATCTCCGAATTCGATACACCATCAGCGGCCAGCAACAACACACGAGCCCGTTGCACCACGCGGTACGCCGCACTCTGCGACCTGGCCAAGGATTCCACGACTTCTCGCTGCCCATCGGATATCGCCAACGGCGCCGCTGCTCGACTCATACCGCACAGCATAATGCACCGTAAACTTATTCGCAAGACACTACACTAGGCGTTCGACGAGGTGGTTTGTTTGATGATCTGCCCGTTGGGTCGCTGCGGTTGCCCGGTAAACCGAGACACCGGGAACGGAAGTAGCTCCAGTGGGTGGCGGCGAACCTGCACGGTCTGGTAAATGACTAAACCGAGCAGCAGGGCCAGCAGCGCCACCGAACCCCCCACTGTGCCCCAACCCAAGCCACCCTCGTTGACCGGTTTGGTCAACGAGTCGCCCCCGGCCGCCCCCAATGGGCGGGTCAGGATAAACGCGAGCCAGAACAGCACCATGCCGTTGATGGTGGTCAGGTAGTGCGCGGCCACGATCAACACCATGATCCCGGCGATGATGAAAAAGGCGTTGCGGAACCCCAGCCCGGTGTCATCGGACAGCCAGTCACCGCTGGAGGTGCCCAGCGTGTTCGAGACCAGGATCGCGATCCAGTACAGGACCTCCCCCTTTCGGGTGGTGATGTTCTCCACGTCATAGGTCTGCCCGGTGCGCCACCACACCACAAAGACGATCGCCAGGATGCCGGTGAGGATGACCGCACCCCACGCGTAACCGATCCCGTGTTGGGCGCTGCCGTGACCAAAACCACGGTTGAGGAAATCGGAGATCTCGGTACCGACCATGCTGGTACCCAGGACCACCGCCCAGAACAGGGCCGAATAAAACCGCTTGGCGCTGACCTGAGCCACCACGACGACCAGGAAAAATGCGAGGAAGATTACAGCGGTGGCAACGTAACCGATCTCGAGAGTGATCCCTAACAAGTCTCCGGAGGTTTCCCCCAGCGTCACGGCGACGATCTTCAAAACCCAGAACAGTAGCGTGACATGCGGAAGCTTCCGCATAACATAGCCAAGTTCCGGCCCCACTGGTTTGGACACGGCCCCCGATGACATGTCTCTCCAATCCGTCAGCCTATGTGGTCTTGGTATGCGGCCCCGCAGAGTCGGGCCGCGAGCCTCCAGCTCCCGACCAGCATTCGCGGCAAACCTTCAGGGGCCATGGGGAACTGCTATGGGCGCCCCGTTGCCTGCGGCAGCCGATGCTGGGCGCAGGACGTGGCCGCTGCACCGGGTCAAGATGGCGAGCGCGGTGACACAGACCGACAGCCACGCCGCACCGAGCAACCAGCCGGTGAGCACATCGGTTGACCAGTGCACCCCGAGATAGAGACGGCTAAGGCCAATCGCCGTGATGACGAGGACCACGATCGTCGCCAAGACCGCTCGGTGAACCGGTCGCCGGATGACGCCGACGGCGATCGCGGTCAGGATCCCCAGCACCACGGTCGATCCCAGGGCATGCCCGGAGGGCAGCGAAGCTGTGGTCTCCAGCACCAACTGATCCACTCGCGGTGGACGCGCCCGAACCAGCACATGTTTCATCACCGTCGCGAGCACCGCCGCGCCGAGCGCGGCGACAGCAACTGCCCCGGCTTGGGGCCAGCGCCGGCGCCACGCCAACCAGACCGCGCTGAGCAGCGCCACCACTCCCATCGCTACGGTGCCACCGGCGTCGGAGGCGAACTTCGCGGCAACGGTCGAGGCCGCGTCGCGATGATCGACAAACCATCCGGTGATCGCTGGATCGACGGTGGCCAGCCCAGTGCGATCCTCGACGGAGTCCACCACCGTCAGCTGCGCGACGTCGAGCCACACTGCGCACCCGAACCCGACCAGCACGACCCGGCCCCGGACCGACTGCGCCGCCCACACACCGCCGAGCCGGGGCCACGCACCAGGCGCCCGGCCAGTGGCGACCCACGCCCGGGCCAGGGAGGCGCCGAGCCAGACCACCCACAGCACTGCGGCGAGCCAACCGACCACCAAGGCAGGATCGACGAACCTCACGCCCTACCTCCGCGTCATGCGGTCGAGCCCTGCGCGCCAGTGGCGAGCTGGACAGCAGGCTGGTCTCTCCGGGTCACGGTCAGGTAGGTGACCAGGATCAAGATCGTGCTCAGGAACAGTGCCGAGGTCACCATCGTGCCCAGACCGAGACCGCCGTTATCTGACGGCTGTGACAGGTAGTCACCCAGCGAGGCGCCCAGCGGGCGGGTGAGGATATAGGCGATCCAGAAGGCCAGGACCGCGTTGAGCCTGACGCCGAAATGGGCGATGGCCACGATCGCGATGAGCCCGGCGAACATGATCGCGGAAATCCAGTAGCCAAGGTTCAGACGCTCCGCCACGAGATCACCGGCCGCGGTACCCAAGGCGAAGGTGAACAGGATCGCCAACCAGTAGAAGCCTTCCCGCCGGGTGGTGTAGATGGTGTGGATGGACAGCGTCTTCTCACTCCGGTACCAGGCCGCGAAGGTGGCGGCGAGAGCGATGCTGAAGGCAATCGTGGTGGTTTCCAGCGAGACACCGAAGTTGTCGGTCAGATTATCGGTGATCAGAGTCCCGACGACACTGATCAGCACAACCGCGAGCCAGTAGATCCCCGGTACGTACTGACGGCCCTTGAACTGGAAGAACAGCACCACGATCAGCAGGGCGGCCATGACGAGACTGGTGCCGGTCAGGCCCAAGCCCAGGTTGGTATTCAGGAAGTCCGCCGCGGTCTCACCGACCGTGGTGGCGAGCACCTTGATCACCCAAAAGAAGATCGTGACCTCTGGGACCTTGTTCAGCATCCGGCGGGCGCGCGGCGAAACCGCGACGCGCCCCGGGTTGGTAGTCATGCGCGCGAGGTTGCCGATACCTCGATGTGAGGGTCATGAGAGTGACCAAAGACGTGACCACGGTCACAGTCGGTTGAGGCGATGGTGCAGAGCGTCAGCACTGCGGTAGGCCGCCGTGTGGTGGCGCCGGAGACTTGACCACAAGGCGACCCCGCAAGCCACCACATCATGGCGAGGAACCGCAACATCTGCCTGCGATGTGCGGAGGAGACTGGTGTCTCCTCCGATGAGATGGAGACGTGTCGAAAAACGGTCATTTGCCGACACTCAGAAGGTGATCGTGGTCGGCGCAGGTCGTGACTGTTGTGATCTTCAGAGCTTTCTGCGCGAAATCTTCAGTGGTAAGTGGCGGCGTTTGGGGCCCGTCCGATCAGATGGAACACTCGACTGAGCTGCCGATAGGGGTCCCGCATGCTTGCTTCGAGTTCGACGGCGGCCAGGGCGTCGAGGTCAGTGTCCTCGGGTCGCAGGTCGAGCCAGTCGGTGAACAGCCACACCCCGTACCAGCGCTCGGTGTCCACCCCGTTCTGCTTCAGCAGGTCAGAAAGGCCCTCGACGGTGTCGGCGCGGGTGTCCGTGCCCAGGACTCCGACCTCGCGCGTTGCGTCGAAAGCGGCCAGGGCATCGGCCCAGCGGTGATCGAGGGCGGGACGAATGGCCATCGTGCAGGCGTTCAACGCCCCGATCGACACCACGCCACCGGGCTGCGTGCAGCGGCACAGCGCCGTGACCAACGGCTCAGGTTCTTCGAGGTACATCAGCACGCCGTGGCACATCACCGCTGCGAACCGCTGCCCATCGGTCGCCTCCTCAGCCTGCTCGCCAGGCGCCTCGATCAGCCGCAGACGCCGCCGCACATCGTCCGGCTCGGCGCTGAGCCGTTGCCTGGCCTTGGCCAGCATCGCCGGTGAGGAGTCCACAACGGTGACGTCGAAGCCGAGTCGGGCCAGCGGCAACGACTGGTGCGCCGCGCCCCCTCCGACATCGAGGACACTCGCTGGCGGCTCGGATAGATGCCGCAGCAGCTGAGCGTGCGAGACGTAGGACCGTACGTACCCCTTAATCGAGGCATCCGCAGCCTCGACGAAGGCGTCGGCCAACGCGGCCCAGGAGTCATGCGGCATGCACGCATCATCGCAGCAGACAGTGTTCCCGCGCGGGTGCGGTAAGCCATGCTGACGTCCGGAAACGATCGTTATCTAGAGCAAGAGAAGTGCCGTCTTCGACGTTGAGCACGAGGGGTTGAGCTTTCGGAATCTGCTTGGTGGACGTGGTTATCTGCCGCCCTTCCATCACGTTGATCCTCCGGAGGAGCGATGCTTGTTCAGCGAGTGCTGCAGCCCGACACGCGGCGTGAGTCGTGGACGGTGCTCGGAGCCGACGGTCCGGTGGCGCCGATCGAGCGGTATCTGGCGTACTTGACCGACATCGAGCGGTCCCCGAACACGGTCAAGGCGTACGCCCACGACCTGAAGGACTGGTTCGTCTTCCTCAGTCGGCGCGAGCTGGACTGGCGGGAGGTTCGCTTGGAAGACGTCGGCGAATTCATTGCTTGGCTGCGTCGGCCGCCGGCCGTCCGGGACGGCTCGGTGACACTGTTGCCCTCGGTGGAATGCCATTGCACGGAGTCCACGGTCGACCGCAAGCTGTCGGCACTGAGCGCGTTCTACCAGCACGCCGCCCGCAACGGTGTCGACCTCGGAGAACTGCTGATCACCTGGCAGCCCGCCGCCCGGCGAGGGCGAGGCTGGAAGCCGTTTCTGCACCACATCACCAAGGGCCAACCGCAGGCCCGGCGCGCAGTGGCGCTGAAGGCCCCACGCAAGCTCCCGCGCGTGCTCACCGTCGCCGAGACCCAGGCGATTCTGGATGCCTGCGAGCGGCTGCGGGACCGGTTCCTGTTCGCGCTGTTGAGACCGGGATGCGGATCGGCGTCGCCGTGGTTCCTCGGGACAACGACAACGGTGCCCGCACCAAGTCCCGCCAGCCACGCTCGATCCCGGTCAGCGCCGAGCTGGTGCGGCTGTATGCCGACTACCTGCATGGCGAGTACGGCGATCTCGACTCCGACTACGTCTTCGTCAATCTCTGGGGACAGCCGTACGGTCACCCACTGTCCTACCCGGCCGTCTACGATCTTGTCCGGCGGCTGCGGCGACGCACAGGGCTCAACTTCGACCCGCACTGGTGCCGGCACACCGCCGCCACCAGGATGCTGCGCGATGGGGTGGCGATCGAGGTCGTCTCCAAGCTGCTTGGCCACGCTGATCTGACCGTCACGTCCAGCGTAAATGGGCACCTGACTGTGGAGGACGCCCGTAAGGCCCTGGAACAGGCCGGCTGGTTCACTGGACAGCAGGTGCGGTTATGACCGAGCCGACTCCGATCACCAGCGTCGACCGAGCCGCCCGCGAGCCATGCTCAGGGGCCCGGAAGAGGCAAGACAACCCCTGGGACCTCGAGTACGGGCGGGACGTGTGGCGACTCCGTGCGTTGGGCATCCACAATGTCAACCGAGCACACCTGAGCTTCGCCGAGATTCCGCAGCAATGGCTGAAAGAGCTGGCCAAACGGTGGGCACGATGGCGGCTTGCGACCGGCCAGGTGAGTCTCCACGGTTTCAGGGGATTGCCAGCCAGCGGCCCGGCCACCACCTCGAACAGGGCTTTCATCGGCGCCGGCCCCAGCCGCCGGCGCCGGTCACGCAGGGCCTTCTCCGACGGGCACCCCACCGGCATGCCCGCCAGCCCGGCGGTCAGCTTCGCCCAGACCCGGGCGTATCCCAGCCGGGGGAACATCCCCAACGCGAGCAGGAAGTACACCCCGGTCCGTGAGGGCAGATCCCGCAGCCTGCGCTGCACAGTCCTGGTCTGCTCCAAGACGTCATCGACCAACTCGAAGGGCAGATACTGAGTCAACTCGCCCAGATGACCGGGGGCGAACACCCCCGCGGCGACAGTGACGGCACGGGTGATCGTGGTCGTGGCAGACTGCGGGCGCAACGGGACCTCTGGTATCGGGAAGATCGTGATGGGTTGACCCGACCTACCAGAGGTCCCGTCGCCTTTCCGCCCGCCACGCCGTGGCGATCACCTTGACCTGTCCCCCAGAACGCTTAACTCCGCGGCATTGGCCCGCTAACCCGCACGCCAGGTGTCGAGGATCGGGGCGCGCTGGATGGCGTGCCCGATGTGACCGAGGCCGAACATATCCTTGAGGGTTCGCAGCATCGTGTAATGATCGACCTGCTCGGCGTAGCGCCCCGGCCGGACCATCTGCCCGGTGACGATGAGCGGGATGCGGTTGGCCGCGGAGTCGTCCTCCGCCTCGTCCCAGGTGACCACCAGCAGGCTCTGATGAGTGGCGGCCCAGCGCCGGTAGCCGTCCAGCGCGGAGCGCAGCCAGGCGTCACCAGCCGCGGTCGTGCAGTTGTGCATGTCGTGGCAAAGGTTCGGGATGACGAACGACACCTGCGGCAGGGCGGCGTAATCCGGTCCGAATGCGGTGAACGGCTGGGAGAGCCGGCCCGGGAGGTTGCTGAAGTCAGCCACCGGATTGTGCTTGCGGGCGTAGTCGTCGCTGTCGCACACCGGGTCCCCCGCGGCGGGCAGGTCCTCGGCGTAGAGGGCGAATCCCAGATGCGCGTCGAGTAGCTGGCGGGCCAGGTTGGGGGCCGCGAAGGAGTTGGGGCAGCCGTCGTCGGTCACTCCCTGGGTGTCCCCAGAGAACAGGGCCAGGTAGTTCGGCTGGCTGGGGTGGGCGATCGCCGATGCCTGGGTGAACAGCGCGCCCTCGCTGATGAGCGCATTGAGGTAGGGGGCATCCGGATTGCCCACCACCTGGTCGAGGTTGTGGTTCTCCATGATGACCACGACCACGTGGGCCGCCCGGGGCAGCCCAGCCACGCTGGAGCTGGGTCCTTGGGTAGGCACGACCACAGGCAGGCCCTGACCGCCGCAGCCGGCCGTGAGCAGCCCGACCGAAGCAACCAGCACGATGGCCCACCACCAGCGTCGTCTCATTCGATAGCCCCGATGAAGACTCGCCCGTCTGGCTCGACCCGCCAGCCAGGGTTGTATGCGACCTCCCAGCGGATACCCGCCGGATCGGCGAAGTAGCCGTGGTAACCACCGAACGCGGCGTCCTGAGCCGGCTTGATGATGGTCGCTCCGGCACGCTGCGCCTGCTCAAGTACGTCCCGCACTGCCGCCGGGCTGCTCACGTTGTGAGCGAGGGTGAACCCGGCGCCAGGGGCGACGGTGGCAGCGTCCTGGCCCATGTCCGCCGACAGGTCGTCGGCGCTGAACAGGCCGATGAGCAGTCCGTGATTCAGCTGCAGGAAAATGATCTCCCCCGGCACGTCCAGGGCCGGCGCCCACCCCAGCCCGTCGCAGTAGAAGCGGCGCGCCTCCGCCAGGTCGGGAACTGCGAGCGTGAGCAGGTCGAGTCGAGGCTCCATCCATCGATGGTCGCAGCAACTGGTCAGTCTTGTCAGACCTTTCCGGCACGATCGGCGGGTGACCTCCTGGACCGACTTCGCCGCCGCCCAGCCTGACCTTGCGCGCCGCGTCAAGCAGTGCTTCGCGATCCGCAAGCACGCCACTCTCGCGACGCTGCGACGAGACGGTTCACCGCGCATCAGCGGGATCGAGGTGGACTTTGACGACGACGGCCTCTACCTCGGAATGATGCCCGGCTCTCTCAAGGCACTGGACTTACGCCGAGATCCACGGCTGGCACTGCATTGCCCGACCGAAGACACCCCGCCGGACGATCCCGGCTCGTGGCTGGGCGACGCCAAGGTCGCCGGACGAGCGATCGAGACGTCTGGCAGCGCAGGCGTCGACGAAGCCCACCGTTTCCTGCTTGACATCCTCGAGGTGGTGCACACCAGGGTGAGCAGCTCCGGAGACCTCTTGGTGATTGAGTCCTGGCACCCCGACCGCGGGCTGCAACGCCGCGAACGGCGATGACCGGCCGGTCGGCTTCGGGCCGTCACTGCGATAATCCCGGCCGCGTTGTCTTCTCAGAGGGAACGGCGGCAGCGGATGATGACGAAGGGACGATGAGATGCGGCGTGCGATCGCTGTCCCAGTCGCGGCATTGGCGAGCGTGCTCGCCGTGGCCGGTTGCTCGACCCTGGCGCCGGTATCGGGGTCACACGCTAAGCCCAAGGGCCTCACCACCGACTTCGGCGTCACCACCACCGAGATCACCCTCGGGGCACTGACCGAGTACTCGGGCCCGTTCAAGGACTTCGGTATCGGAGTCGTGCACGGTCAGCAGGTGTGGACAAGCGAGACCAATGCCGCGGGTGGCGTCTGCGGACGAAAGATCACACTGGCGATCCGCGACGACGAGGACAACGTCGACAAGGCGAAAACGCAGTACGCCGCTTTGGAGCCCACGGTGCTGGGCTTCATGCAGATCCTGGGCTCGTCGGTCACCGCGGCGCTGAGTCAAAGCTTGATCGACAATGAGACCACCGCGATCGCGCTGTCTAAGTCGTCGGAGCTACTCAGCAACCCGTACGTGATCATCCCGGCCACCACCTACGACGTCGAAATGATCGATGGCCTGTCCTATCTGATGGCGCAGGGCAAGATCCACGATGGCGACACCATCGGGCACATCTGGCGCGATGGCGAGTACGGCGCCAACGGTCTGCGCGGCGCCCAGTACTTCGCCCAGCGCCACCACCTGATGCTGCGGGACGCCAAGGTCGTCGGTACCACATCGGATGTGCGCGACGTTGTGGCCGCTCTCGCCGCCGAGCCCCGGGTCAAGGCAATCGCGCTGAGCACCACACCCGCCCAGACCGCATCGGCGGTCACAGCGAACCAGCAACTGGGCCTCAACGTGCCGATGATCGCCAACAGCCCGGCGTTCAGCCCGCAACTCCTGTTCAGCCCCGCCGCGGGAGCGCTGGGCAACCTCTCGGTGGTGAACAGCTCGGTGCCGTTCTCCGCTAACACGCCCAGGGCGCAGGACATTGCTGGTGCCTACAAGCAGGCCGGCTACCTAGAGCTGCCCAACAGCGGGGTGCCGTACGGGTATGCCATCGGGAAGCTCTGGGGTCAGTGGCTCAAGCGCGCATGCATCAACGGTGACATGAGCCGGGCCGGGATCCAGGAGGCGATACTGCAGAGCACCAACATCACCACCGACAATGTGGTCGCCGAGCTGAACTTCGCCAAACCGGGCTCCCCGGCGTCCCGGGAGGCTTTGGTCGGCGTTCCTGACGCCGCCATGCTGGGCGGGATCCGTGAAGTCACACCGCTGTTCGTCGCGCCGGATGCGCAGAGCTACATCGCCCCCCACCAGCACGGCGACTGATCCGGGAAGGTTCGTTCCTGTTCGGAACCGAATGGCGATCAGAGGCTGCCCAACGAAAGGAGCCGGGTCCTCTTGTGAGAGGGCCCGGCTCCTTTCAGCTAGCGGATCAGAAGTCCATGCCGCCGCCGTCGGGCATGCCGCCGCCCGCCGGTGCCGGGTGCTTCTCCGGCTTGTCAGCGATCACAGCTTCAGTGGTGAGGAACAGGGCCGCGATCGACGCCGCGTTCTGCAGCGCCGAGCGGGTGACCTTGGCCGGGTCGATGATGCCGGCCTTGATCAGGTCCTCGTACTCGCCGGTGGCGGCGTTGAGGCCGTGCCCGGCGGGCAGGCCGCGCACCTTCTCGGCCACCACGCCACCTTCGAGACCGGCGTTGATAGCGATCTGCTTCAACGGAGCCTCGAGGGCGACCTTGACGATGTTGGCACCGGTCGCCTCGTCGCCGACCAGCTCCAGCTTCTCGAACGCCAGTGCCCCCGCCTGGATCAGCGAGACGCCGCCACCGGCGACGATGCCCTCTTCGACGGCAGCCTTGGCGTTGCGCACCGCGTCCTCAATGCGATGCTTGCGCTCCTTGAGCTCGACCTCGGTGGCCGCCCCGGCCTTGATCACCGCAACGCCACCGGCCAGCTTGGCCAGCCGCTCCTGCAGCTTCTCGCGGTCGTAGTCGGAGTCCGAGGCGTCGATCTCGTTGCGGATCTGGTGGACCCGGCCCTGGATCTGCTCGGGGTCGCCGGCACCTTCGACGATGGTGGTCTCGTCCTTGGTGATGACGACCTTGCGGGCGCGACCCAGCAGCGACAGGTCGGTGTTCTCCAGCTTGAGGCCGACCTCCTCGCTGATCACTTCGCCACCGGTGAGGATGGCGATGTCGGCCAGCATCGCCTTGCGGCGATCGCCGAAGCCGGGTGCCTTGACCGCGACGGACTTGAAGATGCCGCGGATCTTGTTGACAACCAGGGTGGCCAGTGCCTCGCCCTCGACGTCCTCAGCGAGGATCATCAACGGCTTGTTGGACTGCATGACCTTCTCCAGGATCGGGAGAAGGTCCTTGACCGCCGAGACCTTCGTCGCGGCCAGCAGGATGTATGGGTCGTCGAGGACGGTCTCCATACGCTCCGGGTCGGTGACAAAGTAGGGCGAGATGTAGCCCTTGTCGAAGCGCATACCCTCGGTGAGCTCAAGCTCGAGGCCGAAGGTCTGGCTCTCCTCGACGGTGATGACGCCTTCCTTGCCGACCTTGTCCATCGCCTCGGCGATGAGCTCGCCGATCGACGGGTCAGCCGCGGAGATCCCGGCCGTGGCCGCGATCTGCTCCTTGGTCTCGACCTCCTTCGCCGAGTTCAGCAGCTGCGCCGAGACGGCCTCGACGGCCTTCTCGATGCCCCGCTTCAGGGCCAGCGGGTTGGCGCCGGCCGCGACGTTGCGAAGGCCCTCGCGCACCAGCGCCTGGGCGAGCACAGTGGCGGTGGTGGTGCCGTCACCTGCGACGTCATCGGTCTTCTTGGCAACTTCCTTGACGAGCTCGGCCCCGATCTTCTCCCACGGGTCTTCGAGCTCGATCTCCTTGGCGATGCTCACACCATCGTTGGTGATGGTGGGGGCACCCCACTTCTTCTCCAGAACGACGTTGCGGCCCCTTGGGCCGAGCGTCACCCTGACGGCGTCGGCGAGCTGATTCATCCCGCGCTCAAGACCGCGGCGGGCTTCCTCGTCGAACGCGATCATTTTGGCCATTGCGGTGTGGTCCTCCGGTCATGGGCGCCGCGGGGTGTCCGCGGCAAGGACACAGTGCTCGGCCAGGCTCGGTGCCCGCGACGGACGTCCAGCGCTTGCTGGACTCACCGTCCCGACCTCAGTGTTGTAGTGCATCTGGCACTCGACGGGGTCGAGTGCTAACTCAGGTTTAGCACTCGACCCCGTCGAGTGCAAGCTGCCGCGCCTGCCACCGCGATGCCGGTCGAGCCCGAGAACCCGCCTACATCGGGAAGGGGTCAGGTGACCATGGTCTGGAGGAAGGTGCGCCAGGCGGGGGCGGGGACGGCCAAGGTGGGGCCGGTGGGGTTCTTGGAGTCGCGCACCAGCACCCGGCCCGGCGCGGGCGCGACCTCGACGCAGGCACCGTTGGTCGTGCTGTAGCTGCTGGTGTGCCAGACGATGCTGTCCGGCTCAAACGCGGCCATCATGGTCCTCTCGATCCGCGTAAAGCCCGGTTGCCAGAGCGGCAATCAGCTCCCGTGATTCTCCCTCACCCAGTGCAGTTTTCGCCAGTGCGGCCAGGATGCGCCGGTAGGCGGCAATTTCCTCGGGCCGCTCCAGGAACAGGCAGGCGGTCTCGCTGTCCAGGTAGGCTACCGGTTTGAACTCGGCGAACTCCATCAGCATGAACGGCCCGGCGATGCCGGCGTGGCCGCCGCGCGCGGCGGGCAGCACCCGCAGGGTCAGGTAGGAGCGCGTCGACATCCGCCGCAGGTGCTCCAGCTGTTCGGCCATCACCACCGGCGCGCCGACCGGCAGCCGCAGCGCGAACTCGTGCAGGTAGTAGGTGAAGGCGGCCGGGCGGTCCCGGCTGAACAGGCTCTGCCGGGCCAGCCGGGCGGCCACCCGGCCGTCGACCTCGCCGGGTGGAGCGTTTCCGGTCTCCTGGATCAGCGCGCGGGCGTACTCGGCGGTCTGCAGCAGGCCGGGCACCACCATCGGCTGGAAGTCGCTGATGGTGACCGCCTTGTTCTCGTGGTCGATCAGCGTGATGAGCTGCTGGGGCAGTCGGCTGCCGTGCTGCTGGAACCAGCCCGGAGTGTCCTGCTCCCGGCGCAGTGCCAGCAGCCGGTCCCGCTCAGCGCCCTTGACCCGGCACACCCCGAGGAACGCGGCGATGTCCGGCTCGCTGGCCGCGCGCTTGCCGGATAGCAGCATGGACACGAAACTCGGTGACACGTCGAGCGCCTGGGCGGCCTGCTTACCGGTCAGCCCAGCGTGCTGCATGGCCTGGCGCAGCCCCTCACCCAGCTCCCGGCTGCGGATCGTCGGATCGCGATGCGGCATGGTGACACCTCCCGGCGCAAGATCATAGATCACCTTTTTCACAATTCGGTCAACATTCTCGTATTCACCATTGGTAAATTCATTTCACGTCCAATGGTGGGCGGGAGACCACGACACAGTTCGCGGGACGGTCTCACCGTTCGGCGGGCTCTGCGGGTGTCATCCAGATCCGGCGTCCTTAGCCAACCACCAGCGCACGACCTCACCGGAGCGGGCAGGATACGGGAGGTGACCACCACGCAGAAACCTCGATCTGTCGACGAGCACGGCCGGGTAGTGGCCGCCCTGCTGGCCGCCACTCCAGTGATCCGGCTGCCCCTCGTGGAGTGCGCCGGCCTCGCCCTGGCCGAGCCGATCACCGCGACGGTCCCGCTACCGCCCTTCGACAACTCCGGGATGGACGGCTACGCAGTGCGCGCGGTGGATATCGCCGACGCCACCGCGGACGCGCCGGTGCGGCTGCCGGTCACCGAGGACATCCCGGCCGGACGCACCGACTCGCCGCCGCTGCAGCCGCACACCGCGCACCGGATCATGACTGGTGCGCCGATCCCGCCCGGCGCGGACGCGGTGGTGCCGGTGGAACTCACCGACGGTGGGCGCCACCAGGTGCAGATTCACGCCGCGCGCTCGGCTGGCGACAGTGTGCGGCTGACCGGTGACGACGTGGCGGCTGGCGAGGAGGTACTGCCGGCGGGTGCGGTGCTGGGACCCGCGCAGCTCGGGGTGGCCGCCGCGGTCGGCTACGCGGAGCTGCCGGTGCACCGCCCGGTCCGGGTGCTGGTGCTGTCCACCGGGTCGGAACTGGTCGTGCCGGGCACCCCGCTGCTGCACGGACAGATCTACGAGTCGAACGGCACGATGCTCGCCGCCGCGGTCCGGGAGGCCGGCGGCGAGGCACAGCTGATGCATTTCGTACCCGACGACGTTGCCGCGCTCGAGGCCGCGCTGGCCCCCCGGTTGGCCGGGATGGATCTGCTGGTGACCTCCGGCGGGGTCAGCGCGGGTGCTTATGAGGTTGTCAAGAGCGCCATGACCGGCCACGGCGTGGAATTCGCCAAGGTCGCGATGAATCCCGGTGCCCCGCAGGGCGTCGGCCGCTACCGCGGAGTGCCGGTGGCGGCGATGCCCGGGAATCCGGTAAGCGCCTCGGTGTCCTTCGAGGTGTTTGTCCGCCCCGCATTGCGGGCCGCAATGGGGCTGCCGGCGCAGCGTCCTCGGACCATTGCGCAGTTGACCGAGGCCCTGGACTCCCCTGCGGACAAGCGGCAATTCCGGCGCGGCGCCTTCGATCCCGCTTCGCGTACCGTCACCCCGGTCGGTGGCGCCGGTTCGCACCTGCTCGGCGCGCTGGCCAGGTCTAACTGCCTGATCGACATTCCGGAGACCACAGCTCACCTCGAGGCCGGCGAGCAGGTCGCGGTCCTGCGCACCGGCGGCGCCCTGTGAGCTGAATGTGCCCCGGGTGTGAGAAAGCCACGACACCCGGACAGCCCTTGTGATCGTGGGTGCGTCACAGCACACTCAAAGTGAACAAAGGCTCAGTGAGCTATCCCGTCCCAGATGGCGTGGGGTTCCTGCGTCGTCGGGGGGCGCAGGAGCGCGCTGGGAGTAACCGTTCGGGAAGCTGGGGAGCGGACGAACGGTTAACGGGCACCGGAGACGCTCCGTCGTGAGACGGGGTATTCCCGGTGCCCGTTTCCCCGGTACCGTTTCCCCGGCGCCGTCGACCCCGAGCTATGGGCGTACGGTGGGCAATCGCGCCCCAACTCCAGTCGAGGATCTCGCAACCGCATGGCGTCTCCCCGGTTCACCGCGACACTGCGGCATCTGGTGGACCTCACCCGCGAGACGCTTCCACCGATGCACTCCGCAGGTAGGCCGTTCGTGACCGCCGGAGTAGCCACGACGCTGCTGCTGCGCACGCTGTCCCCGACCGCCGGCACGCTCGGCGCCGTCGCCACCGTCTGTTGTGCCGCGTTCTTCCGTGAACCGCACCGGGTGCCGCCACTGGACCGAGGGCTCGCAGTGGCACCCGCGGACGGCACTGTGAGCAACGTGACGTCCGTGCCGGCACCCGCTGAGCTGGGTCTCGACAGCCAGCCGCGGCCCCGGGTCAGCGTGTTCCTGTCCATATTCGATGCGCACGTACAGCGCATTCCGACTGACGGGGAAATCCGGCACATCGCCTACCGACCGGGCAAGTTTCTGTCGGCCGATCTCGACAAGGCCAGCGAGGCCAACGAACGCTGCAGCATGCTGCTGCGCTCCACGACCGGGCATGACCTCGTCGTGGTACAGATCGCTGGGCTGGTGGCCCGCCGGATCGTCTGTTCGGCGCAGGTCGGGGACCAGGTGTCGACCGGGGACACCTATGGCCTGATCCGCTTCGGGTCCCGGGTGGACCTCTACCTGCCGCCGGGCAGTTCCGTGCTGGTCCGCCCCGGGCAGCACACCGTGGGTGGGGAGACCGCGCTGGCCCGGCTGCCCCCCGTCGGGGAGGCCTGAGCCGTGCCCAACGCCGGCGCCGGCGTCCGCCTGCTGCCTAACGTCATCACCATCTTGGCGCTCTGCTCCGGCCTGTCCGCGCTGAAATTCGCCCTGGACGGCAACTTCGTCGGTGCGCTCGCCGCCATCGGGGTGGCGGCGCTGCTCGACTCGCTGGACGGCCGGCTGGCCCGGTTACTCGACGCGACCTCCCGGATTGGCGCCGAGCTGGATTCGCTGGCTGACTGCGTGTCATTCGGGGTGGCGCCCGCGCTCGTGCTCTTCGTCTGGGCGCTGCACGGCACCCGGGTCGGGTGGCCAGTGGCGCTGGTGTTCACCGTCTGCGTCGTGTTACGGCTGGCCCGGTTCAACACCCTGCTCGACGACACCGAGGCGCTGCCGTTCGCCAAGGAGTTCTTCACCGGGATCCCTTCCCCGGCCGGCGCGCTGCTGGCGTTGCTGCCACTGACCGTGTTCCTGCAACTGGGCACCGGCTGGTGGACCTCGCCCGCGACCGTGGCAGCCTGGACGGTCGCGGTGGCTGTGGCGATGGTGAGCCGGATACCCACGCTGTCGATGAAGACGATCCGGGTTCCGGCACCGGCGGTGGCGCCGTTGCTGGCGCTGATCGCCGGGCTGGCCGCGGCGGTGATCACATTCCCATTCGCGTCGCTGGGCGTGGCGATGCTGGTGTATCTGGTCCATGTTCCTTATGCGAGCTACCGCTATCGGTGGCTCGCCCAGCATCCCTCGGCCTGGGAGGTCGCGCCCCGCGAACGCCGGGCGATCCGCCGCACCGCCCGCAGCATGCGCCGCCTCGGGCTGCGCCCGCCGCTACGCCGGCGCGTGGCCGGTGCCGCCGCCCGGGCTGGCGCCGCGGTACGCCGCCGCCGGGGCGCCGAGACCAACGGTCAGCTGTCCCCCGATCGGCGCTCCCGGCGAATCGGCTTGCGGCGACATCCCTAACAGCTACTGCAACTGTTGCTTAGTGGCGACACGTAACTGTGATCTACGCCGATCCCATCCTGCACCCGAAGGCGCCGGAGAGCATGATCCCGATCGTCAACTCTCACGAGGGAGCAGTTCTGCAACTTGATTGATGCGGAGATCAAGCCTTGCCGAGTTGATTCCATGCGCGATTCGACGAGCTCGAGCGAGTGCGTGGTGCGCAGCATCTACAACACCGGCTCTTGCGTATGCTTCGGCAAGCCAGGACAGGTATAGCGCCACTTCCCTGGCGTGATCAGTATTGTACGAATCGATGGCATTGGCCAGCAGCGGTTCGGCCGCGTGTGGACGGCCAAGCTCGATGAGACATCTACCGACCATCACGTCAATCTCGTTTCTGTTTAGCCAGTAAACCCACTCGGGCTCTACAACTCCGGGTGACCGGTTCTCGTATGCATCGTCTACGGCGTCTAAGGCCCGTCGCGCACCTACGTAGTCTCGGCTTCGTGCACTTGCCCAGGCCACTCGTTCCCACAACAAAGTCCGGACGACCGGCGTGGCAGCACCTGCGCCTTTGACGGCAGAACGCGCCAGCAAAACCGCATCGTGCGCTTTTCCCACATTGGCTATCTGATAGCTTAATGACGACAGGAGCTGAGCCGCGAGCGGGCGGTCATCCGCACTCTCCGCAGCGGAGACCGCATCGAGGTAGATCCGTTGCGCCTCGGCGTACCGTCCGGCATCGCTGGCGACCCATCCGGCAAGCTGAGCAAGCTCTCCCACTACAATCAACAGCCGGCGGCCAACTTTTTCAGTGTAACTTGCGGACTTGACAATCTCTTGAACCTCGGACAGTTCCTTACTCACTACGGGGAATAGGTCACCTCCAGCGATGACATCATCTAAGTGCCGAAGCTCAACCACTCGAGCTTCTAATTTAGCTGCAAGCGTTGCGCCGACCCGCCGCCCAGCGCGCAACTGCACAACAGTGGGCGAGTCGCTGACGAGCCACTCGTGGGCAACCCGCAGGGGGTCATCTGGCAATCCGTGCAGGGATTCGGTAGGAACGTTGAGCGCGCGGCCGTACGCCTCCACGTGCTCCGGTTTAATGGTCCGCTTTCCCGTCTCCAGCAGGCCGAGCAATGGTTTGCTGTAGTGCGTTCGGGCAGCCATTGCTGCCAAGCTGACACCTGCCGCTTCGCGAGCCGCTCGCAGCGCCGCACCGAGATCGGTCATCCCATCCCATCTGTAGACGCTTGTAGACCGTGCACTACTTCCCTTACCAACCCGATTGCCAAAGGCTACTACCAGCGGGCCGACGACTACGGCTCACGAACGAGCTCCTCGCGGGACCGGGCTCGGAGACAGCCGGAGAGGAACGGGCGATGGCGACGCAAACCAGCTATGACCTCATGTGCCGGACGTTGCGTAGTGTTCTGCGGGACGGTGTGCAGGGCGGGCAGGATGGTGCGGACGGGATCAGGTCAGTTCAGTTCAGAGCCAGTGCCGCGCTGTACGGACTGCTGGTGGACCATCCGATTGACCGACGGGGCCGATGCCGGTCCTGCCGACGTCGTGGTGCGGTGCTCGGGCGACTGAGCCGACGCTGTCGGGTACACATGAAGGCCCAGCACTGGCTTCACCATCCCGACGGTCCGTTTCTTCTGACGCAGCTCGCCGGCGAATTGTGACTGGCCGTCGCCGGCACGGTTATGACCGATCGGAACGCCACCTACGCGTTGCCCGGGACGGAAGCGGAACCAGACGACGCTCCTGCTGATTCCCCGCAGACGCCGACTGTTCCAGCACGAGCGGGACAGCCGGACCAAGATCACGACGGGGTCGGGGCGTCTACTACTCACCCCCGGCCTCGTCGTGGCCCATCCGAGGGCCGGCCGTCCGGTCCAGGACGATCGCTGCTGCTCACCGGCGGCATGCCTAAGAGAAACAACGAGAAAGGACCACGAGCTGTGGGTAAGCACGATCCAACGCGTGATGGCGACGTTCACCGCGACACGGGCAAGCAACTCGACCCGAAAGATTTCGAAAAGTCCGGTCAGACCCCCACCGGCGATGACGATAATGGCAACGACGATGACGATTGAGCAGCTCGCGGCGGACCTGGATGCGGCGGACGCGATGCCGGTGGCGTGGCGGACCGCGTTTCTGGCCGTGGCGCGACACCAGTTCCTGCCACCGCAGGTGTGGGTGGATGACGAGCGGGGGACGCCGCAACCACTGAGCCGGGACCACGATCCTGGCCGATGGCTGGAGTGGGCCTACCGCAATGTGCCGATCTTGACCCAGTTCGATGATGGCCAGACCACATGGCCAGAAACCGACGGCGAGCTGTGCACTAGTTCGGCCAGCAAGCCGGAGCTGGTGCTGAGCATGCTCACTGCCCTCGACGTTCACGATGGTCACAAGGTGCTGGAAATCGGCACCGGAACTGGTTACAACGCCGCGCTTCTCGCCAGCCGTCTCGGGGCGTCCAATGTGATCACAATGGAGATCGACCCCGGGTTGGCTGACCGTGCGCGAGCGGCACTGCGCGCGGCTGATCTTCCGGTCACAGTGGTGACCGGCGATGGTACCGAGGGCCATCCCGCCGGGGCGCCCTATGACCGGGTGATTGCTACCGCCGCCGTCCGGGTCGGCGAAGTTCCCTATTCCTGGGTCGCTCAGACCAGACCAGGTGGGGTGATCGTGACTCCGATGCGGACCGACTTCGGCGGCAGCGTGCCCCTCATGCGCTTCACTATTGAGGACGACCGCACCGCGACGGGCACGCCCGTCGGTCGGGTCGGTTTCATGGCGCTGCGAAGCCAGCGCACCCTGGACTGGACGCCAGATCACCTCGACCCCGAGGACCCCGCCGCAGAGGTGTCTATCACTACCCTCAAACCTTGGCGGGTCGCGGAGAACCATCACGTTCGATGGGCTATTGGCACACGAGTGCCCACCTGCGTCTGGGAACACCAGCCACCCACCGATGACCGCAAACACCACCTGCTATGGCTGCTCGACCCCGTCGGCGGATCATGGGCCGTGGCCCGCTACGACGACTCACCTGGTCCCCGCCAGGTCCGCCAGTACGGCCCCCGCCGCATGTGGGACGAGGTCGAGGCGGCGTTCCGCGGCTGGGCAGCGGAAGGGAAACCAACCTTGGACCGCACACAGATCACCATCACTCCGAATTCACAGAAGGTGTCGTGAGTGGCACTGCGTTGGCCCCGGAGGATCACCGACCAGCCGGCCCAGGTAAGCTCGCCATCCCCCATATGACGTGATGTCCTCGGCAGATTCGGTGCGTATCGAGTCGCCGACGAAGCCGGTGACCCACCTGCTGCTGGACTCTCACGTGTCAACTTTCACGAGGGAGCTGCCCAACTTGATTGATAAAAGATCAAGCCTTGCAGAGTTGATTCCTCGCAGGATTCGACGAGCCCGATCGAGCGTGTGGCAGGCAGCGCCAACAATACTCGCACTTGCGTATGCTTCGGCGAGCCAGGACAAGTACAGCGCCACCTCTCTAGCAGCTGTTGTTGCGCAGCTCCCGGTGCGCAATCGTCCTCGGCATCGCTCGCCACCTCCGTAGCGAGCGAGCAATCAGGGTCGGTGGCCGTAGGCTCGGACGTCGTGAGCGCGCCGCAGATCACCCTGACCGCCAGGCTCACCACCTCCGCAGTGGATGCCCGGCGGGGTGTGGTGCGGCTGCACCCGGAAGTCCTCGACGCCCTGGGCTTGCGGCCATGGGACGCGGTGCGGCTTACCGGAGCTCGATGCAGCGCCGCGCTGGCGGCCGCCGGGCAGGCCGCTCCGGGCACCGCGCTGCTCGATGACCTGACGCTGTCCAACCTGGGGTTGACCGAAGGGTCCGAGGTGGTCCTCGCGCCGGTGCAGGTACCTGCTGCCCGTTCGATCACCGTCACCGGGTCGATGCTGGTGAGCCGTTCAGTGAGTCCGGAGACGCTGCGGCTCGCGCTGGCCGGCAAGGTCCTCACGGCCGGAGATGCGGTGTCCCTGCTCCCGCAGGACCTGGCGCCTGGCTCGGACACCGCGGCAGTGCGCCGCCGGCTTGCCTCGGCGATCGGGATCACCTGGACCAACGAGCTGCTCACCGTGACGGCCACCGATCCGGCAGGCCCCGTCGCTCCGCACCCCTCCACTGTGGTCGGCTGGCGTGGTGGCCCGCGCACCGGCGACGCACCCGAGCCCCCGCAGGCCATCAACCGGGCCCCGGCCGCGCCACCTCCCGCCGTGCCCGATCTGGTGGGCGCCCAGGACGCCGCCCGGCGGTTGGCCGAGTGGTTCGAGCTGACCTTTCACCGGCCCGAGCTACTGCGCAGCCTTGGCGCGAGCACCCGCTTGGGGGTGGCGGTGCATGGCCCCGAGGGCGTCGGCAAAGCGACGATGGTGCACGCGGTGGCCCGTGACGCCGGCGCTGAGGTCGTCAGGCTGGCCGCGCCGAGCGTGGCGGCTCTCCAGCCCGACGCTGCCATCCAGCGGGTACACGACGCCGTGGCGGCCGCCTCCCGACGACAACCCAGCAGATCTGCTGATCACCGACGTCGAGGCGCTACTACCGGCAACCAACCCGTCGCCGCTGGCTACCGTCGTGCTCGACGCTCTGGCGCCCGCGCTGGACCGCGTCGCACTGGTCGTCACCACTGCACATCCCGAGTCGGTGGATCCGCGGTTGCGTGCGCCGGAACTCATCGATCGCGAACTCTTGTTGGGGCTGCCCGATGCCCGGACCCGCACGGAGCTACTGCGGGTGCTGCTGGCCGCGGTGCCGTTGGCGCCCGACGTCGATCTGACGGCCGTGGCCGAGCGTACCCCGGGCTTCGTCGTCGCTGATCTTGTCGCGCTGCGTCGGGAGGCAGCGGTGCGCGCCGCGCTGCGCCACTCGGCAGTCACCGGGGCCGAGCCAGATCTGGTGATCACGCAGCACGATGTGATCGGCGCGCTGGACACCGTCCGCCCGATCTCGATGTCCACTTCGGACACCGTCAGCGCCGGTGGGCTGACCCTGGACGACGTCGGCGACATGACGCAGACCAAGCAGGCGCTCACCGAGGCGGTGCTCTGGCCGCTGCGCTACCCCGATTCGTTCACCCGCCTGGGCATCGACCCGCCGCGCGGCGTGCTGCTCTACGGTCCGCCCGGCTGCGGCAAGACCTTCCTGGTCCGGGCGCTGGCCGGCTCGGGCGCGCTCAATGTGTTCTCCGTCAAGGGCGCCGAGCTGCTGGACAAGTGGGTCGGCGAGTCGGAACGGGCGGTGCGGGAGCTGTTCCGCCGCGCCTCCGACGCCGCCCCCGCGCTGATCTTCCTCGACGAGGTCGACGCGCTGGCTCCCCGGCGAGGCGGGTCCTCCGACGCGGGTGTCACCGACCGGGTGGTGGCCGCGCTGCTGACCGAACTGGACGGGGTGGAGCCGCTGCGTGAGGTGGTCGTGCTCGCCGCCACCAACCGCCCCGACCTCATCGACCCGGCGCTGCTGCGCCCCGGCCGGCTGGAGCGGCTGGTGTACGTGCCACCACCGGACGCGCCGGCCCGCGCGGCCATCCTCCGGTCCACCGCCCGCAACACCCCGCTGGCCACCGACGTCGATCTCGACGCCCTGGCCGGTGCACTGGAAGGCTATTCCGCGGCCGACTGTGCGGCACTGATCCGCGAGGCGGCGCTGACCGCCATGCGAGAATCGCTGGAGGCCACCGAGGTCACCGCGGCCCAGCTGGCCGCTGCCCGCCAGGCCGTCCGCCCTTCGCTGGACCCGAGGCAACTCGCCGAACTGGCCGGCTACGCCGCCAGACATGGGCGCTCGCAAGGGACAGAGGTCTAGCCTCGGCCCCATGCAGCGCTACCAGCTCGGCCGCTTTTCGGTCGCCCGCATCGGCTTCGGTGCTATGCAGCTGCCGGGCCCTGGGGTGTTCGGTCCGCCGCGGGACCGTGGCCAGGCGCTGGCGGTGCTGAGGCGTGCCGTGGACCTAGGTGTCGACCATATTGACACCTCGCAGTACTACGGACCCGAGGTTGCCAACGAGCTCATCCGGGAGGCGCTGTACCCCTACCCCGAGGACCTCGCGTTGGTGAGCAAGGTCGGAGCCCGCCGCGACGAGTCCGGTGGGTGGCTGCCCTACGACGAACCCGACCAGTTGCGGCGGGGTATCGAGGACAACCTGCGGAGCCTCGGTGTCGAGCAGCTCGCAGCGGTCAATCTGCGGCTGATGGACGACGCGACGCCAGACCAGCGGTTCGACGACCAGCTCGCCGCGATGATCCGGGCGTGCGATGACGGGCTGATCGGGGGCGTCGGGCTGAGCAACATCACCCACAAGCACCTGCTGCGCGCGCTGGACCGCACCGAGATTACGTGCGTGCAGAACCCGCTGAACCTGGCCGATCGATCCTCAATGCCCATTCTGCAGGAGTGCACCTCCCGGGGGATCGCGTTCGTGCCGTTCTTCCCACTGGGCTCCGGCTTTGTCCGACCCAATCCGGTGTTGAGCAATAAGCACGTACTCAGGATCGCCGAGCGACTTGATATCACCCCGGCGCAGGTCGCACTTACCTGGACGTTGGGGCTCGCACCCAACGTCCTGTTGATTCCCGGCACCTCTTCGGTGCGGCACTTGGCGGAGAACCTCGCGGTCGCCGACATCGAACTCGACGAGGACACCCGGCAGAAGTTGACAGCGGCCGCTGGCTAGGGACTGCCGCGCCTTGCCTGTGATCACCGTCTCATTGCAGGGTGGAACGTGCCAGCTCATGTCGCTGAGCAGGTAACCGGCGATCCGCTAACCTGGCCGAACTCAGCGAGACTCGTAGTCGTTGGTGACGATCACGATCAGACCCGGACTGGCATTCGCGATGCCCGGGAACCGAGGCTCGACACGCATCTTGAACTGGTCAGCAAGGGCCTCCGCCTCGGCGTGCTGGTCGGTGCCCTCCTGGTAGTACACGGTGGTCGTCGGGATGATTCCCTGTGCGTAGTTGCCGACTTCGATTACGTTCCAACCGGCAGCGCGAAGATCCGCAGCGGCCCGCGCGGCCAAACCGCGGATGGTGCTGTTGTTGTAAACCCGCACCTCACCCCGACTGACGACGTTGTCGCTACCGGGAGCGCCTCCGGCGGCCTCCGATGGGCCAGACGGAGCTATTACTGGCGCTTGCCCGACGGGTGCTTCAGCGGGCGGCGGTTCAGTAGTGGGCGTTTCCGCAAAGGGGGCTCCAGCTGAGGGCGACGTCACTGGCGGCGGAAAGGGAATGACGGAAGGAGTCGCCGAAGTGCTGACGGGAGTGTGGGTGGCGGTGACCGGGGGGGCTTTCGCAGTGACCGTGGTCCGCTCCCCACGAGTCAGGGCCAGCACCAGCCCGATGAGGGCAGCGATGATCGCGAGCCCGAACAACGCCAATCCGGCGGTGCGCAGCCGCCTACCGCCTCCGCTGCCGCCCGGCGTGGCCATGACTTACCTCGAACCGACGCCGAGCCGGCGAGCGGCCCGTGCGCGCTGGCGACCGGACCGCAGCCGACGCAGCCGCTTGACCAGCATCGGGTCGGCAGCCAGCGCCTCGGGCCGATCGATCACGCTGTTGAGAGTCTGGTAGTAGCGAGTGGCGGACATGTCGAACTGCTCACGAATAGCCTGCTCCTTGGCGCCCGCGTATCTCCACCACTGGCGCTCGAAGGTCAACATCTCGCAATCCTGGCCACTCAGACCCTCGGGTTGGTCGTCGATCGGGTGATGCAGCGCCTGTGCGGCGGCTTCCATCGCGCTCCTCGGTTCACGCAGTCGGTTCACACAGTCGGGCCCCTGAATCACAGATCTGTGATTCTGGCCAGCATTGAACCATGTGGAGCCCTCGACCGATCGACGGCGCCCCGGACACGTCCCCGAGATGCGGGGCGGAACAGGTCAACGATTACTGTTCACCATCATGGCTATATGTCCGATCCGGATCGTCGGCGACCCGGTGCTACACAACCCCACCAGGCTCGTCACGGAGTTCGGCGCGGAGCTGCACGCGCTGGTGGGCGACATGTTCGACACGATGGCGGCCGCCCAGGGCGTCGGGCTCGCCGCCAACCAGATCGGCGTGGACCTGCGCCTGTTCGTTTACGACTGCGCCGATGAGCAGGGCGCGCGCCAGCGGGGTGTGGTGGGCAACGGGGTGCTGAAGACCAGCGAGCTTCCCGAGACCATGCCCGATCCCGAGGATGACTGGGAAGGGTGTCTTTCGGTACCGGGTGAGTCCTTCCCCACCGGGCGCGCAGCCTGGGCGCAGGTCACCGGCGTCGACGCCGATGGCGCGCCGGTCACCGTGGAGGGCACCGGGCTGCTGGCCCGATGCCTGCAGCACGAGACCGATCACCTCGACGGGCTGCTCTACCTCAACCGGTTGGTCGGCCGGTACGCCCGCGAGGCGAAGAAGGTGCTCAAGGCCCAAGGCTGGGGTGAGCCCGGGCTGAGCTGGGACCCTGCCGCAGCGCGTCCCGAACGCTGAACACGCGGGGCACGCACTCAGGCGAACCGTCAGACGGTCGTGGTAGACCATCCGTGTGGCCACCGACTTGATCGCGTCAACGGACGAGCTCAGCCAGTTCCTGCGCCGTCTCGCTGCTCGCGACCGAGTGATTCGGTGGCGGCGTTCTCGTCAAGGAGTATCACGCACTGATTGGTGGCGAGCCAGGGGTTCGCCGCCGTGGCTCTGGGTTCCACTGCCGCAGCCGGATAAGCACGCGCTCCAGCAGGGCTGAATCGGTCACCCAGTCGTTGGGCAGCGGGCCTACGTCGATAGTCCCCCCGGCTTCGTCGCTGTTACGTCGGTGGCGCCGTTGGTCACGGTCGACGAGAATGCATGCGATTAAGCTTGATCTTGCCTCGCAGGCAAGGTCACCTGGTCAACTCGCGGCGAGACCCATCCGGTACGCCATGCCACGCAGCTCACGACCCACGGCATCCCGCCGTGCCCGCCGCATGAGGTCGGTGACGGTCTCGCGGACGAACGGGTTGGTCCGGACCCGTTGAGGTGCGAGCCGCTCGGCGGTCAGGGAAGGGACACTGCCGCGCCGATAGCACTCTTGCCCTGGTGATCCGGCGGCAGCTTACTTGGTCATCGTCACCACGACGGTCTGATCTGTGCGGACCTGAGTGCCAGCCTTCGGCTCGATCTTGGTGACGTGCCAGTTCTCCGGGGCGAGAACAACCTCCTTCCCTGATGCCGCGTCAGCAGCCAGATCAACCTTGGTCAGACCGAGGCTACGCAGGGCGTCCTGGGCGATGGCGCCGTTCTGGCCAACAACATCAGGCAGGGTGACGATTTTGGGAGCCCCAGGCGCGTCCGGCGAAGCAGCGTCCGGGGCTGCGGGGGCGGGTGCTTGCACCGTGACGGTGGTCGGGGCGGGCGCCGGAGGGCCGCCGCCGCAGCCAGCGAGCAGGAGAACCGCTGCAGCAGCGGTGAAGGTCAGGGTGGCACCGCGCCTCATGGTGAAGGTCATCCTGCGGGCGATCGGAATGGCAAAGTGTAGGACCACGATTGTGTCCCCTTAGTAGGCCGCGGATGAGCCGTCACTATCTACAGCGCCAATCCTGGATCGATTGTTACCACGGCGCTGCTTTTGACGGTGCGTTGGGCAGGGAACCCTGAGCAGCGCGCTGGTCGGCCAGGTCCCCACCGCGCGGCGCATCACGGGCCCGAACTCGTGCACCCTATCCGGCTGCACCGCAGCTCGCTGGTCGTGCCCGGGGCCTGCCGGTCGCCGATCGGGTGGCCGGGGACGCGCTGACAGTGGTGAGCGGTCGGCGGCAGACCGCCATCCGGCTCCGAACGGCGGTTTCCCGCGCCGAAAAGCTGGCGGAACAGGAGTTGGGTGTGGTGACGTTGCTTAGGTAACGGTGTAATCCTCGAAAAGAGGCGGTGGTTGCAGTGGATCCTTTGGACTCCTACTCGCGGACGGTCAGCTCGGTGGCGGCGGCGGTCACTCCGCACGTCGCCAGCCTGCGGATCGGAGCGGGCGCCGGGTCGGCTGTCGTGTTCGCCGATGACGGATTGCTGCTGACCAACGCGCACGTCGTCGGATCCGCCCGCGATGGCATCGCGGCGTTCACCGACGGCACCGATCGCCGCTTCGACGTCGTGGGCGTCGACCCGTTGTCCGATCTCGCGGTGCTTCGAGCCCGCGGCGCCACGCCGGCTGCGGCGGTCCTGGGTGACGCCGACGGCCTGGTCGTCGGACAGTTGGTGATCGCCGTTGGCAACCCCCTCGGCCTCGCCGGATCGGTCACCGCCGGAGTGGTCAGCGGGCTGGGCCGGTCGCTGCCGGTGCGCTCGGGCCGGGCCGTGCGGGTGATCGAGGACGTGATCCAGACCGACGCCGCGCTCAACCCCGGCAACTCCGGCGGCGCACTGGCCGATGCCGGCGCCGAAGTGGTCGGGATCAACACCGCCGTCGCTGGCGTCGGGCTCGGGATGGCAGTGCCGATCAACGCGACCACCCGCCGGATCATCGGCGCGCTGCTGGCCGACGGCCGGGTGCGCCGCGGTTACCTCGGGCTCGTCGGGACACCCGCCCCGCTGCCCGGACCGATCGCCCAACGCACCGGTCAGACGTCGGGGCTGCGACTGGTGGAGGTCATCCCGGGAAGTCCCGCCGACCGGGCCGGGCTGCACACCGGGGACATCGTGCTCAGCGCCGGGCGCAAGCCCGTCACCGACGCTCAGGGTATCCAGCGCCAGTTGTTCTCCGAGGCCATCGGCACCACCCTGCCGATCACCGTGCTGCGCAACGGCGCGATGGTCGACGTGATCACCGTGCCCACCGAGCTGGTGGCGAGCTAGTCACGTTCCGGACACGCCGTAACCCGCGAGCCCCGCGGTAACGGCGGGTGTGCGACTATCGCTCACAGTGTCCAGGATCGGGAGTTAGCTATGACGACGTCACTGGAACGCGGGCGGTACGACTGGCCGTGGCGAGGCGGTCCCGCATTCGTCGCTCCGGACGGCTCCAAGATCGTCCTGAGCGGCCGCGCGCTGAACGTGTCCAGGCCGTGGTCCTGCGGGTTCAACGCCCTGGTGCAGGGTGCGCGCCGCTCGTTCACCGTCGCCGAGGCCGGCGCTTTCGACTGGCACAGCGCCTACACCACCATTCCTGATCAGCTGCTCCGCCAGCCATACAACGCCGCTGAACTGCTGATCGGTATCCGAAACAAGCGCGACATGGACTACCGGGCGGCCTGGCGCGGGCCGTGGTTCGAGCTGCACACCCGCGCGAGCGGCTCTCCAGACCGGATCAGCACAGTTTTCGATGCCTTCCGGCTGACGGACACCCCGCTGGGGTTACTGGCTGCGCCGCGCAGCGCTCGACAGGCCCAGCTCGAACCAGTGCGGGTGGCCAAGGAGATACCCGGGATCGGCTATCTGACGATCGAACGCCCCGGCGCCAGCCAGCTCTCGATCCCCGATTTCCGGGGTCATCTGACCCAGCACGGCGAACTGTGGCGCGAACCGCTGGGAACCGGCGCGCAAGGCCGGCCCCGGTCGGATGCGCTGGTCCTGGCCACTCCCACAGCGATCACCCGGCTGGTTCCCGGACCGGCCGACACCGCGGATCCGAACGAAGCGCTAGCCTTCCTGGAGAACCTGAGCGTGATTTGGGAGCCCGCATGATCCTGCTGGGGGTGCCCGTGCTCGCCGGCGCATTTCTGCTCGTGGAGGCCGGCCTCGAGCACATCAGGGCACCCAAGATGTTGGCTCGCGCAGCCGGCACCGGGTTGGTGGCCGCGCGAGCCATCGCGGCCGTCGAATTCGTCGTCGGGGTGCCGTCGGTAGCCGCCGTGGTCTTCGGTACCGCTGAGCTGCGGTGGGCGCTGGCCGCCCAGACAGTGATGTACGGCGCCTTCGCCGCGCACCTGGGGTGGCGACGTTACCGGCGCGACGAGTCGGACTGCGGTTGCAACCGGATGGGTGCCCAGGTCGGTCCCGGTGGGATCGCCCGGGCCGTAGTCCTGGCGGCCGCCACGCTGGCGGCGACGACTCTGTATCCGGCGGCCGCCCTACCCGGCGGCGGCATCGCGATCCTGTTGGCCGCCTGCGCCGCCGTGATGGCCGTGTTGCTGTACACGCTTCCCGCGGCGGTCGACGGGCGCGCAGCGTGAGCGCGCTCACCGCGGCACTGGTACTGAGCTGGGGCTGCCTGGCGGTGCTGGCGCTGGCGATGGCCGGAATCCTGCGGCAACTGCGAGAGCTTCAGGCCGAGGTGGCTCAGCTCGGCGCGCCCCCGTGGCGCGCCGCGGCGGGCCGCCGGGTAGCGGGATTGGCCGGGGCGGGCCCGCTGGTGCTGCTGGTACTCGACCCCGGGTGCAGCTTCTGCGACTCGGTGCACGAGCCGTTCACCCGGGTGGCCGGCGAGCATCCCGGTGTCCGATTCGAGGTGCTGTCACCGCGCGCCCGGTGGGCTGACACACCCGACATCAGGTCCCGAGTGGACCCTGGGCTCGTCGCCGAACTCGACCTTCCCTGGGCGCCGGCCCTGCTGCACGTCGACGCCGACGGCACGGTGCTGGCCGGGCAACCGGTGGCATCCCCCGAGCGGCTCGATGAGCAGGTGGCGAGCCTGCGCACCACCGCCCTGCAGCGGCAAGGAGCCTGATGATCCACGCTGACGTTCCCTGGATAGACCAGCCCGGTCCCGACGCCGCGCCGCGCAGCGTGCAGTTCCTCGATGCTGCGCCCACGGTGCGCAGGCGGGGATTCCTGGCCGTCGTCGGCACGGCGGGCATGACGTTGGGACTCACCATGCTGGGCTGGATCCCGCTGGCTCGTTCGGCCAGAGCGGAGCAAGGTAGCGAGTACCTCGATTGCGGGCACTACAGCCACCGTCCGGGCGCACCGATCTGCTACGGCGCGCCCTACTCCGGTTCCTACTGCGGCGCCGACCGGTGGTTCAAGAGCGGCTGTGTCGGAAACTGGAAGGACGGGCTCGACTGCTACCAGCCGCGCACGATCTGCCGCGCCGGCGGCGAACCCCGTAACGGCTGGCGCTGGAAGGACGGCGATACCGTCTACCGCTGCGCGGACGGCGAGGTCCACTACAGCGGGGCGCCGAACTTAGAACAGCTGATCTGCAGCGCGACGCTGTCCGGCGATTGATCACCCAGGATTGATCACCGTAGTCCTGCGGCGCGCCCTGTCCGGCCCGGTGCTGGTGACCGGTGTGTTGGCGATGCTCGCCGCGACGGCGCCGGTGATGCCGGCAGGCTGGCTGCTGCCCTGGCTGCTCTTGGGCTTGACCGCTGGCTACGCGCTGTCCGGTTCGGCATGAAGCGTCAACTCGGCGTACCTGCTGAGCTCGCCGGTCTGGCGGGATTCGTCACGGGCCTACTTCACCGTCGGGCTGCTCGCCGGCGGAGTGACGATCAGCGCCGTGGCTGTGGCCGCAGGTAGCGTGCTGCGACCGCCGGTGCCGCCCGGCGTGCGGACCGGGTTGGTCGTCGCGGTGGCGCTGTTCGTGCTCGCCGGCGAGTGCAGGTTGCACCGCATCACCTTGCCGCATCGCCGGGCGCAGGTGCCCTCGACGGTGATCGCGGCCGGTGGGGACGCGGGGGCGCTGCAGTTCGGCTTCGAGATGGGCAGCGGGGTCCGCACCCACATGCCGAGCAACCTGCCCTATCTGCCGCTGGTGGCGGTACTGCTGGTGGGTAGCTGGGCAGCGGCGCTGCTGGCGGGACTGGGTTTCGGTCTCGGGCGCGCCGCGATGGCACTAGGTCGCCACTACAGTGGTGACTCTCCTTGGTGGGACCGCCAGTGGCAACGCCGCGAGCGAGCGCTGCGAATCACCCTCGCCTTGGCCGCCCTTCTGCTCGCCACCCGGATCACGCTGTCCTGATCACCAGCTCTGTGATCGCGGTTCGGTCTGCGAGGTGTCGATATCACCGTCGTGCAGCGGTTCGTCGGCTGTCAACGCGCGGTTGAGGCGGCGGCCGATCAGCGACTCGAGCCGGGCTGGGGGGATGCCGCCGGCCGGTTTCTTGGCGATCAGGTCGCTCGCGGCGAGTACGTGCCCGGCCGGCAAGGCACAGCGGGCCACCAGGGACCGGCCGAATAGTGCGCGCATCGGCGCCAGCTCAGTCGCTACCTCGTCCTTGTCGACGGGCGCGGCCAGCGCCGCGCTGATATAGCGGACCCCGTCGACGAGCAGGCGCAGCTCACTGGTGGTCACCGAGGACCACACGTCCGGGCCGAACATCTCGCGGGACAGCGTCACGTGGACCTCGATCACCCGTGCGCCGAGGGTGACCGCGGCCAGCGCCGGGAAGATCGTCCCTGAATGGTCGGACAACCCGGCAGCGCAGCCGTAGCGCTTGCGGATCTCGCCCACCACATTGAGCCCGACCCGCTGCGGCGCGACCGGGTAGGCCGAGGTGCACTGCAGGATGGCCAGCGGACCGGCACCGCCCGCACGCAGCCGCGCGACCGCGCCGTCGAGCTCCGCCCAGCCGCTCATCCCGCTGGACAGCAGCACCGGCGCCCCGCTCTGGGCTACCGCGTCGAGCAGCTGCGGGTTGGCGACCTCACCGGAAGCGACCTTCCAGGCGGCGACGCCGACGCGGCGCAGCAGCTCGACCGCTTCCAGCGAGAACGGGGAGCTCAAAAACGCCAATCCGCGATCCTGCGCGTGCTGTCGCAGCCCGGCCCAGGCCCGCGGGGTGAACTCCATCCGCTTCCAGTACTCATAGCGAGTGTCGTCGGCGTAGCTGAACGTGACCCGCCACGGCTCGTCGGTCCGGCTCTCGGCGGCCGCGAGGTGGGTCTGGAACTTCACCGCATCGGCACCCGCGTCGGCGATCGCGTCGATGAACGCGTGCGCCGTGCCCAGGCTCCCGTCGTGGGCCTGGCCAACCTCACCGATTACCGCGACACGGTGACTCCAGTCGAGTACAGTCACGCTACGCAATCCCCAGCTTTCCCGAATGGACGAAAACCAATGACCCAAACGATGGCTAATGAGCAGATCGCTGCGCTTCGTTATGACTATGGCGCACTGGCCGCGCTGCGGCCAGCCGAGTGCAACTTGTGCGGCACGCTGGGCGGCGCTGTCGAGATCATCGAACGCGACCGGTACGGGTACCCGGCCACCTTCGTGGTGTGCCAGCGCTGCGGGCTCGGCTACCTCTGCCCGCGGCTCAGCGCCACCCAGTACGCGCACTTCTACTCCGAGGTCTATCGTCCGCTGGTGTCGGCCTACCACGGCCGCCGCATCGACGCCGAAACCGTGCAGCTGGAGCAGCACCACTACGCCGCCGGACTCGCCGAGTTTCTGCTTCCGCTGCTGCCATCGTCGCCGCGCACGATCCTCGACGTCGGTGGCTCAACTGGAGTGGTCGCCGGCGTGCTGGCGGCCCGACTGGATGCCCACGCGACCGTCCTCGACCCATCCCCGGACGAGCTAGCGGTCGCCCGGGCCGCGGGTATGGAGACGGTCGCGGGCCTCATGGAGGACTTCGATCCGGGCGAGCGCAGGTGGGATCTTGTTCTGCTGTGCCAGACGATCGACCACCTCCTCGACGTCCGCGGCACGCTGGCGGCGCTGCGCCGGATGACGGCCACCGGCGGCCGCGCATTCGTCGACATCGTCGACGTCGATGTCCTGGTGCAACGGTCCGGCAACATCAGGCGGGCGGTCAAGATCGATCACCCGTACTACCTGACGCGTCCCACCGCAGCGGCGTTGTTCACCCTCACCGGATTCACGATCGTCGCCGAGCGGCTCACCGATGACGGCCATCGGGGCTTCGTGCTCGCCCGGGGTCCCATCGGCGAGCCCAACTGGCCGGCGCTGCAGGCGAGCGCAGCGCAGTTCGTCGCCACCGTCAGCTGACTCGGACCGGCGTTGCGGCAGCTAGAGTCACCGGCGTGCTTGATCGTCGCAAGAAGATCTGCGTCGTCGTCGGTAGCCGGGCCAATCTGGCCCGGATCACCACGGTCCTCGAGGCGGTGCGCGCTCATCCCGCGCTGGAACTGCAAGTGATCGCCGCCGCATCCGCACTGCTGGAGCGGTTCGGTTGTGCCGTGAAGGTCATGGAGGCCGCCGGCTTCACCCCCGATGCCAAGATCCCCTTCATCATCGAAGGCCAGACGCCGGCGATGATGGCCCGGTCCACTGGGCTTGGCCTGCTGGAGTTGCCGACGGCGTTCGAGCGGCTCGAACCTGACACCGTCGTCACCGTTGCGGACCGCTTCGAGACGATTGCGACAGCCATCGCCGGCGCCTACATGAACATTCCCGTCGCCCATACCCAAGGTGGCGAGGTGTCCGGATCGATCGACGAGAGTGTCCGGCACGCGATCACCAAGCTGTCCCACATCCATTTCCCGGCAACCGAGCTCAGCGCCCGCCGCGTCATCGCAATGGGCGAGGACCCGCAGTATGTGTTCACTGTCGGCTGCCCGTCGATCGACCTGGCGGCCCGCACCCGGCCGGGCACCCGGCGTGACGCACTGATCGAGCACTGCGGCGCCGGTTCGCCGATCGACCCGCAGCAGCCCTTCCTGCTGGTGATGCAACACGGTGTCACCACCGAGTACGGTCACGGTCTCGAACAGATGGCGGCAACGTTGCGCGCGGTCTCGTCGATCGGAATGCAGGCGCTGGTCTTCTGGCCGAACGTCGACGCCGGCAGCCACGAGGTCGCCGCCGGTATCCGGCAGTTCCGCGAGCAAGGGCTGACGCAGCGGTGCCACTTCTTTTGCAATCTGCCAGCCGAGGAATTCTTCCGGCTGATGATCCATTGCGCCTGCATGATCGGCAACTCGTCAGCCGCCCTGCGTGAGGGCGCCTACCTGGGAACACCGGCCGTCAGCGTCGGCACCCGCCAAGGCGACCGGGAATGCGGTCCTAACGTGGTGTTCACCTCGCAGGACCCCACCGAGATCGCCGAAGCAATCCGCGCCCAGCTCGCGCACAGGCGCTACGAACGCAGCGACCTGTTCGGTTCCGGCACCGCCGGACGCGACATCGCCGACGTGCTGGCGATGGTGAATCCCCCCGTGCAGAAGCGACTGCACTACGCAGCCGGCGACTAACCCCAGATGCCGACCCGCACACCGTGGGTGGTGCCGTCGGCCTTGATCCGGCTGAAGCCCAGATAAGGGACCAGCACCCCGGGGATACGGACCGAGCCGTCAGCTTGCTGGCACTGCTCCAGGATCGCGACCAGCGTGCGGCCGATGGGCAGCCCGGAGCCATTGAGGGTGGCGGCGAAACCACGCTTGCCCTCTTTGGTCCTGGTGCGGATACCGGCTCGACGTGCCTGGAAGCTCCCGCAATCCGACACGCTGGAGATTTCCCGGTAGCGCTGCTGGCTGGGCAACCACACCTCGATGTCATAGGTGTATTGCGCAGAGAAGCCGATGTCCCCGGCGGCCAGAGTGACAACACGGTACGCCAATTCGAGTTCCTGCAGGCAGGTCTCGGCATGGCCGAGCATGATCTCCAGCTCCTCCGCGGAACGCTCCGCGTTGACGACCCGGACGAGTTCCACCTTCGAGAACTGGTGCAGCCTGATCAGCCCGCGCGTGTCGCGCCCGTAGGAGCCTGCCTCACTGCGGAAGCACGGCGTATGCGCTGTGTAGGCCATCGGCAGGCCCTCTGCGGGCAGGGTCTCACCGGCGTGCAGGTTGGTCAGTGGCACCTCGGCGGTCGGGATCAGGAACAACTCGCGATCGTCCACCCCAGTTTTGAAGAGGTCCGCCTCGAACTTCGGAAGGTTGCCCGTGCCGGTCATGGTCGGCCGATTCACCAACGCCGGGAGCGAATACTCGATGTAGCCGTGCCGTTGAGTGTGCAGGTGCAGGAGGAACGCGGCGATGGCCCGCTCCAGCTGCGCACCGACACCTTTGAGGACGGCGAACCGGGGGCCGGCGAGTTTCGTCGCCCGGGGGAAGTCGAAAATCCCGAGCCGCTCCCCGATGTCGACGTGGTCGGCGGCCTCGAAGTCGAAGGCGGGAGTATCTCCCCACGAACGGACCTCGACGGCGCAGTCGTCGGAGTTGCCGTCGGGTAGGCGGTCATCGGGCAGGTTGGGAATTCCGAGCAGAAAGTCCTGGAGATCGGTATCGAAGCGCCGGTGCTGCTCCTCGGTGTGCTGGATCTCGGTCTTCAGCGCCCGGGCGCGTTCCCGCAGCTCAGTGACGTCCTCACCAGCCTTGGCCTTCGCCTGCACCTCGTTGGCGACCTGCTTGGATTCCCCGCGAGCGTGGTCGATCCGTTGGATCGCCGAAGTGCGCTGCGTCAGCAGCTTCTGCAACTGGTCGACGTCGAGCTCGTAGCCTCGCCGAGCGAGTTTGCGCACAGCCTCGGTGGCCGGGTCAAGCAGTACCCGAGGATCGTGCATGCGTACTCCAGTGCAGGTTGGCTGGTGACCAGATAGCAGATCGACTCCGCACCGTGAGCGTAGCCAACCCGGTAGCACCGTGCGCCTCAGCGTGCAGGTAGCGCCGGACCGCCCGTGGCCGGGCGAACTCCCCGGTGGTCCGCGGGCTGTGCGCCGACCAGGGACGGATCACGTCGATCGCGGGTTACCAGCCCTTGAATACGGCCCGGAATGCGGGTATTCCGATCAGGAGCGGCCAGGGAGGCAGACCGTGACGGTACCGGTGATCATCGAAGCCCGGGGCGGCAAGCTGGCAGGCGACCTGGCCGTTCCCGCGCAGCCGGTGGGCGTCGTGGTGTTCGCGCATGGTTCGGGCAGTTCGCGGCACAGCACCCGCAACCGTGCGGTGGCGCAGGCCCTGCAGGAAAGCGGGTTCGCCACGTTGTTGCTGGACCTGTTGACCGAGAACGAGGAGCAGGTCGACCTCCGCACCAGGCAGTTGCGCTTCGACATCGAGTTGCTGGCTACCCGGGTGAGCACAGCCGTCGAGCAGATCAGGAAAAGGGACCCGGTTCGAGGGCTCCCCGTGGGGCTTTTCGGCGCCAGTACGGGTGCGGCGGCCGCGTTGGTCGCGACCGCACGCGACGAGTCCATCCGGGCCGTGGTGTCGCGGGGTGGCCGGCCGGATCTCGCGGGCGCCGCCCTGCTCCAGGTGCAGGCGCCGACGTTGCTCATCGTCGGGAGCCTCGATGAGCACGTCCTCGACCTCAACCGGCAAGCCGGCCTGCAGTTGGCCGGCCCAAGCAGGATCGAGGTGGTCGAAGGAGCAACTCACCTGTTCGAGGAGCCCGGCGCCCTGGAGGAAGTGGCCCGGCTCGCCGCCGGATGGTTCCACGATCACATCGTGGAGTGAATGGATCACCGTCGTCTATCAACCTTTTGCGGGCCCACTCGCGATAGCGCTACGGTCGGGAAGGTCAATTGAACACGCGGGAGCTCGTACCGAAACGGGCTGAGAGGGCAGCTGGACAAACGTCCGGGGCTGTCGACCGCAGAACCTGTCCGGGTAATGCCGGCGTAGGAAGGGCGATCCATGACAGAGCTGTACAACGGCTTGCGAGACCGCACCGTCAAGCCTGCTGTGACCACTGGCCCCATCACCGGGTCGCGAAAGATCTACCGCGTGGTGGGTGCCGACCTGAGGGTGCCCGCGCGTCGGGTGGACCTCAGCAACGGGCAGCACTTCGACATTTACGACACCTCGGGCCCCTACACCGATCCGCAAGCGTGCATCGACGTCCACAACGGGCTGCCGCCGCTGCGTGCGCCATGGATCGGCGCCCGCGAACCGGTCGGCGGCGCGGCCACTCAGCTCGCCTGGGCCCGGGCCGGCATCGTCACTCCGGAGATGGAGTTCATCGCCGCTCGCGAGGCTCTCGACGTCGAGTTGGTGCGCGCCGAAGTGGCCCGCGGGCGCGCGGTGATCCCGGCCAACCACCGGCACCCCGAATCCGAACCGATGATCATCGGGAAGAAGTTCCTGGTGAAGGTCAACGCCAACATCGGCAACTCGGCGGTCACCTCCTCGATCGAGGAGGAGGTGGACAAGATGGTGTGGGCCACCCGCTGGGGCGCTGACACGATCATGGACCTGTCCACCGGCAAGCGGATCCACGAAACCCGCGAGTGGCTGCTGCGCAACTGCCCCGTCCCGGTCGGCACCGTGCCGATCTACCAGGCGATGGAGAAGGTCAACGGCGATCCGGCGTCGCTGACCTGGGAGGTCTATCGCGACACCGTGATCGAGCAGTGCGAGCAGGGCGTCGACTACATGACCGTGCACGCCGGGGTGCTGCTGCGCTACGTCCCGCTGACCGCCCGCCGGATCACCGGCATCGTCTCCCGCGGCGGGTCGATCATGGCCGCCTGGTGCCTAGCGCACCACCGCGAATCGTTCCTCTACGAACACTTCGAGGAACTGTGCGAGATCCTGCGCCGCTACGACGTCACGTTCTCCCTCGGTGATGGCCTGCGGCCCGGTTCCATCGCCGACGCCAATGACGCCGCACAGCTCGCCGAGCTCAAGACGCTCGGGGAGCTGACCCACATCGCCCGGCGCCACGACGTGCAGGTGATGATCGAGGGCCCCGGGCACGTGCCGATGCACAAGATCGTCGAAAATGTGCGCCTGGAGGAGGAATGGTGCGACGAGGCGCCGTTCTACACCCTGGGCCCGCTGGCGACGGATATCGCGCCGGCTTATGACCACATCACCTCGGCGATCGGCGCGGCGATGATCGCGCAGGCGGGCACCGCGATGCTCTGCTACGTCACCCCCAAGGAACACCTCGGCCTACCCGACCGTGACGACGTGAAGACCGGCGTGATCACTTACAAGATCGCCGCCCACAGCGCTGACCTGGCCAAGGGCCATCCAGGTGCCCAAGCCTGGGACGACGCGTTGTCGACCGCTCGGTTCGAGTTCCGCTGGCACGATCAGTTCGCGCTGGCGCTGGACCCGGACACCGCGCTGTCCTACCACGACGAGACGCTGCCCGCGGAACCGGCGAAATCCGCCCATTTCTGCTCGATGTGTGGGCCCAAGTTCTGCTCGATGCGCATCTCCGCCGATGTCCGGGCCTACGCCGAAGAGCACGGATTGTCTACTGTGGAGGCCATCGAGGTGGGTATGCAGGAGAAGTCCGAGGAGTTCGCCGCGGCCGGCGGGAAGGTGTACCTGCCAGTGACCGAAGCGTGACTGGGTCATGATCGGGGCCCCTCCCGTCGCGCTGACCATCGCGGGGTCGGACTCCGGGGGCGGGGCCGGGCTGCAGGCCGATCTGCGCACCTTCACCGTGTGCGGCGTGCACGGTTGCGTCGCGGTCACCGCGGTGACGGTGCAGAACTCGATGGGTGTGGCTGGTTTCGTGGAGGTCCCACCGTCCGTTGTCGCTGATCAGATCCGGGCGGTGGCGACCGATATCGGAGTCGCCGCCGCCAAGACCGGCATGCTGGCCAGCGCGGCGATCATCTCGGCGGTGGCCGGGGTGTGCGACGAGGTCGGCATCGGCCGGTCGGTGCCGTTGGTGGTCGACCCGGTGGCCGCGTCTATGCATGGCGATCCGCTGCTGGCCGCCGATGCTCTTGCCGCGCTGCGCTCGGTGCTGCTGCCCCGGGCCACCCTGGTCACTCCCAACTTCGACGAGGTGCGGCTGCTGGCCGGCGTGGACGTCGGATCCCGCGCGGCACAGCACGAGGCGGCCCGCGCACTGCATGCGTTGGGACCGCGGTGGGTCCTGATCAAGGGCGGGCACCTAGCTGACGGCGCCGACGATGAACTGTGCCTGGACCTGCTCTATGACGGCACCGACTTCACCGAGTTCACCGGGCCCCGGCTGGTTACCCCGCACACCCACGGCAGTGGCGACTCGCTGGCCGCGGCGATCACCGCCGCGCTCGCCCGCGGCGCCGCAATGCCCGAGGCGGTCGGTTACGGTAAGCAATACATCAAGCAGGCGATAGCTCACGCGTACCCGCTCGGCGCAGGAATCGGCCCGGTCTCCCCGTTCTGGCGCGTCCAGTCCCCGTGGTGATGTTCTCCGCCCTCACTCACCTCGAGTGTTCGCGTACCGGCGAACGCTATGCAGCCGACGAGGTCCAAGGCACCTCAGCTGTGGGTGCGCCGTTGCTAGCCCGTTACGACCTCCAACGGGTGGCGGCGACCGTGACCCGCGAGGAGATCTCCGGTCGCGCGGCGACCCTGTGGCGATATCACGAGCTGCTTCCGGTTCGGTCGGCCCAGCGGGTGGTGAGCCTGGGTGAGGGGATGACTCCGCTGGTGACGTTGCCGCGCTTCGGCAGCCGTATCGGGGTGCCCGGTCTGCTGATGAAAGACGAGGGCCTGATCCCGACCGGGACATTCAAGGCACGCGGCGCGGCGGTCGGGGTGTCCCGCGCCGCGGAGCTCGGGGTCACTGGGGTCGCGATGCCGACCAATGGCAACGCCGGCGCCGCGTGGGCCCTCTACGCCGCCCGCGCCGGAATGCGCAGTCTGATCATGATGCCGGTGGATGCGCCCAGGATCACCCGCGCAGAGTGTGTGATCAGCGGGGCCGAGCTGTATCTGGTGGACGGCCTGATCGGCGACGCCGGCAAGCTGATCGAGGCTTCAGTCGCGGATCGGGCGGGCTACCAGGACGTCTCCACGTTGAAAGAGCCCTACCGGTTGGAGGGCAAGAAGACGATGGCCTACGAGCTCGTCGAGCAGCTGGGCTGGCGGACTCCCGACGTGATCGTCTACCCGACGGGTGGCGGCGTGGGGATCATCGGAATCTACAAGGCACTGGGCGAGCTGCGAGAGCTCGGCTGGATCCGTGGGGAACTACCGCGGCTAGTCGCGGTGCAGGCCACTGGGTGCGCGCCGATCGTCGAGGCCTTCCAACGTGGAGCGGCCGAAAGTGAGCCCTTCCCCGACGCGCGGACCGTCGCGTTCGGCATCAACGTGCCCAAGGCGCTGGGTGATTTCCTGGTGCTCAAGGCGGTGTATGGCACCGATGGCACCGCGGTGGCCGTCACCGATGAGGCGTTGATCGACGCGCTGGGGGAGCTGGCTCGCACTGAAGGCGCATTCGTGTGCCCGGAGGGCGCCGCCTGCTTCGCCGCCGTCGCCCAGTTGCGGGCGGACGGTTGGCTGACGGGTGCGGAGCAGGTCGTCGTGCTCAACACCGGTACCGGCACGAAGTATCCCGAAACCGTCCCGATGAACGTGCCGGTACTAGCCAAAGACGGGCGCATTCTGATTCAGAATCGGTGATCGTGTCGAGCGGCGCGGGCGGTCCACAGCAACCGAAACGGCCCGTTGGTCCAGCGACCGCTTCGACCTCAAGCGGGCCATAGTCACCTGCGAGCTCACCAAAGCGGGCCTGATGGTCACGATCGCGCTGTGGTTGCCCTCCTTGCCGCTGTTGCGGGTGGTCTTGACGTTTGCATTGGCCACCAGACTTGAACTCATCGGACTGTCCGACCTCGCGCATACATTGCGGGGCATGAACTGGAAACTCGAGCTTGTAGCCGTTCCCGTGACCGACGTCGACCGCGCCAAGGCCTTCTATGTGGAGCAGGTCGGCTTCCACGCCGACGTTGACCACCAGGTCGATGCCGCACTGCGCTTCGTGCAGCTCACCCCTCCCGGATCGACCTGCTCCATCATGCTGGGTACCGGCATCACCAAAATGCTGCCCGGTTCACAGCAAGGCCTGCAGGTGGTCGTCGAGGACGTTGAGGCCGCCCGCCGGGAGCTCATCGGCCGCGGTGTGGCGGTCAGCGAGGTCGACGTCCAGCCCTGGGGTTCCTTCGTCACCTTCAGCGACCCAGACGGAAACACGTGGGCCCTGCAGCAACTACCCCCGCGGAAGTAGGACGCCGCCGCCCCACAAACGCGTGCCGGGACCGGTCTGCTCCGTGGTGGTGCCACCCTCAGGTCTCGAAACGGGCGGCGGACCGCTCGCGGGCCTTGGCAGCCTCGACCTCTCGATCCTTCGGCGGCGCAGCGGTCACCAACTCGTCAAGCAGGCGCATCGAGGCGCTCGCCACCGCATCCACCGCCCGATCGAACGCCTCGGCGTTAACCCGCGACGGTTTGGTACACCCGCTGATCTTGCGTACGTATTGCAGTGCCGCGCTGTGCACCTCGTCCCGCGTCGCGGGCGGGTCGAAGTTGGACAGCGGTCGGATGTTGCGGCACATACTGACATCGTAAAGACGGAGGGCAACCGGCAACACAAGCCGGCGCAGCGCCACGGCTATCTCCGGGCGGATGGGGTCCGCTGCCCCGACCCAGCGATCACGGACAGAGATACCGCCTTCAGCCGTCCGGGGATGGCACCGTGATCCGAGCCGGTACTGGTACGCCGAACAACAGCGCGACGACATCGCTGATGGTGTGCACGCCGCCAGAGAGCGTGCCGCGTGGATCCACCTGGTACATCTCGGCGATCAGGTAGCGCTCGTCGGGTCCGGCGAAGCCGACCGTGTTCGTCACCCAGTGCTTGCCATAGGGATCGGACTCATACGACCAGCCGTCCTTGTTCCCTGGCCGCTGGTCGGAGCCGGCCGCCCACACTCCCCACTGCTGGTTGGACGCGACCCCGCGCAGGGCGTCGACCAGGTAGGCGCGGTCGGTTGGATTCACCTGGGTGAAGACGTAGTGAGTGAGGGCGGCCAGGTCATCGGTGGTGCACTTGACGAAGCCCCAGTACGTCTTGGCGGTGAAGCCGGGCACGAAGTGCAGGCCGGTCATGCCGTATTGGTTGCGGAACCGGGCCAGCATGTCCTCGCCGCCGTATTTCACCCATAACCGGTCCGACGCGACGTTGTCGGAGAAGTTGAGCATGGTGGCCATGTCGTGCCGGTCGTCAGCGGTGAGGGTCAGCTGACCGGCCCGCTGCCGGCGCAGCAGGTCGGTGGCGATCGCCAGTTTGATGGTGGACGCGGTCCAACCTTCGTGTTGCGTCGGGCCGAACCGCCACACTGCCCCGGTCTGCCGATCGGTGAACACCACTGCCAGGTAGCCGTTGCCGCTGACGTTGCGACTGATGTAGGCACCCGCGGCGGCGAACCGCTGCTGTTGGGTGCAGCTCCATCCCGCGTCGTCCGGGCAACCGGGCGGCGACGGTCGCGCTGGCGGGGGCGCTGGCGGGGGCGCTGGCAGGGGCGCTGGCAGGGGCGCTAGGTCAGCAATGGCCGGCGGTGCCGGCATTTGCGGCACCGCGAGTACCTGGGGCGCAAGGGCTTTCGACACGGCCGGCGGTTCGACGGCGGGGCGTCCACAACCCACCACAGTCAGCACCGCGCAGGCGAGCACCGGCCCCACAGCGAGACGAAGACGGCGTGGCATGTTCGTGATGACGGGACGTTACCTTAACCGTGCTGCCCGCGGGAGACGCCGCCCGATCGGACCGCGGAGACGCCAGCAGCGACCCTGGGTCCGCTCGGCGCCACCTGATTCTCACGAATCGCCGCTCTCGGCTAACAGAACGGAGTCCTCTCGCGCTTACTGTGAGTAGAGGCTTGGGGAGGGTCCATGCACAGTCCGCGTAACGCCGTGATCGCCCTGTTGGCGAGCGCCGCGCTTGTCCTGGTATTGGCGGGTGTATCCGCCGGGGTATTCACCGTCCAGGATCTATCGCCGCCCGTTGGCCAATCTGTCTCGGTGCATCAGAATGTCGCCGGCCCGGCGCATGCTGCGCCGCCACCTCCGGATATCGCTGCCCCTGCACCTGCTGCCCCGGCACCTGCTGCCCCCGCACCTGCTGCCCCCGCACCTGCTGCCCCTGTGCATCACGACATTGCCGCCCCAGCGCCCGCCCTGGCGCCTTCACAGCCGGTAACCCACTACCGCCAGGTCCAGATGCTGGTGCAGCCACAGCCCGCCCCGGCGGCCAACCGTCCTGCGCCCGTCACACCCGCTCAGAATCACCGCCCGGTCTCCGCACCGACCTCATCGGCATCGCCCACCCGCGATACGAGGTCCCGGACGGTGAACACCGAACCGTGTGCCTGCGACGGCACAATGCGGAAAGTACCGACCCATTGGGATCCTCCCCAAAGCTGACGCGACGATCTTGACGTTGTTGCTCGCGGCAGGTCGATTTGCGCACCACAACGTCAAGATCGTCACCGCGGCCAGGATCAGTCAGCGAGCGCCCGATACGCGAGTGTGGTGGCGATGACGTACACGAGGTGATGGCCGGCGTCGATCGCGATCTCGACCGGTTCCATCTCCCACACCGGGGGTGCCACGTCCAGGGCGGGCAACATCACCAGGCTTCCGCCCCAGATGGCTGTGAAGTGGACCGCGGTAGCCGAAAGCCCACCCAGGCCGATACCGGCGAGAAGACCCCGGGCCGCTCCCCAGCCGGTGCCGTAACCCCAGTGGACCAGCGTGCTGAACCGGGCTTCGGCGGCAGCGTCGACCGGTGTGACGCCGAGGACCTTTCTGGCGGCATCGGCGGGCGCTGAGCTACCAGCGCGGTCCCGCAGCTTCGCCTCCAACGTGCTCGACAGCGTCATCGCGGCAGTACCGATCGCCCCCGCGAGCAAACCCCTGCCGACTGCTGACGCAAGACTGCCGATAGTGCCCACGCCTCACCGTATCCGCGCCGGCCTCAGCTCGCGTACCGAGCGCAACCACGGCGGGACCATCGTTCACGGCACAGACCGCTCAAGAGCGGTCGGGGCTGGAGGCTTGAGCCCAGAACCGTTGCGGGATCCGGCCGGCTAGACGGGCGTGCCGGCCCGCCTGGATGGCTAGGCGCATCGCTTCGGCCATCTGCGGTGGGTCGTCGGCTCGGGTGACGGCGGTGGCCAGCAGCACCGCGTCGCAACCCAGCTCCATCGCCTGGGCCGCCTCTGAGGCAGTGCCGATCCCGGCGTCGAGCACCACCGGCACGCTCGCCTGAGCGACGATCATCTCGATGTTGTGCGGGTTGCGGATGCCCAGGCCGGTGCCGATCGGTGAACCCAGCGGCATCACCGCCGCGCATCCGACATCGGCGAGCCGGCGGGCCAGCACCGGATCGTCGTTGGTGTAGGGCAACACGGTGAAGCCGTCGTCGACGAGCTGATCAGCGGCGTCGAGCAGCTCGATCGGATCGGGCAGCAGGGTGCGGTCATCGGCGATGACCTCAAGTTTGACCCACGACGTCCCCAGCGCCTCCCGACCAAGCCGCGCGGTGAGCACCGCCTCGGCGGCACTGCGGCAGCCCGCGGTGTTGGGTAACGGCTCGATCCCGTGCCGGCTCAGCACATCGAGCACACCGGCACCGGCACCGGTGGTGTCCAGCCGGCGGATCGCGACCGTGGTCAGCTCGGTCTGCGCGGCGAGCAGCGCCTGCTCCAAGACGGCGAGATTGCCGGCCCCGCCGGTTCCCAGGATCAGTCGCGAACCGAACTCCCGCCCGGCGATGATCAGCGGATCGTCTGCCATCTGCGTCAACCTCCCTGCACCGCGGTGACCACGTCGATCGATGCGCCATTGCGCAGTGCCGTGCCGGCCCAGAACGCTCGGGGCACCACCGCGCCATCCAGGGCGACCGCGACACCGCGGGACGGTGTGCCGAGCCGCGTGAGGACATCGGCCAGCGCGCTACCGTCTGGCAGTTCCCAGCACTGCCCGTTCACGGTGATTGTCATGACGTACTCCGCGCGAGTCGGGCAGGCGTCGCGGGGCCGGCCTCCGGTGGCACAGGGTCACCACGGAGTAGCGCGAGCACCGCATCGGCGGTGAGCGGGGCCAGCAGAATCCCGTTACGGTGGTGGCCGGTGGCAGCGAGCACCCCCGGCTCCAGCTCCCCGATCACCGGCAGGTTGTCCGGGCTGCCGGACCGCAGCCCGGCGGCTGCCTCCTCCAGCCTGTACTCCGCAATCGCGGGCAGCACCCGCTCGGCGTCGGTGAGCAGCTCGCGCACCGCGCCGGCGGTGACGTCGGTATCGAAACCGGCTTCCCGCTGGGTGGCTCCGAGTACCAGGCCGCCGCCGTCACGGGGCACCAGGTAGCTGTGCCGGCCGCCGACGATCGCGCGGACGGTCCGCGACGGCGGCGCCAATGTGCCCGGTCGGGCGCGTAGTCGCAAGATCTCCCCTTTCACCGGGCGGATCACCTTAGCCAGTGTGGGGTGCAGCGCGGCGCTGTGTGCACCGGCAGCCAACACCACCACATCGGCCGCAGGCAGCTCCGTGCACCGCTCGCCGTGAAACACCACTCCCGCCCTGCGGCAGACCACCAGCAGGGCGTCCAGCAGGGCGCGGTTGTCCACTGACAGGTCACCTGGAACCGACAGGGCCCGGCATACATGGGGACCCAACGACGGCTCGACCCGGCGCACCTCCCGGCCGGAGAGTCGTTCCACCGCCCGCCCCGACCGGGAGAGCTGCTCGGCGAGCCGGTCCAGTTCGGCGCGGTCGCCAGGATCCACCGCGACCACGAACGTGCCTCGGGTGCGCAATCCAGGGTCGACGCCAGCGGCGACGAGCTCCGCGGCGAAATCCGGCCAGCGCCGCAGCGACGCCGCGCCCAGCGCGAATACTTCCGGCTCCACCGGCAGTGCCTCGGTGACCGGGGCGAGCATCCCGCCGGCAACGCGCGAAGCGCCCGATCCCGGTGCGGGATCGTGCAAGGTCACCGCGAAACCGGCGCACGCGGCGCGCCAGGCGCAGCTCAGCCCGATGACGCCGCCACCGACCACGGCGACGTCACTACCGGAAATCCCCAACGAACCACGCTCCCTGCGCCGGCATGACCCGGATCAGGTTCGACGGTCGGGGTCGCCATGACCCCCTCTCAGCCCGGTCGGGCTCCCGTGCGGACCGGTTCCCAGCCTACCTCGATACGGTCACCCGATGGATGGTGAACAGATCAGGGCCCGGCTGGCCGATGCCCGGCTCTACCTGTGCACCGACGCCCGCAGCGACCGGGGCGACCTCGCCGAGTTCGCCGACGCGGCACTGGCCGGCGGTGTGGACATCATCCAGCTCAGGGACAAGGCGCTGGAGGCGCGCCCCGAACTCGTCGCTCTTGAGGTGCTCGCCGACGCGTGCCAGCGCCACGGCGCGCTGCTGGCGGTCAACGACCGGGCCGACGTCGCGCTGGCCGCCCGCGCAGACGTGCTGCACCTGGGCCAGGAGGACCTCCCGGTGAGCTGGGCTCGCCGGATACTCGGCGACGCGGTGGTGATCGGCCGCTCGACGTCTCAGTCCGCGCAGGCCGCCGTGGCCGCCAGCCAGCCCGGGGTGGACTACTTCTGCACCGGCCCCTGCTGGGCCACCCCGACCAAGCCGGGCCGCCCAGCCGCTGGACTCGACCTGATCCGCGATACCGCGACGGCAACCCCGACCCGACCGTGGTTCGCCATCGGCGGCATCGAGAACATCCAACGGCTGGAGCAGGTCCGGGCTGCCGGAGCGGACCGCGTCGTCGTCGTACGAGCGATCACCGAGGCAACGGATCCGCAGTCTGCCGCCGCTGCCTTCGCACAGCGGCTGCGCTCGTCTCGCTAGCGGGACCGCGCTAGCGAGAATCGGGGCGGCGCTAGCGAGAATCCGCGGACGCCGAGCCGGTGAGTAAGGTCAGCCCGTAGGTGGACAGCACCTGCTGGATCGGCTGGAAGTACGTTCGTCCGCCTAGCAGGCAACCGCCGGTGCCGCCCGACAAGGTCCCCTGTGCCTGGGTGCCGCTCATGATGGAACCACCGGAATCACCGGCCTCGGCACACATATCGGTCTTGGTGAGCCCGTTGACGACGTCGCCGTCTCCGTAGTTCACGGTCTCACCGACGGCCTGCACGTGGCCGCAGTGATACCCGCTGGTGGACCCGGACAGGCAGACTTTGTCGCCTATCGCGGCCGGGGTGTCGCCGGCCACGTTGAGGTAGCCGCCGTCGGCCTCGACATCGTGCGTCTGTGCCCATGCCGTCGACGTCACCTCGATCAGGCCGAAGTCGTGGCCGGGGAAGGTGGTTGCGGCGACCCGGCCGATCTCAGTGCCGTCCGGCCCGGACCAGGTACCGCCCAGCTTGGTGCAGTGCCCAGCGGTAATGAGGTAGCGGGTGCGGCCGGAGATGGCGTTGAAACCGATCGAGCAGCGGCCACCCGCACTCGTCGTGATCGTGTCACCCCCGCGCATGTCGGCCAGCAATCGCGGCCGGACGTTGACGTGCTCGATGCGCACCTTGCCCTGACCTGCCGCGAAGGTCCGAGCGGCCGCGTCGTCGGTGGCCTCCACGACGACGGCGTTGCTGGTCGGGTCGACGTACCAGCCGGTCACCGAGTTCGGAACCGAGCCGGACCGGGAGTCCAGAACCGCCATCGAGCCCAGCAGGCGGGGCAAGTCCGGCAACGCGGGTGCGGCCGACGCCGGCAGTGCGACACCTACGCTCAGCACCACGCCCGCGGCCACAGCAGCCAGCGAGCGAAGACGGCCTCGGAAGAGCACAGAACGGGTCCTCTCGTTTGCGTTACCTGACCCCACACATCGCTCCCCGACGGTCACTCCACGCTACGTACCTGTCACGCATTGGTGAAGGCACCATTCGGTGGATCTGATAACTCATACGGGGAGTGTTCACGTCACTACTTGTAGTGCAACAGTGTAGCGCCCACGTTGGCTCGCCTGGGACAGATTCACGGTGTGTGGCCCGGCCACCCTGCCGCGAGAAACCTAGATCGCCGTCTGGGTGCCAGGAACGACACCTACTGTCGTTGCTGACACTCCAGCAGTGATCAAGGTATGTCGGGCAAGGCGGGCTGGGCGAGTCCAGCCCGCCGAACGCTACGGTGGTACATGTAGACCAGTCCCGATCTGCTGCTGAGGACCGCAATGACTTCGAGCTCGGACACCGTCCGGTTGCTGCACGATCTCGAACCGGTGGTCACCGAGAACCTCCACCGGCACCTGGCCGCCGCCAAGGAGTGGATGCCGCACGAGTACGTGCCGTGGAGCCTGGGCCGCGACTATGCCGACCTCGGCGGACAGGCCTGGGATCCCGAGCAGTCCAGCCTGTCGCCGATCGCCCGAACCGCGCTGGAAGTCAACCTCCTCACCGAGGACAACCTGCCCAGCTATCACCGGGAGATTCACCGCGCGTTCGGACGCGACGGCGCCTGGGGGACCTGGGTGCACCGGTGGACCGCTGAGGAGGGCCGGCACGCCTACTGCATCCGTGACTACCTGCTGGTGACCCGCGGCGTCGACCCGGTGGAGCTGGAGCGGGCCCGGATGCAGGTCATGGAAACCGGCTACGACACCCAAGAGGCACCCCTGCTGCACGTGCTGGCCTACGTCTCGTTCCAGGAACTCGCCACCCGGATCTCGCATCGCAACACGGGTCGCCATGCCGGCGACCCCCTCGCCGAACGCCTGCTCACCCGAGTCTCCACCGATGAGAACCTGCACATGGTTTTTTACCGGAATCTCCTCAAGGCTGCTCTCGACATATCCCCCGGCCCCACCCTGCGCGCGATCACCGACGAGGTCGTCGGATTCAACATGCCGGGCATCGTCATTCCCGGGTTTGCCCGCAAGGCCGCGCAAATCGCCCGGGCCGGCATCTACGATCTCCGGATCCATCACGATGAAGTGATCTTGCCGCTGCTGCGGCACTGGGCGGTGTTCGACCTCGAAGGCCTGGACGCGGAGGGCGAGAAGGCCCGCATCGAGTTGGCCGAGTTTCTCACCCAGCTCGACGGCCAGGCCAGCCGATTCGAGGAGCGCCGCGCGCAGGCCCAGGCTCGGGCAGCCCGGGCGCGGTAAGCCGACCGGACGGAACGGTCAGCTCAGCGCCGGCAGCACATCAAGGAGGGCGCCCGGGAAGAGGACGAAGTGGTCACGGCTGGGTGCGCCGGGAGCGTTCCAGCTGGTCCGCAGCGTCTAACTCGGCGGCTTGTTGCGGCGTGGGAGCGGTGCCCCCCAGGTGCGCCGGCATCCACCAGAGATCGTCACCGGGCGCCTCGGGATAGCGCGCGCGGGTCGCGTCGAGCAGCGCACTCATCGCGTCGAGCAGGACAGTGTCAGTGCCCTGCCCGCGGCTAGGTTTCTGTGGTGCCCCGATGGTGATGCTGATCGGGATATGGCGCGTGGTGCGGATGCTCGGCTTGCGACCTTTGGTCCACACCCGCTGACTGCCCCACAGCGTCACCGGGATCAGCGGGACACCGGCCGCGCGCGCCATCCGGCTGGCACCAGACTTGAATTCCTTGAGGCAGAAACTGCGGCTGATCCCCGCCTCGGGGAACACCCCGACCAATTCTCCCGCCCGCAACGCGTCGACCGCAGCGCGGAAGGAGGACGCTCCCGCGGTGCGGTCGACAGGAATGTGATGCATGGCGCGCATCAAGGGTCCCATTACTCGATGGCTGAAGACCTCCTGCTTGGCCATGAAACGGACGAACCGGCCGCGCTCGCGCCAGAACGGGAGAGCAGCGAGCGCGAAATCGAGGTAGCCGGTGTGATTCATCACCACCACAGCGCCACCGGTGGCCGGCACGTGCTCTTGTCCGACGACGTCGATCCGCAGGTCCAGGGCCCGGAACAGGCCCACCGCGGTACGCGCCACGCAGCGGTACGGCGCATCGGTCATCGTCTTACGTTAGCCGGTGCGTGCCGAGGGACAGCGGCTCGGTGTCGAAGCAGCTCTTGCCGCTTGCGGCTACGCAGCCGCTGGTTCGCGAGCGCCCGCACTGAGCACGCCACCACCGACTATCAAGCTCGCCACAGCGACCACCAGATCCAGGATGTTGTCCGCGTTAATCCCGGCGGGGATGGACAGCAGAATCCAGTAGCCCATGAAACCCATGACGGCGACTAGCAAAAATGCGGCACCGACACCGATGTTCATTCCCTGATTGCCGGCGGGGGTAAGCGTGTAGGCCCCCAGCAGCCATAACAGCCCAATGACGATGTACACGGTGTTATGGAAGCCGTTCGTCGAGAAGATCCCGAAAATAGCATGGTTCGTCATCCCGGTATAGCCGACGAAGCCCGTCTGAATGAACCCGATGATTCCTAGGACTATCACGACGATGCCCAGGAGCACGGAATATTTCTGGTCGGTCGTCCTGGGCCCGGCCGTGCTCTGGAGCTTGATCCCGAACTTGTCCTCTGTACTAAGAAAAGCCATGTTCATCCCCTTCCACTTGACACTGCTGCACCCGACGCTCATCAGCGCGGGTTTTGCCGAACGAACGCTTGATGTCCAACTGGTCCAGACCAGCTGCGGCACCGACTGCCGGTAGCTACGCAGATACCGGCGTCGCTCACCGGGGTCGGGAGTCTCAGCAAGGCAGGAGATCACCTCGGCCCACCAAGCCGTGCTCTCCTCGCCAGGTAAGAGGCCGCGTACCCAGCGCAGCGATCTGGGACCCGAGGCGGCATCGCTGCCTGGCCCGCTCGGGCCGGTCATAACGACTTCCCCTCGAGGGTGGGAGTGAAAAGATGACTGGGCGGCGCGAGTAGCCGGCTCAGGCCACTGCGGTCACGACCGTTCTGCAGTGCGTGGACGGCCCGGGCGCGGCCCTCCACAGTCAGCCGGTAGTACCGCCGCGGGGGCCGGCCCTCGCTACGCGCCGGAGCCGGATCCTCCCACCGGTCGCTAACCCAGCCGGCGCCGCGCAGCCGTTGCAGGATCGGGTAGATCGTGCCCGGCTCAAGCCCGCTGGCGCGAACGATCTCCAATCCGTACTGCTCGGTGTCGGGGCGATCCAGCAGCGCCCCCAACACCGCTAGGGCACCCAAGGTCATCCGCAAACCCGCCATAGATCTAACTCTATATAGCTAGTACTAGGCTGTCGAGAACCTGATGGGGTTGACGCTGAATGCCGGACAAGCGTCACTCAGGGTGAGGAGCCAGCGGGAGGAGGATCTCGAAGCGGCAGCCCGCTCCGTGGTTGCGGGCTTCGATGTGACCAGCGTGGGCTTCGACCAAGCCGCGCGCGATGGCCAGGCCCAAGCCGGCGCCGGATTCGTCGGCGGACGCCGGGGTGCGGGCGGTGTTGCCCCGGTAGGCGACGTCGAAAACCCGGTCCAGGTCCTGCTCGGGGATGCCGCCGCAGGCGTCGTCGACGCGTAGCCACGCCTGCCCGTCGCGGGCTCCCGCGGCCACCACCACGGTGCCATCCGGCGGCGTGTGCCGGATCGCGTTGGACAGCAGATTGCGCAGCACCCGAGCCAACTCCGGGTCACTGCCGTAGACGACCGGCCATTGGCCGGCGTCGGCGCGCAACCGCACGCCCTTGCGGGCGGCGGTGACGGCTTCGGCGGCCAACGCCTCGGAGACGACCTCGCCCAACGGGATCGCGGACAGCGTCAACCGCAGTGCCCCGGAGCTGATCCGGGAGAGCTGGAACAGGTCGTCGACCATGCCGCCCAGGCGCTGGGTCTGGCGCCCGATGCGGTGCGCGTACTGGGCGACCTCGGCGGGGTCGGTGACCACGCGGTCAGCCAGTGCTTCGGTCATCGCGCGGATCCCGGCCAGTGGGGTGCGCAGGTCGTGGCTGATCCAGGCAACCAGCTCACGCCGCGCCGATTCGGCCGCCCGATCCCGAGCGCGGGCTTCCCGCTGCCAGGTCACCTCCTGGGCAATGCCCCGGCCGAGTAGCAGCCCGGTCGGTACGCTCACCGCGGCCACCGCGGCGGCCACCGCGAGCTCGGTGCTCAGCACCGGGGTGAACATCCACCCGTTGACGCCCAGCACGCCGGACAGGGTTGCGGCCACCGGCACCAGCACCAGCACGGTGACCGCGGCGGTGATCGAGTATCGCCGCATCCGGTGCAGCAGCAGGGCGCCCAGCAGCGCCACCGGCAAGGTGCACAACAACGCGACCAGGCCGACGTGACGCAGTTCGTCGAGCACCGCGGTCACTCCCCTGTCTGATTGCCGGCTCAGCCGGAGGAGCGGTCGTAGCGGTAACCCACACCCCACACGGTCGCGATCCGTCTCGGCGCGGTGGAATCGACCTCCACCTTCTCCCGCAACCGTCGCACGTGGACGGTCACTGTGGACTGGTCGCCAAAGGTCCAGCCCCAGACCTGCTCGAGCAGTTCGCCGCGGGTGAAGGCGCAACCAGGGTGCTGGATGAGAAAGGCCAGCAGCTCGAACTCCCGAACGGTCAGCGCCAATTCCTGCCCGCCCAACACCGCCCGGCGCCCGGCGACGTCCATCATCAACCCGTCGTCGTCGATCGGTGGCAGCTGGGTGCGCGGCTGTACGGATCGGGCCCGGCGCAGCACCGAGGCGACCCGCAGCACGAGTTCCCGCGGACTGAACGGCTTGGTGATGTAGTCGTCGGCACCCAGCTCCAGACCGACGATGCGGTCCTCTTCCTCACCCAGGGCGGTGAGCATGACGACCGGCACCGGACCTGCCGCCCGCAACCGCCGGCACACCTCCAACCCAGACAAGCCGGGCAGCATGAGATCGAGTACTACCAGGTCGGGTGGGCAGGCTTGGGCCGCACGCAGGGCGTGCTCACCGTCCCCGGCGACGGTGACCTGGTATCCGGCGCGGCCGAGATAGCGGCCAACGACATCGCGCACCAGCACGTCATCATCGACGACCAGCACCGCCCCAGCTGCGGTCATGTCTCAATGCTTTGCATGGCGCGGACCACCAGGGTCACTGCCGAGATCGCGAACAGGACCGCGGTGACGGCAAGCCAACGCGGCAGGAACGGTTGTGCCGACAGGCCCGAGGCCGCGTGGTAAGCGCCGTTGGACACCCGAAAAATCAGTGGTGACCACACCAGCAGCAACAACCCGGAGACCATCACGGGTACCCGCAGGTAGTTCAGCCACCGCACGCCGGCCACGGTGGCCCAGCTGGGGTGGCTCCGCAACAGCAGCACTAGTGCGGCGTCGATCCCGGCGTAGAGCGGGAAAAGCACCAGATCGTGGACGACGGCGCTGCCGACGAACCAGGCACCGGTCCCGATCACCTCACCGGCCAGCAACCGGACCGCCGCATAACCGGCGACGACGAAGCTGGCCAGCAGCGCCAACAGCTGCACCCCTTCGCGGCGGGTCACGGCGCGACCGGCAGGAACGTCATGCGGGTGACCCACTTGGTGTTGTGCACTCCCGGCAGGGCCGGCACGATCACCCGGGCCGGGAAACCGTGGTCAGTGCTCAGATCCGCGCCGTTGACCCGCAGCGCGAGCAGGGCATCGGGTGCTCTTACTTGACCAGCGGACAGCGTCGCCGAGCCGAAACCGCCGCCGCGCTGCAGCGACTCGACGAACATGCTGCTGTCGGGCGCCGCGCCGACCATGGCGGCGAGATCGGCCAGGCGCACCCCGGTCCAGGTCTGCACGCCGGTGGACCAGCCCTCCACGCAAGCGATCGGCAGCCGCGCGGTGTGCTGCGGGAGGGCGAGCAGCTGGGCACGGGACAGCGACATGCCGGTTGGACCTTTGAGATCGAGCCGCCAGCTGACGTCGACCGGACCGATCCCCGCCTCGGCGGCGGTCTTGTTGATCTGGAACTCCGCGGGGCCGGACCCCAGGTTCTGCCCGCGCGGCGCCAGCAACGCCGTTGAGCGGGCCGCCCCGCCGATGGTCTGACCCACGCTGAGCCCGAACAAGGTCAACGAACCGGCCGCGACCATGCCCAGCGCGCCGCGCCGCGACATGGTCGCCGGTGCGGGATCGGGCGACACCAGGTGATCGGGGTCGGGTTCCTCGGCGGTGGTCTGCGACACCGGGGTGCGCAGCTCCGCCCGGAAGCTGCGGCCGCGCAGCGCGCTGACCATGGTGCGCAGCCGAAACGCCACGTGGACGACGAACGCGGCGATGAACACCCACGCCCCGTAGTAATGCGCCTGGTAGAAACCGAACGGCCAGGCGTAGTAGTACTGGATGTTCATCACTCCGGTGACCAGCTCGAACACCGCGCCACCGACGAGTAACAGCAGCGAGGCCCGGTCCGCCAGCTGGGTCACCGAGCGGGCCGGTGGCCATTCGAAAAGCTTGGGCAACACCGACCACAGCTTGGCCAGCACAACCGGGATGAGCACCAACCCGAGCGTCACGTGCACGCCCTGGTTCACCCAGTACAACCAGGCCGGACCGGCCGGCCAGCCCGGCAGCCAGGAGCCGAGCAACCCCTTGTCGGGTGTGGTGTCGTTGCCGGGCGCCAGATTCGGGTCGTACGCGGCGTAGGACGCCAGACCGGTGAGGAACAGCAGCGTGATACCGGGCAGCAGCGCCACACTGAGAATGGCGGTGAACCACGGGCCGCGTAGCGGGCTACGCCAGAAGCCGGCTCGAAACGGTCCCGGCGGGGAGTGCTCGGCTGCTCGATCAGCCCACCGGTCCAGCACACTCATGGTCGCAAGGCTAGCGCTGCGGCAGGTTGCTCGGGCTTACCGTCCGCTGACATAGCGCAACTCGAGGAAGCAGCGGCCGGCGCGGTACCGGTCCCCGGCCTGAAACCCAGCCAGTGCGGCGAGCCCAACGAGCGCCGTCAGCTCGGCGACTGCCCACGGAAACCAGGGACCTGCGGCGCTGCCGATCACCTGGAGCCGGGCAGCGCCGCGCCGCAACCCAGCTCCGGGCTGGCCAGCCTCGACCAGCATGGTGCCGCCGGGTCTGAGCAGGCCGGCGCAGCGGCGCAGCAGGCGCAGCGGATCCCCGCCGATCCCGATGTTGCCGTCCGCTAGCAACACGTGGTGCCACCGACCCTCACCGGGCAACGTGGCGAAGACATCGCGGTGCAGCACCGCGGCCCCACGGGAATGGCATTGCCGGACCGCCAGTGGCGAGCAGTCCACACCCAGCGCCGGCACTCCGCGGCCGGCCAGCTCGGCGACCAGCCGGCCGGGCCCGCAGCCCACATCGACCGTCGGCCCGGTGCAGCGGTTCAACAGCCAGACGTCCTCCCCGTCGGCAGGGGCCAGCCAGCGTTGCGGGACGACGGGAAGGAGCCGTCCATCGTCGCCGACGAGCTGTGCGGCCCTACCAGCCAGCGCCGGGTCGAAGACTGACGTGTGCTCAGCAATCACCCGCGGCGCTCCAGTGCAGTTTCCACAGCGGCGACCGCGGCGGCGAACCGACCACCGGGCACGTCGGCGGCCACTGCGACAGCGTCCTCCCAGGTGTCCACGTCGGATAATTCGGGCAACTCGTCCACCCGGCATCCGGAGGCTCGTAACGCGGCCAGGGTTCGCTGCCCTGTGTCCGGCAGCGACGTCGGAATGTCAGCGATCAGATCGGCCAGCTCGGGCCGCTGTACGCCCAGGATCCACCAACCGCCATCGGTGGCCGTGCCGAGCGCGGCGTCCACGCCGTCGCCGTCGAGCAGGTCTAGGCAGTGGCTGAGCAGCTTGGCGGCGACCTGTGGGGTGTCCATCCCGATCTGCAACACCGGCCGGTGGCCGACCACGGCGGCGGTGTCGGCGTACGCGGCCGCGATCCGTTGCCCGAGAGTCGTTCCGCGCTGCGGCACCACAGTGGTGGCGCGCAGCCGCTCAGTCAGCGCCTCGGCATCCACTGCGTCGGCAAGAGTCCCGGTCAGCGCCACTACGGGTGTCACGTCGGGGACCGCCAGCACCGCATCCAGGGTGTCCAGAAAGGCCGCCGCGGCGATTCGGGCGGCCTGAACTGGGCTAGCTGGCGGGCATAGCCGGGTCTTTACCTTTCCGGGTACCGGTGCCTTGGCCAGCACCAGCAGCGCCGCGCGCGGGGCGCTCAGCGCCGCACCCCGGCGCGCAGTAGGACGTCAGCAACATCCACGGCGACGACCTCCCCTCGCATCACACGCTGCCGGACATCTTCCCTCACAGCCAGCCCGCTAACCATTACCTCTCGGTGACATTCCACCAGCTTCCCGCGCATCCAGCAGGCTCAGCGGGGTTTGCCGCGCCGAATGACCCCGCTCAGCCCGCTGGATGCGGTCACAAGGCGAAGGTTCGAAGGGCCTCGTCGGCGAGTTGTTGAGGGGAGGCTTGCAGGTTGAGGGTGATGCCCGGTTCGTCGGGGGCCAGCGGTTCCAGTACGGCGTACTGGGACGCCAGCAGGTGCGGCGGCATGAAGTGACCGTGGCGGGCGGCCAGCCGTTGCGCGACCAAGTCATAGGAGCCCGCCAGGTGCACCATCCGGACATCAGGCCCCGCACCGCGCAGCACGTCGCGGTAAGCCCGGGTCAACGCCGAGCAGCTCACCACGGCGCACTCGCCACGGGCGGCCCGCTCGGTGAGCCAACCAGCGATCGCCGCCAACCAGGGCGCCCGCATCGTGTCATCGAGAGGGAACCCACTCGCCATGGTGGCGATGCTGGCGGCAGCGTGGAACTCGTCGCCCTCGGCCAGTGCGCAGCCGGTGCGGCCGGCGATCAGCGCGGCCACCGTGCTCTTACCGCATCCAGACACGCCCATCACGACAAGCTGCACCGGTGCGACCGTCATCGCCGATGAACCTCCCGACCTATCGGAAAGCAACGGCGATATTGTCCCGCTGGCGGCAAACCGATGAAACCGCCCTTGACGACCGGTCGTCGCAACGCTGAAATAGTCTTGCCGCCGCCTCAGCTGAACATCCGAGATTGTCGGGGGTGGGTGTGACGATGGTGATGTGATAGAGACGGAGCTGGATCCGAGTCAGGCGATGGTCGCCGGCCTCGACCAGTGGCGTCGCTGCATCAGCGACTGCGATGACGCGGGTTTGCAGGATCAGGTCCGCGATATTGAATCGGTGTCGCGGATGCTTCATTCCGTGATGCTGGATACGGTCGCGGAACTGGAGTCCCGCGACATCGCGGGCACTGCCGGGTTCCGTCACACGACGCAGCTGCTGGCCGGGATGTTGCACCTGTCACCCACCGAGGCCGGTGCCCGCGTCGCGCATGCCGGGCAGCTCGCTCCGCGTCGCGCGCTCGGTGGTGAGGGGCTGGCCCCGTTGCTGCCCCACACCGCCACTGCCCTGGCCGCCGGAGAGATCGGCCCGGCACACGTGCGGGTGATCACCGACACGATGGCCGCGATCCCCGCCACCGTGCCCGCCGCCGACCGCGACGCCGCCGAAGCCGACCTCGCCGGCTACGCCCGGTCGTTTAACCCCACGTCGCTGCACACCATCGCCCGACACATCCTCGCCCACCTCGATCCGGACGGTCCGCAACCCCGTGACCAGCCGGAACCTGACCCGGGCGCTGGGGAACTGCGGTTGCGTAACCGCCGCGACGGGCGACTGGGCCTGGCAGGATTCCTCGAACCCGAGCACGGTGCGGCGTTCCGGTCGTTGATCGACCAACTCGCCGGACCCGGCCCCGCCACCGCCGGCATCCCCGACCCGCGCACCGGTCCGCAACGCAACGCCGACGCCCTGCTGGAGGTCTGTGGGCTGGCCCGCGCCGCCCACGACTGCCCCAGCACCGCTGGGGAACCCGCGCACCTCACCGTCACCATCGACTGGGAAGCACTGCGCACCAGCCTCGGTGTCGCGACCCTGGACTACGGCACACATATCAGCGCCGCCGAGGCCCGCCGGTGGGCCTGCGACGCCAAAATCATACCCGTTGTCCCGGGTGGGAAATCCGAACCACTCGACGTCGGACGGGCCACGCGGACCGTCTCGCTAGCCATCCGCCGGGCCCTTGTCGCCCGCGACCGTGGATGTGCGTTCCCGGCCTGCGATCGGCCACCGGGACTGTGCCAAGCGCACCACGCGCGCCACTGGCTCGACGGCGGCGAAAGCAGCGTCGAAAATTGCGTCCTCTTGTGCGAAGCGCATCACCGGCACGTCCACCGCACCGGCTGGGAAGTCCTCATCCACCCCAGCCACGTCGAATTCATCCCACCAGCGATCATCGACCCGACCCACACACCACTACGCAACCCACTCCGCTGCTTGAGCCGCGCGACCAGACCTGATCGCCTCGAATCTCTCCTAGCCGGGAGGCGACCGCCGGTGCAGTGCGGACAGCATCCGGTTGTAGGCCTGCCGGGCTTCTTCGTCGTCGTCGACGTCGGTACTGGCCCCGACGGTGCTGTGATCGGGGGACGTTGATCCGATTCCGGCCAGCGCTTGGCGCCGGGCCGATTCCAGCCAGTCGCCGAGCCGAGCGCGCGATCCGGTAGCGCTCCACTGGGCGACGACCGCGAGCATCAGCAGCATCATCAGGACGTCGCCGCCGACCCACATAATGGCGCCGGCCAAGTTCTGATCCTCCAGCAGCGATGGGCCCCAGCCCGGCCGCATCATCGCCGTACTGGGAGCCAGCGGGTAGCCGGTGAGCATCAGCGACACACCCACCAGCGTGTCCGCTCCCATTGCCAACCCCAGCAGTGCGAACCGGACGATATGCGGGACCGGCCATGGGCTGGCCTCCGAGCCGGCCAACGGCCAGAACAGCAGGTAACCGCTGACCAGGTACAGGATCTGCTCGGCGTGGTGCACCCCCGGCTCGGTGGCCATCGCTTCCGGGAAACCGGTGAGATGGGTGAGCACCAGCACAGCGGTGTAAAAGCCTACCGTCAGAACCGGGAAGGTCAGCCATCGCGCAAGGCGCCCGCGCGGCGGCCGACCCCAGATGAGGCGGACCGGCTGCCCCCAGATCAGCAATATCGGCACCACCATGATCAACAGCAAGTGTTGGATCATGTGCACCCACAGCAACGCATGCCCGTACGCCTCGATGCTGCTGTGCACCGAGACGAGCAACACCGTCACGCCGGCCAGCCAGGACGCCGTAGCTCCCGGCGGCCAGCCGGCAACGGCCGTCCGGGAACGGCGCAACACAGCGGTCAGGTATCCAACCACGGCGATCGCGCTCAGGACGTCGACGAGCGGCGCCGACGTCCAGGTCGTCACCGCGGTCGACCAAGTCAGCGGTGGGATGTCGGGCTCCCCTCTCCCATGGTGGCCGACCCCATAGTGGCCCAGCCCCGCCAAGCGTAACGCCCGACGCCAGGCAGGCTTCCTTGCCGCCGAGCAGCGGCCTCCGCATGTTTGCCTTAAGATCGCAATCGCACTTATATGGCAATTATGGAGGGGCTGACGTGCACGAGGTTCGGATCGAAGTGATCCTGCTGTCGGTCGCGGGTGACAACCAGCTGAGATGGCGGGTGACCGGTGGTGAGCTAGCAACGGGATGCGGACCTGATGCGAGGGCCCGTGAACTCGCTGGCCTGGGCACCACGGTGCCCACCGCGACAGTCGTGCACTCGACGTCATGGCGGCTGACCGCAGAGGGGCTGGTGCTCACCTACGCCGTCGTGCCCGACCCAAGCCCCGCCGAGGACACCGTCCACGCCATCCCGTCGGACCCGCGGCTCATCTGCTCGGCGGACGCCGCCGCGCCAAGCCCGCCCGCGGTCGCGGTTGAACACGTACTGGCGCACGCGCTTCGGCACCTGTCGCTGGTCGCGCGTACCAGCCCGGCCGTGGTCGCGGCGGTCGATTCACACCCGCGGCTGTGGCACGCTGTGGTGGCCTACACCCCCGATGTAGCAGGTCAGCTCGTCAGTTCCTGATCCTGAACCCGAGCGAAGGGGTGATCACGTGTGACACCTCGCCGCCGGTTGCTTGCCATCATGGGATCCGGAGAGACCGCGCCGACGATGGCGAAGGTGCATCGACTACTCGTCGACCGTCTCGGCGCGCCGCCCGCCGAGCAGTACTTCTCGACAGCCCCTACGGCTTCCAGGAAAACGCGGAAGAGATCTCCCTACGCACGGTCAGCTACTTTCGAAACCTGAGCATCGCACTCGACGTCGTATCGTGGCGTACCGCGGACGACGTCCTGCGCCGCGAGGGAGCGTTGGCGCGGATCAACGACGCCGACTATGTCTTCGCCGGCCCGGGTAGCCCTACCTACGCGCTGCGCGTCTGGGAGCACAGCCGGCTACCGGACGCCCTGGCCGGCAAGCTCACCGGTGGCGGCTGCGTGGCGTTCGCCAGCGCCGCGGCGTTGACCCTCGGGGTCGCCACCGTGCCGGTGTACGAGATTTACAAGGTAGGCGCAACCCCATATTGGGCTACCGGCGTGGACCTGTTGGCGCAGCTGGACCTGCGCGCGGCGGTGATCCCGCATTACGACAACGCCGAGGGCGGCACCCACGACACCCGGTTCTGCTACCTCGGCGAGCGCCGGCTGCGGCTGATGGAGTCGATGCTCGACGCCGATACCGTCGTTCTCGGGGTGGACGAACACACCGCCGCCCTGTTCGACCTCGATGCCGACACCGTCACCGTGTTGGGTCGGGCCACGCTGACGGTTCGCCGCAAAGCGGTGAGCACGGTATTCCCGTCGGGCACCACCGTGGCCCTGGATGAGCTTCGGGAGATCGCCGCAGGTGGCGCCCCGACACGTGCTTCCTCAGCAGCGCCGCCGCCTCCCACCGCCGACGCTGCTCCGGCACCCTCGCTGCGCACGGAAGCCGAACGGCTCAAGCATGTCTTCGACACTGGGCTACGGATCCGTGATGTGAACGCAGCCGTCACGGCCGTTCTCGAACTGGAGCAGGCGATCGTCGACTGGTCGGCCGACACCGAAGAGATGGACGGCACCGAGGGACCCCGAGCCATGCTGCGCCGGATGGTGACCCGGCTGGCCGAGCTTGCCGTGGTGGGCGCGCGAGACCCACGGGAAATCGTCGCGCCCTTCGTCGAGGCACTCCTCGATCTGCGGGAGCAGGCTCGCGACCAAGGTTCCTGGACCCTCGCTGACCACTTGCGTGATCGCCTCACGGCAGCCGGTATCGAGGTCCGCGACACCCCGCAAGGTGCTACCTGGCTGCTGGCAGATAACCCCGACAGCGGGTAGTGCGCCGATTAGCTCGTTGCAATAGAGATGCATTTAATGGCACAATGGGACGTTTGCTTGCAGTCCCTGCACGGTGACGTGTAGCGTCGTTTAGTGAGGGGCTCGACCCATTCTCACATGATCGGGGGGCCTCAACGGGATACTATCGAGAACGGAAGTAAGCAATGACCGCAGCACAACACACCCATGAGCACGCGCATGATGATGTTACCCATACCCACGCGCACGTTCTGCACGATCATGAGCACATGGAGCACGAACACGATCACAGCCACAATGGGCAGACCCATGCGCACTCGCATGTCCACGACACGGACGTAGAGGATGCGCACGACCACGCACACTGAATGCGCACATACACGGCTAAACTCGTCAAATAAGGCGGGTATAGACCTCGCATCGATGCGACTGCTACGTCAGGTGTTTGGTCAGGATCCAGGATTGCGAGGTCAACTTGTCGTACCGGTAGGGCTTCCTTTCGCCTGTGTCGATGAAGCCCATTCGCGTCCAGAACGCAACGACTTCGGCATTGGTGGCGACCACCGCAGCACGCAGCGAGGTCGCGTCTGGCCAGTTGCGGATTTCGGACTCGACGGGCGCGTACGCGCCGCGACCGGTGCGTTCGAGAAGTCCTACGGCGGTTACCGCCCAGGACCCGCGCCGGGGGCACACTCGGGGCGTTGATCAGCGACATGCACACCAGGCTCACAGGGGGTGCGGTTCAGCATGGCAATGGGACGGAGAATCCTCAGTTCACGAGCCGGGCCAATGCGGTGGCGAACGCGTCCAGGTCTGACAGTCCGGCAGATAGCAATTCGTGCACGCGAGTGTCGTCGATCGCAGCCCGGCAAGGCCACGGAGTCGCACTGCCAGCGCGTCGTCGACGACACCGTGCTCAGCCAGGATGGTGAAGCTGTCGCCGAAGTCACGGGGAGCGCGCCAGCCTTCGGAGGCGATGATGTGGTTGGCCAAATCAATGCAGGTCTGCGCAGCGACTTGGACGAGGTAACGGCCGGCGTACACCTCGTGGCGCAGGTATTCGGCGACCGACAAGTCACGGAGGCGCCGCAGCTCGCGCAGGTAGCCGGCGAGCAGCTCCAAGCGTTGGTGAATTCGGTCGAGATCAACCATTCAGGCCCTTCGCCGCCACCCGACGCAGGAATTCGTCCCGGTGCGCTCGCTGGGCGGGGAGAAAATCGAAGTATTCGCTCCGGGTGCGGACTTCGAAGGCGACCCGGCCAGGTTCGTCTGCGCTGTACAGCAGCCGGCCCTCCGCCAGCACCCGTCCGCACACCCGCAGCGGTGCACGCAGCAGGTCTACGAGGTCGACCGTGGGTACATGAAGAGCCTGAGCCAACCGGTCGGCCAGATCGGCCTCAGCGAGCAGATCTAGCGGCTGCCCGGGCATGATCGCGACATCGGCGTCGCTGGTAGGTCGGTGTCGGCCGGTAGCACGGGAGCCGAAGAGGTAGGCGAACCGGACACCTGCATTGGCGAGCACTCGATCCGCGGCGGACGCGCTCATGGAGACAGAGCGTACGCTCCCACGTCCTGTGCGCAGGGGAATCGCGTGACGGTGTTGCGCCCCGTTCCCGGTCAGTGAGCCGCGGCGCCCGCCGCCGTCTGGCCGAGCAGCCAGGAACACCATTCTTCGACGCCCTCACCGGTACGGGCACTGGCGCGGATCGTTGTCGCCTGCGGGTTGACGGCCCGTAGGTTGGCCAGGAACTTGTCCAGGTCGAAGTCGAGATAGGGCAACAGGTCGACTTTGTTGATCACGACCACGTCGACGGCCCGGAACATCACCGGGTACTTCAGCGGCTTCTCCTCGCCCTCGGTCACGGAGTAGACCATGGCTTTGGCGTGCTCGCCGACCCGGAACTCCGCCGGGCACACGAGGTTGCCCACATTCTCGATCAGCAGCAGGTCAAGCTCGGGAAGCGGCAGCCGGGACAGACCGGAACGGACCATGACAGCGTCCAGGTGGCACTCCCCACCGAAGCCTGCACTGGTATTGACCAGCGACACCGCCGCGCCGTACCCGTCGAGCTGATCAGCGTCGATGCTGGTGGCGATGTCGCCTTCCAGGATGCCGATCCGGGTTCCCGCCGCGAGGGCACCCAGGGTCCGCTTCAACAGCGTGGTCTTGCCCGCCCCCGGTGAGGACATGATGTTGACGACCCGCACCCCGGCGTCGGCGAAGTCCTTCTGATTGGCATCGGCCACCCGGTCGTTCTCGGAAAGGATCTCCTCAAGGATCTCGATTCGTCCCGTTCCGGTCGCCGGGTAGCCGCTGTGGTCCCCGACGTCGCGGGCGGTCACGCCCTCATTGTGACCGTGGCCATGGTGGTCGTGACCATGGTCGTGCATCGTCCCATCGGAGTGGGGGTGGAAGCGGCCCATTCGATCAAACCTCCGCTATATCGAGCGAGACGATCATGAACTCCTCGCCGGTCAGCAGGGTCACGTTGGACTCCCCGCAGGACCCGCACATGAGGATAGGCATGTCAAGGGTGGTGACGGCGTCGCAATCGTGGCACGTCACGGTGGCCGGGATCTGTTCGATCTCCAGACGGCAACCCTCCAGGCCGGTGGCATCGGTGACCATGGTCCAGGAGAAGTCCAACGCATCGGGAACGACCTGGCGGAAGTGACCAACCCGGATGAGCACCGCGGACACCGACCGACCGGCAGCCCGTTCCCGCACCTTGTGGGCGATGGCCTCGGCAATCGACAACTCGTGCACCCGGTCGAGGCTACTGGATCAGAGTCCGGTGATGCGACGGACGGCGGTCAGTCCTTCGGGGGTGCCAGGCCAGTGCCGGTGAAGTCGGGGACCAGTGAGCGCAGGTAAGCCGCGCTCTGGCGGGTGGCGATCGATCGGGACAGAGTCCCGGCGACCAGCGGCCGGCTACGGCACAGTCCCATCGCCTCCCGGTAGGACTCGGCCGTGTGCCCGTGCCTGCGAACGTGCCCGCCGAGCGAGACATACCAGCGCCCGCACAGGTGGCAGCAGATCCGACCGGTGCCGGATTCGATCGCCAACTGACCGTATGGAGCGTGCAGGCCGGTGCCGTCCGGCAGTAACCACAGGTGAGCGTGGGTGTGCGCGGGCTGGGAGCGGCGGAGTGGAGCCGCTGCGGTGCTCGTCATGACCGCCGTCCTCCTATTGCATTTTTGTTGCAACTGCATCTTGACGTCACGCTCCCCGGAACGCAAGAGCCTCGTGTCCGGCAGGCCGCTAGCTGCACTGATGGTCATGCCGCCAGAGTGCCAAGATGTGGCAATAAGTTGTCGCATAAAGCTTGCACATACCAGACAACGGTATCTATCATCACTCGGACGGATGACAACGTCGCTCCGGAGAGTGACACAGCGGAAGTGAGGGAGCTCATGAGCGCTCCAGCCCGGGCTGTCTCCAGTTCCGGATTCGCCCGCTTCCGAGCCAGCCTCAACCGTCAAGATCGGATCTCCATCGTCGGCATGTACGGCTTTATCGTCTTTCTCCATCTGGTCGGCTTCGGAGTTCTGCTCGCGTTCGTCGTCCCGAGGGGTTACAACCTCGGTGCTACCGGTATCTACGGCGTCGGGATCGGCGTCCTGGCCTACACCTTCGGGCTACGGCACGCCTTCGACGCCGACCACATCGCCGCAGTCGACAACACCACCCGCAAGCTGATGGCCGACAACGCCGAGACCGGGTACCAGGCGCAAGCCGCTGTCAGTGGGGTTCTGGTTCTCCCTGGGCCACTCGACGATCGTGTTCGGGCTGGCCTTCCTGCTCTCGGTCGGGGTCAAGGCCCTCGCCGGGCAGGTCGAGAACGGCTCCTCCGCACTGCACTCGATCACCGGCGTCATCGGCGCGTCGGTGTCCGGGGTGTTCCTGTGGGTCCTGGGGATTCTCAACCTCGTCGTCCTGATCGGCATCATCAAGGTCTTCGTCAAGATGCGCAGCGGCATTTACAACGAGCAGGAGCTGGAGGACCAGCTCAACAAGCGTGGCTTCATGAACCGCATCCTCGGCGGCCTGACCAAGTCGGTCCGCAAGCCGTGGCACATCTACCCGATCGGCGTGCTGTTCGGGCTGGGCTTCGACACCGCGACCGAGGTCGGTCTGCTGGTGCTGGCCGGCGGAGCGGCGGCGTTCAGCCTGCCCTTCTACGCAATCCTGATCCTGCCGATCCTGTTCGCCGGCGGGATGTGCCTGATGGATACCACCGACGGCATCTTCATGAACGCCGCATACGGCTGGGCCTTCGCCAAGCCGGTCCGCAAGGTCTTCTACAACATCACCATCACCGCACTCTCGGTGGCCGTCGCGCTGATCATCGGCACCATCGAGCTGATCGGGGTGCTCGACGACCAGGCCGGCATCACTTCGGGGCCCCTCGCGGCGATCGGGTCGATCCCCCTGGACTACGCCGGCTACGGCATCGTCGCCCTGTTCGTCGTCGCATGGCTCACCGCGTTGGCCGTCTGGCGGTTCGGCCGGATCGAGGAGAAATGGTCAGCAAAGCTGGCGCCGAGCCCGGGCACCGCGGACTAGTGGCCAGGTTCAAGCGTGGCTGGTCGCTTGCCGGATTCCTGGGGTTCCCGGCAACTATTGGTTAGCCTGTCCTATATGGGTGACCCCCGATCTGATGATGCGCAGACCACGGAGTTCGCGCTTGCGGCTGGTGCGGGGGACCGTGTGGCCATGGCGGCGTTCGTTCGCGCCACGCAGCGTGACGTGTACCGCTTCGTCAGCCACCTTTGCGCTCGCGACGAGGCCGAGGATCTCACTCAGGAGACTTACCTGCGGGCGCTGCGGGCGCTGCCGGGCTTCGCCGGGCGCTCCTCGGCTCGTACCTGGTTGCTGTCCATCGCTCGGCGGGTCGCCGCAGACCAGGTCCGGCGCGCCATGGCGCGGCCGCGCACCACCGCCGTCGAGGACTGGGACACCGTCGCGGCGGAAAGCTCCACACACCGGCGGTCCGGGTTCGATGAAGGCGTCCTGCTCCGCGAACTGGTGGCCGGCCTGGAACCCGACCGCCGGGACGCCTTCGTGCTCACCCAGATGCTCGGTCTCGGTTACCAGGCTGCTAGCGAGGTATGTGGTTGCCCCGTCGGCACCATCCGTTCCCGGGTGGCCCGCGCACGCGAGGACCTGGTCCGCGAGATGAACGCCCCCGGACTGCCTGGACGAAGCGCCAGCGGTCCCTGAGATATCCGGGGTCGACCAGCTACGCTGCGACGAGCAACGGTGCGAGGAAGCCGGTGAGAATCCGGCGCGGTCGCGCCACTGTGATCGGGCGGATTGCCGCCCGTGAGCCAGATCTTCGGCCGTTGCCCAGCTCAGCATTGTAGGGACGCGTCATCCCGAAGGAGTTCCGTTGCACATCCCTGACGGCTTCGTCTCCCCTGCGGTCGCGATCGGCGGGGCCGTGGTAGCGGTCGCCGGGCTCGCACTGTGTGTGCGCCGTACCCGGCTCGGCGTCACCGAGCGGCAGCTCCCGCTGGCGGGCCTCGCCGCGGCGTTCTTCCTGGTGCTGGGCGCCCCGATCATTCCGATCGCGGTGGGCACCGAGGGCCACCTGCTGGGTGGCACGCTGGCCGTGGCGCTGCTCGGACCGTGGTTGGGGCCGGTGGTGATCACCGTGGTCACCGTTGTCCAAGCCTTGTTCCTGGGCGATGGCGGGCTGTCCACGCTCGGGATCAATGTGGTGAATCTGGCTTTGGTACCGGCCGTGGTCGGCTACCCGGTGCTGCTCGGGCTGCGCAAGGTGTTGCCCCGGCGCCCTGCCGGAACGGCGGTGGCTGCCGGGATCGCCGCCGCAATATCTGTCCTCGCCGCGGCGGGGCTGTTCACCGCGGAGTACGCCCTGGGCGGCACAGCGGGGGTACCGCTGCGGACCGTCGCGATCTCGATCATGGGGGTATACGCGCTGGTCGCGGTGTTGGAAGGGCTCGTCACCGCGCTGGTCGTGCGCGGGCTGCTGGCAGTGCGCGCCGACCTCGTGCAGGTAGCCCAGAGTTAGCTCGGTCATAAATCTCGATCCGGGACCCAGTCGCAGGCAGCCATGGGCAGCTCGGGGGAGCGAAAGGACTTCGCCGAGCCGTTGGCGGGTATACCGCTTGCATGGCCCGCAGCGCGTTCGTCCTTGGCGGCGGGGGTGTGCTGGGCGCGGCGGAGGCAGGCATGGCCCGTGCGTTGCTCGAGGCGGGCGTGGTCCCGGATCTCATCTGCGGCACCTCGATCGGGGCGATCAATGGCGCGGCTCTCGCCGCGGACCCCACTCCGGGTGGCGCGCAGAATCTGGTGACGACCTGGGGCGATCTCACCGCCGATGGCGTGCTCGGCGGTTCACTGCTCGGCCGGCTGGTGGAGATCGTGCGCAGTGGGACGTCGCTGCACGATGGTGAGGAGCTGCGCCGGCTGCTGTGCGAGCGCCTGCCGGTGCGCACTTTCGAAGAACTGCTGGTGCCTTTCCACTGCGTGGCGGCGAGCATCGAGAGTGCCCGGGAGCACTGGTTCTCCTCCGGCGACCTGATCGACGCGGTGCTCGCATCCTGCGCGCTGCCGGGCGTGTTCCCCCCCGTCCACATCGCCGGGGAGCACTTCTTCGACGGCGGGTTGGTCAACAGCATTCCGTTGGCGCGGGCCGTCCAGGCAGGCGCCGACACGGTATGGGTGCTGCACGTCGGGCGCGTCGAGGAGGCGCTGCGGGTGCCGCGCTTCCCGTGGGAGGTGGGGTTCGTGGCTTTTGAAATCGCGCGACGGCACCGGTTCCACACCGACCTCAGCGGTGTCCCCGATGGCGTGACCGTCCATGTGCTACCGACGGGCCTTCCACAACGGCCGGCGCCGACGTGGTCGAACCTGCGCTACCGCGACCGCGGGCGCATCGAGTGCGGCGCTCAACTCGCCTACGACGCCACCCTCAACTATTTGGCGGCGCTGACATGACCGCCATGCGCCGGGCACTGACCGTGCCGGTGGTGATCACGCTGGAGGTATTCCTTCTGCTCACCGCGCCGCTGCTGCTCCTCATCGCCGCGATCGTGTCAGCGGGGGCCAGCTCAACCCGGCCGTTACGCAGCACGGCCCTGGTCCTGGCCTACGCCGTCATCGAACTGTCGGCGCTCAATCGCCTACGGCGCGGGGTGGACGACCCGAATGTGCTGCTGCGGGAGGTGTTGACCAGGGCCTACCGCACGGTCCGGCGAATCCTCGATGTGCGGGTGGCGATGGAGGCCGGGTCCGCCACGAGGGAACAGCTTTCGAGGTCTCAGGGCCTGGTGGTACTCGCCCGGCACTGCGGGCCCGGCGACTCGCTGTTCATCGCCTGGCTGCTGGTGGTGCAGTACCAGTTGCGGCTGCACGTGGTGCTCAAATGCATGCTGCGCCTGGAACCCACCCTCGACCTCGCCGGCGATCGACTGCCCCTGTGCTTCGTCGGGTCCAACCGGCGCCGGGCCCGCGGATGCATTCATAGCCTCGCCGCTTCGATGTCCACCGGCGATGCGCTGCTGCTGTTCCCTGAGGGCGGAAACTTCAGCCGGCAGCGGTGGCGGCGCGCAGTGGCAGCGCTGTGCGCCCGCAGTGCCTACGCCGAGGCGCAACGCGCCCAGGTACGCACCTACACGCTGCCACCGCACCTCGGCGGCGTGCTGGCGGCGCTGACCGGAGCCCCAACGGCCGACGTCCTCGTACTGGCCCACACGGGCTTCGCCCGAGACGGACGGGAACGGCCCTGGTCGCAACTGCCGGTGCACCGCTCACTGGTCATCCGCACCGCGCTCGCGCCGGCCGCCACCGTCCCGCGGGACGAGGCCGCGCTGTCGACGTGGCTGGACACCACCTGGTCGGAGGTCGACGCGTGGGTGCAGAGACACGTCGAGCACCATGAGAGCCACGGCGATCCTGCGACGCCTGAGCCTGACCGCGTGATCGCTGGGCGATAGCGGGAACTCCGGCAGGCGATACAGCGACTACCTCACTATGGAAGGTAAGCCTAACCATATCTCGGTGTCCCCGGTGCCGCGCAGCTCCAGGCCCGCAGCGAAGTTGGTGCGCGAGCGGTGGGTACCGGAGCGGATTCTGAGCGGGCACCTCGTCGGCGCAGGTCTCACTGCTGAAATTGCCCGCTGCGGTGACGGCATGGTGCTGACCGGGCCGGAACTTCCGGGCGGCCCGCTGGTGTGTCGAGTGGACCGCGAGGGTCCATGCGGCAGCCGGCTCGACGAGCCGCTGGCCCAGGCAGCCTGCGGGCTGATGGCGGTACATGGCCGGGCCCGCGGTCGCCGCGCTGCTCGGCTCGGGGTGGACTACGTCACCACCGCAACCGGGGTGGTCCTGGCGCAGGGTGTGCTGGCCAGCTTGCTCGCCCGGATGCGCGGCGGCGCGACACGGGGCGTCGCGGTGTCGATGGCCGCAGCGGCGCTGCTGACGATCTCGCAGTACCTCGCGGCCCGCACCGCCGCCGGTCCCGACCTGCCGACCGGCGCGCAATCCGGATTCCCCCCGCCATTTCGCTCCGCGGACGAGGTGATCTTCGAGTTGGAGACCCTCGACCGCGAGCCGTGGCGATCGCTGTGGACGGGACTGGGTGTACCCGAAACGGTGGCCGCACAGGCGTGGCAGACGTTTATGCTGCGCTACGCGACGGCAGTGGCCCCCCTGCCCGCCACGTTGCACGCGGCCACGGAGGGCCGCCCGTTCGCCGAGTTGGCCAGCGCCGCAGCAACAGCCGGGGTCACGGTGCAGCGGCCACGCAGGCATGACGAGGGCGACAGAATCTGTGGCTGCACACCGTTCACCGCGCCGTGGACCGTCGAGTCGATGGGCCCGGCGATGCCAGGACCTCCTGTCCCCAGGTCTGCCGACCACCCGCTGGCCGGCATGGTGGTGATCGCGGCCGGGCGACGAGTCCAGAGACCGCTGGCCGGACAACTGCTGGGAATGCTCGGCGCGGAAGTGATCAGTGTTGAGCCGCCGATGGCCAGGGACCGCTCAGCAGACTTCCTCGCGCTGCACCGCGGCAAGCGCCTGGTAGAGGCCAACCTCTGGAACCGCACCGGCCGCGCAACGATGCTGGACGCGGTCGCACACGCCGACGTGTTCCTGCATGACTGGGCACCCGGCAAAGCCGCGAAACTCGGCCTGGACCACGAGCGCCTCGCCGCGATCAACCCACGGCTAATCTCCGCGTATGCCTCCGGTTGGGGAGAAACCCTCGGGGCGAACCACCGCCGGGCACCGACTTCATGGTGCAGGCCGGCGCCGGGCTGCCCGACCACCTCAGCCCAGCCGGCGAGGCACCCCCCGGGTCGCTGATGACCCTGCTCGACGTACTGGGCGGATTGGTCGCGGCCAGCGGGGTGCTCGCTGGGCTGCTCGGCCGCGAGCGCGACGGCCGAGGTCGCCGGGTGCGCAGTTCCCTGCTGTGCGCGGCCGCACTCCAGCAATCTCAGCTCGGCGGACGGGGACCCAACGGGCGCCCCGAATTCAGCATCTTCGGCGTGCCGCTGCCCGCCATGGACGGCGACCTCGTGCTGAGCCGGACCGCCTCACCGCGCACGGTCACCGCCGCCCTCGGCCTCGGCGACCTGGCCGAGGTGCCGGCCGCGATCGCGGCCAAGCCCGTCGACGTCTCCCTCGCGCTGCTCACCATGGCCGGGGTGGACGCGGTCCGCGCCTGCTCCGATCCCGGTGAGCTTCCCCGCGACCTGTGGGCGGGCGCGCTGCTCCACCGCGACCGCTGCACCATCGTCGGTCCACCATGGACGTTCACCGAATGATCGCGCGGGCCACCAACGGGCTCGGCTGCGAGCCGCGCGATGGCGTCCGGATCCGATGTGATCACCCGGCGGCTGCCCTGATCCCGCTGATCTAACCAGTGACGTGTGGGCGGGCCCCATCGTCGGTCCACCATGGACCTTCAGGCCATGAGCACGGGTCGGCTGGGATCATCGAGCCAGACCGCCTGTCCACCAGACCCAACTGAGATGCCGAACCTATCATGGCTGGGCCGACCTTCGCTTACCCACCAGTGATAGGCGGATTCCACCTCGTCCCACAAGCGCCGCGGTCCCCACTGCTTGATTACGATGTCCGGTTCGTTCGGATCGGCGTTGAGTATCGCGAATGATCCTGACTCCGCGTCGGCGAAACCGATGGTGTGCCAGTAGCCGTGCTCGTCGTTGGTCTCATACCAGGTCCGGCACTCCGGCACCCGCAATCCGATCGCGAACGAACCGTCGAACACCAGTGCGATCTGACGTAATTCGGCCGCACTCAGCGCGGTGGTGGTGATCGCGTCCGGGTCACCCGCCGGGTCGTCGGGCAAATACGCCATCCGTTGAGCCCGCATCGGCATGAATGACAAATACACACCCTCAATGAACCGACCACAGGCGGTCCCATCCGTTGAGACCCGTAGCCGCAGCAGAGCGCTGCGCTTGTAAGGCGTGCCCCAGGGGGCGACCACCAGGCCGCCCGGACAGGTTTGCTCGACCCAGGAATAAGGCACCTCGCCGATCACCCCGCAGGTACCCAGCACCCGGTCATACGGCGCTCCTGCCGCGTACCCCAGGGCTCCGTCCTCACACACCGCGGTGACCGGGTGACCCGCGAGCTTCAGACTGCTCGCGGCGGTGGCTGCCAGGCCGGGGTCGACTTCCACCGTGGTGACGCGGTCTGCCCCGAGCCGGTGGCTCAGGATCGCGGCGTTGTAGCCGGTGCCGGTGCCGATCTCCAACACGCGCATCCCGTCTTCCACATCCAGCGCGTCGAGCATGGTGAGCATGACGCTGGGCATCGACGAGCTGCTGGACGCCCTACCGTTAGCTGGCCACCCGGTGGCCCCGTCATCAACCTGGGTGACAAAGTAAATATCGGAATACGCCAACTCCATCCAGCGCTCGATATCTTGATCCCGATCGATCGGGATCATCTCGCCGTGCTCATCCGGCACCCACGACTTGCTGGGAAGGAACACGTGCCGGGGAACTGCACCGTTCCGGGTCTCCGCCCGTCTGCTGCCGGAACTGCGGAAGGAGCCCCAGCCGTGCTGACCCTCACCGAGCTCACTGAGATCGCCAGTTCGGCCAGGCACTCGCTGTTTCGCGTGGAAACCCTCGACCGCTACGAGGTTCCGATCGATGGATCTGACCTGTCCGTCTACCTCGCTGGTGGGGAGCAGCCCCACAACGCGGCGAAGCTAGCCTGGCAAGAGCATCTCCGAGCCGAGCGGGCTGCCGGGATCTGGCGGCACCGGGTGCACCTCATTGACACTACCCACGGTCTGGGGGGATACCTGCGTTACGAATGCGAATGGGGTTACACCGCGACCACCGCAGCAGGCGAGGGGGTCCGCATCCTCGATCTGCCCACCGCGCGCCGCCCCCGTGAGCTGACCGAGATCGACCACGACTTCTGGTTGTTTGACGGCGAGCAGGTGGTGCGCATGCACTACGCCGCCGACGCGACCTTCATGGGTGGCGAGCTCATGCCCGCCGAAACCGTTCCGTCCTACCGGGCGGCCCGCGAAGTCGCCTGGAGCATGGCCGAGGAGTTCACCTCGTGGTGGGCCGCCCACCCGCAATATCATCGGGCACACCATCACGTCGCCTAAAACTCAAGAGGACCGCTTGAGCCAGCCCTCGCGCCGACCCGACGAGTTGTCCACCACCCTGCGCCAGCTGCGGGCAGATGCCGACCTGTCCGGCATGGAGGCCGCGCGGCTCGCGGGATACTCCCAACCGAAGATCTCCCGCTTCGAGACCGCTCGGCAGGTGCCCACCACTGAGGAGGTCCGCACCCTGTGCCAGGTATACGGTGCCCCGCCCGAGGTGCGGGACCGGCTACTGGAGCGTGCCACCGACCTCACCGCGACCACCGTCCGCAGCCGGGCTGTGCTCTCCCACGGGGCCCGGTACATGCAGCAGCGCGTTGGCAGGATCGAGCAAGCCTCCGAGCTAGTCCGCAGCTTCACTCCCACCCTGGTAGATGGGCTGCTGCAGACTCCGGACTACGTGCGCGCCATGGGCTCCCACCGGCTGGCAGGTGAGGAGCTGGAATCCTTCGTCGCCTCCCGTGCCGAGCGGCAGCAGATCCTGGATACAGACCGCCAATTTCAGAAGATCATCACGGAGGGCGCGCTGCGCTGGCACGTCGGTTCCCCGCAGATCATGGCCGCCCAGCTGGAACACCTCATCAAAGCCAGCCACCGGCCCAATTTGCGCCTCGGCATCATTCCCTGGACTAGGTCGGTGCACTCCCCCGCGCTGCATTGCTTCACCATCTTCGATGACCGGGCAGTGATCGTCGGCACCGAGACCGCGACCGCCATCATCACCGACCCGGCCGATATCACCGACTACGACCGGCGGCACACCTTCTACTCCCAGTACACCGTCGTAGGCGACTCCGCCCGTGCACTCCTCGCCAGGCTCGCGGACGAATACCGTGCCCTGGCATAACAGTGGTCACGACCCGGAAGCGCTGACCAGGCTCCGACTGCCGAAACCGCACGACGGACCGGTTTGTCGTGAACTTCGACGAGTGATCAACCGCGGCGCACTACCGGTGTACGGATGGAAGGACCAGGATCGCCGATGCGGGCGGTGAGAATGCGGGCGGCGTCGTCGGCGATAAGCACCCCGAGACCGGGCCATTCCATGTGGGTAGAGAACCCATCCACGATGCGTCGCCATCCTGGGCGATGACCGGGTGACCCGGTGGCTGTCTTTCGGTTCCAGAACCAGCGAACAGCAAGCCAAGGTGCTCACCGGCGCCATCGAACGCGCCAAGCAGACCCCGCGGACCGAGTACTACCTCGCCGTCACCACGCACACCGATGATCGGTTGATCGGGTTTGTGCGGCTCGGGCTCAGCGGCGTACAGGCCGCCAAACTAGGTGGTGCGGTCGCGGCGCAACACTGGCGCCACGGCTATGCCGCGATGCGGCACACGCCCTCATCGACTTCGGATTCACCACGCTCGGGTTGCACCGCATCTCCGCGGCCATCGGACCCGACAACGCCGCCTCCATCACCGTCGTCACCCGCCTCGGATTCACCGAGGAAGGCCGGCTACGCGATCACGTATCACCAACGGCGCGTGGCGTGACTCCATCCTGTACTCCCTCCTCGCCCAGGAATGGTGTCGAAGCGCCAGATGAGCTTCACCGGCCGGGCTGGTCGGCAGCGAGCGCGGCGGCCGAGGTCGTCGGGTCCGATCGCCGTCAACGGGGACCCGACCGGCAGTAGCGCCGCGCAGTCTGCCACCACGCGCTCACCAGCGGCGGCGTCCCCGCAACCAAGATCACGGTTTGTGTGTCTGGCGCGACATCGCGTGTCGTCTACGGCACATAAACCGCGATCAACTCGGCAAAACGGGCGCGCTCAGCCTGTGAGTGCGGACCGGTTTGATTCGAGATTCGCCGACCGAGCCGCACCGCGACCCCCGCGACCTACGGGGAGGGGGTGAGGGGTCGGAATCGGCGCAACCGCAGGCTGTTGGACACCACGAACAGCGAGGAGAACATCATCGCCGCTCCGGCGATGATGGGGTAGAGCAGGCCCGTTGCGGCTAGCGGAAGCGCGACGATGTTGTAGCCGAAAGCCCAGAACAGATTGCCCTTGACGGTGCGCAGGGTGCGCCGGGACAACCGGATCGCATCGGCGACCAGCCGCGGGTCACCACGGATCAGGGTGAGGTCACTGGCCTCGATGGCGACGTCGGTGCCGGTACCCATAGCCATTCCCAGATCAGCCTGGGCCAGCGCGGCGGCGTCGTTGATCCCATCGCCGACCATCGCCACGACCCGGCCGGCCTCCTGTAACCGCCGCACTTCCTCGACCTTGCCTTCGGGCAGCACCCCGGCGATCACCGTGTCGATGCCGACCTCAGCGGCCACCGAGCGGGCGACGGTCTCGTTGTCGCCGGTGAGCAGCACCGGGGTCAGCCCCAGGCCGCGCAGCAGGCGCACCGCCTCGGCGCTGCTGGCCTTGACGGTGTCCGCCACCGACAGCATGCCTCGCACCTCGCCGTCCCAGGCCACCGCGACGACAGTGCAGCCGTGCCGTTGCGCTACCTCGGCAGCCGATGCCAACCGGGCGGGCAGTAACAGTGACCACTGCTCGGCCAACCAGGTCGGCCGGCCGACCAGCACCACGGCACCGTCGACCTCGCCCTGGACGCCCAGCCCCCGCGCCGAGCGGAAGCCGACCACAGCGGGCAGCATGCCCAACCGCGCCCGGCCCCCGGCGGCGATGGCGGTGCCTACCGGATGCTCGGAGGCGTCCTCCACGGCGGCCGCCCGGCGCAACACCTCATCGGCGTCCTGGCCCACGCCGGGCAGCACATCGACCAGGCTCATCGTGCCGGTGGTGATGGTGCCGGTCTTGTCCAGCAGCACGGTGTCCACCCGCCGGGTGGACTCCAGTACCTGCGGCCCTTTGATGAAGATGCCCAGTTGGGCGCCCCGGCCGGTGCCCACCAGCAACGCGGTGGGCGTGGCCAACCCGAGAGCGCACGGACACGCGATGATCAGCACGGCGACCGCGACACTCACTGCGGTGCCGACCGCGGCACCGATGGCCAGCCAGACGACCAGGGTGACCACCGCGAGCGCGATCACCGCCGGCACGAACACCGCGGAGATCCGATCAGCCAGCCGCTGGACCTTGGCCTTGCCGCTCTGCGCGTCGGTCACCAACCGCGCTATTTGAGCCAACCGGGTCTGCGCACCGACCTGCAGAGCTCGCACCCGCAGCCGGCCGGACAGGTTCACCGTGCCGCCGGTAACTGCCGAGCCAGGACTGACCTCGATCGGCACCGACTCGCCGGTCAGCATGCTCTCGTCAACCGCCGAGGCGCCCTCCACCACTTCCCCGTCGGTGGCGAACTTCTCGCCAGGGCGGACCACCAGCTCATCCCCGACCACCAGGCGGTCGACGGGGATGCGCACCTCCAGGCCGTCGCGCAGCACCGCGACGTCGGAGGCACCGGAGTCGAGCAAAGCGCGCAGCGCCGCACCCGCGCGCCGCTTGGAACGCGCCTCGAAATAACGACCGGTCAGCAGGAACAGCGTGAGGACGGCGGCCGCCTCGAAGTAGAACTTCGGGCCGCTGTCGTAGTCCCAGTTCGACGGATCGAGCTTGTCGAAGTTCATCTTGGTCCAGTCGAACGTGGACCCGGGTGCCTGGGCGTACTCCGTTATCCGGGCGACCAACGCGTAGCAGCTCCACAGGAATGCGGTCAGCACACCCATCGAGATCAGCGTGTCCATGGTGGCCGTGCCGTGGCGCAGGTTGCGCCACGCCGACCGGTGAAACGGCAGCGCACCCCACGTCACCACCGGGGCGGTCACCAGAAGCGACAGCATCCCGAGGTTGTTCGGCGTTCTGACCCGTAGCGCCATCGCGATCGCCATCGCGGTGACCGCAGTGGCCAGCACCCCGCAGGTAAACAGCCGTTCCCGCATCGGACCGAGCTCGATGCCCTCGGTGCGAGCGTCGAGAGCGGCGTCCTGAACCAGCTCGGCGGTGTAGCCGGTGCGCGCCACGGTGGCCACCAGATCCTGCGCCGTGACACCCTCGGCGTAGGAGACTCGCGCCTTCTCGGTGGCGTAGTTGACGCTAGCGCTCACCCCCTCGAGCCGGTTGAGCTTCTTTTCGACCCGCGCGGCGCACGAGGCGCACGTCATGCCCCCGATGACCAGCTCGACCTGATGGATCAGTCCCCGGTCCTCGACAGTCGACATAATCAGCGCACACACGACGGAAAGGCAGCGTTTCGCACCCATCCATCATGCCGCAATCCCCGGCCGAAAAAGTTGTGGGAACCTTCAGTGCCGGATGTGCGACCATTGTCACGTGGACTGCACGCAGTGTCGGGAAGCCCTCTCAGCCCGGCTCGACGGCGAGGACGATGCGGCGCAACCGGGCGCGGTCGAAGCGCACCTGACGACCTGTTTTGGGTGCTGCCGGTTCGCCGACGAGGCGGCGCGCATCACCAAGCTCGCTCGCACCGCTTTGGCGGCCCAGGCGCCCGACGTCACCGTCGAGCCGGTGTGACCTATTGACGGACTGGCCGCCGTCCTGCAGGCCCTCGACCGACCTCGACCGTGTTCGACCACCTGCGCCACCGCGATGATGGCCCACAACACCGCCGACATGGTTCAGCGCCACGCGCGCGGCACTGAACTGTGCCGATATCGCGTCGGCTGCCCATCGGGTCCTGTCCCGCCGCATCGCCACCGACGCTCGGGTCATCCGGACAATCCTGCAGGCGACGGCCACCGCCGCCGACCGCTGCGCCGCGGAGTGCGGTCAACACGCCGGTCACCACGGCCACTGCCGCGTCCACGCCGAAACCGCCCAGCGCGCCGCCGAACTCTGCCGGTCGGAACTCGAGAACATCGCCGGCTGATTGTTTCCCACGCTCACATCGTGTCCTGCTTGGAGACGTCGCCAGGAGTAACGTGCTGTCCTACGCATACGAGGCTTGACCTGGGGAGTCGGCATGACGCAATACGCCAAGGGGACAGTGCTCACCTGTGCGCACGAGGAATGTGGCTGTCGGGTTCACATCGACGAGGAGTGCCACTGCCCATCCGGCGACGGGGTATACAACTGCGCTTGTGGGGCGCCGCTTGTCGAGCCAAGTGAGGTCGGCACCACAGCCGGCTAGGCTAGGAGCGCTCAAGGCTGGAGGCGATCGCCACGACCACGGCTGCCACGCCCCAGCCCCGACGGTGCTGCGGCAGTACGAGATCCTGTCGGCGGTATGACGTGCGCGGCGTGTGCGGCGCGGGTCGAGCGCAAGCTGAACAAGCTGGACGGCGTCTCGGCCACGGTCAACTACGCGACCGAACGGGCGCGGGTGCAGTGCCCCGGCGGGACCGACCCTCGGGCCCTGATTGAGCAGGTGGAGCGTGCGGGGTACTCGGCCCGTCGGGTCGATGACGTCGCCTGCGGCGAGGACGACGCGGGGCAGGCGGTCCGCGTCGCCGATCTTCGCCTGCGGCTGGCTGTGGCTGCCGTGCTCGCGGTGCCGATCTGTGACCTGTCGTTGGCCCTGTCGCTGTTCCCGGAGCTCCGGTTCACCGGCTGGCAGTGGGTCTGCATGGCGCTTGCCGCGCCGGTGGTCGGCTGGTGCGCGCTGCCTTTTCACCGGGCCGCGTTCAACGGGGCCGCGGCAGGGCACGTCGTCGATGGACACCCTGGTGTCGGTGGGCGTGCTCGCGGCCTCCGCGTGGTCCTTGTGGGTGATGTTCAGTGGCGACGCGGTCGCGCCGGGGCTCGGCCAGGGCTTGTCCGTGCTCACCGGCAGCGACCACGCCCTGTATCTCGATGTCGCCGCGGGTGTCACCACCTTCCTGCTGGCTGGGCGCTATTTCGAGGCGCGGGCCAAGCGATCGGCCGGCGCGGCGATGCGGGCGCTGCTCGCGTTGGGCGCAAAGGACGTCGAAATACTCCGCGACGGGCTACCGCGGCGCGTCCCGGTATCCGAGCTTGTCGTCGACGACCTGTTCACCGCCCGGCCGGGCGAGAAGATCGCCACCGACGCGGTGGTCGAGGAGGGCCGCTCCGCGTTGGACGTCGAGCATGGTCACCGGCGAACCGGTGCCCCGCGAGGTGGTGGCAGGCGACGAGGTGGTCGGCGGCGCGGTCAACACGGGCGGGCGGCTGGTTCTGCGGGCCACCCGGGTCGGCGCCGACACCCAGCTCGCCCGGATGGCCCGGCTGGTGCAGCGCGCCCAGGAGGGAAAGGCCGGCGGCGCAGCGGTTAGCCGACCGGGTCGCAGCGGTGTTCGTCCCCGCCGTGTTGGTGCTTGGCCTGCTCACGTCGCTGGGCTGGCTGCTCGCCGGCCAGCCGGCTGGTCACGGCGGTCACCGCGGCCGTGGCCGTGCTGGTGGTGGCCTGCCCGTGCGCGCTCGGCCTCGCCACGCCGACTGCGCTGCTGGTCGGCACCGGCCGCGGCGCGCAGCTGGGGATCTTCATTAAGGGACCGCAGGCTCTGGAGTCCACCCGCAGCGTGCGACACCGTCGTGCTCGACAAGACCGGAACGTTCACCGAGGGCCGCATGCGCCTGGTCGACGTTCACCCCGCGGCGGGCGTAGACGCTCGCGGCTGCTCGTGATGGCCGGCGCCGTCGAGGCCGGCCTCCGAGCACCCGATCGCCGCGGCGCTGACCTCGGCCGCTACAGCGGAGACCGGAGCACTTCCCGCGGTCACCGACTTCGAGGCGCTGCCCGGCCTCGGCGCCCGCGGCGTGGTCGACGGGCTCCCGGTGGTGGTCGGTCGGGCCCAGCTGCTCGCCGACCATGGTTTGCACATTCCAGGGCGAGCTCGAGTCGGACCGGGTACGACTTGAAGGACGCGGAGTCACCGTCGTGCTGGTCGGATGGGCCGGCAGCGCGCAGGGTTTGCTCGCCGTCGCCGACACCGTACGGGCGAGCAGCGCCGCGGCGGTCGCCGCGCTGCGCCGGCTCGGGCTGCACCCGGTGCTGTTGACCGGCGACAATGCCCGCACCGCCGCTGCCGTCGGCGCCGAGGTCGGCATCGACGACGTGATCGCCGAGACGCTGCCTGAAGGCAAGGCCGACGTGGTGCGCCGGTTGCAGGAGCAGGGTCACCGGGTGGCCGTGGTCGGCGACGGCGTCAACGACGCGGCCGCGCTGGCCGTCGCCGATCTGGGCATGGCGATCGGGCGCGGCACCGACGCCGCCATCGAGGCCGCTGACGTCGTGCTCGGCCGCGAGGATCTGATGGTCGTGCCGGCAGCGGTGGAGCTCGCCCGGCGCACCCACCGCACGATCCGCTGGAACCTCGTGTGGGCGTTCGGCTACAACGTCGCCGCACTACCACTGGCCGTGTCCGGGCTGCTCAGCCCGCTGGTCGCGGGCGCGGCGATGTCACTGTCGTCGGTGTTCGTGGTCTCCCACAGCCTGCGCCTACGTCACTTCCGCCCAACGCTGCTAGCTGCCATCACCGAGCCGAGTCGTGGCCAGTGACGATTTCTGGGTGATCACCGTTTATGTGACGTAGACGACACGGGATGTCGCGCATGCCACACGGATCGTGATCTTGGATCGCGGGTGGATAACGTGTCGACATGACCGAGCGGCTGGTGCGCAGCCGATCCACGCGAGTGTGGGCGGTGCTGGCGCTTGGGCTGGCGGCGTTCGCGGCCCTGACAGGGGGGCTGCTCGCTGCGCTGGCCCCCAGCGTCGCGGTCCTCTATGGGCTGCCCGCGCTGGGGCCAGTAGTGGACGCGGGACTGCCTGCGGCCCGGATGGTGGCGATGGGCGCCGCGGCGGCGGCCGTCGGGTCCCTGCTGATTGCGGCGGTGCTGGCGCCGGGCGACCCGTACGGCGTTGTGTCACCGGACGGCTACGCCGGCCTGCATGCGGCCCGGGCCTGGTCTTTCCTACAGGCGGGCGCGTCCGCGGCGGTTGCGGTACTCACCGTCGCGGAAAACAGCGGCATGTCCCCGGGACGGTTGCTCACCCGTCCCGATGCGCTGGTCGTCGGCGTCAGTCAGGTCGAGCAGGCCACCGGGTGGGCGCTGACGGCGTTGGTCGCGTGTGTGGTGGGGTTGCTCGCCGGCTGGGCACTGTCCTGGCGCAGCGCCGTCGGCTTGCTACTCCTGGCGCCGGCCGGGCTCCTGCCGGTCACCTTGACCACGGCCACCAATGCCGAGCGGTCGCACGACATCGCCGGCGATGCACTCACCCTGCACGTACTCGGGGCCGTGCTGTGGCTGGGCAGCACCATCGCGGTGGTGGCCCACCTCGCTCGCGGGCGCGACGGGCGTGATGTCGTGCTGCGCCGGCACTGCGCCATCGCGACCTGGTCACTGCCACTGGTCGGCGCATCGGGCGTGGTGTCCGCCGGCCTACGCGGTCGCCCCGGCTGATCTGCTGACCAGTGGATACGGCTGGCTTGTGGTGGTCAGCGCCGTGCTGCTCCTGGGACTCATGGTGGTCGGCAAGCGCGCCCGCGCGGCCGCGGTGCGGGCCGTCGGTCGCGCCCCGGCAGTCCGCCTCGCTGCCGTGGAACTCCTGCTGCTCGCCGCGGCGGCTGCCGTCGGCACCGGGCTGGCCCGGCTGTTTCCGCCCGCTGAGTCGGGCTACCAGCCCAGCAGGCTCGTCTACCTTCTGGGCTACGACCTGCCCACCCGGCTCACCGCCGTGGACCTGGCGTTGCGGTGGCGGTTCGACCTGGTGTTCGGGACGCTCGCGGTGCTGGCGGCCGCGCTGTACCTCGCAGGGGTGCGCCGCTTGCGCCGCGCCGGGCGGCCCTGGCCGGCTGGGCGCACCGCCGCGTGGCTGGCCGGCTGTGCGGTGCTGCTGGTCGCCACCTCGTCGGGCATCGGTACCTACGGCCCGGCCGTGTTCAGCGTGCACATGGTGCAGCACATGCTGCTGGCCACCTTCGCCCCGGTGCTGCTTGTGCTGGGCCACGGGGTGACCCTGGCGCTGCAGGTGGCCCCGGAGCGCACCGCCCGGCGGCTGACGAGCCTGCTTGACGCACCGGCCGTGCGGCTGGCCCGCAACCCGGCTATCGCGTGGGCGGCCGTGGCGGTCACCCTGTTCGGGCTCTACCCGACCGGGCTCTTCGATGCCATTCTCCAGCAGCACTGGGCGCACCTCGCCATGGACGCCGCGTTCTTGCTCACCGGACTGGCACTGTTCTGGCCCGTGCTCGGCCACAGTCTTCCCGGGCGCGGCCTGCCGGCCATCGGGCGGATCGTCATGGTGTTCGCCGTGATGGCGCTGCACGCCGCGTTCTCCACCTGGCTGCTCAGCCGGGCGACGCCCGTCGCGGCCGGTTTCTACCGCGCGCTGCGGCTGCCGTTCGTCCCCGACCTGCTCGCCGACCAGCGCCTCGGCGCGGTTCTCGCGTGGGCGCTCGGGGAGGTGCCGGTCCTGCTCGCCGTGCTCGCACTCGTCGTGCGGTGGACCCGCGCCGACCACTCACCCACCGAGCACGAAGTCTGGCCCGGCCCGCGAGCCGATGGCGACGAGATGGCCTACACCGGCTCAATCCTTGCGGGTGGCAATGAACTGCGTCGCGAGTGAACTGACGACCAGGATCAAAGCCGCGATGGCGAGCAATCCGCCAGCTGAGCCTAGGAGATACGCCGATCGGTTCGTATTAGCCAAGAGGCGCAACAACACGTTGACCGGCGGTAGGCCACGCGTCAACAGTGCGGTCATGACGAGCGCGAGCGCGACGATGAGCGCGTAACCCTGGCGCCTGATTACCAGCCGCGAGCACAGCAAGCCGATGGCGATGCCCGCGCACGCGCCCGTGAGTTCGGCTTCGATGCCGAGCACCAGATCAGCGGCCTCAATCCGGTGGGTACCGACGAGCAAGGGCAGCACCACACCGAGCCCTGACAACGCCAGACAGCTGATCACGGCCACGCTGACCGACGCGAGCAGCACCCGGCCTGAGTGCCTCGCGCTGACGACGGTGATCGCCCGGTGCGCCGGGTCCTCGATGCTATCAGTGCGATGGTGAACCAGGTCGCGCAGACGAGCAGCGCGCCTTCGCCCACGCCGTAAATGGGGGCAAGCGGTCCGGAATCGTTGCTCGACGACACGCCCACGGCGGCAATGAACAGCAGCACCGGGGCCCAGTACCGCTGCGAATGCATCATCGTCGCGAACGTGTAGCGAATGAGCGGGGTCACCGCGTGCGCTCCGCGACCGCACCTAAGCTCCGCACGGACCAGCCATGCTCCAACGCGGTCCGCAGCAGAGCGTCTGAGCCCTCCCGGGTCACTCGAATCGTGATTGTCTGCCCCTGGCCGGTCACCTCCAGCACGCCATCCACGCCGTGCCAATCCACCTCAGGCCGTCTTCGTCGGCCGGGGTGTGTCAGCACAACCTCGGTCGTCGGTGTGCTTTCGGTCGCCGCTCCACGCCGGCTCAGCTGCCCGGCGTCGATGACGTAGCGGCGCGACGCACTGACCGACGCGCGGTGATCGGTGAACACCACTACACCACCGGCACTGGCGACCTCGGCGATGATGCTCGCCACCGTGCCGTGCGCCGACGCGTCCAATCCCGACCATGGTTCGTCGAGCGCCAGCAGCTGTGGCGGCACCAGCAGCGCCTGCGCCAGCGCGACCTTCTGCGCGTTCCCCTTGGACAACGTCCTCAGCGCGGAGTGCTTGCCACCCACCAGCGCCAGCCGATCCAGCAGCTGATCCGCCCGCGCGGCGGCTGCGCTGGTGCTCAGACCACGTATGCGACCCAGGTGCGTGAGATACGCCATTGCGGACAACCGCTCATTGGGCGGAAAGCGGTCCGGCACGTAGCCGATCACCGCGGGCTGACCGGACACCGTCCCCTTCTGTCGGCCGGGACACCCCGACCAGCACCCTGAGCAGCGTCGACTTCCCCGAGCCGTTCTCGCCGGCTATCGCGACAACCTCGCCACCGGAAATCTCAAGATCGACGTTGCGGAGTACCCATCCGCCGCGGGCATACCGCCTGCTCACCGCTTCCAGACGAAGCAAGTCGACTCCTCGGTGCTGGCCGGGAAGGACAATACGTTCGCCCGAGGCCCGCAGCTCCGCGCCCGGTACGCCGGACTCAGCGAAGGGCCTGAGGGTCGCTGACCGGCGAGCCATCGTGCTCGTCCATGACCTCATAGGGCAACCTCTGCGGCCCACCCTTGCGTTGGCGACGGGCCAGCTCCGCGATCAGTTCGTCGTTCGCTGCGTGACTGCCGGCCTCGGCGTTGGCCAGAAAATAGTTCATGATTGCCTGGGCTGCCAGCTGCCTGGGAATCAGCGGCCGGTCGAAATGTTCAACGAGGTCGCTCACCGGTCAAGGCCGCGGTTGCGCGGCAGTCGTCGCAACAGGCCATGGCGTTGGTGCCATGGCTGATCGCCCGTGGGCACCGCTGCTTGCGACGCGGACACCAGCGCTGCCGCGCAGTCCGGGCATGACCGGCCTGGCGGTGCGACCAGTGGCGCCGCGATGAAGAGTTGTCCGCACAGCGCTTGATAGCGGTGGGAATAGCGGCTCGCGGCCACTGCTGCGTCGGTCACCTGGTGTTCGAGCCATTGCTCGACGAACTGGGCGGTAACCGGGATGGTGTCGTTCATGGCGTTGAGCGTCGTATACAGAACAACGTCACCACCTCAATCGGGCATACACACTGTGCACACTTCGGCCCGCTGGAACGCTCTGCGCCGCTAGCGTCATCCTCAGACTGCACGCGAGCGCGAGGGTGAGGCGATGATCAGTGGGGGCCATGACCAGCCGCGGTGCAATGTCGTGCTGGAACGGCTGCTGGCCCGGGCCGGCTGGACACCGGAGAATCTGGGTGATCGGCTCAATCAACTGGCCGCCACGCAGGATCTAGGCCTGCATGGTCATCGACGCACCCCGCGACGGTGGGTCTACGCCGAACCCGGTCGTCTGGCGCCGCGGGTGCCACGGGACCCGTGGCCCGCACTGGTCTGTCACGTGCTGCACGAGCGATTGGGTGAACCGGTCACTCTTGACGCTCTGGGTTGGGCCGACGCCGGTCGGTTGCGGTATGTACCCGCAGACCACGGCCTGGATCAGCCGTGGGATGCCAACGGGGCAGTGGTCGCGCTCGCGTCGGTGGTGGATGCTGACGCTATGGAGCGCCGACACTTTCTGGCACTGACCGGAGTGACCCTGACCGCGGTCGCGCACCAGTGGTTGTTCGACCCGGCCAGGGTCGCGGCCTCGGTGCTGGGCAAACGTGTCGACCATGCGGTGGTCGACGACCTGGAGCGGGTGGCCGAGGCGCGCCGCCGGATGGACGACGCGCTCGGCGGTGGCACGCTGCTGCCCGCCGTCCGCGAGGATCTGCGCCTGGTCGTCGCGATGCTGAAAAACGCCTCGTACAGCGAGGAGGTGGGCAAGCGGCTGCACGGCGTGGCGGCCGAGTACGGGCGGCTGGCCGGCTGGCTCGCCGATGATTGCAACCAGACTGCGCTGGCACAGCGCTACTTCCTGGCGGCGATGCGCGCCGCGCACGTCAGCGGTGATCGGGCACTCGGCGCCAACATCCTCGGCAACATGAGCGTGCAAGCGGCCCAGTCCAGCAACCCACGCGATGCGGTCACGCTCGCCGAGTCCGCACTCTCAGCCGAGAAGCTGCTGACTCCTGCGGTGGCGGCCTCGCTGCACGGTCGGTTGGCGCTTGGCGCCGCCTACGCGGGAGACTCGGCGGCGTGGCGGCGCGCGCATAACCGTAGTTTCGAGCTGCTGGCCCAGTCGGTTCCCGAGGACGAGCCGCCGTGGATCTACTGGTTCAACCAGGCCGACGCCGAGGCGCTGGCAGGTTCGGTCGATGCTGGCGCTCGGGCGACCCGCCGAGGCGGAGCCCCACTTGCGCCTGGCCGTGGCGACCATTGATCCCGCCTTCGCCCGGGACCGATCGGGAATGCTTCTCGATCTCGCCACCGCGCGTCTCGGCGCCGGCGCGGTGGACCGGGCCTGCGCGACCGCCAGCGAAGCCGCAGCAATTATCCGCCGGGTGGATTCCCCTCGGGAAAAACGCCTCCTCGGCACCTTCCGCCGCGCCGCCGCACCGTACGCCACCGCAGCCGCCGTGCGCGAATTCGACGCCAAGCACCGTGACCTGCTCAGCCCATCACCAGCATGACCGCAGAGGGGGAGAAAACCGAATGGGAACGTCACCTTATCGTCCGACCTCGCCAGATCCGCTTTTTCCCGGCGGGATCACGCTACCCTTGTGCGAGAAGGGCGGAGTCCAATACCCGCACGACCATCGTGCTGGGAATCTTCGGCCGTTCGTAGCGACCCTGGCCGTCGCGGCGCCCCCGGATGCCAAACATCACACTGCCAGCACGCGCAACAGCACCACGACTCCAACAGGACCCAATCGGGACGGCGTTGAGGAGTCCGACAAGATCAGCGATACCACCACTGACACGTGAAATTCCATAGTGGATCAAAGACGGTCCTCGTGCTCACCGCGCATGAAGACCGCACCACGGACGCGGTGATGAGCGAGCTGAACCGGCGGGGAGCCAGCATTGCGCGGATAGACACAGGCGATTTCCCGATCCGATCTCAGCTCGCCGCGACCATCTCCGCGACTGGGCCGGAAGGCCTACTTCGAACACCCGATGTTGAGGTGGACTTAAGCTCCGTCAAATCGGTCTACTACCGGCGGCCAACGCGGTTCAGGTTTCCCGCAGGGCTTTCCGACGCTGACACGCTGCTCGCCGCCACCGAAGCCCGGCTCGGATTCGGCGGCGTGCTTGCTGCACTCGACGTGCTATGGCTCAATCATCCAGCACAGGTCGCCATTGCCGAATACAAGCCAATTCAGCTCCGGATCGCTACTCAGTGCGGGATGCGCATTCCTCGAACACTCATCACTAATGATAAATCGTCTGCCGTTCAGTTCACAGAAGCGGTGGGCGGCACAGTGATCTGCAAGATGCTTTCGTCGCTGGTGCTCAGCGAAAATGGAGTACCGCACATGACTTACACCACGCCGATCGATGTCGGCGCGATCGATCCGTCCGCGTTTGCCTCTACCGCCCACCTCATCCAGGAGTGGGTTCCCAAAGAATATGAGGTGCGGGTTACGATGGTCGGCCAGCAGGCATTCGCAGTGGCTATACATGCGGGTTCGCAGCGTGGCCACATCGACTGGCGGTCGGATTACGAGTCTTTAAAATACCAAACAATAGATCCACCCGGCGAGGTGGTGGCTGCCGCCGCGCAATTCTTGGCGCACCTCGGGTTGACCTTCGGAGCGTTTGACTTTGTTGTCACTCCGCACGATGAATGGGTCATGCTGGAATGTAATCCGGCGGGTCAATGGTTGTGGCTACAGGAAGAAGTCGGGGTGCAGATCGCGGCAACTATCGCCGATCTGCTGGTTTCAGGTGAACCGCGATGATTGACTGGAAAGCCAGCGCAGCCAGGCTGGCGGATGAACTCGAAGCCCGCAGCCATGTAACTGATCCGAGGTGGCGGTCTGCGTTCGAGTCGGTCCCCCGGCACGTGTTCGTTCCCCGCTTTTATGACGACGATCGGAAACTGGTCAACGGTACTGACCTGGAGCAACGAGATCGCTGGCTCAGCGCCGTGTACTCGGACAGTTCTCTCGTTACTCAGCGCGCGCCACTCCCAGACACCGATATTGACTGGCCCATCAGTTCGTCCAGCATGCCCAGCCTCATGGCCGACATGCTGGAACTGCTGTCAGTAGCAGACGGGCATCGCGTGCTGGAAATCGGCACCGGCACCGGGTACAACGCCGCGCTGTTGAGCCACCGGCTTGGCGCCGCCAATGTCATCAGTATCGATCTTGATCCTCGCCTGGTCGCCGACGCCCGCAAACGACTCGCCAGCATCGGCTACTCCCCATATCTGGTCGCTGGCGATGGCGCACAAGGCGTGAGTGAGCGTGCGCCGTACAACAGCATCATCGCCACCTGTGCTGTTCCCGCCATTCCCGCCGCCTGGATCAGCCAGGTCGTAACGGGCGGCGCGATCCTTGCCGACGTCCGAGGCGAGGTGTCCGGTGCATTGATACTGCTCCGCAAGACCTCACCAGATACTGTCACGGGACGCGTTCAGGCTCGTCCTGGCTCATTCATGTGGCTGCGGGCACAAGTCGACAACCCGCTTCGCGACGGCGGCCACTACACCACGGTCTTCAGCTTAGACGACGCGGAGTCGCGCACCACCGACATCGATCCAAGGCTCGTGGACGACCGGGATTTTCGCTTCGTGCTGCAACGCTACGTCCCGAGGCTCCAGTCGATTACCTGGGCGCGCCAGGACGAGACTGCGGTGCTGGAGATTCGCGCCCAGGACACGTCGTGGGCGGAAGTCGCAGTGGCTGAGACCCCATCGGGACGACACATGGTCACGCAGGGCGGTCCCGACAGGATGTGGGACGACGTGGAACGGGCCGCCGCGGCGTGGACCTCGCTCGGTCGCCCAGCTCGGCAACGATTCGGCCTCACCGCAACCGTTGATGGCACGCACCGCTACTGGCTGGACACGCCAGGGGGCCAGCTCCTCGACACGCCCTGAGCTCACCGAGGCCGCGGACAGCGCCAACTGCCGACCGACGCCGGCTACCACTTCAGGTACTCGAACCGGGACCACGGCGACTACGGCGATATGTCGGTGGAACGCCTGGCGATCTCACTCAGTCAGAGCGGGCTCGAGTTCCACGTCGACACGGACACCGTTATCGCTGGGCTGGGTGGACACCTTGGCGACGTTGCCGGCTTCGCGGATGTCGTCGATGACTGCGCGCACCAGGGCAAGATGGTCGGCGCTGGCGTACACGGTGAGTTCGCTGACGACCGTGCGCAAGGAGACCTTCGCGGCGCTCTTCGCCTTGCGGATCTCGTGGAGCAGGGTCGCGGCCGCGTCAATATGGGCCGCGTCGGCCTCTGCTCGCACTCCCAGGGCAGCTGAGTCGGGCCACCGGGACCGGTGAATCGAGCCATCGTGGGAGTGCGACCACACCTCTTCGGTGACGAACGGCAGGATCGGCGCAAAGAGCTGCAGCAGCACCTCAAGAGCACTCTGCAGCGTCGCCAGCGCGGAGCTGTCCTGCTGATAGGCGCGGCTTTTGACCAATTCGACATAGTCATCACAGAAGGACCAGAAGAACGTCTCGGTCACGAGCAGAGCTTTGGTGTAGTCGTAATCCTCAAAGGCAGCGGTAGCCTCCGCGACGGTCTTCTCCAGCCGCAGGAGCAGGGCGGCGTCGAGCGGATGCGTCGCGCCCGCCCCGGCTATCGGCACACCGAGGCCGCCGATGAACTTGGCGACGTTGAGCAGTTTCACCACCAGCTTGCGACCGATCTTGAACTGGTTACGGTCGAAGGCCAGATCAAGACCGGGCCGGCCACCCGCTGCCCAGTACCGCACAGCATCGGCACCGAATGAGGTAATCAGGTTGCTCGGCGTGTCCGGGCTGTTTTCCGAGGATTTGGACAGTTTCTTGCGGTCCGGGTCGTAGACGAAGCCCGAGATCGCGGTGGCGTGCCAGGGCAGGGTGCCGAAGCTGTAATGGCTGCGCACGATCGTGTAGAACAGCCAGGTCCGGATGATGTCGTGCGCCTGCGGGCGCAGATCCATCGGGTACACGCGCTGCCACAGATCCGCATCGTCGATCCAGTGGCCGGCGATCTGCGGGGTCAACGACGACGTCGCCCAGGTGTCCATGACATCCGGGTCTGCTGTAAAGCCACCGGGAACGTCGCGCTGGTCGGCCGTGAAGCCCTCGGGCACATCAGCGGACGGATCGATCGGCAGGTCCCCGACGCCGGCCACGATCGGCCGATCGGCCGCCACCGTGCCATCGGCCTCAATGGGGTACCACACGGGAAAGGGAACACCGAAGAACCGTTGCCGGGTGATGTTCCAGTCGCCCAGCAGCCCGTTGACCCAGTCCTCGTAACGAGCCTGCATGTATTCCGGCACCCACCGTAGTTGCTTGCCACGCTCGATCATGTCACTCGTGGACGGGTAGCGGATGAACCACTGCCGGTTGGTCACGATCTCCAGCGGCTTGGTGCCATTCTCCCAATGCTTGACCGGGTGGGCGATCGGTCGCGGTTCACCTTCCAGTTCCCCGGACGCGGTGAGCAGCGCCACGATCGTCTCGCGGGCCTGCGCGACCTTCTTGCCGGCAAGCTGGGCGTATGCCTGCTGACCCCGCTCGCTGACGATGCCGTGCGGCAGGTCCTGGGTGATCCGACCGGCCTTATCGACGATCGCCCGGAGCTCCAGTTGCAGATCCCGCCACCAGATGACATCGGTGGTATCACCGAAGGTACAGATCATCGCGATGCCACTGCCCTTACCGGGCTCAGCAAGCTCGTGAGCCACAATCGGGACAGCCACATCGAACAACGGTGACAGCGCCATGCTGCCGAACAGATGCTGGTAGCGCTCGTCATCGGGGTGCGCGACCAGCGCGACGCACGCGGGCAGCAGTTCGGGCCGGGTGGTCTCAATGCAGACCGGACTCGCATCTGCCTGGGTGCGGAATCGCAAGCGGTGAAAGGCGCTCCGGATTTCGCGATCTTCGAGTTCGGCTTGCGCAACTGCTGTGCGAAAATCCACGTCCCACAGCGTCGGCGACTCGGCCCGGTAGATCAGCCCTTGGTCGAGCAGTTCCAGAAAGCCGTACTGAGAAGTGTGGATCGCGTGCTTGCCGATCGTGGTGTAGGTCTGCGTCCAGTCCACCGACAGCCCGAGCGCGGACCACAGCTCGAAATATTGCTTCTCCAGCACTTCGGTCACCGCGGCACAGCATTCGACGAAGTTCGGCCGGCTAATCGCCACGGTCGGCTTCAAGCGCTTCTTCGGAACACCGAAATCTGGGTCGTAGGGCAGGCTCGGGTCACAGGTCACCCCGAGCATCAACTGCACCCGGCGTTCGGTGTTAAGGCCGTTGTCGTCCCACCCCATCGGGTAGAACACTTCTTTTCCACACATCCGCTGGTAGCGGGCGATGATGTCGGTGTGGGTGTATGAGAAGCAGTGGCCGGGATGCAGCGTGCCGGAGACGGTCGGCGGCGGGGTGTCGATGGAAAATACGTCGCTGCGGGACTTGGTTCGGTCGAACCGGTAGGTGCCGCGTTCGGCCCACTCGTGCCGCCATTTGGCCTCGATATCGGCGACCGAGTTAGCCGTGCTCTTGCCCTCGCTCATTTCTCCGGTGATCTTCCTCTGCAGCTATTGCTGCCTGGTCGGGGATGTTGCCCGGTGTGCGGCGCAGCGTGCCCTAGGGTAGCTTGCACGGCTCGGTCAAGGTCGGCCTGGGAGGCGTATCGGCATGGCAGGAACTCACGCGGGCGCGGTCCGGACGCTGGACTGGGTCGTCATCGGCGCGGCGCTGCTGGCGTACATCTCCAGTTTCCTGCCCTGGTACAGCGCCAGCATCACGATATTAGGAATCGACCGATCGGCTGACGTGGACGCCTGGAACGCAGGCTTCGGCGCGTGGTTCGCCGTGCTTCTGCTGGTCGCGGTCGGTGTCCTGGTAGTGGTGAGCACGTTGGGCCGCCCAGTGAAGCTGCCCGCCTCGAGGCCGCTTATCACGCTGGGACTGTCAGCGTTGGCGTTCATCACCATCGTGCTGCGCTGGGTGACGTTCCCGGATTCCAGAGGCGGAGCAGACCGGGTGGACCGGCTGGGAGAGTTGGGTAACTTCGACGTGGGTACCGCCTTTTCGGTGTCCAGCGGTGCCGGATCCGGCCTCTACCTGGCGTTGATCGCTGCTAGCGCGGCCGTGGTGGCCTCGTTGCTCGCGTCCCGCGCCGCGGGCAGCAACATCGACCGCGTCAGCTGACCGTCTCCGCAGGCTGCCGGAAAAGCTCGTAGGTGCGTGCATCGAGTTCACGCCTTCGGGATGCGGCCGACGCTAGGCCTGCGGCAAAGGACAGCGAGCAGCTCGCGGCCACCGCATAGCTCCCTCTCGGAGACGGGGCCTGCGGCCGGTCGCGATCGACGGAGAACGACGGCAAACGGGGAATGTGCAGCGCGGCCCAGGCGTTGAGGATAGTAGTTGAACTGTCAATGAGTTAGGAGGTGGCGGCCATGGCAGCTGTCACCGTTGCAGACATCACCACGCTGGTCCGCATCCCCGAGCCCGGTCCGCAAGCAGTGGACCGGTCGGTCCGGTCGGTGACCACCGCGCCGTCGGGAACTGAGGGCGAGGGCTTCCCAGTTCGCCGTGCCTTCGCCGGGGTGGATCTGCGGGAGCTCGACCCGTTCGTGCACATGGACCAGATGGGTGAGGTGGAGTACGCCCCTGGTGAGCCCAAGGGCACTTCGTGGCACCCGCACCGCGGGTTCGAGACCGTCACCTACATCATCGACGGCATCTTCGAACACGCCGACTCCAACGGCGGCGGCGGCCAGATCACCAACGGCGACACGCAGTGGATGACCGCTGGCGGCGGCGTGCTGCACATCGAGCGGCCGCCGGAGCACCTGGTGCTCAGCGGTGGACTGTTCCATGGCCTGCAGCTGTGGGTCAACCTGCCGGCAAAACTCAAGTGGACCGAGCCCCGCTATCAGGACCTGCGAGCCAGTGAATCCGGACTGCTCACCAGCCAAGACGGCGGTGCGCTGGTCCGGCTGATCGCGGGCGACGTCGCCGGGCAGCGCGGCCCTGGTTCCACCTACACCCCGATGGCGATGCTGCATGCCACCATCAGCCCGGCTGCGACCCTGCGGCTGCCCTGGCGTCCGGATTTCAATGCGCTGGTTTACGTGCTCTCCGGCGCCGGGACCGTTGGCACCGAGCGCCGGCCGGTGCACACCGGTCAGCTCGCGGTGTTCGGACCGGGCGACGCCATCACCGTCGCCGGCGCAGTCCACCAGGAGTCGCGGCACCCTTCGCTGGATATCGTCATTCTGGGCGGCGCCCCGATCCGGGAACCGATCGCCTGGGCCGGCCCGTTCGTGATGAACACCCGCGCGGAAGTCATCTCGGCTTTCGAGGACTTCCAAGCCGGCCGGCTGGGCACCATCCCCGCCCAGCATCTGCCCCACGCCGACGTCGGCGCCGCGACCCCCTAACCGCTCTCAGCTTTTTCTCACCTCGCGCGCGGATGCTGGTGGAACAGGATGACGTTGATCCGTGCAGGAGGTGACGCCAGTGGATGCACTGCTCGCGCTCGTCGGGCTGGTGCTGGTGCTGTTCGAGCTGCTGTTGATCGCCCGGATCGTCCTCGATCTGGTCGGGACGCTCGGCAGGCCCGGTGTCCGCTATGAGCAGGGTCTCGGCTCGGTACGCCGGGCGGTCTACCGTCTTACCGAGCCGGTACTCGCCCCGGTGCGCCGGGTCGTCCGGCCGGTCCGGATCGGTGGCGTGTCTTTCGACCTCGCGGTGACGCTGGTCTTCGTCGCAGTCATCGTCGCGCGCCAACTGGTTCTCGTCGCCTGACTCACGGAGCGAATACCTTCCGAACCTGCCCGACGTGAGCCGGATTGCCCAGATTGGCCGCGGCCGGGGTGGGTATCCCGCCACCAAGGGGGAGAGTGACCAGGGCGGGTCGGGAGGTCGCGCGAAGGACCCGACGAACGCCGACGCGTGAGGGAGGCGAAAGAAATAATGAGGGACAGAGAACAAGTAACTGGCGAGCGCTACAACGGCGCTGCCGTGCCTGTGCAGGGTGACCGCACGGAGGCATTCGACCAGCGCGCCCGGGACTGGGAGAGCTGGGAGTCCTGGAACGAGCGTAGCCGGATCGTGCTGTCGCCGGTGGCCGCGCCGTCGATTCTGGGTCTGTTCGGGTTCGCCGGGGCAACCTTCATGGTGGCCTCGTTGCTGGCGGGCTGGTGGGGTTCGCCGGCCACGGCAGCGCCGGTGATCGCGCCGTTCGCCCTGTTCTTCGGTGGGCTGGCACAACTTCTGGCCGGGATGTGGGCCTACCGGGCCCGAGACGGGGTGGCCACCGCGATGCACGGCACCTGGGGCTCATTCTGGCTGGGCTGGGGGCTGTTGGTGCTGCTCACCGCAGGTGGCGTCCTGCCCACCTCGGTGCTGACGTCTCGGGCGTTCGGGTTCTGGTTCATCGTGCTGGCGGTGGTGACGACGTTCGGTGCGCTGGCCGCGCTGGGCGACAGCCTGGGCATGGTCACCGTGCTCGGGCTGCTGGCTGCCGGTTCGGGGCTGCTCGCCGCTGGTTTCGTCGGCGCAATTCCGATCTTGGTCACGGCCGGCGGCTGGGTGCTCGTCGCTTCCGCGGCTGCGGCGTTCTACACCGCCGGTGCGATGATGCTGGCTGAGGCGTCGAAGGGACGCACGATCCTGCCGCTGGGCAAGTACAGCGCCGCGGCGAACATCCCCGGCCGCAAGGCCATGCAGCCGATCGGCTACCCGGGCGGGATGCCGGGCGCCAAGGTCGGGCAGTAAGGAGGCCGGGGTCATGTGGACCCGCGAACGCTCCATTCCGGCTCCGGGCCGGGCACCTGACCAGCTCCCGCTATTGCAGCGGGGCCACCACCGCCGGCCGCAGGACGGCGCCTGCGTGATGGAGTACGTCTCCGTCCTGTCCGGCGGCAAGTTCACCGACCATCCGCGATGCACCCACCCGGCGCTCGCCACGCTGGCCAGATTGGTCAACGACTGGATCGATGACGAGCAGGCGCGCAGCGAGCTCGCACTGCTCGCCCCGTACCTCATCGGCACCGGCAAGGGCGACCTGCGCACGACCCACTGCGTGGTCGCCAGTTGCTTGGAGGCCGCCACGGCGGTCCGGCCGTTGCCGCCCGCGAGCGAGCGTCAGTTGTCCAAGGCGCGCCAGCGGATCGACGCGATCGATCGCGCCAGCGGCTGGGCTCAGATCCGGCTGAGCTGCTGGCAGTTGCTCAACCCGCCCAGCGTCGTCGTCAGCTCAGCGTTCCAGGTGGCGATCGGCCAGCTCCGTGGCCTGCCCCGGCCGGAGCAGAATGCGCGGCTGCGCATGATGCTCCGGAATGCGGTGACCGAGTGCCGTCAGGCGGCCGCACCGCCAATTCATCCGGCTGGCCACGCCGGCGCTCGGACCAGCTGAGAGCCCGGCTGGCCGTGCCGTGAACTCGGCAGGACCGACGTTTTCAGCGCCTGGAACGTCAGGTGCTGTCGAGTTCACGGCGTCCCGCTGCCGTAGGGGCGGGTCAGGAGCTCCAGCCGGTGGCCGTTGGGATCGTCGAAGTACACGCCGTGGCCGTCGTCTCTCGTGTTGTTCTCGCCAGGCTGCTGGTGGTGGGGGTCGGCCCAATACTGCAGGTCCTGAGCCCGGATCCGGTCGAAGATCGCCTGGAACTCGGCCTCGCTCACGAGGAACGCATAATGTTGCGGTGGAATGTCGTCCGCGGTGTCGATGAAATCCAGACTCACCCCATTAGCCAAGGCGACCACCAGGAACGGGCCGAACGGGGTCGGCGCAGGCAGTCCGAACAGATCAGTCAAGAACATCGCGGCAGTCAGCTTGTCCCGAGCCGCGACGATGGTGTGGTTGAGCTCGATGGTCATGGCAATTTCCTTCCCGAGTCCGCACGACGCGGACCGGACATTTCCTGTTTAGCACCGCGACGGCAAGGCCGCTCAGGGAACCCGGGCGATGGTGATCTCGATCGGGTGCGGCACCACCCCGGGGCTGCCGGGCAGCGCCACGTCCGCCAGGTAGGCCAGCAACTGCTCACCGACCTCCGCTGTCATCGCGGCAGTGCGCGCTCCGACGAGGAAGTCGAGCACCGGCTCGTCCGCGCCGTGCGGGTCGGTGAGCGCACCGTGCAGGTCCAGCCCCGCCAGCATCGTCTCCGACCGCACGTCAAGCCGCCGGGCCGCCAGCTCCGCAGCCACGTCCTCGGCGCACCACAGCCGGTGTCCGACGCACGGGCTGAGGAGTTCGGTGAGCACACACAGCGGCTCCCTGGGCGCCGTCGCACTGACCAGCAGCCCGCCCGGACGCAGCATTGCCAGCGCGTGGTCCAGCGTGGCCCCAAGGTCGGCCATGTAGTACACCGAGTGCACGAAGTGCACCAGATCGGCGGGTGCCGCGGCCTCGTAATCGTTGAATGCCCCGGCGACGGAAGTGACGGTGAGAGAAGCGGCGTCCAGCGCGCCGAGCCGGGCCTGGAATCCGGCCGCCGACGCCGCATGTGGCTCGATCCCGGTGTACTCGACCTGACGGCCGTCCTTGGCCAGCGCGGTGGCCAGCGGGGCATCGACGCTGCCGTCCCCGACACCGACGCCGATCACCCGCACAGGTCCGGTACCGAGCAGCGACGGTAGTTCGCGAAGCAACCACGCCTGCAAGGCCGCGCGCTGATCACTGGCCCCCTCATAGGCTGCATGGGAGTACGCGTAGTGAACTCCGGATAGCTCCGGCAGGACCGGCGAGCCGGCCACCGCCAGTCGCAATTGGTGCAAGGACGTGGATGAACTCAGAGTAGGCACTGAACCGAACCTAGACGGTCCGACGCGATCGTTACCGGAAAGTTACCAAAGCTGTGGTTGAGGACACCCTCTGATGGGTGCGACGGGCCTTGATCACGGTTTGTGTGCCGACGACGACAGAACATGTCGGGCTAGTCACACAAGCGGTGATCACCGGCTGGGCTCGACCCACTATGGGGCGCCGGAGCAGCGCCGCACCGGCCACTGAACAATCATCGACGTGCACTCTCGCTGGATCACCGTGACCATCCTCGCTGCCGCCGTGATCGCGGGGTGCGGCTCCGCTCCCCCGGCCGGGGCGCCCCCCGCAGCGCAGCTGCCTCCGGCCGCCGAGCCGGCCCCCGCTCCGGTACCGACCGCGCCCCCGGCCGGGCGGACGGTGCCCGTCGGCGCCGCCCCGGAAGGCGTGGTGGTCGACCCGCAGACCCACATCGTGGCAGTCGGGGTCCGCGATCCGGCCGCGCTGACCCTGCTGGACGCCAATACCGGCGCGGTGCTGGGCAAGGTGCCGCTGCCCGGCGCATTACGCCACCTGCAGCTGGCCGCACCCGGCGGTCCGGTGCTCGTCCCGGATGAGGGATCGAACCGGCTGCTGCGGGTGGCGCTGCCCAGCGGTGAGATCACCTCGCAAGTGGTCACCGGCGTGGTCCCGCACGATGCCACCCAGGCCGCCAACGGCACGGTGTTCGTGGCCAATGAGCTCGGACGCAGCGTGGTCGCGGTGCGCGGCGATCGGGTTGTGCACACCTTCACCGACGTCACCCAGCCCGCCGGGGTGGCGGCGGTGGGTAATCTCGTCGGCCTGCTCGACGTCCGCGAGAACTCCCTCACGGTGTACGACGCACAACGGCTGCAGCGGGTGGCTGAGGTACCGGCGGGGGCCGGGCCCACCCACGTCGTCGCCGACAAGCGCGGCCATCTCGCGGTCATCGACACTCGTGGCGGGGCAGTACTGCTCTATGAGCTGCAGCCCACCCTCCGGCAGATCGGGCGGGTAGAGCTGCCCGGCACGCCCTACGGGGTCGCCTACGATCCGGTCCGCGACCGCCTGTGGGTGACCCTGACCGCCCTCAACGAGGTAATCGGGCTGAACCTCAACGCCAGCACACCCGTTCTCGCCACGCCGCTGCCGACGGTCCGGCAACCGAACACCGTCGCGGTGGACAGCAGTACTGGCCGGCTGTTTGTCACCGGAACGGCCGAGGGGGTGCTGGAGATCATTGATCCGTGACGTAGCGTGCGCGGCGTGCGAATCCTGATCACCGGCGGCGCGGGTTTCATCGGCTCGCACGTTGCGGACCTGCTGGCCGCCGACGGACACTCGGTGCTACTACTCGACGCCTTCCTGTCGCAGGCGCACGGCCGTGGCGCGCCGCCGGAGTGGGTTTCGCACCATGAGCTGGTCCGCGGCGACGTCCGGGATGCCGAACTGCTGGGCCGCCTGCTGCCTGAGGTGGATGCGGTGTGTCATCAGGCGGCGATGGTCGGGCACGGCCTCGATCCTTCCGACGCCCCGGACTACACCGCCAACAACGACCTCGGCACCGCCGTGCTGCTGGCCGCGATGCACAAGGCGGGAGTGCACCGGCTGGTGCTGGCCAGCTCGATGGTGGTCTACGGCGAGGGCCGCTACGCCTGCCTCACTCACGGTGTCGTGCCGGCGCCGCCACGGCGAGCCGAGGACCTCGCCGCCGGGCGCTATGAAGTGCTCTGCCCGCAGTGTGGCGCCGATCTGGATCCGCAGCTGGTGGGCGAAGACGCCCCGCTGGATCCGCGCAGCACCTACGCTGCCACCAAGCTGGCCCAGGAGCACCTCGCCGCGGCATGGGCCCGGCAGACCGGTGCGGGGGTGTGGGCGCTGCGCTACCACAACGTCTACGGGTCGCGGATGCCGCGCGACACCCCGTACGCCGGGGTGGCGTCGATCTTCCGGTCGGCGCTGGCCCGCGGTGCGGCACCGAGCGTGATGGAGGACGGGCGCCAGCGTCGGGACTTCGTGCACGTCTCCGACGTCGCCCAGGCCAACGCGCTCGCCCTGGCCGCGCAGCCGCCCGCAGGGCGGTGCGAGCCGGTCAACGTCTGCTCCGGGCACCCACACACCGTCGGCGACCTGGCCGTCGAGCTGGCCCGGGCGATGAACGGGCCCGCCCCGGAGATCGTCGGTGGCGCCCGTCCGGGGGATGTGCGGCACATCACGGCCGATCCCGCTCGGGCCGTTGAGCTGCTCGGTTACCGGGCGCGAGTGTCCTTCACCGAGGGCGTCACCCGGTTCGCCACTGACCCGCTGCGCGAGCCGGTCACCATGTCGTGAGCAGCAGGTGGTTCACCGCTAAAGCGACCACCGCCTGACCGGCCAGCCACCAGCGAACCTGTCGGGTGGGCAGCAATCCGGCGGCGGCTACCAGCCAGACTGCGAACGGCAGCCAGATCCGTTCCACCTCCGCCTTGCTCAGCCCGGACAGGTCAGCGACCAGCACCGCCACCGCGGCCGCCGCGCACACCAGCACCAGAACGCGTGGCTGACGCTGACCCGGGGTGAACACCCGCCGCAGCCCGGCCACCCCGGCCGGCCCGAGCACCACCGCCAGACCCGCCAGGTCAGCCCACACCCAGTAGCTGTACGGGCGCACCAGGCCGTACTCCCCCGGCTGGTAGTAACGGAACGTCACCGCGCGGTATCCGTCGAACCACCAGAACCCGGCAGCGGCGAAGGCGGCCACCACCGCCGCCACGCCGGCGCCGGCCATCAGCAGCGGCCCGACCCTGCGGGCGACGACCGCGACGGCCACCGGGAGCAACGCCGCCAGCACCAGCCCGTAGGACAGGAACAAGGTCGCGCCGAGCAGTAGCCCGCCGGCCGCGGAGACGGCGACAGCGGCGGCGTCGAGCCGTTGCCGGGCGGTTCCCAGCGCAAGGAGCGCCACTCCCCACGCCAGCACCCCGGTGAACAGGCCGTCCGCGGACACCCCAATCCAGATCGCGCCAGGAAAGAGCACTCCGAACGGCAACGCGGCCCGGGCGGTGATCTCAGCGCCCAGCGCACGCAGCGCGATCGCCACCGCGACCCCGGCACTGGACCCGACCAGGACGCACAGCAGCGCCGCGGGCACCCCGCCGGGCAGCCCGATCCGATCCAAGCCGACGAAGACCAGCAGCGCACCGGGGGGATGGCCGGCGACGTGCGTGGTCCAGGAGTCGGGCCGCAGACCGGGAATCCGCTCGGCGAACACCCGCAGCATCGCACCGATGTCGCCGACCCTCGGGACGTCGTGCAGGTACTCGGTGTCGGTGGTCAACCGATCGGCTACCCCGCGCTGCCACCCGTCGATGAGGGCCAGGCTCAGCGTCCACGCCAGCCCGGTGACCGCCGAGACCCCCAGCAGCGGCCGCCACGGCAGCCGGGCCGCCAACTCGGGTCCGCGCATGACCACCAGCAGCGCGATCAGCACCGCGGGAACCGTGCCCGGACCGACGTGTGGCAGCCACTGCGCCCCCAACGGCGGGGCGTCGACATGCAGCGGCACCCCTTGTCCGAGCAGCACAGCGCCGACCACCGCCGCGACCGCAACGAGCAGCCCCGCGCACCCCACCGCCACCAGGTCGCCGGCAACCCCGCGCTGCACACCCGTGGACGGCGCCCGCGCCGCGACCCTCGTCACAGCCCCGAGTTATACCAGCGGCCCTCTCGCCATTCGGAGCCGAATTGCGCTTATCCGGCACCCCAGACAGCAGTTCGGCACCGAATGGCGCGCACGCTCGTGCGGCTACGCGCCTCCGGCAGACAGGACCATGTCGGTGGCGAAGCCGGCGATCAGGCCGACCCAGACACCCCAGTAGAGCAGGGAGCGGTGGCCACCACGCAGCGCGATGGCGACCAGCTGGATGATCACATAAAGGATGGAGCCGGCGGCCAGGGTGAGGAAAACCAGGCTCACCGCGTCGCTGGTGAACTGGTGGCCGATCACGGTTCCCAGGATGGTGGGTCCACCACCGATCGCGCCCAGCAGCAGCAGGAAGCCCCAACTGGGCTGCTCGCTTTCGGTGGCCAGCGGGGCCACGATGCCGAAACCCTCGGTGGCGTTGTGCAGGGCGAAGCCGGTCACCAGCAGGGTGGCCAGCGCGATCTTGCCCTGCGCCGCACTGCCACCGATGGCGAGGCCCTCGCCGAAGTTGTGCAGACCGATCCCCACCGCGATGAGGAACGCAAGCCGTCGGGCCGCCGTCCAGGAGTCGCCCTTACGCAGGGTCAGCTCGTCGGCAGCCATCGTGCCCGGACCCAGTAGCGGAATAGGCCCCTCGCCGGCGAGCCAGCGCTCGTACCCGGCCAGGCTCAACAGCCCCACCCCCAGCCCGGCGAAGAGCAGAGCGCCGAACCCGATCACCGGTGCCACGCTGCCGGAACCGTCGTGCACCTTATCCAGCGTGGCGCCGATGGTCCCCCACGCCTGATCCAGCAGGTCCCACATGATGAAGATCAAAATACCGATCGCGAAAGCATTGAGGAACACTCTCGTACCGGGGGCGGTCCGGCTGTGGCGCGCGCTACGCAGCCGGCCCAGCGGTAGGCCGAGCATGATCGTGACTCCCGCGATCACACCGAGGATCAGCGTTTGGATTGCGCTCACCGGCGTCAGCCCACACTTCTATCGAACCGCATTTGACCCCCTACAGTCGTCCCGCATCAGCTTTGCCTCAATGAATGAGATCTGTCAAGAACACTGATCGAAGGTTGACAGCGGAAGCCTTCAGACGGTGATTGTGCGCATACCTACGGTCACCTGCTCAACAGCGATCAGACAGATCCGCAGGCAGCATTTCCGATACGTCTTATTTAGGCAGCCCTCACTTATAATAGTTAGGGCGCCCTCACCAATTACCCCAATAGTGCGGCAATCATACACGCCTGGACAGCTTGCGACCTCCCCAACTGTGGATTCCGCCGCCGTAGCCGTAGTAGTTACTCCCCGAGCGCGCTCCAAGGTGCACACTGGGGATATGGCGCGTCCCCGACCCAGACGTTACGACCGTCGTTACGACCGTCGTTACGACTACGGCTACCGGTACCGGCCCCGGCCGGTGGGCGGGGCCTGCCTTCGGGACGCGTGCTTGCTCGACGCCGGATGCTGCCTCGGGGAAAGCCTCAGCGGCAACTGCCTCGTGGTGGCGTTGCTGGCTTCGCCGCAACTGACCGCGGGCTTGCTCGCGGAAGCCCGGACCCTCAGGGCGACGCACGCCGCGGCAGGCCCGAAGCTGACGGCCTTGCTGGTCGCCGGTATCCGCACGTACCAGCGTGAGATCAGTCCACGCCGACCACCATGTTGCCATTTCACGCCGACCTGCTCGGAGTATGCAGCGCAGGCGCTGCACGCCCATGGCGCTCGACGGGGGAGCTGGCTCACCATCAAGCGGCTCAGTCGCTGCCGACCCCACCGGCCCATCGCCAACGATCCGGTCCCGCCCCCCAGACCGCAGTAGCCCCCTTGACGGGTGGTCGATTAACTACGTACTGTAATTCCTCGGTGCGGGAACCACCGTATGACGCACTGCAATCGATCTTTCGTGCGCGTGATGCATTACTAAGAGATACGGCTTCAAGGAGGGGCTGGTGAGCTACAGCGTCGGTATTGACCTGGGCATAACGTTCGTCGCCGCTGCGCGCGCGACGGCAGCCACGGTCGAGGCCGTCTCCCTGAGTGATCGCTCGGTGTTGGCTCCCGCGGTGGTGTACCTGCAGGGTGACGGCACCTTGGCCACCGGTGAGGCCGCCAGCAGGCGCGCGGTGAGCAGCCCGGACCGAATCGGCCGGGAGTTCACCCGCCTGCTGGGCGATCCCACGCCGCTGATGCTCGGCGGTCAGCCCTACGCCGTCACCGAACTGCTCAGCGTTCTGCTGCGTGACGTGGTTCGGAAAATCACTGAGGCCGAAGGCGAACCACCTGATCGCATCGTGTTGACCTACCCCGCTACGTGGGGTCCATTTCGCCGGGCGCTGTTCGAGGAAGCCGCCCAGCAAGCCGGGCTGAACAATCCGTTCATGGTGACCGAGCCCGAAGCCGCCGTGGCGAACTACACCGCGACCCGGGCGCTGGACGACGGCGAGACGGTGGCGGTGTACGACCTCGGCGGTAGCACCTTCGACGCCACGGTGTTGCGCAAACAACCCGTCGGCGTCCAGATCATCGGGAAGCCCGAACGCATCGAACGGCTGGGCGGCGCAGATTTCGACGAAGCGATCCTGTCTCACGTCAACGAGACCACCGGCGGGGCGCTCACCAATCTAGATGTGCGGCGTCCGCAAACTTTTGTCGCGCTCTCCGGGGTGCGGCAAGACTGTACCGTGGCCAAAGAGGCTCTCTCCGTTGATACCGAGGCGGCTTTTCCGGTATTCCTGCCCAGCCGGAGCTTTGACGTGCATCTCACCCGGTCGGACTTCGAAAACATGGCGCGCGCACCGATCGAGTCCACTATCCGAGTATTGTCCCGGGCCCTGCAGTCGGCTAAGGTCGCCCCCGCAGACCTCAGCGCAGTGCTGCTGGTGGGCGGATCGTCGCGAATCCCCTTGGTTGCCCGGATGCTGTCTGCTGACCTGGGATGTCCCACTGTGGTGGACACCGATCCGCAACACGTCGTTGCTCGGGGCGCCGCCACGCTGGCCTCCCATGCGGCCTATCCGCGCGTCGGTCGGCCCCATAACAACCGGGCGCAAAACAACGGGGCGCAAAACAACGGGGCGCAAAACAACGGGACGCAAAACAACGGGACGCAAAACAACGGGACGCAAGGAAACGGGGCGCAAGGTAACGGAGCGCCGCAGGAGAGTCGGCGGCCCGACAGTCGCGGCAGCACGGCGCCCATTCCGACAGCGACGCTGAACGCGGTCCTTGACACCAGTTCCCCACAACAATCACCAGAGCACGATGTTCAGCTGCCCATACCGGCGCAGCGCCCGGCCGACGCGATCCCGGCCGACGCGATTCCGGCACAGCGCACGCCATCGAATGGCGCGACTGCCGCTACCGCCCGGCATGTGCGGCCGAAGGAGCCGCGGCCCCCACCTCCCGCAGCACGCGACCGCGCGCGCCGACCGCGGATCCTGCTCGCTGCCGGCGCGGCCGCAGCAGTGGCTGCGGTGATCGCCCTCGCCGTCTACGTCGGCCGGAGCGAAACCCAGGCGTCTGCACCGCCGCCTCCGCTCAAGCCCGCCCCCACCGCGGTGGCGATCGTCGCACCGAAGGTGACGGTGCCCACTGTCGCGGCCACCATCCAGGTAGGGACGACCCCTAACTTTGTCGCAGTCTCGCCCGACGGGGAACACGCCTACGTCGCTAATGGAGACGCCCAGGTCCTCACCGTGGTAGACGCGGCGACCAACCGGGTGACCGCGACCATCCCGATCGCGGCCGGCTCACCCCAGTTCCTCACGTTCGCGCCGGACGGTCGCACACTGTACGTCACCATCTTCAATGATCAGCACACCGAACATTCAATAGACGTGCTCGACACCGTGTCGCACACAGAGATGGCAACGATTCCGCAGCCCGCGAGCCCGTTCGACCCGGCGCTCACCCCGGACGGGAAGCTGCTCTATGTCCCCAACCATGATGTCGGGTCGGTGTCGGTGATCTCCACCGAAACCAACCGGGTCGTTGGGCAGATCAAGGTCGCGCCGGACCCGCATTCGATCGCGTTCTCCCGTGATGGGAGCCGTGCATACACGGTCAGTCACGAAGCGCACCTGGTGTCTGTGATCAACACCGCCACCGACGACGTTGTGGCGACCATCCCGGTCGGGGCGGGTGCACACAGCATCGCCGTAAACCCCAACCGCCCGCTGGTCGCCAACGTCAACTACGAGTCGAACACCGTGTCGGTGATCGACACCAACACTCTCCGGGTTGTCGCCACCATCCCCGTCGGGCAGCAGCCTGAAGACATCGTCTGGACCCAGGACGGCCGGTTCGCCTACGTGGTCAACAATGGCAGCAACACGGTTTCAGTGATCGATGCCGCGACCAACCAGGTCACCGCGACCATCCCCACCGGGGCCGGCCCGAGCAGCATCGCGGTGCTTCCCAACGGCCGTCAGGCCTACGTGAGCAACGTCGACAGCGGGACCTTGACCGTCCTGAACCTTCCCGGCTGATCATTCTCGTTCATGGCGCGATGATCGTCCCCACGGTGAGCTGCGGGCCGGGCGGCGTGCCCGCACAGCCCGTTCCCTCGGCCGGCACGAACAGCGCTGCCGTCTCGCCCGGGGGATAAACCCGCAAGCCGCGCACGGGGGTGGGGCGGCACGTGGCCGCATCGTAGTTTGCGACGTTCACCAGCTGCACCTGCGCCGATGCGGTGGCGCCCGGCGCGATACGCACCGAGCCACCCCGGTCACCGACCTGCTCTGCAGCTGGTCCGACCTGCTGGCCGCCGTCGCCGGCGACGTAGGAGACACCGGGGAAACCCCGCAGCTGGCAGTCCCGGTTACTGGTGTTGGTGAAAATCAGCACGCGGTAGACCGAGCCCGCGGCACCCTCAGGCGCCCCGAGGGAGGCGGCGAGCTGCGCCGAGCGGCACCCCGGCGCGGCGACCGAGCCCGTCGGTGGTGCCGACGTCGCTGCTGACCCCGCCGAAGCGGGCGGAGTCGTCGGCAGCCCTGCCGTGGTCGGCGCGGCAGTGGTCGGCGGCGTGCTCCCTGGTGTCACGTTCGAGCAGGCCATCAGGCCTAGTGCGAGCGCACTCAGCGCAGCGGTGCAATGTCCTGGCTTCATGATCTACCGATCCACCCGCGTTTTGGCGTACCTTCCGCAGCCAGCCTAACTTGATCACGACGTGTGACGGCTCACCGCCGACTGATCCGCTGCACATGCAGCGGCCGCCCGTTCATGCAGTAACTGAGCAGCGACGGGTCGGGAACGCCGGTCACCTCAACCGGGACGTTGCGCGGCGGGTCAGTGGTGTCCAGCAGCTGGTAGTGCGTGCCGTCCTCGGCGACGAGGGTGTCGCACCCCGGTAGGGCGCCGGCCCGGACCACGCCGAGGACGGTCACCGATTGACCGGTGGCGGGCGTCGTCGTCGGTGGGATGGGCAGCCCTGCTGCTGGCGGCCCTGCTGCTGGCGGCGGCGCGATCCGGCCGCACCCGGCGAGCGCGACCAGCCCGGCGGTGATCAGCGCCGCGACGGTGTGCGGCATGCAGCAGCCGACCTCCTCGCCCGAGCGGACCGCCCTGCTGGCAGCAGCGTACGCAGCCGCGGTGGTAATGCTGTTACGTTTCGGGTTACCGGGCTGTGCACCACGACCCGAAGGCCCGACACTTGGACGGCTGACTCGTGGACAATCTGGCCCCGCGGATCGAGGACCGCTGGCCGATGGACCCCGCGCGGGTCCGCTCAATCGTGCTCGTACTGCATGGCGGGCAGGCCCGGAGCCCGGTCACTGTCCGGCGCCGAACACAGTTGAGCTACCTCCGGATGGTGCCTTTCGCGCGGTTGCTGCACCGGCGAGGCGGCGCGCGCGGGCTGGCGGTGTGCATCGTGCGGTACCGCTACCGCGGGTGGGACGAGCCCGATCTGCATCCGGTGCAGGACGCGCAGTGGGCGTTGGCGAAGCTGCGGGAGCAATACCCGGGCGCGCCGGTGGTGTTGCTGGGACATTCGATGGGCGCACGGGCGGCGCTGCGGGCGGCTGACCACCCGGCGGTGAGCGCGGTGTGCGCGCTGGCGCCCTGGACCGTGGACGGTGAGCCGGTGCAGCAGCTGGCCGGGCGGTCGATTCTCATCGCGCACGGCAACCAGGAGCATATGACCGATCCGCGGCTGTCCTACCGCTTTGCGGTACGCGCCAAGCAGGTCACCTCCCGAGTGTGCCGGTTCGACGTGCTCGGCGACGGTCACGCGATGCTCCGCCGGGCGCACGACTGGACAGAGTTGGCGGCCCGGTTCGTGGAGTCCGAACTCGGGCTGCGCCAACCCGATCCGCTCATCGAGGACGCGATGCACCGACCGGCTCCGGAGGGACTCCACGTGCCGCTACCGACGATGCTCCGCGGAAGCCGGTGACGCCGTTGCCTGCCCGCGGCGATCGTCGCGGCAGGCTCAGCTGCCGCTCGCGGTGTCCGCGGCGAGAGGCACCGCGATGCAGTCCGACTCGCAGCCATCCCCGGTCGTGATGGTGGGGGGTGGCGCCGGCCGGTGCAGCACCGCCCAGGTCGGCGCGATATCGAGCTCGTCGTCGCGCACCGATCCCAGGCCGTCCACGATCAACGAGTAGTCGTTCGGATCCGCGGGCGGCCACACCAACGTGACCGGCGGGCGAGCGGCGACGTTGGTTCGAGTCCTTCGACCCAGATCCGTCACGCGCAGGGTGCCGTTCAGCAGTCTGGCGCTCACGGCCACGACGTGCGGCCGCGCATCGTCGCCGATGGTCAACAGGTACGCGAAGCGAAACCGCGTCAGAGTTTCCGCCAGCTCCTGCATCGTTACCTTGATGCTCATCACCGCACCGTACGCGTACGGCCGTCGGTTGACGAGATCGCCCGCTCGGTGTTGCGGGTCGCAGCACGCACGGCGCGGCAGTTTCAGGCACGCCCCGCGGTGTCGTGGGAAGCGACAAGCGTGAACTGGGCACCGATCCAGCGGGGCGCTCCGACGGGGGTGGTGTCGCGATTGGCCATGGTGGCTCCCTTCGCGACTCGAAAAGCATGTCACCACTGTCGCGCCGCAGCGGTCTCGAACTCATCGGTACTCCGAAACAGGAGTACCCAGTCCAGGTCGGTCGAGGTGTGGGGCGCTCGCGTCCTACGCCATCCGGCCCAGCGCACTGCGCCGAAAGGCTGCTAACACTCCGCTCGCCACGAACGATGATGGATATGTCCGATGTGAATAGGCATCGGCTAGGTATTGATGCGAACCTGAGGGAGTGATGGCTCTGACCACTACCAGGACCAGGACCAGATCGTCGATCTGACTCCGGGAGGTTCAGCGCGATGCCGTCATCCCTCGCAGCGGCACGGTCGCGTTTTATCCTGGATTGAGCGTGCAGCGTTACTCCCTGCGCGCGCTGATTCCATCCTACCATTAAAGCTTCCCTTCACTGCGCGGCACAGTTCACTGGACGGACCTGACTCCGTCGCCGCTAGCAAACAAACCATAGGAGCCCTTAATGCAACACGACTACGACTTCATAGTTCAGCTTCATCATAGCGTCGTGCGTGACATACAGACTCGCGCCATCGACACGTCACTCTTGAGCAATCTCGCTTTGACCACTCCTCTTTCGCGAGTCATCGGGCATAAGATTCCCCCGTTTCAGCTGAAGGGACACTGGGACAATCCGAAACTCGATATCGCCAGTGACCGGCTGCGGCTGTCTGCTGACGTCCGGGGTGGCACCCGCCACATAACAGAAGGCATCAACCTGACAATTGAAGGAAATGTCCAAGCCGACTGCGAACCCCAGGTGTCCGCCACCAAGGACAACGAACCTGTGGCGACATTGGCGGTGCCATCGATGTTGAGTCTCGATCTGACCGATCTGAAACTGAGCTATGAGGGCGACGACGAACCGCTTTCCTGGATCGACAACACGATCGAACACGCGATCCTTCGCCCCAGTATCTCCCTGTGCTTGATGGCACCGTTGGCCGGCATGCCGCTCAGCTACCTGCCGGGCTCGCTCCCGCTGCGCCTCGAAGCCCCCGGCGACGGTGCGGCTGCCGACGGGCTGGCGCTCGCAGAGTCAGCCGTCTTCCTCGATCCGTATGCCGAATCGCTCACGCTCGCCATGCGCAGCACGGCGACGACCTCGGCGCCCGCGTGGTCGACGAATCTGTTGGTAGTCTCGCCAGCGAATGCCGCTGTGGCACTGAGCGAAGCGGGCCTTAACAATATGCTCAACTGGCTCTGCGCTCACGATCTGGCCACCGGAACCGCTCAGCTCGTCGACGGCCCTGTCGCCTGGCGCTGGATGAATGTAACGGCGACCTTCACTGATGATGACAACATCCACCTCGCCGGGCAGCTAAAGCGTGCGGAGTCTACCGTCATGGTCGACACCGCAATGCAGTGTTCACTCACCTCCGCGGGGCAGCTGTCCGTTCGGGTGAGCGATATCGGGCCGCAGCCACCGGACGCAGATCTCATCATCGAGGCTTCGGCGGGCTTGATCCGCCATATCTTTTCCGAGACCGCAAAGCCGCCTCACCTGGCAAGTACCACGACGACTGAGCTGAGTCCCACCGGTAAATTACGTCAACGTTTCCTCATCCCGGGCACCGACGTATCCACCGAAGCGCCGGCCGTGGAGCTAGCGGTACAACATGGGTACCTGGTTGCGCTATACGACGTACCATTGTACGAGCAGCGCCTCACGCTCACCGTCGAGGAGGAGAAGCCGAAGCCCACCATCGAGCAGCGGATGATCTCGGATCCACCTGTACCGGGCGCACCCATCACCATTACACTCGACGCCACGCTGGCCGACTCACTTGAGTCACCATACGACTACGCGTGGCATATCGATGATGGACCCCTCGAAGAGGGTCACGGCTCGACCATAACCGTGACAAAAGTCTTGCCAGCGACGACGCCACCGGCTACGGCAGAGACAGGGCCGCAGAAGCTCGCAACCGTCAACGTCAAGGTGATCGATATCCTCGGCCGAGTCGGCGAAGCGAAGGTTGACGCAACCTACAGTTTGGCGCCTGCAGTGGGCAAACCCTCGCCGGACGATAAAGACTCCCCAAACGCACGTCGCTGGAAAGCCGCAACTCCTCTTCTTGGTGCCGCGATCCTGCTCGCTATGTTAAGCAGCGTGATCGGCGGCATGGTCGGGTACGGCATCAGCGATGCTTCCCGGGTCAGTCATCTGAACCCGATCGGACCTGCCGGGCCTCAGGGACCTGCCGGTCCTCCCGGTCCCGCCGGACCTCCGGGAGCTGACGGCGCACCCGGATCAGTCGGGCCCGCTGGACCTATCGGGCCTCGTGGCGAGAACGGCCCCATCGGTCCAGCCGGACCAGTTGGGCCTGGTGGGCCTCCCGGAGAAGACGGGCGTAGCGGCCCCCCCGGGCCTCCCGGAGAAGACGGGCATGTCGGACGTCCAGGGCCTCGCGGCCCGCAAGGCCCCGCCGGACCGTCTGCTCCTATTGATAACGGTGGTACCAGGCGCACTCGTTGATTCAGGAGGATGTTGCGTCGATAAGCCGGGGTTCTCTCGAGGGCCCCGGGGTGCAGTTACTGCGCCCCGGGGCACCACCGCCTTGCCGCAGCTGCCGCGCACAGCGCGGATACATCCCTCCGTCGATGCTGACCACCTGGCTGCTGAGGTAGCCGTCGCGCAGGATGGCCCCGGGAGGCCCCGGGAACTGGTGTCGTCAGCTCGAACGCGTCAGGGCATCAAGGGCGGCGGGGCGGCGGTTGCGGGGGCCGCAGCCGGTCAGTTGAGCCCGGACCGCGGCGGCCACGAGAGCCGGGTGGAACAACAGCGCTGGGGAGCCCATGAGGTGGTACACCCGGGCCACTGCACCGTGCGCGCGCAGGTTCCCATGAGCGGCCAGGCGGATGAGCTGTCGAGTCCACCGGCCGAGCAGCGCCTGTGGAACGGACTGATGGCCGGTGCTGGTGGGATAGCGCAGATCTTCGCTGGTGGCCATGGACCAGGGCAACCACACGACGGTGGCGAATTTGCGGAGCAGGCGACGGGCGGATCCGGGGCCCATACCCGCGGCGAGCGCCTGGCGCAACAGAAGGGCTTCGCAGGCCGCGACCGTGATGCCCTGCCCGTAGATCGGGTTGAACGCGCATAATGCATCGCCGACGACGAGCAGGCCTTCAGGCCAGTCTGGGACCCGCTCGTAGTGATGCCGGCGGTTGCCGGTTTGGCGATGCACGGCGACGTTGCTGATCGGATCGGCGTGGCGCGCCAGGTCAGCCAGCGCCGGGTCAGGCAACCGCTGGAGGAACGACTCGAACCCCGCGGCATCCCGCGGCGGCCGGTGCTCACCGCAGCCGACGGCGGTGACCAGCCAACGGCGGCCCTCGACCGGCAGCGCGATACCGCCGATCAACGCTGCCGGCGTCTGCTGGATGATGACACCCGCGGCATCAAATCCCACTGGTGCGGCGGCGTACATGCGGGTGGCGTAGCCCACCCCGGAATCGACCTGAGAGACCGGTGCCTCCGCCACACCCGCCTGCGCCAACCAGATTGGTAGCCGCGAGCTGCGCCCGGAGGCGTCGATCAGAAGGTCGGTCAGCACAGTGGAGCCGTCCGCCAACGCCACTTCCCACTGCCGATCGCATCGCCGCAGGCTTGTCGCCTTCAGCCCGGAGCGGATCTGGACCCCGGGCAGCTCCGCCACCCTGCGCCTGATCACATGCTCGAACAGCGGACGAGTTATCGACAACACCTCGAACGCGCGCTGACCGATCGGCAGCCACCCCTGCTCAGCAAGCCACGGCAGCTCGCCGGTATCGAAGGGCACCGCGCCAGCATCGAGAAGTGTCTGGCGCACCCCAGGCAGCAGCTCCTCCAGAGCGAGCAGCCCACGGAACAGGAACACATGCGGCTGCTCCCCCTGTGGCACCCCCGCCCGCGGCTTCGGGTCATCGGGCATGGCGTCGCGTTCCAGCACCGTGACCGAAGTGCCGTTCCCCGCTGCGGCAACGGCAGCGAACAGCCCCGCCAGACTCGCCCCCACGATGACGACCCGCTGCGGTACCGCGTCCATCTCCTGACAATAAACGGGCCGTCGGCACGCCGGCGCTGGCCGCCCTAAGGTCGGGGCATGGACTACCGCAGCCTCGGACGCACCGGCATGCAGGTCAGCCCGCTCTGCCTCGGCGCGATGATGTTCGGCGCTTGGGGCGAGCCCGACCACGACGCCTCGATCGGGATCATCCACAGCGCGCTGGACGCCGGGCATCAACTTCATCGACACCGCCGACGTCTACTCGCAGGGTGAGTCGGAGGTGATCGTCGGCAAGGCGCTGCCGGCGGCCGGCGCGACGACGTCATCCTGGCGACCAAGTTCCACGGCCCGATGGACGTGCCGATGGGTCCAGCCGGGCGGCGATCCGAACAAGCGGGGCAACTCGCGACGGTGGATCATCCAGGAGGTCGAGAACAGCCTGCGCCGCCTGCAGACCGACTGGATCGACCTGTACCAGGTGCACCGCCCCGAGCCCGACACCGACGTCGAGGAGACCCTGTCCGCGCTGACCGACCTGCAGCGCCAGGGCAAGATCCGCGCCTTCGGCTCGTCCACCTTCCCGGCCCACGAGGTCGTCGAGGCTCAGTGGATCGGCGAAGCGCCGGGCCTCGGCCGGTTCGTGACCGAGCAGCCGCCGTACTCGATCCTGGTCCGCGGCATCGAGGCCGACCTGCTGCCGGTCGCCCAGCAGTACGGCATGGGCGTGCTTCCGTGGAGCCCGCTGGCCGGCGGCTGGCTGACCGGGCGGTACCGCAAGGGCCAGGACGCCCCGAGCGTCGCACCGCGCCGAACGGATGCCGGCCCGCTACGACCTTCGACACCCCGGCCAACCAGGCCAAGCTCGACGCCGCCGACGCGCTGGCCGCGCTGGCCGAGGAGGCCGGGCTCTCGCTGGTCCACCTGGCGCTCGCCTTCGTGCTGCAGCACCCCGCGGTGACGGCGCCGATCATCGGCCCGCGCACGATGGAGCACCTCGAGTCGCAGCTCGGCGCCGTCGACGTCGTCGCTCGGCTACCGACGTGCTGGACCGAGATCGACGAGATCGTGCCGCCCGGCGTCACCCTGTCGCGCGCCGACGAGGGCTACCTGCCGCCGGCGCTGACCGATCCGTTCCTGCGCCGGCGCCGCACCGCCTGATCGCGGTAACTGGGGTTGGCGCAGGACGGCCGAGACTGTCAGACCTCACTTGTAGCGTTCGGGTTGTGACGGTGCGGCAGGTGATTACCGAGGGTTTGGCGCTGATGGTGCCGGGCCCGGAGTTGGGTGCGCTGCTGGCCGGGATCGACGTTCATGCGGTGACCGGTGCTGATGCGGTGGAGGTGTTGCGGGCTCGGGCCCGGCAGTTGGCTCATGAGCAGGCGCGGTTGCTGGCCACCATGGTGGAGGTCGGGTTGTGTGACCCGGACGCGGGTGCGGGTGAGGTGTCCCGGCTGGTGGGTCGCCGTTGTATGCCGCGGATGAGATCCGGGCAGCGTTGGCGTGGACGCGGCGTGCGGCTGATCGGGAGCATGGCTTCGCCGAGACGTTGGTGTTGCGGATGCCGGCGGTGTTCACTGCGCTGGATACGGGTCGGATTTGCCGGAGTAAGGCGTGGGTGTTCGCGGATTTGTGCGCGGATTTGACCGCGGAGCAGGTCGACGTGGTGGGTGCGCGGTTGTTGCCCCGGGCTGGTGGGCTCACGACGGGGGAGTTGGCGGCGCGGATCAAGAAGCTGGTGATCGCGTTCGATCCGGAGTGGGCGGCGCGCCGGTATGCGACCGCGGTGCGGGACCGCAACGTGATCGGGTACTTGACCGAGGACGGTAGCGCGACGGTGACCGTCGTCGCCGACCCGGACGCTTGCGGTGACTGGGCCGCGGTAGTGGCCGACCTCGCCGCCCAAACCGCCCAGCACGCCCGCCGCGGGGGTGGTCGCAGCGCTCAGGGGCCGACCGCGCGATTCGCTGGGGCGGTGCTGCGCCGCCACGTCGAGATCCGGGACCGGTCGTGTATCTACCCCGGGCTGTCGCGCCATCACGGAGCGTTGATGATCCATTGCGCTAGGCGGTGGGTGCTCGCCGACACGTCACCTTCCAGTCGGTCATGAAAGACAGAGCAGCCCGCGAATGAGGAGAACATCCCAGTATTGGCACAGAGCCGTGAGCGCTCTTCCCTTGGCTTAGCGTGCCGATACCCAGTGCGGATGGGAACTGTCCGTGGTCGAGAGGGCTAACTCCGTAGAGGTTGTTGTCATCGGAGTGCCTGTATGGGTCTGGTCCGGAGGCGTATTGGAAGCCGAAGTCCGACTCACTGTAGTGATACGGCGCGCTCGACAAGCCGGTGATCTCGACGTCGAGCACAGCGAACTCGCTAAGGCTGTTAGCTTCCGCCCCGGGCAGCGGCGAGAAGTGGACGCCTGCGATGGTCACGTTCGCGGTTGCTCCGCTGCTCGACGTGACGCGGTATGGCGTGCCCACCTGCGCAAGATTGGTTGGTGGTTCAGCCTGGGTCGGAGGACCGGTCTGCGATGCACCGTTGAACCCTCGCTCGAATCCGGCGGTAAACCCGCTGCACACGCGGAGCCCGCGAAGA